>NZ_JAGMTU010000020.1 GCF_023703415.1 Microbacterium sp. USTB-Y | reverse complement strand
CCAGAGTCGCACCCTTACTGACCTCATCCTCATCGATATCAGGCCAATCAAAACCCAGCTTCTCCATCACCCAGACAAGCTCATTCGGCAACATCATTCCCACGACAGCACGACCTCCCGAGAAGGACTCTACGGGGGCGGGAGGAACGGCTGCGATGGGGAGAACTACCCATGCCACGTCGAAACGCCCCCTCGGCGAGCCCATCGGGCTCGCCGAGGGGGCGTTTCGCACCGGCGCTCAGTGGCCGACGATGCCCTGCAGCTCCACCGCGACCTGGATCGATGCGATCGTCTCCCGCTTGTGCAGGTTCTCGACCTTCGCCGCCCCGCCCAGCGACAGCAGCGGCACGAAGATGAACGACTGGTCATACGGCAGCTCACCGTGCGCCGCGACC
>NZ_JAGMTU010000019.1 GCF_023703415.1 Microbacterium sp. USTB-Y | reverse complement strand
GGTCGGTTGTCGGTGGAGGAGAAGGTGGGTCAGATGCTGCAGTTGGATGCGCGGGATGATCTGGCTGATCATGTGCTGCGTCGTCATGTGGGGTCGGTGTTGCATACGTCGCCGGAGCGGATCGTGGAGGCGAACCGGTTGACGGCGCTGACGCGGTGGGGGATCCCGTTGCTGGTCGGGGAGGACTGCATTCACGGGCATTCGTTCTGGCCCGGGGCGACGATCTATCCGACCCAGTTGGGGATGGCCGCGTCGTGGGATCCGGTGCTGGTGGAGCGGGTGGCGCGGGCGACGGCGGAGGAGGTGTCGGCGACGGGGGTGCATTGGACGTTCTCGCCGGTGTTGTGCATCGCCCGGGATCTGCGGTGGGGGCGGGTCAGTGAGACGTTCGGGGAGGACCCGTTCCTGATCGGGGAACTCGCGAGCGCGATGGTCCGCGGGTATCAGGGGAAGGGGCTGTCGGATCCGACGGCGGTGCTGGCGACGGCGAAGCATTTCGCGGGGTATTCGGAGACGCAGGGCGGGCGGGACGCGTCGGAGGCGGATATCTCACGCCGCAAGCTCCGGTCGTGGTTCCTGCCGCCGTTCGAGCGGGTCGCGCGGGAGGGGTGTCGCACGTTCATGCTCGGGTATCAGAGCACGGACGGGGTCCCGATCACGGTGAACGACTGGCTGCTGTCGGACGTGCTGCGTGG
>NZ_JAGMTU010000018.1 GCF_023703415.1 Microbacterium sp. USTB-Y | reverse complement strand
GTGCTGTCGTGGGAATGATGTTGCCGAATGAGCTTGTCTGGGTGATGGAGAAGCTGGGTTTTGATTGGCCTGATATCGATGAGGATGAGGTCAGTAAGGGTGCGACTCTGGTGCGGAATCTGGGGTCGGATCTGGAGTCGGTGATCCAGTCGGTTGATCGGAAGGTCAATGGGGATATCGCGGGGGCGATGCGGGGGCAGACGGGTCCGGCGACGTTGAGTGCGTGGAATGCGAATCGGTCGCAGAATCTGCAGAAGCTGATCGATATCATGCCGCCGGCGGCGACGGCGATGGATCTCGGTGCGGCGGCGATCACGGGGTTGAAGGTCAAGGTGATCGTGGATGTGACGTCGACGTTGGTGACGTTGGTGGCGATGTTGACGAATCCGGTGACGGCTCTGGGGGCGGGGCCGATGTTGTTGATCAAGAAGAAGCTGTTGAACGCGGCGGTGGACATCGTGGTGGAGCAGTTGATGAATCAGTTGGCTCCGATGGCGATCGAGCCGTTGGCGGAGCAGTTGCCGGCGGTGATCGATGCGGTGCTGGATGCGCCGATGGTGGAGGCGTCGGTGGGGGATTCGGATGAGTTCTTCGCGGATCTGCAGGCGTTGGAGGATGCGCAGGCGGAGATGAAGGTGCATGGGGCGGATATTCAGTCGATCACGTCGACGTTCTTCGCGGAGTTCTCGGCGTTGGATTTCGGGGGTGATGACTGATGAGTTCGGTGAAGCCGATCATCCGGGAGTTGAAGCAGGCGGCGTTGAAGGGGTTCGCGCATGCGGATCACAAGCTGCACCAGTTGACGGCGAACATGGACGGGCATCTCGACGACGT
>NZ_JAGMTU010000017.1 GCF_023703415.1 Microbacterium sp. USTB-Y | reverse complement strand
GCGATCAGATTGACCGGACTCACGCGTGCGTTCGGGTCTGTGACTGCTGTGGATGGTGTGGATCTGGAGATCGCGGAGGGGGAGTTCTTCTCGATGCTGGGTCCTTCGGGGTCGGGGAAGACGACCGTGTTGCGGTTGATCGCGGGGTTCGAGCAGCCCACGGCCGGCACGGTGGAGTTGTTCGGGGAGGATGTGACGACGAGGGCGCCGTTCGATCGGGATGTGAACACGGTGTTCCAGGATTACGCGTTGTTCCCGCATATGAGCGTGCTGGACAACGTGGCGTACGGGTTGCGGGTGCGGGGTGTCCGTGCGAAGGAACGGCGGGAGCGTGCGCGGAGGGCGCTGGCGAGTGTGCGTCTGGAGCATGTCGCCGATCGCAGGCCCAGCCAGCTCTCCGGGGGGCAGCGGCAGCGGGTCGCGCTGGCGCGTGCCACGGTCGTGGAGCCGAAGGTGCTGCTGCTGGACGAGCCGTTGGGGGCGTTGGATCTGAAGCTGCGGGAGCAGATGCAGGTCGAGTTGAAGCAGATCCAGCGTGATCTGGGGATCACGTTCATCTTCGTGACCCACGATCAGGAGGAGGCGCTGACGCTGTCGGATCGGATCGCGGTGTTCAGCGCGGGACGGATCGAGCAGTTGGGTACCCCGTTCGAGTTGTACGAGAGGCCGGTGTCCCGGTTCGTGGCGGATTTCGTGGGGACCTCGAACCTGTTCGATGACGTGACCAGCGAGGTCGTCCTCGGCCGGGCGGGGCATCATTCTCTGCGTCCGGAGAAGATGCTCGTCGGTGCCGGCCCGTCGACGGAGGCGGGGTCGCGGTCGGCGGCGGGGGTGGTCGCGGAGGCGATCTATCTCGGTTCCGGGGTGCGGCTGGTCGTGGATCTGGA
>NZ_JAGMTU010000016.1 GCF_023703415.1 Microbacterium sp. USTB-Y | reverse complement strand
CCTGGAGTCCCGCGGGGTGGTGGTCTTTCGGGCCCGCGGCGTCGTGACCGCGACGGGGTGAGCCATCGTGCGATGGTCAGTGAGAACGACCAAGAACTCACACAGAAAGACGACACCGCACGATGGCTCTTGACCAGTCTGCCCTCCTCGAGCTGCTCGGGGAACTGAAGCTCACCGGCACCACCGACCGCATCCGAGCCGCGACCGAGCGGCTCTACCAGGAGCTGATCGACGCGGAGACAGCCGCATTCATCGGCGCCGCCCCCTACGAGCGCACGAGCGAGCGCACGACTACCCGCAACGGTTCCCGGCCGCGGGTGCTGTCGACCACGGCTGGGGATCTGGAGTTGCGGATCCCGAAGTTGCGGCAGGGGTCGTTCTTCCCGTCGCTGCTGGAGCGGCGCCGCCGGGTCGACCAAGCCTTGTTCGCGGTCGTGATGGAGGCCTACCTCCACGGCGTCTCAACCCGGAAGGTCGATGACCTCGTCAAAGCGCTCGGCGCTGACACTGGCATCTCGAAGTCCGAGGTGTCCCGCATCTGCCAAGGGCTCGACGCCGAGGTCGCATCGTTCCGCGACCGCTCGCTGTCTGACATCGCCTACCCCTACGTGTTCCTCGACGCGACCTACTGCAAGGTCCGCATCGACCACCGTGTCGTGTCCCAGGCGGTCGTCGTCGCGATCGGCGTCGCCGCTGACGGGCGGCGGGTCGTGCTGGGCTTCGATGTCGGAGACAGCGAGACCGAGGAGTTCTGGAAGCAGTTCCTGCGCTCGTTGAAGACACGAGGTCTGGGCGGGGTGAAGCTGGTGATCTCCGACGCCCACGCCGGACTGAAGAAGGCCGCAGCGACCGTGTTGCAGGGCGCCGCCTGGCAGCGCTGCCGCGTCCACTTCATGCGCAACGTCCTGACCGCCCTCCCGAAGGGCCGGCAGGAGATGGTCGCCAGCGTGATCCGCACGATCTTCGCCCAACCCGACGCCGAGCACATCGATGCCCAGTTCGACGAAGTCGTGCGCATGATCGAGCGCGTCCACCCCAAGACCGCCGTGATGCTCACCGACGCCCGTGACGACATCCTCGCGTTCAAAGCGTTCCCCGCCCGGCATTGGCGACAGATCTGGTCCACGAACCCGCTGGAACGCCTCAATCGGGAGATCAAGCGCCGCACCGACGTCGTTGGCGTGTTCCCGAACAACGCCGCCCTGCTCCGCCTGGCCGGCTCCGTCCTCGTCGAGCAACACGACGAATGGGAAGCCGCCGACCGCCGCTACTTCTCCGAAGCCTCCATGACCGAGCTCACCGCGACCACCCCCACCATCGACGAGGCGGTGATACTCCCCGAGATCACCGCCGCCTAAACTAACGACAGCTGATCATCGCAACGAAGCGAAAGACCACCACTCAAACGGACGCGGCC
>NZ_JAGMTU010000015.1 GCF_023703415.1 Microbacterium sp. USTB-Y | reverse complement strand
CTCGACCTTCGCCGCCCCGCCCAGCGACAGCAGCGGCACGAAGATGAACGACTGGTCATACGGCAGCTCACCGTGCGCCGCGACCGCCTCCGGGAAGATGTCCCAATCGAGCGTCCGGGACAGCGTCTGGGCGGCGCCGACGCTCACGAGGAACAGGAAATCATCCAGGCTCCCCAGTCCGACCGTCTTACCGCGGCGGTACAGGATCCCGACCGCGCCGGGATGGCTGGGCTCCCATGTGATCAGGTCGCCCAGTCCGGTCACCATGATCGGGATCGCGACGCCATCGCCCTGCGTCTTTCCGATGCAGTCCCCGACCTCCGCCTCATAGAGCTTCGGATCGATCACCCGCAGGAATCCCTGCGCGAACGTGCCGTACCCGTAGGTCTCCCAGATCTCGATCAGCTCATCAGGGACCCGCCCCCGATACTCCTCGATGATCTCCGCCGGAACCGGCGCATGCGGAACGAAATCAGCGATCTCAACCATGTACCGACTCGACTCAGTGGCCGATGACGCCCTGCAGATCCACGGCGACCTGGATCGACGCGATCGTCTCCCGCTTGTGCAGGTTCTCGACCTTCGCCGCCCCGCCCAGCGACAGCAGCGGCACGAAGATGAACGACTGGTCATACGGCAGCTCACCGTGCGCCGCGACCGCCTCCGGGAAGATGTCCCAATCGAGGGAATCGGAGAGCTCCTCGGCGCCGTCGAGGCGGACGAGCGTGAGGAACGACTTCAACGTCCCCAGTCCGACCGTCGTACCGCGGCGGAAGAGGATCCCCGTCACACCGGGTCGACTCGGCTCCCAGGTGATGAGGTCGCCCAGTCCGGTCACCATGATCGGGATCGCGATGCCATCGCCCTGCGTCTTGCCGATGCAGTCTCCGACCTCGGCCTCATAGAGCTTCGGATCGATGATCCGCAGGAATCCCTCACCGAAGGTTCCGTACCCGTAGGTCTCCCAGACCTCGATCAGCTCATCAGGGACACGCCCCCGATACTCGTCGATGATCTCCGCCGGAACCGGCGCATGCGGAACGAAATCAGCGATCTCAACCATGTTTCCCAACCTATCGGAGGACGACATTGATGAAGGTGTTGTCGAGGTCGACGCCGGGGTTGGCGTGCATGAAGTCGATCACGGCCTGATCGATGTCGCCGACACGGTTCTTCCACTGCGACCCCAGCGAGGAGTTGATGCGCGTGTCGCCGACCCGTGAGATGTCGGTGACGTTCCCGCCCGCGATGCCGTCGAGACGGTGCAGCGCCGCCTGACCTTTGAGCCATTCCTCGGCAAGCTGCTTCGCCTCGTCCCTGGACTTGCCCGCTTCGCGGAGTCGCGCGATCTCGTTCTTCAGCGCGTCATCACGGGCGTTCTGCTGCGCCCGGAGCGAGTCCGACGTACGACCCTGCTCGAGGTACTCGATGCGGTTCTTCAGCCAGTCGGACAGCGGCATCCTCTGCAGCGTGTCCATCTGCTCGTCGTACTGCCTCGTGTACTCGGCCGAGTCGTGATTCTTGTTCCTCTTGAACTTCTTGACGCTGACGTCGACCTTGCCGTCGTAGTGGTCGCGGCCACGGACCTGACGGATCACGTCGTCGAGATGCCCGTCCATGTTCGCCGTCAACTGGTGCAGCTTGTGATCCGCATGCGCGAACCCCTTCAACGCCGCCTGCTTCAACTCCCGGATGATCGGCTTCACC
>NZ_JAGMTU010000014.1 GCF_023703415.1 Microbacterium sp. USTB-Y | reverse complement strand
GCAGAAAGGCCACCCTGCGTTGGGTGGCCTTTCTGTTAAAGGAAGTCCGGCGGTGTCCTACTCTCCCACAGGGTCCCCCCTGCAGTACCATCGGCGCTGTGAGGCTTAGCTTCCGGGTTCGGAATGTGACCGGGCGTTTCCCTCACGCTATGGCCGCCGAAACACTATTGACGTGTCTCAAACAAACACAAGCATGTGTGTTGTTGTTTGGTTTTCGACCGTACGTCGAGAACCACAAAGTGGACGCAAGCACCAAGAACGGTGTGTTATCAAGTCATCGGCTTATTAGTACCAGTCAGCTGCACGTGTTACCACGCTTCCACATCTGGCCTATCAACCCAGTAGTCTGGCTGGGAGCCTCTCACCCGAAGGTATGGAAGTCTCATCTTGAGGCCGGCTTCCCGCTTAGATGCTTTCAGCGGTTATCCATCCCGAACGTAGCTAACCAGCGGTGCTCCTGGCGGAACAACTGGCACACCAGAGGTTCGTCCAACCCGGTCCTCTCGTACTAGGGTCAGATCCTCTCAAACTTCCTACGCGCGCAGCGGATAGGGACCGAACTGTCTCACGACGTTCTAAACCCAGCTCGCGTACCGCTTTAATGGGCGAACAGCCCAACCCTTGGGACCTACTCCAGCCCCAGGATGCGACGAGCCGACATCGAGGTGCCAAACCATGCCGTCGATATGGACTCTTGGGCAAGATCAGCCTGTTATCCCCGAGGTACCTTTTATCCGTTGAGCGACAGCGCTTCCACAAGCCACTGCCGGATCACTAGTCCCGACTTTCGTCCCTGCTCGACCTGTCAGTCTCACAGTCAAGCTCCCTTGTGCACTTACACTCGACACCTGATTGCCAACCAGGTTGAGGGAACCTTTGGGCGCCTCCGTTACTTTTTGGGAGGCAACCGCCCCAGTTAAACTACCCACCAGGCACTGTCCCTGAACCGGATTACGGTTCGAAGTTAGATATCCAGAGTGACCAGAGTGGTATTTCAACAATGACTCCACATGAACTGGCGTCCATGCTTCACAGTCTCCCACCTATCCTACACAAGCCACACCGAACACCAATACCAAGCTGTAGTAAAGGTCACGGGGTCTTTCCGTCCTGCTGCGCGTAACGAGCATCTTTACTCGTAATGCAATTTCGCCGAGTTCGCGGTTGAGACAGTTGGGAAGTCGTTACGCCATTCGTGCAGGTCGGAACTTACCCGACAAGGAATTTCGCTACCTTAGGATGGTTATAGTTACCACCGCCGTTTACTGGGGCTTAAATTCTGAGCTTCGCCGAAGCTAACCCGTCCTCTTAACCTTCCAGCACCGGGCAGGCGTCAGTCCGTATACATCGTCTTGCGACTTGGCACGGACCTGTGTTTTTAGTAAACAGTCGCTACCCACTAGTCTCTGCGGCCACCACGCCCTTTTCGGAGTAAATCCGTATAAGCGGGTGGCCCCCCTTCTCCCGAAGTTACGGGGGCATTTTGCCGAGTTCCTTAACCACGATTCTCTCGATCTCCTTGGTATTCTCTACCTGACCACCTGAGTCGGTTTGGGGTACGGGCGGCTAGAACCTCGCGTCGATGCTTTTCTCGGCAGCATAGGATCACCCACTTTTTATCCGCATCGTGTCTCAGCCTGTATGAGAGACGGATTTGCCTATCTCTCGGCCTACGCACTTGCACCAGGACAACCATCGCCTGGCTTGGGCTACCTTCCTGCGTCACACCTGTTAATACGCTCACTCCACCAGATGGGGTCGCATGCCGCCTCACGATCGTCCCCGAAGGGATCCACGCGTCTTGGGATGCTTAGCACTCCTGATTTCATGTGGGCGGTTCTTCGCCGGTACGGGAATATCAACCCGTTGTCCATCGACTACGCCTGTCGGCCTCGCCTTAGGTCCCGACTTACCCAGGGAAGATTAGCTTGACCCTGGAACCCTTGGTCTTCCGGAGGACGTGTTTCTCACACGTCTTTCGCTACTCATGCCTGCATTCTCACTCGTGTAGCGTCCACGGCTGGATCACTCCGCCGCTTCACTCGCCACACGACGCTCTCCTACCCATCAACACGGCTGGACCACGAAGGCCTACCATAAATGTCAATGCCACAACTTCGGTGGCGTGCTTGAGCCCCGTTACATTGTCGGCGCGGAATCACTTGACCAGTGAGCTATTACGCACTCTTTCAAGGGTGGCTGCTTCTAAGCCAACCTCCTGGTTGTCACAGCAACTCCACATCCTTTCCCACTTAGCACGCGCTTAGGGACCTTAGTTGGTGGTCTGGGTTGTTTCCCTCTCGACTATGAAGCTTATCCCCCACAGTCTCACTGCTGCGCTCTCACTTACCGGCATTCGGAGTTTGGCTGACGTCAGTAACCTTGTAGGGCCCATCGGCCATCCAGTAGCTCTACCTCCGGCAAGAAACACGCAACGCTGCACCTAAATGCATTTCGGAGAGAACCAGCTATCACGAAGTTTGATTGGCCTTTCACCCCTATCCACAGCTCATCCCCTCAGTTTTCAACCTAAGTGGGTTCGGCCCTCCACGACGTCTTACCGTCGCTTCAGCCTGGCCATGGATAGATCACTTCGCTTCGGGTCTAGGACACGCGACTGAATCGCCCTATTCAGACTCGCTTTCGCTACGGCTACCCCACACGGGTTAACCTCGCCACGTATCACTAACTCGCAGGCTCATTCTTCAAAAGGCACGCTGTCACCCCTACTAAGGAGGCTCCAACGGTTAGTAAGCAAACGGTTTCAGGTACTATTTCACTCCCCTCCCGGGGTACTTTTCACCTTTCCCTCACGGTACTTGTCCGCTATCGGTCATCTGGGAGTATTTAGGCTTATCAGGTGGTCCTGACAGATTCACACGGGATTTCTCGGGCCCCGTGCTACTTGGGATACTCTTCACGCCAAGCCAGGCATTTCGACTACGGGGTTCGCACCCTCTATGACCGGCCATTCAAAACCGTTCGTCTATACCTGCTTGTAACGCTGAAAGTTCGGCAGAACAATCAGAAAAGTCCCACAACCCCGAGCATGCAACGCCTGCCGGCTATCACACACACCCGGTTTAGCCTCATCCGCTTTCGCTCGCCACTACTCACGGAATCACATGTTGTTTTCTCTTCCTGTGGGTACTGAGATGTTTCACTTCCCCACGTTCCCTCTACCCGCCCTATATATTCAGGCGGGAGTCACTAGGTCGGCACGCCGCCCAGCGGGGTTTCCCCATTCGGACACCCTCGGATCAAAACTCGCTTATCAGTTCCCCGAGGCTTATCGCAGATTGCTACGTCCTTCTTCGGCTCCAGATGCCAAGGCATCCACCGTTTGCTCTTAAAGACTTGAAATCACATGAGTTCATCAAGAATCGGTACCAAACCCTCCGAAAAGGGCCCGGTTCGAAATTGACTAATGATCTTTAAGATCATCAAAACGAGACGACCGAAATCGTCTCGAAGATGCTCGCGTCCACTGTGTAGTTCTCAAAGTACGGGCGGTCCCCCACCCCCTCACCGCAGTGAAAGGCATGAAGGCCAGAAGTACCGCATGTGTTCCCACACCCGGTCCCTCAGGACCCAACAGCGTGCAGGCCCCCGTCTCATCCCCCAGTCCGTTCCCACCGCAAGCGGCGTACTAAAACCAGAAGACTCAACAAGAGCCATGTCAAATGTTCCACCCATGAGCTAACCAGCAGCACACATTCGGTGCTGATCTGGCGCCTGGAAGGCCGAAGCCTCCAGATGCTCCTTAGAAAGGAGGTGATCCAGCCGCACCTTCCGGTACGGCTACCTTGTTACGACTTAGTCCTAATTACCGATCCCACCTTCGACGGCTCCCTCCACAAGGGTTAGGCCACCGGCTTCAGGTGTTACCGACTTTCATGACTTGACGGGCGGTGTGTACAAGACCCGGGAACGTATTCACCGCAGCGTTGCTGATCTGCGATTACTAGCGACTCCGACTTCATGAGGTCGAGTTGCAGACCTCAATCCGAACTGGGACCGGCTTTTTGGGATTCGCTCCACCTCACGGTATTGCAGCCCTTTGTACCGGCCATTGTAGCATGCGTGAAGCCCAAGACATAAGGGGCATGATGATTTGACGTCATCCCCACCTTCCTCCGAGTTGACCCCGGCAGTATCCCATGAGTTCCCACCATTACGTGCTGGCAACATAGAACGAGGGTTGCGCTCGTTGCGGGACTTAACCCAACATCTCACGACACGAGCTGACGACAACCATGCACCACCTGTTCACGAGTGTCCAAAGAGTTGACCATTTCTGGCCCGTTCTCGTGTATGTCAAGCCTTGGTAAGGTTCTTCGCGTTGCATCGAATTAATCCGCATGCTCCGCCGCTTGTGCGGGTCCCCGTCAATTCCTTTGAGTTTTAGCCTTGCGGCCGTACTCCCCAGGCGGGGAACTTAATGCGTTAGCTGCGTCACGGAATCCGTGGAAAGGACCCCACAACTAGTTCCCAACGTTTACGGGGTGGACTACCAGGGTATCTAAGCCTGTTTGCTCCCCACCCTTTCGCTCCTCAGCGTCAGTTACGGCCCAGAGATCTGCCTTCGCCATCGGTGTTCCTCCTGATATCTGCGCATTCCACCGCTACACCAGGAATTCCAATCTCCCCTACCGCACTCTAGTCTGCCCGTACCCACTGCAGGCCCGAGGTTGAGCCTCGGGATTTCACAGCAGACGCGACAAACCGCCTACGAGCTCTTTACGCCCAATAATTCCGGATAACGCTTGCACCCTACGTATTACCGCGGCTGCTGGCACGTAGTTAGCCGGTGCTTTTTCTGCAGGTACCGTCACTTTCGCTTCTTCCCTGCTAAAAGAGGTTTACAACCCGAAGGCCGTCATCCCTCACGCGGCGTTGCTGCATCAGGCTTCCGCCCATTGTGCAATATTCCCCACTGCTGCCTCCCGTAGGAGTCTGGGCCGTGTCTCAGTCCCAGTGTGGCCGGTCACCCTCTCAGGCCGGCTACCCGTCGACGCCTTGGTGAGCCATTACCTCACCAACAAGCTGATAGGCCGCGAGCCCATCCCCCACCAAAATATCTTTCCAGACACTAACCATGCGGTTGTGCCTCGTATCCAGTATTAGACGCCGTTTCCAGCGCTTATCCCAGAGTGAGGGGCAGGTTGCTCACGTGTTACTCACCCGTTCGCCACTAATCCCCAAGTGCAAGCACCTGGTTCATCGTTCGACTTGCATGTGTTAAGCACGCCGCCAGCGTTCATCCTGAGCCAGGATCAAACTCTCCGTAAAAAAGAAAAGCAAACGAACCGGGGAAAACCGGAACGCCGCGAGTTTGAAACTGACCAAAGAGATGACATCATTGCTGACTTCATCCGAATGCCAACCCAAAAAGAGTTGGTCTTTGATCCAAAGGAATTTCTCAACCAGCCCGAAGACTGGACGAGGAATAAATTGGCATTTGACAAGTGCACGCTGTTGAGTTCTCAAGGATCGGATGCTCCT
>NZ_JAGMTU010000013.1 GCF_023703415.1 Microbacterium sp. USTB-Y | reverse complement strand
CTTTCCGGGAGGGCAAGCGGCTGCGCCGCTGGCCTCGGGCAGCCGGCGAGCCGGCCGCGGTCGTGGGTGCTGTTTGTCGTGGCAGGGCCCGGCGCCGGCTCGCTGCGCTCGGCCGACGCCTCGGATCGCGGTCGGCTGCTCCCCCGCGTCAGCGGGTGTGGCGGTTGCGGGTGGTGGCCGCGTGGATGCGCTCGAGTGCGGTTTCGACGGGAGTCCACGGGCGCACGATCTCGTCGACGGTGGCCTGGGTGATGCCGTGGCTCTCCATCTGCCAGGTGACGCAGAGTCGGCCGTCCTCGAGGTACATCGGCCTGCCGTCGTCCCAGCTGGCGTAGCTGCCGATGGCGCGGGTGGCGTCTCGGGTGCGCATGAGGACGTTGGTCTCGACGATCTCGGTGATGATGGCGCCGGGCGCGCGCCAGGAGACGTTGTGGCCGGCGAAGTCGGGATCTTCGTCGACCGGGCCGGTGGGGGCGACGGCGTAGAGGGTGCCGCGGGATGTGAGCGTGCCGGAGGGTGTGGTGATCTCGGTCTGGAATGCGAAGGCGCGGGCGAAGTCCTGGTTGGTGGAGAAGTAGACGCGGTCGGTGCGTGAGACGATGCCGAGCTCGGGGCGCTCTCGGGGTGTGTACGGGATCCGCAGGCCGGCGGCCGCGGCGTCGCGTGGGCTGAGCAGTCGAGTGCCGATCTCGAGTCCTGGGCAGCCGCCGTGCCAGTAGGTCGGTGCGGATGTCATGGGGCTTACTGCGGCAGGGGCTCGAGGAGCTCGGGACCGTTGGCACGGATGCCGAACGGGGCGACGGCGTCGAACTCGAGGCCGGATGCCTCGGCGACGCCGGCGTGCACGGCCTCGTCGACGAGGCCCTGGTCGCCGACGAGGGACGGATCGAGCCAGTGCAGCCACATGTGCTCGGGGAGGATGACGGGGTTGCGATCGTGGATGCCAGCGAGGGTCTGCACGGCATCCGATGTGACGATGGTCGCGGTGAGCACCCAGCGGTCGGGGTCGTCGTCAGGCTTGGTGCGGTCGGGCCACCAGGAGTAGAGACCGGCGAGGCCGAGGAGCTCGCTGTGCGGGTCGTGGATGAACCAGGGCTGCTTGGAGCCCTTCTCCCCCGTCCACTCGTAGAATCCGCGAGCGAGGATGATCGCTCGTTGGGTCTGCAGCGGCTTACGCCAGGTGCTCTTGCTGGTCAGCGTCTCGGCGCGGGCGTTGAACGTCGGGTACTTGAGCTTGAGGGTGTCGCTCCATGCCGGCACGAGGGACCAGTGCGCCTGCTCGAAGCGGAGCTCGCCGGTTTTCGCGGAGTCGATGAGCATGGGGATCCGCTGTGTCGGTGCGATGTTGTAGTTGGCTTCCCAGTCGGCGCGCCAGTCCTCGGGCTTGCGGCCGGTGCGCGTGACGAAATCGGTGATCTCTTCGTTCACCCGTGAGTCCATCGCGAAGCGCCCGCACATCGTTGCAGCGTATCTCCGGTCTCAGACACCTGGCGAGGATGTCGCGTGCTCGAGCTCGGCACCGTTCATGAGGATGTCGGTGGCGACCAGGCCGGTGTCGGTCTTGCGGGCGAGACCGTTGCGGGTGAGGTCGGAGAGGTAGGTGGAGAAGGTGCCGCCGGTCGTGGCGATGTCGGCCGCGGCGCCGAGGTCTTCCCTGCTGAGGCTGTCGGGGTAGGCGTTGATCAGCGCGTCGAGCATCGCGGCTGCGCCGCGGCGGAGGACGGAGCGGTAGTGGTCTTGGAGCTCGCGTGGGGTGAGGGGGTCGGGGCGACCGCCGAGGTAGTCGAAGCCGGCGTCGGTGAGGGTGTAGCCGGCTGTGTTCTCGTCGAGGAAGCCGGCGCGGCGGATGTCGGAGAGGTAGGTAGACCAGGTTCCGCCGGTGGTCTTGAGGCGGGCGACGGTCCCCCACTGGCTCTTGGTGAGGCGTAGCGGTGCCATGCGGCCGAGGGCGAGGATCATCCGCTGCGCGCCGCTGCGCAGCGCTGGCGCGTCTGCCTTGGTGCCGTTCGTCGAGGCCGGTTCTTCGGCCGGAGATGTCTTTGGCTTCGTGGTTGGGGGAACCGCGCGCACAGCGCGCGGCGTGGGGCCGGCGGGAGGATCGGCGGCGAGCTGGTCGACCGCGGCCGAGAGGTCGGCGATCGCGCGGCGGAGGGCGTCGATCGTGGCGGCGTCGACGGGGGCGGGGACGGGGATCTCGACGATCCTCTCGCGCGGCGGCGCCGACGTCGCGGCTGCGAGCTCACGGCGCAGTCTGATGTTCTCGGCGCGCAGGTGTGCGGCGTCGTCGCTGCTGGTCTCTCGCTGGGGGGTGATCGCCGCGGCGATCGCGTCGAGGTCGACGTCGGCGAGCGTGGTTCGGGTGGGCGAGGACGCGATCTCGCCGATACGCGGTGTGGTGCCGGCGTCGAAGGTGTGGCGCATGCGGAAGCGGAACTTGAGAGGCTCGCCGCGCTCGGGCTGCCAGAGCCAGCATTCGCCGGTCTGCAGCGTGGGCAGGTCGGCGAGGATGCTCTTGGAGTCGGCGTGCACGTCGATCCACGCCTTGATCGCGTCGCGGTCCTGCGGTGCGGTGGTGCGCAGCACGAACAGGTTGTCGATCTGGGTGAGGACGTCCTTGTTGACCGCTGCGCTGCGCTGGGAGGCCATCGTGATCCCGAGGCCCTTGAATCGGCCCTGCTTGACGATGCGCTGCCAGGTCTCGACGAGCGCAGCGTTCTCACCGCGGACCTGCTGCGGCAGGTACTCGTGGCACTCCTCGAGGAAGAAATGTGTGGGGGTGCGATCGGCACGGCGGTAGAAGCGATCGCCGAACGCTCTGAGGAAGCGCCGCAGCTCGGCTTTGGTGAACTCGCTGACGTCGAGGATGGCGGAGAGCTTCTGGTCGACGAGCAGGTCCGCGACGAGCTCGCCGGCGGTGGAGTCGAGCGGGACGTCACCGTGACGCCCGCCGAGCACAGGGATCGGCAATCCTGGCCGATCCCCGTCTACCGACGTGCGGATGCCGTACCAGTCGCCCTTGGGGTCGACGACGATGACGGGCACGCCCACCTGGTGCATCTCCTCGAGCAGCACGACGGCTGCGCTGGTCTTGCCTGCACCCTTCTTGGCCAGGATGCCGTTGGAGCTGGTGATGAGCTCGAGCGGGAGGTCTACGCCCTCGGCGACATGCAGGCCGTTCATGATGTCTCGTCGGGGTCGGGGTCGGGCCTGCGGTAGCGGATCTCGCGGCCGTCTGCGCTGAACGTGACGCCTGGCTCAAGGGGAGGCAGGAGCTCGGGGATGGGCTGGAAGTTGTGAGGGGTGAAGTTGCAGTCCAGGGTGCCGGCGTCGATGCGGTGCTCGAGGTAGTACTGCAGGCGCGCCGTGGCGGTGGGTGAGGCGTCGAGGATGCGGGTGGAGATCTCGACGAGCGGCTCCGCGCCGGCCTGGGGCGTGAGACCGAAGATCCCGAAGGTGATCTGCGGATCGTGGTCCCACAGCTGGATCCTGAGCGTGCCGGATCTGCTGAACGGGCTGATGTACCAGGTCGCAACGGTGGCCTGGTCGAGATTGACGGTGGTGACCGGCTCGGCGGGTCGGAGGAACCTCTTCGCGGAGAGGGTGAGGTTGTGACTGTCGTCGATGGCGATCGCGCCGCCAGCTTCCCAGATTGGGTCCGCGCGCCACATGATGTGCAGGACGAGGAACCACACACCGATGATCATGGCCATCGCGGCGAGGAAGATGCCGGGAGCGAGGAGAGCATCAGCCCAGGGCATCCCGGTGAGCGGGGCGAAGATCGCGCCGCCCGCGGCGAGACCCGCGAGCGCGACGAGGCCCGCGAGCGCGACGAGCATCCGTTCGCTCATGGGATGTCCTCTCTGCCGACCGCTTCGGCTTCGGCGCCGGTAGCGAGGATCCGCAGCGCGTTGGCCTGCTGTGTGGGAGTCATCCTGATCGAGGCGTCGACGATGTTGTGGATGCTCAGGCTGTACTCCCCTGCCGCGTCGAGCGCGATCGTGGCGACGGCGAGCAGCTCGTGATCGTCGGGGAGGTCGATGGGGATCTGTGCGAGCATCCGGCGGTCACCCCCTGGCCTCAGCCGCGGTGGTCTTGCGGACGGTTGTGCGTGCCTGCTTCCGGTAGGAGCGCAGCGGCTTTCGGGGGGCTTCGTCGAGGAAGGCTTTGCCGGCGCCGCTGGCGAGCTTGGTGTTACGCAGCTGGACCCGGTAGGGGTAGACGTCTTCGAGGAGCTCGCTGCGGGCGACGACCGCGGCCCAGTAGCTCGGGAAGGTCGAGATCTCCACGAGCTTGCCGCCGGCGGTGAGGCGCTTGTCGGCGGCGCGATCGCGGTCGGTGCGGGCCATGCGGACGGTGAGGACCGGCATGTCCTTGATCTTGATGACTGCGAGATCCCACTGCTCGAGGTA
The DNA here is from genome assembly GCF_023703415.1 of Microbacterium sp. USTB-Y. GTDB lineage: Bacteria > Actinomycetota > Actinomycetes > Actinomycetales > Microbacteriaceae > Microbacterium. The sequence goes on along the minus strand of NZ_JAGMTU010000013.1, from coordinate 26,397 downwards.
CCCCTTGTATCCCCACAGCGCGACGGCGTTCTTGGGGTCGGATGAGATCTTGGTCACTGCGCTGCGGGCGTAGACGAGATCTTTCCGCTCCTGCTCGAAGGCGCCCTGTGGGGGGCGGACGAGGCTGATGACGTGTCCGATCCGGCGCGGTGGGACGCCGTCACGGATCCATCGGCGGATGGTGCCCTCGGAGACGCCGAATGTCTCGGAGGCGGTGCCAGCGTCGACGTGGCCGAGTCGGTTGAAGCTGCCGAGGGCGGCGCCCATGACTTGGCCGAGCTTGCGGGCTCCCCAGGCCTTCTCGAGTGCTTCGACGTTGGCGCTTTCGGGGGTGAACCAGAGCGGGGCAGGGTCGGTGTAGGTCGACGAGACGTCCATGACCAACCTCCTACCTAGTGAATGTGACATTCACAGCATAGGCGACGGCGGCAGTCGTGGTCAACGACGCGCGGGTGCCCGTGCTGTCGCTGCGGCCTATTTTCCGCGGAACCGGAGAACGTGCCCGACGAAGGCTGAGCCGGTCTCGTCGTACAGCTTCTTGAGCGCCGGGGTGGAGACGGAGAGGTTTTCTGTCTTCGGCAGGCCGAGCTCGTCGAAGAGGGCGCTCTGCAGCTGCTCGCGGCTGCGCAGGTTGATCTCGCGGCCGAGCTCGGCGTAGGCCTGCTTCGCGGCTTCCTCCTGCTCGGTGTTGCCGGCGGTCTCCTCGAGGCGCCGCTTGATGAAGGCGTCGGCGTCCTTCTTGTGGAACAGCGGCGAGCGTGCGCCCTCGGGGAGCGCGGACTTGGGGAACCCTTCTTTGCGCTGCTTGGTGCCGGTGGCGTAGACGCGCACGGTCTGCTGAGAGACGTTGAGCTTCTCGGCGATGTAGGCGTAGTCGACGAGCTCGGGCATGGTGGCTGCCATCGGCTGGTCCTCTCTCTGATCGTCAGTCCGGTCACGCCTGATAAAAGCGTGACATTCACTACATAGAGCGTATCGCGCCGGTCGACGGATTCGAGCAACGGCGCGGGTGGGAGCTACGCAGTGGGAGGGGTGGTTCGTCTCGCGGAGGCCGGCGGTATCAGCGCCACTCGACGCCCTTGATGCCGTGGAACTGCCAGCCGTCGACGTAGCGGGTGTCGTAGATGCCGGTGAGGTAGTCGGTTGCGCCGGCGTCGCCGCCCTGCACCCATGCGTCGTAGAGCTGCTGCTGCTCGAACGGGGACATGTCGAGGTTGCTGAACCGCTCGGCGACGTACTTCTTGTCGTTGGGGTCGGAGGAGGGGCCCTGCAGGGCGTTGATGCGGATGGTGCGCTGCCGGGTGGGGAGCTGCGCCTGTACGCGCTTGGCGAGCTGCCCGCGGCCGCGCTGGGTGGTCACGGACTGGCGGACGCGCTTGGTGATCTCCTTGGTGATCACGGCACGCGGGTTCTGCGCGCCGCGGATCCAGCGCTGGACGGTGCCCTGGGAGACACCGAGCTTCTTGGCGGCGAGGCCGGTCGCGATCGGGAAGCGGTCGCTCTTGCCAGGGAAGAGGAACCGGAGCATGGCGCGGGTGTCGGGGTGCTCGGCGGTGTAGTCGGGGATCTTCTGCCCGGTGAGGCCCTCGAACATCGCTTTCATCTGGCGGGCTTGGGCGACCTTGCTCAGTGCCATCAGATCAGCTCCTCGAGGTACTTCTTGCCCTTGTAGGAGCCGTCACCGTTGAGGAACTCGGCGTGATGCGCGAGCGGGTCGGATCCTTCGTACTTGTACTGCCCCAGGCCGCGGCCGAACCAGGAGGGGTCTCCCGGCCAGGCCTCGAGCGGGTCGATGTGGTCGCTGGTGTAGACGACGGTGTCCTTCTCGATCGCGACGGGCCACCGGCCGGTGCGCTCGGCGTTGGCGAGGACGCGGCGGATGATGTTGGCGCGGGACTTGGCGACGATCATGTCGTGGCGGTGCGGGGCCCACACGGCGAGGGTGTCGTGGTCGCCGCGGTAGTCGAGCATGCCGATCGCGGCGGCGTAGACGATCTTGAGCAGGTCGCGGGCGGCCTGGTCGTCGACGTCGGTGGTGTCGAGGGTGGTGCGGGCGTCGCGGATGCGCTTGTACCAGGCCTCGAAGACCTTGGCCTTGCGATCCCACAGCCAGGCTTCGTGGATCTCGAGCTCGAGGCCCATTTCGCTCGCGAGCTCGAGGGTGGGTGTGCTGACCCAGATCTGAGAGCCGGCGAACCCTTCGCGGACGATGCCCTGCGCGGCGAAGATGTCGGGCATGAGCCAGCTGCCCGGTTCGGGGGCGGTGATCAGCCAGTAGCCGGGCTTGTTCGTGGCCTTGGTGAACTGCAGCGGCCCGTCGTAGTGGGTGGGCGCGCCGACGCCGACCTCGGTGCTTGCAGCGGCGAGGTAGGAACCGCCCCGGTCGAACCCATGCGCCCACTTCTGCTCGATCTCGTCGCCGAAGAGCTTGCGCTGCCAGTTGAAGTCGCCCTCGGCCATCATCTGGTCCTTGACGGGCGCAGGCCGGTCCTGCGGGTAGTAGATCTCGTCGTGCTTGTCGCGGGGCAGCAGTGCGCGCATGAGCTTGGTGCCGGTAGTGCCAGCGCTGCTGCGGTAAGGGAACTTGAGCGCCGCGGTGAACTTGCCCAGGCGGCGGGCGATCGTGGCCGGGTCCGGGTCGCCGTCGAGGATCGTGCTGATGAAGCGGAAGTCCTGGGCGGGCAGGAGCGCGATGTGCGCACCGATGCCGCGGTTGTCCTCGCGCCACACGTCGATGCTGCCGGTCATGGAGCCGTCACCGCTGAGCGAGAATCCGGCCTCGGTCGCCAGGGTGATGAACGGGTGCCCCTTGGTGGCCTCGCGCAGCAGCTTGCCGTAGTCGGAGTCGGTGGATTCGGGCAGGGTGTCCAGCGGGAGGCCAAGCGCGAGGGCGGCTTCCATCGTGAGGTAGATCTGGCCGCGCTCGGTCTTGCGTGCACCGTTCGTGCCCTGGTTGATGCGGGTGCCCAGGTTCAGGTCCGTGGCCAGCTGCGCGAGCTGGCCGGCGTGCTCGAGCTGACCGCGGATGGTGATCAGCTCACCCGTGGACAGCCAGAGCCCGTCCGTGTGGAGCACGCCCAGCGGTGCACGGAAGTCCTCGGCCGACGTCGTGGTGCTCGGACGTGCGGGCGCGGTCGGGACGGGGGAATCTGCAGCTGCAGGCTGCTCGGGCTCGGGCTCGGGCTCGGGCTCGGGCTCGGCCGGGGCCGGCGGCGCCGACTGCGGGGTCTGCTCCGCCGGCTGAGTGGGCGTGGGCGCTTCGTCGACGGTCGAGGCGTCGAACAGCGCCGGGAAGTCCACGGGCGAGTCGTCCGGGCCTGCTCCCCCGTCTCCGCTGGTGGGTCCACCGGAGGGCTCATCGGGGTTGCTGCCGGTGAGGGCTGACAGCGGAATGTCCCACACGCGGTGCTGCATCGAGCGTCCGGTGCGACGGACGACGCTGCGCTTGCCGGCGCCGTCGACGAGGAGCCACCCGTGGGAGAGCATCGACGAGGACAGCGAGGTCTTGGTGTCGCTGAATGCTTCGTCGGCGCGCTGCGACATCTGGCGGGCGACGGCGACTGCGGTGGTCGGGAACAGGTAGAGGCGCTGGTCGCGGATGATGCCGACCCGCTGGCCGTTGGGGCGCCACTGCGGGTGCATGCCGGTGGAATGGTCGGTCCATCCCAGCGAGCTCGCGTCTTCGGGGACTGCACCATCCATGCCGGCCAGGTGGGCGTTGCCGTTGGCGATCGCCTCGCGCAGATACTCCATCAGCTGCTCGGCGGGGTCGGATGCGGACGAGTCCTGCAGGCTGATCGCCTCGGCGATGCCGGCACGCGCCCAGGCGTAGAAGTCCTTGGCCTCTTCGGCGGTGATGACGTCGAGGTCGCGGAGCATCATCAGCATGATCACGATGCCGCGATCCAGGACCACAGCGGATTGCACGAGGCGGTCGTGGAGGCCAGCGTGCCCGTTCTGGCTGGGGATGGTCTTACGCCAGTAGGCCTGCGTGCACAGGCGGTGCTCGCTGTCCTCCTCGGCCTCGGTGAAGTCGTCGACGAGCTGCTGCCGCCGCGCCGCGGTCCACTGCACGAGTGAGGAGCCGATGAGGGCGCGGGCGTGGCGGGCACGGCGGGACTCGAGGCGCCCGAAGATCTCACCGCCGTTCTTGAGAGTGGCGGGGTCCAACGGCAGGTTGACGATGCGGGAGTCGGCGGAGCCCTGGGCGGACAACTCGCCGGACGTGATGATGCTGGCAAGGATCGGACGGTCGGCCTCGGCGCCGCCGCGCTGCTTGCCGCGGATGCGTCCGATGCCGTTGAACACGGTGCGGCCGAGGGTGCTGATGCGGCGGATCGCGTCGCTGGCGTTGCCGTCCGGGGCGAAGTCATCGACAATCACCGGGACGTTGCTGATCGCGGAGAGGGTGCGCTGCAGGCCGATCGCGGTGGATCCGCCGGCAGCGCCGGAGATCAGGCCCTTGGTGTTGTGGGTGAGGTTCGGTGCGAAGTACTGCACGGCCAGACGGCTGTGGGAGGTCTTGTAGGACGCGAACCCGCCCACCAGGTGCAGCAGGATCGGGCCGGGCAGGACCGGGGCGGTCCAGGAGTGGCCGAGCAGGGGGGCGATCACGCGGGCCGGGAGCTCAGATTCGCGCAGCGCCACGGTGCCGTCGATCCATGCCTGACGCAGCGCGTCGCGGTCTGTGGTGGGGGCGGGCATTGCATAGATGTCGGAGGTCTTTGCCACGTCCACGTCGACGTCGACCGCGCCGCCCTTGGCGATCGCGCCTGCGGCGTGTACGAAGTAGTCGCCGGTTTCGGCGGTGCGCCATCCGACCGTGGTGTGGACGATGCTGTTGTTCCGCGGCGGTTTGATCGCGTTCATCGCATCCCACGCCTGATCCGCGCCGCGGCGGCTGTTCGACTCGAGGAACCCCGGCCAGGGCATCGCCTTTGACCATGACCCGTCGCGGATCTGGTCTTCGGTGTACTTCAGGGTGACCGACTCGGTCTTGAACTGGCCCGTGTCCGGGTCGCGGGTCGGGTAGCCGCGGTCGTTCGGAACCCACCGGGAGAACTTGATCACGTACAGGTGCGGGGGTCGGGCGATCTCATTGTCGGTGCCGTCGTCCTCGATGGCGACGGTCTGAACCTCCGCCCACCCGCGCATGACTCGGAAGTACTTGTCGTCCTCGTCGCCAGGGGTGTGCTTGATGAGCACGGTCTGCCCCTCGACGACGTCGTAGTGGTTGCCCTGGATGAACGGGCGCTTCTCGGGCTGGTCCTCGGGGTTGTCGTTCCCGAAGAACACTCCCCCGTTGCCGCCTCCGCTGCCGGTCTGCGTGCGGGGTGCGGCAGGGGTGATCTCGACGGTCTCAGCCGGCGGCTGCTCCTCGACGTCGGGACGGATCGCGACGATCGACGAAGCGACCGCCTGGGGCACGTCGAGGCCCGCGACGATGTAGGTGTCACGGGAGATCCGCGCACCCTCGGCGACCGCGGCCGCGTACTCCTGCAGGGCGGTGCGGCCGCGATCGCCGAGCTGCTCCGGGGTCAGGACAGGGTCGATCGCTTTGATCCGCTCGAGGCGGTTGAGGGACTCCCGCGCCCACGCCTCGGCGTGCTGCTCGGAAGTCGCCCGGTCCTGCTGGCTCTGCTCGAGCTGCGCGGTCGCTTCCTTGAGGCACACCGCAACGCCGGTGCGCCCGTGCACGAGCTTGTCGGCCTCGGCCGCGGCGACGATCGCACGGGCGTCGTCGACGGTGATCTCGACGAGCGTCGCGACCGTCCCACCAGCGTCCATGTGGTCTGTGAAGTCCGACTTGCGATCGTCGAGGTTGGGCAGGAAGATCCGCGCCGGGATGCCGAGCTCGGCCAGCTGCGCACCGACACCCGCAGCACGCTGTGCGCCGGCGGGATCGTTGTCGACGACCAGGTTGACCGAGGCGCCCCGGAAGTGCTCGAGCAGCTCGGCGGGGAAAGCCGTAGCGCCGCCGGCATTGGTGGTCGCGGCCAGGCCCTCGGCGATCGCGCTGTCGGCGTCCTTCTCCCCCTCGAGCAGCCACACATCCCCGCCGGCGGCGACCGCTGCGCGGATCGCGGCGAGGTTGTAGAGCAGGGGGGCGAAGCCTTCCGGCTTGCGCTTGACCCATCGGCCATTGGCGCCACGGTAGCTCTGGGTGAACCGCTTGTGCCGCTGCCCGTCCAGGGTGGTCTCTTCGCGGTGGACCCGCTGCAGGACGACGCCGTTGTCGTCGACGTACTCGTAGACCTTCACCTGGCGCCACGTCGCGCCCGTCAGGTCCGGGGTCTTGGGGGCGAGCTCATCCTGCGTCAGCCGCGGGGGCAGCGAAGGCCGCTTCGCCCTCGGGGTGCGCTGACTGGTGCGGCGGTCGGCGGGCAGTGGCGCGTCGAACAGGTCACTGACGGTCAGGCCGATCGCGCCGCACACGTCACGGAGGTCGAAGGCATCACCGCAGCCGAAGCAGTGCATCATCACCTTGCCGCCGGCCCGGTCGTAACGGATGCTCAGCGACGGCATCGCGTCACCGTGCACGGGGCACAGCGCCATGTGCTGGCTCCCGTTGCGGCGAGGCTTCCACCCACCGCGCTCGAGCGCCTCGAGAACGCGGTCCATGGAGTTCGTAGCCGTCGCCGTGCCGGTGTACTCAAGCGTCATCGCTGCAGCACACCCCCTCGGGTGCACGCTGCATCGCCCAGCGGGTGCGACACGACGGCCACACCAACGCTAGACATCCGCAATATCGCGGCTATAATCATGAACGTCCTAACTGACGAACTCTGATGCAGCATCAGAAATCTGATCAGCCTCTTGCAGGAGGCTGTGACCCAAAAGCACTCAAGACCCCCGATGGTTTGCAGACCAGAGGGGGTCGAGTCGTTTATGCCGATCGTGGCAACTCAAGCTCCTGTTCTGTCGCACGGATAGCACGCTCATGCTCGGCCTTCTTGAGCTCGTCCTGGACGTAGTCAGGGATCTCGAGGCCGGCCTGCTTGGAAACAGCCAGCGCGAGCCAGCTGCTGAGAGGGATTCCTGCTTCCTCGGCGAGGCGCTCAAGAATCGGTTGATACGCCTGCGGGTACCGCACGGTGCTCGTCGCACGAGGGCCGTAGTTGCGGCGTCCCGGCTTGTTAGCTGTCGCTGGCATGTCCCCGTTCTAGCACGATCCTGAATCAGAATCACGGATTGCCGCGAAGTGTCCCGCCGCCGTGTCTTCTCGCCCATGTCAGGTATAGGCCCAACCTCGGACCCTTCGCGGACATCGGTTCCCGGAAAAAGTTCGACATCGCCGTTGGTACACCTTTCTCGCCTCGCGCGGGCGCGCATGTGTGAGGGCTTGCGCTGAAAAGGTGTACCAGGTGTACCGGAGACGGAAAATAGCCTGGTCAAGAGTCAAAAATTGCTGGTACACCTTGCCAGATCACAGGTGTACCGCGAGAAGCAAAACCCCAGATCAATGGCTTATTCGTTGGTACACCTCAAAAGTGTACCGATGCGCGTGGCGGGGCAGGTTCCCGTTACGTCTACGTTCGCACGGGATCCGTGGGGATATCGACGGCGTCGCTTCGAGAGGGGCTCTTTGGCCCCGTCGGGGAGAGATCCCGCCCTGCTGTTCGGCGTGTCGCGTTAGAGCTCGCGGTCGGTGGGGATCTTCCAGACGCGGGTCGGTTCCCCACCGATCCGCACGCTCACAGTCCCGGTCTTGGATGTGATCAGGTACAGGCGCCGCAGCGCCGCGGTGATTGCTTTGATACTGAGATTCGGGTCGCCGTGGGCGGCTCGGATGAATGGCAGCGCCTCGGTTGGCCGGATGTACAGGTAGTCGCGATCGGCACGGCCGATCACCCATTCCTTGCTGTCGCTGGCGTTGTCGGCGAGTTCTCCGCCGTTTGCGAGGAGATACCTGACGGCATCGCGCAGAGCCCAGACGATCTGGTCGTCTGGGCTGAGCCATGAGGTCGCCGGGGCAGCTGGGGTGTCGAGCCCGAGGGAGCGCAGGATCGTGTCGCCGAGGTAGAACGCTGCGCCGAGGCGGCGGGGCTTGTCGTAGTCGGGATGGCGGGCGATGTTGATCGCGTGCTCGTTGAGGTCCAGGTGGCGTGTGCTCTGTTGCAGGTAGCTCGCGATGATGCGTCGGCCGGCGGCTGCAGGTTCGCTCGCCATGGCGCGTAGCGGTTGAACGCTGCGCGGTCTCTGGGGCAGCTCGATCGTGATGGAGCGATTCGCGCTGAGTGGCTGGATTGTCTGAGAGCTGGCGACGATCAGGGCGGATGCTTTGCTGAGTGGGGTTGAGAACGAGATGAAGCTCTCTACCTCGATCTCGTCGAGCCCGCTAAGGGGAGAGCGGGGGCTGACGTGGGGGGCGCTGTTGAGGACGAGTGGCTTGTTGGGGACTACGGCACGGCGGATCCCGGCGAACGTGAGTGGGTCGATGCGTGGTCGTTCGACTTCACCGGCGAGCTCGGCGAGCGCATCGGCAAGGGTGTCTCTTGTCGATGGTGTTCCGCCGACGATGAAGATCGGGGTGGGGAGGGGCTCGATGTGTGAGTAGGCGATCGCGCGGATGAGCCTGTCGGCGTGGAGGGGGAATGCTTCGCGCAGGGGCTCGATCCCTGCGGCCCAGGCGCTTCGCGCGTGAGCTGCAGGGATCGGGTCGGTGGCGAGTGTGTCCATGGTCAGGTGTCGGCGTCTGTGTCTGTGCGGATGGCGATGAGCTCGTGGCCTTCGGGGATCTGTGTCTCAAGCAGCTCGCGCGCCTCCTGGTAGCTGCTCGCCTCGACGGTGATCCGCTCGGTGGCGGTGCTGCGGATGGTCCCAATGACACGCATGGCGCGGACCTTAGTCGGTGTCTCCGACATCGACGCGCTCGTACTCCGAGACCCGCTCGCCAGAGTCGGCCGCGATCTCGGATGACATGATCTCAGCGCTCATCCCGTCCAGGCCTTGGTCGATGAACTGCTCGTACAGCTCGGCCTCGAGCGGTCCCCGGCGGCTCATGCGCTGGCCTGCAGATGCCGTTGCACGTACTCGTCGAGTGCTGCCCGGACGACGTCGGAGTCGCTCTTCATCCCCAGTTGGGCGCGCAGCTGGTCGACCTCGCGCTTGCGGGTCGGGGTGACGCGGGTGCGGATCGTCGGGGAGGAGCCGGCGCCTGCTGCCGTCCCTCCCACGCGGGGCCGTCCACCGACCGCTCGCGCGACGGCCTGCGTGCTTCCGAGGGCGTCGAGGAGCATCTGCTGCCCGATGGCTGCGGCGTCGGCGCCGTGGGCGCTCTCCCCCGGCGTCGACGTGCCGGTGGGCTGTTCCTCGAGCGCGGCGAGGGTGGCGTAGCGCTCCTGGTCCTTCTTGCTGAGGGTCATCCGTTCTCCTCCTCCATCTGTCGGCGGTAGTAGGCGCCCAGCGGCATGACGTGGTAGACGACGAAGTTGCCGCCGGGCTTGAGTTCAATGAGCACTTCGATCAGCCGATCGGTCTGCGCGTGTTGCGGGCCGACGAAGACGCGACGCTGGTTGCGGGAGTCGCCCTCGTTGATCTTGACCTTGGTGCTCGTGTAGATCGCGTTCTGCATGGCGTAGAGCGCATCGGCGTGGGGAATGTCGTGCTTGTCAGCTGACTTCGGCCACTCGATCCCCATACAGGTATTGTGCCACAAAACTTAGACCCAGGAAAGGTCATCTGTGGAGAGATGGCCCGCGCGATCGGGCCGGAGGCGTAGCGTCGCGGAATGGTCGACGACGGATTGGCGATCGGCGTTCAGCCGCACTGCTGCGGCGTAGTGATGCGCGATCGCCCCGGCGTGCTGGTGTGCGTGGTGTGCGGCCGCGAGGACGTGTTGCGAATGGTGCCCGCTCCCCCGGTCTTCGTCGGCGCGAGCATCCATGGAGGGTGACCCCTACCTCGAGCTCGTCGTGACCTCGATGAGACGGGGTTCGATCGCTGCCGGCGCCGGAGTGATCGGGTGCTCGCTGAACTCTGCCGGCTCGGCTTCACGCCAGATGATCCGTCGCTCGTTGCACCAGGCGCAGTGCCCTGCCCAGTGGTACGGATCGGCGTTGTGCAGCCTGGTGCGCAGCGGCGCCGCGTAGGGGCTCTGGATGCCGGCGCGCCATCGGATGTGCGGGTGGAGCTCGCCCGCGGCGAGGTACAGGCGTCGGCCGATGCCGAGACCCGCGTACAGCTCCCATCGGTTGCCGTCGTCGTGCGGGTTGTTGGGGTTGATCGACGGGATGTCGTAGGGCTTGGAGAACACGTCGCCGAAGCCGTCGACAGGATCGACGGCGAAGCGGCCGCGCAGCCCGCTCGCGGCGTGCTGCAGCACGACCATCGGGCCCCCTTCGGGTGTCGTGGTGTGCAGCAGGTAGATCGTGGGGTCGTCGGCCACGAGCCTGACCCGGTCGACGTTCTCGCGCGCGATCTGCTCCGCGGCCGCGGCGGTGAGTAACGGGTGGAGCAACTCGTCATCGCCGGCCTGCAGAACCGCCTCGGCCGCGGCCTCCTCAGCGAGGTCGGGAAGATGCTCGAGCAGTCGCGGATGCCACTCGTTGGAGTGTCGGGAGGTTCGGGCCCAGGCGTTCGCGATCTCGGTGCGCAGCAGCTCGCGCGCCCACAGCTGTGCAACCTCCTCGAGGCCATCGCTCTGCTCGAGCTCGCGGAGCTGGCCGATCGCTCGTCGACGCGACCACCAGCCCGCGGCCGCGACCTCGCGCCGCGCGCGCCGGCGATCCAGCACGCGCCGTAGGTACTCCCCTTCGGGGCTGTAGTACTCGCCTGACATTCACTCGTCCTGGGGAGGTCAACGGGGCAAGGGAGCCGCGGCGACTGAGGATTCATCCAAGATCTCGAAGTCGTCGGCTCCCGCAGTTCGCAGGTCGCGCAGGAGGGCTCCGGTTATGCCGAACTTCCAATGCTGTTCCGCCGGCATGATGGAGAAGCAATCATCACCGGGGCGCCCGAACACCACCAGTCCGTGATACCGCGGCAGGACGATGCCAGGCGGGTTCTCGATCTCCACCGGGAACGTCGAGTACCCCGTGGCGCGCGATTCTTCGAGGACGGCCACGAATCGGTCACTGGCGATCTTCGTGGGGCCAGTCGTCCAGAGGAGGTCGCCGAACTTCCGACCCTTGTTCTGGCGAGCGAACCGGGGTTCCACCGGAAGCTCGTCAAGCCGTCCCCATTGGAGCGCGCGAAACATCTCCGATCTATCGACGGAGCTCAGGCGGGGCGAGGACTTGACGTTGACCCAGGCGTAGCCCCGGCGTGAAGGGGCCTGAATGAGGACCGAGTTCAGCATGTGTAGACGTACAAGCCGACGAGTGACTTCATGTAGGCCAATATCTCGTCTTGGGACGGGCTCGCTGTGGTCGCGAAGAACTGCTCCCATTTCGCGTTGTAGTTCGCTGCTTGGCTCGAGTGGTTGGTGGGAACCCCTGCCTTCGAGCACCACCAGAGCCCGTATCGCGGATCGTCGATCGCGAGGCCTGCTTGCTCGAACGTGGCGCGATACATCTGCGGCAGCTGATGGTGGGCCTGATAGTCGGGATCGTTCTGCTTGGTGAGGGTGACTAGGTTCTCGCGGAAGTTGGCTGCGGTGAACGGCTTGCCGACCCAGATCGGAACCATCTTCATTTGGTCCGGCATCCCGGCCTGGGTCATCTTGACCCAGAAGTAGCCGTCCTGCGAGAGCGGAATTGGCCCGGTCGGTTTGGTGCAGGCGGTGGGGACGGCGACCGTAGCTGCTACCCGAGTTAGCTGGCTTCCTCCCGCAGGGCGCGATGGATCCGGCGGGATGACGATGGTCTGCGCTGAGCTTTCCGCCACTGGCCGACCCGGGGAGTTGCACACTATGCCGAAGGTGATGGTGACGGTGGCTGCGCTGGCGTTCGAGTTGTTACCCAGGCCCGCGCTGACGGGTGCGATCAGCCCTGGGTAGACGACCGGCGGAGCGACGAAGAAATGGCCATTGTTCAGAGAGAACGAGCCTGCAGCTTGCGCCGGTGTTGCAACGAGGAGAGAGCTGACGGTTATGAGTGCCGCGGCCACCGCAGACAGTGTGAGGCGCCAGGTGCGGGTCCGTGTTTTCACAAGCTGCCCTTTCGGGTTCATGAGTGTGGGCTTGAGGCGGCCTCTGCGGTCGCGGTGCATCTGTCCAGACAGATCACGAGGGAACGATCGCGGCGATCGCGACGACCGCGCCGGCAGCGAGCAGATATGGCCCGAAGGGGAGGTCGTGGGTGTCGCGTCCGCGGCTCTTGAGGATCGCCGCGGTGATCGCGTGCGGGAACGCGAGGACGTACGCGAGCGCGATCGCCACGAACGGGAGGTACCAGGTGTGCCAGCCGGTGAGCAGTCCGACGCTGAGGGCGAGCTTGACGTCCCCGAATCCGACCTGCCCGGCCAGTCCGATCGCGGCCAGCAGAATGGCGAGCCCGATCGCGCCGCTGATCGCGGCGATCGCTTCGGTGCCGGCGCCGGCGGTGAGAGCGAGGGCTAGGACGGCGCCGGTGAGGATCGCGGCGAGGGTGAGGGTGAGCGTGTCAGGCAGGCGACGCTCCTGCAGGTCTGTGCGCGTCAGGAACGCTCCGTAGGCGGCGTAGACGGCGATCATGGCCCAACCGCCCACCGTGAGACGCAGATCGGGGCTCAGAGGCGCTGTGAGGGCCGCTGAGAGCGCGAAGCCCCCCAGAGCTGCGAGCGGGTACCGCAACGCCGGGTATCGTCGCGCACGCACGCTCTGGGGAGCCTCGCGGGTCGTGGTCATGATCAGCTGGCCATCGCGTGCCGCTGGCGCAGCTGCGTGATGAGCTTCTGCGTCTCGGGTTCGGGCTCGTAGTCCTCGTCGACGGCGGCAAGGCTCTGCTCGAGCTGGGTGATCAGCCGCTCGACGCCGGCGTGGTCGCCGGCCTGGTGCTCGGCGCGCAGCCCGTCGCGCCAGAAGACCTCGTTGACGGGGTCGACCATCCGGCCGATCGCGGAGGCGAGGCGTGCGTGGCGGACCTTGCCGGTGGACAGGCTGCGGGTGGCTACCTCATGGGCGACGTCGCCGATGGTCGCGATCATCTCGTTGCGCAGCCGGTCGGCGAACACGTAGCGCTTGTCGGGGACGCCGCTGATGGGCTGTCCCTTGACGAGCTCGAGCGCAGCGAGCAGCCGGTCGGTGGGGGTGTCGGAGATCTCGTCACCGATGAGACCGAGGAAGTCCTGCCAGTCGGAGCGGACGTCCTCGTGCAGCCGGTACTCCCCCGTCGTCACGAGCGGCACATAGAGCTCGCCGTCATCGTTCTGTCCGAGCCAGCGGCGGGTCTTGGAGGTCAGCCCGTTGCGGTCGTCGTTTGCCTTCTTGCCCGAGGCGATCTGGCCGGGCCAGAACACGGCGTGTACCTGCTCGGCGGTGGCGTTCGGGTTCACCGACAAGAACGCGACCAGCTCGGTCCCCTTGCGGATTGCTGATCGCCACTGCGCGGCGGTGTTCGGGTTCACCGGCGCCTCTCCGCGCGCGCCGCGAACCTCGACGGGTCCGAGCAGCTGCAGGTACGGCCCACGGTGCAGCGGTGTGATCGCCGCGAGCGGCTCGTCGTGCTCGGCCGCGGCCTCCTCGTCGACCAGGTTGACCGTGACGGTCTCCGCCGGCTCCTCGTCGACGGCGGAGGGTGCTGCCTCGTCCGCCTCGGAGATCTCCGCCTCCGTCTCGTCGGCGATGGGCTCGGAGATTTCGACGTCGGGCTCGTCGACGAGCGGGAGCTGCTCGGCTTCGACCTCGTCGGCTTCGACTGCGGCGGCGGGGATCTCGTCGAGCTCGAGTTCGTCGTCGAGCGCGACGCCGGTAGCGGCGCCCTCTGTGGCGACGTCAAACAGCGCGAGGATCTCGTTGTACTCGCGCGCGCCGACCAGCTGCGGGGTGATCGGGATGGCGACGCCGGTGCCGGGGATCTCGAGCTGGGCTCGGCGGTCCTCGGTGAGTGCCAGGTTCCAGCTGCCTGTCAGGTGGCCGGCGCTGACAGCTGCGATGCCCACACGCGGGATCCGGGTGACCAGCTCGCTGATGGCTTCACGGGTGGCTTCGTCCGGGTTGTCGCCGAGGATGATGATCTCCGGCGCCCAGGCCTCCGCATCCGCTCCGGTAGTGCGTGCCTGCTCGAGCCCGTCGACGCCGAGCTCATCGAGAGCAGCCTCGACCGCCGCGGCCTGTCCGTGCAGGTTGCGCAGCAGAGTGTCGGTGTCCTCGACGTGACGCACGCGGCCGCTGCCGAGCGCGAGCGGGAGGCGATCGCCGACGCCGACGAGGGTGACCTGGACGTCCTCAGACCAGGTGTTCGCGGCGAGCTCGATCGCGATGGCGGTGAGCACGCCCTGGCGCAGCTCTCCGGTGGCGCCGGTGACGTTGAGCGCACCGATCCGCTCGAGGTCGACGAAGATGTGCCCGTTGTTGTCGTCGTGGCCGAGCATGACCAGCGCCGGGTACGGCGCGGACGGGACCGTGTCGAGAGGCTCGAGGTCGGTCAGCGCGACCATCCAGGCGAGCTTGTCTTCGGGGTCGTATTGGGTGAACGGTGCCGGAAGGTCGGTCGGCTCGTCGAGGTAGACGGCGACCGAGCTCTCATCGAGGCGGAGGGCGTACAGCGCGGGGAGCCGGCTGCCGGTTTCCTGCGCCCACACGGCCAGGTGGCGCAGGGCTGTGTCGACCGCCTCGGCACCCAGCGGGTTCTCCACGGCGCGCAGCTCGAGCTCCACGGAGGACACGGTCTCGTCGGGCATCGCGATCCGCTGGCGGGGCTTGCGGTCGCGGCGCTGCTTGAGACGCCGCCACCCGAGGAGGGTGAGGAGGCCGGCGGCGAGTGTGGCGCCGATGCCTCCGATGGTGGCGACCTGGAAGTAGTCCTCGATGCCGCTCGTGTCGTCCTCGTCGACGTCGACGGCCGCGGCCGGAGCTGCAGCCTCGTCGGCGGGCGCCTCGTCGGCGGGCGCCTGGGTGGCATCCGTGGTGAACCCCAGACCGCTCGTGGCCTCGTCCTCGGCCGCGGCATCCGCACCCGACGCGCCAGCGCCTTCGTCAGCGCCGCCGCCAGCACCCGCGGCACCCGCACCCTCGTCGACGTCGACGTCGACGGCGCCGGCAGCGCCCTCGTCCGTGTCGATCGAGCCAGTGCTGCCGGTGGTGCCCGCCGCGTCGTCGGTCGGAGCGATGGGGACGACGGTGGCCACGGGGATGTTGACCTGCTGGCCGGGGTAGATCCAGTTCGGGTCGGTGATGGTGCCGCCGCCAGGCTGAGCGATGTCCTTCGAGGCCTCGAAGATCTCGGGGTAGCGGGCACCGTCGCCGAGTTCCTCGGCCGCGATGTCCCACAGGGTGTCGCCGGAGACGATGTCACGCTGCTCGTAGGTGATCTCGGTGACCGTCTCCGCTTCGGCACTGGCAGGCGCGGCCGCGGCATCCGCTGCGGCCGGCACGACGGCGTCTGCCGGCAGGGTGAGCACCCATCCCTCCTGCAGCCATCCCGACGCGGTCAGCGCTCCCCCATCGGCCTGCTGCACGCCGAGGTTGAGCGCGGAGATCTCCGCAGCGCGGCTGCGGTCGCCCAGCGTGTTCTCCGCGATCCGGGCGAGTGTGTCCGTACCCGTCACCACGTACTGCGGGCCTGCCTCGACGACAGGGGCCTCCTCAGCCGCAGCCTCGGTGGTCGCGACCGAGACGACGGAGGCGCTCATGGACACCGAAGGCTGCGTGGGTACCTCTGACGCGAACGCGGCCGCAGGCGAGAACAGCGCGATGACTGCGGCGAGCAGACCGCCCATGACCTTCTGCTGGACGCCGAGGCCGGGGATCCGAGGCCGCGGCACACCGCGCAGCTGCGCGGGCAGCTCGGCGAGGAAGCCGACAGCGAAGGTCGCCCACGCGATCCACGCGACGATCGGCATGATCGTCCCGATCAGGAAGGATCCGGTGTAGTCGCGCATCGTGAACCCGGCCACGAGCTCGTCCCACGACGGCAGCGGGTTGCCGGCGAAGAACACGAGCCCGGCGGGGATACCGACCAGGAGCACGGCGAGCAGTATCAGCGACCCGAGGCCCTTTCCGATGCGGTTCATGATGCCTCCTTGGGGGTCAGGGGACGATGACGGTCTGCAGCTCGTTGACCTCGAGGTCGACTGCGCTGTTGGTGGTCAGGTTGACGGTGCCGCCAGGGCCGGCGAGAGAGGTCCACGTCACGGTCCAGTTCGTCGTGGCCGTGACCGTGAAGCGATCGCCGGGGTTCCGGCTCGATGTCGACGTGTACTGGTAACCGCAGGTCGGCGACGTCGTCATGCCGTAGCCGACGTTGTACGGAGTGCCAGTGTTGCCGCAGGTCGTCGACGCACCGTCGCCCATTTGCCAGCGAACGGACGTGGCCTGAGCTGTCGCCGTGATCGTCTGCCCACCCAGCGTCGCGGTCTCCGTGTAGGGGCCCCAGGTCAGCGGTTCGGGGTTGTTGACCCAGAGCCAGATCGGAACCCCGACGTAGCCGCGACGGTGACCCCATTCGGGGTTGACCTCGGGAGCCATGCCGATGTCGATGCCGCGCAGGGCGAACGTGGAGATGAGCTGCTGAGCCGCGGCACCCGGAGTGAGCACACGCAGCCCAGGCGGGACCGTCTCGCTCCAGAAGTTGCTCTCCGTGCCCAGACCAGGCGATCCACCCGGCGACGGGTTGAACATGATGCAGCCGTAGTAGCCGGCCTCCTGCGAGTAGCCCGGCGGGCGGGCCGGCCATACGCCGTCCTTCATGAAGACGTAGCACTGCCGGGTGTTCGACCAGTACGAGGTCGAGCCACCGCAGTCGATGATCGCGTAGAAGCGCTGGTAGGTGCCGCCATCGAAAACGCGGATCTGATCATCCGTCCAGCCCAGCTGCAGAAGGCCAGACTGCGAGTTCTCGTAGTAGCAGGTCGGTGCGCCAGGGGTCCACCCGTTGCTGTCCGGGTTCGGCGCCGGATCCGAAGGCATCGAGATCGTGAGGTAGCACCTGTTGTCCGCATCGCAGTAGACGCCGTTGGCGCCCTGCGCGGGCAGGGCGGCGACGAGAGAGGCCGCGATGAGGGCGATAACGGCGGCGAGCGCTGCGATTCCTCGTCTCAGCATGTGGTCCCCAAGTCGATTCGATCGTTGACGAGCCAGGTCTTGGTCTCGGCGTCGTAGATGACGTGGAACTCAACTTCGTTGCGCGGGGTCGGGTTCTGCATTGCAGGCTTGCCATCAGCTGTCGTGGTGATGCGCCCGGAGGCATCCTGGCAACCGGGGACGATGACGAGGCCATTGGCGATGCCCTCGTATTCCTGGCCGTAGGCCGTGGTCGGCTCGAACTCGATGCGACCTTCAACGGTGGCCTGGCCTTCGATGCTCTCTCCGTCCTCGTTCAGGATCGGCCCGTTGGCGGTCCGTGAAGCGTCTTCCTGAACCCGGCTCAGCATGCGGCCGGTGGCGACGATGTCGAAGAGCTCGGGGCTGTTTCCACCTGTGGCGTCGACCTGCTCCCACACATCGAGGAGGAGCGTGATCGTCTGCTGTGCCTTGGTGATCGCCTCATCCTCGTCGGCGGGTGCTTCGCCGGTGATAGGCGCGACAGTCGGCGTGGGGGTCGGGGTGTTGGTGGGGCTGCCGGTGGGGGTCGGGTTGCCGGTGCCCGTGCATGCGGTCAGCGTCAGTGCGGCGGCGATGATGCCGGCGACGGCGAGGCGCTTGATGCTCATGGTGGGGGCTCCTATTGGGTGATCAGCTCTGCGGTGGCTGTGGCTTGGACGGGGAACGGCACGGGGAGGAAGGTGGCCGAGTAGTCGGTGTCTACGGTGACGGTGATGCGGTCGCCGCTGACGGCGACGCTTCCGCCGACGCCGGCGGCGGCGAGGTAGCCGTTGGCGGCGCTGACGGCTCGGCTGCTGTCGATCGCGGTGGTGCCGTCGCTGATCGCTTGGCCGCTGACGGCGTTCGCTGCGGCGCGGGCGGCGCTGGCGGCGGTGGTGTAGGCCTGCTGGTTGGCTTGCACCTTGCCGGCGCCGTCGACGACGAGTCCGACGATCGCGAGGAACGCGACGGTCATGATGACGAAGTAGATCGTCGCGACGCCCTTGTCGTCGCGGAACTTGGCTCGGAGCCTCTGGACCATGGTGTTCATCGCCGCTCCCTGTAGGCGTCGACGGGAGAGGCGGCGGTGCCTGTGAGGACGCGGGTGCCGGGCAGGCCGATCATGGCGGCGTCGCTGAGTGCGACGGTGCAGGAGACGGTCGCGCTGACTCGGCCGGTGGTGCCGATCGGGGCGCTCAGGCCGGAGGCGTCGATGTTGACGGAGAGTGTGGTGCAGTTGACGCCGGACTGTTCCATCGAGATCCGCGCCATGTCTTCGGCTGCTTCCTGCGCCTGGGCCGTGGTGCGCGCGAGCGATGCTTCGCGGGCCGCGGCCGACGCTGCGGACTCGACGGCGTTGCCGGCCAGCGCGAGACGTCCGGAAGCTGCGAGCAGCACGAGCACCGCGGCGAGCGCCGGGGCGAGGATGGCGATCTCGAGGCCGGCGGAGCCGCGTTCGTCGCGGAGCTTGGCGATGAGGGTTCGGATGGCGCGCATGGTCAGTTCACCCACCTTTCGGTGGGGCCGGTCACGGTGACGTCGATGTTGGTGGTCAGTCCGGGGACGAAGGAGGGGGCGGTGCCGGTGACGGTTACGGTCACGGTGTTGGCGCCGCGGTCGACCGCGACGGATGCGCCGCTGATCGGTGAGCCGGACTGGTTGAGGACTGCGAGGCCGGCGGTGGAGCCGTCTGTGCCGCTGGCGTTGTAGGCGCGGGCGGCGTTGTAGGCGCTGGTGGCGGCGGCGTGGGCGAGGTTGTTGGCGTGGAGGATGATGCCCAGGTGCAGGAAGACCGCGAGGACGAGCAGCAGCACCGGGGCGATGATCGTGTTCTGCAGCGTGGCCGCACCCCGATCACCGGCGAGCGCTTCTCTGAGGCGCTGCCGGTGACCGGTGTTGGAGGTGCGGACCATCTGCGGGTGGCTCTTTCAGCCGGTGGGGATCTGGCCGGCGTAGGCGTTGATCGCGGTGACGATGATCGCCACGACGGCCACGGCGGCGAGCGCGATGCCGGCGGTCCAGATGACCTGCTCGAGGGTGATGGAGCCACGTTCGGGCTCTTCGGTGAAGCGAGCTGCCCGCCCGCGCATGCGGGACAGGAACTCTCGGCTCAGGGTCGACATAGGATCCTGGTTCCTTTCTCTCTCTGGGTGGGTGGTGCTTGGTCTATTAGGTATAGGCCTCGGTTTGGGGCCTTCGCGGACAATCGACTTCCAACGTCTCAGAAGAATGCGTTGAGCACGAAGGGAGTTCCGAGCAGAAGCATGAAGAGGACGCCGGTGAGGGTCATCGGGATGGTCATCTTGTTGGTCGCTTTGTTCGCCTCCGTCACTTCATCATTCAGAAGTCGGTCCCGGAGGTTCTGCCCCCGTGCCCTGAGTGTCTCATATACCGACGCTCCTTGCTCCCCCGAGAGCCTGATCACCTTGGCGATTTCACCCAGGTCGGGGACGTTGATCTCGAGGGAGAGCTGCTCGAGCGCGTCCCAGGGTGCGGTGCCGGCGTAGCGGGCTTCGGTGAGGGTTTGGCGGATTCGGACGAATGCCCAGTTGCGTCCGACCTGGGCGGCGGACTCGAGGGCTTTGCCGGGAGGGGCGCCGCTGATGCGTTCGGATCCGACGAGCTCCATGTAGACGGCGACCGAGCGGGAGAACTCCTTGCGGGCGGCTTCGGCCTGGTCGCGGACGAGCAGGTTGGGCAGGTACCAGCCGCCGATGGCGAGGGGGATGCCGAACAGCGCGGGGATGTAGAACGCGGTCAGGCCGAGGACTTGGAAGATCAGTCCGATCGCGATGGGGGCGATGAGGCCGAGGCCGGCGGAGAGCACCTTCTGGTACAGGAACCGGTTAACGCTCATGCCGATCAGGCGCAGATCGCGGGTGGGGATCTTGAGAGAGGGGCTGTCGCCGACGCGACGGAGGACGGCTGAGCCCACCCGGTTCTCGAGGGTGGCGGCGTAGGCGGGGTCGGCGGCGACGGTGGTGGTGCCGATCCGATCGAGCGCTGCGGAGAGGCTGGGCTGGGTGGGCACCAGTGCGGCGATGACCAGCGCGAAGCCGAGCCCCAGGACGAGGCCAGGGAGGACGATCAGTGCGAGGTTCACTTCTCACCAGCTTTCTCGGTGGCAACGAGCAGACGGGGTGCCGGCACGCCGCGGCTGATGCGTCGCATCCACAGCAATACGAGGGCGTAGCTGACGAGATATGCGGCGAACAGGAGTTGACCGATCGGGGTGCCGTAGGGGGCGGAGTACTGCTGGGCGAGGACCAGGAGTACGAGCAGCGCGACGGTGAAGTAGACGACGAACCGTGCCTCGTTGCGCGGGGTGGCGCGGTCGGCTTCGATCTGGCGGCGCATCTTGACCCGCTCGAAGATGCTCTTGGCGAGATCCTCGAGCGAGGCGGCGAGGCCGGATCCGCGGAGCTCGGCCTTGCGGAGAAGGTGCATCACGAGCACGTCCGCGGTCTCATCGTTGAGGTCGTCGGCAAACGCCTGCAGCGCCGCGGTGGTGGTCCACCGGGCGTTGATGCGCGCGACGAGCTGCGTGACCTGCGGGCGGATCGCTTCGGGGCAGCTGCTCAGCGATGCGGCGATGGTGCGTTCGAGGCCGGCGCCGGAGACGGTGAGGCCGGCGAGGCTGCGGGTCCAGGACTCGAGGGCGTCGAGCTTGGCGATCGTGTTCTCCTCGGGGCCCTTCTGCAGCAGCCATGGCAGGCCGACAGCGGCGACGGGCACGGCGATCACGAGCAGCCACCATCCGGTGATCAGCGCGAACACCAGACCGACCGCGGCGCCGCCGACGAGCTGGATCTGCTGCGTGCGGGTGAAGTCGCGTGTCGCCTTCCCGCGAAGCGCGCTGCGCGTGGGAAGTCCGCTGGTGCTGGGCTTGTGGGCGGCGCCGAGGATGACCAGGATCGCGCCGGCGACCGCGACGATGATGCACAGGGCGAGGGTTGCGGTAGTCATCTCACACTCCCAGGTTCGCGGGGTCGAAGCCGTAGAACTTGAGCTCCTCGAGGAGCCGCGGCGATGGCATGTCAGCGGTGATGAGGCTGCCGCTGGATCGGTCGAAGCGGAACACCTGAGAGGCCACGGGGCGGGAGTTGTTCTGCTCCTCGCCGGGCAGGATCTCGGCGATCTCGGTGACGACGCGGCGGGGCTTGCCGGTCGCGGGGTCGATGATCTTCGAGATCTGCACCACGATCTTGATGTTCTGCTCGATCATCCGGTAGGCGTACACGGGGGTCGTGTTGTTGCCGCGGGACAGCATCAGCGCCGACATGCGGTCGATCGAGTCGTCTGCGCTGGCGGCGTGCAGGGTGGACAGCGACCCGACACCGGACTGCATGGCCTGCATCATGGCGTAGATCTCAGGGCCACGGACCTCGCCGACGATGAAGCGCTGGGTGTCCAGTCGGAGGGTGTCGTAGACCAGGTCTTCGGGGGTGATCTCACCGGGCAGCCGACCATCGGCGCCACGCTCCCCCTCCCCCGGCTTCGCCTCGAGTGAGACCACTCGCGGGTGGCGGTCGTTGATCTTGTGAAGGTAGAGCTCACGCTCCATCTCGATCGTGACGATCTTCTCTTCGGCCGGGATGCAGTCGGCGAGTGCGCGCAGCAGTGTGGTCTTGCCTGCGCCGGGGAAGCCGCTGGTGACGACGGAGACCCCGGCGATGACGGCCGCGCGGAGGAAGGCTGCCGCCTGGCGGGTGATGGTGCCGCGCTCCACGAGCTGGTCGAGGGTGACGTCGACGAGGCGGTGGATACGGATGACGATCGTCGGTCGGGTGGCGACGGGTTCGGCGATCGCTGCCAGACGCGCCCCGCCGGGCAGGTCCATGTGCAGTCGCGGCCGGGCGCTCGTGAACGATCGGCCGCCCTCCCCCGAGCGGGCGGCGAGCAGGTTGATCTCTCGCTCGAGCTCACGGTCGTTCTCGGCGATCGGGTACTGGTACTTGACCACGCGGCCGTCCGCGTAGGAGATCCAGACGTCGTCGAACCCGTTGATGTGGATGTTCTCAACGTCGGGCTCGTCGACGAGCGGCTGCAGCCGACCCAGGCGGAACAGCTGGTCGAAGACGGCCTGCCGGATGGCGGTCTGCATCGGGGCCGGCCAGCGCCCCTCGCCGGGGCGGCGGGTCTGGTCGTCGACGCGAGCTCGGACCCGGTCAACGATGTGGTCCTGCGCTGTCTGTTCGCGCTGCTCGGCGGTGATGTCCATGGACTCGCTGAACACTGCGGCGAGCTCACGGGAGACCTCGTCGCGAATGGCGGCGATGTCGGCCCAGGGCAGATCGCTGCGGGCGTCGAGGGTGGTTGGCGGGGTGACCTCGGGTGCCGGCCGCTCGGGGATGGTGGGCGGTGCCGGCACGATCGGAGCTGCGGGTGCCGTGGGGACTGCCTCGGCCGGGGCGTTCCGCTGTGCCGCGCGGGTCAGGTGCGCGGCGGCGTGGCCCAGGTTGCGCAGGCCCGTGTCGGCCGGTGCGGTCGTCGGCGCCTGCGGGGTGGCCGGTGCCGGCGCGGTGAAGAACGGGATGTTTCCCAGGTCTGCGGGGTCGGGCGTGGGGTCGCTCACTGCTGTCCCTCCCAGTCGGTGGTCGTGTAAGTGCGGGTGTTGAGGACATCGCTGTAGCTGAGCAGCAGCGCGCCGATGGCCCGCGCGTAGGGGGTGCGCTGGGCGCCGAGGGTGGGTGCGCCGACCGAGTAGATGGCGGCGCCCTTCGGATCCCAGGGGATGGTGCCCAGCAGGTTCATGCCGATCTGCTTGGTGACGGTCTTGAGAGGCCAGGTCTCCTGCGTGGTGGGGCGTTCGGTGACGAGGAGATCGACGTAGCTGGCGTGCCCGATCTCGTTGAGCGTGTTCAGCAGCCACTCGGGGACGGTGTTGCGGTTCTCGTCGAGGGAGCGCCAGTGTGCGAGCACGGCTGCCACGGAGGGCAGCGTGCGATCGGTGAACAGGGTGATGCTGTCCGCCTCGCGCAGCAGCGGGAGTCGAGGGTCGTTGACGTGGAGGCGCCCGCCGTCGACGAGGATGTCGTACCCGGCGGACTCGTAGGGGCGCAGCGCGTCGAGCAGTGCCCGCCAGAAGTGGGGGCCCGCGCCGGCGGCGCCCTGCAGACTCTTGAAGCCGGGGATGAGCACTGAGCGGGGGCTGAGCTCGACGGTCTGTTCCCAGAGCTTGTCAGGGGTCAGAGCGCCGTACTGGTCGGCGACGGCCGCTTCGGTCAGTCCGGTGCTGTGGTAGACCTGCCCGCGGATGAGTCCGGGGATGATGCTGCTGGTCTTGGTGGTGTCGGCCTCGACGAGGATCACGGGCTTGGACCAGTTGAGGGCCAGGGCGCCGGCGGCGGTGGTCACGCCGGGAGCGCCGGACGCGCTGGCAAGGAAGATGATCGCCATGCGGGGTCACTCCCCCGTCGAGTCGATGACCAGCGCGACGCGGCCGGTGGCGGCACGAGCGGCGATGTCGGGTGCTTCACGGTTCGGCACGACCAGGTCGACAACCCACACCTGGGTCTCAGTGTCGTAGGTGGCGGTGAACACCGTGGCGTTGAAGCTCTTGGGGGTCTCGACGGGCGGGTCGCCCTGAGTGACGGGGGTCTCGACGACACGGACCTTGTCGCCTGCTGCGAGCTGGTAGCCGGGCATCTGTGCCTGGGTGAGCGTGACGCCCACGATCGAGGAGCCGGCCGGCACCGCGAGGGTGTCGCCGGTGTTGGCCGACGTGATGAGGGTGCCGGCGGGCAGGTCGACCAGCGCGGTGGTTCCGACGAGGTCGGCGGCATCCGCGGCGGAGACCGCGTCGACCTGCTGCCCGCCGGCGAGCTGGATGGTCGTGAGGTCGTCCGTGGTGATCGTCTCCCCGCGCGAGACGTCGACGCTGGTCGCCATGACGCTGACGGTGCGGGTGAGGTTCGTGGTGACCCACCACACGCCGATTCCGCCGAGGAGGACAAGCGCGATGCCGAGGGCGATGATCGCGGGGCGCCGGCGAGACTTCGTCGGCTGCAGGACTGCAGGAGTGAGTCCTTGCTTCTGCTCGCCCGGCTCGGTGGTCTCTTTCGTGCGCTTGCTCTTGCGGTCAGTGGTGGTGGTCATTGGAGGTCAATCCTTCATCGTGGGGCGGATGTGGGGTAGGTGTCTAAGCAGTTCGGTGAGTGTCTCATATACCGCTGTAGCGACAGCTGGTCTTCTGCTGTAGCTGGACACCGCACCGTCTAGTCGAGAGGCGGAAGGAATGCCTCGTAGGCGGTGATGATGACGAAGTTCCGGGAGGGAGCATCGAGTTCAGCGGTGACGCGATCGAGGATCGCGCGGTACGACGGGGCAACGCGCACGGTGTGCTTGACGCGGGGCCCCGCGTCGGAGACGGGGGCGGGACGCTTCTGCCTGTTGAACAGATCCGTCCAGTCCTCGTCAGTCTCTTCTCCGCCGGCGGTGGCTTGGCGGATCAGTTCAGGAAGACGCTTATAGGTAGCCGAGACGGCGTCCAGGAGGACCGTCTGGTGGCTCTTGCGCGTCTTGGCCATGTACGCCTGCAGGCGGTCGTTCAGTGGGACCGGAAGGTGGACGGGGACGCCCTTGGTCGCGGTCTCCCGCTCCTCCCTCTCTCCCCCGTCTTCGTCCTCCGTGCGGGTCGTGCGAGTCGGCTGCTTGCGCGGCGCCTGCTTCTTCGCAGGAGCGGCCGCGGGTTCGACCGCCGCTGCAGGGGCGGGCTCCGGGGGCGGAGCCTGGTCGACGGGGGGCTCCACGGGTTCTGCGGGAGCCGGCGTCGGCGCGGTGCGGCGGGTGAGTTTTCCGAGATCCTGACGAGCCATGTCAGGCCTCCTTCATCTGGTTGGCCCACAGCGACGTGAGCTCCAACGCGACACTGGTGTAGTCGGAGATCGCTGCTTGGTTCTTGCGGGAATCGGTGTACTGCGTGACGACCTTGCCGTCGAAGGGAGCGTCCTCGACGCTCGCGGACAGACGAATGTGACGCTGGAAACGCGGGAGTCCGATCTGCCCCTCGATGAACTCGACGGTGTCGAGCTGCTCTTCCCAGTCCTCGAGTCGCCGACCGCCGCGGCGGGTGTCGATCTTGTTCAGCAGGAGTCGGTAGGGCACCCCGGTCGGGATGATGTGCTCGACCAAGGTGTCCGCGACCGATTCGATCGCCATGGTGGCGGCTTCCAGCGGCAGGACGATGAAGTCGGCGACCTGCAGGACTGCGGTGAGGACGCCGGTGTTCTCATGGCTGCCAGGCGTGTCGACGAGGACGATGTCGTAGCCGTCGAGGTCACGCAATCCCATGATGTTGTTGGGATCGACGTCGGCTGCGAAGTCGAACGGAAGGTCATCCCCCGCTCGCTCGGCCCAGCGTGCTGCGGACTGCTGCGGGTCGACGTCGACCACGAGCACATTGTTGGCGCGGGACAGCGCGGCCGCGAGGTTCATGACGGTGGTGGTCTTGCCCACCCCGCCCTTCTGGTTGCAGACGCCGATGATTCTCACGATCGGCCTCCACGGACGAGGGTGTTGACAGCGGTCGCGCCAGTCGAGCGCGCGATGTGCGGATGTGTGGCGCGGGTATGGGGCAACTGTGGCGGGTTCATGGGCGTCAGTATAGCGTCACATTCACGCCTATATGCAACAACAATCGCGCGTGTCGTGCGCGGCGCATGCGCTAGAGGTTGCGATGCAACCGCGCTAGCGCCGTGCACTAGACGCGCTGTATTGGAGCAATGACGGCGCATGCAGTGCGCGTGTACTTGCGCTCTATCTGCGACATGTAACGCGCCAAAGTCGCGACGTACAGGCACAAGCAATGCGCAATCAAAGAGCAGTACAGGCGACCGACTCGCGCTAGTAGTGCGCATGTTAGAGCGCAACATCATGCGCGGGTAGGGCGATGAGCTAGCGCGAGTATTGCGAGTGTTATTGCGGATGACTAGCGCGGGTGTGGCGCGGGGGTTGCTCAGCGTATCGCGCGAGTGATGCGGTGATCTGGCGGGGGAGTGGCGGGAGGCTATCGCGACGTTGCTGCGTGGGTACAGCGCAGAGCATCGCGGCGGGGTAGCGCGTGTGTGGCGCCGCGCTGGCGATGGTGGAGTGCGCGTGTCGCGAGGGCTGGTAGGGGAGTCGTGGCGGGGCATCCAAACGATGGATGCGGGCGTAAGCGGGCCTGTGCGGCCTGCTGAGGCGATCCTGGAGTCCCGCGGGGTGGTGGTCTTTCGGGCCCGCGGCGTCGTGACCGCGACGGGGTGAGCCATCGTGCGATGGTCAGTGAGAACGACCAAGAACTCACACAGAAAGAC
>NZ_JAGMTU010000012.1 GCF_023703415.1 Microbacterium sp. USTB-Y | reverse complement strand
AAGACGATCGGCAAGGCGGGTGTCGCCGAGATGCTCGGTTTAGTCGTAGAAACGCCGACCGCCCGGGCCTGGCTCATCCAATACCTGCAAACCTCGCCCAACTACGCGCACAACGGCGATCAGCAGATGAGTCGTTCCGCGCAGCGGCTTCTCCGACTCGCCCGCGCACAAGGGCACGATGTTGTCGTGCCGGCCTGCACACACTGTGATCGAGATCTGCTGCTCGGAGCCAATCACCCCGACGGCTCACGATGTTGTCACGGGTGCTATACCAAGGCGACACCGAAGATCTGCGGCCGATGCCACCTCCCTAAGATCATTCGACGCAGACTCGAAGACGGCTCGGCCGTGTGCGGGACGTGCTGGAGGAAGGATCCCGCCAACTACCGGCTCTGCACGATCTGCGATCGGATGCAGCCAGCGCACAAGCGAGTCGACGGCCATAGCGTCTGCGAGAACTGCGCGGATGGACGCATCGGGCGATGTGTCCACTGCCACAAGACCACGACCATCGCCGTCTCCTTCCTCGGAGGAGACACCTGCGAGTCGTGCTACCGGCACGCCAAGTCCACGAAGAAGAAGTGCCCCACCTGCTACACGAGTGCTCTGCTCGTCGCGGTGGACGAAGCCGGCAACCTGGTTTGCAGCACATGCGCCGGAACCCCACCCCGATACGCATGCCCACGTTGTGGCAACGAAGAGCCACGGTACGGCCGCATCTGCCATCGCTGCCACGCAACCGACTGCGTCAATGACCTCTTTGCCGAAGGAACCGCGCGAACGCGCTCGCTCCTCGCACCCCTGCAAGTGCGGCTACTCGATCACCCTGAACCCCAATCGATGGCGAAGTGGACCAAGCGAAGCCGCACCGCAGCCCTGCTCCGGAAGATGCTGCGTGAGGAGATCCCGATCAGCCACACTGCACTCGATGATCATCCAGCCTTCCAGCCTGCCAACCTACTCCGGCACTCGCTTACAGACGTCGGCATCCTCAAGCCGCGCGATGAAGGTGGAGTCCGGTTCGAGCGATGGCTCGACGCCTTCCTCAGCGACCGGCCCGACTCTGTCGCGCGACACCTCACACCGTTCTGCCGATGGGAAGTCACCGCACGCACCCGCCAGCTCATCAGGCAAAAGGGGATCACGGACGGGTCCTACATGCGGGCGCGACTGATCTGCCGCACAGCAGAGAGATTCCTCAACCACCTCGACCAGAACGGCATCGATCTCGGGACAGCGCCGCAGAGCGTCGTCGAGCAGTACCTCGACGACAACCCAAAGGAAGCCTCCTCCCTGCGAAACTTTCTCCGCTGGGCCGCGCGGACGGGCCGCGCAAGACGGCTCCGACCCATCAAGCATCCCAGCGGTCTCAAAGCGACCAGCTACCCACCAGACGAACACAAGAAGTGGCTCCAGAGACTGAGCACCGACGAGTCGCTGCCGCTGATCACGCGGATCACAGGTCTCATCAGCGGCCTCTACGGTCGACCCGCTTCCCACGTATTGCGCCTCACGCGCGCGGACATCATCGATGATGGCAACACCCTTCAACTTCGGCTTGGACAGACTCCAATCACCCTGCCACCGCCACTCCCAGAGCTCATTCGAAGCCAGATCGACGCGCCCCGACGATGGGATACCGATTCCGATTGGCTCTTTCCCTCCAAGCTCAGGGCGGGTGCGCATGTCGACTACGACCGTCCCGTGACCAGCCTCGAAGCGCTCGGCTGCAGCATTGTCGCGCTCCGAGGCTCCGCAATGCTCAACCTCGCCAGCACCATGCCGATCGGTCCTCTCTGTGACCTCACAGGCGTGGCGCCAAGCGTCGCCCGACGATGGCAAATCGCAGCCGCAGCACCATACGCAAAGTACCCCGCGATGCGACAACCTGCGCGACCGTGACAAAGCGGTGAGCAGTTCCCGGAAGCGTTGCACCAACAATCGATCCGAGTCGCCCGCCGACGATGGCACCGACGAGAAGACACCCGCCCGGACAAGGTCAAGGGCTCGCACGCATTCGGGCGGCTTGGCCGGTGAGCGCAACACCCGACTTACCCGGCATACCCTTGCCCTCGAAGCGATCTAGACGCGTGTTGGCGAAGCAGAACAGTCCCATAGTGTGCCGCGTCGGGCTGACTATGGGCCATCGAGCTGATCGTGGAAGCGAGTCCTGCTCGTGCCGCGGGTTGGTCCATCGCCTGGAGGAGCGCCACCGACGCCGTTGCGCCACTGCTACTGCTGGTCGATGCGGCTTCCTCATTCAGCCGCTCGACCAGCACGAGTGCCTCGGGCACCGTGGCAGCGACTCGTGCGAGGTGTCGTGCGAGGATCTGCGCTCGTGCTCGCGTCGTCTGGCCGCCGGGCTTGATGTACTTGCGTCCTTCGGTGAGCGTGGTTCGTGCTTGTTTGGCTGCCGGCGACATGCCGCTGCTGTGCTCGCTGAGGTACTTGGTCGCGAGGTTGGAGAGGTTCTTTCTGCTGAGTTCGTGCAGCGACTCCAGCGCGATTGCGCTTTCGCGCTCGGCCTGCGATAGCGCTAGATCCATAAGGTCGGCGAGTGATCGGGGCAACTCTGGAGCAGTTTCCGCGAACTGCGCCATCGCGCTCGTCAGCAGCGCGCGTCTCACGGCGGGGAACTCAGCGCCGAGATTGTCGAGATAGAGCTCACCAGCGAGTCCGGCACCGAGGGCGGTCAATGGAGTTTCTGCTGTGGTGGTGTCGTACTCGGTCACGATCTGTATGACTTCGTCTGTGAGGTGCTCGCGCCGCTTGAGAAGTCTTCCCGCGGCGAGGAGCCAGGTGTTTCGCCAGTGGCTAGACGGAATGAGCGTCTTCAGTCCGCCGAGCACGGTTGCGTCGTCGCCGTCCGTGAGGGCTCGCGCTGCCATGTACTCCTGCAGGGATCTGACCTCGAACTCATACTTGGCCGGCCTGCGTGAGACGAGCATGACGACCCGTTCGGTGGAGAGCCGAAGGAGTTTGTCCGCAATCGTCTCCGACTCAGTCTCATCGAATCCGGCCATGGTGAGACGCCTGCGGAGGATTCGACCGATTTCCGTCTTCGTCAGTACGGCGTCGGATTTGCCAGGTTGTTCGGTGCGTGCCTGCAGTTTGATGCCGGCTTGTTCGTGCAGGTGATCGATGTGTTGGCGGAGTGTCTTGAGTTCGGCGAACGCCTCGCTCTTGGCGAGCTCCCGCTCGTACACCACCTTGTAGTAGCGATCGAAGAGCTCGAACCGGTCGCTGGGAAGGTCAACGGCCTCCTCTGCAAGGGCGGTCATGATCGTCACCTGCAGGGGTGTCGTCATCAGTCTCTGCGTGACTCGTTCGTGAACAGCGGTGATGAGCCGCTCGGTGACCTGCGCGGCGAGGTCTGGGTCTTCCGACGTTCGGACGGCTGTGAGCGCTTCGGAGTAGCTCAGCGCTTCGCCTTCCGTGAACTCGAGCAACTCCAACTGTTCACACGGTAGAGCGTCGCCGAACTCTCCGCGGTACCCCTGCGGGCGAGTGGTGGCGACGACAAGAACGTCGGCGCGTTGAGCGCTGAGTTCGCTCACGAAGCTGCTGATGGCATCGATCAGCCTGCTGCGCACTTTCGCATCTGGAACCTCGTCGAGGCCGTCAAGGATGAGGCAGGCCGGCCAGCTGCTCATCCATTCCAGCAGGGCGCTCGGGTCGGTCGGGTTTCCCTCCACGAGGATTGAGTCAGCGATGTACTTGAGGAGCGAGAAGGCGCCTTCGTCTCGAGCGACCGACGTTCCTGCCTTGGCCAGCTCGACGACGATGGGCCAGCGTCGGCGCTTCGGGGCTGGGATCCCGGCGGTGGTGAGACGGTCGCGCAAGCCGTCGAAAGCGTGCTTCGCGTTGGCGCCGTATCGGGTTATGTCGGTGTCGCGGAGGAACGCTACCCGGTAAGCATGTGCAATCACCTGCGCGATGGTGCTCTTTCCTTGGCCCGGTCCTCCGATCAGGACCACACCTTGCGGGCCGGAGCCCCCAGAGCTGGACAATGCGCGATTGCCGATCGCGAGCGTTACGCGTGCAGCCATGCGTCGGCCTTCGGCCTCGTTGGCGGGCCCCGCGCGCCATACGCACGGGAGATCGATTGCAATGTCCGCCAGTCGGACCTTTGAGGTGTCGCTGTAGCCGGCGTCGCCGGTGCGAACCCATTGTCGGGTGATGAGTTCCGCGACAGCGTGACCCGCCAGCCTGTCGGCTTCAAGTGCGGTCCTCTTGGGCAGCAGAGACTCGAGTTGCACGAGGAAGTCGCCGGTCACGATCAGTTCGAGGTACCGCTGTCGTATCGAGGTGTGCTTGTCGAGCATCGTGCGGATCTCCGCGTAATCCCAGACGAACCAGCCGTCCAAACCCAGCTCGGCGGCCGAGTTGCTCATCAGAAGCTCAAACTGGTCCTTCCCTCCGCTGCCCTCCGTGCCGGAGAGCGCCACGTTCGTGGCGAAGAGGAGGTACTTCGGTGTCTTCTTGCCGAGACGCTTCTTGCCGAGCCAGCCGCGGATCTCGCCGCGCACCTCCTCGATGAACCACTTCCAGTCGGCGGTAGCTGTGGTTGGCTTCTCGTGGTGCTTCACCTGGATGACGCCGTATCCATTCCAAGAGCTCGCGCTGCCCACAGGGAAAGTGACCCGACCTTCAAAGGTTGCGTCGCGTTGACCATCCTTACCGGACCCAAACGGGCGTACACCATTGCCCAGCTCGGCCTTTGCGAGAGCTTGAAGCATGTGCTCGAACTGCTGCCAGCCCATGCGATTGAGGTCGTAGTGGCCCATCTGCTCCCTCTCTCCGGGCTGCCGCGTAGATACCGTACGAGTCCGCGACTGATCTCTCCGGAGATCATGATGCTGAGGTTACGAGACCACGATTCGCGCCTACGGCAGTCTCTCAGTGAAGGCTCTCCGCTGGTGGTTCCCGGGACGGTGCGTCGTGACGGTAGGGATGCCGCCCTCCGCTTCGGGTGTGCGGCAGTACGTATACGATCTGACAGACCGGCGGCTGATTGTGGGATCTCATGACCAACTGTCATGCGTGAACCCGCTGACCTGAACCCCTTGCTCGACCGGATCGACGCTGGCACCGATTTGTCTCATGAGAGCCGTCACAAACTGGCCCGATTTTGATCGGGCTGCCGTTCAATCCCACAGCATCGCTTTCCCTTGACACGGCTCCGCGGTTCCGCCGGCACATGACTGCTGCTCGCGATCAACACGATTCGTCACGGCGGGGCCACTGGCGGTCCAGCGCGCCGAGGAGGTCCTCGAGCGCGATCAGCAGTTCGTTGTATCCCATCTGGTAAAACAGGGCATCGGAGTTCGAGGTCTCGCTGGCGTCAAAGTCCGCGACGAGTTGACGGGCCTCACGGATCGTGACATCGAGCCACGGCTCGACGTCCGGCAGGTTGCGGATCCAGGCGTCGATGACGGTGAAGGGGATGGGCGCGTACCCGTGGGCGTCGACGCCGACGTGGAACTGGTGGCCGATGGGGCCGTGATCGCGTGCGTGGGTGTGGCCATGCAGGAGCGGGATCCCGTCGTCCCAGCGCGGCCGGTGCGTGGTGTGCCGGTCCGACTCTTGGGAGTCGCCCTTGTAGGGGTAGTGGGAGGCGAGGATCCGGTACCCGCGCCGGGTCCCTTCGATGACCTCCGGCAGGATGGTCCACCCGGCCGCCTCGTAGAGCGGCGCGAACCTTTCGATCGCCTTCCTCGACTGCGTCGCGGGCGACACCCGGTCATGGTTTCCGGGTACCAGGTATCGGCAACCGTTCAGCTGCGCGGTGAGGCCGATCGATTCTTCGATCGGTCCGAGTGCGACATCCCCGAGATGCAGCACCACATCGGTCGGGCTGACGACCTCATTCCAACTGCGGACGAGTTCGGTGTTCATGTCGTCGACGGTGGTGAACGGGCGTTCCGCGAGCTCGCTGATCCGCGCGTGGTCGAAGTGGGTGTCCGCAGTGACGTAGTCGACCTGGTCGAAGTCGAACCACGGATACTCACTCATGGCAGGCCTCTCGCAGGTGATGGATGCTCTTGCAGAATCTAGCGATGTCTAGCGTTTCGATAGACCCGGATAGATATCGCTAGAGTTCGTCGAGATCGATCCCGAACTTCCGAGCGAGGTCGGCCAGCGGGATGTCCTCACTGTCGGTGGGCCGTTCCCGGACGATGCGGGCGATCTCCTCGTTCTCGGCTGCGTCCGCCGCTTCCGCGATCATTGCCAGTTCCTCAATCAAGGCATCAACGGGTCTCCCGACGTCGGCCGCGCGGCGCCGGATCTCTGCGGCGGCGTGGGCGAGGGTGTACATACGCTCCCACGGGTAGTCGCCGTGCCGGGCGACGGCGACGGTGTCGCGGGTGTAGCTGCGCTCATCGCCGGGGACGAGCCACCGTTCGGCGCCGTCCGAGGTGAGGAAGAAGTCGACGTAGCAGTTCCCACACGGCATCCGGTATACCCCCGGCTCGGTGGGAGCAGACTCGGCGCTGCGCGCGATCATGCCGCGGATGACCTCCTCCCAGTCGACATCGCCATCATCGTGCGTCACCGGTGCCCCTTCCAAGCAGAACAGAGAAGTGTCCTACGGAAACGCGACCGACGCAAGCCCGCCTACACGGTGCAGTCCGCGGGCACATGGCGCAACAATGAGCGTGGCGAGATTCTTCGAGCTCGTCGGGCGCAAGCAAGACACAAGCAAGGAAAGAACTGATGAGCACTCCGTTTCGGGAGCTGGAAGTCGCATCGCTCGCGGCCATGACGACAGACGAGCGCGCACGGTTCGACGCCGCGCTCGAAGAGGAAGAGGCACGGCGCGCGATGGCAGAGATGGTCTATCAGGCGCGCACGGCCGCGGGTCTCAGCCAGGCGGCACTCGCAGATCGAGTCGGCTCGAAGCAGTCCGTCATCTCCGCCATCGAGAACGGATCTCAGCAGCCCACCCTCTCCACACTTCGACGAATCGCGCGCGCCGTCGACCGCCAACTCACCATCGAACTTGCCTCCGCTGACCGACCGGCGCGCCCTGGGGCGAGCGATCACTGTCCGTGATCGCGCGAGGGCGAGCCTTTACGCCCGATCGACAGGAAGGTGTGCGGGAGTCGGACAGCGATAGCAGTGTTCCAGCGTGAATAGCGACCCGACCGCGATCAGCTGGCGGCCGTCCGTAACGCCTCGCGTGAGGATGCCGGTGCGACAAGTCGACAATCCGCTCGTCCTGCTCGATCCGGGCCAGTAGCAACTCCACCAGCGTCGACGTTCCGGTCATGGCGACCTCCTCGAGAGAGACCTGCCGGGATCGCGCACCCCCAGACTTCGGCGTCGGAGTCGGAGGCCTGCTGCATGATGGGCATCGCCAACGATCCGTCCCGCACATAGGGGAGCCCCTCGCACCACAACCCACTATCTGGCGACACGCCGCTCGACCAAGCGGCACATGTACCCGGCAAACAATGCAGTTCTTATGCTAGCCTTGTCGGCGGAGGTGACTGATGGCGGATGCGGCGATCTCGATGATCACCCTGCTGCGTGAGGCGAAGGGCTGGAACCAGACCGAGCTGGCGCGAGAGGCGGGGGTCTCGCAGGCTGTC
Organism: Microbacterium sp. USTB-Y; assembly: GCF_023703415.1. Classification (GTDB taxonomy): domain Bacteria; phylum Actinomycetota; class Actinomycetes; order Actinomycetales; family Microbacteriaceae; genus Microbacterium. The sequence continues at coordinate 34,649 of NZ_JAGMTU010000012.1, read as the reverse complement.
ATCTCCCGCCTGGAGACCGGGGCGCTGGAGCTCACCCCGGATCGCCGGGACGCGCTCGTGAAGGCGCTGGACTGCCCGCCGGAGATCCTCGAGGAGCAGCCCACCGTCCCGGGCCTAGCGATCAGCTGCCTGCACCACCGCCGCCGGGCGAGCACGATGACGGTTCGCACGATGCGACGCATCGAAGCGCTCACGCACCTGACCAGGCTCACGATGGAGGGCCTGCTCACCGGGATCGCGCCGCAGCCGCAACGCACCCTGGTCCGTGACCCGATCGACCTGGACGGCGATCCCCGCGAGGTCGCTCGCCGGCTCCGGGAACGCTGGGACCTCGGCGACGGGCCGATCCGCAACCTCGTCGGCATCGTCGAGTCCGCCGGCATCATCGTGATCGAACGCCCCCTCTCGACCCCCGGGCAGGACGCCGTCTCCACCTGGCCCGGCGACCAGTCCCGGTTCCCGATGATGCTGGTAACCAAGGGCCTCGCCCCCGACCGGCTCCGGTTCACGGTCGCGCACGAGCTCGGGCACCTGCTGATGCACGACATCCCCGGCCCTGAGCAGGAGGACCAGGCCAACAAGTTCGCCGGCGAGCTGCTCGCGCCCGCCGACAGCATCCGCCCCGACCTGGCAGGGCTGCGCACCGGAGAGTTCCGGCGGCTGCTGACCCTGAAGGAGAAGTGGGGCATGTCGATCGGCGCGCTGATCCGCCGCGCCTACGACCTGGAGATCATCACCGACCGGCAATACCGCGAGTTCAACATGCGCCTCGGCCAGATGGGCTGGCGCAACAGCGAACCCGGCGACGTCGCCGTCGAGACCCCGTCCACCCTCACCCAGATCATCAACGCCCACAAGAACATCCGCCACCAGAGCGTCGCCGATATCGCACGGCTGGCGGGCATGACCGAAGACGGCTTCCGCCGTCACTACCTCGGGGAGAACCCTCAACCCGAGAACCTCGTTCCGATCACGTTGGGAGCCGCAACATGACCGACCTCGCCCCGCCCTCCGGTCACCATCCCGCCCCGGTTCCCGCCGGGACGGGCATCGACAGCGCCATCCTCATCCACGCACCGCAGTCCAAGGTCGACCGCATCGCCGCGTTCAGCCGCAACGCGGGCATCACCGCCCTCTACACCGTCGCCGGCGGCAACAAGACCGCCGCCGCCGACAAGCTGCTCACCACCCACCGCTCCATCGCCGGCCCCGAATCGCGCATCCTGTTCGACGCGAACCGCTACTCCGGCAAGAACCGCGCCACCGGCGACGCACCGCTCAGCCTCGAATGGGTCACCTGGCAACTCGACCACGGCGCGCCGGTCGCGCTCACCGACACCGGCTACATCAGCCTCGAGAACATCGCCCAGGTCGACCTCGCGCTCGGCCGCGGCGCAGACATCGCGAGCCAGGCTTCCGGGACTGTGATGACGATGCTGCCCATCGAGTCCCTCATCCTGAAGAACTCCGCCGACCAGCTGCGCACCGCGATCGACCGCGCCGGCGTCCCCGTCGCCCTCGCCCTGGGCCACAGCACCGACCCGTTCGGCGCCGTCGACACCGTCCGCGGCCTGCTGCACGTGCTCGGCTCACAGGTGAGCATCGCGCTGCTGCGCACCGACCTCTCCGCCGTCGCCGCGGTCGCCGCCGGCGCCCGGTTCGGCGCGGTCGGCACCAGCAGCACCCTCCGCCACATCTGGCCCTCCAAGGGCGGCGGCCGCAGCCCCGGCACCTCCGTGCTGGTCCCGCGGCTGATGTCCTACCACCTGCTCGAGCGGCTCCCGCTGGTCGCCGCGCAGGTCCCCGCCGACTACTTCTGGTGCGACTGCAACATCTGCGAAGGCGGCGCGGTCTTCGACCACGTCACCGAGCACACCGCACCCGAACACAGCATCGGCTCGATCGCCACGTTCGCGGCGAACCTGCTCTCCGGAACCCGCGAGGAGAACCTCAAGTCGTTCCGCGAGAAGGCGATGAACGCCCAGACCCTGCACTCCGAGATCCAGGTCGAGATGGAAGACGTCCGCTGGGCGCCTGCCCGCTCACTCGACTCCTGGGTGAAGGCCCTCGACGGCCGGTAACGCGCACGGCAGCGCATCCGACCGGATCGCCCACTCGAACAACCGCTCCTCATACACCCGACGCCACAACGGGCTCAACGCCGAGCCCGCCCGCACGCCGGCATCGCCGCCCACATGCACCTCGACGCTCGACTCGTCACACACCACCAGCGCCGTCCCCTGCGCGTCGAACTCCTCCGCGACCAGCGGCGACCGGCGCGGGAACACGGGAAACATCCCGATCGTCCTCGCCAGTGACCGCAGCGGCCGCAACGCCCGCCTCGTCGGCGTCGGCGCGCCCACCCCGACCATCGCCGCGACCCGCAGCACCGTCGGGCACCCCGCATCCAGCAGGTCACGCACGGCATCCGTCGACACCGCCGGGCCATCCATCCGGGTCAGCCGCAACGACAGCGCGCGCCGGTCCCAGACGACCACCGGATACACGTTCGCGTCCAGGAACGTCGTCAACGGCAACACCGCCGCGCCCGGCAGCAGCGTCGTAGTCGCGTGAGCGGCCGCGGCATCCCGCAGCCCGGGCTCACCCCACGCGCGATCGGCAGCAGTCCGACGAGGGGTCTGCAGCACGATCGAGATGCTCATGCTGCCCCCTCCAGCTCAAATTGCAGACGAGACCCGGCTAGGACCTCCACAACGGCGTCAGCCCGCGGCCGAGCATAGATCGCACCGCCCACACCAACCCCGAGAGTCTGCATCACCCACGGCGGAGTCACAAGCTGGCCCACCTTCGACACCATCTGAGCACCCTCCTCACCCTCCTCCGCGCGACGCACACACACCACCCCCTCGGCCACCTCGAACCGCACCCGACCCGGCACCTCGATCCCCGCCGACACCAGCACGCGCCGCGGGATAGACAACTGCCGACGCGCCCCGATCATCCGCGGCCCATGCACCAACAACCCACTCATGCCTTAACTTTAAGATGACTTTCGATCGACGTCCACCGGCCCCGCCGATTCGGTGGCACGCTGAGACGATGAGCAGCCCCAGCCAGCCGCCATCCAACGCCGACAGCGTCGCTGGCTTCGACCGCACCATCCCGCTCGCTGTCGAGGCCCTCGAGCACCGGGCGCGTGACGTCGAGAGCGTTGCTGGCGCCGGCGACGAGGCTGCGGTAGTCAAGGCATACGCGGCCGCTCGGTTCTTCATCGTCCAGATCGACGTCGACATGCGCGTGCTGCTGCGCGCCATGGCCGCAGACCCCGCTGCGCGGGTCACGACCGAGAAGCTCCTCGCCCTCGTCCTGCGCGAGAGCATCGAAGGCGTCTACAGGGTCCTGGGAGACCTGCAACGCACTGCACGCACGCAGACCGGTCGGTTCGCTGACTTCATCGACATCGAGGGGCTCACCGCGGGGCAGAACACCTACAAGGCAAGCGTCCGGGACATAGCCGATGACCGCTCCTTCAAAGAGACGCTCGTGAAGATCCGCAACGAGGTCGCCGCACACATGTTCAGCGACGACGTCGGCATCGAATCAGGGGCCGCCTGGGTCGTCTCTCGCTCCGTCATGCCCAAGACCGACGACGCCATGTTTGAGAGCCTGATCTTCAGCCGCTCGATCCAAGTCCTCCACGCGCTCCACACCCTCGATGAGGCACTCGCTAATATCCGCCGGATGTGATCGAAGCGGTCGCAAGTCAGCTGGGGAGCTCCAACGCGCCAGACTCGATGCGCGCCTGCCACGTATCGAGGACGAACTCCGCGATTGTCACGGTTGCGTTCAGAGCGAGACGGGCATGGCGAGCAAGCGCTGCGCTGCGAGACGATTGCCCATGTCCGATTCCGAGCTCGTTGCGCAGCTCGGCAAGTGAGCTCACAGTCGTCACGAGCGTTCGGAGGATCTGCTGAGAGGTCTGGCTGGCGCGAGCCGACTCGGGGACGGCTTCCGCATTCAGAGCTAGCAGCTCGGCGACCTTGCGATACAGGCGCGGCACGTCGTCGTTGCCGCCGTAACTCACGCCACTGCGGTCCAGGATGATCTTGAACAGGCTCTCGAGCAGGTTCTTGCACGAGGAGATCGCCGCCGCCGGGTCAGCCACCAGCCCGGCCCGGATCCGAGTGAGATGCTCCTGAAGCACCGCAGGATCCGTGAGCGGCCGCTCGCTCAGACGCAACTCGGGCGCTGAGCCGTGAAACGCGTCGAGTCGCCGCCAGCCATAGACAGCGTGCCCGCTAATCCAATCGGAGGCATACAGTTCATACCCGTCGCGGGCCAGCGCCTCGTTGAAGCCCTTGAGGAGCGCCGCGACCTCCGATTCGTCGGAACGAACGAGGGGATGCAAGATCTCGGCGAGGAACGCGAGAACTACATCGTCATCACCATGCGCGAGGTTGAACCGACTGTCCGAGAAGACCCAGTCGTCGTCCCAGTCGTAGTTGTTCACGCGGTGCTGCCAGATGTCTCCATGCGCATCGCGATACCGCGTATCCGCGCTCGGCAAGCTGCTCAGATCGTAGAGGCGCCCAAGGAAGTCCGGCTCCTGGAGACGGCCCGACCAACCCAACCCTGACAGCGCGATCGAATCGAACAGCTTTCGACGCGTGATGGCAGAGATGCGATTGCGAGATGCCGGCATGCCACCGATGCTATGCACTCCGCAAGCCCGGCCTCGAGACGGTCGGGCCGCGCCCTCAAGCTCACTGCGATTGAGCACTGCACCAGACGACCAGGCCCGAACTTCATGGCAAGTTCAATGTCCCATTGGGCGGCCATGGCACTTGCTCGGAGCGGTGCCGTGCCGCTCTAAGCGTCGTCGATACCCATCGCGCGTCGGGTGGCGGCGTCCAGATCTGCCTGCTCCTGTGGCATCTTCTGGAGCATGGCCTCTACCGTCCGCTGGGAGTAGCCCTGAGCGTCTACGGATTCGCCGTCCTTCGTGAATATGAATCGCTTGCCATCGTGACGACGAACGAACGCCGTAATCACCTTCGCCAGACCGTGCAGGCCGCCGGCGCTGCCGGCAGCTATGCCGAGCACCTTGACTACTTCGATCCAATCAGTCGGATCATAGGAATGCTCCATGGCTGTGTTGTGGTCGATACCGTGCTCGTCGAGAAGCTTCAGGATCTCGTCGCTGTGCTCCGACGGGAAACGCAGCTGCAGGCTGTCGTCGCCGAGATGTCCTAGCGTGACCAGTATGGGTACGACTTCCTTGTCAGTGCTCATGGAGCAAGTGTTCCAGACCGTGAACGCTGTTCGAGCGGTGGTCTCAGTCGCGCACGAACGCTCCGCCCAGGGGCACCGACGAATTAGGGGGAACGATGGCGATCAAGAAGCGCTCGGATACGCAGTTGCGCGCTGAAACTCCGGAGAAGCTGTTCCCGCTACTGCGGAAGACGGGGGAAAACTCAGACACGCTATGGCCGCAGCAGGTCGATCTGCTGCGCGAGTATGCCGAGAAGCGCGTGGGTGCCCGGGATCTTGCGATCGAACTGCCGACTGGTACGGGGAAGACGTTGACCGGCCTTCTTATCGCGGACTGGCGGCGCCGCGAGGGTAAGGGGCGCGCCATCTTCGTCTGCCCAACCAAGCAGCTCGTGCGTCAAGTCGTAGCGGCAGCGGAGAAGGAAGGTATCGACGTCGTCGATCTCTCGGGGTCTTGGAAGCAGTGGGATCCGTCGGCTCAAAGCAAGTACGAGCGTGCGAAGGCTACGGCCGTGGTCCCCTACAGCTCGATCTTCAACACGTCTCCGAAGCTGATTGAGGCAGACATCATCGTGTTCGACGACGCGCACGCGGGCGAGCAGTACGTGTCAAAGGCGTACACCGTCGAAATACCACGCCACCTCTACGGGTCGATTTGGAGCGAGGCGCTGGAAGCGGTCGCACCGATGCTCCCCCAGGAGCGGTATCAGCAGCTCATCGGGAACACCCCCGGCGCAGGAACCCGTGAACTTGTTGACGGTCTCGTCCTCGCCCAACGCGACGACGCACTGCCGGGACTTGCACGTGCTCTCGGCGCCTTCGCGCGCGTTGACCGCTCCGATCGGTTCGCAGCAGCACAGAAATTCGCCTTCGACGCAATAGGAGGCCACCTCGCTGCCTGCACGCTCTACGTCTCCTGGTCGAAGATCGAAGCACGACCCGTCACCCCGCCAACATTCGAGAACTCGCTGTTCGCCTCGGCAACGCAACGGGTCTACCTCTCGGCGACGCTCGGAACCTCTGGCGAGTTGGAGCGCGCCTTCGGAAGGCCATCCGTCGCACGCTTGCACCGCCCCGAGGGAGCACCAACCCCCACCTCCGGACGTCGCTTCCTCGTATTCCCGCACTTGGTTCCTAATGCGGATCCAGACAAGCTCACCAAAGAACTCATCAAGTCGGTCGGGAAGTCCATCGTCATCACCCCGAGCGAGAAGGAGGCGGAGAACGCCAGCACAACGATCGTGCCCAAGAACTGGACTGTGTTCCGAAAAAGCGACGTCGAGGATTCGCTCGACGACTTTGCCGCGTCGACCAAGTCGGTCGCTTTGCTCGCCAACCGCTACGACGGCATCGATCTCCCCGGCAAGGCCTGCCGATCAGTAACGATGGCTGGATATCCCGGCGTCACCAACCTCCAGGAGCGGTTCTACGCTTCCCGTGCGCGCGCGGCCGCCGTCTCAGCCGAACGGGTACGGAGCCGCGTGGTTCAGGGCATCGGACGGTGCACCCGCGGCCCAAGGGACTGGGCACTCGTCATCGTCGCCGATAAAGAGACCACCACCTACCTTTCCCGCGAAGAAATGCGCGCAACACTGTCGCCTGACTTGCAGTCCGAAATCGAGTTCGGTCTGGACCAGTCCGATACGTCGCTCGACGACGTTCGAGAGAACGTCGCGATGTTCCTCGAGCAGGGCAAGCAGTGGCGAAGTGACCCAGAGGAAGAGCTCGCGCGAATCAGGGCTGCTGCCGTGCAGCATGAGCCCGCGGAGGCACCCGGACTCGCGGAGGCGGCGAAGCACGAGGTTGAAGCGATGGAGAGAATGTGGAACGCGGATTGGAAGGCGGCCAGCGAAAAGCTGCACCTCGCGGCGACCGCGTTGACCTCGTATCCAGCGGTGCGGGGCTACCAAGCCACGCTGCTGTTCCGAGCCGCGGTCACCATCGATAAGGCCGCCCGCGATGCAAACGACGAAGAATTGGCCGTCAGGGCGGACGCGCTTGCCGCGCAGGCGGTCGATGCCGCCAAGCCCGCTACGTGGATGGCAGCGTTCCTTCCGTTCCAAGGCCGGCAAGCTCTCGCCCCGAGCGCACAGCTTCTGAGTGCAGCATCACGGCTCAGCACCTATATAGACGGGGTGGGAAGTCCCGCGAAGCTCAAGACCGCGTTCGAGAACATGCTCGATGGCCTCTCGCAGATCGACCACAAGGCCTACGAACCCGCGCTCACACAGCTCGGGCTGTTCCTAGGGGCGCACGCGTTCAAGCCGAAGGGGAACTCGCGGACCGATTCTGCTTGGTGCTGGGACGAGACACAGTGGATCAGCGTCGAGGCGAAGAGCGAACACAAGATCGACGGCGTTATTGGTGTGACCGACACCCTGCAGGTGAACGGGCACCTCGCACTTGTGGCGGAAGACAGAGCGGTCGCGGTCCCCGAGATTAGCGCAGCGGTTATGGTCACCCCGCGCACGCTCGTCCATAAGGACGCGATCGCAGTTGCCGGCGGAGACAGCTACCGCGTGACACCCGACGACATCCGCGCACTCGCGACAGATACCGAGCGGCTCTGGGAAGGTCTGCAGCTACTGCGGAACATCAAAGTGGCGAGCGAACGTACCGATGGAGTTGTGAAGTTGCTCGATCAGCACCGGTTACGGCCGGAAGACGTTCTCGACAGGCTTACTGTCACACGTATCGGGGAGGTCTGACGGCAGCCATCCAGCCCGACACCCGCCGCGTCCTCATCGTGACCGAAGCACTCCACGACCCAGCTCCCACCGATGTTGACACGCTACGAAACGACCCCGCAAGAGCGCTCAAGCAGCACTGGCAGCCCGCCACCGGTTGCATCTCACAGGTGAGTGTCGACATACCGCCCGAGGATGTAGAAGTTCGACCAAGCTGAGTCGCCCGGGGCGCCGCTCTCAGTCACGCTGACGACATCGATTCCCTCGCGGTTTAGGGCGTGTTGATCAAGTCATCTGCCCTTGTCTCGGTGAGCCTTGAACGGTGATGCGACACGAGATCTCTGACGAGGCGTGGGCCGTGATGGAGCCGTTGATGCCGACGGTTACGGGCCGGTCGAGGCCGTGGACGAATCATCGGCTCGCTGTCGAGGGAATGGCGTGGAAGTACCGCACCGGCGCTCCCTGGCGGGACGTGCCGGAGCAGTATGGGAAGTGGAACTCCATTTACAAGCGGTTCAGCCGATGGGCCGCGGACGGCACCTGGGAGAAGCTGCTCGCGGAGGTCCAGAGGCAGGCAGATGCCGCCGGGAAGATTGACTGGGTGGTCTCGATCGACTCCACGATCGCGCGTGTGCATCAGCACGGCGCGACCCTGAAGCGGGACACAGGGGGCTCTACCGAATGACAGGAATCCGTGGGTCGAGCCGCCGGATCACGGGATCGGACGCTCTCGCGGCGGACTGACAACCAAGCTGCACATGGTCTGCGATGGCCGTGGCCGGCCGTTGGGCATGCTGATCACCGGCGGCAACGTCAACGACACCACGATGATGACCGCGGTCCTCGAAGACATTCGCGTGCCCCGCGCCGGTAAGGGTAGGCCCCGAACCCGCCCGGACCGGGTACTTGCCGACAAGGGCTACCCTTCGAAGGCGAACCGCGCCTGGCTTCGCAGCCGCGGGATCGCTGCGACCATCCCGGAGCGTGACGACCAGATCGCGCACCGCCGGAAGCGGCCGGGTCGGCCGATCGACTTCGGCGACCAGCAGCAAGCTCGCTACAAGGGGCGCAACGTGGTTGAGCGGTGCTTCAACCGGCTCAAGCAGTGGCGCGGGATCGCGATGCGCTCTGACAAACTCGCCCGCAACTACCGCGCCGCGATCTGTCTCGCCGGAACTTTAATCTGGGTCAAGACCGGCGCGCGCTGAGCGGACTTGGGTGAGCCGCTTACACCTTCGTGGAGCGGGCGTGAAGTTGAGCGACGAACTCCTCGGCGGCGGCGAGTTGGATTCTGAGACGGTCGCGCCGCTCGAGCGCCTCCTGCCGGACACTCTCAAACCGAGCATCAAGTTCCGGATCGCGCGGGTTGGCGTTGACCAGATTGATGAGGTCGAGCAGCTCACGCATCTGGTCGAGGCTGTAGCCGAGGGGTTTCATCCGGCGGATCAGCATCACCCGTGCCTCGTCGTCGGCGGTGTAGAGGCGGAACCCGCCATCGGTGCGTCCGGACGGAGTGACGAGACCGATCTCGTCGTAATGGCGGAGGGTGCGCAGTGACAGACCAGTGCGCTCGGCCAGTTCACCGATGTGCATCGCCGCGTCAGTCATGATCCCCGATTTCCTTCAACCCTCACGTTACGTTAGAGTCTCGTTGTTCGCTCGCACCCTGTCGTGCAGCATCCATCCTCTCCCGAATCTCTGAGACTTCCCGGCGCAACGGAGCGCCTTCCTGCGGGCTTACATCCCCGCCGACCACGAAGGAGCACCGTGACCGCCGTCGTGCCCACGCAAGATCCCGCCGCCCGCTACCGGATCGAACCGACCGTTCTGCAAGCGCTGCGCAGCCCCCGCATTCTCACCCGCGAAGTCCTCGCCGGACTGGTCGTCGCGATCGCGCTGATCCCCGAAGCGATCGCGTTCTCGATCATCGCCGGGGTCGACCCCCGGGTGGGGCTGTTCTCGTCGTTCGTGATGGCGGTCGCCATCGCATTCCTCGGCGGCCGGCCCGCGATGATCACCGCCGCAACCGGCGCCATCGCGCTGGTCATCGCCCCTGTTGCCCGCGAGTACGGGATGGACTACTTCATCGCCACCGTGATCCTCGGTGGGCTCATCCAGATCGTGCTGGCACTTCTCGGGGTGGCGAAGCTAATGCGGTTCATACCCCGCAGCGTCATGGTCGGGTTCGTCAACGCCCTCGCCATCCTCATCTTCATCTCGCAGATCCCGCAGCTGCTCGGGGTGCCCTGGATGGTCTACCCGCTCGTGGTCGCGGGCCTGCTCATCATGTATCTGATGCCGCTGCTGACCCGTGTCGTCCCGGCACCGCTGGTCGCGATCGTTCTGCTCACTGCCGCCGCTGTCGTGTTCGGTATCAGCGTCCCCACCGTCGGCGATCAGGGCCAACTCCCGCAGAGCCTGCCCGAACTGTTCATCCCGAACGTTCCGCTCACCCTGGACACCCTCGGCATCATCTTCCCGTTCGCCGCCGCGATGGCCATCGTCGGGCTCCTCGAATCCCTCATGACCGCGAAACTGGTCGATGACATCACCGACACCCACTCCCGAAAGACCCGCGAAGCGTGGGCTCAGGGGGCGGCGAACATCCTCTCCGGCGCGTTCGGTGGCATGGGCGGCTGCGCGATGATCGGGCAGACGATGATCAACGTGAAGGCATCCGGAGCCCGCACCCGCATCTCCACCTTCCTCGCCGGCGTGTTCCTCCTCGTCTTGGTGCTTGTGCTCGGCGACATCGTCGCCGTCATCCCCATGGCCGCCCTCGTCGCCGTGATGATCGTCGTCTCCGTCGCCACGTTCGACTGGCACAGCATCCGCCCCACCACCCTCAAGCGCATGCCGCTCAGCGAAACCCTCGTCATGGTCGTCACCGTCGGCATCACCGTGTGGACCCACAACCTCGCCATCGGCGTCGGCGTCGGCGTCATCGCCGCGATGATCCTCTTCGCCCGCCGCGTCGCGCACTTCACCACCGTCACCCGCGAGATCACCGACCAAGACGGCCAGCCCACCGCCCGTTACACCGTCGACGGAGAACTGTTCTTCGCCTCCAGCAACGACCTCACCACGCAGTTCGAATACACCCACGACCCCGACCGCGTTGTCGTCGACCTGACCCGCTCCCACGTCTGGGACGCATCCACCGTCGCCGCGCTCGACGCCATCCACACCAAATACGAACACCTCGGCAAGACCGTCACCTTCACCGGCATGAACGACGCCACCGCCCGATTCCACGGCCGCCTCACTGGCGGACTCGGCAACGCGCACTAACTGGACTCCAGCGACCCCGGCACTAAATCAACACGCCCTAGGGAGTTCACGGCGGATTGAGGATCGTGTGCGTCGGTAACGGCTGGATGCCCGCTGAACCGCCAGCTTCCGGCATCCTTCATTGAGTGCCTGTCGAACCGGCCGTACACCAGCACGTTCCGGACCGCCTCGCTCAACTGCTCCTTCTCGAGGGCTTCGTGCTCGCCATCTATGTATGCGATCGAGTCCGCATCGTGTCGTGAAGGCTCGCGCTCGTCGGGGAGCCAAGTGTCGGTGATCGCAAACGCAATCCCAGGACCAACAGCCAGCTGAATCGAGATCTCATCCCGATCATCGCGGTAGCCCGAGACTGGCCAGACTGCAGAGCGCCCCGCGGCCATGAAGTCGTGCGCTGCTGTCTGAAAGGTCGAGGCCAACTGATCAGAGATGGCTATAACGATCGAGCCGTAGTGCAGGTGCTTCATGTGTGCACCATATCGGCGCACGGCGACCCGCTTGGCTCGTGGGTCGGCTCGGTAGCCTGGCTCAACAAGCAAGTGCAACCAGAATCGAGCTTCATCTTGATGAGCGACGAACTCATTCGAATCGCGCTGACCTGGCCAGTGAGCACAATCGACGGAGAGCCTTCACTGACAAGCGGCATGCTCGTCGTGCTCCGAGAACCCGGAGGCGACTTCCTCCTGAGCGTCAGTGCTGGGGATGAGAACTTTCCAGACTGCGATGAGATCCAGTTCCCGTTGTCCGCAGAACATGCGCGGCTCGTCCAACGAGCTCTCGCCGGGGAACAACTAGGCGACATCGAGGACTGACTCTGTCAGTCGTAGCTCTTGTTGCTACAGCGAGTGCCGTCGGCGTTGAAATTCTCTCTCGCAGCGGTGATGACGCGGAACCCTGGACACGTCTCGAGTTAACGGCCAGCCCTGACGCGGCATCGGTCTACCCGTCGTACCGTTCCTGCACGGTTCTCACGATTGCGCGTCGAAGCCTTGCTGAATCCGGCTACACCGCAAGTGAGAACTGATGAATAGTGCTCCCTGCAAGAAGGTACTTGCACCAGACGCCTTCCCGCTCGGCAGCAGCACCCAGCGCCGGCGCATACCGATCACGCTGCCTCGCACCGCGTACCCCAAGTCGGCCACCGACATTCTGCAGGGCTGACCGCCTCCCGCTGGCCCGCTCAGAACCGGTGTTGACGCATTGTCCGCCCACCCCTTAGAGTAGTGAATGTCACATTCACTACTTGTCCACTTTGAGGGAGGACTCCATGCCCACCAAGACCCGCCGTTCCAGCACCACCCGGCGCACCCCGGAAGAGCGCCGCGCGCAAGCCGAAGCGCTACACGCCCAGCTCACCGCCCAGGTCACCACACTCGCCGAGAGCGAGAACTGGAAGGCCTGGCTGCGGTTCGCCCGCATTGTCCGGCGCCGCTCATTCTCCAACCAGATGCTCATCCTCGCGCAGGGCGGCACCTACTGCCTCGGCTACCGCCAGTGGGAGAGCCTCGGCCGACACGTCGTCAAGGGCGCGAAGTCGATCAAGATCTTCGGCTACTCCACCAAGCGCATCGTCGAGGTCGACGAGACCACCGGCGAGGAGTCCACCAGCAGCCGGGTGATCTACCCCGTACTCTCCGTCTTCGACGTCACCGACACCGAGGGAGAGCCGCTTCCCGAGCAGCCCGCCGTCTACCTCGAGGGAGACGACGTCGCCGGGCTGTTCGACCAGCTCGCCGTCTACATCACCGGCCAGGGGTGGAACGTCGCGCTCGAGGACATCGAGCAGGACGGACTCAACGGGTACACCGATGGCCTCACCCGACAGATCCGCGTCGACGCGAAGATGGCGCCGGCCATGCGAGTCAAGACCCTCCTGCACGAGATCGGCCACGCACTCCTGCACTTCGACGAGGGCAGCACGCGCGAGCACCGCGGCGTGATCGAGACCGAGGCCGAGTCGGTCGCCTACTGCGCCGGTGGACTCCTCGGACTCGACACCAGCGCGTGGTCGATCGGTTACGTCGCGGGATGGGCCGGCGGCGACGTCGACCTCATCCGCAGCGTCGCCGGCAACGTCCTCCGCGCCGTCAACGCGATCGCCGACGCCATGCTCGGCGAGGAGAGCCAGGAAACGGCCGCGTAGCCGGATCCGGGGACGGGCCCGCCCATGCCCGTCCCCGGATCACCCCTGTCCGCGAACACCCCCAACCGCGGCCTATACCCCTAGACGCACTCACCCGGAGGAACCATGGATCTCGCCCTCAGCACCGCGCGCGACTTCGCTCCCCTGCTGCTGGGCAGTGGTGGTCTCGTCGGCATCCTCGTCACCCTCGACACCATCCGGCGCGCCGAGCGCACCGTGCGGCGCACCCTCAAACTCCTCGCCAGCCTCGCCATCAGTGCAGCCGCGCTCGTCGCGGCCGTCGTCCTCGGCGCCATCCTCTTCCTCTGAACGGACCACCATGACCCGCCGCACCACCCGCACCGCATCCGCCGCCGGCGCCCTGGTCGTCGCACTGCTCGCCGGCGCGATCGCCCTCACCACGCAGGCCGCCAGCAGCAGTCCCGCTGCGACGATCGAGACCCCACCCCCCGCATCCGCCGCACCGCCGGCAACGCCATCGGCTGACCTCACGGCAGAAGCCACCGCGAGCCTCGAGCAGCTCGAGCAGCTGGACATCGCCGAGGCTGACAATCAGGACACCTATCAGCGCGACGCCTTCGGGCAACGCTGGGCCGACATCGACCGCAACGGCTGCGACCAGCGCAACGATGCGCTCGCGGCCGCGCTCGAGGACATCACCACCAAGCCCGGCACCCACGACTGCGTCGTCCTCACCGGAACGCTGCACGACCCGTACACCGGGCTCACGATCACCTTCCAGCGCGGACAGGGCACCAGCGAGCTCGTGCAGATCGACCACATCGTGCCCCTCGCCTGGGTATGGCGCCAGGGCGCCGACGAATGGGACGAGACGCAGCGCGAACACTTCGCCAACGACCCGCTCAACCTGCAGGCCACGGACGGCAGCGCCAATCAGTCCAAGAGCGACCGCGGGCCCGCCGAGTGGATGCCCCCGGCCGCGGACTACGGATGCGTCTACGCATCCCGCTTCGTCGACGTCCTCGCCGCGTACCAGCTGACGGTCAATCCGGCCGACTACACCGCCCTCCGCGCGCAGCTCACCAGCTGCGCCGCTTGACCCACACACCGAGAGGACCAGACACCGATGAGCACGCTCAACAACATCGTCATCACCGACGACACCGGCACCCGATACAACGACCTCTTCACCGACATCCCGCTCGACAGCTACGAGATCACCCGCTCCTCAGTCGGATTCCATTCCGTCGACGCGATCGTGCCGGCAGACCCCTACTCGCCCCGCGCCTCCGAAGAGGGCCCGCTCGGCGCGCTGCTCCTTCGCTGGGCGCAGGCGCACGTCGCCGGCCGCAACTACATCATCAGCTGGCAATACATCGACGCGCACGACGTCCATACCGTCGCTGTCGCCGACACCGCCACCCGCGAGCTGCACTTCGTCAATCTGTTCGGCCACGTCATCGCCGGCCGACGTAGCTATCGTCTCCGCGAGCTCGCCGACGCGCTCGACCTCCTGATCGACGCCACCTTCGACTGAGGAGCCGGCGATGCTATCCGACGAGGTCGCCAAGAGGATCGTCCACGGCAGCCCCGAGGGCTACGACCTCGGATGCCAGACCCGCGCCGGATGCGCCAACCACCACCACCCCACACTCATGACGTGCTTCGCCGCCGCCATAGCCGTCCGGGACGACTGGCTCCTCGCCAAGCTGCCCCGCAACGAACCCATCCCCAAGTCCGCTCGACGACTGCGTCGCCCATCCCCCGCCGCACGGAAGGAAGTCCCATGACCGACCCCGAGCTCGCCCCGTGGCCCGCGCTGCACATCGGAGACCGCACCCTCATCAGGGAACGCGGCACTGCACGAGAGCTCACGGTCGACGTCGTCACCCTCCTCGAACCGATCGAGGGTGAGGGAGCAGGTTTCGTCGACGACCGCGGCCGCGTCATCCGTCACCACTTCTACGACGCCCGCCCCATCGCTCCTGACGCCGACCTTGCCGACCCGCGCGACGTCGACGCGCGCTTTGCCCAACTGACCGCCGAGCTCCTGAACATGAGGACACGATGACCACGCCGTTGACCACCGCCGAGATCCGCCTGCTGCACCAGGCGCTCGAGCTTGCCGCCGGCTACGCGAACAACGAGCGAGACGAAGCCGCGATCCTCGAGCTCAGCGCCCGCATCCGCCGGGCACAGAAGACCATCCCGGCCGCACCGGACGCGCACACCACGATCCTCGCGACGATCGACGCCATCAAGCGCGCCGGCCGGCACGAACAGCTCACCCCGCAGCTGCTCGACAGAGTCGCGGACGAGCTCCTGCAATCCCCCCCGCTCTGACCGCCCCGCGCGGTACACTAAGGCGCGGCACCCGGCTGTTGAGCAGGTTCCCTCCCGCCCCTCGGGGCGATGGCTCCTCCTCAGTTGGATCGTTGGTGAATGTGACAATTTCCACGCTCCGGCCGGGTGCCGTTTCTCTTGCCCCGGCGGCACGCGATCATCGACGATTACTAACCGGAGGGCCGGTCGCCCTCACATACTCAGACCAGGTGCACTCAACCGCGAGACGCATCGCATCGTCCGGGAAGTAGCCGATCAACACTCGCCGATCGGGATCTCGATCAAACGTCACCGACCGCAACAGCCTGCGGCCGCGGATCTCGACATGGCGGATAATCGCGATCCGCTTACTGTGATCGAACACGTACCAGATCCCCGGCTCCGGTGACGCCTGCAGCTGAGACATCGGAGACCAGTGCTGCACCACAACAGCGAACCTTATGCTGACGCACTGACAACCGCGCGCTGAGCCGCTGCCGTCAGCTCGTCAACGGCGCGCCGGATCCGTAGGCATCGTGGTCATACCGTTGTAGCGCAGCAACGACCTTGGCGCTCGTGATCTCATAGCGGGCGACAGCCGCCGCGGCACCCCGGAACAGCGCAGCGTTGGGATACACGCGGCCGCACACCGGGCACACCGCGAACTCGTTCGGATCGGACGAACCCGCCGCATCGAAGGTAAGGCACCCGTGACGATCGGCACTTCGCCAATCCTGGGTAGCCGAATCATTGCCGCAAGCGCAGACCTGATTTTCGCCGTCCTCATCAACCGTCGCGATCCCGTCGACGGGGACGGTCGGGTACGGCCAGTTCACGACGCCGCGCTCACGGCTCTCGCCTTACGGGGACGCTTCTTCGGCATCGCGAGCTCATTCGCTGTAGTGAGCTTCGCGAAGCTGGCGAACAGCGCTCGCAACCGGTCAGCTTCCGTTGCTGCTCCACGCAGCCCCAGAGTCTTGTCGACAGCAGCGTCGAGTTCGCGGTGGGCACGGAGCAGCTCGGGCGACATCGCCAGGGGGTTGTAGTGGTCTGCGAGCGAGCGTTCTGGGCGTAGCGCTCTCGCATCCAGAACGGCTCGGCCGCCGGCGATGATCGCGGCACGCTGTGAATCGGTGATGGCAGGCAGCGGGAAGGTGTTCCACGTCAGGGTGCTCGAGAAGCGCAGACGAGACTCGAGGCGGCCTCCGATGGTGCGCTGCCAGGTGATGAATGCCGAAGACGAGATCACTGCGAACGCGAGGCCGTCCGGGTCATCTGCTTTGAAGTTGGCGTCACCGCAGATCACATCCGGGGTGAACAGGGCTGTCGGGAAGAACTTGCGGGTCTCGCTCGCATGCCGCGGCACGCAGACATAGGGCGTGTCGGGCTGCGACCTTTGACCGAATAGGTGCGGCGTTTCCGCCATCTGCCGAGTGGACTCGGCCCTCGATGCTGCGCGGAACTGGCGCACGGCATCCAGCCGCCGGCGGAGTATCGGTGAGCGGGCAATGTCGCTGGGGTCCAGATCGACGAGCCACAGACACCACCGGGGCTCGTTGTGGATGAGCTGCCGGGCGCCGACGAACGGTCGGACGTACTTCGCGGCGATCGGATCCGCCATGACCTCCGCGTAGTCGCCTGGCTCGATCAGGAGGTTGCCGTCGTCACGAGCCATGTTCCCGAACACCATTGGAGGAAGCGCCGAGGCCAGTGGGCTTCGGCGCTGATCGACCAGGACAATCGGGCCGTCCACCAGGTAGCCGTTGAGCTGATCCACCACGGGGATCTCGACGGGCTCGCCTTTGAGGTTTCCGGAGTAGTCAAACAGCCGCGCCCTCTTCCTCGACGGCCGGTCGAATCCGATCACCGAACAATGCACTGCCGCGGCACCGGGCGCCTCACTGGACCAGGCGAATGTCCGATGTGCGAACTTGACTCGCCACCCTGCGGCGAACACAGGGCCGAAGAGCGCCGGCACAGGCTCCCCCTGCGCGATCGAGTTCGTCGAGACGAAGGCGAACTCGCCCCGGTAGCCGGGACGGCCGAGCAACTCGAGCGCCTTCGCATACCAGCCGGTGACGTAGTCCAGCCGCCCAATGTCGTCCCGCCGCCACACGTCGCGCAGTTCCTGCGCTTGCTCTGACGAGCGGGTGGCGTGGCCGAGGAAGGGTGGGTTTCCCATGATGTACAGGTGCTCGGTCGGTCCTAGGACGGTTGCCCAATCGACGCGCAGCGCGTTGCCGACGACGATGCTCTTGATCTTGTCCAGTGGCAGCGGATCGGGCGCAGATCCTAGCGCCAGCTCCATCGCCTGGTTCGCCTGGTGCTCCACCAGGTGCAGTGCCGTCGCTGCGATCTGGGCAGGCCATTCCTCGAGCTCAATCCCGTGGAAGCTCGATAGCCGCACGGCCAGGTGCTCCTCGGTGAAGAACATCGTGCGGGCCGTCTCGCCGGACAACTCCTGGATCCGCAGCAGAACCTCAAGATCGAGTGCTCGCATCTGCCGGTAACCGACCACCAGAAAGTTGCCGCAGCCGCACGCTGGATCCAGGAACCGCATCAGCCCCATGTCGGCACGCAACTTCTTGAGCTTGGCGGTGTCGTGATATCCGTCCGTGAACCGCTGCCGCAGTTCATCGAGGAACATCGGGCCGATGACCTTCATGATGTTGGTCTCGGTTGTGTAGTGTTCACCGAGCTCACGCCGAGCTGCCTTGTCTTTGACAGCCTGGAAGAGGCTGCCGAAGATGGCCGGCGAGATCGCAGACCAGTTGAACATCGCCGCCGAGATCAGCCGGTCACGCATGCCGGCATCGAACGACGGGATCGACACCGATTCCTCAAAGACCCCGCCGTTGACGTAGGGGAACCGCGAGATTAGCTCGTCGAGGTTCGACTGCCGACGAGACGGCTCGCGCCCCATGACCTGGTACAACAACGACAGCTGAGGCCCGAGGTCGGAACCATCCGTCGCGGTGCGGGTCTCGAGGAACTCGAGGAACAGATCGCGATCCCACACTCCGGCGTCATCAGCGTAGAGGGCGAACAAGGTGCGCACCAGGAACACCGACGCCTCGTGATCGTCGTACCCAGACCCCTCGAGAGCCTCGTAGAGGGACGCCATCAGCTTCGCCGCTTTGATTGACGCCGACTCCTGCGCCTTCGATCCGAAGGTGCGCTCACCGTACCCGGCGAGGAACGCCAGCGCGTCGGCACGATCCCGCATCTGGGTCAGGGTGAACTCCTGCACGCCCTCGCTCTCAGCGTGAAGGTCGAGCAGGCGGAACCGGCGGAAGTCGCTCGTGATGACCCACCGAGGAACCTCCGGGTCGGGAAGGTCGTCGATGTAGTCGAGCGCCTGCTGCTCGGCCGCAACGAGATCTTTGCCGGCCGACTTCATCTCGATAAGTGCGAGACCAGGGATCAGCGCGTCGATGTATCCGCGCGAGCCGGTCGATGAGCGCTTGACGCGCTTCTCGTAGAACGCCGCGCGGGTCTGGGTGATCCCGTACACGCCGAGCAGATCCCGAACGAAAGATTGCGCTTGCTGTCGCTCGTCGCCGGGCTCATCCTGCCAATCGCGGGTGAATTGCGCAGCGCGGGCTCGGATCTCATTCATCGACAGTGACTTCGGCACGATCCCAACGGTATCCGCCCAGGCCCCTCTCGCCTCATACCACCCACCCTGCCCACGGCGTGGCTGGGGATGCTGCGGCGGCATCATCATCATCATGCATTGACATGGGTGACTACCGGCCCTAGGGTAGTGAATGTCACATTCACCACCTACCGAGGGGGTCTCATCATGCGCGCGTTTCCCGTGAACCGCGACACCATCGACCTGCTGGTCACCGCCGCCTACATTTCCACGCCCGCCTACCGCAGCAACACTCCGCGCGAGCTCGCGGAGAACGCCGACCGGATGGGTCAGAGCCTCTGGGACGAGAACTACGCGAGCGTCAGCTACGCGATCAAGCAGCACATCGCCGCACCGCGCTACGAATGGCAGCCGGTCGCCGAGATCGTCCCCATGGCCGATGACGAGCAGGCGTTGCAGATCGAGCGCAGCCGTCTCTTACTCGCCGAAGTCTCCTGCCACCACCCCGGATGGGATCAGTCCCCTGCGCGTGACCTCGTCGAACGCCTCGGCGACGCGATCGCACGTCGGTTCGCCCACCGGACGCTCGTCGACTCCCCCGACCACCTGGGCGTGAAGGAGTACGAGGGCCTGCACCGCGCCG
The DNA here is from genome assembly GCF_023703415.1 of Microbacterium sp. USTB-Y. Taxonomy (GTDB): domain Bacteria; phylum Actinomycetota; class Actinomycetes; order Actinomycetales; family Microbacteriaceae; genus Microbacterium. The sequence continues at coordinate 14,775 of NZ_JAGMTU010000012.1, read as the reverse complement.
CGGAGGTCTGGGAACGGGAGATCGGGTTCCGTCACCCGCTCGCCCACGACGCGGCCGCGCGGGAAGGGAGCCGGCCATGACGCTCACGATCATCCACGCTGCCGCGGAAGGCACCCTCATCGAAGGGACCAGCCGGGGCGACGGCACGGCCGATGCTCTCAAGGCCAACGGCTGGCGGTGGAGCCGGGCGCTCGGATCCTGGTACATCCCCCACTCCCGCGACCGCGAACCGAAGACCGCGATCATCAACCGCACCGCCGAGCAGCTCACCTCTGCCGGGTTCGTTGTCGAGATTTCGATCGACTATGAACGCCGGGCTGCGGCCGTCGTCGAGGCTGACCTGGTCGACCGCAGGGACGACCGCGCTGCCGCACTGTCGGAGCGCGCCGCTCGGCGCCAACAGGACGCCACAGAGGAGGCGGAGCGCGCAGCACGCGCGCTGCGACGTCTCCCTGAAGGTGGCGAGCCCATCAAGGTCGGACACCACTCGGAGGCCGGCCACCGCCGAGCGATCGCGAAGGCGGACGCGGCGATCCGCCGCTCGATCGACGCCGACGCGGAGGCACGGCGCGCCCAGGTGCGTGCCGACATCGCGGCCGCGTCGAACGATGCGCGGTACGCGCCGATCACTGTGGCGAACCGGATCGAGAAGCTCCGTGCAGACCTTGCCGGGATCCGTCGACGTCTCGACGGTTCCCGACGCACCCTCCCCGGCGGGTATGTCGAGGTCACGGTCGCAGCGACCGGCGCCTACGCCGAGCGGCTCGAGCGGGAGCTGGCCGCGACCGATGATCAGCTCATCTACTGGCAGGAGGTCCGGGCCGAGCAGATCGCGACCGGTGTCGCCACCGACCACAGCAGGGACACCATCGACGTCGGGGACCAGATCAAGTACTTCGGTAGCTGGTGCACCGTCACGCGCACAAACCCGAAGAGCGTCACGATCGTCGACGCCTACGGCCACCGTGGCACCGTCCCGTACACGCATATCCGCGAGCACCGTGCCGGCCAGAGCGGGGCGAGCTCATGACCATCGCCGCCCGTCCCCGCACGATCCCGGAGCCCACGACTCGTTGGCTCCGCCGGCTCGCGATCGCGCTGCTGTACATCGCGGCCGCGGTCCTCGCTGGGTGGCTCGGGATCCTCGCCGCGCCGATCCTTGATCGCATCATCATCACCGCTGTAGCGGTGATCCTCGTCCCCCTCACCATCGCGCTCGTGATCGACTTCTTCCGCAATCCTGATTGAGCGTCCGATGCCCGCCTACAAGGTTCAGTGGCAGCAGCGCGTTGACGTCACCGCCACCGTCACTGTGGAGCTCGACGAGCTCGCAGCATGGGCCTGCGAGCATCTCGGGCTGCGCACGCTCGACGTCGGCACGCCGACGGATGCAGCGCCGGTCGGGGTTCGGCGGATGCTCGAGCTGAACAGGCCTCTCCGGGAGGAGCTGCTGCAGCGGTGGGCAGCGGCGCACATGCCGCACAGATGATGTCCCACTCGGACGAGCAGAGCAGAGGCCCCGCCGGCGAAGAGCTGCCGGCGGGGCCTCTGCTGTCAGTCACGCGAGCCGCTGCGCGAGCTCGTCGATCTTGTCGGGACGGAAGCCCGACCAGTGATCCTCATCCGTGATGACGACCGGCGCCTGCAGATAGCCGAGCGACTTGACCTGCTCGAGCGCCGCGGCGTCCTCGCTGAGGTCGACGACGTCGTAGTCGATGCCCTTCGCATCCAGTGCGCGATACGTCGCGGTGCACTGCACGCACGATGGCTTCGTGAACAGCGTGATCGACTTGTCGCCGTTCGTCAGTGTGGTTGTCATGGGTGATCTCTCCTCCTTTCTGGGTCTCGTTTGCTGAGCATGGCGGACAGCTCAGACACGGGCAGCCGCGCGGCGCTTGAGCCACACGATGAGCGCGATCGCACCGATCAGGATCGCGAGAATGACGAGGATCTGCCCCCAGCCGAGCCCAACGCCGTCGACGACAGCGATCGCCACGGCATCGCCCTGCTCGAGCAAGTGGTACTGCAGCATCCACGCGCGCAGCGGATCGAGGAACATCCCCAGCGACACGGCGCCGCTAGCCAGGACGAGCACGGCGATCAGCAGCAGCGAGATCCAGTCGTCTTCCGACACGCTCTGGTTCGACATCCGGCTCATCCCTTCTCTCGGGGCCAGGTGGCCCGCAGCGTCATGGCGGCCACGATCACGCAGCCTCGGGTCGGCGGTAGCTGACCACCGAGTTGTCGAAGACCGTCAGCAACCCGTCCTCGCCGTTGTCGAGGTCGCGGTACTCGATCGCGAGGTACTCGTCGTCGACGACATCGGGCTCCACACCCTCGATCACGGCCCACAGGCCCAAGGCCGAGTCGACGAGCAGGAGATCTCCGACCTCGAGCTCCACCGCGGGCCCCTCGAGCGATTCGCCGTACCCGTCGCCGTCCGCGGCCGCGTCGACGTCAGGTGTCTCGTCGTCGACATCGGGGACGAACCTGACTCGCTCGCGCGGGTCCAGCGGAGTGACGTTCGCGGGGCGGAGGGGTTCGTGCTTGCTCGTCGACGAGGCCGCGGGATCCCACGGGACGATCTCGGCCGAAGCCCACTGGAAGTAGTCGGGCTCGATCTCCTCGCCCTCGCCATCGTCGGTGAGCTCCGCTTCCGGGTCGCGCACCATCATCCGCTCGTAGTCCGCGACCTCGGGGCGCAGCGCCGCCAGGTGATCCCAGTCGCCCTTGTCGGTGGAGTCGAGCTTCGCTGGATCCGGCGTGTAGAACGCCTGGATCTCAACGGGGAGGGACTCGGCGTTCAGGGTGACGCCACGGCCGCGCTTGTTGCGCGGGATCGCGACACCGACCGCGAAGCTGTCCCACATCATGTTGGCGCCCTGCGGAGAGAGACGGCCGAAGCTGACGCGGGCGCCGAAGTTGTCTCGCATCTCACCGCCGAGGAACTCGACGTCGGGACGCTGCAGGCCCAGCAGGATGTGGATCTTCGCGGATCGCGCCAGGCGGGCGAGGTCGGAGAGCAGATCGAGGACGGGAGCCTGCGCTGGCGCCCCCTTGGGCTTGACCGTCTTGTACCACCGCTGCACGCGCGCCTTGAACGTCGCGTACTCGTCGATGATCAGGGCGAGCGGGTCGAAGTCCTCGAGACGGGCCGTGCCGTTCTCGAGCTGCGAGTACCGCTCCTCCATGAGCTCGTGCGCGGCATGCAGCATCCGCACCTGGTGCTCCACGCGCGCGCCGACGAGCTCGACGTTGGGCCAGTCCCGGAACCCGGCGAACTCGATCCTCTTCCCATCGAGTACCCACACCCGCCAGTGCGCGTGCGCCAGGTGGGTGAGCACCGTGTGCTGAAAGCTGGTCTTGCCCGATCCGGTGCCACCGATGACGAGGCAGTGCGGAGAGACCGCCGGATGCCACGACTGGATCTGGCCGTCCTCGTCGGGGCCGATCGGGATCCTGAACGCCTTGTAGGCGGCATGGGTGAGCGCGGCTGCGGGCTCCACTTCGTGCAGGACCATGTCTGGCATCGTCGGCCGGACCTCGAACGTGATCTTGTCGCCTTCGAGATCCCAGTGCGCCCGCCACCGGCCGGGAAGCATCGAAGAGACCACCTTCTCGACCTGAGAGCGTCGGGCGGCGATGGCCATCTTCGGCCCCACGTTGTGCTTGACCTCGATCTTCGAGACCGATCCGTCCTCGGCGCTCTTCACAGAGACGTTCGCGCTCGGGTCGATGACCAGCTTGACGACCTCGATCGCGCGCTGCTGCTCGCGGGAGATCGGATCGCTGGCTGGGGCGAGCTCGACGACGAGCACGCAGCGCCTCGAGTTGTGCTTGCGCACCCGGTACTCCGCTCCGAGCCGGCGGGCCAGGCCGGCGAGGATCTGATCGACGAAGCGAGGATCGGTGTCGTCGACGTGTGAGGCGTATCGGATCTTGATGCGCTCCGGGAGTCCCACCCATCCGCGGGTCCACTTCACCGGCTCGACGAGCGCGCGCGTCGGCTGCGCCGCGCCGAGCAGTGGAAGCACCGCCTCGATCGCCGGGTCCATCCGACCCTCACGCTGGAAGGTGCGCACACCGGACACGACGGCGGCGGCGGCGAGCAGCACCGCGACGACCCACAGCAGCGGAACCAGATCGGTGAACGGCCGCACCGCGTTCAGCCCCGTCACTGCCGTCGCCAGAGCGATGCACAGCAGCGCCGGGATGATCCCGGTCAGCTGACGTCGGGGAAGAACACCCAACGCCACCGCTGCCGGTGCGGGCGGTCGTGCCGGCGGACGTGATGCCACACGAGTTGCCATTCGAGCCTCCTGAGCGGGCCGAGTACTTCACGACCCTCTTGCGAGGTATAGGCCGGCGATCGGCTCCTTCGCGGACATCGCGGATTCTCCGCGTGCCCTGACGCACTCGTGATGTCCCCTACGCCAGAGTGAGCCCGAGGAGATCGAGACGGTGGACTGGAAACGGGTATTGCGCCACATCGCGGCGCGCATGAGCGCAATACCTCCGCTACACCCGCGCTTGACACGGGTGATAGGATCAAGCCCGATTGGCGTTCTGCCGCAGGCACGGTTGTCGAATCGAGCTTGACCCCCTCCCCCTGGGAAATATTTCCAGCAGCAACCCTCGCGCAGGTATGGCGCAATATCGCGGCGCATATCGGCGGCATACTGCGGCGCATACTCCCTGCAACACCCCGGAGCTCGCCGGGGTGAGGTCAGTCGTCGGTGGCGTCGGGCGGGGTCTGCGCCTGCCGCCGGCGCTCCCATTCGCCGCGGAGCCACTCGCCTTGACGTTGCGCTGCGGCACGACTGATGCCCCGTGCCTTGGCCGGCGCCGGCGGGAACGGGACGCCTTCGTTGTAGAGCTGCTCGAGATGGCTCGCTTCGCGCTCGAAGGCGACCTCGACGAGACCGGCCAACGCTGGGGCGCCCTCCGGCTTATCCTTCGTCGCCCACCACGCAGCCTTGAGCCGCGCATGCAGGGCAACCGGCAGGTAGTAGGTCTGGTGGCGGTACCCGGAAGCCCCCTTGGGGTTGACCCCCTGGGCGCGGGTGGGCGCGGCTTGGAACGGGACGCCCTCGTTGTAGAGCTGCTCGAGACGGTCGGCCTCGTGGCCGATCGCGACCTCGACGAGACCGGCCAACGCCGGCGCGCCCTCCGGTTCGTCTCTCGTCGCCCACCACGCAGCCTTGAGCCGCGAGTGCAGGGCAACCGGGAGGAAGTACGCGATTGAGCGGTAGCCGGTGGCCGAGACTGACCCTGCGGGTCGGTCGGCGTCGCCAGTGGCGCTGACATCTGTTGAGGGCACGAGTCACCGTCTGAATGGGGGAGGCTTCGGCCCCGTTTCGGGCCGGGGCTGATCCCCACACTACAGGCCGGTTTCCAGGTCGTCAGTAGGGCGCAAACCGTGATATCGCGCGGGTTTCCAGGGGGCTAGAGGCGCCGGCAGGTGCCGTCTGTGGGGCAGATCTCGATGCCGTAGAGGCGGAGGAACTCTTCGGGGTCCACGAAGCCGGCGTACTGGGCGGGAGCACCCAGAGCAGGTGCTTCCCGCAGCGCGGCGACGGCCGCGTTGGTCGTCCCGTTCTTGTTGATGCGCAAGTCCAGGTGGCATCCTCCGCTGGGCGGCACGTTCCCGACCGCACCGATCTGCTGGCCGGCAGTGACGGTGTCCCCGACGTCGACGAGGCGCTCGCTCTTGTACATGTGCAGGTAGGAGACCACGAACCCATCGGGGTGTTTGATTGACAGCCACAGCGAGCTGCTGAGGGTCACCGTGCCAGGCAGGATCGCGTAGACGGGGTCGCCGCACGGGTTCGGCCAGTGCTGCAGGTCGATCGCAACATGCCACGAGGAGGCGCCAGGGACCGAGATGTCGCGGGGACCGTAGCCGGACGTCATCTGGTAGCCCGGAGAGAGCGGGAATGCGGCCTGCCCGACGACGGTGCTGCTGTCGCAGCTGACCGACCCGCCGACCGCGGTGATGATCTGCTGAGCGGCGGGCTCCCACTTGTCGTAGGCGGTCGGGTACGCGGAGACCTGCACGGTCTGCGCAGCCTCTCCCAGCCCCATCTCCTCCCAGCCGGGGATGTCGAGCAGTCCTCGAGGAGATCCGCCGTTGGGGCCCTCCTCGCCGCCGAAGAACGCCTTGGCGGCGTAGACGGGGTCCATGAGATCCTCGACGGTGCCCCAGCCCGACACGCGCTGCTGGAAGTAGTTGACCGAGTCGTGGTCGCTGCCAACCGCGTCGTGGGGGTAGTCGAGAGATTCGGGCACCGAGGAGTTGGCATACATTTTCAGGCCGGACTCCTGCAGCGCGGTCATGATCGCGATCTGCTGTCCTCGCGCGGACACACCCAGGGATCGAGCGACCGCGAGGATGGTGGCCGCGTGGCTGAGCTCGGTCGCACCGAGGGTGCGGGTCGATCCTCCGGTGGTCTGGACCTCGAGCTTGTCGGTTGTCAGCGAACCCGCTGTGCACTGCGACGACCCGCCGCCGGAGGCGCCGGCGATCGCCATCATCAGGAACATCGTGTAGCCGGCGAAGATCACCACCGGCACCAGCACGAGCGCGATCACCCAGAGGATGACCTTGCGCGAGCCGCCTCCGTCCCCGTCGTCTCCACCGCTGGCGGCGCCTGCGACGTCAGCGGTGCGCTCGAGCACTCCCGATGCGGACATGCGGACTACTTCTGCGCGATCGCGAGCCGGGCACGCATCTCACCGCTGCGCGGGGATCGAGGGGCGCGCGGTGGCAGCGACGTGATGTCGACGACCCCGGAGGAGGAGGGGCGCCGTTCGATGTGCCCCATGCCCGAAGAGTCCACGACGATGCGGCGCGGGCCGTCCGGGGTGCGCGTCGACGTCGGCGCCGGGTCGACGACCATCGGAACCACCTTCGGGTCACCGGCAGCTCGTGGCGTGCTGCTACCGGCGGACGCGGCCGCGGAGACCGCCTTGGATGCCCCCTTGGTCGCCACCCGGCCACCGACCTCGAGCGCCGCGGCGCCGGCGGCGCCGGCAAGACCGCCAGCTGCGGCGCCCTTACCGATTCGCGCGGCCGTGAACACCAGATCCGCCGTCTTCGATGCCTTGGCGGCGGCACCCGCCGCTGATCCGCCCCCAGGGCCCTTCTGCGGCGACGGGAGCGCCGGACGGCCCGACGAGCCGCCGGATGGCGAAGAGGGCGGCATAGGCGTCGCGGGCGGGCGTGTGGCGGTCATTGTGCCGATGTCCTGCGCGGCCGCAGCGCCGAAGTTGATGGAGCGCGCGTCGACCGTGTTGTCAGGGCGGCGCAGAGCCGCGGCCGCGATCGTCGACACGGCGCCCATCGCCGCGACGGTCTTGACCCCGTCGCGCTGCGTCGGGCCACCCTTGCCGATGCCGTACCGCGAGAGCTGCTCGGCGATCGACTGGCCTGTCTTCTTCGCGATCCGGCGCGCCCGGATGATCAGGAACAGCAGCACGATCATCACCAGCGTTGCGAAGGTCATCTGCGCGACGAGCGGGATCCCCAGGCTGCTGAGCCCGGTGATTGCTGCGACGGTCAGCTTGAGAACGGCAGCCATGACGACCGCCATGAAGACGATCGCGACCAGGCCCATGAAGGTGTCGGCGAGGGACTTCCAAAGCGGGTATCGGTTGACCGGGAGGATCCCGATGTAGACGTTCCACATGGTCTTGATCGCGGAGATCAGGAAGCCGAGCACCGTGACCAGGAACAGCACGGCGAATGCCATCGGGAGGATGAACAGGGTCAACGCGCCGGGGGTCATCGTGACAGCCGTGAGCACCTGGCCGAAGTTGGGGTTCTGGTTGAACGTCTTCGCTTCCTCGTCGCAGCCGCCGACCGCGTCGCGGACCTCGTTGCCGCCGGTCTGGATAGGCGCCGAGCTGGTCATCGTGTCGGTGAAGGTCGTGGCGCACTGCCCCTCGAGGGCGTGGCCGAACGCGATCGTCTGCGCAGGGATCTTCACGAAGATGTCGACCAGCTGCGATGTGACCGCAGCGGACAGCAGGTTCTCGGAGTCGAGCTCCGTGCTGTTGATGTCGTCGGTGACGACGACGGCGGCGATCTGACCGCCGTACTCCTGGGCGGTGTCGAAGGCGCCGCCGGCGGCGGTGAGCGAGGCGATCGGGTTGGCGAGCAGCCCGGTTGCCAGCACTGCGCAGCACGCCGAGATGAACAGCTCCGCCCACCCGGTGGAGTGCCGGCCGAGCATGATCGCCAGGCCTGCGACTCCGCCGGCGATCGTCAGCGCGAACGGGATCCACGCGATCTCGCCGAGGAAGTCCTGCAGGAGGTCGGCCAGCGCACCGAACGGTGCCGCGACGATGTCGACCCACTCGAAGGAGAGCAGCCAGTCGCAGAACCAGATCATCCACGACACCAGACCCAGATGCCCGGTCCAGATCGGGTCGATCCACATGGAGATGAAGAACTTCCCCATCGTGAACACGTCGCCGCGGTCAAGCGGGAGCACCGTGTAGTTGGTCAGGGGGACGCCGTCGCTGTCGGTGATGTCGCCGCCGAGCATGAACGGGGACGAGCCGCCACCGTCAGCGGCGAAGGCCCAGTACGTGTTGCCGAACAGGACCAGGAACAGGTCGATCAGGATCACGGCGAAGACCTTGCTACACCGGGGGTGATCATGCACCCAGAACCGGATCCGCCAGAACGCGCCGCCCAGGGTCTCGAAGGTGTGCCGGTAGAACCCGATCATGGCGTCACCAGAGACGGAGTCGACAGCACCGCTTCGCGTCGGTCGGGGCGCTCGGGGAGCGTCTTGCGGAACTTTCCGATCCGGCCGCGCTGGTCACGGACCAGGCCCTCACCGCGCCGCTCAGGGGCGACCTTGCCGTCCGGGCCGAGCGGCGACAGATCCTCGGTGACCACCTGGACCATCGCCGGGTCTGCAGGCTCGCCGGTCAACCACTCGATCGCGCGGCGCGCCAGATCCTTGTCGGTCTGACGCATCACGTAGCGGGTCTTGAGCAGGCCGCGCGTCTGGGTCTCACCGAAGTCGGCGGGATCGTGGGAGCCAAGGGCGAAGAACGCGCGGTGCTTGCGGCCATCGCGGATGCCGATGCGCAGGTCGCGCTCACCCTCGGGTGACTGGGTGATGTGGTGGCATTCGTCGAAGTAGGCGCCGGCGAGCTCGCCGGGGTTCATGAAGCAGACCTCGCGGGAGATCCCCATGAGCATCGCGTACATCGCGCGGCCGTAGATCTTTTCCAGGGGCATCTCCTCGAACAGGTGCGCGTGCTCGAGCTCGGTCTTGTCCGGCAGCGACAGCCCATGGGTGAGGAAGACCAGGGCACGCGATTTCAGGTCGACAGCGGTCAGCCCGTCGTTGAAGAGGACCTCGCCGATGTCCTTCGACGCGACCAGGTTGATCAGGCCCGACAGCTCATCGCTCTCCGCGGAGGAGATCGTCTTGAGATGTGCCCGCAGGCGACCGAGGCTGGTGATGTCGTGCGCGGCGACGTACTCCGGCTCGAGGAGGCGGGACAGGGCAACGCCTCGGGAGTCGCGAGCCCGGATGCCGAGCATCACCGCGAAGAGCGACTGCACCATGCGTGCGCCGACGAGAGGGCCGAACACCCGCAGCGGGTCCAGCGAGTACTCCGGGGTCATCAGGTCGACGATCGTCGTGGTGTCCGGCCGGAGGCTCTGCGCGAAGACCGCGTACTCCTTGGCCTCTGTGCGGTCGATCGCGACGACGCGGCCGTTGCGGTCGACCGTGTCGCCCATGTCTCCCTTGAGCAGCACACTCTTGCCGGCGCCGAGCTCGGCGACCACGCCGAAGCTGGCGCTGGTGTCGGCCTGGATACTGCCGTCCGCGTCGCGGAGGATCGGGGTGTGGCGTGCGGTGCTGATGTTCTCGCCGAAGCGGGCGCCCTTCTCGTCTCCGAGCTCGTTGCTGGAAAGCGGCACTCCGGTCGCGAACTCCCGGCCGGTCGTGATCTGGGTGAGCTCACGGACGATGCGCCCGGTGGGCGTGCCGGGGATCATCGCCCACCAAAGCTCCTCCTGACCGCCCAGGGGCGCCTCGAGGAGGAAGTCGGCGCGCTTGTACTCGTCTGCCACGAATCGGCCCTTGGCCTTCGCGAGATCGGCGGTATCTGCCCCCACAGCGAACAGCACCGTCGCCTGAACCTCGACCTCCTTGTCGGAGCGGTTGAGGGAGGCGTGGTACGCGGCCAGCGTCTCTGCGATCTCGCCGAGGTCGGATCCGCCGCCGGTGATCGTCGCGGTGCCCTCCTGATGCTTGTACTGCTCCTCGATGGCGGTTTCGGCCTTCTTGTTGCGACGCTTGACCTCGTCGGCGCCGGTGACGGTGAAACGGATCCCCCAGTCGACGTCGAGGGGGAACTGGTCGACGTGTGAGATCCACTCGACGCCGGGCGAGACCCAGCCGGCCTTGGGCGCGGCGACCATGGCCTGCACCACCTGGTAGGACGACGTCTCGTCCGCGTAGGGGCTGTGCACCTTGAGGTAGCGGCGCTTGAACGGGAGGAACTGCTGCCCGGACTTGGGGGCGATGTCACTCTGCCCGCCCTCGTCGAGCCAAGGGTTTGGCATCGCGGAGGGCATCTGGAAGTGCGCGAGCTCGTCGGCGCCGAATCCGTCCTCCGTACCCTCGGCAGGCGGGACAGGGGCGGCGAGGTCTGCGGAGAGGCCGCGCTGCTGCGAGTGAAGGGCGATCCAGATCTGCTCGGCGGGCGTTGCGCGGGTCGGCTGGAACGCGGCGGGGATGCGGACCTCGATCTCCTTGGCCATCCGCGCAGCAGCGGCGATCTCGGAGTCGGTAGGCAGCTGACGGGGAAGAGCCAGCGTGTCACGCAGCTTGGTGTCGGCGGCGCGCAGTGCCGACATCGCGCGCGCCTTCATCGAACCGGCCGCGAGCGGGACCGAGAACCAGAACGCGCGCGTTCCGAGCGGGATCTGCTCGAGCGCGTCCAGGGTCAGCTCGACCTCGCGCGCCCAGTCGGGGCACTCGTCGATGCGAACCCCATCCAGCATCCGCTCCACGATCGACACCGGGTCCAGGTCAGCGCACAGCCCCAGCAGCAGCCCCTCGCCCCGGTGGGCCTGGAAAAGCGCCTGGTGGTGCGCCTTGACGAGCTGCTTTGCGGCCGCGGTGGCGTAGGCATACGGGAGCGGCTGCAGCCGCCACGTCGCCCAGACCACGCCCGAGCGGGTCCACATCAGGTTGCTCGTCATCGCTGTTGCCGGAATCTGCATCGTCGTCTCGTTTCTCAGTCGGTCGGCGTGGCCAGCAGCAGATCGCGACCGCCGCTGAGGGGGACCGTGATCGGCGTGCCGCCGAGGATGGGGAGGAGGGATGAGTAGCTCATGGTCAGTTGCCTCCTCGGGCTTGCTGCAGCAGGCGCTCGACGCCGCTGACCGCGTGTGCGGGTGCGTGCGCCGGCAGCGGCGTCGAGCGCGGCTGCAGGACCGGCTGCGCCACGACGGGCGCTTCCGGTGCGGGTGCGGTGTTCTCGCTATCCGGGCGGGCGAGCGTGGCTCCGACCGGCTCGGCGATCGTTGTTCCGCCGCCTGCGAAGTGGGGCGGGCGAACCCGCATGGTCACTCCGCGGTAGCGGCCGGCTGCGGGGCGGGTCATCGCGGACATGCCGCTAGTGATGATGCTCAGCAGGTTCCGGCGTGTGGCCGGGATCCTTCCGGCTCCCCACGCTGCTCCCCAGGACACGAAGGCAGCGACGGGAATGTCGACGATCGGAGAGCCAGTCCCCCACACGCTCTGCGTCATCAGCGCGACGACCAGGACGATCGCCAGGACGACGCCCTGCGTCAGCGTGTAGGGGCCCCCAGGGATCTTCGTGCCGTCGTGGAGACGGCCGATGAACTTTGGGAACCGGCGGCTGCGCGTGTAGAAGCGCGCAACCTCTCTCTCTTCGTCGCGATCGGCCACGTTCGCCCCTTACGCGACCAGCCGGTAGACCGTGTCGCCGGCCGCGGTGGTGGTCTCGTTGAGCACCAGGACGTCCGCCGGAGCTGCGATCTGGTGGATCGTCACTCCGATGGCGTCGACGGTCTCGGTCTGGATGAGGCCCATGACCCACTCGCCACCGCCGGCGGCGAGGAACATGGCCAGGCCGCACGCGATGCCGGTGATGATGGTCGTCGCCATGGCGAACCGCACCTTGGCGGCGACGACGAAGAAGATCACTGCTGCTGCGAGAAACACGACCGCCCGGAAAGCAGTCGTCGCATCAGCGGTGATCCCGTTGATCCAATCGAACATGGTTGGTGTTCCTTCCTTAGTTGCCGTTACCGGACGGTGTCGGCGTGGGGGTTGTCGATCCCTTGTCGGAGACCGCTTGCGGTGCAAGATCAATGGCGCTGACCTCCCAGCGGGAGGCACGCGCGGTGAGGGTGAGCGTGTACGTCGAGGTCACTTGCTGGTCCAGCGGGCTCAGCAGTGAGACGGTCGCGAGCACCTTGAGGGTGTCGCCATCGCTCGGGGACTCCGTGGGCGTCAGGTCCGACCGCAGCTCCTCGACGTTGACCATCACGTAGGGGGCGGGCGAGATCGCCACGAAGGATGTGTCCGGGGCGCTGTATCGGGACAGGTCGCCCGAGCCGGCAAGGTACGCGCCGAGGAACGCCGACACCGTCTCCGCAGACGGGTCAGAGGATCCGATGGTCTGCTTGTAGACCAGCGACGTTGTCTCGCCCTGGACGGGAGCGGAGATCTGGGCCGGGAGACCGACTGCCCGCACCGTGTCTCCGTTGACCGCGATCGCCACCTGGAAGTAGCGGCGCGGCCAGCTCGTCGTGCTGGTGTCGTCGGAGTCCGTCACCGACAGCTCCTTGATGTTCGCCGCGACGACGACGTTGACGAAGTCCGAGCCGTCGACGGGTGTGATGGAGACCACGGACAGGTCGCGGTACTCCCAGGCCGTGACCGACAGCTGCCGCAGCGCCGCCAGGTCGACGTAGGTAGCCAGGTCACCCGGCGCGTCCTTCGTCGCGCTCAGCCACGAGGAGACGAATCCCTCCGCGTAACCGCCGGCAGCCTGCTGCTGCGTGCTCAGCCCCGCTGCCTGCGCCTCGGGCGCTGCGGCGACGACGGGCGCCGGACGTGCGGCCGCGGCGAAGAGCGCGATGGGCCCACACGCGATCGCGGCGAACAGGAGTGCGGACAGCACCTTGCCGCCCAGCTGCCGACCATGGGTCCAGCTGCTCCCCTGTGCCGGGACGGTCTTCGTCTCCTTGGCTGGCTTCGACGTCTTCTCGCGGCGCGCCATTATGCAGCTCCTCCCACTCGCAGCTGCGCCACCCGCAGAGCTGCCGGCACCGCTGCCGAGAGCTCCTCAACCGCCTTCACCACGCGGCCATGCGTGGAGGGGTCGAAGGGTGCGTCGAGGGTGCTCGCCACCGCTTCCTCGAACCCCTGGCGCGCACGGATCGCGCGTGCAGCGTCGGGCTTGAATCCTTCCCACATGGCGTCGTCGGCGCTGTCTGCGGTGCTGCTCTCGCTCACGTTTCTGTCCCTTCCGCGGAGTCCTGATGCCTCCCGACCAACGGGGGCATATCTGTATAGGCCGGGTTTTCGGCCCTTCGCGGACATCGCGGATCGAAGAAATCTTGCGTGGATATTGCGCCCATGCAGCGAGACATGGAAACCACCCCTGAACGGGCATTTACAGCATCGGATCGCGACTCAGACCCACCGAAGCCAGCATCCGCCGGTCGGGCACTCTCCTGCCCGCCCGGAACTTTCCAGGATCTGAACCAGGGGTGCTGAGGAACGTGGCCCTTCGTCAACCGACGTCACGACGAAGGGCCATTTCTCATGACTGCTTGGGCGAAGACATCACCTCTTGCCGACCAGCTGTTCGACGAGTGGAACAGCTTCCACTCCCACACCACTCACCACTTCGGAACGCTCGGCGAGCTGACCGGCGATGAGGCCGTGAACCTCATCCGGCAGCCGCAAGCTCCCGAACAGCGCGACGCGCTCTTGCTCGAGCTGCTCACCCTCGAGCACGCCGGCGATACCTTCGCCGGCCGCGTCCTGCTCAAGTCGTTCATGCCGCTCGCGCTGCGGCTGCCGAGCAGCTGCAGCAGCATGCGCAGCCTGTGGCAGCACTCCCCCGCCGACGCCCGCACTGCGACGATCGGCGTGCTCTGGGAGGTCATTCACACCTACCCGCTCGAGCGCGTCCACTCCGTCTCCGGAAACATCCGTCTCGAGACGATCAAGAACCTCGGAGTCTGGTTCGGCAGCGAGCACAGCGTCGACGCGATGCCGATCGAGGACGAGCTGCTCGAGAAGATCGCAGGCCCCGACGAGAGCGACGACGTCTTCCGGGATCTGGTGACGATCCTCACCTGGGCGATCGACTCCGGCACCCTCCGCCGCGACGAGGTCCAGCTGCTTGCACGCATCGAGCTCGCAGAGGGTGACCCCGGTGTGGCGCGTGAGGAAGCAGCGGCCGAGCTCGGCGTCAGCCGGGAGACGCTCAACCGCCGAGTGTGCCGAATCCGCACCAAGCTCATGCAGGCCGTCAGTGGCGACATGGAGGCCAAGGTCTCCTACGCCCCGCGCCGCAGCTGAGCCAACCCGCCATCCAGGGGCAAGCGCAGTCGACGAGTCGAGCGCGCCCCACAGGCCGGAGCACACTAACCGCTCCGCCCCCCCAGACAGACAGGGCCTCTGGATGGCCCCCAGGGGCCCTGTCTTCCCCTCCGCCTCACTCGGAGCCCTCCTCATGGCCGAAATCGCCTCA
>NZ_JAGMTU010000011.1 GCF_023703415.1 Microbacterium sp. USTB-Y | reverse complement strand
CTTCCCGAGTGCCCCGCTCGCTGCGCTCGCAGGGACGGGCGCCCGGCAGGCCGGGCGCTGCGCGCGGGGTCGGGCCGCGGCGCGGCCCTCCGGTTGGGTGCGGTGTGCGTGCCTCTGGCTGGCGGTCTCGGGGTGGCTGGTGTCGGTACGTATGCCGGTCACGAGTCTCCCGCTCAGCGAGATCGTCGAGATCCATCGGATCCTCGACACGCACCACGCCGTCGGCAAGACCGTCGTGGACCTCTCCGACAACCCGCACCTGCCCCAGGAGGCGTGACCAGATGTCCACGACGCAGACGCCGACGCTGACGCTGATCGGCCCCGGTCGGCACGGCACAGCGATCGCAGGCCTGTTCGCCTCCCACGGCGTGAACATCAGCCTGTTCCACTACAAGCCGGCGAAGGCTGAGGCCGCCGCCCGGCGACTCCGACCGATCGCGCGGAATGCCCGCATCGACATAGCGACATCCCTGGAGGAAGCCGCCCAGGCATCCCCGTTCCTTGCCCTCACCACCCTCTGGGGCGCCCCGCAGCAGGCGGTGGTCTCTGCACTCGGGGACCTCCTGGACGGCAAGATCCTGATCGACGTCGCCAACCCGCTGGACGTCACGCCCACGGGCGTGCAGCTGCGGCGACCCGTGGAAGGGTCTGCGGGGCAGTACCTGGCGTCGCTCCTTCCGGCGAACGTGGGACACGTGAAGGCGTTCTCGAACCTCGCCACCGCCGCGGTCGCGAGCTCCGCGATCGCCGAGGCGAGCCCGAAGGCGGTCCTGCCGTACCTGGCCGACTCGGCGGAGACATCCGCGCAGGTCCGCCCGCTGCTGGCGCAGACCGGCTGGCAGCCCCGCTACGTCGGCACGCTCCGCAGCGCCCGCGACCTCGAGATCACCGGCACCTACAACCAGGTGTCCGGCCGGCTCGGACGCAACGTTCTCGACGTCGACGAGTTCACCGCCCGGTTCGGCCCCGAGCAGACGCCGGACGCCTGACGGCCGCGTGAGCCATCCGGCACACCGGGCGAAGCGGCGCCGAATCCCGGTCAGTCCCGTCGTGCAGGCGGGCTGAAGGCGTGCTCTGTCTTGATGGATGCCGTCGAATCGGACGCGAAGAACGCCAGGACGTCGCGGGCTCGTCGCGGGTCGGATGAGGTGGTCGCGACGGCGCCCGAGAACACGGTCTCGATGGCGCAGTCCGAAGGCAGGACACCGAGGATGCGCACCCCGGGTTGACCGACGAGCTCGCTGAGCTGCTGGAAGCCGAGGTCGACCTGGCCGTCGGCGAGCAGCCGGGCGACCGGGATGCCGGGTCGCGCCTGCACGAGACGATCGCCCACCTGGCCGGTGAGGCCCCAGTCGTCGATCGTGCGGACGAGCGCCGTGCCGCTCGGGCCGGTGGAGTAGCCGATGCGAGCGGCGGCGCGCAGGGCCTCGCGGACCCCGCGGGCGTCCGCGAACGCCGCCGTGTCGGGGCGGGCGGCGGGCGAGGGCGTGCCCGAGGGAACCGCGACCGCGACGCGCGAGAGCATGAGCGGTGTGACCGTCGCCGCGTCCACGTGGCCGTCTCCGGAGAGCCGGTCCAGAGCGTCGGCGGCGAGGAACACCAGATCGAGCTGCTCACCCCCGGCCACGCGCTGGGCGGCGTCCACTCCGCCGACGGACTCGATCTCGACGAGGGGCAACCCCCTGTCCGCTGCCGCCGTGGCCAGGTCGGCGAGGACCTGACGCGTCGCCATGGAGGAGATGGCTCTCACACGGCCGCCTCGAACGACTCGGCGTCGACCTCGCTCGTCCCGGTGGCGTTGTAGCGCGGCCCCGACACCGTGGCGGTGTCGATCAGCTCGCCCGCGCGCACGAGCACCGCGGGATCGACGACCGTGCCGAGAGAGCGCTGGTTCTCGCGCACGTGGTGCGCATCCGTGCTCCCGGGGATCGGCACGACGTGATCGCCGCGGGAGAGCAGCCACGCCAAGGCCAGCTGTGCCGGCGTGCGGCCGGCCTCGGCGGCGAGGGCTCGCCACGCGGGCAGCAACGCGGCGTTGGCGGCCCAGTGCTCCGGCTGGAAGCGCGGCATCGCGCGGCGGATGTCCTTCGGCGGCAACTGCTCCGGGTCGGTGATGGAGTCGGCGAGGTACCCGCGTCCGACCGGTGAGAACGCGACCAGCGCCACCCCGGCGTCACGGGTGGCGTCGAGGATGCCGAGCTCGGGATTGCGACTCCAGAGCGAGTACTCGTTCTGCACCGCGGCGATGGGCGCCGCCGCGAGCGCCTCCCGGAGACGGTCCACCGACACCTCCGACAGCCCGATGGCGCCGATCTTTCCCGCCGCCACCATCTCGGCCAGCGCCCCGACGCTCTCGGCGATCGGCACCTTCTTGTCCCACCGGTGCAGGTAGTAGAGATCGATGTGTTCGACGCCGAGCCGCCGCAGCGAGGCGTCGACCTGTGCGCGCAGCGTCTCGGGGCGCCCGTCGATGACCTTCACGCCGTCGACGAGCGCCATGCCGCCCTTGCTGGCCAGCACGACCTCGTCCCGACGCCCCGCGATCGCGCGCCCGACGAGCTCCTCGTTGCGGCCGCCGCCGTACAGCGTGGCGGTGTCGAGCAGCTGGACGCCGTCGTCGAGCGCGGAACGCACGAGCGCCACTCCGTCCTCGAGAGACGGAGGGGTGCCGTAGGCATGGCTGAGGGACATGCACCCGAGCCCCATGCGGGGAAGCCTCACGCGAGCTGCTCCTCGAGCGCGCCGAGCACGCGGTAGCAGTCGATGACCTGGCGGATCGACGAGTTCGGCTCGCGGCCCTCGCGGATCGCGCCGACGAACTCCCGGTCCTGCAGCTCGATGCCGTTGAGGCTGACGGCGACCTGCGAGACGTCGATCTGCTCGTCACGACCGTTGTAGAGGTCGTCGTAGCGCGCGATGTAGGTCTCGGTGTCGCCGATGTAGCGGAAGAACGTGCCGAACGGTCCGTTGTTGTTGAACGACAGCGACAGCGTGCAGATCGCGCCGGTCTCGCTCTTGAGCTGGATCGACATGTCCATCGCGATGCCGAGGTCGGGGTGGATCGGGCCCTGGATGGCGTTGGCCTGCACGATCCGACCCGCCTGGTAGGCGAACAGGTCGACCGTGTGTGCCGCATGGTGCCACAGCAGATGGTCGGTCCACGACCGCGCCTCGCCTTTCGCGTTCGTGTTCGTGCGGCGGAAGAAGTACGTCTGCACGTCCATCTGCTGCACCGCGAACTCGCCGGCCGCGATCCGGTTGTGCACCAGCTGATGCGACGGGTTGAACCGCCGCGTGTGCCCGACCATGGCGACCCGGTCGGAGGCGGATGCCGCGGCCAGGGTGGCCTCGGCATCCGCCAGCGAATCGGCGAGCGGGATCTCGACCTGCACGTGCTTGCCCGCGGCGAGCACCGCCTGCGTCTGATCCGCGTGCTGCTGCGTCGGCGTCGCGAGGATCACCGCGTCGACGTCGTCTCGCTCGAGCACGGCGTCGAGACCGAGCACGGCATTCGGCACGCCGTACTTCTCGGCCACCGACTCCGTGGGCTCGGGCCTGGTGCCGCTGACGACGGTCACCTCGGCGTCGGGGATGTTCGCGAGGCCGTCGAGGTGCTTCATGCCGAAGGCGCCGGCGGCGCCGACGACGGCGACGCGAACCTTGTCACTCATGCGTGGACTTCCTCCAGGGGGAGGCTCACACTCTCGGACTCGACGGGCCGCGGCGCGACGGGGTTGGTGACGACCAGGTGGCCGACGGCGGTGTTGGACGCCGGGACGTGGTAGAACCGGTGGTTCACCTCGGGCGCCCCGCCGCCGAACTGGTCGTCCATCGCCCCACGGGCGATGAGCCAGTCCACCAGCTCGATGCCCTCGGATCCGGCCTCGTCGACGTACTCCATGTGCGACCATTCGGTGAGGCCCAGCGGGTCGGCGATCAGGTGGTCGAGGAACGCGTTGTCCCACTCCTCGTTGATCAGTCCCGCGCGCGGGCCCTGCAGCTGGTGGCTCATCCCCCCGGTGCCCCAGATCTGCACGTTGAGCTCGGGACCGTCCCACTTGTCCAGCGCGCGACGGATCGCCTTGCCCAACTCGTAGCACCGACGCCCGGACGGAACCGGGTACTGCACGACGTTCACCGGAAGCGGGATGACCCGGCACGGCCACTCCTCGACGTCGCCGAACACCAGCGACAGCGGCACGGTCAGGCCGTGGTCGACGACCATCTCGTTGACGAGGGTGAGGTCGAAATCGTCCTGGATGACCGACTGGGCGATGTGCGCGGCGAGCTCGGGATACCCCTTCACGTCGGGCACCGGGCGCGGGCCGTAACCCTCGTCGGCGACGGGATAGTGCGCGCCCGTGCCCAGGACGAAGGTCGGGATGATGTTCGAGTCGAACGCCGTGGCGTGGTCGTTGTACACCAGGATGATGACGTCGGGCGTGTTCTCCTTGGCCCACTTCCGGGTCCACTGGTACCCGTCGAAGACCTTCTTCCAGTACGGCTCCTCGGTCTTGCCCAGGTCCATCGCGGCGCCGATCGCCGGCACGTGCGACGTGAACAGCGCCGACGTGAACTTCGCGGGGGCGTCCGGGCGCATCACCTCGGACTTCTCGTTCGAGGGCGGGGTCCACCCGTCGAGATCCTTCAGGCGCACGCCCTCGGGACGTCGGCCACCTCCGACCATCATGTCGCGGTACGCCGCCTCCGACATCCCGGTCATCGAGCCGGCCATCTGCTGGAAGCTCAGACCGTGCGTGGCGCCGATCTTGCTCAGGAAGTAGATGTTGCCGCCCTCGGCGATGCAGGTGTTCAGGTCGAGATCGAGCACCGCCTGACGCTGCACCGGGGTGAGGGGCCATTCGTCGAGGTACGCCTCGCGGTCGGCGAGGTAGCGCTCGCGGTTCTCGGGCTTCATGAGAGACATCGAGAACTGGTTGAGGTGGTAGCCCTTGCGGGCCTGCTCGGCATCGAAGATGGTCGTGCCGGGGATGTCCTTGTACGGCTTGTCGAGTGCCATGGTCATTCTCCTTCGGGCCAGTACAGCCGCGACGGGTTGTCGACGAGCAGCCTCTGCTGCAGTTCGGGGGTCGTCGCGATCTGTGGGATGTAGTCGACCAGCAGCCCGTCGTCAGGCATGTGGTCCTTGAGGTTGGGGTGGGGCCAGTCGGTGCCCCACAGCACGCGATCGGGGAACTCCTCGACCACGCGACGGGCGAACGGCACGACATCCGTATAGGCGTGCTGCTCGCCATTCAGCGCGCGCGGACCGGTGGCGCTGAGCCGCTCGGGGCACGACACCTTCGTCCACACGTTGGGGTTCTCGCGCATGAAGCGCAGGAACAGCTCGAACTCCGGACCCTCCGGGTCCTTCGTCACATCCGGACGCCCCATGTGGTCGACCACGACGTCCGTCGGGATCGCCGAGAAGAAGTCGTAGAGGTCGGGAAGGTCCTCGGCCTCGAAGTAGATGACGACATGCCACCCGAGGGGGGCGATCTTCTCCACGATCGCGTCGAGCGAGTCGGTCGGCACCCGGTCGACGAGGCGTTTGACGAAGTTGAACCGCACGCCGCGCACACCGGCCTCGTGCAGCTCGGCGAGCTCCTCGTCGGTCACGTCGCGACGAACCGTCGCGACCCCGCGGGCACGCCCCTTGCTGCGGCGCAGCGCGTCGACGAGCGCCCGGTTGTCGGCGCCGTGGCAGGTCGCCTGCACGATGACGTTCCGGTCGAAGCCGAGCTGGTCGCGCAGCGCGAACAGCTGCGCGGCCGACGCGTCGCACGGCGTGTACTTGCGCTCGGGGGCGTAGGGGAACTCCGCGCCGGGGCCGAACACGTGGCAGTGCGCGTCGACAGCGCCGGCGGGGAGCCGGAACGTCGGGGTCGTCGGGCCGTCGTACCAGTCCAGCCAACCGGGCGTCTTCTCGAAGCCGCCGCTGGTGTCGCCGTGCGCGATCGCCTGTGCGTGAGCCATCGTCAATCCTCCACGTACTCGAGGCCCGCGGCCGCCAGCGGCTCCCGCATGCCGTAGATGTCGAGACCGAGCACGCCCTCGCGGAACTTCTGGCGCTTGGCCTCCTCGTTGTCCTCGCGCTTCTGCGAGGCGTCGGCGACGGCGCCGACGAGCTCGCGGGGGACGACCACGACGCCGTCGACATCCGCGACCACCACGTCGCCGGGGTTCACCACGGCGTTCGCCACGACCACGGGGATGTTGACCGAGCCCAGCGTCGCCTTGACGGTGCCCTTCGCGCTGATGGCGCGGGAGAAGACCGGGAAGCCCATCTTCTCGAGGTCGGCGACGTCGCGGACGCCCCCGTCGATGACCAGGCCCTTGCAGCCCCGGGCGGTGAGGGAGGTGGCGAGCAGCTCGCCGAAGAAGCCGTCCTCGCTCTCCGTGGTGCAGCCGGCGACGATGACGTCGCCCTCCTGCACCTGCTCGGCGGCGACGTGGAACATCCAGTTGTCGCCGGGCTGCAGGAGCACCGTGACGGCCGGGCCGCACAGCGTCGCCCCGCTGTACGCCGGGCGGATGTACGGCCGCAGCAGGCCGACCCGGCCCATCGCCTCGTGGATCGTGGCGACCCCGAACCGCGAGAGCCGCGCGACGTCGGCGGAGTCGGGCCGCTCGATGCGCGTGCGGACGATGCCGAGGTCGTTCAGTCGCTGAGTCATCGGGTTCTCCAGGGTGAGGTCACAGGCCGCGGGCTCGCAGGGCGCGGTCCAGGCGCGGGTACACGCGGCGGGCGTTGCCTTCGAAGACCTGTCCGCGTCGTTCGTCGGTGAGGTTCCCGGTCGCATCCACGTATCGCTTCGTGTCGTCGAAGTAGTGGCCCGTGCGCGGGTCGACGTCGCGGACGGCGCCGATCATCTCGCTCGCGAAGAGGATGTTCTCGGTCGGGATGACCCCGGTGAGCAGGTCGATGCCCGGCTGGTGGTACACGCACGTGTCGAAGTACACGTTGCCCAGGAGGTGCTCCTCCAGCTCGGGCTTGCCGAGCGCCATCGCCAGGCCGCGGAAGCGTCCCCAGTGATAGGGCACCGCGCCGCCGCCGTGCGGGATGACGAGCTTCAGGTCGGGGAAGTCGCGGAACAGGTCGCCCTTGAGCAGCTGCATGAATGCCGTCGTGTCGGCACCCAGGTAGTGGTCGCCGGTGGTGTGGAACTGCGGCTTGCACGAGGTGCTCACGTGGATCATCGCGGGCAGCTCGTACTCGACGAGCTTCTCGTAGAGCGGATACCAGCTCTTGTCCGTCAGCAGCGGGGCGGTCCACAGTCCGCCGGACGGGTCGGGGTTGATGTTGACGGTCACGACGCCCAGATCGTTCACCGCCCGGTCGAGTTCGGCGAGGGTCGTCTTCGGGTCGACGCCCGGCGACTGCGGGAGCATCGCGCCCGGGAGGAAACGGTCGGGGAACAGCTGCGACACCCGCGCGACGAGGTCGTTGCAGATGCGCGCCCAGGTCTCGCTGACGGCGAGGTCGCCGAGGTGGTGGGCCATGAACGATGCACGGGGACTGAACACCGTGACATCGCTGCCGCGGTCGTCCATCAGCCGCAACTGGTTCGCCTCGATGGTCTCGCGGATGTCGTCATCGCTGATCCGCAGCGCGGCCGGGTCGGGCGCCTCGCCCGCGCCTTCCGCATACGCGATCTGCAGATCGCGCCACGCTCCCAGCTGCGCGGGGGCCGTGGTGTAGTGGCCATGGATGTCGATGATCAACGTGCGTCCTCGTCACTGTGATCGGGTCGGTGCCGGGTGGTGCGTGCCACGTCGGCAGCGGTGCCGGTGCTGTCACCCTGACTCTAGTTCGCTCTATGGGTATGGTCCAATAGATGTAGGAGCCGAACCGTATAGATGGGATCAATGCGATGTCGCTCACCGATCTCAACCAGTTGCGCACTTTCGTCGTGCTGTACGAGCTGCGCAGTCTGACCGCCGCCGCCGAGCGATTGCACGTCACGCAGCCGACGGTCAGCTACACGCTGAGGAGGTTGCGGCAGCGGTTCGGCGACGACCTGTTCCGCCGCCAGGGGAACGAGATGGTGCCGACCCCGCGTGCCCGGCAGCTGTTCGGACCGCTGCACGAGGCACTGTCGCGCATCGATGCCGTGGTGAGCGCGCCCGACGCCTTCGATCCCGCGAGCTTCGGCGGGGAGCTCTCGCTCGCGCTGACCTCGATCGGCGAGCAGACCTTCCTGCCGCCGATCATGCCGGTGCTCGCGAAGGAGGCGCCGGACCTTCACCTGCAGGTGCGGCGGCTGGACGCGGATCAGGTGGAAGACGGGCTCGTCCGGGGCACCATCGACCTGGCGATCACGGTGTCGTTGCTGGACTCGCCGCGGCTGTGGCGCACACCGGTGCGCGACGTGGAGTACGTGGCGCTGTCCTCGCGTGCCCATCCGCTGCCTCCGACCGCCGCGGACATGTTCGTCGGGCGCCGCTTCGTGCGGGTGTCCTCCCGCGGCGGCCACGTGTACCCGCTCCAGGCGATGATCGAACAGGGACTCATGCCGCAGGTGACGCTGACGGTCGAGGAGTACGCCACCGTGCCCGCGGTGCTCGAGGCGACCGATCTCGTCGTGCTGCTGCCGCGACACGTGGCCGAGGTGTTCTGCGGATGGTTCCCCGGTCTGCGCATCGCCGAGCTGCCGTGGCCGGGCCAGAGCACCCCGGTCGCGCTCTACACGCGACGCGAACTGAGCATGTCTCCCGCGCAGACGTGGTTCCGATCGGTGGTGCTGGATGCGGTGGCCGCCGACGACCACCGGCCGACCTAGCCGTTCTTGCGGTTCCAGCTTGCCTTCGCGGGCGCGAAAGGGCTGCGCACGTGGATCGACCAGTTCGAGTGCGGGTGGACGGAGAGGATCGCCCGTTCGAACCACGACCGGGCCTCGTCCGAGAGCTGCGGCAGCACCACGTCCTTGTCGAGGTCATCCTCCGGCCGCGGCCGCAACGCCTTCCAGACCAGCTGCACCTCGGGCGCACCGGTCGGAATGCCGTCGACCTCGAGCACGGCGCGATCCCACGGCAACTGCAGCCGCGGGTCTCGCCGGTACAGCCAGGCATGTTCCGTCCCATCCTCGACGTTCACCTGAAGCACCCAGGCGCCGGAGCGCTCGTCCTGAATCCGCACCGGCTGCACATCGGCATCGTCGGGCGCGTCGGCCCAGGGGATGACGGCGTCCTCCCCCGCAGGCGCCCAGGCGGTGAAACCGGCAGGCAACGCCCGGACCAGCTGCGGCAGCCCGCCTTGGGTGGTGCTCACGTCCGTGTTCGGCCGTTCGCGGATCGTCCGGCCCAGCCAGTGCTCCAGGGCCACCCCGCCCGACAGCCACCAGCGGGCGCTACCGACCCGAAGGAGCTCAGCGACAGCATGAGGCGTGAGGGGCTCCCAAGCCGTTGCAGCATCCGGAACAGAAACCATGAGCCGAGGCTACCGCCGTCGCGTCAGGCAGGGGACCAACCATCGCCGCAACACCGTCGACGCGAGCCGTGTCATCCTGAGCGCATGGCGAACTCGCCCTCCAGCGACTCGATGATCGACCGCATCGTGCGCGTCCTCGAGACGTTCACAGCTGATCGTTCGGTGCAGTCGGCCAGTCAGATCGGGCGCCGAGCGGCGCTGCCGTCGTCCACCGCGCACCGGATCGTGGACGAGCTGGTCGACGCCGGACTGCTCGGACGCGACGAGGACCGCCGCGTCCACCTGGGAATGCGCTTGTGGGAACTGGCCCTCCGCGGGTCGACCGCGCTACGTCTGCGCCAGGCGGCGCTCCCCTATATGGAGCGCGTGCAGACGCACATCCGCCAGCACACCCAACTCGCCGTTCTCGAACAGGACGAAGCACTGTTCCTCGAACGCCTTTCGCACCCCGACGCCGGTGCGAACATCACACGGATCGCTGGGCGGCTACCGCTGCACGCCTCCTCGTCGGGCCTCGTCCTGCTCGCGCACGCTCCCGCCGATCTCCGCGAACGCGTGCTCGCCCAGCCGTTGCGCGCTCTCGCACCCGAGACGGTGACCGATCCCGGACGTCTACGCCGTCTCCTCGCTGGCGTGCGTCGCGATGGCGTGGCGATCGCGCAAGGTTCGATCGAATCCGTCTCGACCGGCGTGGCCGTGCCGATCCGCGACGCAGGTGAAGTCGTCGCCGCGCTTTCCGTGGTGCTACCACGACAAGCGCCGCACACGGCGGCGATCATCGCTCTGCGAGAAGCCGTGACCGGCATCGAGGCCACGCTGCGGTCCCCCCGATAGTCGGCGTCTCCCGTTCAACGGGAATGCGGCGTTCGACCGTCTGAACCGGGTTCACACTGAGCGAGGCATCCGTTGTCACGTCGAAGGAGACGCCCCAATGTCCACCATCCGCACCCGCGTCGCCATCGTCGGCGCTGGACCCGCCGGACTGCTGCTGTCGCATCTGCTCGCGGCGTCCGGCCTCGAGTCAGTCGTCATCGATCAGCGTTCCCGTGAAGAGATCGAGACCACGATCCGGGCAGGCATCCTCGAACAGGGCACCGTCGAGGTGCTCGACACGCTCGGCGCGTTCAGCCGCGCCCGCACCCTGGGAGACCGCCACGACGGCATCGAGCTCCGCTTCGCCGGCAGCGGACACCGCATCGACTTCGCCGACCTCGTCGGCCGCGGTGTGTGGCTGTACCCGCAGCACGAAGTCCTGAAGGATCTCATCGCCGCGCGGCTCTCCAGTGGCCAAGACCTGCGCTTCGGCGTGACGGCGCATCGTATCGAGGACCCCGCGTCCGACCGCCCACGCGTCATCGCCACCGGCGCAGACGGATCGCCTCTCGAGATCGAGGCCGAGTTCGTCGTCGGCGCCGACGGGTCACGCAGTGTCGTGCGGGAGGCCGTAACCGGTTCCCACACAGGCGGGCACTTCCGCGAGTACCCGTTCGCCTGGTTCGGCATCCTCTGCGAGGCGCCGCCCAGCGCCGACGAGCTCATCTACAGCAACTCCCCCGATGGCTTCGCGCTCATCAGCCAGCGAAGCACCACCGTGCAGCGCATGTACTTCCAATGCGATCCCCGCACCGACCCCAGCACCCTCACCGAGGAGCAACTGTGGGAAGAACTGCAGAAGCGGGTGCCGGGGACGACGCTCAAGGAAGGCCCCGTCTTCCAACGCGACGTGCTGCGATTCCGGAGCTTCGTCGCCCTCGAACTGCTTCGCGGCCGCCTCGCACTCATCGGCGACGCCGCCCATACCGTGCCGCCCACCGGCGCGAAAGGCATGAACCTTGCCGTAGCCGACGTCCTCGTTCTCGAGCGCGCGCTGCGCGCGCTTCTGCTCGAGAGGGACAGCCGCCTCGTCGAGGCCTTCCCCGAGACGGCGCTGCACCGCATCTGGAAGGCCCAGCACTTCTCCTGGTGGATGACCAGCATGCTTCACGTCGCCCCCGATGCAAGGGACTTCGACCGCCTCCGCCAGCTCGGAGAGCTCCAATCCGTCGTCGAGTCCGAAGCCGGCCGCCGCTTCCTCGCCGAGGCATACACCGGCTGGCCCCTCCACACCCTCACCTGAGCCGGCGCTCACGGTTCGGACCAGAGGGTGCGGCACCCGCGGGTCGGCGTCAGTCCAGCCAGCCGGGGACCGCGGGAACCACCGGGTAGTCGATCGCAGGCGCGTCGCCAACGATGGGATCCATGCGGATCCGGCTCAGTCGCATGAAGGCGATGCGCCAGCCGGACTCGGTGAGTCGGTAGAGCTCCTCGTAGTAGCCATATCCCCGCATCCCCCTCTGTTCCGGCACGGTGATCCCCATATACCCTCGTGACCCGCGTGGCCACGTCAGATAGTCGGTCATGGCCCAGCGCCCGCGAGCCGAGAAGTCATCGATCCGCCGAAACTGCGGCATGAACCCGTGATGGACGCTGACGACCTCTTCGGTCATGTTGCGCATCAGGTTCTCCACGAACGTGTCGGGGTCGGGCGCGGCGGCCCACAGTCCTTCGAAGACGCAGTCGTCCACGAAGAGTCCGCGCAGTTCGTCCCACTGCTTCAGGTCGACGTAGTGAAAATAGCGTGCCTTCAGGTCGCGGAGCTCCTCTGCCACGGTGGGGGTGACCGCACGTACTCGGGGCATCGAGAAACCATCCTCGCTCTTCACGGCGCCTGGGTACTTCCTCTACTGCTCGTCGATCTCGAAGTCGACCGAGGCGATCTGCTCCGAGATCGCTCCGGAGAGAGGGAAGAGCGGCAGATGCGCGGGGTGCGTCGCGTAGGCACGGACATCGTCGAGGGTGCGGAAGTCGGCGACGAGTGCATAGTCCCATGCGCGTTCGCTGCGCATCACGTCGGGGCCGTGTGACAGTCGGACCAGGCCGGGAATCTTTCCGAGCAGACCATCGAGCAGGTCGCGCCACTCCTCGAGCACGGCAGGATCATGGTTCGCTGCGAACGAGAAGAACACGACGTGACGGATCATCGTGCCCCGGCTCCGTCGGCAAGGCTCAGGTCGCCGATCGACGCGCCGCTGGCGGTACGCCCGAGAAGGTAGGCCATGGTCATGATCGGACCGAGCGTGGCGCCGGCGCCGGGGTAGCCGGCGGCGAAGGCGTTCTCGGAGGCGTTGCCGACCGCAAACAGGCCGCGTATGGCATCGCCGTCTGCGTCGAGGACCCTTCCGAGGCCGTCGGTGGCGATCCCTCCGCTGGTGCCGAAGCAGCCGTTCACCACGGCGAGAGCGTAGTAGGGGCCTTGCTCGAGCGGTGCGAGGCTGGGATTGGGATACGGGTTCTGTTCGTCTCCCCAGTAGCGGTCGTACGCGCTCGCACCGCGGTGGAAGTCCGGATCCTCCCCACGGGCGGCGTGCTCGTTGAATCGCGCGACCGTCTCGGCCAGCGCCTGGGCGGGAACGTCGATCTTCCCGGCGAGCTCTCCGAGGGTTGCTCCTTCGACGAGCCAGTCGGGAGTCGGCTCCTGGCGTGCATCGACCAATGTCGGAGGCCTCCCGTAGCCTGTAAATGTCACATTCACTAGCCAACGTTCCGGGAGGACACCATGGCCACCACACCGACCACCATCAAGGCGGGCACCCCGCGCGACTTCCTCGGCCTCGTGCCCGCGCTGCTCGGCTTCACCCCGCAGGACTCGCTCGTGCTCGTGCCCTTCGAGGCGTCGCGCACGATCGGGGCGATGCGACTCGACCTCGACGCGGATGCCGCGACGCTCGCGCACACCAGCCTCGGGCTGGTCTGCCGAGTGCCGCGCGTGACCGGGGTAGCCGCCGTGATCTACGCCGCCGAGGACGCCGACAGCACCCGCGATCTCGGCCAGCAGATCGCCGATGTCGCCGACCGGCAGGGACTGCACCTGGTGGACGTGCTCTACGTCGCCAGCGACGGCTACGGCAGCCACCTGACCGGCGAGGCACCGCGCCCCGTCGCCGAGATCGCGACCCCGGACGCGCTGCGCGAGAAGGTCGCAGCATCCCAGACCGCCGGGGCGAGCATCCCCGACGCCGACCCGGCGCGTGCCGCCCGGATCGCGTTCGCGGCCGCGCGGATGGACGACGATGCCCTCGCGGACTTCGTCGCCGTCGCGGAGGACGCCCTGACCGGTGACCCCGCCGACCTCGACACCCGCCAGGCTGCGATCCTGCTCACCGGCATCGGCATCCCGCTGTGGCGTGACGTGGCCCTCATCCAGTGGGCCACCGACCGCGGCAACGGCACCCGTGCCCTGGCCGCGCAGATCGGCCACTCGATCATGGGCGCACCCGTCCCCGAGAGCATCGCCCGCACCCTCTACGGACAGGGCGACCGCCCCGACGCCGACCGGCTGACGGCGGGACTCGCGCTCGTGCGCCACCTTGCCGCCTACGCCGACGACCAGGAGCGCCCCAACCTGCTCGCCGCCGCCGCCTGGCTGTCCTGGGCGCTGGGCCGATCCACTCACGCCACCGTCTACACCGACCGCGCCCTCGCGATCGACCCCGACCACGGCATGAGCCAGATCGTCGCGACCCTCTGCTCGGCAGCCGTGCTCCCGGATTGGGCGTTCGCCCGCTGAGCGTCACCGAGTGCCCGCCGGTCACCCCGGCGGGCACTCGCCCGTGACGCACTCGCGATGTCCCCGCGCGATGTCGGAGGCCACCCGTAGCCTATGAATGTCACATTCACTAGCAATCGTTCCGGGAGGACTCCATGACCGAGACCATCAACAACGTCCACGACATCCGCGCAGCCGTCGAGCGCGCGATCCGCTTCCACGCTCCGCTGCGCGCCGAGTTCGACGAGGGATGGACGACCATCGAGCCGGACGAGCTGCGCCAGGCCTGGGACGACTACAGCCTCAGCGACCCGTTCACCCTCGACCCCGCAATGCCCGCCCTGCTCGCTCGCATCGACGCCGACCACCCGGACGACGACCCCCAGGTGTGGGTGC
Organism: Microbacterium sp. USTB-Y; assembly: GCF_023703415.1. Classification (GTDB taxonomy): domain Bacteria; phylum Actinomycetota; class Actinomycetes; order Actinomycetales; family Microbacteriaceae; genus Microbacterium. The sequence goes on along the minus strand of NZ_JAGMTU010000011.1, from coordinate 56,205 downwards.
CCCTCGGCGGGCAGGGCGACCCCGACTATCTGGATGCCGTCGTGGTCACCGAGCGCACCGTCACCAAGTACACCGCGCGCGACGGCCAGATCGAGCAGCCCTACTCGCTCCCCGAGGGCGACCCCCACGGCCTCACGCAGAGCGGCTGGCGGGCCGCGGCGAGCGCAGCGCGCTACGCGATCATCGGCCTCAACGCCGACGCCAGCAACACCGAGTACCTGCGCGGGCAGATCGAGGCGTACCTGACCGCGTTCGGTCACTTCGAGCCGGGGCGCGATGCCGACGCCAAGCGCGAGCGGGTCACCGCCGAGATCACCGCGGCGATCGCCGCCCAGTGACCCACGCCGGGGCGGGCGCGCAGACCGCGCCGCCCGCCCCGCCCAATGTCGGAGGCCACCCGTAGCCTGTGAATGTCACATTCACCGTCGAGAGTCCAAGGAGGACGCCATGACCGACACCACCACCCTCATCACCCGCACCCCCGGCGACACGTTCCGCTTCCGCGGCACCGAGTACGTGCTGATCGACTTCGCCCGCACCAAGGCGAAGATCGCAGCCCTCACCGAACCCGGCAAGGTGTACACCCTCGCCCGCACCGCCACCGTCGAGCCGACCGGGCACAGCGACGACGCGCTCGCCGCTGCCCTGCAAGCCACCGCGGCCGCGCTGCCGAGCCTGATCCCCGGAACCCGCGTGCGCATCGTCGCCAACCCGCGCACCACCCGTGACGGGCTGGCCGGAGTCGAGACGCTCATCGTCCGCACCAACCCCAAGTCGTACACGCTCGCCAACGGCTGGCGCGTCAGCCCTGGGCTGGTCGAAGCCGTCTGACCCCCTCGCCGCCGCCGGGTGCACACCTACCCCGGCGGCGGCGAGCACCACCCACCCGAGGGGAGCCGGCTACACGCCCCTCCCCTCGGCGGGAGCACCTCGAGTTCTAATCCCCGCCCGCGCTCGCCGCAGGCCTTCACCGTTCCCAGGAGGACACAATGACCACCACCGAACCCGCGGCCGCGGCCGCTCCCCGCATCCCTGCCGACGACCTGATCGACCGGCTGTGGAGCGTCATGCACGAGATCGAGGCAGCCGATTTCCCCGCGCTGCGCATCGTCGAGCTCGACGAGCCGACCGACTACGGCGAGCGCGTCGTGCTGTGGTGCCCGCGCTGCGATCAGCACGTCAACGTCGAGGACGGCTACCTGCGCGCGATCGACGTGGACGTGCGCTACAACAGCGTCGGCCAGATCAACACCATCGAGCGCACCGTGCCGCAGTACGAGGCCGACCCCGACCCCGGCGACGTGCTCGTGTACCTGCACCAGACCGACGAGCACGGCGAGCACGGCGTGCGTCTCCCCGAGGGCTGGGAAGGCACCTGGAAGGCGTAGCCACACCCCACGACGTGAGCGCCCTACGCCTCGGCTGGGGCGCTCACGCACCACGCACCCCACGACCGACACCCCGCGGCGATGTCCGACCCCCGCCCTAGACTGTGAACGTCACATTCACTACCAACCGATCCGGGAGGACACCATGACCACCTACATCACCTTCGGCCCCGACCACGCCGACCTGCACCCGCACGTCGGCACCGGCCTGAACCGCGGCTACGTCGCGATCAGCACCGGCGACCGCGGCCGCGACATCGCCGCGGCGTTCGCGATCCTCGGCGAGCAGTGGGCCTTCGACTACCAGGACGCCGCGGCGCTGGATGCCCGCTACCCGGACGGCGAGATCGCCCGCCTCACCCTCATCGACGAGGCGGCACAGAAGGAGATCGCCGGTCTGATCGAGGACACTTTCGCCGCCGCCGAGGGCGACAGCAACGACACCGAGATCGAGGCGCTACAGGCCGCACGCGACCGCCTCGCGGCGCTGATCGACTACACCCCCGCCCACGAACGGGACTGGACGCCGCTCGACGCGGCCTGACCCCACGCGGTGCCCCGCCGGACGACCGGCAGGGCACCGTCGCGTGCGCTCGCCGCCGATGTCCGATCCCCTCTCTAGACTGTGAATGTCACATTCACTAGCCAGCGTTCCGGGAGGACATCATGGCCACCACCACTACCGACTGCGACCACGCCAACATCGAATGGCTCTCCGGCGTCCCCGGCGTCGTCGTCACCCTCAACGGCGACGTCGCCGCCCGGTGCCTGGACTGCGGCGCGACCGCGACCATGGACACCGACGACGAGGACGCACCCGCCGAGCCGCTCGCCCACCAGTGGCAGAGCGGCCGCTTCACCGGGACGACGACCTGCCAGGCGTGCGGACTGTTGCCGCTCGACCAGGACGACATCGACACCGAGTGCCCCGGCGCATAGCCAGCCCCTCGTGTGGTGCCTCGCGGCGACGGTCGCGGGGCACCGCCCTGCGATGTCTGCGAACCCCCGAAACCGAGGCCTATACCCGTGGGCAGCTCCAATGTCGGAGGCCACCCGTAGGCTGTGAATGTCACATTCACTAGCCAACGATCCGGGAGGACACCATGGCAAACCGCACTCGATTCATCACCATCGACACCCGCCAGTACACCGAGGCGGAGGGCGAGATCGCCAGCAACCGCGCTCGCCAGCAGCGCGACGACGACCTGAACGCCTACGGCGCACAGGGCTACACGCTCCTGTCCACCGTCACCATCCCCCTCCACAACGGACTGCGGATCATCGACACCCTCGCCCGCACCGACGAGGACTACTGACCCACCGACAGCGCCCCGCCGGGATCTACCGGCGGGGCGCTGTCGCGCTCGCCGCAATGTCCGACCCCCGCCCTAGACTGTGAACATCACATTCACTACCTGACACCCAGGAGGACACCATGACCAGCGAGAGCGGATCGCCCGCAGGATCACAGCCGAAGCCCATCCCCGTGAGCCTGGCCGCAGCCGAATGGGGCGCGATCGCGGGCGTGATCGCGGCCTACGGCGAGTCACACAAGGACGGCGCGATGATCCTCGCCGCCGAAGAGATCAAGACTCAGGTCACCAACGCCCTCTCCCCCCAGTAGGCGACGAGCACGACCCCTCCCGCAGCGCCCCGCCGGAACTGACCGGCGGGGCGCTGCCGCGCTCGCCGCAGTGTCCGACCCCACCCGTAAGCTGTGAACGTCACATTCACTAGCCAACGATCCGGGAGGACACCATGGCAACCGCACCCCTCACCTTCGGCGACCGACTCACCGCGGCCGGACTGACCTGGGAGGTCTCCGACGCCCGCAGTCACGAGCCCGGCCCCACACTCGGCGAGCCGCGCGCCGACCTCTGCCCGATCGACCCCGACAGCGGCGAGCGCATCAGCAACGTGCGCATCGGCCGCGCCGAGCGTCCCTACGTCCGCGTGAACATCCGGGCTGGCCGCAGCGGAGACCTCGAGCTGTACCCCAGCAGCGGGTACGGCACCCCGCTCACCGATCGGCAGCGCGCGATCATCCTGGCCGACCTCGCCGGCTACCGCTTCGAGCTGCCCCCACTCACCGTCCCGGAGATCATCGAGCGGATCACCCACGACATCAGCACCCGCTCGGCGCACAAGGCATCCGAGGCTCTGCACTACAGCACCCGCACCGCCCTCCGAGACGCGCTCGCGACCCTCCCCGCGGGCGAGAGCAGCACCTATCGTGCCGCCGTCATCGACGCGGCGTGCGCGGCGTTCCGCGAGCGCATGGCGCGGGATGTCGGGCAGATGTAGCCCGCCCGGACATCGGCGAGCGCCCCACGTTCGCGGCGAGCGCGCGCCGATGTCCGACCCCCTCCCTAGGCTGTGAACGTCACATTCACTAGCCAACGATCCGGGAGGACACCATGGCAACCAAACCGATCAGCGAGATCGTCGCCGAGACGATCGCGCTCAACTACGAGGACATCGACGGGCTCACCCAAGCGCTCGGCCAGGGCGACGTGGACGCCGACGCGATCCGCGCGCTCGCGACCGGCGCCGCCGAGCGGGCCGTCGCCGACCACGCAGGCGAGGCCGCAGGCATCGACGTGCACGGGTACGTGTCCCTCATCGACGGCGCGGCCGTCGCGCAGATCGACACCACCGAGAGCACCGGCCGCATCCGGGTGTTCCTCAACGACGGCACGATCTACGACGGCAACCCCGAACACGACGACGCCCCCCGCCAGGTGTACACGCTCCGCGATCTCGACGGCACCGACGATGCCGCCGACTGGATCACGACCGGGCATGTTCTCGACGCCCAAGAGGTCGACTGGCTGCGCTCCCTGCGGGTGGTGGCACCGTGACCGCGGCGAGCGCGACCCGGCGCAACCCGATCGTCGAGGCGTTCCGCGACTGGGCATGCCTTGAGACGTTCCCGCTCACCGCGTGGGCCTGCGATGAGTGGGTGCACTCGATCGACCGCGGCGACCACGACGCGCTCAGCAGCCGCGATGAGATCGCCCGCGCTCGCCGCGTGCTCGACCGGCTGGGCACGGCGCTGGACGCGATCGAGGCCGAGCGGCCGGACGACCCGGAGGCGGTCATCCACACTCGCAGCTTCGATCCGGCCGCGCGGACGATCACCGAGACGTGGAGGCTGTTCGACACGGAGTACGCCGCCCCGTGGGGCGGGCCCGGCTTCGTGGCCTTCCAGGTCATCACCGGCTACGCCGACCGCGCCTACCAGGGCACGGCCCGCCGCATCCTCACCGGCAGCACCCCGCACCAGGCTCCCGAGCGAGACGTGCACCCGCAGCGCATCCAGCCGCTCCCCACGCGCCGGTACGCGGCGAGCGCGCTGCACATCGCCCACGACGGCATCGCGGCACGGTTCGACCTGCCGTGGGCGCTCTACTGGGCGCGCGGCATCCGCCGCTGACGCTCTAATCGGTGCCCCGCCGGGATCATCCGGCGGGGCACCGTCGCGCTCGCCGCGGCCAATGTCTGACCCCCTCCCTAGGCTGTAAATGTCACATTCACTAGCCAACGATCCTGGAGGACACCATGGCAAACCCCACCACGCAGCTCGAGCTCACGATGAGCCGCGAGCTGCACGCGAACACCGAGACCGACACCATGCAGCGCTCGCGGTTCCGCACGGACACGCTCATCGCGGCCTGGTACGACGACGAGCCGAGCGAGCCGGACCAGGCGATCCGGGACGTGCTCACGGATCTCGTGCACTTGGCCGACGCGCGCGGCGTCGACCTTCACCACGCGCTCGACCGGGCCGTGTGGATGGCCGACGAGGAACGAGCCGACTGGGGACTGGGGAAGGTGCAGCGATGAGCAGCGGAACGATCCCCGACCTCGCCGTCGTCGCGGCCGCGGCCGACATGATCGGCAGGTGGCATGACGACGTGTTCAGCTCGATCAACATGACCGAGGGCCGCATCCTCGCCGACCTGTTCGACGAGCTGGGGCACACCGGCACCGCTGACCACATCATCCGCGAGACCTGGCTGGCCGAGAGCGACGGTGACCGCGACCCGCTCCCCTGGGCGAACGGCCACGGCTCCCGGCTCAGCGAGGACGAGTACGTGGCCCGCAGCGACGACCTCGCCCACAACGAGGCCCGCGAGCGGTTCCACTTCGACCCCCGCCTGGAATGGTCGGAGGACGAGGAATAGCCGCACGGTGCCCCGCCGGGATCAATCGGCGGGGCACCGTCACGTCTAGGCCAGATAGCTCGCCACGTCGAAGCTCTGCAACGGCCAGGCGTAGCGGGCGCGTGACGGATGCCGGGGGTGCCCGCTCTTGAGCAGATCGCCGATCGACACCCAGTCACAGCCGGAGGCATCCGTCACCGAGGCGATGCCCTCAAGCATCTGCGGGAGGTAAGGGCGGGATCGGATCAGCTCGCCCCACGCGGCGACGATCGTGAGCTGGCGTCCGCCGATGAGATCGGCGATGTGTCGCTCGTTATCGGCTTGCAGCTGGGGGTCGTGCACCAGGTGCATGCCCTTGGGGTCGATGGATCTCTGCGGGTAGAGGTTCAGCATCACCCAGCTGTCGAACCCGTTTCGGGCCGCGAACCCCATGACCTTGCTGACGGTGCGATCCGGGTCTCCCGGCGCCGCGGTGCTGGGGTTCACACCGACGCACACGAGAGGGTTTACGCCCACCGTCCCCAGCACGAAGCGCGCAGAGTTGTCCGCCGTGCGCTCGTAGATCCACGTCTCAGTCATGCACGCCGCCGTCTCCCCATCGTCCTGCGCTCACCCGCCGGGCCCAATGTCTGACCCCTCACTTAGAGTGTAAGCGTCACATTCACTAGCAAGCGATCCGGGAGGACACCATGACCGAGCAGAGCGAAAACCCGTTCAAGGGCGCAGAAATCATCGCCGTCTACACCGCAGAGGAGGCCGTCGCAGACGGGCTGCTGCTGCACTTCAACCCCGCCACCGCCCTCGAGGCCGGATACCGGCTCACGGTACTGCTCACCCGCGCCGCCTACGAGGCCGCGGTGCAGTGGACCCGCGAGGGCGACTGGCAGAGCGAGGACGCCCGATTCTGGGACGTGCTCAACGTCATCCGCCCCACCGCCCGCCAGGTCGCCGGCGATCTCGTCCCGCGCGAGACCTACGTGCTGCGCGTGCCGAACGCCACCCGCTCCGGCAACCCGAGCACCGCCACCACCGCCAGCCGCCAGCGACTCCGCGTGAGCATCGAGGGGTACAACCTCACCGGCCAGGCGTGCATCATCATCGCCCTCCCCGGCGAAGACTGACCCCCACCAGCGCCCCGCCGGGATCTACCGGCGGGGCGCTGCCGCGCTCGCCGCAGCAATGTCGGAGGCCTCCCGTAGCCTGTGAATGTCACATTCACCGCCTACGTTCCAAGGAGGACACCATGGCACCCACACCACTCACCGTCGACGAGATCTCGCGGACGATCCTCGAGCGGATGACCAGCAACCACGGCGGCTCGCTCATCGAGGCAATCGACGACGGCGCGTTCGTCGTCGACGACCAGGCCGTCGCCTACTGGGTCGGCCAGGCCGTCGAACTGGCCCGCCAGGGCATCGACGACGACACCGAGACCGACGCCCCGCCGGTCGGATACTCCTGCGCCGAGTGCGGCGTCCAGGACGCCCGCAACTACGTCGTCACGATCTTGGACCACGAGGACATCCGCCACACCCGCACAGAGGTCTGCATCCCCTGCGCCGTGACGGTCTCGGCCGAGTCCGTCGACAGGATCATCGCCGGGCTGCTCACCCGCTGACACCACCGGGGGCGGGCACCGCGCCCGCCCCCGACCCTCTGACGAAAGGACCAGCCATGACCACCGCACTCACTCCCTACGACACCGGCCAGCGCGCCGAACCGGCGACCTGGACGCCGAGCAACTCCCACCTGTACTCGATGCCCGTCGACGACCGAGCACGCATCCTCGCCCACCACGGCGACGACTTCGGCAAGGTCGACTTCGACAACGCCGAAGGACAGGCGATCGCCACCGTGTGGGCGACCCCGACCGGCGACGGATGGACGCTGCACATCACCGAGCACGGAGCACCCCTCGCGCTCGCCGCAGACACCGCCCGCCTGCGCGAGCTGACCGGCGCCGCACAGGCGGCGATCGAGGAGGCCGAGCGCTCCACAGAGGCCGATACCATGGATGCCGTCTTCGAGGCCCGTGACGGGGCTGTGGACGCCCTCAGAGCACTCCTCGCGGCACTCACACCACCCGCCAGCTGAACCTCCCCCAGTGCCCCGCCGGGATCTACCGGCGGGGCACTGCCGCGCTCGCCGCAGCAATGTCGGAGGCCCCCCGTAGCCTGTGAATGTCACATTCACCGCCTACGTTCCAAGGAGGACACCATGGCAACCACCACCAACATCGAGTTCGCTCAGGGCCAGCTCGACATGCCCGCCCCGGTCACCGAGCGGCGCGGCGCCTACGTCGGGGAGATGGCCCGCACGCAGGCCGATCTCGTCGCCGCCCAGGCGCAGGCCGCGGATCTCGCGCTGACCGTCGAACGGCAGCAGCGCGAGATCGACAGGCTGCGACTGCCGATCACCGACGCCGCCGACGACCGGCTCGCGGCGATCTGGGAGAAGGGTGAGCAGATCGCCAACGATGAGGGCTTCTGCTCCGAGTACGACCGGCTCGTGGAAGCGATCGGCGGCACCCCGCGCGAGCGCGACTTCCGGGTGACCCTCTCCGTCACACTGACCCAGCGCGTTACCGTCTCGGTCACCGCCCGCACGTCGGACGAAGCGGAAGACCTCGCGATCGAGGCGTACACCGTCGAAGACGTGATCGAGTCGCTCCGATCCGACAACTACGTCGCCGACTCGATCGACGCGGAAGTCACCGACTGGGAGCGCGAGTAACCCAACCCGGCGGGGCGGGCACACCGCCCGCCCCGCCCCTCGCGGCGCTCGCCGCTGCCAATGTCGGAGGCCCCCCGTAGCCTATGAATGTCACATTCACTAGCAATCCGGGAGGATGCCATGACCACCAACCGCACCGTACACGCCGTCTGGTTTCAGTCCGTCGACCCCGAGGAGGCCTGCATCGGCGGATGCCAGTGGCACCCCGACAACGCGCAGATCGACCGGTTCATCGAGTCGGAGCGCGCCTGGCGCAACGAGGTTGACTTCGAGTACCTGCGCAAGACCCTCACCCTGCCCGATACGATCCTGCCCGGCCTGGCCGTCGACCAGCTGACCGAGGCGCAGCGCGCCGACGTCACCGACTGGGTCGACTCGCTCACGGGTGAGGTCGCATGGGATCGCCGCGTCGTGCTGCTGGGCAGCACTCACCCCGGCGGCGAGCGGCGCCGGATCGACGCTGAGCTGGCAGCCGCACGAGGCTGACACCGCCGCGCTGGGCCCCGTCGACGAACGCGGGGCTCAGCCCAGCCCGTCCAGTTTGTCCAGACGGGTCGCGATGTCCTCTGCCCAAATGTTCTTCGACGGCCAGGATCGCACCAACGCCTCGGTCGCCTCCGGGAGGGTGTAGTCCCGACCTCCGGGATATTCGCCACGTCCGCCATCGGCGTGAGCGCTCAGAATGTTGCCGTCACGGTCAAGCCACACGACAGGCCAATAGTCGACTTGAGTGTCGTCTTCCGAGTCGACGTCGAAGTGGACTGAGTAGTCTCCCTCCCTTCCGACGCAAATGGCACTCGGCGTGACGGCATAGCTCATCTGTCTTGGGGTATTCCAGGGGAACGCCTTGGGGAATGTCTCGAGCAGCGCAGAGTACATCTCGTGGGTGGGCAGCGGGCGGGCGATAATGGCCCTCACCTGATCCATGAGCGCCCGCGCGTCATCGACCGTAGGCCCCTCCACGGACACCGCTAACCCGCGCTTCATGCCCGACGCGATCTCGGTCTCGAAGTATGGGCCGGGATAGCTGCGCCCCTCGAAGGGTCGCTCGTCATAGAAGCGCTCAAACGCGCCAAGTTCCACGTCCTCAAACCTGTCTGCCCTCATGGCCGAGAGCGTACACAGGCCCGCGGTAGCAACCTAGATCCCCGGCGAAACCCCTCTCATCAACCGCCTGCCCTCATCGCTTCCGGTTCGCGAACGGCCAGCGACCGAACACGTCAGCGAACGCGGCGCGGTAGCGAACCTCCACGTCCTCCGCGGACTCCTCCGGCGTCGTCACCCACGCAACGAGCAGCTCGTCTTGATCGGCCAGCTGCCAGATCGAACGCCCGCCCTGGTGGCTGGCACCCTTCCGCGCGAACTGCCCCAGCCGCTTGCGCAGCCCGCCCACTTTCGCCTCTGCCTTGCCGATGTACAGCACCGGCGTCCCCGACACCCACCGAGCCGCGAGGTCATCCAAAGGGTAGGCGGATCCCGCCCGCGCTCGCGTCAGCTCGAGCAGCTCCGGCGACGTCGCCGCCGGACGCAGCACCACGTAGATCCCCGCCTCAGTCGGCACCCTCGCGGCCGCAAGATCCGCGAATCGAACGAACCCCACGAACCCGACCGCCTCGAGCGAGGCCCGATCCCACACGGCCGGCATCCGCAGCCCACCCGCCTCGCCGTCGCGATGGGTCGTCTTCATCGACGCATCGTCTCACGGCACCACAGGCGATGTCCCGGCTCCGGGCAACAGACCCCTCGGCTATGGTCTGAGCTACAGACGCCTGATGAGGAGACTCGTTCATGCCCAACGTAGACAGCAGCGGCCGCGACAGTTTCGGGCGGCGTGTAGAGACAGGGCTGGCAGCTGAACTCTTCAAGCAGCTCAAGCCGCTGCTTCTCGAAAGTGACATCGACCTCGACAGCGGCAAGGCCTACACAATCGACGAGATCAACGATGGCCTACAGGTGGCGATCCAACGTCACAACTTCATCATGGCGGTGCCTACAGGTGAGGCTCGAAAAGAGGCGTTCCGCGCGATACGGCTCGCTGCAGAGTACTTGTGGGAGGCCGACTACGAAGACTTCTCCGACTTCCTCACCGGGATGACCCCCGACGAAGAACCAACCCCCGCGCAGATCATCGGGACGACGCTCAGCCTCCTGGATCCCTGGTTCGAGGACGAGGTTCTCACCGGGGCAATCGCGCGCCCATCCTTCACCGAACGCTGGGACGAGGAGTCAAGCAAGATCATGTACGAGATCTTCGAGCGAGCCAGAGAGCACAGAGCTTTCGACTCCTACTCGGAGTTCATCGGCCGTTGGGGCGGACTCGTCGTGATGACGTTTGCAATCGGCGTGGTCTTCGAGGGCCTCTACGCATGGAGTGAAGACGACGACTACTTCGTCGATGTCGCTGACGAACTTCTTGACCCCGAGGCCTGGTAGCCCCTTCGCTCTCCCCCGAGCTCGGCCCCGCGCTCGCGCTCGCCATCCCGCCGCCGTCGTTGTTGCTGTCACGTCGGCGATGTCGGAGGCCTCCCTTAGCCTGTGAATGTCACATTCACTAGCAACCGAGGAGGACACCATGGGTGCCACATCCACTCACAAGACGGCCGGCGTCAGCGTCAGCGACTACTTCGCGGACTACTTCACCAACGCCACGATCATCGCCAGCGGCACCCGCCGCGACCCCGACTACATCGGCGGGAGCTACGACTGGCCCTACGAGTTCTACGCCGCGGTGCGCTACAACGACGGCCACCCCCACGCCGGGGAGGTCTTCGCGTTCGTCGTGCTCTACTCCGTCGCCCCGTCCAGCTACTACAACTTCACGTACAAGGACATGGACGAGACGGTCGGCCCCGGCGCAGTCCACGCACCCCGCCGGGTGCTCGAGGCCCTCACCCCGACCGACCACGAGTACGCCAACCAGTGGCGCGCCGCCTGCTGGGCGAACCTCGAGCTCGAGGAAGCCAAGCCCCGCGTCCGCCGCGGCGACCACATCCGCTTCGCAGAGCCGTTCACCTTCGGAGGAGGGCTGCAGACCACCACGGAGACCGTCTTCGAGGTCGAAGGGCGCGACGTGCTCCGCGTGATCGACCACCACGGCGTGCGCGTGCGCATCCCCCGCTGGCGGGCACGCAGCTACGCGCTCGCCGCAGCCAGCTGAGCGAGTGCGGGGCGCCCCACACAGGGACGCCCCGCAGTCCTCACCGCGCAGCTGCTCACGCGCCGGGGCGCCGGCGCCAGTGACCGGCGATCTCCCGTCCTGCGCGCGTGTGCTCCGGCACCCACACCATCCCCCGCCCATCCGGGAGCGCGACAGGCTTGACCAGCCCATCTAGGGACTCCTCGAGCATCAGCGCCGCCGTATGGCGATCGCCACCCGCCGCGAGGTACTCCTGGCCTCCCGCGGCGTCGAAGACCCGCTGACGCAGCTCCGCGGGCGCGTCGAGGCTGTCTCCCCGCAGTCGCCGTGCAACGGCATCCATCCGAACCTCTTCACGGATCTCCGATATCCTGCCCGCGCCCGTGCGCAGCTGCCGCCGGAACCGCGACAGCTGCGCATCCCGTCGACGCGCCAATGGCGACCTCGCCCGCCACGCCTCGAGCGCCGCCTGATCCAGCGGTGTGTACTCCGCCATGACCCGCTTCCGCGCGCTCACCGCCCGGTCCCGCTCGAAGAACTCCCGCGACTCCGCCTCATGCGCTCGCCGCTCTGCTGCCGGGGACCGACGCACGCGCTTTGCCGGCAACCCCAACGACTTGAGGCGGCGAGCCAGCCGCTTCGACTCACGGTTGGACTGCAGCGCCCGCTCATACACATCCGGGTTCTCAGCCCGATACTGCCGCTGCCACTCGGTCAGGTGTTCCCGGTTGCGCTGCTGCCAGTCCCGCGACGACGCCTTCACCTTCTCCGGGCTCTGATCTCGACGCTGTCTCGCCCTGGCCAGCACCGCGTCACGGTTGCGCTCGTAGTAGCGCCGCGAGTACTCCGCCGTCTTCTCTGGGTGCTCCGCGTGCCACCGCCTGATCGTCTCGCGCTTGCGCTCACGGTTAGCCTCGGTCCACCGCCGCACCCGCTCGCGGTCCTTCTCGCGCCGCTCCTTCTGCGCTCGCATCTTCCGCGACCGCTCCCGCATGTACTCCCGGTTCTTCCGGTTCACTTCGTCACGGTTCTCCGCGTGATACTTCGCCCGGTACGCGCGGATCTCCTCGCGATGCTCCTCGCGATACCGCTTCGCGTAGTCCCGCTTCGGATCGGCCGCAGCGCTCGCCGCAGCCGACTGCTCCTGCTCGGCGCGCTTCGCCTGCTGGCGTGCCTGACCCGCTCGCAGCCATGCCGCGTGAGGGTCGGTTGGTCCGCCAACCGGTCGCGCCGACGAGTCGTCGACGCCGGCGGACATTACGACTCCGCTGGCGCCAGCTCGAGCAACGTCTGGAACAGGGCGTACCGGTGAGCTGTCGGGTTGGTGATCGCCAGGCCGACCGCCTCTCGCAGCGGGGCGCGTTGCTCATCGGTCAGGTCGGTCACCGGCTCGAGGCACCAATCAACGTCGGTGTCGACGGTGTAGTCCGGCTCGTCGATGTGAATCTCTGGGTAGTACGAGATCGCCGCCAGCCCCACGCGCTGCAGGACGTCGTCTACCTCTTCGCGACTCGGCATCGCTCCTCCTCTCGTCGCGGGCTTGTGCCCGTCTGAGGGGTATAGGCCGCATCCCGGCTGCTTCGCGGACACAGAGTGCATCGCTCGCTCGCCGGCGCAATGTCGGACCCCCACCGTAGCCTATGAATGTCACATTCACCACCTACTACGGAGGACACCATGAAGCTCACCCTCAACTTCGGGCACCGCCAGGAAGAGATCGACCTGGGTGAACCCGACGCCCGCGACGGGCTGTTCGACAACGGCGAGATCGGCGCCTACGCCGGGAACATCTACCTGTACGTCGACGGCCGCGAGTACGGGTCGCTGTTCATCCACCACGACGACCAGGGGCCGATCATCGAGCTCGGCCAGTTCGACGAGACCGCCGACGAGTGGGTGACCCGCGCCGCGCTACGCGCCCTGCCGGCACACGTCGCGCAGCCGCTCGAGAACGCCGGCGCATGAACGGCCACGAAGGCGGCTCCAAGACCGTTGGCCGGTGGTACGTCGAGGTCAGCCCCCTCGGTGTGATCGCCGGCCCCCTCGAATCCGGGGCCACCTACACCACGACCACCCTCCGGTTCCCCATCGGATGGCGCGTCGGAAAGGTGTGGAGCAACGGCGTCGCGTCCGGCCCTCCCGAAATCTTCGGCATCCCCCGTCGAGTCGTCAGCGCCGCAGCCGGCATCGCCAGACAGATGCAATAGACCGAGCTGAGGGCGGCGGCAACTCCGCCGCCCTCAGTGACGCACTCGCGATGTCCCCCAGCGATGTCCGACCCCCTCCCTAAGCTGTGAATGTCACATTCACTAGCCGACGATCCGGGAGGACACCATGGCAACCATCAACCAGCACCCGTCCGGCGTCGCGGACTGGGCCACCATCTGCGCCTGGATCCACGAGAACCGCCCCGACCTTTGGGAAGGGCTCGGCCCCGCCGACGAGGACCGCGCACCCGCGAGCTGATCCAGCAGATGCAGGCCAGATCGCCACTTGACCTCCGGGCAGGAAACACCTACCCTAGTAAATGTCACATTCACTACTAACTGAGTAGAGGGAGAACCCACAGACCCACAACCAGGGGAACCGCGCAACGCCGTTCCCCTCCCAGGGACAGGCGCCACACCGCAGCCTGACGAGCGCTCGCCGCGCTCGCCGCCATGTCCCTCCCGGCGACCCGCCGTCCTCCCAACCAGGTCGCCGCCGCGGGGGCGGCTCCGTGACACAGCCGCCCCCGCCCCTTCCCCTTCATGTCCGCGAAGAGAACGATCCGCGGCCTATACCCACAGACGAACCGGAGGATCCCATGGACAGCATCGACACCACCGCACCGGCCGATTGGCACGACTTCTACGTCGACCCCTTCCCCGGCCGCAAGGGCTCCGAGCGGATCACCGACACCTGCGGCAAGTGCATCGGCACCGGCCTGTACACCGCGCCGACACATTTCACCGATGGCCAGGGGCGCCCGATCTGCTTCGACTGCCGCGGCACCGGCACCCGCAGCCGCCTCGTCAGCAGCGCCCGCGCCACCGCACGAGCCCACGCGAAGGCACACGCCGAGCACGTCGACACAACACGGGCGATCACCGCCCGCCGCGCCGCCTTCGAGGCCGAGCACCCCGGCCTCCGCGACCAGCTCACCGAGGCACACCTGAGCATGCGAGACGGAAACCCGCTGCGCGAGAAGATCGGCTACATCCTCGACTCCCTCGAGGACTACACCGGCACCCTCGACGACGACGAGGTCCGCACCGCCCACGAGCTGCTCGAGCAGTACGAGCTCGAGCTGGCCGCGCGCCGCCCGGTCCCCACCGGGCGCACCCTCATCCAGGGCGAGATCCTCGCGACCAAGACCACCGACACTCAGTGGGGAATCACCGTCAAGATCCTCGTCCAGGGCGAGGGCTGGCGCGTATGGGGCACCAAGCCCTCCGAGATCTCCACCGCCGCCCGCGGCGACGTCGTCGCGTTCACCGCCACCGTCTCCGCTTCCGACGACGACGACAGCTTCGGCTTCTACTCCCGGCCCACCAAGGCACACATCATCGCCGCCGGCATCCGCCGCACCGCATGAACGAGCGCCTCATGAACAGCCGCACCAGCCTGACCATCTACCCCGCCCACGACGAGAAGTCTCTGCTCCCACCGACGCCGATCCTCGTCGACGAGCACTACTTCGTGCGCGCCGGGCTCGAGCAGCTCCCCGCACGACTCATCGGATTCAGCCCCGCCGGCGCGCTCGCCATCACGGCATGGGTTCACGACGTGTTCCGCACCCCCGAGCTCGCACGCGACCTGTACCCGATCTTCATCATCGCCGGCCACGTCCAGGCGTATCCGATCCCCGCAGCCAGAGTCACCGTGCGCGAGCCATCCGGCGTCGTCCAGGTCGTCATCACAGACCCCCGCGGCAAGCGATACCGCCCGTACCTCGGAGAGGACCGCGACGTCGCCGACCGCATCGCCGCCGCCTGGGGTTCCCACCGCGGCTACTCCGCCACCGTCCAACCGATCACCCCGGCAACAAGCGCCTGACCACGCGAACGGAGATCACCATGCGCTGCCTTATGTGCGAAGAGCCGACCACCATGTACATCCCCTCCGACGACGTCGACGGGATCGGGCTGCACAGCTGCGGCGCGTGCGGCTTCGAGATCGAAGCTCCCCGCGACGAGCCCGTGCGGATGATTCCCGTCAACGAGCGTCGAGAGCGGCCCGTCGACGTGACGACGACGACGGTTGCGAAGACCCTGCAACCTCTCTAGTATCAGTGAATGTCACATTCACTACTTTCTTACTGATCCGAGGAGTGCTCCCCAATGAGCGAAGAGGCAGCGACCGTCACCGAGGAAGTCGTCTACGTCGGCCGCAAGGCCGCGAGTAATGGAAAGCTCGCGCACTGGTATCGGACGCTCGACGACGGTGAGCTCACCAGCAAGGAGCTCGGCTCGTACAAGCCGTACACGTCGGCTCCGGTGGGCGCGATCATCACGATCACCCGCCCCGCCGGCGAGCCGACCGTGCTCTACACGGGCGGACAGTACACGCCACGGATCACCGGCAGATACGCCGACACAGCCGCCACCGACGAGTGGCGCGTGGCCGATCAAGCGGAGGCGCAGCGGGATGCGAATGAGCGGCGCATCAAGCGGGATCTCGACGGTCTGCCCGAGGAGTTCACCACGGCGCTAGACACCGTTGGTGCGCACTTCTCACGGCTCAACGCCCCGCAGCGGGCAGCACTGTTGACCCTGGTCACCGCGAAGCTCCTCCGCTACTGAGGTCGACCGTCATGTCCACCCTCGATCTCCTCGACGACCGCTTCCCGCACGGTACCCCGGACGGGTACCGCCACGGATGCCGCACTGCCGCGTGCCCCGCGCTGATCCCCTGCCGCACCGTCCACACCCGCTACGTGGGCGACTACTCCTTCGCGAAGCTCATCGACGCCGGCACACCGCTCGCCGAGATCCTCGAGCGCGACGAGGCCGCGCGTGCCGAGTCGCGGCAACGGGACAAGATCGCCGCTCGAGAAGAGCGCCGTGCCGCCGTCGAAGCCACACGCCCCCGTCGACCCAAGCCGACCCCCAAACCGAAGCCGGCGCGCGCCAACACACCCAAACCCCCGCGCATGCCGAAGGAGGCGCCGGCGCCGGCGCCGACCGCACGGCCTCGCCCGTCGACGCCGCGGCCGCGCACCCATCCCGGCTACCAGTGGCTCGACAAGGCACGCAGCGACGCCGAGAAGCTCCCCGCAGAGCTCGCCAGCGCGTTCTCAGAGGCACTCGACGGCTACGAAGCGGACCTCGATCGTCACGTCGACGAGCTCGAGCAGTGGCGCAAAGACCACCGAGAGCTGCGCGGCCAGCTGCGCGCCGCGGCCGAGACCCTCAAGACGGCCACCATCGCCGCCGGCACCGGCCTCTCCGTCGGAGGGGTGATCGAGAGAGCGCTGCAGGAGGCAACCCTGCGGCACCAGTCCGCCGTCGACGCCCTCGCAGACCACGATCGCCCTTCCCCACCGGCCAGGCCACGCACACCGCGACTTCGGACCGCGCGTGCTGCCCGAACCTCGCAGCCGAGGCAGCTGCAGCCGCACGGCACCAACGCATGCCGAGCGCGCGGCTGCGACCGCCCCGAGTGCATCGAAGCCGGCCGCGAGTATCACCGGCAGTGGATGGCGAACCGGAAGGCGCAGAGCATCCCGCTCGAGCACCACGGGACCGCCTACGGCTACCAGCTCGGCTGCAAGGACCGCGACCACTGCCCCGCGGAGATCTCGTGCGCCGATGCGTCACTGGCTGAGGAACGGCGCCGACGCCGGGAGGCCGGCATCGCCCCGCAGGCCCCGCGCGTGCCCGCCGAGCCGATCCGACAGCACGTCCGCCAGCTCATGGCATCCGGCATGACCGTCCTCGAGATCGCCGACCAGGCACAGGTGTCCAAGACCGGCGTGAAGATCCTCCTCTACGGCCGCTCAGGCACCCGCAAAGGAGAGCTGCCCCGCGAGATCGAAGCAGAGAAAGCACGACGACTGCTCGCCCTGCAGCCGACTACCGCAGCCACGAAGTTCGCCCGCTCCGCCTGACACCAACATCAGGAAGGCCACCATGAACGACCGCACCACACCTACCACCACCATCACGATCCAAGTGCCCAGCACCGCACCCGAGGACGTGATCTCACGAGTCACCGCGCTCGGCGCGGAGCTCGGCGCCCAAGGCGGAATCGACCAGGTGCTCCTCGAGCTCGTGCGCACCTGTCACGTCTGCGGCTGCACCGACGAGCGAGCATGCTTCGGCGGCTGCTGGTGGGTCAACGACGACGGCACCCCCGACCTCTGCTCGAGCTGCGAGGACAGGCCCCACCAATGACACAGGAAAGCACCGCCCGAACCTGCCTTGCCACCGCCACAGGGCAACGCGGCTACTGCGGACGCAAGACGTCATCGGCAGCCACCACGATCGCCGACGTGACCTGCAAAGACTGCGGCGCAGCCGTGCGTGCAGACCAGCAAGCCGGCATCCTCACCCCCGAGCTGACCGCGGCGATCGCATGCTGACCGCCAGCTGGTCATCATGGACTCCCGGACGCCCAGGAGGCGCGCTGCGCGGCGTCATCGACGACGTCGCCGACAAAGACACCCACCAGTCCGGCGAACGAGTGTGGCGCTGCGCCCACCATCACACCACCGAGGCCGACGCCACGCGATGCGCCACCACCGAGCTCAAGCGCCGCCAGAACGCCCGGCCGCTGAACTGGTCCCAACGAGTCACCATGCGGATGATCGCCGATGGCCGATCACTCTCCGGCGGCGCCAGCTACCTCGACACGACAGGCCTGGGGATCCCCGGCGGCACCATCCAGTCCCTCCGCAGGCGAGGACTGATCGAACGCTACTCGTGGGTCGAACCCGGCTGGGTGCTCACGAAAGTCGGCGTCGACGCCATCAACAGCGGCGCGTGCGACGAACCCGACAGCGGCCCCGACGACTGACCGCACCGACCTCCACAACCCGGATGTCCGCGAACACCCCCAACATCGGCCTATACCCAGCAAGAAGGGCCTGCAGCAACACCATGCACGGGGGTTCCCCCACCGGGCATGCAGGCGTATAGTCAGTGAATGTCACATTCACTGTTCGATTGAGGAGAAACGCCATGACCATCACCCAGACCGCCGCCCCCACGGGCACCGCGGTCACCATCACAGGAACCATCCGCACCCCGCTCACCCTCGTCCGCCGCCTCCCCGACCGCCGAGCACGAGTAGGGTTCCGCGTCGACACCGACGCCGGCCCCTACAACGTCCACGCCAACGGCGCCCTCGCCGAGCTGCTCCGACTGACAACGCACCGCGGGGACCGCGTCACCGTCCACGCCCCCGCCGCCACGTTCAGCCACCCTGACCAGACCATCCCCGACCTCGAAGCCGACAGCGTCGAACTCGACCTCCACTGACCCGCGACGAAGATGGACACCACCGACGCACTACCAGGGAGCACCATGACCCGCATCTTCCACGTCAACGGCAAGCCCGTCGACGTCACCGACGCCGCGGCCGTCCAGGCACTCACCCCGGACGAGTACGCCGACCTGCTCACGCAGACCCTCAACGACACCGACGCGAACGACACCGAGATCATCGGACTGCGCCAGGACCAGCCGCCCACCGGCACAGGGTTCATCATCATGAATCCGCCCACAGAGGAGGCCGAGCATGCCTAACCCCGCCCCCACCACGACCGGCACCGACAGCTCCCTCCTTACCCCCATCCAGCGCCAACGCGCACTCACCCTCTCCGACGCACTCTGGCGCCTCCGCACCGGCCAGCACGACGCCGGCGACGACATCACCCTGACCATCCCCGCACCCGCCATCGAAGGCATCGAGAAGATCCTGTTCGCCCTCGCCGAAGGGGATCTGCGGTTCGCGTCCGTGCGGGCCGGTCAGCTGATGGATGGTGTCAGCGCGGCGCTGCGCGATCGCGCAGTGGGGGAGCAGTGGCGGGCGGCGTTCGATCACGCCCGCCAGGACGGACACAACGAGGCCGAGGCGCGTGAGTTCGCCGACGAGTACGCCGCCTACGTGGAGGACCGGCAGTACGAGCTGCGCGACCCCGACCTGCCGATCCCCTCACCGAGCGAGTACACCCGATGACCGGGGCTGCGCCGTCGTCCGTCACTCTGGATGTGCGCGCGACGATCGTGCGAATAATCCAGCAGCACACCGACGAGCCTGACGAAGAGGCAGGTTTCATCGCCGACGACATCATGGACGCGCTGAACCTGGGCAGTGAGCTCACGGTCGCCGTCCCGAGGCCGCGGCGCCGCGGCGAGCATGAGTGGCCGTGCGCGCTGTTCTACACCGGCAATTGGAAAGGCCAGCAGCCACGCGCCCGATGCAGCTGCCCGCCGGTAGCGGATGGGTCCGTGTCATGAAGGATCCACGCCAGCTCTCGCAGGCCGAGCTCGACGAGTACCTCGACCAGCTCATCAATGAGGGGAACGATGACAGCCCCGAGTTCCACCGCGCGTACCAGGTCTGGGAGGAGCTCAACGGCTGACCCAGACCTCGACCGCACTCCTCGGGGCCCCGCTCACCGGCGGGGCCCGATTTCTGTCCGCGAACACCCCCAACACCGGCCTATACCCAGCAGACGAACGGGAGAGGCCATGTGCGACGACATCGACCACGGAGGGCGACGGTGCCCGTCGTCGACAGCCGCAGGGCAGCGGCGTCGGCGTGCGGAGAAGCGTGAGCAGAACGCCGAGAAGCAGCTCGAGGCCTTCATCGGGGCAACCCCGTTCCGGCCGGTCTCTGGCGAGCTGATGCGAATGAGCTCCCGCCCCAGCTACTACGACACCGACGAGTGGATCGAGTACGAAGACACCCTCCGCGCCGCCGCGGAACGCCACGGCATCGAGATCTCGGAACTGCAGCACGCAGACGGGCTCTGGGAAGGCGCATCTGAACCAGCCGGCGCCTACATCGTCCGTGCGGACAGCTTCGAGCAGGTCACCGACTGGGCGGGAGAGCTCGCAGGACGGTATGAGCAGGACAGCATCATGGCCGGGTACTTCGACCCGGACGGACCTGACCGGGTTTACAGCTTCGCCGCCGACACCGGCTCGCAGCTGCAAGTCCAGGAGACTCTCGACATCCTCCGCGCCGCCGGCGCACCAGGTGGCAGGCTCTACGACGGCAAGCTCGAGATCGCCGAACCCGCCGAGTACCCGCTGCCGGCATCCGCCGTGAACGCGATCGCCGCACGTCTCGGCACGTCGCCCACCTTCGCTCGAGCGCACGTCGCGTTCGTGCCAGGCACCGACAGCTACCAGCGCCACCAGCCCATCAAGGAGATCCAATCGCTCAGAGAGCGATACGCCGACGCGCACGGGTTCCCGCAACGCAAACCCATCCCCCGGCTGACCGAGCTCGACGACATCGCTGCAGCGCGAGCCTACGCGGCCGCAGCGCACGAACCCACCCACCCACAGGTCGCCCGGTCTTACCGAAGCCTGCGCCAGCACATCGGCGCGCAGTGGGACATGCTCACGGAAGCCGGCTACACCTTCGAGCCCTGGCACGGAGAGGCCGAGCAGCCCTATGCCGACTCCGCCGCGATGCTCGACGATCTGCGACAGAACAAGCATCTGTTCTACTTCCGCACCGAGGTCTCGCAGCACACCGAAGGCGCTCTACCGCCGGACCACCCGATGGCACGCACCGTGACCGTCACCCTCCCCTCGGGAGAGCGCGCGCCGATGCTCGCCAACGACGTGTTCCGCGCTGTCCACGACGCAATCGCCCACAGTGAAGGGCACCAATTCGGCCCCTACGGGGAGAAGCGCGCCTGGTGGACGCACCGGGCATGTCTCCCCCGCGAAGCGCGACTCGCGCTGTGGTGCGAGACGCGCGCACAGAACTGCTGGACCAACGCTGGCCCACACATGACTGCTGAGACCGAGCCCGGACACCCGCGCCTCCTCCGCCGAGGAGAAGAGGGCTGGATCCCGTTGAGTGACCGTCCCTACGCGCAGCAGAAGTGCTGCCGCGTGGACACCGCGCTCCTCTAGCGCGTCAGAGACCTCGGGCGATCTCGTGCGCCAGCGCCGAGGGGAACACCTCATAGTCGTCTGTACCGACCGCGAGGATCCTCACGGTCGCATCCTCCTCGAGGAAAGCGGCATTGTAGGTTCCCGCTCGAGATGGCATGAACCCCTCGCGATTCCACGGTAGTTGGCAACGGTTTCAGGGCCAGGATTCCACGCGAAATGGCATTTTCCTACAGTTGGTCCGACTCAACTCAGATGCCCGCTTGCGGCAGGCAGATCGACCTAGAGTGTGTTAACGAGTGAGCAGCCGCGCCGTTCAGAGGCGAGGGCGATCGCCGACGGGGCGGCTCACTCTTCTCCTCATCCCGGTGTTGCTCAGCGCGACCGGCGTCCTCGATCTCCGCATTCCTTGGCCGTGGCTCCATGGCGAGTCCGCGGGGGATCGTCCGGTCGAGCACTCACCCCTGAGAGCCCTGTCAAGGTGAGCTGGACCGGGACAGCCGCTGGAGTGCTCTATCTCGCGTGGCTGGCGTCCGCAACCCTGCGCCCCGGCGGCAACGGGCTATTCGAGACACAATCCCACGCGCGCGACTCCCGGTCGAAGCTGTTCCGGATGGGGCTCGTCACCAACCTGCTCAACCCCAAGGCCGCTGTCATGTAACTCGCGATCATCCCGCAGTTCATAGATCACGGGCAGGGAAACACGACCGCTCAGGGATTCGTTCTCGGCGGAGTTCAGATCATCGTCAGGATGATCGTCAACTCCCTCATCGTGCTGGGCGCCGGCACAATCTCCGGATTCGTGTCGACGCGACTCACATGGATCCGGCACCCCGCTCGGCGCAGTGGCGGTCACGCTGGCCAGAGAGGTCCCGCAATGCATCTCGCCCCTGAACCGGGCGATCATGCTGCAGGACCTCCGTGAGACGCCGCTCAGATAGACCGTCCTCCGGAAGCTCGACGAGTACGAATGACCCTTTCTGAAGGGATTGAACAGGACTGTTGTTCTGCACAGATTCTGCTAGGTAGAGTGGGATTCCATCCGACGGAACCCGCCGTCGGTGAACAAAGGAGTTCCAGAATGCGCATCGTCTTGGTTCATGGAGGTTGGCAGGGTGGTTGGGCGTGGGACGGCGTTGTCGCTGAGCTCACGAAGGCAGGCCACGAGGTATGGGCCCCAACCTTGCAGGGTCACGGTGACAACGACGACCGTGCAGGTGTCACGCTCTCGACCATGGCGGACAATCTCATCGGCCGGATCGCCGACAAGGGGTGGGACCGGTTCGTCGTAGTCGGCCACAGTGGCGGCGGCCCGCTCATCCAACTCGTAGCTGAGGCGATGCCGGAGCAGGTGGAGCAGGCGATCTTCATCGACGCGTGGGTACTCGCCGACGGCGAGTCGATCAATGCGATCCTCCCCGCCGAGTTGGCGAATTTCGCCCGTGGCACAGCCGCGTCCTCGCCCGACCAGAGCGTGCCGATCCCGCCGCAGCTATTCATGACGGCTTTCTTGCAGGACGGATCGGAGGAGCTTCACGCGCAGGTCGAGCCTCGTCTGGTGCCGTCGCCTGGCGGTTGGCTCGACGAGCCGATCCGTCTTCGGACGGCCGGCACCGGTGACGTGCCGAGCGGCTACATCTTCCTGCAAGAGGATCGGGCTGTGCCGCAGGAGTTGTACCGCGCATCAGCAGACCGGCTCACGAACCCGACGACCGCGAGCTCGCCGGGGAGCCATCAGGCCATGTTGACGCGCCCGGTGGAGCTGGCAGCAGCCATCGTCTCCGTTATGTCGTGACGACGTTTCGCTCTTTCGCGACTTCCGCTGGGACCGTCGCTTACGCCGAATGGCTGCCCGGCGGCCCCGCCCGTGCGACGGTGCTGCTCGTTCACGGCGGGGGGGTGGGCCCCGGTGGCTGGAGTCGAGCGATCGGCGGGCGACCCGGGTGGGCACCCCGTCTCGCCGAAGCCGGATACCGCGCGGTCGTGATGACGTGGCCTGGGTTGTCGGCTGGCGGCGCATGGGACCCCGACACGCGGCTGGATGGGGCGGCGGTCGCCGGCGCGATCGTCGAGCTAATCGCTGCGCTCGGCGGCCCGGTCGTCCTCGTGGTCCACTCCATGTCCGCCGCTTTCGGCTATCGGGTCGCTTTCCACCATCGGGATTCACTGATCGCCCTAGTCGCGCTGGCACCCGCTCCCCCCGGGGACATCCAGCCCGAGCCCGCCGTGCTGGAAGAGGACGCCGATCACATCGTCGTCCAGGGACGCCCGCTCACCTGGAGGCTTCCCCGTCGCGGCTGGTGGCATCCCGGACCAGAGTTCATCGAGGCGAAGCTGGTCGGTGCAAGCGAGCAGTTCCCACCCGGTCACCTGGACGAGCTCCGTTCGCAGCTGGTGCCAATCCCAGCCGGGCTCCTCCTCGAGCGGCAGAACGTCCGCGGTGCGCAGGTCCATATCGGCGACAGGGAGTTGGACGGCCTACCGACCCTCGTGATGGTCGGTACCCACGACACCGATCATCCGATCGAGTCGGACCGCGCGACTGCTGACTGGCTCGCCGAGCGAGGCGGCGATGTCAGGTTCGTCGCGTTGACGGCAGCGAACGTGGCTGGCAACGGCCACATGCTGATGCAGGAGTCGAACAGCGATGCGGTACTCACCCTGGTGACGGAGTGGCTCGGTCCAAATGTGCGCCTGCGGCGGTGAGGATGGTGCAGTTGATCGCGACCCGGGCTCCGGACATCTGTGATGGCCCGACTACAGCAGGAGCCGTTGCTCAGCAAGTTCCTGCAGCAGGAATCGCCAGAGATGCCCGTCGTTGAATGCGTCACCCAGGTCGGGCAGGTCGGCGAGATCGTCGTCATCGATCGGCATAGGCTCGGCCCCTGCCTGCAGAACGGCGAGGTGCACGCGAGCCAGGCTGTCGACATTGATCGCGCGGATGACGGCCTGCGGGACGCTCTCGCCGACGGCCGTGAGGCCGTGACCGCGCAGGATGCCGACCGGCCGCGTGCCGAAATCGTCCGCCATGGCCGTCGCGCGTGCGTGGTTGCGGATCAGCGCAGACGAGGGGTGCGCGGGGATGCCGCCGCGCGCCATCCGCATAGCGGGGATGTTGAAGGCACCGACAATCGGTAGCAACGTCCGTCCGGTCAGCGAGAACGCGACGACAGCCGGCGGATGCGCGTGGACGACGGATCGAGCCGCAGGATTGCGGCGCAGCAGCTCAAGATGCAGAGACAGCTCGTTCGGCGCCCGGTACCCGCCGGCGAGCTCGAACGATCCCTCAAGGGGCACGGCGAGGATGTCGTCGGCGGTGGTGAACCGCAGCCCCCGCTCCTGCGGTCCGCGGGCTCGGATGAGGACGGTGTCGTCGTCGACCCGCAGGCTGACGTGCCCGAGGATGTCGTCCACGAGCCCCCGGACCGCGAGCACGCGGCAAGCATTGGCGACGAGCATGCGTTCGTCGACGTAGTCGTTCATCATCCACTTCTCCTTCGAGGCGTGATCTCCGATTGCGAATTCCTGGAAAATCTAGCAGAATCAGATTCTGTCTTAAAGAAAACCGGTCTCGACCGACATCATCTTCAAGGCGCGGAATAGGACTCTGACATCAGGAAGCAGCGACCCAATGGCGAGCAAGACGACGATCTTCGAGGACGTGCGGCGCGGCATGATCCCGGCGCACATCTATAACGACGAGGAGATCTTCGAGCAGGAGAAGAGCAAGCTCTTCAGCCGCGCGTGGATTTTCGTCGGACATGAATCCGAGATCCCTCAGCCCGGTGACTACGTGGTGCGGCATGTGCTCGACGACTCGTTTATCGTCGTGCGCGATGAGAGTGGTGAGATTCGGGCGCACTTCAACATGTGCCTGCACCGCGGGATGCAGGTGTGCCGCGCCGAGGTCGGCAACGCCTCCCACTTCCGTTGCCCCTACCACGGGTGGTCATACCGCAACGACGGCCGGATTATGGGCCTCCCGTTCCACGAGGAGGCCTACGGGGGTGAGGCAGGGTTCAACAAGAAGGGTGCACGACTGCTCCCGGCGCCGAACCTGGACACATACAACGGTCTGATCTTCATCAGCATGGACCCGAACGCGCCGACCCTGCGGGAATACATCGGCGACTTCGCGTTCTACCTCGACTACTACACCGGGCAGAGCGCCAAGGGCATCGAGCTGCGTGGCCCGCAGCGGTGGCGCGTCAACGCGAACTGGAAGATCGGCGCCGAGAACTTCGCCGGCGACATGTATCACACGCCCCAGACCCACACCTCGGTCGTCGAGATCGGGTTGTTCCGTGAGCCGAAGGCGGAGAAGCGCAAGGACGGCAACACGTACTGGGCCGGCAACGGCGGCGGCACGACCTACAAGCTCCCGCCGGGCAGCCTCGAGGAGCGGCTGCGCTACGTCGGATATCCCGACGCGATGATCGAGCGGATGAAGGAGCAATGGTCGCCTGAGCAGCTCGATGTGATTGGCCGTGACGGGTTTATGATCTCAGCGGCATCGCTCTTCCCGAACATGAGTTTCGTGCACAACTGGCCGAAGGTGGAGGACGGGGACGACGTGCTGCCCTTCATCTCGATCCGTTCGTGGCAGCCCATTAGCGAGAACGAGACGGAGGTCTACTCCTGGTTCGCGGTCGATGCCGAGGCGCCGGAGGAGTTCAAGGAGCTCTCGTACAAGGCCTACCTTATGTGCTTCGGTAGCACGGGAATGTTCGAGCAGGACGATGTCGAGAACTGGGTCTCGCTGACCACGACTGCCAAGGGTTCGATGGCTCGACGGCTCCTGCTCAACAGTCGGATGGGGACTCTCAAAGACGACACTCCGGTCGTCGCTGCGCTGACGCCTGAACAGTTCGCCGGTCCAGGCGTCGCGCACGTTGGTTACGGCGAGTACAACCAGCGTCATCTGCTCGATCGCTGGGCCGACTACCTCGACACCGATGACGAAGTCGAGGTGCAGGTCGCGAGCATCGGTACAGGCATCACCAACAACGGGGAGGCACCCGCATGATGAACACCGAGACCGGTGTCCAGATATCCGAGCAATCGCCTCTCGGCGCCCACGCCACGCGCGCCGATCGAGTCGGGCGGTCCCTACTGTTCTCCGACGAACTGCATCTCGAGGCGCATCGTTGGTTGATTGAAGAGGCTTACACCCTCGACGAGCAACGGTACGAGCACTGGCTTGAGACGCTTACAGAGGATATTCACTACATCATGCCGGTGCGTCAGACGACGGCTCTCGGGTCTTCCTTCACGACGGCGAGGGGGATGTCGCACTGGGACGAGAATAAGTACTCGCTCAGCCGCCGGGTCGCGCGATTCCTGACTGAACACGCTTGGACGGAGGACCCTCCCTCACGCCTGCGTCACTACGTGACGAACGTGCGCGTGTTCCTGTCCTCGGTCGAGGACGAGCTCATCGTCGACTCCGCCGTCCTGCTGTTCCGCAGCCGGGGAGACGTCAACGAGCCGTCAATCATCTCCGCTCACCGCGAGGACGTATTGCGTCGCGTCGGTGACGACCTGCAGTTGGCACGTCGGGTGATCATGGTGGACGAGTCGGTGCTCCGCACCCAGAACCTGGCGATCTTCCTGTGAGCGGCCTCGACTGGGAGGGTGCCGACGTCGATCGTGATGCCGCGGCGGCTGCGGCGGCGGAGCGCGAGCGTCTTATTGCCCGCACCGTCGGAGAGCCGCTCGTCATCGCCAACGAGTTTTCGGAGATCGAAGTGCGCCGCGTGGAAACTCACAACGGCACGAGGCTACTGATCGACGCCCCGAAAACTGGCCAGTGGATCGCGATCGACCCCATGGAACTCGAGGCCCTGACCTGGCAGACCACGCAGACGTTCTCCGAGATGATCGCGCGGCCTGACCAGCCGATGTTTCCCGAAATGCGACCGCAGTAGAAAAGGAGAGACCGATGGCACGGATCATCGCCGACCGCAGCGCCTGCCAGGGCTACGCCAATTGCGTTGTCGCCGCGGGCGACTACTTCGACCTAGATGACGACGCCCTAGTGATCGTTCTGCGCGAGGACCTGCCCGACAGTGACCGCAAGCGAGTAGAGGAGGCGGCGCGCAGCTGCCCCGTCTCCGCCTTGGTTGTGGAGGACTGACGTGTCGCGGGTCGTCATCGTCGGCGCCTCTGTTGGTGGGCTCAAGACCGCCCAAGCCCTTCGAAGCGAGGGATTCGAGGGCGAGATCGTCCTGATTGACCAGGAACGCCATCCCACCTACGACAAACCTCCGCTCTCGAAGAAGTACCTCACCGGTGAGACGGCGCGACACGAGATCGAGCTTCTCTCCGAGCACGAGACGCGGGGGATCGGAGCCATCTCAATCTTCGGCACGCCCGCGGCATCCCTCAACCTCGAAGGCCAGGTTGTGACGCTCGAGGACGGTACAGCCGTCTCATACGACACACTCGTGATCGCCACCGGGTCACGCGCCCGTCGCTCTCCGTGGGGTGAAGGTGAGCATATTCACTTGCTGCGTACCAGCGGCGATGCCGAGCGCTTGCGGGATGAGCTGGCCACAGCGCGGCACCTTGTGGTCATCGGCGCAGGCTTCATCGGGGGGGAGGCTGCCGCAACGGCGATCACGGCGGGCGTACGGGTCAGCATGGTTGACCCGTTCCCGGCGCCGATGTCGCGGGTGCTCAATGCCGAAGTCGGCCAGATCTTCAGCCGCAAGTATGCCCAGGAGGGCGTCGAGGAGTACTTCGGAAGGACAGTCGAAGGCGTCGAACAGACGGCAGACGGGGTGCGCGTGGTGCTCGATGGCGGCGAGATCATCGAGGCCGATGCAGCTCTCGTCGGTATCGGAGCTGTGGTCAACACAGAGTGGCTCGAGGGTTCCGGCATCGAACTCGACAACGGGGTGACCTGCGACTCTGGGCTGCGGGCCATCGGGCATCCTGAGATCTTTGCCGTCGGCGATATCGCACGTTGGGCGAGTGCGTCGCGCAACGTCTCGCTGCGCCTCGAACATTGGACCAATGCCGTTGATCAGGCTCGCGTCGTCGCACACAACATCGTCCACCCTGATGATTGCGAGGACTACGACACGACCGAGTATGTCTGGAGCGACCAGTACGACTGGAAGATCCAGATCGTCGGGCATACCGGATCTGATCACTGGACGATGGTGGGCGACCCTGCGCAGGACCGCTTCGCCGTCGTGTACGGCGAGAGCCAAGGGCAGGCCGAAGGTGCCGTCATCGTGAACTGGCCGCGTGCCCTCGTCGACGCCCGCCGCTCGGTCGCCTCGCGAGCGAAGGCGGACGAGCTGATACATCGGCTGCGCGCCCTCCTCGAGCCCTCGAGCACGGCTCCGGCGAAGGCGGCCGCCCGATGAGAGCTGACGACACCACCCTCCCCCTCCTGCACGGTCACCGCATCCCGCGAATCGGGGTGGGCACGTGGCCACTCACGGGAGACGAGTGCGCAACGATGGTCGAGAAGGCGGTCGGCTACGGTTACCGCCTGTTCGATACGGCGTACAAGTACGCGAATGAGGAGGCCGTCGGTGCCGGTCTGCGTGCATCGGGCATCCCTCGTGACGAGGTCTTCATCACGAGCAAGTTCAACAAGGAGGACCACAGCGTCGAGGGAGTGCAGCGCGCGTACGACCGATCGCTGAAGACCCTTCGCGTCGACTACCTCGATCTGTTCCTGATCCATTGGCCGGTTCCGGCCCTCGACCGATACGTCGAAGCGTGGAAGGGTCTGGTGAGACTGCTCGAAGAGGGACGAGTGAAGGCGATCGGCGTCTCCAACTTCAAGTCTCACCACCTTCAGCGCGTCGTCGACGCGACCGGTGTCGTCCCCGACGTCGATCAGATCCAGCTCAGCGTCGACATCGCCCGTGTCGAACAGCGCAGCTTCCAGCGCGCTCACGGCATCCTGACCGAGGCGTGGAGCCCGCTCGGACGCGGAGGAGCCCTGCTGTCCGATCCCGCGGTGACCGCGATCGCGTCGAAGTATGACAAGTCGCCCGCACAGGTCCTACTGCGCTGGCACATCGAGGAAGGGATCGTTCCCGTCCCGCGCGCCGGCGATGAGAAGCATCTCGCGCAGAACATCGACGTCTTCGATTTCACGCTCAGCTCGGAGGATATGGCGACGCTGAGTGGGCTGGATCAAGGCGAAGAAGCCGCCCGCGACCCGGACGATCCGGCCAACGGGCACTGAGGCCCACGGCGGCGGGTCGGTCGCTCCCGCAGCCACGCTCATCAGCGGCGTGTTCGCGTGCGCAGCGCATCCATGGGCGCTACGACGACCCGGGCCGGTTCACCCCAACAGTTCGGCGAGGCGGATCGCGGCGTCCCGCAGTGACCGCGCTAGGGACTTGACCTTGCCCGGCGGTAACCGCTGCACGGGCGCGGAGGCGTTGATCGCCAGTCGCAGTCCCGACGAGACGTGGACCGGGACCGCGACGCTCGCCACGCCGTCCTCGCTTTCCTGCCGATTCACGGCATAACCGTCCAGTCGTGTCCGAACCAGTTCGGCGACGAGTTCGTCTCGGGAACGTATGGAGTTCGGTGTGACGATCTCGAGCTGCTCGTCCGGGTACAGCCGGAAGAGCTGCTCGTCGCTCAGCTCGGCAAGCAGCGCCTTGCCGGTCGAGGTGCAATGCGCCGGCAGGGTCTTGCCCAGTCTCGAAACCACGCGCACGGCCACATCGGGCTCGGCAACGGCGAGGAATCGGACATGGTTGCCCTCGAGCGTGCCCAGGTGGCAGGTCTCACCGAGGGCGGCGCTGAGGTCCTCGAGGATCGGCTGCGCCAGTCTCGGGACATCCATCCTGCGCAGCACCGAGAAGGCCACCGTCGTCAGCGCCGGGCCAGGGCCGTAAGCCTTGGTCACCGGGTTCTGCCGCACGAAGCCGCGCCATGCCAGCATCGCGAGAAGTCGGTGCGCGGTCGAGGTCGCCACCCCGAGGAGGGCACCGGCGTCCGTGAGCCGCAGCTCGTGCTCCTCACCCAGCAGCAGGATCAGCTTCAGCGCGTTGTCGACCGACTCGATCGGATACTGGGGTGGATCGCCCGGCGACCCGAGCTGTCGATTCTGCACGGCAGAAAGCTTACTTGCAACGTGGGCGCGCTCCTCCTGCACCGCGCGCTCCGATGCCGACCCGACAGGCGGGAGGATCGTCTCCGCGGTGCCACTGCAGCCCGTGCCACCCCACGCCGCCCGCGTGGCTCCCTGTGACGGCCCCGACGGCCCAGGCGCTCTACGGTCGGAGCAGGACCTTCAGGCTGCTGGACGCGTCGCGGGACTGCTCGAAGGCGGCGGCGGCATCGTCGAAGGCGAACTCGTGGGTCGCCAGCGGCGACAGATCGATCCCCTGGGCGTCGGACGCCTGACGATCGACTCGAGGACGGCCTCGTACTCGCGATGAGCGATGGCGAACGACTGCGGGTGCCACAACTGATAGATGTGTAAGCAGCGTTCCGGGTAGGAGTCCACTACCCGCCCCAACGGGATGTCTGCACGCGCGACGCAGCAGCGGAGGAACGCGTGGTGCGCCACCAGCCAGGCGTCCATGTCACCGACTGCCAGCGCCGCATCCATTAGCGTCCCGTACTCGCGCGAAGCGCCGATCTCGGAGCGCAGCATCCGTCCACCGTCCGGCGCGCGCCTAAGGACTCCAGCTGAAGCCGGACACCGTAGAGCTGGTCGACCTCTTCTACGTCCGGGTGATACACCGTCGCTCGGCGATGGTATCGGCCTCGTTTGAGCCTTTCTTCCCGCAGCAAGCGAAACGCCTCGTGCAAATGACCTCCCCGTCGATCCAGGTCTTTCAACTTTCCATCCTGCGTGAGGCGGCAGTGGCGGTGACACTCCACTGCTCGGAAGAGCACTATTTCGCGCTATTGATCCGGACCCCGATGGTCGGAAGCTGTTCAGTGCCGCGTCATCGGCGCAATACGCTGGGAGACGGGGCTTCCTCTGCCCCGGGAGGACACCATGCAACCAGATAACCTCACGGTCACGGCTCGGGTGGCGCGCACAGCCGTCCCCGGGCGGCTGGACGATCTCACCGAGTGGGCGCATGGTTTCACCGGCCGGGCCCAGTCGTTCCCCGGCTACCGGGAGTCGAAGGTCCGAGTCTCGGAACGGCACCGGCGCCAGGTTGTCGTCGAGATCACGTTCGCTTCCCCCCATGACCTCATCCGGTGGGAGGACAGTAAGGAGCGGCAGGCGCACCTGCAACAGGCCGTGCCGCTCACGATCGGGCAGGCCCGTCCACTGACTCCGGACGCCCTCACCGGTGCAATCCCGACGGCCGGTCCCGCGCGCCCGCGGTGGTGGACGGCGATTTTAGTGTGGATCGCGCTGGTACCGCCTGCCATGTTCAACGCCTACTTCATCGCTCCGCTCCTGACCGGCCTGCCGCCGTACCTCCAGATCCTATGTACGACGCCACTGACCGTCGCGTGCGTCATCTGGGTGATGTTGCCTCTATTGCACGCGCTCGAGGAGAGCATCCGCCACTGGCTCGCGTGGCGGCGCGGGCGCTGAGCGTCTGCCCCATTAGGCGCTGTCGCGGCGGGCAAAGCCCTCTCCGCTCCCTCTTGTCAATCTTGCCTACCTTGGTGAGGGGCATGTCGTCGACGGCGATCAGCCGCTCGGGGTGCTTATGCTTAGCCACCCCGGCGGACTCCATGGCGGCGCGGATCCGTTCGAGCCCGAGCGGGCCGCCCTCCTTGAGACTCACGTAGACGCATACCCGCTCGCTGAACACGGGGTCGAGCATCGCGACGGCGGCCGCTAGATCGAAGCTGTCATAGCGGTAGACGAGGTCCTCCACCTCTTCGCACGAAATCTTCTCGCTGCCTCGGTTGATCATGTCGAGATGTAGCCATCCTCGGTGAAGGACCGCGCGTTCGTCTCAGGTGCGCGGTAGCATCCGCGCGGGGTGTAGCGGATCGGTTTCCTGCTCGAGCATAGATCGACGGCTCATCAGATGCCTCCAGAGTTCTTTTCGTCGGTTATGTCGGTGTGGTGATCAGCGGCGGCGCTGGCGCTTGCCGCCCCAGAACGCGCGGACTGCCATGGTGATCGCTTCGTCTTTGGTGAGGCGATCACCACGGGCCGCGGCTTCGTCGCGTGCCTGGTTGATGTACTCGAAGACGTCCGGAGGTAGTCGGAAGGTCGCGGGGTGTTTTTCGATGCGCTGGACATTGTACGGGCCGCGCTTCTTGCCGGTGCGGGGCGACGTGTCACACCCCAATCAGGGCGGCTTCGACGTCGTCATCGGCAACCCACCCTACGTCAACCGGCGCGAGCTCAGCTACCGCATCACCGGCTTCGAGACAGACAACGTCGACGACATCTACGCCTCCTGCTGCGAGCGCTCGGCGCAGATCACGCGCCCGGATGGCCGGCTCAGCCTGATCGTTCCCATCCGCAGCCAGTTCGCCGATCGCGACGAGTCACTGCGGAAGTTCTACGAGCGGCGGTTCGATGCGATCTGGGTGAGCACCTTCCAGGAACGCCCGGCTGCCCTGTTCCAGGTGAAGGTGCGCAGCACGATCATCACCGCCGCCGGGTATGGCAGCGTCTCCGAGCTGCACACGACGCTCACCCACAGCTGGATCGAGGCGTTCCGTCCGCATCTGATGGCGACACTGCGGTATTCGCTTCGGCCCGCCGGCTCGCGGACCCCGAACTGGATGCGCGCCAGCAGCGACGCGATGTTCGAGCTGATCGACACGCTGCTTGCGAAGGGCACGATCTCCTCGACGCCGCTTGTCCGTGTGAGCGACTACTCCGTCGGTTTCAAGAAGACCGCCACGTACTTCCTGAGCACGTACACGGTGCCGCCGGTCACCTACGACAAGACCACGCACGCCACGGTGCCCCTCAACGAGGGGAAGCTGTTCGTTCAGAACCGGAAGGACCAGCTCGCGGCCAGCGCGATCGCGGCGTCGCGGCTGGCGTTCCTGTGGTGGACGTTCACGGGCGACTGCTTCAACGTCACCAAGGGCACGATGTCGCAGATCCCATTCTCCCCGCACGCTTACGGGCAGGACACGTTCGATGCTCTGGTGGAGCTCGGCGAGAGGATCGAGGAGGCGCTGCCGGCCGTGCGCTCCTGGGATCTCAACTCCGGGAAGTACGTGGGCGGGTACGCGATCCCCGAACTGCGTCATCTCACCGGTCAGGCCGACGAGATCATGCTGGAGGCGATCGGCCGCATCGATCTGCTGCCGGAGATCCAGTACGCCCACGCCCGGATGTACAAGAGCACCGGGATTTCCGCGACGACACTGCGAAAGTTGCCGTTCGAGGTCGAGGTGTGACGCGCGACATCCGCACGGGTCCTTTGCCCTCGAGCGACTGCGATCGTTCGTCCGGGTCAGGATCCTCTGAGTGATGGATATGACAGGTAGGCGCTACCGGATGAGTTGACCCATCTCCCAGTCGCCGAGAGGGATCGTCCGACAAGTTCTGTCAGCGGTCCAAGCGGGACGGTGGCGGTCAGGTTGATCATCGCCGCACAGCATAGAACGCGTTCTCGAACTCGATGGGCGGGACGACACACCGACAGCGGTGGGGTGCCTACCCTTCTCAGGCGGAGTCACGGAGCGAGGTGACAAGCTCCGCGGGGAGGGCAAAGACCTTCTCGAGCAACGGGAGAAGGTCCCGGACTGCCTCGAGGTGCTGCTCTTCGGTCAGATCGTCGATCGCCGGAGGCTCGTCGCCAGTCCAGCCGATCGCTTCCGCCACGATCGTCAGGGACCAGGAGTCCCACCTGAGCCGCCCCTCGGATCGCAGCTGCTCCCGGAACTGACCGAGCACGCCCACGGGCTGAAACGCATTGCGATCGCGCGCGAGCTCGTCGCGAACGTACAACATCGCCGTTTCGAAACCGAGCAGGAACGTGTGCACTCGCTCGAACGTGACGGGCTGCCCGATATACATTCCGGATCGCTTCACGAATGCCTCGGCGATCGAGTAGACCGGCAACTCGGCCGGCCCGTTAGTTTCACTCATCTCGACTTCCCTGCCAGCAGCTCAGGAGACGGTCATTACCCGCGGCGCCGTTTGCGGCCCCAGTAGGCGCGAAGCGCAACGGTGACGATCTCGTCCTTGGTGAGGCGGTCGCCGCGGCTGGCTGCATCCTGCTTGGCCCAGTCCATCAGTTCAAGCGCGTCGTCGGGGAGACGGATCGAGACGGGCTTCTTCTGGACGTAGACGACGTTGTAGGGCCCCCGCTTCTTCTTCGCCGGCGGTGGCGTCTCCGCCTCGGCCGACTCAGGAGGCGTCGCGCTCGCCGCTGCCGGCTTCTGGCTTGCGCGAGGTGCGCGTGCGGGTGCTTCGGACGTCGCTGCCTGGTCGACGTCGCTGGTGACTTCCTCAGCGGGGGGCGCGGCCTTGCGTGCGCGGGGCTTCGCTGCAGCTGTGGGCTTCTTCGGGGCGGCCATGGTCACTGACCACCTCCTCGGTTTCCACGGCGGCGAGCGCGGCGCTCCTCGATGCGCCGCTTCTCTTCCATGCTGATGAGCTCCGCCGGCGACAGCGAGCGGGGGCGGTGAGTGCGGCCGCGCTCGGCCTGCCTCTGGTACTCGGTCGTCTTGGCCGTGCTGACGACGTTGAGGGTGACGCCGGTGATGGTGTCGCGGCTGGTGTCGAGGTTCACGTATCGGTTCTTCGACTCTTCGCGGAACCAGCCGAGGGCGTCGCCGCCGTTCTCGTGGATGCGCTTGAGCATCGTCGAGGCGTTGTACGAGTTGACCTCCATCACGCGGCCG
Source organism: Microbacterium sp. USTB-Y (assembly GCF_023703415.1). GTDB lineage: Bacteria > Actinomycetota > Actinomycetes > Actinomycetales > Microbacteriaceae > Microbacterium. Next base: position 20,939 of record NZ_JAGMTU010000011.1, on the reverse strand, counting down.
TTGGAGAAGGTCAGGTGGGCGGTGATCTGCTTCTGCTTGTCGTGGGACTGGCCCTTGGCGGCGTTGCGGACCTGCTTGATCAGTTCGGCGTTCGCCTGCTCGCGGCCCTTCGCGGTGCGGCCCTTGGGGATGCGCATCTCGATGTACCGGTCGCCCCCGGTGGCGTATGCCACGTCGACGCGCAGCCGACCACCCTGGCGACCCTCAACGTAGGTGCCGCTGAGGTCTTCGGGGATGACGGGCTTGGCGCCGGCCTTGCCTCGCACGGGGGCGATCGAGCCGTCCTTGCGCCGGCGCCGCGGCGGGACGTGGGTGAGGCGTCCGGTGTCAGCGAGCTCCTGGAGCGCCTGGCGGTAGAGGGCGCCGCTGGTTTCGCCGTTGAGGATCTTGCGGACCATTCGAGGCGAGCGGTGCAGCTCCTCGGCGATCTCGGCCGTGCTGATGCCCTTGCGCCGCAGATCGCGGATGAGGTCTTGGGCGGTGCGCTGCTGGTCAGCCATCAGCCCTTCTCCTCTGCCTGCTCGAGCGCCTTGGCGATGCCGGCCCGCTCGGCACGTGCTTTCAGCGCGTCACGCTGCCGCAGCGTCTCCGGCGTGATGAAGGATCCGTTGAGGTAGCCCTGCAGGCGCAGGCGCCCGGTCTTGCCGTCGTCGCCGCCGCCGATGAACCGGTCCGGCAGGGACCACGCCGGCAGCTTGGTCGTGTAGATCGCATCACCCTGGATGCCGATGAGCGTCGAGGGGTCGACCGTGAGAGCACCGGAGGTGTAGCCGCCGAGGGAGCTGGGGCCGTGGAGGACGCGAGCGCGTGCGCGACCCCAGACCTGGGCGGCGAGCTCCGGGTGGTAGAAGCTTCGGGTGCGGTCGTTCGGGCGCGACGGGATGCGATAGATCCAGAGGTTGCCCTGTCGCAGCATCTTGGCCCTGTACTCGGGCGGGACGTCATCGGGCGACGCGGCGACGCGGGTCTCGTCGCGGCCCGCGGCGGCGAATGCACCGATCGAGTGCAGCATGATGTTCCGCAGCGCGGCGAGCACAGCGCGGCGCAGGTCCGGGTGCATCTCGTCCTGCAGCTGGACTCGCTCGCGGGCGCGCGTCATGCGCTCGGTGAAGGTGTCTAGAGGCTTGGCCTTGCGGAACACCACGGCCTCGTGAGGGCGGATCTCCCACCCGTGCTTGAGGGCGACGTGGATCTCGCTGCCGTCGGCCCAGGTGTCGTGCACCGCTCCGGGCCGGTTCGGATAGAACCAGCCTTCGCGAACGTCCAGGTGCTTCACACCGAGCAGGCCAACGTGGTTCCAGCCCTGAGGGACGCGGAACCGCACGTGGAAGCGGGCGCGCGCGTAGGGGTCTTGCTCGAGCAGCTCGTACGCGGCGGCCTGGTTCAGCCGGATCGCGGGGCCGATACCGAGCTCGCGCCCGACGCCGGCGAACATGAACCGGCCGTCGACGTAGGCGAACTCGCTGATCTTCTTCGTCTTGGCCGGGTCGATCAGCGGGACGCAGTCCTCGTGCTTGGCGAACGACTCCCCCGCGACCAGGTGGTCGTAGTGGTGCAGGCCCGAGGTGAAGTGGATCTCCTGGGCGATGTCGTCTTCGACCGGCACGGGGTTGATGTTCTTCGGCAGCGACAGCGCCCACAGGTTCGTTCCGGTGGCGGCAGGGCTGTTGAACAGGCGCGCGTTCTCGTCGGCGTGGCGAATGATCGACGCGGTGACGTTCCAGGCCAGACGAGCCTGGGCAGGGGTCAGCGGCCCGTCGCCGAACCACTCCTCCGCGGTGCGGACTTCGATCTTGAAGCCGGTGACCGCGTGCTCGAACCGACCGGTGGGCGGGCCGTTGTTGACCCAGTGGGCTCCGGGCTTCCAGTTCGGGGTCTGGACGTACAGCCAGTGCCGCACGCCAGGCGCAGGCTCGGGGCGCTTCCCGGTCAGCATGATGCGGTTAGCGCCGTACGAGGCAGCCGTGTCGAGCAGGTCCGTCAGGTTGGGGTTCTTGCGGCGCTCGCCGATGACGGGGCGAACGGGCGTGCCGGCGTCGGTGACGCCTTGCCCGGTGGTCTGGTCGACCCAGATCGTGGGCACGTCCTTCGGCGTCCACGGCTTGGGTCGGTAGTTCAGCTCGTCCATCTCACCCCCTCATTCGTCAGGTTATATTAGTCAAGAGTGCTTGAAAATTGCAATCAGATTTCGCAGTCGACGGGCGCTCCATGAAGGTCTGGCGGGGTCGCTAGGACGCGAGGCGGCCGCCGTAAGAGCGCCCGCGTCCGTGGTAGGACTTCTGCGCCTTCCGCAGCCCTTCCTCGGTCATCCCCAGCAGGAGGGCGATCTCTCGCTGGGTCAGCTCGGCCGCGCGCGCCTCGTCGACGACTTTGCCGCGGCGTTCGCGCAGCTCGTCCGCTTGCGCGAGCTGCTGGCCGATGCGACGGAGCTCCTCACGGATGGCGTCCGCGTCCTTGTTAGCCATGCGCCCCAGCATCCCCAACCAAGTTGGGTCTGGTTGCCGCGGCGCGCCGTAACCGCGAAAGTGGTTATATTCATCCAGCTGAGAGGAGCGCTGATGACCGGACGGCACCTCACCACGGCGGACGTCGCCGAGAAGCTCGGCGTGTCCGTCGTCGCGGTCTACAAGATGCGCTCCATCAGCAACAAGCTGCGCAGAGCCGGCCAGGAGGGTCCTCTGCTCCCCGAGCCGGTTGCCATAGAAGGCAACTCCCCGCTCTACGACGAGGCCGCGATCGACGCATTCGCGCAGGAGCGCGCGCGCAGGGCGCCCTCGCAGCGCGGCCGCCGGCCGCGACTGATGCCGGGACTGGCGCGCGATGCGGCTTTCGCGGAGCGGTTGCGGGCGGCGATCGCGGACGGGGCGGGGGCGCCCGAGGTTCCCACGCAGGCGGCTCTGATCGACCTGCTCGGCTTGAACGTCGTCACGTTCGGTGAGCGGATGCGAGGGCGCACCCGCTGGACCGACGCCGAGCTCGAGGTGATCAGGCGCACCCTCGGTGTCGACACGACGGATGCGAACGAGGTCGTAGACCGCGCTCGCGCGGCCAAGCGTCAGGCGCGCGCGGCGAGATCCCACGCGGGTTCGTAGCGGCTTCACGACATGCTCCCGCTCTCGTCGCTGGCTTGCTGGGCAGCGCAGGTTGAGAGCGTGTCCACGAGCGCACCGCGGTCGGCTTCGTCGACCGCGAGGTGCCAGGTGTCGACGATCTCCGTGTAGCGGGCGACGTAGGTGCACACGTAGTCGGCGTTCGATGGCAGCCACAGGGCTGGCCCGTGGTCGTTCTTGGCCGCATTCGTGTTGCCATCGACGGCGACGATGTTGTCGAACGAGTTGGCGAACTGAATGCGCTGCTGCTCGGTCCACGCCCACGCGCCCCCGGCGTGCGCCGCCGAAAGGCTGACGATGTGGTCGATCTGGACGCCGGAGCTTCCCGGGGCTCCAGGGGCGGCGATCCGGTCGTGCTCGAACTCAATGCGTGTGCCCGTGTACGGATCGGGGTCGAGCACGCCGGAGAGCACCGTGCAACCGTCACGGACGACGTCCTGCAGCTGGACGGCGAGGAGATCGTCTCGCTGATCGCAGCCGTTTCCCTCGATGTCGATCCAGCGCTCGCCGAACGTGGCGCGGCGATACTCGGGAATCTCCTCGGTGGGATCGATCAGCGGCAGCTCCTGCGCGACTGCGGCGAGCGCGGTGTAGTCGTAGGTCGGGTCCGGGGCGGGTGCCTGCGGGCGCGTCCATGTGTCGATCCAGGAGGTGATGCCCAGCTGGTGGGCGCCGAAGCCGAGCGCGAGAGCTGCGACCGCGGCGAGGGCTGTGCTGGCGCGGCGGGTGCGTCGGTTCATCTGCGCTCCTTTGCCTGTGCGGTGTCGGCTTGGTCGAGCAGCAGTATGGTTCGGGCGATCTGGGTGCGTGCCTCGTCGATGACCTCGAGGGTTTCGTCGTCGGCGTCGAGCTCTGAGAGTGCGTGGCTCTGGCGGCGGAGCTGGTCGCCGAGGTGGAACATGCCGGCACTGAGGAGGACCTCGGCGAGCGCGGCCGCGCGGGCGCCTTGGTGGTCGGCGCTGACGGCGAGGTCGTCGATGATCTCGATGAGGGTTGCGCGGGATCCCATCGTTGGGTCTTCTCCTGGAGTGAGCTCGCGGAGCGCTTCACGGTTGAGCAGCGTCTGGAAGAGCCTGTGCATCCGTTGGGTGAGGGGGCGGCCGTCGCGGCGGGTGCAGTTGAGCGCGAACTCGCGGAAGCTCCATCGGACGGTGACGGGTGTGCCGGTCTGGATGGTCATGGCTTCCTGGAGGCGCACGGCGATGTCGGTCATCAGTGCTCCTCGGTTCGGCCCAGGTGGGGGATCTGCTTGAGGTGGGCGCCGCGGCCGTTGCCGAGCTGGGGGGAGATCGCGCAGCTGGGCAGGTGCAGTCTCGCGTTCGGCCCGTGGCCTGCTGCCGCGTGGGGTGTGGGCTGCCGCGTTGGCCGGGTGTGCCGGGCGCCTCGCTGAGTCAGCGGGAGGGGGTTGAAGCGCAGCGACAGGGCCCAGCGATGGCCGCCGAGCGCGCGGACGACCCGCAGCCACTCTCCCTCTTTGGTGGAGTCGATGGTGAAGGTGTTCGGCTGGTCAGACATCTGCGGCTTCTTTCGGTGCGAAGGGGCTGTTCTTGGCGTCGCGGAGCATCTGCCGGGTGATCGGCTCGGTCTCCTCGAGCGAGGCGAGCGAGAAGTAGTGGCGGCGGGCGCGGGCCGCTTCGGTGCAGGTGAGCAGCTGGCGGTTGCCGTGGTTCGGGCATCCTCCCTTGCTGCGGCATCCGGCCAGGTAGCCGGCGGTGGTGCCGTGCAGGGCGGCTTCGAGGATGTCGAGCGTCTTGCTCATCAGGCGGCCTGCCGGAGTCCGAGGTCGTCACGGTCGCGGTCGATGGTGCGGACGTCGACGCCGAGCAGGTCGCTGAGCTGGGTGAGGCTGAGTCCGCGTTCGGTCCCGCGTCGGGTGGCTTCGAGGCGCTCGTCTCGGGTGAGGCGGACGTTCTGGCCGGCGAGAGCGAGCTCGATCGCGATCTCGTCGAGCAGGGGTTCCTGCCCGGCTGTGGGCGGTGCCGGGTCGGTGTCGATGTCGTCCCAGGCCAGCGGCGGCAGCCAGCCGTGCCGGCGTGCGACCGTGAGTGCGTAGGAGCGGCCGACCCGCTGCGCTCGGGTGTGGGTGGGGGGCTGCTGGTCCCAGAGCTCGTCGTAGAGCGCGGCGATGTCGTCGTGGACACGGATGTCCACGTAGGCGCCTTCGAGTGCCTTGTTGACCTTCCAGCGCGGGTAGCCGAGTCGGCGTGCGATCTCGTGGTGGTTCCATCCGATCGCGGCCAGAGCCTGGAGGCGCCGGCGGGTGCCGCGGCCGTTGACTCGGCCCTGCGCGGCGAGAGTGCTGCTGTCGGGGGTGACTGCGAGGAGTTTGCGGGCGGTGGCGCCGGTGACGAACCGTGCCGTCTCGCTGTTGAGCAGGCGACGGACCGTGGCGCCGCCGACGCCGGCGCTGATGGCGATCCGTTCGGGGATCATCCCGGTGTCGACCAGTGCCTGCAGGTGCTGCCGGATCGGCTCGATGGGTTGGTGCGCGTCCTGGTATCGCCCGTAGGCCAGGAGACGGTAGCGGTCGCGGCGGCGGCGCGCGTTGCCGTCCATGCAGGCGCGGCACCCGCAGAGGTGGACGACGTAGCAGGTGGAGGTCAGCCCGTGCTTGTGGTCCGGCGGGCAGGTGTGGGTCCGCATCTTCTCCTCCTCACAGATGGTTATATTCCCGAATATAACCCGTTCCCGAGGGTTTGGAACCCCCTCACTGCTAAGGGGTGGCCCCAGAGGCTCGAAGTCGACAATCTGAACGAGCTACAACGTTTGTTGCGGTTTCTCGCTACACTGTGCGCATGGCAGGATCAACTTTCGCTCGTCTGGGCGAGCTCGCGTCACAGCGTTGGGGCCTGGTGACCACCGCCCAGGCGCTCGAGGCTGGCGTGGCGCGCCCGACCCTGACGCGCCTCGCCAACAGCGGCGCGCTCATCCGCGTCGCGCGCGGCGTCTACCGCCTCGCCGGCGCGCCAGAGCACGAGCAGGAGGCGATCCTCGCGACCTGGCTCGCCCTCGGCGGCGCCGACCGTCCCCGCACAGACACCGGCGTCCCGCCCGTCGTCGCCGCAGGCCAGACGGCCGCGCAGCTGCATGGCATCGGCGACTGGTTCCCCGGGCCACTCGAGTTCGTCGTTCCCACCCGCCGCGGTACCCGCCTGGACGGGGTGCGGCTCCGCACCCGCGAGCTCGCGCCCACCGAGGTGGTCTCCGTCGACGGGATGCCGACCATGAGCGTCGAGCGCACGATCGCCGACCTGATCGAGCAGTGGGTCGACCGCTCCCTCGTCGCCGATGCGCTCGCCGACGCCGCGGACGCGGGAAAGCTGCTCTCCCCCGCCCGCCTGACCGAGTATCTGGAGCCGCTGGCCAAGCCCAACAAGTACCCCTCGGGTGCCGCGCTCGCGGCTGATCTGCTCGCTCTTGCGGGCGTCGACGCGGTGGTGCCGGCCGATGCCTGAGCCCGACGGCTACAAAGACTGGACGGGGCTTGCGCAGGCGATCAAGGCGGCCGCGACGAAGGCAGCCGGTGACGGCGCGAGCGCGCTGGATGTGAATGCGCAGATCGTGCAGGCACAGCACGATCGTTTCCTCAGCCGGGTCTTTGCGGAGGGGGAAGAGTCCGAGTGGCTGCTCAAGGGCGGCACGGCGATGCTCGCCCGGGTGCCGAAGTCACGGTCGACGAAAGACCTGGATCTGGCCTCGACCGGCGCCGCCGATCTGGATGCCGCGCAGCAGGCGCTCGAGCAGGCAGCCGCGCGTGATCTCGGCGACCATGTGCGGTTCCAGCTCACCCGTGCCCGTGCGACCGGGCGAGGAGAGAACCAGCCGGGTGTCGCGACCCGGCGCCTGGTGTTCACATGTCTGGACGCGAACACCGGCCGGAGGATCTCCGACATCCCCATCGACGTGGTCGTCGGCCCTCCCCCGGTCGGCCGCGTCGAGACGATCGAGCCGTCGACGCGGCTGCAGCTGGGGCGGCCGGTCCCGTCGCACCCCTACCGGCTGTTCCCGATCTCCGATCAGGTCGCGGAGAAGGTCACTGCGACGATGAGCACCTACAACGGCCGCCCCAGCAGCCGCGCGAAAGACCTGGTGGACATCGTCACCATTGCACGCACGCAGCGCGTCGACCTGCGCGAGCTGCAGATGGCCATCGACGCGAAGCGTGCACTGTCAAAGCTCGACTCGTTCACTACGTTCACGGTCCCGGACGGTTGGGACGGTCCCTACCGGGTGCTCGCGGCCGGCACGCCCTCAGCCGGCGGGATCACCGATCTGGGTGAGGCCGTGGCTCTCGCGCGTCAGCTGATCGATCCCGCGCTCGCCGACGCGCCCGTGCAACCGGGGACGGTCTGGGTCCCTGGCTCAGGCTGGACACAGAACCCTCCGCCGCCGGAGCCGGGCGGCAGCGGATCCCCTTCGGGGGAGGTCCACGTGCGCGCGCACGTGCGCTCCGGTTATCCCGTCACGGAGCACTGGCGCGCAGCGCGCGGCTCAGCCCAGGAGTGACCGCGTCAGTGCGCCGCGTCGTACGCCTCGAGGATGGACGCGGGAACCCTGCCGCGATCGCTGACCTGGTGTCCGTTCTGACTGGCCCATTCACGCACCGTGTTGAGATCGGCCCGTCCGCCCCGCGACGTCCTCGCCGGACGCCGGGTGGCTGCGCCGATGCGGCGCGCGCTCTTGGCCCAGGCCTCGAACTCGAGATCGATCTCGAGTTGCTTTCCGTCGATCGCGAAGGTCGCGGGATCGAGCCGCTCGCCAGGTCGCGCACACCACCGCGAAGGGCGGCGTCATCGCGATGACGAAGTCGCTCGCTGCGGAGGGCGCCCGCTACGGCGTCCGCGCGAACTCGATCTCGCCTGGCTTCGTCAGCACCCCGGCGACGGACAAGGCGGTGGATGCGGAGGGCAAGGCCTGGCAGGTCGGCAACGCGCTCATTCAACGCCCCGGCACGGGCGAGGACATCGCGTACATGCCGCTCTACCTGGCCTCCGACGAGTCCTCTTGGGTGACCGGACAGAACTACAGCGTCGACGGCGGCGCGACCGCCGGGTGGCGGAACGACAGCGAGACGGACCGACTGGCCGCGAAGAACGGCTGACACGCGGGTCGCGGCGCGACCGGTGACGGACGTGAGGCACGGTGTCAGCTGACACCGTGCCTCCCGTCCGTCGTGGCCACCTCGTCTAAATCGCGAGGTACCCGCCGTCGACGGCGAACTGCGCGCCGGTCGCGAAGGCGGCCGCGTCGGAACCGAGCCACGCGACCATCTCGGCGATGTCGTGCGGCGTGCCGAGTCGGCCGATCGGGTGCTTCGTCAGCAGCGCGTCCTTGAAGCCGGGGTAGGTCTCCTCCAGCGCGTCTATCATTGGCGTCTGGATCACCCCGGGCAGCACTGCGTTCACGCGGATGCCTTTGTCGGAGTACTCCACCGCGGCGGCTCGGGTGAGGCCGATGACGCCGTGCTTCGACGTGACGTAGGCGGACTGGTGGGCGATGGCGACCTGCCCGAGGGACGAGGCGGTGTTGATGATGGATCCGCCGCCCTGCGCCAGCATCTGCGGGATCTCGGCCTGCACGCCGGTTCAATATTCCGCACAGAGGAAGTTGGCCCCACGGCGTTACTGCAGTCAATCGTTCTGTTGCGCAAGCCCCCGCAGGTAAGCACGTGCGTCGTCGAGGCTGACGACATCGCCGTACTTCGCGTCGATGTCAAAGAGGCTGGCCAGGTGCGGAAGGGCTGCCCGGTCGCCGACTGCCTCTTCGACGACGATGGTGTGGAAGCCGTAGGAGCAGGCGTCAACCGCCGAGGCGCGCACGCACCCACTGGTGGTGCAGCCGACGATGATGATGGTGTCGACACCCCGTGAGATCAAGCGTGCGGCGAGATCAGTTCCGAAGAAGCAGGATGCGTACTTCTTCACCAGGGTCATCTCGTGGGGCAGCTGGCCCAGCCTGCTGTCGACCTCCACCCATTCGCTGCCCTCCACCAACAGGTGGTTGGACGGGATCTTCTTGATCCAGAGCCCCGCCTCCTGCAATTCGGTGTCGTACGCGACCGTCGAGAAGAAGATGGGGATCTCGAGTTCACGGGCGGGGACGAGTAAGGCATTGGTGGCGGCCAGCTGTGACTCCAGTTCGCCTGACAGGGGCGAACGGCTGTCCGTGAATCCGGTGATCAAGTCGACGATCAGCAGCGCCGGCTTCTCGCCGTAGCCGATCCGGCCGCCCAATCCCTTGGCCTTGAACTCGTCGCGCAGCCGTGCGTACTCATCGATCAGCTCCGTATTCGTCACGAATCGGCTCTCCTGTTCCCCGTCGACTGATAGTGCGCCGCGATGGCATCGCTCGTCGTCACCCAGACACCATCGTGAGACGTGATGTGCTCGAGGGCCCGATCAAGGTAGCGGTGGCGGAACGGCTGGCCGACGATGAACGGGTGCAACGGCAGCGACATGACGCGACCCGAGTGCTCGGAGTCTGAATAGAGCTGATCGAACTGGTCGATCACCGCTTCCAGGAACTGCGGGCCGGTATAGCTCTTACTCACGAACATCGTCACATCGTTGAGTTCTATCGTGTAGGGAACGCTGAACATCCCGTCGACGTTCAGCGGATACGGCTGATCGTCGTTCGTCCAGTCCAGGACGTAGTCATACCCCAGCTCCCGAAGGATCCGCGGCGTCTCGAACGTCTCTGTGAGCGCCGGGCCAAGCCAGCCCCGCGGCCGTACTCCGGTGGCGGAGGCGATTGTATCCGTCACGTCTTGAAGGTAGGCGCGCTCCGTGTCAGCACCCATTCCAGCTTGGAAGGTGGAATTGTCGCGGCCATGCGCGAGCCACGCCCAGCCGCGTTGCCGGCCTGCCTCGAGAATCTGGGGGTAGTGCCGACAAACGTCGGAGTTGAGAAGCACACTTGCGGGCACTCCATGTCGGTCGAGGCTCTCGATCATCCGCCACAGGCCTACCCGCGGACCGTAATCGCGCCAGCCGTAATTGAGTGGATCCGGCTGCAGCATCGCGGTACCGCCGAAGATGCTCGTGGAGGGCTTGTCGATCTGATAGTGCTCGATGTTCAGCCCGACATAGAACGCCACTCGGGCCCCATTCGGCCACGAAATCGTCGGTCGCTCCGTGATCGGGCTGTAATCGAAGCGGAAAGTGTCAAGGCGGGTGAGACAGATTCCGTCAGGCGGTCTGTATGAGGGCCTCCTGTGAGGGCTGGTTGATCCAGGCGGCCTCGGGCAGCTTGGGCGCCTGGGGTCGGCGGTGGCCGAAGCGCTCGGGACGGGCGGCGTAGGCCGCGTCCAGGGTGGCCTGGCGCTGGGCGCGGACCTGCCCGGCGGTGCCGAAGTGGACGCTGGCGGGGGTGTGCAGCCCGATCCCGCAGTGGCGGTGCTCGTGGTTGTAGTAGGCGAAGAACTGCTCGGCGAACGCGCCGGCGTCGGCCAGGGACCCGAAGCGCTCGGGGAAGACCGGGGCGTACTTCAGCGTCTTGAACGCCGCCTCGCTGTAAGGGTTGTCGTTCGACACGTGCGGGCGGGAGTGCGACCTGGCCACCCCGAGGTCGACGAGCAGCTGAGCGACCGGTTTGGAGGTCATCGAGGTCCCGCGGTCGGCGTGGATCGCCTCCGGCACGCCATGGATGCCCATGGCGTGCTCGAGCAGGTTCTTGGCGATCTCGGCGTCCTCGCGGGCCGCGATGGTCCAGCCCACGACGAACCTGGAGAAGATGTCGAGCACGACGTACAGGTCGTAGTACACGCCCCGCTCCGGCCCCTTGAGCTTTGTGATGTCCCAACTCCACACCTGCCCCGGCGCCGTCGCGACGAGCTCGGGCCGGGTCCGGGGCGGGTGGCTCGCCTGCCGGCGCCGTTCCCCGGCCATGTCGTGCTCGCGCAGGATCCGGTGCATCGTGGACATCGAGCACAGGTAGGTGCCCTCGTCCAGCAGCGTGGCCCAGACCTGGGCGACCGACTTGTCCGCGAACCGCTGGCTGGTCAACACGGCCAGCACGTGGGCCCGCTCGGCGGCGGACAGCTTGTTCGCCGGTGCCGGCCGCGGTGTCCGTGGACGTGGCGGTGGCGGGTTCTTGGCCCGGTAGTGACTGGCGCGGGAGCGACCCAGCAGCGCGCACGCAGCCGCGGTGCCGACGTGCTCGGCCAGCCCGTCGACGGCCGGGTTGATCACCGCGGCGACCGCGGCGGCTTGTCCGCGCTCTCGGAGAGCGTCTCCAAGAGCGCGTGTGCTTTTCCCATCAGGTCCAGCGCCGCCCTGGTCTTGGCCAGCTCGGCCTCGGCCTTCTCCGCCCGGGCCCGTAGCGCCTGCAGCTCCCGCTCGCGCCGGTCCCGCGGCTTGCTGCCCAGCCCGGACAGCGAGCCGGCGGCCGCGGCCTTGCGCCACTCGATGATGTGGGAGGTGTACAGGCCCTCCCGGCGCAGGATCTCCCCACGCCCAGAGCGGTCCGCGGCGTCGTACTCGGCCAGGATCGCCGCTTTGAACTCGGCGGTGAACGTCCGCCTCTTGGGCCGGTCAGCACGAGGAGCCATAGCCCCATCATCGGTGCCGACGTCAGCAACCGTCATCGTCATCTCAGTATTGGTCCGTTCTCGCCCCGTGCAGTGCGAAGGTCAGCAGTGCTGGTGTCTCACCCCATCCTGACGCACAGGGCTCGAGCGGGAGCGCTTGTTCAGTCGCGCGTGGATCTTCGTGGGTCACGAATCAGAGATCCCTCAGCCCGGCGACTACGTGGTGCGGCGAGTGCTCGACGACTCGTTCATCGTGGTGCGCGACGAGAGTGGCTCCGTCAAGGCGATGTTCAACATGTGCCTGCACCGAGGAATGCAGGTGTGCCGGGCGGAAATGGGCAACGCCTCGCACTTCCGCTGCCCGTATCACGGCTGGTCGTACCGCAACGACGGACGAATCGTGGGGCTGCCGTTCCACGAAGAGGCGTACGGTGGCGAGGCTGGCTTCAATCGCAAGGGAGCCCGCCTGCTTCCGGCGCCGAGCCTCGACAGCTACAACGGGTTGATCTTCATCAGCATGGATCCGGATGCGCCACCGCTGATCGACTACCTCGGCGATTTCGCTTTCTATCTCGACTACTACACGAAGCAGAGCTCCTCGGGCATCGAGCTCCGCGGCCCGCAGCGCTGGCGGGTGAAGGCGAACTGGAAGATCGGCGCAGAGAACTTCGCCGGCGACATGTACCACACGCCACAGACCCACACCTCGGTGGTCGAGATCGGCCTCTTCCGCGAACCGAAGGCGGAGAAGCGTAAAGACGGCAACACGTACTGGGCGGGCAACGGCGGAGGCACGACCTACAAGCTTCCGGAGGGAACGCTCGAGGAGCGGCTGCGCTACGTGGGCTACCCCGACGAGATGATCGACCGGATGAAGGAGGTCTGGTCCCAGGACCAGCTCAATGTGATCGGCGAGAACGGCTTCATGATCTCGGCGGCCTCGATCTTCCCGAACATGAGCTTCGTGCACAACTGGCCGAAGGTGGAAGACGGCGACGACGTGCTCCCGTTCATCTCGATCCGTACCTGGCAGCCGATCAGCGAGAACGAGACCGAGGTGCTTTCCTGGTTCGCCGTCGACGCAGCGGCACCGGAGGAGTTCAAGGCTCTGTCGTACAAGGCGTACCTGATGTGCTTCGGCAGCACGGGGATGTTCGAGCAGGACGATGTGGAGAACTGGGTGTCCCTTACGAACACCGCGAAAGGGAATATGGCGCGGCGCTTGCTGCTGAACAGCCGGATGGGCGTGCTGAAAGACGGCAGATTCGTCGTGGAGCCGCTCGGACCGGACGCGTTCTCTGGCCCGGGCGTGGCCCACGTCGGTTACGGAGAGTACAACCAGCGGCATCTGCTCGAGCGCTGGGCGGACTACCTCGAGACGGAGCCGACCGCGCTGATCATCTCGTCGGTGGGGATGCCGGAGGGGCTGTCATGACCGAGGCGCGCTGGGTTCGACTGAAAGAGTCGCCGCTCGGAGCACATACGACCAAAGCCACGCGGGTGGGGAGTTCGTTGTCGTTCTCGGACGGCCTGCATCTGGAGACGCACAGGTGGCTCGTCGAAGAGGCATACATCCTCGACGAGCAGCGGTACGAGGACTGGCTCGACCTCATCGCCGACGATGTGCACTACATCATGCCCGTGCAGGTCACTACCGCGCTCGGCGCCGGGTACTCGACGTCTCCGGGCATGGCGCATTGGGACGAGAACAAGTACTCCCTGAGCCGGCGGGTCGCCCGCTTCCTCACGGAACACGCCTGGACAGAGGATCCGCCCTCCCGGCTCCGTCACTTCGTCACGAACGTGCGCACCTTCGAGAGCGACGTCCCGGGCGAGGTCGTCGTCGATTCTGCGGTGCTTCTTTTCCGCAGTCGCGGCGACGTGCACGAGCCCGCGGTGATCTCGGCCGGCCGCGAAGACGTTCTGCGACGTGTCGGCGGCGGGTTGCAGCTCGCACGCCGAACCATCACGGTCGACGAGTCGGTCTTGCGCACACAGAATCTGGCGATCTTCCTATGAAACTCGAATGGGAAGGCGAAGAGGACGACCGCATCGCGGCCATCGCAGCAGCAGACGAACGTCAGCGGCTCGAAGACCAGCGGGTAGGGGCTCCGATCTCGATCGCCAATGAGTTCTCGGAGATCCGGGTATCTCGCGTGGAGACACGCAACGGCTCCCGGCTCCTGATCGAGTCGCCGCGATCCGGGCAGTGGGTCGCTCTCGATCCGCTCGAGCTCGAGGCGCTGACCTGGCAGACTACGGCGACGTTCTCCGCCATGATCGCCCAACCGTTCGCACCGATGTTCCCTGAGATAACGCCTGAAGAAGCAGGAGAGGAGTGACACATGCCTGTCGTGAAAGCGGATCTCGGGCTCTGTCAGGGCTACGCCAACTGCATCATGGCCGCGGGAGACTATTTCGATCTCGATGACGACGGCGTCGTGATCCTGCTCAGAACAGAGGTCGACGAGGCCGACCGGAAACGGGTCACCGAGGCGGCGAACAGCTGCCCGGTTTCCGCGCTCCGGGTGGAAGACGAATGACGACAGCGATTGTCGGTGCGTCGATCGCGGGGGTACGGGCCGCGCAGGCGCTTCGGGCAGAGGGGTATCGCGGAGACGTTGTGCTCATCGGCTCCGAGCCCGTGCTGCCCTACGACAAGCCGCCGCTGTCGAAGGGATACCTCGTCGGTGCAGGTGCAGCCGAGGTCACGCTCCTCACGGCGGCGGAGGCGCTCGAGCTTAACATCGACCTTCGTCTCGGTGTGCCGGCGGTAGGTCTGGACCGTGCGTTGTCGGAGCTCCGGCTGGCGAATGGACGGCGGGTCGGCTTCGATGACCTCGTGGTGGCGACCGGCGTCCGCGCGCGGCCGTCGCCGTGGGGTGAAGGCGAGGGAATCCATGTGCTGCGGACACTCGACGACGCAGACCGGCTGCGCGCCGAGCTAGTTCCCGATCGCAGGATCATCGTCATCGGAGCGGGCTTCATCGGCGCCGAGGTCGCCGCGACCGCTCTTGGGCTCGGAGTCGATGTCACCCTGGTCTCGGCGACACGCGACCTGATGTCACGCCGGCTCGGTGACGAGATTGGCGCCCTCTTCTCGCAGAAGCACTCCCGGCATGGCGTACATGCGGTTCTCGGACGGACGGTCGCGCAGATCGACGGTGCGAAGGGAGACTTCCGCGTGCTCCTGGATGACGGTTCCGAGCTCCACGGTGATGTCGTCGTCATCGGCATCGGGGCAGTGCCGAACGTCGAATGGCTCGAGGACTCAGGGCTCGAGATCGACGACGGTCTCGTCTGCGACGAATTCCTCACGGCACTCGGCGCCCCGGAAATCCATGCGATCGGCGATGTTGCGCGGTGGCGGCATCCGGTTCGCGGCGATCTCACCCGTCTTGAGCACTGGACGAATGCGGTCGACCAGGCGCGCTGTGTCGCGCACAACATCGCTCATCCCGACGACCGACGCTCATATCTGCCTGTCGAGTATGTCTGGAGTGACCAGTTCAACTGGAAGCTGCACATCGTCGGTCGCACGACGGCAGTCAACCCCGAGATGGTGACGGACCCTCGAACACCCGACCGGATCGCGTCTCTGTACTCTCAGAATGGTCTGTCATTCGACGGGGCAGTGGTACTGAATTGGCCCCGCGCTCTCGTCGAAGTCCGCCGGTCCATCGCAGCGGGATCGTCGCTTTCCGACGTTCGTGTACGACTGGGCCGGCTGCTCGAATCGGCGTCCGGATAGACCTGGACGGGATCGCCTTGCCCTTGATGGCGGCCCTGAGGGCCGGCAGGAACGATACAGTTTCTGTTGTGCAGAGAAATAGAGCAGCCGACGGAGTCGATGCGGCTCCGCAATACCGATCGAGTCGGTCGACAATGCCCTGAAACTCCTGCTCCTGCTCGGTGAGAAGAACGAACTTCGACTGACGGACGCCAGCAAGCACCTGGGTGTCGCGACCTCAACGGCGCATCGCATCCTCGCGATGCTTCAATGGCGAGGATTCGTGCGGCAAGACCCGCGAACGAAGACATACGGGCCAGGGCCGTCGTTGACCACGATCGCCTTCTCGGTGCTGAGAAAGATGGACATCCCGCAGATCGTGCAACCGATCCTCGAGGAACTCAGCCACCAAGCCGGCGAGACGGTTCACCTCGGCACGCTCGACGGCAACTCCACTCGCTTTCTCGCAGTCTCGGAACCGACGACGGCGGTGCGAGTCGCTTCACGGTTGGGCAAGGAGATGCCGGCCCATTGCACCTCCACGGGAAAGGTTCTCCTGGCGCAGCTCCCGCGAGAACAATTGGACCGTCTCTACCCCGACGAGCAACTCTCACAGGTGACTCCGCAGTCGATCCGTACCAAGACCGAGCTCCTCGCACAACTGGATCTTGTCGCGAAGCAGGGCTATGCAACGAACCGGGAGGAGAGCGAGGAGGGCGTGGCCTCGGTGGCCGTGGCCGTTCCCTCGGCGAGCGGGCTGCGGTTGGCGATCAACGCATCTGCCCCGGTGTTCCGCTTGCCTCCCCGCAAGGTGAAGACCCTCGTCGCACTCCTCGATGAGGCAGCCGTACGTCTGGCCGACCTGACCTCCTGAAGGCTCGTCGTCTCTTTCCCCTGCGACCTGGTGCAGGGGTCGTTCGGCGCGTTCTGAAGAGAGCTCGAGCCATGCTGGACTGTTGGCGCCGCGCAAGCTATTGTGTCTTCTAGTTAGGAACAAGTTCTGCTCAGCAGATAAATATGCGAAGAGGATGATCAATGCAGATCGTACTGGTGCACGGCGGATGGGTAGGCGGCTGGGCGTGGGACGGCGTCGCCGACGAATTGCGCAGAATGGGGCACGAGGTGATCGCGCCGACGCTGCGCGGTCTCGAAGACGGTGACGTGGACCGCTCCGGCGTCACGATGAGCATGATGGCGCGCGATCTGATCGATCAGGTAAGAGAGCTCACCCAGCTCGACATCGTGCTCGTCGGTCATAGCGGCGGAGGTCCGCTCATCCAACTCGTCGCTGAGGCGATGCCCGAGCGCATCGGCCGGGTCGTCTTCGTCGACGCCTGGGTGCTGCGCGACGGCGAGAGCATTAACGACGTGTTCCCCGATCCGTTGGTCGCAGCGATGAAGGCGCTTGCGAGTCAGTCCGACGACAACACCATGGTCATGCCGCCTGAGCTCTGGGCCGCGATGATGCAGGACATGTCCCCGTTCGAGCAGCAGCAGCTCGCCGCGCTCGAGCCGAGGCTCGTCCCATCGCCGGCAGGCTGGTCCGATGAGCCGATCCGCCTCGACCGGTTCTGGGCGAGCAGCATCCCGTCAAGTTATGTGTTCCTCGCTCAGGACCAGGCCGTTCCCGCTGAGATCTACCAGGCCGCGGCCGGGCGGCTTGATAGTCCGCGCACGATCGAGATCGACGGAAGCCATTTGGTGATGCTCACGCATCCGGAGAGGCTCGCACGGGCCCTCGACGCCGTCATTGCCTAACAGGCCTGGGGAAGCTATGGATTCGATTTCACGCCCAGACGACGTCGCGCCGATCTCGTACACCGAACTGGCGCCGTCGGGTGCGCCTGCTCGGTGGATCGTCCTCGTGCACGGGGGTGGTGCCTCGAACGAGTACTATCTCGAGACGCCCGACGGCCGACAGGGCTGGGCGGCACGATTCGTATCGCTTGGCTACGGTGTGCTGGTGGTGGACTGGCTGGGGTTGTCCTATGAGGCGGCCCAACACGTCGATGATCGTGCGGCGTCTGCGCGGCTGGACTATGAGAGCGTGTGCCGAGGGATGGGCGTGTTCCTCTCTGGTCTCGGCCGGAACGTCGTGCTGGTCGTGCACTCGATGGCAGGTCCGATTGGCTTCCGCCTCCTAGAGACGCATGGCGATCTCATCGACGGGCTCGTAGCCGTCGCTCCGGGCCCGCCTGGAAATATACAGGCGGTGCCCGAGATCGTGAGGGAGTCCGACCAGGAGGTCTCCATCCGTGGAGCGGCCATCGACTGGACCATCCCGAAGATGGGTTTCTGGGAACCCACAAGCGCCTTCGTGAACGACAAGGCCATCGGACCCAGCCGGCGGTTCCCCCGCGAGTGCATCGAGGTGTTCCGCCGCACCCTTCGGCCGATCCCGGCCCGGATGCTTTATCAGCGTCAGAACATCGGTGGGAGCCAAATGAGGATCGGGCCGACCGACGCGTTCACGAACAAGCCGATTCTCGTCTTCACGGGTGGAGCCGATACCGACCACCCCTCGCAGCTGGATCAGGACATCGTGGCCTGGCTCACCGATCAGGGCGCCGCCGTCACCTTCTGGTCGTCCGAACTGCCTCTTCTCGCTGGGAACGGCCACATGCTGATGGTCGAAGACAATAGCGACGAGATCGCTGACGAGATCGCGCGGTGGATCACGGCGCTCTGACTCGCCACCGTATCGTCCCGGCCATTATTTCAGCCGACCCGACGTCCCCAACAGCGGAGGAGAACGCCAGTCGTTTCCTTCGTGTCACTCGAGGGAACGCTGTGCCAGCTCGTTGCCGACTACGACTTGGTCGATCGGGCCCTTGCTCGAACTCCTCATTTCATACGTCTGGCGATGGACTCAAGGGAGATGTTCGCCGACGGCCGCGTGCAACTCCAGGTCATCGGTGGACAGCTGAGGCGTCTGCCACGACGCATCGAGACGATCGGTTCGCAGCTCGAACGGAACGTTCGGGCTGAGCATAAGGATGTTCCGAGACCTCCAGGAACGCGGATGGATCGGTTCGTTGGTCGGGGAGCTGACGACCACCCTGGTTGGCGTGGCGCTTATCGTCGCTGCGGTGCTACTTTCGGTCTCGGGGGGGTGGCCCCCAGCTCGCCCCGACGTCGCACTCCTACCGTTCCTAGGGGCGGGGTGGTCGGCCTCGCGGGCAGGCTCCTCGTGCTGAGGCCGCTGCGCACCTCCTTGATGCGCACCACGCTGATCGCCGGATCCTGGCAAACTATCCCGCGACGCGAATTCGCAGGGGGTGTCGGCGCGACTTTCGATCGACGTACAGTGCCGTCCGTTAACAAACGATCGGTTCGTGCGACCGAACTGTCGAACGCCTGTGCATCGCTGCGGCGAGTTCCTCATGGCGCAGTACCTGGGTTTCGCTTCCGGAAGAAGATTTCACGAACCCCAGCGACACGGTGTTGCGGTGACGTTCGACGAAAGAGAAGAAGGATGGCCCGGCGAATCCCAATCGCGCGAAGTCTCGCCTTCGAAATGACAGAAGCGCTCCTGTGCTCGCGCGTCGGTTACTTCGCACCTTCTAGGTGTGACGTTATCAATTAGGGTGATGACGACCGGTGACGGGTACCGGTACCTGCTGAACTCTGTCGTGTCCGGTGACGGCGACCGCGACGCCTCGTCTGTGTTGACGCGGTATTACGCGGAGGCCGGGACTCCTGGCTCGATGTAGCGCCGAGGGGGTCGCTACTGGTCGGTTCCGACGTTGTGTTCAACCCAGTCGCGCAGATGCTTCAACGGGGCGGCTGCGCTGTGTCCGAGGTCAGTAAGTTCGTACTCCACGCGAGCGGGAACCTCGGGGTAGACGGTGCGAGTGAGCAGGCCGTGGTCTTCCGGAAAGTGTCAAGGCGGGTGAGACAGATTCCGTCAGGCGGTCTGTATGAGGGCCTCCTGTGAGGGCTGGTTGATCCAGGCGGCCTCGGGCAGCTTGGGCGCCTGGGGTCGGCGGTGGCCGAAGCGCTCGGGACGGGCGGCGTAGGCCGCGTCCAGGGTGGCCTGGCGCTGGGCGCGGACCTGCCCGGCGGTGCCGAAGTGGACGCTGGCGGGGGTGTGCAGCCCGATCCCGCAGTGGCGGTGCTCGTGGTTGTAGTAGGCGAAGAACTGCTCGGCGAACGCGCCGGCGTCGGCCAGGGACCCGAAGCGCTCGGGGAAGACCGGGGCGTACTTCAGCGTCTTGAACGCCGCCTCGCTGTAAGGGTTGTCGTTCGACACGTGCGGGCGGGAGTGCGACCTGGCCACCCCGAGGTCGACGAGCAGCTGAGCGACCGGTTTGGAGGTCATCGAGGTCCCGCGGTCGGCGTGGATCGCCTCCGGCACGCCATGGATGCCCATGGCGTGCTCGAGCAGGTTCTTGGCGATCTCGGCGTCCTCGCGGGCCGCGATGGTCCAGCCCACGACGAACCTGGAGAAGATGTCGAGCACGACGTACAGGTCGTAGTACACGCCCCGCTCCGGCCCCTTGAGCTTTGTGATGTCCCAACTCCACACCTGCCCCGGCGCCGTCGCGACGAGCTCGGGCCGGGTCCGGGGCGGGTGGCTCGCCTGCCGGCGCCGTTCCCCGGCCATGTCGTGCTCGCGCAGGATCCGGTGCATCGTGGACATCGAGCACAGGTAGGTGCCCTCGTCCAGCAGCGTGGCCCAGACCTGGGCGACCGACTTGTCCGCGAACCGCTGGCTGGTCAACACGGCCAGCACGTGGGCCCGCTCGGCGGCGGACAGCTTGTTCGCCGGTGCCGGCCGCGGTGTCCGTGGACGTGGCGGTGGCGGGTTCTTGGCCCGGTAGTGACTGGCGCGGGAGCGACCCAGCAGCGCGCACGCAGCCGCGGTGCCGACGTGCTCGGCCAGCCCGTCGACGGCCGGGTTGATCACCGCGGCGACCGCGGCGGCTTGTCCGCGCTCTCGGAGAGCGTCTCCAAGAGCGCGTGTGCTTTTCCCATCAGGTCCAGCGCCGCCCTGGTCTTGGCCAGCTCGGCCTCGGCCTTCTCCGCCCGGGCCCGTAGCGCCTGCAGCTCCCGCTCGCGCCGGTCCCGCGGCTTGCTGCCCAGCCCGGACAGCGAGCCGGCGGCCGCGGCCTTGCGCCACTCGATGATGTGGGAGGTGTACAGGCCCTCCCGGCGCAGGATCTCCCCACGCCCAGAGCGGTCCGCGGCGTCGTACTCGGCCAGGATCGCCGCTTTGAACTCGGCGGTGAACGTCCGCCTCTTGGGCCGGTCAGCACGAGGAGCCATAGCCCCATCATCGGTGCCGACGTCAGCAACCGTCATCGTCATCTCAGTATTGGTCCGTTCTCGCCCCGTGCAGTGCGAAGGTCAGCAGTGCTGGTGTCTCACCCCATCCTGACGCACAGGGGGCGGCTGGACGATCTCACCGAGTGGGCGCATGGTTTCACCGGCCGGGCCCAGTCGTTCCCCGGCTACCGGGCCTGGAGTCCCGCGGGGTGGTGGTCTTTCGGGCCCGCGGCGTCGTGACCGCGACGGGGTGAGCCATCGTGCGATGGTCAGTGAGAACGACCAAGAACTCACACAGAAAGAC
>NZ_JAGMTU010000010.1 GCF_023703415.1 Microbacterium sp. USTB-Y | reverse complement strand
GATGCTCGTCGGTGCCGGCCCGTCGACGGAGGCGGGGTCGCGGTCGGCGGCGGGGGTGGTCGCGGAGGCGATCTATCTCGGTTCCGGGGTGCGGCTGGTCGTGGATCTGGACCAGGGGCCGCGGGTCGCGGTGCTGCAGCAGAACGCCGGCGGTCGCGCGCACGGGAGCCACGGCGACCGGGTGTTCGTGTCCTGGCGGGACGCGGACGTCGTCGCCCTGGGCGACGCACCCATCGCCGAGCAGAACGACACCCCCTCCCGCACCATCCGCACAGTCGACACGCACTGAACCCTCGCACCACCGAACGCAAGAGAAACAAAGGAGTACTCCATGCGAAAGAACACCCTCACGGCCTTCGCGGCCGTCGGCCTCGCCACGGCGGTGATCGCCGCACTCACGGGCTGCGGCACCGCAGGATCCGGTGGCGGCGGCGCCGCGTCGGGCCCGATCGAGAAGCTCGGCAAGACCGAGGGCGCGGTCAAGATCCTCGCCTGGCCCGGTTATGTGGAGGACGGATCGAACGATCCGAACGTCGACTGGGTCTCCGACTTCACGAAGGCGACCGGCTGCAAGGTCGAGGCGAAGACCTTCGGGACCTCGGACGAGGCGCTGAACCTCATGAAGACCGGCGACTACGACGTGGTCTCCGCGTCGGGCGACGCGTCGCTGCGCCTCATCGCCTCGGGCGACGTGGTCGAGGTCAACACCAAGCTGCTGAAGAACTACGACGGCATCTTCCCGTTCCTCAAGGACCGCGCCTGGAACACGGTCGACGGAAAGCACTACGGCGTCCCGCACGGCTACGGCGCGAATCTGCTCATGTACAACACCGAGACGTTCCCGACCGCGCCCACCTCCTGGGACGTCGTCTTCGACAAGGCGTCCGAGCACAAGGGCAAGATCACGGCTTACGACTCCCCCATCTACATCGCCGACGCCGCCGTCTACCTCATGGCGCACAAGCCGGAGCTGAAGATCACCAACCCCTACGCGCTGGACCAGAAGCAGTTCGACGCCGCCGTCGACCTGCTCAAGGAGCAGCGTCCCAACATCAGCGAGTACTGGGGCGACTACCTCAAGGAGGTGCAGTCGTTCCAGTCGGGCGACAGCGTGGCCGGCACCACCTGGCAGGTGATCCAGAACACGCTCGAGGGCGAAGGCGCCAAGACCGCGGTCGTGCTTCCGAGCGAGGGAGCCACCGGCTGGAGCGACACCTGGATGATCTCGTCGAAGGCGAAGAACCCGAACTGCGCGTACGCATGGCTCGACTACATCTCCAGCCCGAAGGCGAACGCCCAGGCCACCGCGTTCTTCGGCGAAGCGCCTTCCAGCGAGAAGGCGTGCGACTACCGCGACGACTGCGCCTCGTACCACGCGGGCGACGCCGACTACGCGAAGAAGATCTGGTACTGGACCACCCCGATCGCGAAGTGCCTCGACGGCCGCACCGACGTGAAGTGCATCGACTACGCGGGCTGGACCACGGCCTGGCAGCAGATCCGGAACTGATCGGATCCGGTCGCCCGGGGCTCATGCTCCGGGCGACCGGGACCGGGACCCGAAAGGCCCGTCATGACCACCATCGCACCGGCGAAGACGCCGCCGCGCTCGTCGATCCCGTCGCCCCGCCGCTCCGCGGCGCGACGCGGATCCGTCTACCTCTCCGCGCACCCGCGCGCCCGTCTCGCCCTGCTCCTGTCGGCCCCGCTGTTCTGGCTCGGGGCGGTCTACGTCGTCGCCCTGGCCCTGCTGCTCGTGACGGCGTTCTGGACCACCGACACCTACACCGGTCAGATCCGCACCGAGTTCACCTTCGACAACGTGGTGACCGTCGTGACGGATGCGTTCTACCAGGGCATCACGCTGCGCACCGTGGGGATCGCCCTCGCCGTGACCCTCATCGACGTGGCCCTCGCCCTGCCCATCGCCTACTTCATGGCGATGGTGGCCTCCCCTGCCCTGCAGCGCGCGCTCGTCGTGCTCGTGCTGACCCCGCTCTGGGCCTCGTACCTCGTGAAGGCCTTCGCCTGGCGGTCGGTGCTCTCCAGCGACGGGATCCTGGACTGGCTGCTGCGTCCCTTCGGCGGGAGCACCCCCGGCTACGGCATCACGGCGACCATCATCACGCTGTCCTACCTGTGGCTGCCGTACGTCATCCTGCCCATCTACGCGGGTCTCGAGCGGGTGCCGAGCTCGCTGCTCGAAGCCTCGGGCGACCTGGGCGGACGCAGCTGGGCCACGCTGCGGCTGGTCGTGTGGCCGATGGCCCTGCCCGCGATCATCGCCGGCACGATCTTCAGCTTCTCGCTGTCTCTCGGCGACTACATCACGATCGGCATCGTCGGCGGCGGAGCGCAGATGCTCGGCACGCTCGTCTACCAGGACATCGGCGCGGCGAACAACCTGCCGCTCGCGAGCGCGATCGCCCTCATTCCCATCGTCATCATCTTCGGCTACCTCTTCCTCGTGCGCCGCACTGGCGCCCTGGACAACCTGTAGGAGTCATCGTGCGCATCTCCCTCGGAACCAGGGTCACCCTCGGCGTCGTCACGACCGTGATCCTCGCGGTCGTGTACGTGCCGCTCCTGGTCGTGCTCGTCAACTCGTTCTCCACGTCGTCGTCGCTCACCTGGCCACCTCCCGGGTTCACCCTGGAGTGGTGGGGGCGGGCGTTCCGCAGCGACGGCGCCCTCGAGGCCGTCGGCACGAGCGCCCTCGTCGCACTGATCTCATCGGCCCTCGCGCTCATCCTCGGCACGATGCTCTCCTTCGCGCTGCAGCGGTTCTCGTTCTTCGGCCGCAACACCGTGAACCTGCTCGTGATCCTCCCGATCGCGCTGCCCGGCATCATCACCGGCATCGCGCTGAACAACCTGTTCCGCACGATCCTCGGGGTTCCGCTGTCGATCTGGACGGTGATCATCGCGCACACGACGTTCTGCATCGTCACCGTCTTCAACAACGCTGTCGCCCGACTGCGACGCATGGGCACCTCCTTCGAGGAGGCCTCGGCAGACCTCGGAGCCGGCATCTGGACGACGTTCCGGCTCGTCACCTTCCCGCAGCTGCGCTCGGCGCTGCTCACCGGCGGACTGCTCGCGTTCGCGCTGTCCTTCGACGAGATCGTGGTGACGACGTTCACCGCCGGTTCCGGGGTGCGGACGCTCCCGATGTTCATCATCGACAACGTCGCCCGCCCCAACCAGGCGCCGATCGTGTCCGTGATCGCCGTCGTGCTGGTCGTGGTCTCGATCGTCCCGATCGCCCTGGCCCAGAAGCTCTCCGGCAGCGAGCAACAGCGCCGGTGAGGTGCTCCGGGGGGTGCGGAGGGGGTGGCGCCGCCCGGAGCATGTTCGCCGCCCGGCGGCATAGGCTGAGCAGGTGACGACGTTCGTTCCCCCGCGCCCCTGGACCGCCAGCTACGCCGAGGGGGTGCCGGAGGATCTCGCCGTGGTCTCCGGATCCCTCGTCGACATCGTCGAGGCGTCGGCCCGCGACTACCCGGACGCCCCCGCCCTGCAGTTCTTCGGGCGGACGACGTCCTACCGCGACCTGCAGGCCGCGATCGACCGTGCGGCCGCGGGGCTCAAGGCGCTCGGCGTGAAGGCCGGGGATCCGGTGGCGATCGTGCTGCCGAACTGCCCGCAGCACATCGTCGCGTTCTACGCCGTGCTGCGCCTGGGCGCCGTCGCCGTGGAGCACAACCCGCTCTACACGCCGCGCGAGCTGCGCAAGCAGTTCGAGGACCACGGCGCGAAGCACGCGATCGTCTGGAACAAGGTCGTCGCGTCCGTGCAGGAGTTCCCTTCGGATCTCGCCGTCACGAACCTGATCTCGGTCGACGTCACCCGCGCGATGCCCGCGCTCACGCGGTTCGCCCTGCGCCTCCCGGTCGCGAAGGCGCGTGAATCCCGGGAGGCGCTCACCACGCGGGTACGCGGCACGGTCACCTGGGAGTCCGTCCTCGGATACTCCCCGCTCCCGGCGTCGCACCCGCGGCCGGCGACCGACGACCTCGCGATCATCCAGTACACGTCCGGCACCACGGGCACCCCGAAGGGCGCCTCGCTGACGCACCGCAACCTGCTCGCCAACGCCGCACAGGCGCAGGCGTGGGTCCCGTCGATCACGCGCGGCAACGGCTGCGTCGTCTACGCCGTGCTGCCGATGTTCCACGCCTACGGGCTCACGCTCTGCCTCACCTTCGCGATGTCGATGGGGGCGCGCCTCGTGCTGTTCCCCAAGTTCGACCCGGATCTCGTCCTCGACGTCGTCAAGAAGCACCCGGCGACGTTCCTGCCGCTCGTGCCGCCGATCGCGGACCGCCTGCTCAAGGCCGCGACCGCGAAGGGCGTCTCGCTCGCCGGCATCGAGGTCGCGATCTCGGGCGCGATGGCCCTGCCGCACGAGCTCGTCGTCCCGTTCGAGCAGGCGACCGGAGGGTACCTCGTCGAGGGGTACGGCCTGAGCGAGTGCTCCCCCGTGCTCATGGCGAACCCCGTCGCGGACAACCGCGTCCCGGGAACCGTGGGGCTGCCGCTTCCCGGGACCGAGTGCCGTGTCGTGGATCCGGACGAGCCGACGAAGGACGTGGAGCCGGGGCAGCCCGGCGAGCTCGTCGTCCGCGGACCGCAGGTGTTCTCGGGCTACTACGGCAAGCCCGAGGAGACGGAGGCTGTGTTCGCGGACGGCTGGTTCCGCACCGGCGACATCGTCACGATCGACGAGGGCGGGTTCGTGCGCATCGTCGACCGCATCAAGGAGCTCATCATCACCGGCGGCTTCAACGTCGCCCCCACCGAGGTCGAGGGCGCCCTGCGCCAGCACCCGGACGTCATCGACGCCGCGGTCGTGGGACTTCCCAGCGAGCACTCCGGCGAGGAGGTCGTGGCCGCGATCGTGGTGGATCCGGGCACGGACGTCGACGTCGAGGCGATCCGCGAGTTCGCCCGCGGGATCCTCACGCCCTACAAGGTTCCCCGCCGCATCTTCGTCGTCGACGAGCTGCCGACCTCGCTGATCGGCAAGGTGCTGCGCCGCCAGGTCAAGGAACGTCTGGTCGCGCTGACCTCGGGGAACTGACCGGTCCTGTTGTCTCCGATCCCGCGAAGGGCCCGATCCCGGCCACGGATCGAGCCCTGTGCGGCCCCGGGCTGCGATCTCCCAGGGCCGGGACGGTACCCTGAGTTGTGACCCGAGACGACGCGACGCCGACCGAGACCCCCATCGACCCCGCTGCGGAGGGCGACGGAACGACCGAAGCGGAAGCGCCGGCGGGCCCCGGCTTCGAAGAGCTCGGCATCACCGGCCCCGTTCTCGCCGCGATCAAGGCGCTCGGCTACGAGACGCCGTCGGCGATCCAGCGCGAGACGATCCCGCTGCTGCTCGGGGGCCGCGACGTGCTCGGCACCGCGCAGACGGGAACGGGGAAGACCGCGGCCTTCGCCCTGCCGATCCTGGAGAACCTCGATCTGCAGCAGCGCAACCCGCAGGCGCTCGTGCTCGCCCCCACCCGCGAACTCGCCCTGCAGGTCGCGGAGGCGTTCGAGGCCTACGCCGCCCAGCTTCCGGGCGTTCACCTCCTGCCCGTCTACGGCGGACAGGGCTACGGCGTGCAGCTGTCGGCGCTCCGTCGCGGCGTGCACATCGTCGTGGGCACCCCGGGCCGCATCATGGACCACCTCGCCAAGGGCACGCTCGACCTGTCCGAGCTCAAGAACCTGGTGCTCGACGAAGCCGACGAGATGCTCAAGATGGGCTTCGCAGAGGACGTGGAGCAGATCCTCGCGCAGACCCCCGAGGACAAGCAGGTCGCGCTGTTCTCCGCGACCATGCCCGCGACGATCCGCCGGCTCGCCCAGCAGTACCTGCACGACCCCGAGGAGATCTCGGTCAAGGGCAAGACGACCACCAACGCGAACATCACGCAGCGCTACCTCGTCGTCTCGTATGCGCAGAAGGTCGACGCGCTCACCCGGATCCTCGAGGTGGAGAACTTCGAGGGCATGATCGTGTTCGTCCGCACCAAGAACGAGACAGAGACGCTGGCCGAGAAGCTCCGTGCCCGTGGCTACTCCGCCGCGGCGATCAACGGCGACATCCCGCAGCCGATGCGCGAGCGCACCGTCGGCCAGCTCAAGGACGGCAAGCTCGACATCCTCGTGGCGACCGACGTCGCGGCGCGCGGGCTCGACGTCGAGCGGATCAGCCACGTCGTGAACTTCGACATCCCCACCGACACCGAGTCGTACGTGCACCGCATCGGCCGCACCGGTCGCGCGGGGCGCAGCGGTGACGCGATCAGCTTCATCACGCCGCGCGAACGCTACCTGCTCAAGCACATCGAGCGCGCCACGCGGCAGCAGCCCACCCAGATGCAGCTCCCGACGACCGAGGACGTGAACAGCACCCGCCTCGCGCGCTTCGACGATGCGATCACCGCGGCGCTGGAGGAGACGGGGCGGATCGAAGGCTTCCGCGACATCATCGCCCACTACGTGCGCCACCACGACGTGCCCGAGGCCGACGTCGCCGCGGCGCTCGCGGTCGTCGCGCAGGGCGAGACGCCGTTGCTGCTCGACCCCGAGAACGACGCGCTGTCCGCCGCCGTGGCCGCCGACAACCGCCCGCCTCGGACGGACCGCCCCGAGCGCTCGGGAGGTCGCGACGCGCGTGATCGCGACGACCGCGGTGCCCGGCCCGAGCGGCGCAGCCGCGGCGACTACACGCCGTATCGGATCGAGGTGGGCCGCCGCCACCGCGTCGAGCCCCGGCAGATCGTCGGCGCGCTGGCGAACGAGGGCGGGCTCGGTCGCGACGACTTCGGCGCGATCACGATCCGTCCCGACTTCTCCATCGTGGAGCTGCCGGCGAACCTCGACGCATCGGTGCTGGATCGCCTGCGCGACACCCGGATCTCGGGCCGCCTCATCGAGATCCAGCGCGACTCCGGTCGCCCGAACCGTGGACCCCGCCGGGACGACCGCGGCGGTGACCGCGGCTACGGCGACCGTCCGCGTCGCTCGTACGAGGGCGGATCCGGGGATCGCGGCTACGGTGACCGCCCGCGTCGCGACGACCGCCCGCGCGATGACCGGCGCACCGACGAGCGGCCCCCGCGCAAGCCGCGTCATAAGGACTGAGCATTCCCGTGCGCCCGGCGTCCTCGCCGGGCGCACGGCGAGTTTCCGAGCGCACGGACCTCGATGCGCGGTTCCCCCGGGCGCGGTGCCGAGTGCACGACGAGCTGCCGATGACACGGCACGTTGACGCGAAGGACCCGTGCACTCGGCACGATCCCGTGCATTCGGCACGATCTCGTGCTCTTAAGCCGCGATGACCGGCTTGGTGCGCACCGGGCCGAGCCAAGTGGCGATGAGCACGGCGGTGACGGATCCGGCTGCCATGATCGCCGCGAGCACCACGATCTGGAAGCGCCCCGCGTCGAGCGGTGACAGGCCGCCGAAGATCGCGCCGACGAAGGCACCCGGCAGCACGACGAGACCCGTTGTCTTGGTCTGATCGATCGACGGGATGAGGGACTCCCGGACGGCCCTTCGAGCGAGTTCGAGTGTGGAGCGCCGCGGTGTTGCGCCGAGCGCCAGCCACCCCTCGACCTCCTCCCAGCGGTCGACGACCGAGGCGGTGAACCGGCACCCGGCGAGCGTGGCGATGCTCATGGAGTTGCCGATGAGGATCGCCCCGATCGCGAGGAGATAGCGCGGTGTCGGCTGCAGGGCGCCCGTCGCGAAGACGGTGCCGATCGACACCACCGCGCCCGCGCCGATCGACGTCGCCATCACGAGCACACTGCGGGCGCCGCCGCCCGTGCGACGCACGGCGACGCCCGTCGCGATGCCGAACATCACCAGCAGGGCGACGCCGATCCACGCAGGTTGTGAGACGATCCCCGTCAGGATCACGCTGATCACCGCGAGCTGCACCGCGCCCCGGATGACCGCGAGCGCCGGCGTCCACCGTCCGGGCACGCGGAAGAGCAGCAGAGCCGCCGTCGCGACGGCGGCGAGGACGAGCACCCCGATCACGGTCGGGAGCAGGTCGATTCCACCCGTCATGCCGACTCCTCCCCAGTTCGCGCCTCAGGCGTCGAGCGCGTCCGGCCCCTCCGTCACGAGGATATGGAACTGTGCCGCGTCGAGGATCCGGACACCCAGTTCCTCCGCCTTCGCGAGCTTCGACCCCGCCCCAGGCCCGGCCGCGACGAAGTCGGTCTTCTTCGAGACGCTGGATGCCGCCTTGCCGCCCGCCTTGATGATCGCCTCCTGCGCTCCGTCTCGCGTGTAACCGTCGAGCGAGCCGGTCGCGACGACCGTGAGCCCGTCGAGCACGCCCCCCTCGACGACGGCGGCCCCCGGACCGGGATGACCCGGTGTGGCCCACTGCACCCCCGCGTCGGCCCAGCGCTGCACGATCTCCTGGTGCCAGTCCACTTCGAACCAGTCCGACAGGGACTCGGCGATGATGCCGCCCACGCCCTCCACCGCCGCGAGCTCCTCGACGGAGGCGGCGCGGATCGCATCCAAGGATCCGAAGAACTGCGCGAGCGCGCGGGCCGCGACCGGCCCGACGTGCCGGATGTTGAGCGAGACGAGAAGACGCCACAGCTCCTTGGTCTTCGCCTTCTCCAGCTCCGCCAGGAGCTTGACGGCCTGCGACGACGGCTGGGGGACGGTGATCCCGTTCTTCTTCTCGGCCGCGGTCGCGTTGCGGCGGAACGGCGCGCGGGTCTTGACGATCCCGTCCTCGTCCTCCTTCGGAAGGCCCGTCTCGGCGTCGCGGACGAGCACCTCGATCGGCACGAGCTGCTCGAGCGTGAGCGTGAACAGCCCCGCCTCGGTCTCCAGCGGCGGCACGGCGGGGTGGCTCGGCTGGGTAAGCGCGGCCGCGGTGACCTCGCCGAGCGCCTCGACGTCGAGCGCGCCACGGGATCCGATGTGCTCGACACGGCCGCGCACCTGCGCGGGGCAGGAGCGCGTGTTCGGGCAGCGCAGATCGATGTCCCCCTCCTTGGCAGGGGCGAGGATCGAGCCGCACTCCGGGCAGCGCTCGGGCATCACGAACTCCCGCTCGGTGCCGTCACGACGTTCGACGACGGGCCCGAGCACCTCCGGGATCACGTCGCCGGCCTTGCGGAGCACGACCGTGTCGCCGATGAGCACGCCCTTGGCCTTCACCACGTCCTTGTTGTGCAGCGTCGCCTGACGCACCACGCTGCCGGCGACGTGCGCCGGAGCCATGACGGCGAACGGCGTGGCGCGCCCGGTGCGTCCGACCGAGACGACGATGTCGAGGAGCGTGGTCTGCACCTCCTCCGGCGGGTACTTGTAGGCGATGGCCCAGCGCGGCGCACGGCTGGTGGCGCCGAGCTCGTCGTGCAGGTCGAGCTCGTCGACCTTCACGACGATGCCGTCCAGCTCGTGCTCGATGTCGTGCCGGTGCTCGCCGAAGTACGCGACGAAGTCGGCGACCTCGTCGATCGTGGCGCAGACCTTCGTGTGCGGGCTCGTGGGCAGGCCCCATTCGTCCAGCAGCTCGTACACCTGGCTCTGCGCCGCGACGGGCGGATCCTGCCATGCTCCGATGCCGTGCACATACAGGGCGAGGGAGTCGACGCGGAGCAGCCCTGCCTCGAGCTCCATGCCGTCCTTCTTGTCCAGCTGCTGACGGAGGCCGCCGCTGGCCGCGTTGCGCGGGTTCGCGAAGGACGGGAAGCGCCGGGCGGCAGCCGTGCGCGCCTTCTCCTCGTCGAACGGCTTCTTGGCGCCGGTGCGCGCCTCCCACCGCTCCAGCGCCTCGGCGTAGGCCCGGTCTCGGAACGCGGCCTGCGCGGCGTTCAGACGCTCGAAGGCGGCGACCGGGATGAACACCTCCCCGCGCACCTCGACGATCGGAGGGTGCCCCGTTCCGCTCAGGCGCTCGGGGATCCCGGCGACGCGCAGCGCGTTCTCGGTGACGATCTCTCCGACGCGCCCGTCGCCGCGGGTCGCCGCCGACGTGAGCACGCCGTTCTCGTAGCGCAGGTTGATCGCGAGGCCGTCGATCTTGAGTTCGGTGAGCCAGGCCACCTCACGACCCGCCGCGGCGCGCGTCTTCGCGGCCCACTCCCGCAGCTCTTCGAGCGAGAACACGTTGTCGAGGCTGAGCATGCGCTCGGCGTGCTCGATGGTCTGCAGCCCCGTGGCCTCGGCGGCTCCCACCATCTGTGTCGGCGAGTCCTGGCCCTGAAGCTCGGGGTGCACGCGCTCGAGCTCTTCGAGCCGGTGCATCCAGCCGTCATAGGTGGCATCGTCGACGAGCGAGGTGTCGCGCCCGTAGTACGCGTCCTTCGCCTCCAGGATGCGGGTCGTCAGCTCCTCGGCCTCGACGCGGGCGGCTTGCAGCGAGATGTTCTCCGGCACCCCTGAAGTCTACGAGCGGGCGCCGACATCCGAGGGGCGCCGCCCTCTCAGAGCCGCGCGATCGTCTCGATGTCGGCGCGGAACTCGGCGATCTCGTCGGCCGAGACGGTCGCCCGGGTGCTGCCGAGGGCTCGCGCGTAGTCGTCGGTGCCGAGGGAGGAGCCCGCGGTCCCCTCGCGCAGCGCTCGTGCCAGAGCCTCCTGCGATGCACGGCGGGCGGCGTACTCGATGTCGGCGGGGGTCAGCCCGTCGCTCGCCGAGACGAGCCGGTCCAGGTCCACGTCCCCGGCGGATTCGACCGGGATGTACCGCGCCCAGATCGCGCGACGGGCATCGGCGTCGGGGAGCCCGATCGGGATCACGTAGTCGAAGCGCCCGTGCCGGAGGAACGCGGCGTCGAGAGCCCGTACGAAGTTCGTCGCGCAGATCAGGATCCGCCCCTCCCGGTCGCGGAAGTCGGCGACGAGCTTGAGCAGCTCGTTGGTCACCCCCTGGGTGGGCGACGGCGGAGTGCCGCCGCGGCGGGAGGCGATCTCCTCCACCTCGTCGATGAACACGACGGCGTGCTCGAGTTCGTCGATCGTCTCGAACGAGGCGCGCAGCCCGCCGGCGAGGCCCGAGCCGCCGTCGGCCAGCCGAGAGGGGAAGAGCTCGACGAAGGGCCAGTCCAGTCGTGAGGCGACGGCCCGCGCGAACGTGGTCTTCCCGGTTCCGGGAGGGCCGAACAGCATGACCGCCCGCGGCGGCACCACCCCGAACCTCTCGGCGAGCTCCGGGCGCGCCAGCGGCGTGACCAGACGCTCCTCGAGCAGCGTCTTCTCGTGCGTCATCCCCGCCACGCGGTCCCACAGGTGCGGCGGCAGGATGCGTCCGCCGACCTCTTTCAGCGCGTCGATCTCGCGCCGCTGGATGGGCATCGCGCGCTCCAGGTAGCGCACCGAGTGGTGCACGTGGAAGCCGTTCTCCGTGAAGGCGCCGAGCCCGTCGGCCTCGGGGATGAGCACGGAGAGCTTCGCGAGGCCGAGGGGCGCCATCTTGCGCTCCAGCGCGTGCAGGAGGGAGGAGCTCACCTCGGAACCGGCGTCCTCCGCCGTTCCAAAGAACACGATCCATCCCTGGGCGTGCGCGCCGCGGCCGACGGCGGCGCCCACGAGCAGCTCGCCCTGCACGGCGACGACGGCGTGGTCCTGCTGGCAGGAGGCGATCACCTCGGCGAGCGAGTAGATGGGCCACTCGTTCTCGCGGGTGACCTGCCCCCACAGCCGGACGATCTGGTCCAGATCGTCCCCGTGGAAATCGCGGATGTAGGTCCTCGTCATGGCGGCTCCTCCGTCGGACTGTGCACCCATCATCACAGAGCCCCGCATCGGCCGACCGCGACATGACGACGCCGACAACCGATGTCGTCGACGACGACAGCTGGTTCAGACGCCCGCGGGCACCGCCGAGACCGTGCGATCGATCGTGAACTGGCCGAGCACCCGTGTTCCGACGTAGAGCACCGCGCTCTGACCGGGCGCCACGCCGTCGAGGGGCTCGTCGGGGATGACCCGGACGACGTCCTCCGCGACGAAGGCACGGGCAGGAACCGGATCCGCATGGGCGCGGATCTGCACCTCGCAGAGGAACTCGTCCGCAACGGGCGCGGCTCCCGCCCACGAGCGCCGCTCCCCCGAGATCTCGGCGATCGCGAGCGCCTCCTTCGGGCCGACGACGACTGTGTTCGAGACCGGACGGACCTCGAGCACGAACCGGGGCTTGCCGTCGGGGGCGGGCACGCCGAGCCGCAGGCCCCTGCGCTGGCCGACCGTGAACGCGTGCGCGCCGTCGTGCGTGCCGACCACCTCGCCGTTGAGGTCGAGGATCTCGCCCTGCTCGGCGCCGACCTTCTCCGCGAGCCACCCACGGGTGTCGCCGTCGGGGATGAAGCAGATGTCGTGGCTGTCCGGCTTCTGCGCGACGCTCAGACCGCGCTCGGCGGCTTCCGCCCGCACGAGCGCCTTGGAGGGCGTGGATCCGAGCGGAAAGTAGGTGTGCGCGAGCTGCTCGGCGTTCAGCACGCCGAGCACGTAGGACTGGTCCTTCGCGGCATCCGAGGCGCGGTGCAGTTCCAGCCCGCCCTCGCCATCGACGAGCGTCGCGTAGTGCCCGGTGCACACCGCGTCGAAGCCGAGTTCGATCGCGCGCTCCAGGAGGGCGGCGAACTTGATCTTCTCGTTGCAGCGCAGACAGGGGTTCGGCGTGCGCCCCGCCCGGTACTCCGCGACGAAGTCCTCGATGACGTCCTCGCGGAACCGCTCGGAGAAGTCCCAGACGTAGAACGGGATGCCGAGGAGGTCGGCCGCTCGCCGCGCGTCCATCGCGTCCTCGATCGTGCAGCAGCCACGGCTGCCGGTGCGCAGGGTGCCGCCCGCGCGCGACAGCGCGAGGTGCACGCCCACCACGTCGTGCCCCGCCTCGACGGCGCGCGCGGCGGCCACCGCGGAGTCCACTCCCCCGCTCATCGCCGCCAGCACACGCATGGATCCAGTGTACGTCGGGGCACTCCGGGGCCGGCTGAGCGAGCGCCGACGGAGTCGGTGCGGGACGAATCGCGGTCGCTCGTGAGGTCGCCGCGTTTCGTCTCGGTCGCCTTCGGCGTCCTCGCTCAACGACCCCGGAGGGGATGGTCGCGCTGGGCCGGTGCCCGCTCAACGACCCCGGAGGGGATGGTCGCGCTGGGCCGGCGCCCGCTCAACGACCCCGGAGGGGATGGTCGCGCTGGGCCGGCGCCCGCTCAGCGACCCCGGAGGGGATGGTCGCGCTGGGCCGGTGCCCGCTCAGCGACCCCGGATCGAGGATCCCGATGCCCGCGCGTACGCGTCCGCGATCACCGCGAGCACCGCGTCGACGTCGTCGTCGGACGAGGTCCTTCCGAGCGTGAACCGGATGACGCTGCGCGCCTCGGTCTCGGTGCGGCCGAGCGCCTGCACGACATGCGAGGGCTCGGCGATGCCGGCCTGGCACGCGGATCCGGCCGAGGCGGACATCCCCGCGATATCGAGCAGGAACAGCAGGCTCTCGCTCGGCGCGCCG
Source organism: Microbacterium sp. USTB-Y (assembly GCF_023703415.1). GTDB lineage: Bacteria > Actinomycetota > Actinomycetes > Actinomycetales > Microbacteriaceae > Microbacterium. Next base: position 72,857 of record NZ_JAGMTU010000010.1, on the reverse strand, counting down.
GGGAACAGGAGGTGAGCGTTGCCCGGAAGCCGGCCGGAGGGATCCGGATCCCCCAGCAGCTCGGCCGAGGGCACCCGCTCCCGGATCCCCGCGGCGAGGCGGTCCCGCAGACGGCGCAGCCGCATCGCCTCCGCGACCTGCTCCCCCACCGCGAGCTCCGCCGCGAGCGCGAACGCCGCGGCGCCGGCGACGTCCTGGGTGCCCGAGCGGAGGCCGCGCTGCTGACCACCGCCGTGCAGCAGCGGCGCGATGCGCGCGGTGCGGGCGACGACGAGCGCGCCGGTGCCGGCCGGGGCGCCGATCTTGTGCCCCGCGACGCTGAGCGCGACGAGGCCGGCGCCCGCCGGCGCCTCACCGCGGAGTGCGGCGAACGAGAGCGGCAGATGACCGAACGCGGCGACCGCGTCCAGGTGCAGGGGAACGCTCGCGGCGGCGGCGGAGGCGGCGAGCGCCGCGGCGTCGTTGATGGTGCCGACCTCGTTGTTCGCGACGAGTGCAGTGGCCAGGGCGACGCCCTCGGCGGCGAGCGCCGCGGCGAAGGCGTCGACGAGGATCCGTCCGACGGCGTCCAGTCCGATGGCGACGACGCCGGCTCCCTCGGCGGCGAGGGCGGCGACCGTGTCGAGCGTCGCGTGGTGCTCCCCGTCGGGGAGCAGGATCCCGGTGCGCCCCTCGGCGCGGGAGCGCCACAGGCCCTGGAGGGCGAGGTTCACCGACTCGGTGCCTCCCGAGGTGAAGACGACCTCGATCGGCTCGCACCCGAGCGCGGCGGCGAGGCGTTCGCGCGACTCCTCCAGGATGCGGCGCGCACGCTGGCCCGCACCGTGCGTCGACGAGGCGTTGCCGGTCGCCCCGGCCACCCGCAGCCACTCGTCCGCGGCCTCGGGGCGCAGGTCGGTGGTCGCCGCGTGATCCAGGTAGTGCACCCCTCCACTCTCGCATCTCTCGCCCCGCTGGGACTCGGTGGCACGGATCGCGGCACGCGGTGGCGCCGCAGCGGGCCCCTCCCGCGTTAGTCTGTCCCTCATGTGTCCGCATGCCATGGAGGACGAGACGCCGCTTCCCGACGGCGAAGGCTGCTCACTGTGCAGCCCGTCCCTGGACGACCTGGGCGTCCGCCTTCACGACGGGGTCGCGACTCTGCGCGTCTGGTCCCAGAACGCCTCGTCGATCGAACTCGTGATCTTCGATGAGACCGACCTCGACTGGGAGACGGCGCAGCTCGCGCTGGAGCGCCGTCCCGGGGGCGTCTGGGAGATCACGACGGAGCTGCTGCAGCCCGGCACCCGCTATGCGCTGCGCGTCGACGGCGCGCACAGTCCCGGCAACACCTTCAACCCCGAGACGCTGCTCCTGGACCCCTATGCCCGGGGCCTCGCCCAGGGCGACGGCTACGAGGAATGGCGCTCGGTCGTCATCGCCGACGGCTTCGACTGGGGCGACGTCGTCAAGCCGAAGACCTCCCTCGACCGCACGGTCATCTACGAGGGCCACGTCAAGGGGCTCACCAAGCGGCACCCCGGCGTCCCGCCGGCGCTCCACGGCACCTACGCCGGCCTCGCCCACCCCGCGATGATCGAGTACTACCGCGAGCTCGGGATCACGGCGGTCGAGCTGCTGCCCGTGCAGGCGTTCGCGTCGGAGCCGCGGCTGCTCGACCGGGGTCTCACGAACTACTGGGGCTACAACACCCTGAACTTCTTCACCCCGCATGCCGCCTACGCCACGGAGGACGCGCGCAAGGCGGGCCCCGAAGCAGTGCTGCGAGAGTTCAAGGGCATGGTCAAGCTCCTGCACCAGGCGGGCATCGAGGTGATCCTCGACGTCGTCTACAACCACACGAACGAAGAGGGCATCGGCGGCCCGCGGACCAGTCTGCGCGGGATCGACAACGCGCTCTACTACCGCCAGCAGGACGACGGCAGCTACATCGACACGACCGGCTGCGGCAACACGCTGAACACCGCCACCCCGGCCGCCGCGCGCCTCGTGCTCGACTCGCTGCGGTACTGGACGACCGAGATGCAGATCGACGGCTTCCGCTTCGACCTCGCCACGGCGCTCGGTCGCGATGCCGCGAACTCCTACACGCCGCAGCATCCGCTGCTGCAGGCGATCCGGACGGATCCGGATCTCGCCGACGCCAAGATCATCGCGGAGCCCTGGGACGTCGGGTTCGGCGGCTGGCAGACGGGGAACTTCCCCACCGGCTGGAGCGAGTGGAACGACCGCTACCGGGATCGGGCCCGCAACTTCTGGCTCAGCGACATCGACTACGCCCGTCGCGCCTCGGCCCCGACCGGCATCGGCGGCTTCGCCAATCGACTCGCCGGATCCGCGAACACGTTCGTCGACGAGCGCGGACCGCTCGCGAGCATCAACTTCGTCACCGCGCACGACGGTTTCACCCTGCACGACCTCGTCGCCTACGACGTCAAGCACAATGAGGCCAACGGCGAGGACAACCGTGACGGGGCGGACATGAACCGCTCGTTCAACCACGGCGCGGAGGGTCCGACGGACGACCCCGGGATCCTCGCCGCACGCCGCAAGGCGATGCGCAACCTGCTCGGCACGCTCATGCTCTCCGCCGGGGTGCCGATGCTCACCGCGGGCGACGAGTTCGGGCGCACCCAGCGCGGCAACAACAACGCGTACTGCCAGGACTCCCCGATCAGCTGGCTGAACTGGGAGCACGAGCCCTGGCAGAAGGACCTCTTCGCGCATGCGTCCCTGCTGACGCGCCTGCGCGACGAGAATCCCGCGCTGCGCCCGCTCCGGTACGCCCGCCTCGGCGAGCACATCCCGAACGCCTCGGTCATGGACTGGTTCGATCAGGACGGCGAGACGATGGAGGTGGAGCAGTGGAACGACCCCCGCAACCGCACGCTGCAGTACGTCGCCGCCTCCACACCGGACAAGGAGGCCTTCAACCGCATCCTGCTGATCGTGCACGGCACGGAGTCGCCGATCGATGTGCGCCTTCCGGTCATCGAGGGCGTGACGGCGTACGTCTCCCTGTGGTCGAGCATCGATGAGCGGCCGTCCGCGGTCGAGACGGTGCACCGTCCCGGCGACGTGATCGCCCTTCCGGGAACCTCGATGCGACTCTTCCGAGCGGAGTGACGCGCCCGTTACCTTCTTGGCGGCCCAGGAGCGGTAGGTTCAGGGTGTGTCCGAACGAACCGCCGCACAGCCCTCGTCCGATGCTCTCCGCAGCACCGCTCAGATCCCGGTGCGCGCACTGGGCGACATCGACGCCGCGGACGCGCAGACCACGCGCATCCCCCTCGCGGATCCATCGCCCGCGGCCCCGGAGGGATTCCATCCCAAGGCGTTCGCCGGCGAGGTGGTCCCGTTCCGGGTGGTCGCCTTCCGCGAAGGGCACGACCTCATCGGCGTGCACCTGCGCCTGCGCGCACCGGACCATGAGGAGAGCCTGCATCGGCTGACTCCGCTCCTGGACGGCACCGACCGCTGGCAGGTGGACGTCGCCCTCGACGAGGAGCGCGCCTGGACGTTCCGGTTCGAGGCCTTCGCCGACGAGTTCGCCACCTGGGCGCACGCCGCCGAGCTGAAGATCGCGGCCGGCGTCGACGTCGAGGTCATGCGCGCGCTCGGCGCGGGCCTCCTGGCGCGCGCCGCCAAGGACAAGTCCCGCCCCAAGCCCGAGCGCAAGCGGCTCGCGGCCGTCGCCGAGACCCTGAGCTCGCCGGACGGCTCCGCCGAGGAGGCCCTCGCCGTCGCGACCGATCCCGAGCTCGCCGCGGTCTTCGCCGACCGTCCGCTCACGGCGCTCGACTCGGCGACCGCATGGCAGAGCATCACCGTCGAGCCCGCGATCGCCGGGGCCGCCGCCTGGTACGAGTTCTTCCCCCGTTCCGAGGGTGCGGTGCAGAACCCCGACGGGACGTTCACGAGCGGCACCTTCGAAACTGCGGCCGAGCGCCTTCCCGCCGTCGCGGCGATGGGCTTCGATGTGCTGTATCTCCCGCCGATCCACCCGATCGGGCGGCTGAACCGCAAGGGCCCGAACAACACTCTGACCGCTGGGCCCGCCGATCCCGGATCCCCGTGGGCGGTCGGGGCGGCCGAGGGCGGTCACGACGCCGTGCATCCGGACCTCGGCACCCTGGCCGACTTCCGTCGCTTCGTGAAGAAGGCGAACGCGCAGAACCTCGAGGTCGCCCTCGACCTGGCCCTGCAGGCGGCGCCCGACCACCCGTGGGTCGCGGAGCATCCGGAGTGGTTCACCGAGCTCCCGGACGGCACGATCGCGTACGCCGAGAACCCTCCGAAGAAGTACCAGGACATCTATCCGCTGAACTTCGACCGGGATCCGGTGGGGCTGTACACCGAGGTGCTGCGGATCGTCGAGCACTGGATCGCGCAGGGGGTGAGGATCTTCCGCGTGGACAACCCGCACACCAAGCCGCTGCGGTTCTGGGAGTGGCTCATCCGCACGGTGAACACCAAGCACCCGGAGGTCGTCTTCCTCGCCGAGGCGTTCACCCGGCCCGCGCCGATGCGGGGTCTCGCCGCGGTCGGCTTCCAGCAGAGCTACAGCTACTTCACCTGGCGCAACACGAAGGCCGAGCTCGAGGAGTTCCTCCTCTCCGTATCCCAGGAGACGGCCGACTACATGCGGCCGAACCTCTTCGTGAACACGCCGGACATCCTCACCGAGTACCTGCAGTTCGGCGGCCGCGCGGCCTATCGGATCCGCGCGGCGATCGCCGCGACCGGAGCGCCCCTGTACGGCGTGTACGCCGGCTACGAGCTGTACGAGAACGTCGCCCGGCCGGGGTCCGAGGAGAACATCGACAACGAGAAGTACGAGTACAAGGTGCGCGACTGGGCCAAGGCGGAGGCGGAGGGCCGATCGCTCGCCCCCTACCTCACCCGGCTCAACGAGATCCGCCGCGCGCACCCCGCACTGCGTCAGCTGCGCAACCTGCGGCTGCACTGGAGCGACGACGACGCGGTCCTGGTGTTCTCCAAGCACCTGCCCGCGCCCTTCACCGGCACGGACACGAGCGACACGATCATCGTCGTCGCCAACGTCGACCCGCACTCGGTGCGGCAGACCACCGTGCATCTCGACACCCTCGCCTGGGGCGTCGAGCCTGGAACGGCGTACGAGGTCGAGGACCTCGTCACCGGATCCGTCTGGACCTGGACGGATCACAACTTCGTGCGCCTGGACGCCTTCACGGAACCGGTGCACATCCTCCATGTGAAGGGGCAGCCATGATCAGCACCACGATCGATGCGGCTGTGCTCGGGGCCGTGGCCTCGGGCTCGCACCACGACCCGCACTCCGTGCTCGGAGCGCATCCGCAGTCGGACGACAGCGGCAGACGCGCGACGATCGTGCGGGCGCTCCGCCCCCTCGCGAAGACCGTCTCGGTGCTTCCCGCGGACGGCGCCGAGGTCGCCCTCACCCACCTCGCCGACGGCATCTGGGAGGGGGATGTCGCCGGATCCCCGGGCTCCTATCGGATCAAGGCGACCTACGAGGACGCGCCCGACTGGATCTCCGCGGATCCGTACCGCCACTCCCCCACGATCGGCGAGCTCGACCTGCACCTCATCCGCGAGGGCCGTCACGAACGCCTCTGGGAGGCCCTCGGCGCCCATCCTCGAACGGTCGACGGAGACCAGGGCACGGCGTTCGCGGTGTGGGCGCCGCACGCCAGGGCGGTGCGCGTCGTCGGCGACTTCAACGGCTGGGACGGCCGCCTCGACGCCATGCGCTCGATGGGATCCAGCGGCGTGTGGGAGCTGTTCCTCCCCGGCGTCGGCGTCGGTGCGCACTACAAGTACGAGATCCTGACCCCGGCGGGCGCCTGGATCCTCAAGGCCGACCCGATGGCGCAGCTCGCCGAGAACCCGCCCGCGACGGCCTCGATCGTCACCCGCTCGGGCTACTCCTGGGGCGACGGCGCATGGATGACCCGCCGGGCGGCGACCCACGCGGTCGCGCAGCCGATGAGCGTGTACGAGCTGCACCTCGGATCCTGGCGTCCCGGTCTCGGCTATCGCGACATCGCGGACCAGCTCATCGAGCACGTCACGGCGACCGGCTTCACCCACGTGGAGTTCATGCCCGTGGCCGAGCACCCCTTCACGGGCTCCTGGGGATATCAGGTCACCGGATACTACGCGGCCACCCACCGCTACGGCGAACCGGACGACCTGCGCTATCTGATCGACCGGCTGCACCAGGCCGGCATCGGCGTGATCATCGACTGGGTGCCCGGGCACTTCCCCAAGGACGCCTTCGCGCTGGCCCGCTTCGACGGCGAGCCGGTCTACGAGCACCCGGATCCCCGTCGCGGCGAGCACCGGGACTGGGGCACGCTCATCTTCGACTACGGCCGCAACGAGGTGCGCAACTTCCTCGTCGCAAACGCGCTGTTCTGGCTGGAGGAGTTCCACGCCGACGGGCTGCGGGTCGACGCGGTCGCCTCGATGCTCTACCTCGACTACTCCCGCGACGAGGGCGAGTGGGAGCCGAATGTGCACGGGGGCCGGGAGAACCTCGAAGCGATCCGGTTCCTGCAGGAGGTCAACGCGACCGCCTACCGCCGCCACCCCGGCATCGTCATGGTCGCCGAGGAGTCGACGAGCTTCCCCGGGGTCACCGCGCCCACGGACCACCATGGTCTCGGCTTCGGGTTCAAGTGGAACATGGGCTGGATGAACGACTCGCTCGTCTACATCGAGCGGGATCCGCTGTACCGCTCGCACCACCAGGGCGAGATGACCTTCTCATTCGTGTACGCGTTCGGCGAGAACTACATCCTGCCGATCAGCCACGACGAGGTCGTGCACGGCAAGGGCAGCCTGCTCTCGAAGATGCCGGGCGACCACGCGGCGAAGCTCGCGAACGTGCGCGCCTACCTCGGCTACATGTGGGGGCATCCCGGCAAGAACCTGCTCTTCATGGGGCAGGAGTTCGGGCAGCTCTCCGAATGGTCCGTCGATCGCAGTCTGGACTGGTGGCTGCTCGATCAGCCCTCCCACCGGCAGCTGCAGGAGTTCGTCGGCGCGCTCAACAGCACCTACCGGCAGAACGCCCCGCTCTGGGAGCGGGATCACGACGGCAGCTCGTTCACGCGGATCGGCGCGCCGGACTGGGATCCCAACATCGTCGCCTTCGTGCGCCGTGACGCGCACGGCGGTCACATCGCGGTGATCAGCAACTTCGCCGGGACGACCCGGCACGGGGTCCGGCTCGACCTGCCGCTCGCGGGCGGGTGGTCGGAGGTGCTGAACACCGACGCCGCCGAGTTCGGCGGGCACGGCGAAGGCAATCTGGGCCTCGTCTACGCCACCGACGTGGAGAACGGCTCGCCGCAGGCGACGCTGACGGTGCCCGCACTGTCGACGATCTGGCTGCGGCACCAGAAGGACCCGCACGTGCCGATCGTGAGCAAGGGCTGAGACGATTCCGCCGGAGCCGACACTTCTCGGTGAGAGACACCGGAACGGAGCCGGCATGGCACACGACGCACACGACAGGACGCTCGTCGCGAGAGCAGCGGCGGGAAGCGACTCCGCCTTCCGCACGCTGTATCGCGCCTACGTCCGCCCCGTCCACTGGATCGCGTATGGCATCCTCGGCGACGCCGGCGATGCCGAGGACGTGACGCAGGAGACGTTCGTCGTCGCCTGGCGGAAGCTGCCCGCCCTGGAACTGGCAGGGGAATCCCTGCTGCCCTGGCTCGCGACGATCTGCCGGTTCCAGGCGGCCAACCGCCTGCGCCGGCGGCAGCGCGACGCCGCCCGCACGCTCGAGGAGACCGACGAGCGCATCCCCGCGCTCATCGACGTCGAGCAGCAGGTCATCGCCGCCGAGCTCGCCGAGCGCATCGCCGCCGAGCTCGGCGGGATGAGCGCGCTCGACCGCGAGATCTTCCGGCTGTGCGCGACCGAGGGGTACGACTACCGCGCCGCGGCCGACGAGCTCGGCGTGGGCCACGGCGTCGTCCGGAACCGTCTCTCCCGCGTGCGCACCCGCCTGCGCGGCGCAGTGACCGAAACGGAGCCCGCATCATGACCACCACCCCGATCGCGCTGCCGGAGCTGTCCGACGACGCCGTGGACCGCATCGAGGAGGCCGTCTTCTCGCAGATCGCGGAGGAGCGCCGCGCCGCACAGGCGCGAACCGCCGCGTCCCGCGGACGTGCGCGTCGACGCGGGTGGCTCACCGCAGGCGGCGTCGCCGCGGCCTTCGTCGTCGGAGTGCTGGTGACGCCGCCGATCCTGCAGCTGACCGGCTCCTCAGCCGGATCCTCGGTCGCATCGGCTCCCTATCACCCGACCAGTGGCACGGTCCCGCTGAGCGGAACCGCGAAGGAGCTCTCGCAGAGCGCCGACGGCGCCGCGTCGAGCAGTGCCGGCGGAGCCGCACCCTCGACGACCGCGCAGCGCGACATCATCCGCACCGGATCGGCCACCGTGCAGGTGGACGACGTGAGCAAGGCCGCCGACGCCCTCGCCGCCCTGGCGCAGAAGCACGGCGGCTTCGTGGAGAGCCAGCAGATCGGCTCGTCCCAGGGTCCGGTGGCGACGGACGGCGGGATCGTCCCGCCGCCCTCCGGAGACGGGTGGGTGACGCTGCGCGTGCCGGTCGCCGACCTCGACGCCGTGATGGCGGCACTGCGCTCCGAAGGCACGGTGCTGGCCACCTCGATCGGACAGAACGATGTGACGGCGACCACCACGGACCTGCGCGCACAGGTCGACTCGCTCACCGCGTCGGTGCAGCGGCTGACGCAGCTGATGTCCCAGGCCACCAGCGTCGCCGACCTGCTCACCGCCGAGACGGCGCTCACCGAGCGGCAGGGACAACTGCAGTCGGCCCAGCAGCAGCTGAAGGATCTCGAGTCCCAGGTGGACATGTCCTCCGTGCAGGTCACGCTCGTGCGGCAGGCGCCCGCCGCCGCCGACCCCGCCGGTTTCGGCGACGGGCTGGCGGCCGGCTGGAAGGGTCTCATCGTCTCACTGAACGCCCTGGTGATCGCGCTCGGCTTCCTGCTCCCCTGGCTCGTCGTGGCCGGCGTCGTGGTCCTCATCGTGTGGGCGATCGTGCGGACGCGCCGTGCTCGGCGCGCCCGTGCCGAGAAGGCGACGCGCACACAGACCGAGGCCGACGCCTGACCGCGAAGGGCACGGCTCGCCGACGGCAGAGGCGCACAATTCAGGCTGCTCTCGCCAGCGTCCGGGGAACGTCCGCAGCACGACGCCGAGTCAACCGGCCGCCGTCGAGTTCCGGCCTGAGTTGTGCACGCCGCCGGTCGATGCCGAACGCGACAAGAGGTCGCCACTAGGGTCATCGACATGAGCAGCGCCGCCGTCTCCTCCGCCCGCGCCGTCCCCGCGGGGCGCGACCTGACCCTCGACCTGACGCGAGTCGCGTGCGTGGTCCTCGTCGTCTTCGTGCACATCCTCTTCACGGGCGTCGGCCGTCGCGCCGACGGGAGTCTCCTCATCGAGCGCACCGTGGAAGGGCAGAGCTGGTTCGACGCCGCATCGTGGATCCTGAACATCATGCCGCTGTTCTTCGTCGTCGGCGGCTACTCCGCGCGAGCGGGCTGGCGCTCGGCACAGGCGCGCGGAGAGGACGCAGTCGGCTTCGTGCGCCTGCGCCTCGTGCGACTGGCGCACCCCCCGCTCCCCGTCTTCGTGTTCTTCACGGCGGCACTCGGCGCCGCCCGACTGCTCGGAATCGATCCGGGGCTCGTCGACACCGTGGCGATCGGCATCGGATCCCCGTTGTGGTTCCTCGCCGCGTATCTGCTCGTGCAGGCCCTCGCACCCTGGATGATCGGGCTCCATTCCCGATACGGCATACGCGTGCCGGCAGTGCTGCTGCTCGGAGCGCTCGCGACCGACGCCCTGCGCTTCGTCGTCGCCGGCGGAGTGCTCGGGATCCCGCACGTGCCCGCGACGGGCTACGGCATCGGGAGCGAGTTGTTCGGACTGCCCAACGTGGCATTCGTGTGGCTGTTCGCCCAGCAGATCGGCTTCTTCCTCTTCGACGGCTGGTTCGCGCGGCGTCGCGCCCGGCAGCTGCTCGGACTCATCGTTCTCGGCTATCTCTGCGTCTGGGGCCTGGTGTCGCTCGGCGGCTACTCCGGGAACATGCTGAGCAACCAGTGGCCGCCGACCGCGCCGCTCGCGATCCTCGCCGTGGTGCAGGCCGCGGCGCTCGCACTCCTGAACCGCCCGCTCACCGCGCTCATGCGCACCCGTGCCGCGCAGAGCGCCGTGCTGCTGATCGGCTCCCGGTTGATGACGGTGTACCTGTGGCACCTGCCGATGATCATGGTGCTCACCGGGGTGGAGCTGGTTCTCCCGTTCCCGATGCCGGCACCGGGGTCAGCGCTGTGGTGGTGGACCCGTGTGCCGTTCCTCCTGGTCGTGCTCGCCGCCGTCTGGGTGCTGTCCCTGTGGCTGGGGCGCTATGAACGGGCGCCGAGGATGGGCGATGCTCCGACGGCCCCCGTCCTCGCTCTCGCGGTCGCGCTGTTCCTGGCCCCGGTCCTCGCGATCACCGCCTACGGGCTGGACCTGCTCCTCGCGGCGTGCGCACTCGTCGCCACGATCGCCGCACTCGCACTCGTCGGCGCTGTCCCGCTCTCCCGCTCGGAGGCCGCGATCACCGCCAGGACGCGCCGCGGTCAGTAGGCGCGCGCGACGACCGCGACCAGGTCCTTCTCCGGCTCGTGCGGGCCGGGCAGGGAGCCGTCGCGGGTCTGCAGGCAGCGCACCGTGATAGCGTCCCGGTTCAGTTCCTTCTCGCCGGCCTCGCCGAGCGCGTCCCAGTCGATGAGGGCGAAGCCGCTGCGGGCGGCTTCGCGCGCCTCGTCGATGGTGGACACGCGTACGGTGCGGTCTGCGAGGCGCTCACGAGCAGCGGTGAACAGGTCGGCCTGGATCTCGTCGAGCAGCGCGGGCACACGCGTCGCAGCCTCCGTGACGGGCATCTGTCGCTTGCCCGCACGATCGCGGCGCGCGAACGTGAGCTGTCCGGCGTCGAGATCCCGCGGGCCGACCTCGATGCGCACCGGAACCCCCTTGAGCTCCCACTCGGTCGCGCGGCGGCCGAAGCCGGCCTGGGTGCGATCGTCGAGCTTCGCCCGCACCCCCGTGGCCATGAGGTCGGCGACGATCGTCCGTGCCGCCGCGACCGTCCGCTCGTCGTCCTTGACCACGATGACGACGACCTGGTGCGGCGCGATGCGCGGCGGCAGGACGAGCCCGGAGGCGTCTCCGTGCGACATGATGAGCCCGCCCATCATGCGGGTGGACGAGCCCCACGACGTGGTCCAGGCCGTCTGCGCGACGCCCTCCGCGTCCGAGAAGGTGATGCCGAACGCGTTCGCGAAGTTCTGCCCCAGCTCGTGCGAGGTCGCCATCTGCAGAGCCTTGCCGTCGCCCATCATGGCCTCGCAGGTCATGGTGTTGATCGCGCCTGCGAAGCGCTCGGACGGAGTCTTGATGCCCGGAAGCACGGGGATGGCCAGCACGGTCTCCAGGAAGTCCTTGTAGACGTCCAGATGGATGCGGCGTGCGTATTCGGCGGCGTCCTCCCGCGTGGCGTGCGCCGTGTGCCCCTCCTGCCAGAGGAACTCTGTGGTGCGCAGGAAGACCCGCGGGCGCATCTCCCAGCGGACGACGTTGGCCCACTGGTTCAGCAGCATGGGCAGATCGCGATGAGACTGGATCCATTTCGCCATGACCTCGCCGAACAGGGTCTCGCTGGTCGGGCGGACGACGACCGGCTCGGTCAGCTCCTTGCCCCCGGCGTGCGTCACCACGGCCAGTTCTGGGCTGAAGCCCTCGACGTGCTGGGCCTCGCGCTCCAGATAGGACTGCGGGATGAACAGCGGAAGATAGACGTTCTCCGCGCCCGTCGCCTTGATGCGCGCGTCCATGGCGGACTGCATCCCCTCCCACATCGCGTAGGAGTACGGTCGCATCACCATCGTGCCGCGCACCGGCCCGTTGTCCGCCAGCTGCGCCTTCTCGAGCACGTCCTGGTACCACTGCGGGAAATCGTTCTCGATCGACGCGAGAATGCTCTGTCGTTCAGCCACGTCTCGAGGATACCGACGCGAACGGATCCGCAGACGACGAAAGCCCTCGGCGAACCGAGGGCTTTCGTGTGCTGTCTGTGACCCCAGCGGGATTCGAACCCGCGTTACCGCCGTGAGAGGGCGGCGTACTAGGCCGCTATACGATGGGGCCGTCTTTGCGATCCGTTTCCGTCTCGCGACAACCGTTCAAGTATGACATGACGCGCAGCACCCGCCAAATCGGGGCCGGTCGATCACGATCCCCGGGAGTGTCGCGTCGCGCGGGATTACGCTCGGACCATGCGCATCACCAAGCATGAGCACGCGGCTCTCCGCGTCGAGGACCATGGGCAGACCCTCCTCATCGACCCCGGCAGCTTCACCCTGCCACTGGACGAGCTGCAGCACCTCGTCGGCGTGGTCATCACCCACGAGCACCCCGACCACTGGACGCCGGATCACCTGGATCGGATCCTGCGCGACGCGCCGGGGACGCCGATCTTCGCCCCGGCCGGCGTGGTCCGGTCCGCACCCGGATACGAGATCACCGAGGTCGCTCCCGGCGACACCGTGACCGCGGGCGACTTCACCCTGCGGTTCTTCGGCGGGGTGCACGCCGAGATCCACTCGTCGATCCCGCTCATCGACAACGTCGGCGTGCTCGTCGACGACGAGCTCTACTACCCCGGCGATTCCTACGCGATCCCCGAGGGCGTCGATGTGCAGACCCTTGCCGCCCCGCTCGGGGCGCCGTGGCTGAAGATCGGCGATGCGATCGACTTCGTGCTCGCCGTCGCGCCGCGCCGCGCCTTCGGCACGCACGACATGACGCTCTCGGTGATCGGGTCGAACATGCACCGCTCGCGGCTGAAGTGGGCGACCGAGGAGCACGGCGGAGAGTTCTTCGAGCTGGACCCCGGCGACGACCTCGAGACCTGACGCGACGGGTCGCCCGCATCCGCGAACCGCGGCCATGGTGACGGCCGTGGGCGTCACCCCGTCGGGGTGACCGCGGGCGTCGTCCCGGGAGGATCCGCCGGATCGGTCCGCGACCGACGGGACACCGCGGCGACGGCCGCCGTGGACGACACCACCGCGACGAGCGCGCCCAGGAGGATGGCGGCGCCTTCCCCGGGCAGCAGCGTCGACGTCTCCACCCCCAGGGCCACCGCCGCCACGGGAACGCCGAGCTGGCCCGCCGAGGCGACCGTCTGCGGCCACGGCAGCCCTGCCGCGCGGGCGATCAGGTGCGCGAGCACGGCCGCGGCGCCGAGCGCGAGACCGAGGAGGATCATCTGCGGATGCGCGGCGAGGTGTCGCAGATCGATCGACGCGCCGAGCCAGACGAAGAACAGCGGGCCGAAGAAGCCCTCGGTCATTCCGAAGAGCTGCCGGGCCAGCCTCCGCGGCTGACCGACCGCGGCGAGCACGAGCCCGAGCGTGAACCCCGCCATCATCACCGACACGTGCGTGAACTGCGCGATCCCCGCCAGGGCGAAAAGGGCGAGCAGGCTGAACCGCAGCTCGAGCGCGAAGCGCCGCGACTCCGACACCGCGTGCAGCAGATGCAGCCGGCGCGGGCCTATGCGGCGCAGCACGACCACGAGCACGACCCCGGCGGCGGCGATCCCCACTCCGCCGAGCGCCACCAGGGGCACCCGCGAGGGCTGCAGCACGAGCGGCAGGGCGAGGATGCACGCGACGTCGGCGATCGCGATCTGGGCGACCAGCTGCGCGGCCGAGGCCGCGGCGATCCCCATCGACTGCAGCATCGGCAGCACGAGCGCCGCGGAGGAGGATGCGATCAGCACGGTGTAGACGGCACCGTGCTGATTGCCGAACAGCAGCGCGACGCCGATGCCGAGGGCCGCGGCGACCAGGGCCACGAGGAGCGCGCCCAGCGCCCCGCGTCCGATCGCGGAGCGCACAGCACGGTCGAGCACCGGGATGTGCGAGCCGATCACGAGCATGATCAGCCCGAAGCCGATCTGCGCGAGCAGGGTCAGCGTCGGCTCGCTCGCATCCACCCAGCCGAAGCCGCTGGCGCCGACCACGAGGCCGGCGAGCAGCTCCCCCGCGATCAGCGGCACCCGCCAGGCGCGTCGCGCGGACAGCAGGGGGCCCGCCAGACCCACCAGCACGAGGAGCGCGAGCGTCGCGAACGTCATGCGCTCACTCTAGGACCGCCCCCGGGCCCCCGATCCCTGCGCGCGCCGCGCCGCCCGTGGCGGTCAGCCCACGCGTGCTCCCTGCAGCTCCCGCACGCGGATGGCGCGCTGCTGGTGATCGCGCTGTTCGAGCACGATCCGCCGCAGCGCGGCCGGAGCCTGCGGATGCGACTCGAGCCAGGCGTCGACCAGTTCGGTCGTCTCGGTGTCCGGATACAGGCCGATCACGAGGCGGCGCGCGATCTCGATCGAGCGCTCGGCCCATGCGGACTCGATGCGGGTGAAGTACTCCTCGTCGAACGTCTCCACGAGGTCGCGGCGCCCTCCGGCGCCGAACCCGCGGATCGTCGCATCGAGATGGTCGTTCGTGAGCGTGAGGTCGCTCCAGGCCGCTCGCCAGTCGGCCGCCCGCACGAGCGCGTTCGGGGTGGAGGCGGCGGCGGCGAGCGCGGCGGTGCGTCCGCTCGCGGTGTGGTCGCGCAAGTGCTCCTCGGTGATCTCCTCGGCCCCGGCGTGCCCGGTGGCGACGAGCGCGGTCAGGAGCTCCCAGCGCAGGTCCGCATCCATCGGGAGACCGCGCGGACCGGCTCCGATGAGCAGCGAGGAGACGTCGAGCCGGCGGGAGTCGTCGAAGGATGCGGCGGCGGCGAAGGCCCGCGCCCAGATGAGCTGGGCGTCGCTGCCGGCCTCCGCCTTCCCGAGCGCCTGCCACGTCGCGTCGAGCCAGGCCCGGCGGGCGCCGGCGCGCTCGGCATCGGGCAGATAGTGGCCGATCGCCGTCGCCGCGTTCAGCACCGCGCCGCCGAGAAGTGCGCTGTCGGTCTCAGCCGGCGCATGGGCCTCGACGATGGCGAGGTAGCGGGCCACGCCGAGCTCGCCGTCCCTGGTGGCGTTCCACAGCGCCGACCAGACCAGGCCGCGGGCCAGCGGATCTCCGAGCGAGGACAGCCCGCGCTCGGCGGCGTCGAGCGACCGGTCGTCGAGGCGGGCCTTGGCGTAGGTGAGGTCGCCGTCGTTGAGGAGGACGAGGTCGGCATCCGGGAGCACGACGGCGGTGCGCTCGTCGGCGATGTCGACGGGGACGTGCCGCCGCAGCACGAGCCGGCCGTCCTCGAGGCCGTAGAGCCCGATCTGGAGCCGGTGCGGGCGGGGGTCGGTCTGGACCAGGACGGCGCCCTCGCCGTCGCCCCGCTCCATGCTCAGCGTGCTCATCCCGGTCGTCTGCAGCCACGCCTGCGCCCACGCGCGCATGTCGCGCCCCGACGCGCGCTCCAGTTCGACGAGCAGGTCCTCCAGCGTGGTGTTGCCGTAGGCGTGCCGGGCGAAGTAGCGCCGGGCGCCGTCGAAGAAGGCCTCCTCCCCGACGAACGCGACGAGCTGCTTGAGCACCGCGGCGCCCTTGGCGTAGGTGATGCCGTCGAAGTTCAGCTTCGCGGCCTCGAGATCGGCGATGTCGGCGACGATCGGGTGGGTGCTGGGCAGCTGGTCCTGCGTGTACGCCCAGGCCTTGCGGCGGTTCGCGAAGGCGACCCAGGCATCGGTGAACTCGGTCGCGGCGACGGAGGCATGGGCTCCCATGTAGTCGGCGAACGACTCCTTGAGCCACAGGTCGTCCCACCAGCGCATCGTCACGAGGTCGCCGAACCACATGTGGGCCATCTCGTGCAGGATCGTGTTCGCGCGAGCCTGGCGCTGCGCGCGCGTCGCGGCACCCCGGTAGAGATAGGACTCCGTGAAGGTCACCAGCCCGGGGTTCTCCATGGCGCCGATGTTGTACTCCGGCACGAAGATCTGGTCGTACTTGCCCCAGGGATAGGGGAACGCGAACGCCTCCGCGAAGAAGTCCAGCCCCTGCCTCGTGATCTCCAGGATCTCCACGGCGGCGAGGTGCTCCGCCATTGAGGCGCGGCTCAGCACGGAGAGCGGCACCACCAGGTCGTCGCGGCGCCACTCGGAGGTCACCCGCACATAGGGTCCGGCCGCCACGCAGACGAGATAGCTGGAGAGCGGCCGCGTCGGCGCGAACTCGACGGTCTGCACGTCGCCCTCGACCTGCACCGACGCGGCGGACTGATTGGCCAGCACCTCCCACCCCGCGAGCGCGGTCACGGAGACTGTCAGCGGCGCCTTCATATCCGGCTGCTCGAAGCACGCCATGAACCGGCGCGCATCGGCGGGCTCGTCGTGCGTGTAGAGGTACGTGTTCCCGTCCACCGGGTCGACGAAGCGGTGCAGTCCCTCCCCGGAGCGGCTGTAGGCGCCCGTCGCACGGATCACCACGACGTTGTGCGCCGCGAGGCCCGCGAGCCGGATGCGCGCACCGTCCCACTCGACCTCCTGGGGCGCGTCGTTGAGCAGGACCTCGCTCACGTCCTCGCCGAGGAAGTCGACCCACGTCTCGTCCGCCGTCGCGTCGAACTCCAGCGTGCTCGCCGTCGGGAATCCGGTGACCCCCGGGTCTGCGGCACCGGTCACGTCGAGCTCGAGCCGGGTACGGAGCAGGGTGATCCCCGCAGAGCGCGCGGCGGTCTCGGTCCGGGTGAGGTTCGCGGAGGTCATGGATCCATCGTTCCATGTTCCGCACCCCTGTCGGGCGCTGTGCGAGCATGGTCGCATGACCGAGCAGCAGACGAGCGCGCCCCTCCCCGAACGCAGCCGGATCGTGCAGCAGCACGTGCACGCCGCGGGACTGGCGTCGCAGGTGCGCGAGCTGCCGGATTCGGCCCGCACCGCCGCACAGGCCGCCGCGGCCCTGGGCTGCGAGGTGGGAGCGATCGGATCCAGTCTGCTCTTCCTCGCCGACGGAGAGCCGCTGCTCGTGATGACGAGCGGACGGCACCGCGTCGACGTCGACCTGCTGACCGCCGCGGTCGGGGCCGGCGCCGTCGCGATGGCGCCCGCCGCCACGGTGCGCGAGGTGACCGGACAGGCCATCGGCGGCGTGGCGCCGGTCGGACATCCGGCCCGCGTGCGCACGGTCATCGACGAGGCGCTGCGCGACTACGACGTCGTCTGGACCGCCGGCGGCACGCCCCACACCGTGATGCCGCTGAGCTTCGACGAGCTGGTGACGCTCACCGGTGGCGAGGTCATCGTGGTCGCGGGCGACTGAACCACACGACTCGCCTTTTCGCAAGCCCCCAGGCGCGATCCAGGAGACGTCCAGACTCCGTGCCTACCGTGAAACGGGATGTCACAGAACGGTAACAGGATCAGTTCTCTCGACGGCCTCCGCGGCCTCGCGGCGGGGATCGTCCTCCTCCATCACGCCTCCTTGATCGCGCAGCCGTGGCTCGACCCGGCCGGCTGGGCGATGCTCACGCAGTCTCCGCTGAAGCTCCTGCTCGCCGGATCCGAGGCGGTCATGGTCTTCTTCGTGCTCTCCGGCCTCGTCGTCGCACTGCCCGCCCTGCGCTCCGGCTTCTCCTGGGCGCGCTACTTCCCGGCGCGCCTGTTCCGCCTGTACCTGCCGGTGATCGCCGCCCTCGGCGCCGCGACGCTGCTCGTCCAGCTGGTTCCCCGAGACGCCACGACGATGCCGGAGGACTCCTGGATGCAGGATGCACAGGCCACCAGCGTCTCGGCCGGAGACGTGCTCTCCCAGATGACGCTGCTGCGCTCCGACTACCCGATCGACAATGTGCTCTGGTCGCTGCGCTGGGAGCTCTTCTTCTCGCTGCTGCTGCCGCTCTACGTCTGGGTCGCGCTGCGGGTCCGGCGCTTCGTCCTCCCCGTCGCCGTGCTGACCGTCGTGCTGATGTTCGTGGGGCGCACCACCGGCAACTCCGCGCTCGCCTACCTGCCGGTGTTCCTGCTCGGCACCCTCATCGCGGTGCGCCTCCCCCAGCTGCGGGAGCTCGCGCACAACCCGCGGGCGACCCGTGCCCTCCCCTGGATCGCCGTCGCCGCCTGCGCGATGCTCATCGCCAGTTGGCTCGCACGCCCGCTCACCGCGGGCACGATCGCCGCCGATGTGCTCTGGGCGCTCGCCGGCGCCGGAGCGGCGCTGCTCGTGATCCTCGCCGTGATCTGGCCGCGCGCCCAGCGCGCGCTGAGCGTCCGGCCGATGCAGTGGCTGGGCCGGGTGTCGTTCAGCCTCTATCTCGTGCACGCGCCGATCCTGGCCACGCTCTGCTACCTGCTCGGCGCCGGGCAGTGGTGGCTGGCCTGTCTGCTGGGCGTGCCCCTCAGCCTCGCCGTCGCCGCGCTGTTCCACGCCCTCGTCGAGCGCCGGTCCCAGGAACTCGCGAGCCGAGCCGGATCCATCGGCGCGGCGCTCGCCGAGCGCGTGCAGATCCGCCGGATCGGCACCGCCCGGCGGATCGCGCTGGCCAGGGCGCGATGAGCGGCGGATCCGGACTCCACGCCACAGACGCCGCCGTCGCCCGGCTCAGCCCGCCGCGGCCTCGCGGCGCTGGCGGCCCCGGGTGACCGCGGCGTACACGGCGCGGAGCACCGCTCGCGCGGCGTAGCGCACGCCGATGCCGGCCGCGCCGAACGCGCACCCGATCAGGACGGCACGGGGGTCGTGCAGATCGACGTCGAACAGGCGGGATCCGAACGGGGTGAGGATGACCACGAGCATCCCCCCGATCATGGCTCCGACCAGTCCGATCTTCCACGGCCGGAACGGTCGCGCCACGGTGATCAGCACGAAGAACGCGACGATGATCAGCGCGAGGAACGCCGTGGACGAGGTGAGCACGCGCAGGTCGTGCCCGGTGCCGAGCACCGCGCGCGCGGTGAGGTACGCCCCGTAGGACGCGAGCGCGGCGCCGATGCCGCCCGGGACGGCCGCGTCCAGCACCCGGCGCACGAACCCGTCCTGTGCCCGGGCCGTGTTGGGCGCGAGCGCGAGGAAGAAGGCGGGGATGCCGATGGTGAACCAGGCGATGAGGGTCACATGCCGCGGAAGGAAGGGGAACGGCACCGCCGTGACGGCGACGAGCAGCGCCAGCAGGATCGAGTACAGCGTCTTGGTGAGGAACAGCGTCGCGACGCGTTCGATGTTGCCGATCACGCGGCGCCCCTCGGCGACGACGTGCGGCAGGGTGGCGAACGAGTTGTCCAGCAGCACGATGCGCGACACGGCCCGCGCCGCGGGCGAGCCGGAGCCCATCGCCACGCCCACGTCGGCATCCTTGAGCGCGAGCACGTCGTTGACGCCGTCGCCGGTCATCGCGACGACGCGCCCGTCGGCCTGCAGCGCATGCACCATCGCGCGCTTCTGCGTCGGGGTGACGCGGCCGAACGCGGTGCGGGTCTGCACCTCCGCATCGAACCGCGCGGACTCGGGATCCAGGGTTCGAGCGTCGACGGCATCGCGACCGTTCGGGACTCCGGCCTCCGCCGCGATCGCGCCGACGGCGGCCGCGTTGTCACCGGAGATCACCTTGATGTCGACGTCCTGCTCGGCGAAGTAGGCGATGGCCCCGGGCGCCTCGACGCGCAGCCGCTGATCCAGCACCACGAGAGCGGTGGCGACGAGGCCGTCGGGCAGACCGTCGCCCGCCGCGGCGGGATCGGGCAGCGCCGCATCGCTGCGGGCGAGCGCGAGGACGCGCAGCCCATCCGACGCGAGCGCATCGGAGCGCATGCGCACGGGATGCCCGGGCGGGAGCAGGACGTCGGGTGCGCCGAGCACCCAGGTCTCCACACATCCCGCACCGGTGCCGGTGCACTGCACCGCCGCCCATTTTCGGGCCGAGGAGAACGCAACCGAGGTCTGCACCGCGAGCGCCGGCGCCGTGGCGACATGCTCCAGGATCGCGGCCATGCTCGCGTTGGGCTTGCCCTCGGCCCGGCCGATCGCGGCCAGCGCCGCCTCGATCCGGTCGTCTGCGACTCCCAGCGGCTCCACCGACCCCACCCGCATGCCGTCCTCGGTGAGGGTGCCGGTCTTGTCCGTGCACACCACGTCGACGCGGGCGAGCTGCTCGATCGCCGGCAGGTCCTGCACCAGGCAGTTGCGCCGCCCCAGCCGGATCACGCCGACGGCCATCGCCACGCTCGTCATGAGCACCAGCCCCTCGGGAACCATGGGCACGAGGGCGGCCACGAGGCCGCGCACGGCGTTGCGCCAGTCCTCCGCATGACCCCAGATCTGGTTCACGATCGTGAGCACGCCGACGGGGATGAGCGCCCAGGTGACGTACTTGAGGATCTGGTCGATCCCGGCGCGCAGCTGCGAACTCGGCTTCCGGAACTCGGAGGCCTCCTTGGCGAGACGCGCGGCGTAGGCGTGCTCGCCGACGGCGGTCGCACGGAAGGCCGCCGATCCGGCGGCCACGAAGCTGCCGGACTTGAGCTCGTAGCCGACGCCGGCGAGCACGGGCTCCGACTCCCCGGTGAGCAGCGACTCGTCGACCTCGAAACCGGTGGCGTCCAGGACGACGCCGTCCACGGGGATCTGGTCCCCCGCGGCGACCAGCACGACGTCGTCGAGGACCACCTGCTCCACGTCGACCTCGGCGACTCCCGTGGCCCGCTCGACGCGGGCCGGCGCCTTGCTCAGCAGCGCCAGCCGATCCAGCGTGCGCTTGGCGCGCACCTCCTGCACCATGCCGACGACGCTGTTCACGATGATCAGCAGCCCGAAGAGGCCGTCGATGAAGTATCCGGTGCCGAGGATCAGCAGGAGCATCACGAGGTAGATGCCGTTCACCCGGGTGAAGGCGTTCGCACGGAAGATCTCGCCGAAGCTGCGACTCGTCCGCGCTGCGATGACGTTCGCCTCACCGCGTGCGTGACGCTCGGCGACCTCCGCTGCGGTCAGAGGGGCGCGGCCGACGGCGACGCTCCCGGTGCCGGATCCGGCCGGGTCCGTCATCCCCGTCACGCCGGCCGGTCGGTCGCGATCCAGGGCGCCGTGAATGCGCGGACCCGGGATCCGTCGTGGTCGGCGAGCGAGACTCCCACGAACGCCGTCGCCGCCTCGGAGCTCTGCCAGCGGAACCGCACCTCCTCGGAGAGCGCGGCCGCGGCGATCGCCGCCCCGGCGTCGGCGGCCGACTGCGCGTTCGCGAACGCCCCCGCGGTGCGGGAGGCGTACGCCTGCAGCAGTTCCCCGTATGCGCCGGCGTCCGTGGGCCGGACCGCGTTCTGCACGAAATCGCTCGCGACCGCGGCCGGCTCGATGACCCGCACGTGCACGCCGAACCGCTCGGCGACGGCGGCCAGCGACTGCATGAACCCCTCGACGGCGAACTTCGCCCCGCAGTACGCGTCGGCGAAGGGCTGGCCGACGGCGCCGCCGACGCTGGTCACGGTGAGGATCGTGCCGCGCCCGCGCTCGCGCATGCCGGGGAGCACGAGCTTGGCGAGGTGCACCGGCGCGAAGTAGTTGACCTCCGCCTGCGCGCGGATCTGGTCCATGGACAGCTGCTCGGCGGTGCCGACCCCGCCCTGCCCCGCATTGTTGACGAGCACGTCGACACCGCCGAACTCGGCCGTGAGCTCCTCGACGAGCCGTGCCGCGGCGGCGTGATCGGTGACGTCGAGTGCGCGGACCTCCAGGGCCACCCCCGCAGCGTCGGCCGCGGTCCGGAGCCGATCGGATCGGCCGGTGTCGCGCATCGTCGCGATCACCCGAGCGCCGGCTTTCGCGAGCTCCACGGCGGCGTACATCCCCATGCCGGACGACGTCCCCGTCACCAGCGCCACTTCCCCGTCCCGGCTGATTTCGCTCATGCGCTCACCTTAACAGCGCGCCATCTGCCCGCGCTGGAGGAATCAGGCCGGATCCACGACGCCCGACCGGCCCCGCCGACCGGGGGCCCGCTCCTGGCGGAGCGCGGGCAGGTAGCACAGGGCGCCGAGGACGCTGAACGCCCCCGCGACGACGGTCGCCCACCCCGCCGACGTGGCACCCGCGACCGCGGTGAGCACCAGCAGCCCGATGCTGTAGGCACCGCCGGAGACCATCGAGTTGAGCGACAGGATGGTCGCGCGCGTCGACCGGTCCGCCTCGCGGTGCAGCAGCGCCGCGTGCATGGGCCCGGCGGAGCCGTGCGCGAGATAGGTGAGGCCGTACCCGATGAGCAGCCCGACCACGCCGGAGGCGAGTCCCATGAGCACGACGAAGGCGCCGTTCAGGATCCGGCTGAGGATCGCCGTCCACGCCACACCGATCACGCCGCTCACCCGGCTCGCCAGGAGCGAGCCGACGGCGAACAGGCCCCAGGCGGCGGCGGAGGCGGGCCCGAAGACCGCTGCCGCGGCGTCCTCCCCGCCGAGGAACCCCTCCAGCTGCAGCGGCGTCAGCGTCTCGAAACCGATCATCGCCACCGACCAGAACACCTCGACCAGGACGAGCCCGGCGAGGACGCGGGACCGCACCGCCCGACGCACCCCTTCGACGACCGTCCGCGGCGTCTGCCGTGCGGCGTCGGCCATGACGGCGAGCGGCCGGACCGGCGCGTCGGTGCGCTCCGTGACGTCGTGCACCAGGATCACGACGAGCACCGTGTAGAGGATGTACAGCCCGATGGCCACGAGCATGGGCAGGATCAACGCGGACACCGCCCCCATCGGATGCCAGGCCACGAGGAGACCGCCGAGCAGTGCGCCCGCCGCGATCGCCACCCCGAGGGCGGTGCCGGCGCGCGCGAGAGGATGCGCGACCTCCGCCGCCGGGTCGTGCTCGTGCACGACATCGACGAACCAGGCCTCGAGCGAACCCGAGTCGAGCACGCGGAACACGCCCTGCAGCAGCAGCGATACCGCGAACAGCGCGTACGAGTCGGCGAGCAGGAACAGGATGCTGGCCGCGATCGCGAGCACTCCCGATGCGGCCAGCACGGGCCGACGTCCGAGGGTGTCGGAGAGCGCGCCGGTCGGGAGCTCCAAGGCGAGTGCGACGAACCCCTGGATCGCCAGGATCGAGCCGATCGCGGCGATCGACATCCCCCGCTCCAGGGGCAGCAGGACCGTGAGCCCGAGCGTGACGCCGACGGGCAGCCAACGCAGCGCGGTGAGCAGCAGCAGACGGCGCTCGGCCGCCGCGATCGACCGCGCCGCTCCCGCCTCCGACGGAGAGTCCTCCGCGTTCATGGCTGCGCCGGCGGGTCAAGGTCGACGGGGGTGCTCTGCACGACGAGCTGCACCCGTCGCGCCGAGGGATCCCCTTCGCCGATGCGGCGGTACTTCTCGGTCAGCGCATCGAGTTCTGCCTGGAACGCGGCGAGCTGGTCCGCGGTCACCGTGAGCAGCGTGTCGCCGAACCCGAGCTGGTCGACCCACTCGGCGGGCCAGGCCGCCTCGGCGTCGAGCCACTGCTCGGTGCGCAGCGCGTACTGCCGCACGTAGTCTCGTCGCAGCCAGCCGAGCGCGGTCTGCGCGTCCTCGTCGTCGGAGAAATCGGAGTTGCTCCAGGAGTGGAAGTCGGTGCTGGCCCGCCAGACCCGCCTCTTCCCCGCTCCCGCGCCGGTGTCCGTCACGAGGCCGACGTCTTCGAGGGCGCGGAGGTGATAGCTCGTCGCTCCGGTGTTGGTGCTCAGTGCGGCGGCGAGCTCGGTCGCCGTCGCCGGGCCGTGCATGCGCAGCCAGCCGAGGATCCTCGAGCGCAGCGGATGCGCGAGGACGCGCACGGCGCGCTCGTCGAGCCGCATTCCGACGGGGTGTTCCGGGTTCTCCATGGCCTCATGATTGCATGCACAGAATCTATGCACAAGTATTCTGCACAGGATTCCCGGCCATGCCGGACGCGCCGATGAGCCTCAGTGCCGCCCCGTTCTGGCGGCGAGCGCACGAGCACCCAGCTCTCGCAGCGCGCCGTCGTGGAGATCCAGGACCCGGTCTGCGCGCGTGAGCATCGCGGGGTCGTGCGTGGCGACGATCGCCGCCGTGCCGCGCTCGTGCACGAGACCGGCGATGAGATCCATGATCTGGGCACCCGTCTCGCTGTCGAGCTGCGCCGTCGGCTCGTCGGCGATCAGCACGGCCGGATCCATCACCAGTGCACGGGCGATGCCGACCCGCTGCTGCTGGCCGCCGGAGAGCTCGGACGGACGCTGGCGAGCGTGCTCTGCCAGCCCCACGGCCGTCAGAGCCCGCGCCACGCGCTGCTCGCGCTCCGCGACCGGCGTGCGACGGATGCGCAGCGGCACCTCGACGTTCTCCGCCGCCGAGAGCACGGGAAGCAGACCCGAGGTCTGGAAGATCGACGCGATCCGCTCTCCGAGCACGTGGCCCGTATCGCCGTCGGCGAGATCCCGGCCGTCCAACAGGACGCGCCCCGAGGTCGGGCGATCGAGCCCGCCCAGCATCGTGAGCAGCGTGGTCTTTCCGGATCCCGACCTCCCGGTCACCACCACGAGCTCGCCGGCGGACAGGGCGAGATCGACGTCGCGGACCGCCGTGACGTCGCCTCCGGGCGCCGCGAACACCCGGGTCAGCGCGTCGGCGCGCAGCACTTCGGTCATGTTCGCTCCGTCCCCTCCGCGCCCTCCGCGTCCTCCGGCGGATCGGATGCCTCGGGGGTCGACGCACCGGACGCGACCCGCACATGATCCGTCTCGAGGGTGAGACGCACCCGGTCGCGCAGCTCGAGCGCGGTCACGAACTCCCCCGGCAGCTGCATGCGCCCCGCCCGGTCCAGCACCGCGAACTCCTGCGCGACCCGTACCTCCCGGCCCTCGTCATCCGTCCGTGTGCTGCGCAGGGTCTCGGTCGACGTGCGGCCGTCGCGGATCCGGACCGTGCGATCCACGTGCTCCGACACCATCGGGTCGTGCGTGACGATGAGCGTCGTCACACCGTGCTCGGTGTTGACGGCCTTCATCGCGTCCAGCACATCTGCCGTGGTCCGCTCGTCCAGCTCGCCGGTGGGCTCGTCGGCCAGCAGCACGCGGGGCTCGTTCGCGAGCGCGACCGCGATCGCGACGCGCTGCTTCTGCCCTCCGCTCAGCTGCCCGGGGCGCTGCTCCGCGACGTCCGCGACGTCGAGAAGCTCGAGCAGCTCCCGCGCACGGGCGGCTCGCGACCCCGCAGGGATCACCTGCGCGACGCCGTGCGCCAGGGCGATGTTCTCCCGCGCGGTGAGATACGGCAGCAGATTGCGCCCGGACTGCTGCCAGACGAAGCCGACGCTGCGGCGTCGGTAGCGCAGCCGCTCGGCCGCGCGCATCGTGGCGAGGTCGTGGCCGGCGACGCGCGCACTTCCCGCCGTCGGCGCGTCCAGCCCCGCCAGGATGCCCAGCAGCGTCGATTTCCCCGAGCCCGAGGCGCCGACCAGCGCAACCATCTCGCCCGCCTGCACCCGCAGATCGAGCCCCTGCAGCGCCTGCACCTCGATCCCCTTCGCGGTGAAGATGCGCACGAGTCCCTCGCAGGCGATGTCGATGTCGGCGCTCATCCCGTCCCTTCCTCTCCTGTCATCGTCTCCTCTTCCCCTACAGCCCGCACCCCGGTTTAGCTCTCATCGTCGGCGACCCGGATCGCGTCGGCGCTGTGCACCCTCGTCGCGGCCGCCGCCGCGAGCAGCACGGCGGTCCCCGTGACCAGCACGAAGCCGATCACGGCCACCGTGAGCCACCCGAGAGGCATGCTCAGCGCGGGCGCGATCGATCCGCCCGTGAAACCGCGCAGATCCAGGGAACCCAGCACCAGCCAGGACATCGCCAGCCCGCACCCCACGCCGATCGGCACGGCGACCAGGAGCGCGGGGCCGACCTCCCACGCCACGAGCGGCAGTTCTCGGCGGCGCGGATAGCCCACCGCGCGCAGCAGCGCGAGCAGTCGCGCACGGGCGGCGGAGCCCAGCAGCAGCGTCTGCATGATGGCGAGCGTCAGCAGCACCGCCACGAGGACGGACGCCGCCACCAGCGCGATGCGCAGCGCCGATGTCGCCGGGTCTGCCGCGGCCTGGGCGACGATGTCCTGCGTGGTCGTCACGGTCGCCGTGGTGCCGAGCCGCGCGCCGACCGCCCGGGCGACGGACGAAGGATCCCGCCCCGAGCCCACCGCGACGAAGAGCCTCGAGACGAGCGGTGCGGAGACCCCGATCCGGTCGAGGTTCGCACGATCGACGATCACCCACTTCTCTGCAGCGCCGAACGGCGTGGGCTGCGCGGTGCGCCCGATCACCCGCACCTCGTGTCCGTTCACCGAGAGCGCGTCACCGAACTGCGCGAGCAGCGCCTCGGACGCCACGACGGGAACCGCGTCGCCGGCCGTCGTCTTCAACGACGCGGGCAGCGGGAGAGCCCCGTCGGCTCCCTGCTGCACGCGGACGAACGCGTCGCGATCGACCGCGTAGACCCGCACCCGGTCCTGAGCCTTGGCGGAGGAGCCCTGTCCGATCTCGTCGGCGTCCAGCGTCGCGATCGCGGCGACCCCGGGCAGCGTCCGCACGGCGTCGACCTGCTCGTCCTCGATGACCGGCATCGACACGGCGACGTCGGCTCCGGTCATGTCACGAGCGGTGCGCGCGATGCCGTCCGACACGGTCGCCGAGAAGGACACCGAGAACACCGCCACCGCGACCCCGATCACGGCGGCGAGGGCCGGCGCCGTCCGCAGCGCCGCGTCGCGGAGCGCGCGTGCCGGGCCGAGCAGCGCGATCAGGCCCGTGCGCCGTGCCGCGGACCGGTGCAGCCTGTCCAGCAGCAGCGGGAGCAGTCGCCGCGCGAGCACGGTGCCCGCGCCGCACACCAGCACGGGGACTGCGAGCAGCACCGGATCCACGCGGAGCGAGGGGCCGCGCCCGAGCAGGATCGCGGCGACGACGATCGCGAGCGCGATCACCGCGACCTCCGGCAGCACCCGCCGCCACGGGCGTCGCGCCGTATCGCCGTCCCGGGTCTCGGCGCGGGACAGCCTGCGCACAACGGCGAGCGGCACGGTTCCCGCCGGGATCAGCGCGAGCGCGGTCATGACGAGCACCGCGGGCGGATCGGGAGTCCGGCCCGCGAGGACCGCCCCGATCGTGCCGCCGAGCACGGCGCCGAGTGCGCCGAGCACCAGCGCCTCGCCGCCGAGCACGAGGATCAGCATGAGCCGCGACGCTCCGCGCGCGCGGGCGAGCGCCGCGGCGCGGGAACGGCGCAGCGCGACCTGGCCCCCCGCCAGCGTCAGCATCACGGCCGCCACCGCCAGCGGCCCGACGGACGCGACCGCGACCGCGGCCACGAGCGCGTCGCCCCGTGCCCGTCCTGCGTCGATCGCATCCGGGACCGGCGTGCGGAACGACAGCCCGCGGTCGAAGAAGTCGCCGCCGGCCACGAGATGCATCGGATTCGCCAGGAACAGCCGCAGCTGGCTGCTCACCGTCGCGGCATCCCCGGCGTCGATCGACCCCGTCCGCACCGGGATCCAGGAGAAGGTCGTCGTCTCGATGGCCCGGCGGCCCAGCACTCCTGCCTCCTCGGGCGCGAGGAATGCGAAGGTCTGCAGGATGATGTCGCCCGCCGGGCTGTACCGGATCGCCGGCGTACGGGCGCCCACGAGGATGTCCCAATCGAGATCGGTCCTCGGCCGGGGCTCGACGAGCCCGACCAGCGTGACCCCCAGGTCCTGCCGATGGCGGACCTCCCCGACCCTCCAGTCCAGGCGGCGCGCGGAGTCGGCGGTAAGCACGACCTCGATCCCCTGGGCCGGATCCGTGACCCGGGGATACCTGCCGCTCACGAGGGTGCTGCGCTCCTCGATCCCCGGATCCATCGCGAGCTGCACGAAATGCAGGGGCACCGTGCGGTCGGTCGAGAGCGCGGATCCGCCCCACAGGCCGACCACCCGCGGCTCTGCCAGCACGTCCCGCAGCGGGGACGGCTGCCGCTCGCGGGTCTCCTCGGCCGCCGCCAGCAGGCCAGGCCAGACATCCGACCTCGGTCCGTCTTCCGCGCTCACGCCGGGGATGCCGGACTGCGTCGCGGTGAGCGTGCGCCCGACCGCGGGGGTCTCCTCGATCTGGTGCTGCACGGTCGCCGTGCGCGCCCGATCGATGAGCGGAGGCACGAGTGCGGCGACGAGGCTCAGCGCGGCGACCGCGAGCACCAGGAACGCCGACAGCAGCGGCGCGGTGAGGACCGTGCGCAGGACCACTGTCGCAGAGCGGGGGTGACGGGTCATGCGCCGATCCCCCACATCACCGGCAGCACCGCCGCGGTCACGAGCAGTCCCGCGGCGACGCCGCCGAGCACCCCGGCGAGGGCGATGCCGAGCACCTCGCCGACGCGCGCGGTGCGCTGTCTCGCCGCAGTCAGTCCGAGCGCCCGCAACGCGACGCGCTCCTCCGTGCGCCGGCTGCGATCGACGGCGACCGCGACGGCGAAGCCGAGCGCCCCGAGCAGCGCGGCGCCGAGTGCGCCGACGACGAGCACGAGCACGGATGCGTCGGTGACGGGGGCGACGCTCACCGACCGCGCCGTCAGGATCGTGACGGGGTCCGTCGCTCGCGCCCGGATGGCTTCGGCGACCGCAGCCGGATCCGAGGCGGCGATCCACAGCCCGTTCGCGGTGATCCCGTCCGCCGCCCGGAGCGCAGAGGCACGCTCGGCGAGGATGCCGAAGCCGGATCCGATACCGGGGAGAGCGGCGACGACGGCGACGACGTCCATGTCGACGGGAACGCCCTCCGGGCGCAGCGTCGCCGTGAAGCGCGTTCCCGCCCGTGCTCCCAGTCGGTCCGCGAGCGTCTGCGTGACCGCGATCGGTAGTGCTCCGGTGTCGCGGTGGAGGGCGGCCGGAACACCGGCGGGCAACGTCAGGGCGGTCGAGTCCGCCGCCACGAACGCGACCGTGTCCGCGCCGACCTCGGCGTCCCTGCCGAGCACCTCGGTGGCGCGCGCGACCGACGGCAGCCGCGCGGCCTCGCCCGCGCTGAGCGGCGGTGCGCTCTGCACCCCGGCTGTCGCCCTCACATCCAGCCCGAGTCCCGCGCGCACTGCGGCGCGATCGGCCTGCGCAGCGAGCGGGCCGGCGCCGACGGCGAGCGTGACGGAGCCCGCGGCCAGCGCGGCGCAGAGGATCGCCACGGCCGTCGCCCCGGCCCGGCGGGCGATCTGGCGCAACGGAAGCACGGGAACGATCCCGCGCCCTCGTCGCGCCACCCGCTCCGCGAGTGTTGCGATCAGCACCGCGAGCACCGGCACGAGCAGCGCGAGCGCGAGCAGCGCCGCGGCGCCGGACGCCGAGGCCACCGGGTCCGCCCTGCCGCCGGCGTCGAGCACGCCGCCCTGAGCGAAGAGCTGCCAGAGGGCGAACCCCGCCACCAGCGCCGCGAGGAACGCAGGCAGCAGCAGGGCGACCGCCATTCCACGGCCGGCGTCCGCACGGGTCGCCGCGGCGGTCGCCGAATCGCGCGCCGCGGCGACCGCCGCGGCCACGACGGCGGTGAGCACGGTCGACACGGCCACCACAAGGGTCGTCGACGAGAACGGACCCCACGGCAGCAGCAGGAGCAGCGCGGCGACGACGCCGACGCCGGACGCGCCCCCGGCCTCGACGGCCGCGCCGCCGGCGAGGTCCCGCACCGCCGCGCCGCGCGCCCGCAGCAACCGCAGTTCGTCCCGTCGGCCGGACGCGAGCGCGGCGAGGATCACGATCAGCGCGATCGCACCGAGCAGCACGATGATCGCGGTCGGCACGGTCATCGTGCCGCGGGTGACGGTGACGGCCCGGGTCGCGCGATCGAGCAGCGCAGCGAGACCACCGGAGACCGTGGTGTTGGAGCGGTTGTCCGGGTCCACGGATGCGGCGAGTCCTTGCAGCCGGACGAGCCCTGCGCGATACGCGTCGAGGCGGCCGGCGGTGAGCACCGTGGGCCGGATGGTCCAGGTCACCGACGGCGTGGTGGAAAGCCGCCCCAGGGTGTCGTCGGTGACGAGCACGGGCCCGGCCGCCCCTCCGGAATCCCCCGAGGCCACCGCGGGATCGCCTGCCCACACGGGGTCGGCGGGGTCGTTCGCGGTCCAGATCCCCACGACGGAGACCTCCGCGGCCGCGCCCGCCGGGTCGGCGCCGAGTGCGATCCGATCCCCGACGCGCCAGCCGCGCCGCTCGGCGGCGGCCGCGAGCACCGCCGCCTCGCCCGCGCGCGACGGCCAGGCACCGTCGACGAGCGAACCCCGCTCCATCGCGTCGGAGCCGCTCATGGCCTGCATCGCATCCGGATTGCCGAGCGAGATGCCGCTCACCGCCAGCCGGGCCACGGCGACCGGAGCCGCGCCGAACGCCTCGGCGATCGCCGAGCGCACGGCGCGGTCCTGCGCGCCGGCGTCCTCCGACTGGAGCGCGGTGACGGTCGCGACCTGCGTTCCGGGCTCGGCGCGACCGGCCATCGTCCGCAGCCCGTCGTCCACGAGCCGTGCCGACAGCACCTCCATCCCGCCGACGCCGAGCACGACCAGGAGCGCGGAGAGCATGACGAGCAGGAGCCGCGCGGTCTGCTGCCGCGCCCGTCTCACCGCAAACGTCATCGTCCTCGCCCGTGTCACCGCTGTATCGCGCTCACCGCCGGATCGGCACCGATCTGAACAAACGCGCTCCTCCCATCCTGGAGGGGGCGCGCCGGAGCCGCAATGACGGCCTCGGGCGGGCGCTCAGCGCGTCTCCGCCTCGGCGACGTCCTCCTCGACCGCGACCCCGTTGGCCGATGCGGGCACCCGGCGCTCGAGAGCGAAGGCCAGCAGGCAGATGAGCACCGAGCCGACCACCATCGTCACGATGAACCAGGTCTGCCGGCCCTCGCCGAGGAGCAGACCCGCCGCGATCGGCCCGGCGATGGCGCCGCCCTGGAACGCGGCCGCGTTGATCGCGTTGTAGCGCCCCCGGCTGCGATCGGACGCGAGGTCGTTGTAGATCGCGGGGACCGTGGGCTGCAGCATCGTCTCGCCGAACGCGAACACCCCCATGAACAGCAGCACCCCGATGGCCGCCGCGAGCGACTTCGGCAGCAGCCCCGTGAGCCCCAGCAGCACCCACGAGAGCCCCCAGACCAGGGTCATGATCTGCATGACCCTGGTGCGCCGGTGTCCACGGATGAGCTTCAGCACGGCGAACTGCAGCAGCACGATGACGGCGGTGTTGACGGCGAAGGAGAACCCGATCACCTGCGTGGAGACGCCGGACACCTGTCGCGCGAAGGCCGGGAAGCCGCCCTCCATCTGCCCGTAGCCGATGAACACCGCCAGGAAGGTGAGCAGCGTCAGCCACAGCACCGCCGGTCGTCGCAGGATCTGCCGGTACCCCTCCGCCGGCTCCTCGTGCGGCTGGGCCGGATCCGCATGCGTGCGCACATGCCGCAGCGGTCCGAGCAGCAGGGCCATGGGGATGAGGGAGCTCGCGGCGTCGATGAGGAAGATCGCGGTGAAGGTCTCCGGGCGGTGGACGTCGATGAAGAAGCCGCCGACGATGCCGCCCACGCCGATGCCGAGGTTGACGAGCGCGAAGTTCACGCCGAAGTACTGCTGGCGGAGGTCTCCATCGACGATCGCCGCGATCACGGAGTTGAACCCGGGCCAGGAGACGCCGAAGTTCACGCCGATCAGCACGAGCGCGATCGCCGCGACCGCCGGTGTCGTCGCGAAGGCGAGCAGCGCGCACCCCGCGATCATCGCCATGAGCCCGGCCAGAAGCACCCGTCGTGCGCCGTAGCGGTCGATGAGGGTGCCTCCGGGGCCCGTCACGATCAGCCCGGTCACGGCGATGATGCTCATCAGCGCGCCCGAGACGCCCAGGTCGAAACCGCGCACCTCGTGCAGGTAGATGATCGTGAAGGGCAGGGTCAGCCCGCGGCCGAGGGTCTGGATCGCGACGGTCGACAGCAGCCAGCGGCCCTCGGTGGGCAGGGCGGTCCAGAACGTTCGCATACCGGTCACCGCACAAGTCTGCCCGAGGCCGCCGACATCGCTCGTCCGCGGTCCGATCCCGCCCGGGATCCGGTCAGGAGACCACGACCGCGACGCGGGCCAGAGCCCGGGCGAGATCTCCGATGAGGTCCTCCGGATCCTCCAGCCCGATCGACAGCCGCACGATGTCCGCGCCGGGGCGCGCCTCGGCGGCCACAGGCCGGTGGGTCAGCGCCGCCGGGTGCTGCACGAGCGAGTCCACGCCGCCCAGCGACACCGCGTGCGTGAACAGCCGCACGGAACCGGTGAAGGCCTCGGCGGCCGCATACCCTCCGCGCAGCCGCACCGCGATCATCGCTCCCCCGCCGCGCATCTGGCGCGGGATGAGACCGCGCTCATCCCCGATCCCGGGGTACCGCACCTCCGCCACGGCGGGGTGCTCGGCAAGCCATGCGACGACCTGTTCGGCGGAGCGCTGCTGGCGCTCCATCCGCACCGGCAGCGTCGCGAGCCCGCGGTGCAGGAGGTAGGCGCCGAGCGGATGCAGCAGCGCTCCGGTGATCGCCCTGACGCGTCGCAGCGCCTGCGCGGTCTGCTCCGAGCAGGCGATGACCCCGGCGATCACGTCGCCGTGCCCGCCGAGGTACTTGGTGGCGCTGTGCATCGACATCGCCGCGCCCAGGTCGAGAGGGTTCTGCAGCAGCGGCGTCGCGAAGGTGTTGTCGACGAGCACCGGCACCTCCCCCGCCTGAGCGACGACCGCCGCGATGTCGACCAGATCGAGGGTCGGATTGCCCGGGGTCTCCACCACGATCAGGCCGGTGTCGGGGCGCAGGTGCGCGTGCACCTCGCCCTCCGTGCAGAAGCTCGTCTCCGCGCCGAGCAGCCCGGAGTCGAGCAGATGGTCCGTGCCACCGTAGAGCGGGCGCACGGCGATGATGTGATGCTTGCCCGCCGCCGTCGTGTGCGAGAGGATCGCCGCTGTCATCGCCGCCATGCCGCTGGAGAAAGCGACCGCCGACTCGGCGTGCTCGAGCTCGGCGAGGCCCTCCTCGAACCGGGCGACCGTGGGGTTCCACAGCCGCGCGTACACGTTCCCTCCGTCCGGCAGCGGGTGCCCGCCGTTCGCCATCGACTCGTAGGAGTCGCCCCCGTGCTGGATGTCGGGGAGCGGGTTCGTGGTGGAGAGATCGATCGGCGCCGCATGCACGCCCAGAGCCGCCAGGTCGGCACGACCCGCGTGCACCGCGACGGTCGCAGGGTGCAGCGGGGTCTCGTTCAGGGAATCGTCATCGATCATGCTCCTCAGCATCCCTCCCCGCGCATCAGACTGCGACCCCCATTGCTGCAGACGCGTGTCTGGTCTGACATTCTTGCTGTCAGAGCAACGGTGCGCGCTCGGAAGGAGCGGATCTTGACCCCTGGACAGCAGACCGTCGATGCGCTCGACCTGCGCATCATCGCCGATCTGTCCGAACGCCCCGACACGCCGATCAAGGAGCTGGCGTCGAGGCTCGGCATCCCCGCCTCCACGTGCGCGTTCCGGCTGCGCTCCCTGCGGGCGCGCGGCGTGATCCTCGGACTGCGCCTCCTCCTGGATCCCGCGGCCCTGGGCCGGCCCGTGCAGGCCGTGATCCGGGTGCGGCTGGGCGCGCACAGCAAGGCGGGCGTCGAGACCCTGTTCGACGCCCTCGCCGCGACGGAAGGGGTGCTGCAGGTCTTCCACATCGCGGGCGCCGACGACTTCCTCGTGCACGTCGCGGTGGCCGACGCCGCCGCGCTCCGGGACATCGTGCTCGAGCGCATCACCGTGCACGCGGTCGTGCGTGCCACGGAGACGCAGCTCGTGTTCGAACGTCGCGAGGGCACCGGGCTCGTCGCGACGCCCTGAGGACCGACCCCGCCCTGGACCCGGCGACTGTACAACGCCCCGGACGTTCGGCACTCTGAGAAGTGGTCCCGGCTTCGGCCGCATCCCCGGGCCGCACGCTCACGCCAGAGAGGGCAACCGCATGACCGACGACGTCTCGGCCGGCACCGCCGTCCCGCCCACCTCGCCCCCGCGTCCGACTCCGCCCTGGCTCGGCGCCGTGCTCGCCTACCTGCGCGGCGCCCCGTTCGCCGCGGTGCTCGCCGTGCTGGTGATCGCGATGGGCTTCGTCACCGGCACGTTCCTCGGGCGCTTCCCCGCAGAGCTCGCCGCCGGGGAGGGCACCACCGTCGATCAGGGACTGTGGTGGACCCCGTTCACCGCCCTGCTGTTCGGCGATTCGGTGGTCGGCGGGCTCCTGGCGATCGCGCTGATCCTCACGGCCGGCGCATACGCCGAGCGCACGCTCGGCTCCGTCCGGAGCGTGTGGGTGTTCTTCGTCACCGGCGTGCTCGGGATCCTGATCGGCGTCGGATCGCAGGCGCTCCTGGTCTCCTGGGGATCGCAGTGGGGCGTGCTGGCCAGCTTCGATCTCGTCGCCGATCCGACGATCGGGACCGTCGGCCTGCTCATGGCGGCGTCCGCCTTCGCCCCGGCGCTGTGGCAGCGCCGGATCCGCGTCGTCGGGTTCACGCTCCTCCTCATGTTCGCGCTGTACGCCGCCGACAGCGACAGCGTGTTCCGGCTCCTCTCCGGCGTGCTGGGCCTCATCCTCGGCGCGGTGCTCGCGCGCGGGACCGTGCGCCCGTCCTGGCATCGCAGCTCGTACCGCGAGGTGCGCACCCTCGTCGCGGCCATCGTCGGCGCGACCGGTCTGGGGCCCATCATCGTGCTCGTCTCGGGATCGTGGTACGCCCCGCTCGGGCTCGTCGTCTCCGGCTTCTCCCCCGTCGAGGCGCAGCCGATGGACAAGTCCTGCGTCCAGGACTTCACCGCGGACTGCACGCGCCAGGCGGCCGCGATCCTGCAGTCCGGCCCTGGCCCGTTCCTGATCAGCCTGGTGCCGCTGGTGCTGACGCTGCTGGCGGCGTGGGGGCTGCGCACCGGACGCCGCGCGGCGTGGATCATGGCGCTGGTGGTCAACGCCGCAGTCGCCGTGCTGACCGCCACCGCCGTGGGGATCAATGATCTTCTCGACGATAAGGCCCGCGGCAATCTGCTCATCGAGGACGGCATCGCCATGATCCTCGCCGTCCTCGTGCCGATCGGGGTGATCGCGCTGCTGCTGCTCACCCGACGCCGGTTCCAGGTCACGGCTCCGCGCGCGGCCGCGCGCCGCTTCACGGCGACCGTGGTCGGAGCCTTCGTCGTGTGCGCGGGGATCTACGTCGTGATCGGCCTCATCGACGGCGACAACTATCTCGATGGACAGCCCTCGATCGGCGAGCTCCTCGCCGATCTCGTGCGTCCCTTCGTCTCCCCCGGGCTCCTTCCCGACATCGCCGATGCGGG
Source organism: Microbacterium sp. USTB-Y (assembly GCF_023703415.1). Classification (GTDB taxonomy): domain Bacteria; phylum Actinomycetota; class Actinomycetes; order Actinomycetales; family Microbacteriaceae; genus Microbacterium. Next base: position 37,432 of record NZ_JAGMTU010000010.1, on the reverse strand, counting down.
GATCCCCGTCGACGGCGCGGCGCTCGTCGTCTACCAGTGGATCGGCGTGCCGTTCTGGATCGTCTTCGTGTTCGCCGCGATCCGCCTGTTCCGGGCGACGCACGTCTCCAGTCTCGCGATCGAGGAGGCCCGATTCCGTGCGCTCCTGCGGGACGGCGGCGGAGGCACGCTCGGGTTCATGGGCACCTGGACGGGCAACACCCACTGGTTCACTCCGGACGGACGGGGCGCGATCGCCTACCGGGTCATCAACAAGGTCGCACTGACGATGTCGGATCCCGTGTGCCCCGAGGGTGCGGAGCGGGACACCATCGAGGGCTTCATCGGATACTGCGAGGCGCAGGGCTGGTCCGCCTGCTTCTACAGCTTCCACGAGCGCTATCTGCCGATATTCCAGTCCTTCGGCTGGCAGTACATGTCCGTCGGCGAGGAGACGGTCCTGGACCTCCCCGGCTTCGAGCTCACCGGCAAGGCCTGGCAGAAGGTGCGCCAGCCGCTCAACCGCGGCGAGCGCGAGGGGATGACCACCCTCTGGTCCACCTGGCACGACCTGCCCTCCCGCTACTCGCGCGAGATCACCGCGGTCAGCGAGGAGTGGGTGGCGCACAAGAAGCTCCCCGAGATGGGCTTCACGCTCGGCGGCATGGAAGAGCTCAAGGACTCGGACGTCGGGATCTTCCTCGCGATCAACAAGGACGGCGGGATCGAGGCGACCACGAGCTGGCTGCCGAGTTGGACCGACGGGAGGATCACCGGCTGGACCATCGACTTCATGCGCCGCAGCGACGGAGCCATGCCGGGCATCATGGAGTTCGTCATCGCGTCCGCCGCGCTGCACATGAAGGAGCAGGGAGCTCAGGTGATGAGCCTGTCCGGAGCACCGCTCGCGACCAAGCCGGGCGAAGAGGCCCCGGATCCGACGGTCATGTCGCGTCTGCTCGGCTGGCTGGGCGAGATGCTGGAGCCCGCCTACGGGTTCACCTCGCTGTTCCGCTTCAAGAGCAAGTTCAATCCGCGTTACGAGACCATCTACATGGCCTACGCCGACCCCGCGCAACTGCCGAGGATCGGAATGGCGATCGGCAGCGCCTACCTTCCGGAGGCGACGCCGAAGGAGTATCTGGCGCTCATGCAGACCATCACGAACCGCGGCGGGGAGCACTGAACGCACCCGGACGCGCCACGCCGAGACGCGCGTTCGGGGGTCAATGTATGGAACTCTCAGGAACCATCCGTATTATTACGGAGTTGTAACACCACTCCGTGCCCCCGAATGCGGAGTCGTCACACTCCCCCCTCCGCTGCCCGAGGAGCACATCATCAGTTCGCGAGCCCCCGAGACCGAGCTCCCCTCTGCCCATTCCGCAGGATCCTCGTCCGCGACCGCCGGCTCCGCCGCGCCCCGCTCGCGCCGTGAGCTGCGCGAGCAGGCCGCCGCCCAGGTCGCCGCCAGCGCCCCCATCGCAGACGGAAGCGCGTTCTCCGCACGCCGCGCCGCAGACCCCACCGCGCCGCAGGCGCGCATCCCCGCCCCGCCGCAGGCCCCCACGCCGCCCGCGCGCTCGGCAGCCCCCGAGCAGCTGCCCGCACACGTCGTCCCGGCCGGCAAGCGCCCGCGTCGGAGCGTCAAGAACCTCAGCCGCAGCACCGGCGCCGCCCTGGCGATCTCCGCCCTCGTCGTCGGCACCGCGCTCCCGGCGCTCGGCATGGTCCGCGCGAGCGACGCGAAGGCCGCGGGCAGCGCCTCCGCCGACATCCGCGCGCAGTCGTTCACCACGGCGGAGGGCGTACTGCCCGACGTCCAGGTGCACGGCACGTTCACCGCGACGACGCCGACCGAGCTCAGCGCGATGCAGGCCGCCACCGCAGCCGCCGCGCGCACCGGGGTCGCGTCCATCGCCAAGCCCGGCCAGGTCATCTACCCCATGGCCGCGGGCTCCTACACGCTGACCGACGGCTTCGGCGCTCCGCGCACCGGCCGCAGCCACATGGGCCAGGACTTCGCCGCCCCCATCGGCACCCCGATCTACGCGGCCGCCGACGGCTGTGTCACGCTGTCGTCGGAGAGCTACCAGGGGTACGGCGTCACCGTCGAGATCGCCCACCCGGCGCTCTCCGGAAGCAATGCCGTCTCGACCCTCTACGGGCACATGGACTACGGCACCCGCGCGGTGCAGACCGGTGAATGCGTCACCGCCGGCCAGTACCTCGGCCGCGTGGGCAACACCGGCTGGACCGTCGGTTCCTGCCTGCACTTCGAGGTGCACATCAACGACAGCGCGATCGACCCGCTCGCCTGGCTGGAGTCGAACGTCTTCTGACCCGACCCCGGATACGACGAAGCCCCCGCCGTGGCGGGGGCTTCGTCGTATCCGTCCCTCCTCCGGGTCAATGCCCGCTGTGCGGATCGACGACGACCAGGTCCCCGCCGTGGTCGTGTCCTGCTCCGCGCCCGGCCGCGTCGGTCAGCGCGAGGGCGGGCGTCGCCAGCGCGGCGACGAGGACGACCCCCACGGCCATCCCCGCCGCCCGCAGACGCGGCGCCCTGGGCGGTTCCTCCCCCGAGGCCGCCGGCTGCTCCCCTCTTCGCGCTGCACGTGCCGCCATGGATCCCCCTACGACGGCGAGCGCAGACGAGATCGCGACGGCGCCGACCGGCGCGCCGCCCCCGAGCGACGCCGCGCCGAGCAGCACCGCCGCGATCGCGCCCGCCGCCGCCCCTCGCCCGCCGATGATCCGCCCGGCCCGCAGCACGGCGATTCCCCAGCCGAGCTCGGCCGCGCCGACCACCAGCATCGGCGCGCACAGCGCCGACGCCGCGCCACCCGACGGCGCGACGATCGAGGCGCCGATGGCGAGGTGGATCAGCCCCGCTCCCCACGCGAGCAGAGCGGGCCAGGTGCGCAGCACGACGACCTCAGGCCGTCGCCCCGCGCGGCGCGCTGCGCTCGACGCCCAGCCCGACCGCGAGCAGCAGCAGGGCGCTCGCGAGGTGCAGGAAGTGATCGAACGTGTTCAGCGCGAGGATGTTCGCCGCCGTGCCCACCAGGAAGAACCCGACGATGCCGAGCAGCAGATAGGCGGCTCCGACGACGGTGTTGGTGCCCTTCGCCGCCGGCGTGGACACGAGGCCCGCGACCAGCAGAGCCGCGCCGATCAGCAGATGCGCGACGTTGTGCAGCGGATTGACCATGAAGATCCCGAGCAGCATCCCTCCCTGAGTTGCCAGGAAGGAGACTCCTCCGGTGACGGCGAAGCCGAGTGCTCCGACGACGATATAGACGGCGCCGAAGATGACGGCGATCAGACGGTTCGGTGACGAACGCATTGCTCCTCCTCGATTCGGCGGCGGGGTGCCGCTCACCTCTTCTTCGGAGTCCCTGAGAATTCGGATTGCGCACCTCGGGCGAGATCTCGAGAGCTCGCGGGGCTGCGGTGCAGATCGCTCCCTCCCGCGCAAGCCCGTTGCCGGCCCAGCCGTGGCGCGGCAGGATCGGCCGCGGGCCGGAGCGATCCCGCCCGGGCGATGGAAGGGGGCCGGGAATGGCGTTGCGGATCGTGGACGGACAGGAGCCGGGCATCCGCCGGATCCGGCGCGGACGGGGGTTCGAGTACCGCGACGCCCGAGGTCGCCACATCGGCGACGCCCGGACGATCGAGCGCATCCGCGCGCTCGCGATCCCGCCGGCGTGGGAGGACGTCTGGATCTGCGCGCACCAGGACGGCCACCTCCAGGCCACCGGCGTCGACGCCGCGGGCCGTACCCAGTACCGGTACCACCCCGAGTGGGCGCGCCGGGCGGCGGAGGCGAAGTTCGACCGCGCCCTGGATCTCGCCCGGGCGCTGCCCGCCGCGCGCCGTTCCGTCACGCGCGACCTCCGGTCCGGCGGGACGGCCCGGCCGACGGTCCTCGCCGCCGGCTTCCGCATGCTCGATGTCGCGCTGCTCCGGATCGGATCCGAGAAGTACGCCGAACGACACGGCAGCGTCGGCCTGTGCACCCTGCGCGCCCGGCATGTGACGGTCGACGGCGAGACCGTGCGGCTGCGCTTCCGCGGCAAGAGCCGGGTCGCCTGGGAGACCGAGCTCGAGGATCCCGACCTCGCCGCGGTGCTGGAGCGGCTCCGTCTCCGCGCGCCCCGTCCGCGGACCCGGCTGCTGGCCTGGCAGGAGGACGGCCGGTGGCATCGGGTGCGCCCTGCCGACATCAATGAAGACGTCCGCGCCCGCACCGGCGGCGATTTCACCGCCAAGGACTTCCGCACCATCCACGCGACCGTCATCGCCGCGCGCAGCCTTGCGCGCACCGGCGCCGCCCGGACCGAGCGCGCACGCCGTCGAGCCGAGCGGACGGCCGTCGAGGAGACGGCCGTCGCCCTCGGCAACACGCCGTCCGTGGCGCGCGGAAGCTACATCGATCCCCGGCTCTTCGAGCGCTATGAGCAGGGGCTGACCGTGCGGGCCGACGGCCGGAGCATCGAGCAGCAGCTGATCGACCTGCTGCCCTGAAGAGCCCGCGGGCGGGCGCCCGGGAGGCTCACGGGCTCTTCTCTCCCCGCGGAGCGATGTCCGCACCGGAAACGGCGGTCCGCTGCCGCTCCCCGGGCTCGCGGTCCGGGTCGCGTTCGGCCTCGCGGAGGATGCTCGCGACCATCCCGCTGAAGATGATCCCGTGGAACGGCAGCAGCACGGCCCAGTACAGCCGCCCGGCGAGTCCCTGGGGAAAGAACACCGCCCGCTGACGATACAGACTGCCCTCGTCGTCCGGGCGCACGCTCAGTTCGAGCCACCCTCGTCCGGGCATCCGCATCTCCGCCCGCAGTCGCAGATCCTGTCCTCGCACGATCGACTCGACCCGCCAGACGTCGACCACGTCACCGGTGTTCAGGCGGGAGGGGTGCCGACGCCCGCGGGTCATCCCCACACCCCCCGAGAGGCGATCGATCCACCCCCGCGCGGCCCAGGCGAGCGGCGCCGAATGCCACCCGTTCACCCCGCCGATCGACTCGATCACGCGCCACACCGCTTCGGGCGACGCCGTGCTGCGGCGCTCGCGCTCGTCCGTGAACACGACCTGTCCCGCCCACTCCGGATCGCTCGGGAGCGGATCGCTCGGAGCACCCGCGACCGTCGCGTTCTGCCAGCTGGTCTCGACCTCCCCGGCTCGCTCGCGCCGGAGGGCCAGCCTCACCGCCACCCGGTACGGGAGCAGCCCGCCCTCGGGCGGTGGCACGTAGCGGTCGATGTCGTGCTCCTGTGCCACGCAGTCGTTCTGCAGGGACGCGATGATCGGCACGGCGAGCGCCCGCGGCACGGGGGTGACCAGGTTCACCCACTGGGACGCGAGCCAGGGCGTGAGCACGGGCAGCGGCGCGATCGGCCGCTGCCGCAGCCCCGCCTCGACGGCGTACCCGTTCATCATCTGCCCGTAGCGGAGCACGTCGGGGCCGCCGATGTCGAAGGTGCGGTTGAGCCCCTCGGGAAGACTCGCGGCCCGCACGAGATAGCGCAGCACGTCGCGGACGGCGATCGGCTGGACCCGGTTGCGCACCCAGCGCGGTGCGGGCATGTACGGCAGAACCTCGGTGAGGTGACGGATCATCTCGAACGAGGCGGACCCGGATCCGATCACGATCCCGGCCTGGAAGACGATCGCGGGGACCGGCGAGTCCAGGAAGACGCGTCCGACGGCCGCTCGCGATGCGAGATGCGTCGAGAGCCGTCCCTCGGCGGGATGCAGTCCGCCGAGGTAGACGAGGCGCCGGACGCCGGCGTCGGCGGCCGCCGCTGCGAACGTCTCGGCCTGCGCGCGTTCGGCCTGGGCGAAGTGGCCCCCCGAGCTCATCGAGTGCACGAGGTAGTACGCGATCTCCGCTCCCTCCATCGCGGCGCGCACCCCTTCCCCGGTCGAGAGGTCGGCGGGCACGATCCGCACCCGATCCCGCCAGGGGACGTCCGTGAGCTTCCACGCCGAGCGCACGAGACAGGTCACCTCGTAGCCGGCGTCGAGCAGCTGCGGGACCAGGCGCCCGCCGATGTATCCGGTTGCGCCGGTGACGACGACTCGCGTCATGCGGATCAGCTCCTTCACAGAGTGTCTAACCAGGTTAGCTAAAACTGCGCTGATGCGGATCTTCCCACGAGCGAGCGCCACTCATCGACCGGAGTCGCTCCGCTCGATCGCGCACGCACGCAGCACGGTGCCGCTCATACGCGCGATCGTCGAGTGTTCACCCGCGCACTGTTGTCCCGGTTCTCCGGGCGTGATTGCATCGGACTTCATGACTGATGAAACACATCTGCACCGTCACGCCGCCGCCCCCGAACCCCGCTGGTGCTCCTGCGCGGTTCCGGACGAGGCCGCGCAGGAGCGCCGTTCCGGACTGAATCGACGAGGATTCCTCACGGGTGTCACGGCGGCGAGCGCCCTCGCCGCCGCCGGTTGGGTCGCGACCCCCGAGAAGGCCTCGGCCGCCGCCGGCGGCATCGGCAAGTCCGTCACGATCACCATCATGGGCACGTCCGACCTCCATTCGCATGCCCTGAACTGGGACTACTACACGGACGCGGCGTACAGCGACAAGGCCGGCAACGTCGTCGGCCTCTCGCGCGTGGCGAGCGTGGTGAAGCAGATCCGCGCCGACCGGGGGCGCGACCACACCCTGCTCTTCGACGCCGGCGACACCATCCAGGGCACTCCCCTGGGCTTCTACTACGCAACGGTGGAGCCCATCACGAAGACCGGTGCGACCCATCCCATGGCCGCGCAGATGAACGCTCTCGGCTACGACGCCGTCGCCCTCGGCAATCACGAGTTCAACTACGGCCTCGACTTCCTCGACACCTGGATCTCGCAGATGAAGGCGCCCGTGCTCGGCGCCAACGCCGTGCGCGCGGGGACCACGGTTCCGGCGTACACGCCGTACACGATCAAGACCCTGAACCTGAAGGGCGCCAAGCCGATCCGCGTCGGCGTGCTCGGACTCACCAACCCCGGGATCGTCATCTGGGACAAGGCCAACGTCAGCGGCAAGCTCGAGGTGCTGGACATCGTCGAGACCGCCAAGCGCTGGGTGCCGGTGATCCGCGACCAGGGCGTCGATCTGCTCGTCGTCAGCGTGCACTCCGGCGACAGCGGCACGTCGTCGTACGGCACCGATCTGCCGAACGAGAATGCGGCGGGGATCCTCGCCGAGCAGGTGCCGGGCATCGACGCGATCCTGTTCGGCCATGCGCACAAGGACATCCCGCAGCGCTTCGTGACGAACGCGCAGACCGGCCAGCAGGTCGTGCTCAGCGAGCCGATGTGCTGGGGGCAGCGCCTGAGCGTCTTCGACATCGAGCTCCAGCAGGTCAAGGGCAAGTGGACGGTCGTCTCGCGCACGTCCACGAACCTCAACACCAACACCGTGCAGGACGATCCCGCGATGGTCGCGCTCGTCCAGAAGCAGCACGACGCTGTCGTCGCCTACGTCAACAAGCCGGTGGCGACCTCGACCGAGGAGCTCTCCGCCGCCGAGTCCTGCTGGAAGGACACGGCGATCCTCGACTACGTCAACACCGTGCAGGTCGACACGGTCTCGAAGGCGATCGCCGGCACTCCGGAAGCGGCTTTGCCGATCGTCTCGATCGCCGCGCCGTTCAACCGCCTGGCGACCTTCCCGGCGGGCGAGGTCACGATCCGCGACGTCGCGGGGCTGTACATCTACGACAACACCCTCATGGCGTCGGTGCTGACCGGTGCGCAGATCAAGGACTACCTCGAGTACTCGGCGAAGTACTTCCAGCAGGTGTCCCCTGCCGCTGCGGTCGACCCCGCGAGCTGGACCAACGCGCTGAGCACCCCGGACTACAACTACGACCAGTTCTCCGGGGTCACCTATGACGTGGACATCGCCCAGCCGCAGGGCTCCAGGATCGCGAACCTGTCCTGGCAGGGCTCACCGGTGGATCCCGCGCAGAAGTTCGTCGTCGCGGTGAACAACTACCGTCAGTCCGGCGGCGGCGGCTTCCCGCACATCGCCACCGCACCCGTCGTGTACAACGCGCAGGTCGCCATCCGCGAGGCGATCGTGGCCTACGCCTCGGCCGCCGGGGTCATCGACCCGGCCGAGTTCCACGTGGTGAACTGGCAGCTCACGCGCGCCGGCGTCCCGGTCTTCTGAGCCGCAGGCGACGCCCCTCCGCTTCGGAGGGGCGTCGTCGCGTCCGCTACTTCACCGTCGGCGGAGCGGGGATCGCGTACCCGGATGGCGCGATGTTCGCATCGAGCGACGCCTTCCAGGCTCCGGACGAGATGTACTCCTTCAGGGCGGACCGCACGGTGCCGAGGCGACTGTCGCCCTGCGCCATGCCGATGCCGTAGTTCTCGTCGGTGAACCCCTTGCCGATCACGCGCAGCACGCCCTTGTACTCGGGGAGCGCCGCGAATCCGGCCAGGATCAGGTCGTCCGTCGACACCGCATCGACCGTCCCCGCTGCGAGGTCGCGCACGCACTCCGACCAGGAGGGCACCTTCACGACGGTGATCCTGCCCTCGTAGTGCGCGGTGAGGTAGTCGATCGAGGTGGTGCCCGCGGCCGCGCAGACCTTCTTGCCGTCCAGCGTCTGCGGGCCCGAGATCGTGTCGTCGTTGCGACGGATGAGCAGATCCTGATGCGCGACGAAGTACGGTCCTGCGAAGGCGATCTCCTTCTCCCGCTCCGCGGTGATCGAGAACGTCGAGACGACGAGGTCCACCTTGCCCGACGTCAGCGCACTCACCCGCTCCGACTGCTCGATGCGCTGCCAGGTGATGTTCTTCGTCGGCACCCCGAGCTTCCCCGCGACGTAGTTGGCGGTGTCGATGTCGAACCCCGCGTAGCCGGCGTCGGTCTTGAGGCTGACTCCGGGGAGGTCGTCGGCGATGCCGATCGTCACCGTGGCGGATCCGGTGGCGTTGTTGTCGCCGGTGCTCTTCGGCGGCGTCGACGAGCAGCCCGCCACAAGCACGGAGGACGCGACGAGGGCCGCCACGACGATCGCGAGACGACGCATCTCACCGTCCCCCTTCGCTCTTGCCCGTGCCGTCAGGCGGATTCCTGTCCGGCTCGTCGAGGTTGTCCCACTCGTGCACGTCGATCTCCACGGGCCCGATCTCGATGCCCCCGTCGTCGGGGTCGTCATCCCGCTCGTGCACGTCGAACTGGACCGTGCCGATGGCCGCGATCGACTCCGTGCGCGGCCCGGCGGGCTGGGGCGGGTAGCGCAGACCGGTGTCGGTCCATTTGCTGAGCATCCGGCCGTCGGTATGCGCCGACACCCGGCCCTTCACGATGAGCCAGCCGATCTCGAAGATCACGAAGAGCACCGGGATCCCCACGACCACCACGACGAACCCGGTCTTGTGCCAGAAGTACGGCGAGGCCTGCCAGCCCGAGATCGCCATGCCCACGATCACGAACACGAGGAACGCCAGCCCCAGATAGCTCGTCCACGGCGTGCCCGGCGCACGGAACGTGCTGGCGGGGAGAACCCCTCGATCGCTGAGCCTGCGCAGACGCAGCTGGCAGACGAAGATCGTGCCCCAGGTGAACACGACGGCGATCGAGGCGGCTTCCAGCGCGATCTCGAACGCGTCCGGGCTGACGGCGTTGAGGATCGATCCGAACACGTAGACGACCGCGGTCATCACGATGCCGGCCCACGGCACCCCGGACTGGCTCATCTTCAGCGTGAATCCCGGAGCCTGCTTCGCCATGCCGAGGCTGCGCAGCACGCGGCCGGTCGTGTACAGCCCCGAGTTCAGCGAGGACATCGCGGCGACGATGAGGATCGCCTGGATCACGTTCGCCATCCACGGCATCCCCATCCGTCCGAACACGGTCACGAACGGGCTGATGCCGGGGGTGAACTCGCTCGTCGGCAGGATGCACACGAGCAGCAGCAGCGCGCCGCAGTAGAACACGGCGATGCGGACGATCACGGCGTTGACCGCCTTCGGCACCTCGCGCTTCGGATCCTCCATCTCGCCGGCCGCGATGCCGACCATCTCGATCGCAGCATAGGCGAAGACCACGCCGGACATCACGATGATGGGCCCGTACCAGGCGAAGCCGTCGCCGGTCGGCCAGAAGCCGCCGGGGTTCGACCAGAGGTTCTGCACGCCGGCGCGATGTCCGCCGACATCGAGGCTCAGCACGACCACGACGAGGCCCACCACGAGGAAGACGATGATCGCGGTGACCTTGAGCACCGAGGCCCAGAACTCGAACTCGCCGAAGGCCTTCGCCGACAGCAGATTGACCACGAGCACCACGGCGAGGGCGATGAGCACCGTCGCCCAGGTGGGCATCTGCGGCCACCAGTACTGGATGTAGAGGCCGACGGCACTGAGTTCGGCGATGCCGGTGAGCGCCCAGTTCGTCCAGTACATCCAGCCCGTGTAGTAGGCCGCCTTCTCGCCGAAGAACTCGCGCATCCAGGACACGAACGCCCCGGAGGTCGTCCGGTACAGCACCAGCTCGCCGAGCGCCCGCATCAAGAAGTAGGCGATCACGCCGACGAAGGCGTAGCTGAGCACCAGCGCGGGTCCGTTGCTGTGCAGGCGGGATGCGGATCCGAGGAACAGGCCCGTTCCGATCGCGCCTCCGATCGCGATCATCTGCACCTGGCGCCGGTTCAGGCTCTTCTTGTAGCCCTCCTGCTCGGCGTCGTGCTCGGCCCCGTGATCCTGGTCGTGCGTGAGATTCGTGGCTTCCGTCCGTGACATGCGTTCCCCCTCATCACCGTGGATCGCCGGTGGGCGGGTCGCATCGCGGCTCCGGGCATCGGCGCTAGGTGCAAACGAGAATGGCACGGTTTCTGGACCGAGGGCAACGGATCGGCGGCGAGCCGCCCCGTAGACTCACGGCAACGACGACCGCCGTCCTCCGAGGCAGTGGCGTGGAAAGGGGGGCCGGTGTTCGGACGGAAGAACGCGAAGAAGCAGCGGATGGACGACATGATGGAGCGGCTGCGCCCCGATCTCACACGGGAAGCGCTCGGCGTCGGTCCGGACTTCCCCGGTGTCGCGCCGAACCCGCTGCTGAGCCGCGACGCGCGCCGGCGCACCGCGGAGCTGCGCACGGGCGCGCTCGCGATCGGCGTCCTCGTCGGCTGGCGCGAGGTGAACAGCAATCCGCGTCTCGTGCTGATGCTGGATGTGCGGACCGCGGAGGGCGCCGCCTTCCGCGGCATCGCCGACGAGGACTTCACGATCACCGAGCTCGCCCGGCTCGCACCGGGGCAGACCTTCCCCGTGCGCTACCGTCCGGCGGTCATGGATCACTGCGTCGCCCTCGCACGGGATGCCGACCCGGCCGAGGTGAAGCGCGTGTCGGATCTCATCGACGCACGCACGCGCCCATGAGCGGCGACGAGCTGCGGCTGTGGGCGGCCGCGCGCGCCGACGAGCTCCCCGGCACGACCGTCGACCAGCCGTTCGGCCCCGAAGTCGACGTCTACCGGGTGCGCGAGCGGATGTTCATGGCGATGTCCTCCACCGGCCGCACCTCGGTGACGCTCAAGTCCGCGCCGGAGGACGCCGAGGCGCTGCGCGAGACGTTCGAGGCCATCGTCCCGGGGTATCACATGAACAAGCGGCACTGGATCACGCTGCAGGCGGACGGCACGCTCGAGCAGGATCTCGTGGAGGAGCTCGTCACCGAGGCGTACCGTCTCGTGGTAGCGAAGCTCCCCCGCGCGCAGCGTCCCGTGGATCCGGATCTCTTCCTGAGCGCCTCACGCGCGGATCCGGATCGTCCGTAGGCCCAGGTCCCTCGCGCACCGGCCCCCCGCCGCATCTTCCCGGGCGCCGACGGGCGGCTCTGGCTCACCGCCCGGTCGCCCGCGGGATTGCTCTCCTTCGATCCCTCCGACCCCGAAAGCTCGCTGGAGCGATGCGAGATGGCCTCGCTCCAGGAGCCCGACGGCGTCTGCCTCGGCCCCGACGGCGCCCTGTGGATCGCGGACACCGCCGCGAACACGATCGTACGATTCGATCCGGCGGACGGCTCATGGACGACGGCGGGCACGGCCCCGCAGGTCGACGGCCCCTTCGACATCAAGCCCGGGCCTGACGGAGCATCCGTCTGATTCACGAACAAGACCGGGAACACGATCGGTCGGCTCTCGACCGGCGACGAGGCCCGCGCCGGCCGAGACTCAGTCGTGGACGAGGACCGTGGGTGAGGTGTCGTCGAGGCCGTTCCGCAGCTCCACGCGCGTCCAGGCCACCGGCGCGGCCGCGAAGACGGGCTCCAGCACCCGCCACATCACCATCGGATCGTCACCGATGAAGTAGAGCTCGTAGCCGTTTGCTCCCACGTCGTTGCCGTCGATCGCTCCGGCATTCGCCAGCCCGAGCGCCTCATCGGCGGCCAGCTCCGTCTCCAGAAGTGCGTCCATGAGCCCCGTGTCGAACTCCGCGGGTCGATCCTCGAACATCACGACCACCCACCCGTCGCCGCCGGCGCTCGCGACCTCGACCGGTGCCGCGGCGGGCGACGTCGAGGCGGACGCTACTGAGGCTTGCGGCGCCGAGGCCGGTGCGCATGCCGTGAGGACCCCTGCCGCGGCAAGCAGCACCGGCACGGCGGCGATCAGAGGACGTCGAAACGGCATGGGACGAGCGTATCCGCCCGCCGACGTGCTTCCAGCCGAGATGTCGGCTGCGGTCCCGACGAACGCGGTCGGCTGCGAAGAGGGGTGCGGCCGGCAGCTGATCCGACCGCACCCCCGCGCACCCTGGGGGACGCGCACAGCGGCTCCGAAGGGACACCGACGCGAGATGGGACACGACGGCGAGGAATCTGGAACCCGCCGTCGAGGTGGTGCCCGGTGTCACGAGCCGTGCAGTGGAAGAGAGCCCGATCCCCCTCGATCATCACGCGACTTTCCCGCGGATCCCGCAAGACGTCGCGTCCTGCGACGCCCCTGTCGCGTTGTGCGCGTCCGGAGCGCGACCATCCCTCCGCACACAAGAAAACCCCCGACGGAGCGGGGGTTTCATCTTGCTGGGGTACCTGGACTCGAACCAAGAACAACTGAACCAGAATCAGCCGTGTTGCCAATTACACCATACCCCAAGGGCGAAACCAGGGCCTCGCACCGAGAGTCAAGCTTACCCGAGCCCGCGACGGGATCCAAACCGGCGCCGGATCCCGCGCGCGTCGCACTCAGATCGCGACCACTTCGCCGGACTGGGAGGTCTCGATCCAGTCGGACAGATCGAAGCCCTGGGCCCGTGCGGTCTCCAGGAAATCGCGTCGGACGGCCCCGTCGCCCCGGGGCTCACGTGCCAGCAGCCAGAGGTGCTTGCGATCCGGGGTTCCGACGAGAGCGTGCCGGTACTCGGCGTCCACGCGCAGCACCCAGTAGTCGGCGTGGGTGAACGGGATCCACCGCAGCCCCTCGGGGAGGAACGTGACGCGCAGCCGGCCCGCATGCTCGGTGTCGAGCTCCGCCTCCCCCACCGCCTGCGTCGGCTCGCCGTCGCCATCCAGACAGCGGTTGTCCACCCGCACCGTGCCGTCGTCGGCCAGCGCGTACTCGGCGGTCACGTCGGTCGCGTCGTCGTCCTCGTACCGCAACGGCAGCCGCCCCTGCTCGAACCAGAGCCCGAGATAGCGGTCGAGCTGCAGCCCGGGCACCGACCTCACTTCCTCCACGTCCATTGGATCCTCCTCCGTCGTCGACGCCCATTCCACCCGAGCGTCGCGAACAAGCCAAGGGGCTTGCCCCGATGCGCGGCGCATGGCAGGACGTCCGACGAGGGTCAGCCCAGGAAGTCCGCCAGGGCGTGCAGGCGGCGCAGGGTCTCGTCCTTGCCGAGCAGCTCCATCGACTCGAACAGCGGCGGCGACACCCGGCGGCCGGTGAGCGCGACGCGCGGCGGTCCGTAGGCGACGCGGGGCTTGAGCCCCAGCTCGTCGACGAGCGCGGCGGAGAGCGCCCCCTGGATCGCGTCCGGTGTGAAGGTCTCGAGGGGTTCGAGTGCGGCGGCGGAGGCCGTCAGCACCTCGGCGGCGTTCGCGGGCAGCCCCTTGAGCGCGTCCTCGTCGTACGACACGGAGTCGGTGAAGAGGAAGCCGAGCATGCCGGGCACCTCGCCGAGGAGCTGCACCCGCTCCTGCACGAGCGGAGCGGCGCGGAACGCGAGCACGATCTGCTCGTGGGTCGGCTCGCCGTCGAACACGTCGGCGGCGGCCAGGTACGGCAGGATCCGCTCGGCGAAGTCCTTCGGCTCCAGCGTGCGGATGTGGTCGCCGTTGATCGACTCGGCCTTCTTCTGGTCGAAGCGGGCCGGGTTCGGGTTGACGTTGACGATGTCGAAGGCCGCGGTGAACTCCTCGAGCGAGAAGACGTCGCGGTCGGGGCCGATCGACCAGCCCAGCAGGGCCAGGTAGTTCAGCAGGCCCTCGTGGATGAAGCCGCGCTCGCGGTGCAGGAACAGGTCGGCCTGCGGGTCGCGCTTGCTCAGCTTCTTGTTGCCGGTCTCCCCCAGCACGAGCGGCATGTGCGCGAAGCGCGGCACGAACGTCGTGACGCCGGCGTCGATGAGCGCGCCGTAGAGGGCGAGCTGGCGCGCGGTGGAGGGCATGAGGTCCTCGCCGCGGAGCACGTGCGTGATGCCCATGAGCGCATCGTCGACGGGGTTCACCAGCGTGTACAGCGGGGCGCCGTTCGGACGCACGACCACGAAGTCCGGGAAGGATCCGGCGGGGAAGGTCACCTCGCCGCGGATGAGGTCGACGTACGTGACGTCCTCATCCGGGACGCGCAGGCGCAGCGCGGGCTGACGCCCCTCGGCGCGGAACGCCGCCCGCTGCTCCTCGGTGAGGTCGCGGTCGAAGTTGTCGTACCCGAGCTGCTTGGCGCGGCCGTTCGCCTCGTTGCGGGCGTCGATCTCCTCGGCCGTCGAGTAGCTCTCGTACACCGCGCCCGACGCCTTGAGCTTCTCGATCACCTCCTGGTAGATCTCGCCGCGCTGCGACTGCCGGTACGGCGCGTGCGGGCCGCCGACCTCGACGCCCTCGTCCCAGTCGATCTTGAGCCAGGTCAGAGCGTCGACGAGCTGACGGAAGCTCTCCTCGCTGTCGCGGGCCGCGTCGGTGTCCTCGATGCGGAACACCAGCTTCCCGCCGGTGTGCCGGGCATAGGCCCAGTTGTAGAGCGCGGTGCGGACCATGCCGACGTGCGGCAGACCGGTCGGCGAGGGGCAGAAGCGGACGCGGACATCGGCACCGGACGCGGTCGTGGTGCGGGGATCGGGAGTAGCCATAGCCCTTCGATTCTAGTTGGCGGGCCGCACGCTCCCCGACGACCGCATTCGCCGCCCACCGCCTCACCGGGACGGATCGAGGTACGCCACGCCCACGGCGGCCACATGCTCCAGCGGCAGGACACCGTCGACCGAGCGTGCCGCGACCACCTCCTCGAAGCCGGCCCGGAATCGCTCGCGATCACGCGTGCCGAGCGCACGGTAGTAGGCGCCGGCGCCGGCGATCCCGCCCTCGACCGAGCTCCACAGCGCTTCCGGCGAGGCCCGCCAGATCCAGCGCAGCTCCCGCACCCGAGGATCGGGCCATCCGCCCTCGTCGAGCATCGCCGCGAACCCGTCGACGCTCCGCTCGAAGTCCAGCTCCGCCGGGAGCCGGCCGCCGGACGCGGCGACGAGGCCCGCCTGATCGCACACCTCGGCCCACAGCCACGACGGCGAAGAGGTCCAGATCGTGGCGACAGCCGCCCCGCGCGCGACCCGTCGCAGCTCCGCGGCTGCGGCCCGTGGATCGGGGACGTGATTGAGCACGAAGTTGGCGACCACCGCGTCATAGGCGCCGTCGCGCTCGGGAAGGGCAGGAAGGGCCCCTCCCTCCGCACGCAGCCCGGGATGACGGCGCGCGGCGACCTCCCGCATGCTCGGCTCGGGCTCCCGCGCCATGACGGCCCAGCCGTCGGCGGCGAACGCCGCCGCGAGCTCACCGGTCCCGGCCCCGACGTCGAGGAGGGTCCGCCCGTCCCCGGTACCGAGGAGAGCTTGCAGTGCGGGGAAGGTCCCCCGGCAGAGCTCCGCGTAGGAGGCCGCGTAGGCCGCGCCGACGCCGCTCCAGGATCCGGGGCGTCCTCTCATCGCTTCCCGAGGGGCGACAGCACGACGATCGCGACGACCACGATCAGCGCGGCGATCGCGAGCCCCGCGTAGGAGAAGGTCTGCAGGATCACCCCGGCGAGCACCGCCCCGCCCGCTGCGCTCAGGCTCATCAGCGAGTCGCTGCGCCCCTGCCTGCGCGTGCGCAGCGCGGGCGCCGACGCCTCGGTGAGCAGGGCGGCCCCGGCGACGGTCGCCGCGCTCCAGCCGAGTCCCAGCAGGATCAGGGCGACCATGACGCCCCACGGGGTCTCCCCCGCGAACATCGCGAAGCACAGCGAGGCGACGAGCACGACCTGGCCGAGCAGCACGGTGCGCAGCCGCCCCCACCGGTCGGCGAGGATGCCGAACACGGGCGAGAGGCCGTACATCCCGGCGACGTGCAGGGCGATGGTCACGCCGACCAGCACGGTCACGTCCACCTCCGACATGCCGGCCGACCCGCTGCCGCTCATGGAGCCGGAGTGGTGCATGCCGGCCATCGTCATGTTCACGAGATGCACGGGAGTCATGGCCATGACCGAGGCCATCGTCACGTGAGATCCGGCGATCGCGAAGATCGCATAGCGCGCGGCCACGGGACGATCCACCCGTTCCACCGCCCCGGCGAAGGAACCCGTCTCCGGCAGATCCCGGGACAGGAGGAGCGGATCCGGCCGCAGCGCCACGAGATACAGCGTGAAGGCGGCGATCTGGGCGACGAGGGAGAAGAGATAGGAGCCGGTGTGCGGCGGCATCCCGATCGCTCGTCCCACCTGCTCGCCCGCGCCGAGGAGCAGCGGACCCGCCACCCCTCCGATCGTCGTCGCCCAGACCACGATCGAGAGGTCGCGACCGCGGTGCGCCGTGGCGGCGAGATCGGTCGCGGCGAAGCGGGACTGGAGGTTGCCCGCGTTTCCCATGCCGATGAGCACGATCCCGGTCAGCAGCAGCGGGAACGAGCGCACGGCGGCGGCCGTGATCACGATCGCGATGCCGACGAGGGCGAGCAGGTTTCCGGCGGTCAGGGCGAGACGCCGTCCGCGCGTTCCGGCGAGGCGGGCGAGCGGGATGGCCGCGATCGCAGCGCCCAGGGTGACCGACGCCGTTGCGAGCCCCGACAGGGCATCGCTGCCGGAGATGTCCTTCGCCAGGAGTGCTCCGAGCGAGACCGTCGCGCCGAACGCGACGCCGCCGAGCACCTGGCCGAGCGAAAGGATGCCGACCGTGCGCCGCTGGATCCGGTTCCGCTGGTCGGGCGTCAGGACCGCCGCGCTCACGAGGCGGGCAGAGCGTCGCGCACGGCGTTGCGCAGGGTTCCGATGCCGCTGATCTCCACCTCGACGGTGTCGCCGGCCTCGAAGGGGCCGACGCCCGCCGGCGTGCCGGTCATGATGACGTCGCCGGGAAGGAGCGTGAACACGGCGGACGCGTAGGCGATGATGTCCGCGACGGAATGGATCATGTCGGTCAGCGGCGCGTGCTGGCGCACCTCGCCGTTGACGCGGGTGGTGAGCTCCGCGCTGTCGAGATCCACGTCGGTCTCGATCCACGGACCCAGCGGGCAGAACGTGTCGAAGCCCTTGGCGCGCGCCCACTGGCCGTCCTTGCGCTGCAGATCGCGCGCCGTCACGTCGTTGCCGACGGTGTAGCCGAAGACGTACTGGCGTGCGTTCTCCGCGGCGACGTTCTTCGCGATGCGCCCGATCACGACGACGAGCTCGCCCTCGTACTCGGTCCGCTCCGAGAGCGCGGTCGGACGAACGATGGTGTCGCCCGGGCCGATCACCGCGGTGTTCGGCTTGAGGAACAGCAGCGGCTCCGCCGGCGCCTCGCCGCCCATCTCCGCGGCGTGATCGTGGTAGTTCTTGCCGACGCAGACCACCTTTGACCTCGGGATCACGGGCGCCAGCAGGGCGGCGTCCGCGAGCGGCACGCGCTCCCCCGTCGTCTCGTAGCCCGCGAACATCGGGTCGCCGGCGAGCACGACCAGCTCACCCTCGTCGAGGATTCCGTACTTGATGCCGTCGTTGTGGCTGAACCGAGCGATCTTCACACGTTCAGCCTAGCCACGAGGATCCGATGTTTCGTCGCGGTCGCGACTCAGGCGTGGTCGGCCTTGTTGCCGCCGGCCTCGAGCACGTCGCCCGCGGGGAGCTCCTTGTGCCCGCCGAACTGCAGGCGCATCGCCGAGAGCACCTTGTTCGCGTACAGGTCCTCGTCACGCGACGCGAAACGCTCGAACAGCGAGGCGGCGAGCACCGGCACCGGCACGCCCACGTCGACCGCGGCCTTGACCGTCCAGCGGCCCTCGCCGGAGTCGGACACCCGGCCGGCGAGGCCGTCGAGCGTGGGGTTGCCCTGGAGCGCCGCCGCCGTGAGGTCGAGCAGCCACGACGAGATCACGGATCCGCGGCGCCACAGCTCGGCGACCTTCGGGGTGTCGATGTCGAACTGGTAGTACTCGGGCTCCTCGAGCGGGGCGACCTCGGCGGAGTGCTCGGCCTCGCGGATCCCCGCATCGGCGTTCTCGAGCAGGTTCAGCCCTTCGGCGAGGGCGGCCATGACGCCGTACTCGATGCCGTTGTGCACCATCTTCACGAAGTGCCCCGCCCCCGAAGGACCGCAGTGCAGGAAGCCGAGCTCCTCATCGGTGAGCTCCCCCGTCCGTCCCGGCGTGCGCTCGATGTCGCCGACGCCCGGAGCGATCGTCTTCAGGATCGGCGTGATCGTCGCGAACGCCTCATCGGGTCCGCCGACCATGAGGCAGTATCCGCGCTCGAGGCCGAAGACGCCGCCGCTCGTGCCCACGTCGACGTAGCTCAGGCCCTTCTCGCGCAGCGCCTTGGCGCGGCGCACGTCGTCGCGGTAGTTGGAGTTGCCGCCGTCGATGAGGATGTCGCCGGGCTGCAGCACCGTGCTGAGCTCCTCGACGACCCGTCCGGTGAGACCGGCCGGGATCATCAGCCAGACGACGCGCGGGCCATCGAGCTTCGCGGCGAGGTCGGCGTAGTCGGTCGCACCGATCGCCCCCTCCGCCACGAGGGCGTCGACGGCGTCCTTGTTGACGTCGTAGACGACGCACTCGTGGCCTCCGCGCATGAGGCGGCGCACGATGTTCGCCCCCATCCGTCCGAGTCCGACCATGGCCAGTTTCATAGCGGGGTCCTCTCCCTCAGGGATCGCGGTTCGTGCGCCGCCTCCGCGCCGGAGGCGGCGTTGCTCGTGCGGCGGGTCAGCCGTCCAGGCGGACGAGCCAGCCGTGGGTGTCCTCACGACGGCCGTACTGGATGTCGGTGAGCTCCTCACGCAGCGACATGGCCAGCTCGGTCGCCTGCGGGCCGTCGTGGACGATCTCGAAGTCGGCGGCCTGCAGCTTTCCGATCGGCACGACGACCGCAGCGGTGCCGCACGCGAACGCGCCGACGATCTCACCGGACGCGGCGCCGTCGCGCCACTCCTGGATCGACAGCTTGCGCTGCTCGACCTCGAGTCCGCGATCCTTCGCGAGCTGCAGGATCGACGCGAGGGTGATGCCCTCGAGGATCGAGTCGGACTCGGGGGTGATCAGCTTGTTGTCGCGGGTGACGAGCACGAGGTTCATGCCGCCGAGCTCCTCGATGTACTCGCCGTCGAGGAAGAGCACCTGCTGGCAGCCCTTCTTGTACGCCTCCTCCTGCGGGAGCAGGCTCGAGGCGTAGTTGCCGCCGGTCTTGGCCGCGCCGGTGCCGCCTCGTCCGGCGCGCGCGTAGTCGCGCGAGAGCCAGATGTTGACCGGCTGCACGCCTCCGGGGAAGTAGGCGCCGGCCGGGCTGGCGATTAGGTAATAGGCGACCTTCTTCGCCGCGCGCACGCCGAGGAACGCCTCCTTCGCGAACATGAAGGGGCGCAAGTACAGGCTCTCCTCCGGGTTGCTGGGCACCCAGGACGAGTCGACGGCGACCAGCTGCTTGAGCGACTCAATGAAGAGCTCGGTGGGCAGCGGAGGCAGTGCGAGCCGCGCCGCGGAGCGCTGCAGGCGGGCGGCGTTGCGGTCGGGACGGAAGGTCCAGACCGATCCGTCCGCGTGCCGATAGGCCTTGAGGCCTTCGAAGATCTCCTGCGAGTAGTGCAGCACGGCCGCAGCCGGGTCGAGCTCGATCGGGCCGTAGGGCGAGACGCGGGGGCGGTGCCACCCGCCCTTCTCCGACCAGCACAGGTCGACCATGTGGTCGGTGAAGTACTGCCCGAATCCGGGGTTCTGCAAGATCGTCTCGCGCTCGGCGTCCGAGCGCGGTTCCTCGTTGCGGGTGACCCGCCAGATGAGGCCGGCGGGAGACGGAGCCTGAAGAGGGAGTTCGATGGTCATGAGTGTGTCCTGACAGGTCGAAGGGGACGGCGTCGTGCGCGTGACTTCAGGTTACGCCTGGAGTCGCGCGATGATCGCCGCGCCGGTCTGTTCGGTGGTGCGGGTGCCTTCCCGCGATGCGACGTCCTCCTGGACCGCGCGCTGCACGCGTGCGGCCTCGTCGACGAGCCCCAGGTGGTCCAGGAGCAGGGCGACCGAGAGGATCGCTGCGGTGGGGTCGGCCTTCTGCTGACCCGCGATGTCGGGTGCCGAGCCGTGCACGGGCTCGAACATCGACGGGAACGCGCCGTCGGGGTTGATGTTGCCCGAGGCGGCGAGGCCGATGCCACCGGTGACGGCGCCGGCCAGATCCGTGAGGATGTCCCCGAAGAGGTTGTCGGTGACGATCACGTCGAAGCGCGAAGGGTGGGTGACCAGGAAGATCGTGGCCGCGTCGACGTGCAGGTAGTCTACGGCCACGTCGGGGTGCTCGAGCGCCACTTCGTCGACGATCCGCTTCCAGATCGCGCCGGCGTGCACGAGCACGTTGGTCTTGTGCACGAGCGTGAGCTTCTTGCGGCGCTTCTCGGCGAGGGCGAAGGCGTAGCGGACGACCCGTTCGACGCCGAACGCCGTGTTGACGCTGGTCTCGTTCGCGACCTCGTGCGGCGTGCCCTTGCGGATGGCGCCGCCGTTGCCGACGTAGGGGCCCTCGGTGCCCTCGCGGACCACGACGAAGTCGATCTCGCCCGGGTCCGCCAGCGGGCCGGTCGATCCGGGGTACAGCCGGGAGGGCCGCAGGTTCACGTAGTGGTCGAGCTCGAAGCGGAGCTTCAGCAGCAGGCCGCGCTCGATGTTCGCGTCCTTGAGGCGCGGATCCCCCGGCTGTCCGCCGACGGCGCCGAGCAGGATCGCGTCATGGGTGCGGATCTCGTCGAGGTCCGTGTCGGTGAGCGTGTCGCCGGTCTCCAGGAAGCGTGCGGCGCCGAGCGAGAAGCGCGTCTTCTCGAAGGTCACGCCGCTGTCCGCGGTCACCGCGTCGAGGACCTTCTCGGCCTCGGCGACGACCTCGGGACCGATGCCGTCCCCGGGGATGACGGCGAGCTTCACGACACGGGACGAGGCGACAGACACAGGCGCTCCTCAATTGTTGCGGGTGGAGGATCCCAGGCTATCGGCAGCCGGAGCCCCTCAAGACAACGAGTCGTCCCCCTCAGCACGACCCATAGACCGTGCTGAGGGGGACGACTCGAGAATGGCGGTCAGCGGAGGCGGCGGCCGAGAGTCAGCGCGGCGATCACGGCCGCGACGACGACGAGCCCGCCGCCGATGAGCGACGTCACCATCACACCGGTGCCGAAGGCGTCGGCGGCCGCCTGCTGCAGTGCGGTGCCCAGGGCGTCCGGGAGCTTCTCGGCCGCGGAGAACGCTCCGGCCAGCGTCTCCCTGGCGCGGTCGGCCACGGCATCCGGCACGCCCGCGGGCACGATCAGGGAGCTGCGGTAGAACGCGGTGATGATGCCGCCCAGGATCGTCGTGCCGAGCACGGCGCCCAGCTCGTACGCGGTCTCGGAGACGGCGCTCGCGGCACCGGCCTTCTCCGGTGGCGCAGCCGCGAGGATGAGCTCGTTCGAGACGGTCTCCGCGGCGCCGATGCCGATGCCGAGCAGCACGAACGCGACGATCAGCGGGGCGACGCCGTGCGCGTGCGTGGTGAACGCGACGACGAGATAGCCGGCGAGCGAGAACACCAGGGCCGACGGCACGAGGACCTCGGGGCGCACCCGACGCGCGATCGGCACGACGACGAGACCCGAGACGATCATCATGGCCATGCCCGGGATGAGCGCGAGGCCGGCGTCGACGGGCTTCAACCCGAGCACGAGCTGCAGATGCTGCGACACGTAGTACAGGAAGCCGACGAGCGCCACGACGCTGAGCAGGTTCACCAGGATCGCGCCGCTGAACATCCCGCGCCGGAACAACCCCATGTCGAGCATCGGGACCTCGGCACGCAACTGGCGGCGCACGAAGAGCACGCCCATGCCCACGCCGAGGACGATCAGGATCACGACGAGCGGCGAGACGCCGTCGACGGCGAACTCCTTGATCGCGTACACCACGGGCACCATGGTGGCCATCGACATCAGGATGCTGAGCAGGTCGATCCGCCCCGGGTTCGGATCCCGGCTCTCCGGCACCAGGATCGGCGCGAGGATCAGCAGCGGGATGAGCACCGGGACGGCGACGAGGAACACGGATCCCCACGCGAAGTGCTCGAGCAGCACTCCCCCGACGATCGGTCCGAGCGCGGATCCGGCGGAGAACGCCGCCGCCCACACCGCGATCGCGAGACGGCGCTGCTCGCGGTTCTGGAACACCGAGCGCAATAGCGAGAGCGTCGACGGCATCAGCATCGCGCCGAAGAACCCGAGCAGGGCACGAGCCGCGATCAGCAGGCCCGCGGTCGGGGCGAATGCGGCGAGCGCGGAGACGAGCGCGAAACCGGTGGCGCCGATGAGCAGCATCTTCCGCCGCCCGAAGCGGTCGCCGAGCGTGCCCATCGTCACCAGCAGGCCGGCGAGCACGAGCGGGTAGACGTCGATGATCCACAGCTGCTCGACGCCGCTGGGGCTCAGCGCCGTGGAGATCTCCGGCAGCGCGAACGACAGCACGGTGTTGTCGACGGAGACCAGCAGCACCGGCAGCATGAGCACGACCAGCGCCGCCCATCCGCGCGCGCCGACGCGGGGGCCGTCCTCGGTCCCCGGCAGGGAGATCGACGCTGTTGCGGACATGGTGCACCTCTCGGATCTGTCAATGAGGGACGAATTACTAAACCGTCCGGATGGTATAGTAACAGACATGGCCAGACCTCCGCATGCCCGTGAGCGCGTCCTCGACGCCTATGAGGCGCTGCTGATCTCCGACGGCGAGCGCGCCGCGACCCTCGACGCCGTCGCCCGGGCGGCGGGAGTCTCCAAAGGCGGACTGCTCTACCACTTCGCCTCGAAGGACGAGCTCGCGACCGCGATGATCGCACGTCTCGACGCCCTCGCGGCCGAGGACATCGAGCGGATCCGCTCCGCATCCGAGGGACCGGTCGAGTATTACCTGCGCACCTCGGTCATGATGGACGACGCCCTCGACCGGGCGATCATCGCGGCGTCCTGCCTGGCCCAGAGCGGCAGCAGGGCCGCCACGGACGTGCTGCACCGCATGCGCGAGGAGTCGGCCGAGGCGATCCGCCCGCACGTGCGCGATCAGGCGGCGCTCGACCTCGTCATGCTGCTCAGCGACGGGCTGTTCTTCAACAACGCCCTGGACTCGCACGGTCCCGCAGACGACGCGGACGGCGTCCTCCCCACCGGGGCGGACTTCGACGCGCTGGTCGCTCTCGTACTCCGCACCGTCGAGGGCTGAGACCGCGCCCGACGCACATCGGCGGCGAGGACGCCGCAGGCGACCGTCCCCGGGGCCGCTGTGCGTAGGGCGCTGCAGGCACCCCTCGGGGACGTTGAGCGAGGACGCCGCAGGCGACCCGGGGCCGGGGTCGTTGAGCGAGGACGCCCCAGCCGCCCCTCGGGGTCGTTGAGCGAGGACGCCGCAGGCGACCGAGACGAAACGCGGCGCCCTCGCAAGGGCACCGCGTTTCGTCTCGCTGCGCTCGCTCAACGACCCCCAAAGGGGTTCGACCGGCTCGCTCAACGACCCCGAGGGGGTTCGCCCCGCTCGCTCAACGACCCCGAGGGGGTTCGCCCCGCTCGCTCAACGACCCCGAGGGGGTTCGCCCCGCTCGCTCAACGACCCCCGAGGGGGTTCACCAGCGCGCTCAGCGGCCCCGAAGGGCGAGGATCACGCCTCGACGAGCTCGATCTGACGGAACAGGTCGGCGTCGATCGCCTCGCGCACCTCGTCGAGCAGCACCTCGGGGATCGGCGAGTCGAGCGTGAGCACCGACAGGGCCTGGCCACCGGCGTTCTCGCGGGCGATCTGCATGCCGGCGATGTTGATCCCGGCCTCGCCGAAGCGCTGGCCGTAGACCGCGACGATGCCGGGACGGTCCGTGTACAGCATGACGACGTGGTGCTTCTCGATCGGCAGCTCCACGGCGTGACCGTTGATCGCGACGAGCTTCTCGATCTGCTTGGGGCCCGTGAGGGTGCCCGACACGGAGACCTGGCTGCCGTCGGCGAGAGCGCCGCGCAGCGTGATGACGTTGCGGTACTCCTCGCTGATGTCGTCCTGCACCAGGCGCACGGCGACGCCGCGCTGCTCGGCGAGCAGCGGCGCGTTCACGTACGAGACCGTCTCGCTGACGATCGGGGTGAACACGCCCTTGAGCGCGGCGAGTCGCAGCACGCCCACCTCGTACCCGTTGAGCTCGCCGTGCACCTCGACGTCGAGGCTGGTCAGCGGCGACTGCGCAAGACCGGACAGGATCTGGCCGAGCTTCTCGGTGAGCGGGATGCCCGGACGCACGTACGGGTCGATCACGCCACCGGCGACGTTGACCGCATCCGGGACCAGGTCGCCGCCGAGGGCGAGCCGCACGGAACGCGCCACCGAGACGCCGGCCTTCTCCTGCGCCTCGTCCGTCGACGCGCCGAGGTGCGGGGTGACGACGACGTTCGGCTGCGCGGTGAGGGCGCGCGCCGCGCTTCCCTCGACCGGCGGCTCGGAGGTGAAGACGTCCAGGCCCGCACCCGCGATCTCGCCGTTCTGCAGGGCGACGAGCAGCGCCTCCTCGTCGATGAGACCGCCACGGGCGACGTTCACGACGTACGCGGTGGGCTTCATCGCACGGAACTGCTCCGCGCCGATCATGCCGGTCGTCTCCGGCGTCTTGGGCATGTGGATCGTGAGGAAGTCGCTCTCCGCGACGAGTTCGTCGAGGCTCAGCAGCTGAACGCCGAGCTGCTGGGCACGGGCGCTCGTGACATAGGGGTCGTAGGCGACGACGCGCATGTCGAATGCGGCCAGACGTGCGGCGACCAGCGCGCCGATCCGGCCGAGGCCGACGATGCCGACCGTCTTCTCGAAGAGCTCGGCGCCGGTGTAGGAGCTGCGCTTCCACGCACCGGCCGAGAGCGAGGCGTGCGCCGCCGGGATGCGGCGGGCGAGGCTGAGGATGTGGCCGACCGTGAGCTCGGCGGCCGAGACGATGTTCGACGTGGGCGCGTTCACGACCATGACGCCGGCTGCGGTCGCCGCCTTGATGTCGACGTTGTCCAGGCCCACGCCGGCACGCGCGACGACCTTCAGCACGGGGGCGTGCGAGAGCGCCTCCGCGTCGATCTTCGTGGCCGAGCGGATGAGCACGGCGTCGGCGTCCGCGAGGGCGGCGAACAGCGCCTCCCGGTCGGTGCCGTCCACCGAGCGGACGTCGAAGTCGGGGCCGAGTGCGTCGACCGTGGCCGGAGACAGCGTCTCGGCGAGCAGGACGACGGGCTTGCGGGCGGACGTGTTCACGGCGTTCTCGGGCACAGAGAGATCCTTCGGGGCTGGGAAGGGGGATCCGGATGCGCCGCACCGTCGGGGCGCGATAGTGCGAACACTCTACCGGAGCGCGCCGTGCCCTCCGGACCGTGTGACGCCGCGGGTCAGTGCGCGCCGGACAGCGTGTAGCCGACCACGTCCAGCCAGAACACCGCGACCACCCCGAGCCCGGCGAAGAGCACGAGGGCGACCGTGCCGAGTCCGCGTCGGCGGGTGATCGCGATCGCGAGCACGTAGACCACCACGGGCAGGATGATCGCGAGGATCAGCGCCACCCACGTGGTCGCACCGATCGCGAGCCCGGCGAGCGGGATCGTGTAGGCGATCGCGTTCCACACCGCGTAGGCGTAGAGGAGCCCGAACAGGCCGAGCAGGGTGTACAGGATCCAGCGGGGGCGCCGCGGATCCAGGGTCGTCCTGACTTCTGCGCTCATGCCCCCACCGTCCCGAACATCACGAAGGGCCACGGCACGAGCAGCACCGCACCGCCGATCAGCGCCACGATCCGGATCCAGGTCGCGGTGCCTCGGGTGAGCACCCAGGTCGCCGCGAACCACAGCACCGGCGCGAGCGCCGCGAGCCACATCCACGGGAAATACGTCCAGTCCCCGAGCAGGAGCGAGGCCCGCGGCCGCAGACGGAAGCCGCCCACGATCCAGCCCACCGCGAAGAGCAGGTACACGCCGCCGATGATCCCGTAGAACACCAGGGCGACGTTGCCGGTCCCCTCGGGCTCCTCCTCGTCCTCGACATCGACTTCGGCAGGCGACGCCTCCGCCGCGGCGGCCGCGGCGGCGACGGGCGCCTCGATGCCGGCGGCAGAGGTGTGCACCGCCCCGGGATCCCCCTGCGGGGCCTGAGGCGGCGCGGCGTCGGTCGGGCGCTCCTGCTTCGCGGGGGCGTCCGGCGCGGCGGGCTCGTCGCCCTCCCAGCGCAGCGCGTCGTCCGGATCGGTCGTCATGCGTCCAGCGTAGCGACCGATTTCCCCGGATCAGCGGGCCCCCGCCGCTAGGCTCGGTCCTGCACCAGGCGGAAAGGACCACCGTGCCCGAGAACAGCAGCAAGAAGCCCGCCCGCGCGGCGAGCAAGCCCGCACCCGCGTCGACCAGCGCCGCGGCTTCCACCGACGCGCCGGCGGATCCTCCCGCCGGCTGGACCCCCACCCCCGAGGCCAAGGCGAAGGCGACGCGGTTCCGCTGGATCGCCGTGGTGCTCTGGGTCGTCGCGATCGCCGCCGAGGCGTTCGGCATCTTCTGGCTGCTCCGGCAGCGCCAGGTCACCGGCGGCGACGGCGAGCTCGTCCGCAACCCCGACACCGGGCTCCTCGAGCAGCAGGGCGCGACCGCGACGTTCCCGCAGTGGGCGTTCATCACGCTCATCGTGCTGTTCGTCGTGATCGCGGCGCTGTCGATCACCGGATCGTTCCTCTGGAAGAAGGCGAACCGCCTGGATCCGGCCCGTCGCTCGGACACCGTGCGGTTCTTCGTGCAGAACCAGCTGGGCGCGATCATCGCGATCATCGCGTTCGTGCCGCTCATCATCCTCGTGTTCCTGAACAAGGACATGGACAAGGGGCAGAAGACGATCGCGGGCATCGTGGGCATCGCGCTCGCGGCTCTCGCCGTCGTGCTCGGGATCGACTTCAACCCGCCGTCCGTCGAGCAGTACACGGCGGACCAGTCCACCGTGATCCAGCTGCTCGGCAAGGACCAGGTCGTCTGGGTCGACGGCGGCACCGTCTACCACGTGTGCGAGGAGGTCTCGGCCATCCAGACCGGCAGCGACAAGCGCACCGGCACCACCGCACAGGCGGTCGAGGCGGGCAAGACCCGGCTGACGCTGGAGTTCGCGTCCGAGCTGCGCAAGTGCGGCCTCCCCGTGCCGGAGAACGCGCCCGCGATCGCCGATGCCCTGCGCGCCATCCGCGACGGCAAGACCGACACCACGCTCCCCGCGCCGGTCTGGGGCGCCGGCGTCGAAGCACCGCTCACGGTTCCGGACGCCTCGTCGTCGGGCTCGACGCCCGCGCCGACCAGCACGCCCTGACCCGCGCACCGGCGAAAAGACGAGCGCGACGTCCCTCTCGGGGCGTCGCGCTCGTTCGTCCTCCAGGGCCCCCTCTCCGAGAAGGAGAGCGGGGCCCGGGATCAGCCCCGCAGCGCGGCGGCGGCCCGCCGCACGATCTCTGCGTCGGTCACGTCGAAACCGGGATCCCCGCCGCCGGGTCCGCTCGGCGTCGTGTCCCCGGAGGGCCGGCGCGCCGACAGATGGACCGCGTCGACCCCGGCCGCCAGGAGCCCGGCGACGTCTTCCACGCGCACTCCTCCCCCGGCCATGATCTCGAGTCCGCCGTCCGCCGCGGCGACGAGCCCGCGCAGAGTCTCGACCCCGTCGATGCTGCGCGCCGCGCGACCGCTGCTGAGCACGCGGCGCACCCCGCCCGCGATGAGGTCGTCAACGATCGCCGCCGGCTCCGGCACCGCGTCGATCGCGCGATGGAAGACGAGGTCCGCGGCGCCGGCCGCCTGCCGCCACGCGTCCAGCGCGCGTCGGTCGACCGCTCCCGCGGCGGTCAGGGCGCCGACCACGACCGCCCCGGCGCCCCGGCGGACGACATCGGCGATGTCGGCCGCCACGAGGTCGACCTCCTCGGCGCTGTAGACGAATCCGCCCCCGCGGGGCCGCACGAGCACGGCGACGCGCGCAGGATCGCCGGCGACGGCGAGCACCGCGTCGACCGTGGCGCCCGAGGGCGTCAGGCCTCCGGTCGCGGCGAGCGCCTGGCAGAGCTCCACCCGATCGGCGCCGCTCTCGAACGCGGTCCGCGCCCCCGCCGGCCCGTCAACCGCGATCTCGAGCGCGATCCGCGTCACGGTGCGACCGTGAGGGTGGCGACGGGCTCGTCGCTCAGCCCGGCGGGGATGCGCACGATCCGCGCACCGTCCGTCGCGCTCTCCGACTCCGCGGCGGAGCCGTCCGCCCAGCGCGCCGTGCCGTCGGTCAGCTCGGCCGGGAGACGGAGCTCCCCGGCGCTGGGGTCGAGCGCGTGCACGTGCACGCCGGCAGCCGACTGGGTATAGCGGCGCGGCTCGCCGGTCTCCTCGCCGAAGCGCAGCCAGGGGCGCGTGCCATGGATCGTCTCGCCATTCGTGCGCATCCAGGCGCCGAGGTCGCGCATCGTCCGGCGCTGCAGCTCGGGGATCCGCCCGGCCGCATCGGGACCGACGTTGATGAGCAGGTTGCCGTTCTTGGAGACGACGTCGACGAGCATCCGGATCAGGTCCGGGCCGGACAGCGTCTGGCGCTCGTCCTCCGCCTGGTTGTACCCGAACGAGTAGCCGAGGCCGCGCGTGGACTCCCACGGAGCATCGAGGATCCCGGGGATGTGCGTGTACTCCCGCGTGAGGAAGCCGTGGTACGGCACACCCCAGCGGTCGTTCACGACGCCGTCCGGCACCCGTGCGAAGTAGCGGCGCAGGAGTGCCGCGACCGCGAAGTCGTCGTTCCCCTTGCCGCCGTCTGGCCACTCGATGTCGTTCCAGAGCACGTCGGGTGAGAAGCGCTCGACGAGCTCGTCGAGCTGCGCGGCGGCGTAGCGCGAGAAGTGCTCGTCGTTGCGGCGGTAGCGGAACAGGTCGGTGTCGGACTCGATCGCCGGGAAGTCGCTCGCATGCCAGTCCAGCGCGCCGGAGAAGTACACGCCGAACCGCGCGCCCGCACGGCGCGTGGCGTCGTGGAGCTCCGCGATCAGATCGCGCCGGGGTCCGCGGGCCACCGCGTTGAATCCGGTCGTACCGGTCCCCCACAGGCAGAAGCCCTCGTGGTGCTTGGTGGTGGGGATGACGTAGCGCGCCCCCGCATCCACGAGCTCGCCGACGAACGCGTCCGCGTCGAAGGACGATGCGTCCCAGAGGTCGGCGAGGTCCTCGTAGGACGTCCCGGGTCCGTAGAGCTCCTGATGCCGCTGCCAGGTCGGGCTTCCCGTGATCCGCACGGTGTTGCCGTACCACTCCGCGTACTGGTGCCAGGCGTAGGCGTCCTCGGTGGGGATGTTCACGCCCTCGCCGTGCTGCACGGCCCAGGCGGGCACGGAGTACAGGCCCCAGTGCACGAAGAAGCCGAGTTTGGCGTCACGGTACCAGTCCGGCACGGCGGCATCCGGGTAGGCGGGTGCGGCGGATCCGAAGTCGGGTCCGGTGCGCTTCTCGAAGTTCATCATGCGGGCAGCTCCTCTCCGCGACGGCTCACGTGCGCCGTCAGGGCCGGCTCACCGTCGGTGTCGAACGGGAAGACACCGGGTGCGAGCCGGTGGTGCCCCAGGCGGAGCAGATCCTGGTCCACGCCACCCGGCGTGAGCGCGAGCGTCCAGTCGGCGGCGAGGTCGTACAGCTCGGGCTCGAGGTAGCCGATCTTCACGATCACGATGTCGGCGGCCTCGGGATCCAGTCCCAGCATGCGGAAGTCGTCGAGGTGGTGGAAGGGCTTGCGGCGCTCGGTGACGATCGCGTGCACGCTGCCGGCGCGGATCACGACCTGCGTGCCCGCCTCGGGATCGCCCTCGGTGATCGAGAAGACCTCGCCCGAGATCGGCACGGGGCCGCGCGGACCCGGATCCACCCGGCCGCCCACCTCGAGGTCGACGGCGGCGCCGACGCCCGCGGCCACGGCCTGCGCGACCGCCGCGGGATCGAAGACGGAGGCGTGCACGACGACGCGCCCCGGCTCTGCGAGCT
This sequence comes from Microbacterium sp. USTB-Y, assembly GCF_023703415.1. GTDB lineage: Bacteria > Actinomycetota > Actinomycetes > Actinomycetales > Microbacteriaceae > Microbacterium. The sequence continues at coordinate 6,726 of NZ_JAGMTU010000010.1, read as the reverse complement.
CCGGGCGCGCGAGCAGCTCGCCGAGCGTCCAGGACACGTCGCCGGCGCCGCCCGCCGTGGGGTTGTCGCCGGAGTCGGAGATCACGTACGGGCGAGCGGCTCCCGGTGCGAGCGCGCGATCGAGCGCCTCACCGAGGCCCGCGGTCGGGCCCACGAAGACGAAGTCGGCGCGGGCGTCCCAGTACTCCCGTGCCAGCCGCTCCGCCTCGCGGGCGATCACGGTGCGGTCGTCGCCGGTCACCATCACGATCGCCATGTTGCGCGGCTCGTCGGCCCACGCGTATCCGACCCAGATCGCCGCGTCCACGACGCCGTCGAGCTCCTCGACGTCCGGCACCTGCGCGTAGATGCCGCGCGCCGGCTCCAGTCGGGTGCTCGTCTTCTCCCCCGGCAGCAGCACGGGAACGGGGACCCATGCCTTGAAGGGGCGGCGGAGCAGCGGATCGGATCCGTGCGGACCGCGCAGGCGCGCGAGCAGGTTCCACACCGCGCGCTCCTTGGTGTTCATCCAGTCCTCGTGCGGCGCCATCCGATAGCAGGTGAGCAGATCCAGGGCGTCGCGCAGCACCTCCGACACGTTGCCGTGCAGGTCCATCGAGGTCGACACGAGCACGTCGTCGCCGAGCTCGGCGCGCACGGCTGCCGCGAGGTCCCCCTCCGCGTCCTGCATCCCGACGACGCTCATGGCGCCGTGGATGTCGAAGAAGAAGCCGTCGAACGGACCGCCCGCGGCGATCTCGGCGCGGATGCCGTGAACGATCGCCTCCTTCATCCGCAGGTAGGTGGCCAGCGCCACGGCACCTCCCGGAAGCGAGCGGCCGTGATGGATCGGGACCCACTCCGCCGCCGCTCGCAGCTCACGCTCCTCGTCGAGGAACGGGTAGTAGCCGACGAGCTCGGCGCCCTCGCGGATCGTGAAGGCCTCGTCGCCGGAGATGTGCGGCGAGAAGGTGCTGGACTCGATCGAGATCCCGGCGATGCCGATCCGCGGACGGACGAGCCCTCCGTCCTCGACGGGCGGGAGCGGCCCCATCCAGACCGTGTCGGCCTCGGGGCGGAGGTGCGGGGTGGGCGCTGTCATGACGGCGTGGGTTCCTTCTCAGGGGTGCGGACGGTTCAGACGGTGGCGGGGACGGAATCGGCGAGCCGCGCGGACGCGAGCGCCGCTGCTCCCCGGGCGACGGCGTCGGCCGAGATCTCGGCGGGCACGATGCGCAGCGGGAACCCGGAGACCGGGGCGTCGGTGCGCAGCGTCTCGAGGATGCCGGGTTCGAGCAGGTCCCAGGCCTCGCGGACTCCGCCGCCGACCACGACCATGCCGAGATCGAGCAGTGATGCCGTGATGGACGCGGCGAGCGCGGTCGCCCGCGCCGCGTCTGCGAAGACGGCGAGCGCAGCGGCCTCGCCGCCCCTGGCGCGATCGGCGATCTCCGGAGCGGAGGCGTCGGATCCCGTGGCCGCGCGATAGCGGCGCGTGATCGAGGTGCCGGAGGCGAGCGTCTCGAGATGCCCGGTCTGCCCGCAGGTGCAGACGAGCTCGCTGAATCCCGGCGTGTGCCCGATCTCCCCCGCCGCGCCGTGCACGCCGTGGTGTACGGCGCCGCCGAGGGCGATCGCGCCTCCCACTCCGGTGCCGAGCATGATGCCGAGCACGTCGCTCTCGCCGCGGGCCGCACCCCAGCGCAGCTCGCCGAGGAGGAACGCGTTCACGTCGTTCTCGACCCACACGGGTGCGCCGAGTCGGCCTTCGAGCTCCTCCGCCAGGGGGAAGCCGCTCCAGTCCGTGAACGTGGCGGAGGCGGCGACCACGACGCCGCGCTCCTGGTCGATCACACCGGCCGCACCGACGCCGGCGCCGGCCAGGGGCGCTCCGATCACGCCGCACAGCCGGAGCACGAGGCCCGCTGCGGCGTCCGCCATCGCGGGACCGCCCTCCGCGGCCGGCGCCGGTACGACGCCTCGGGCCAGGACGGATCCGGACTCGTCGGTCAGCACGGCGGAGATCTTCGTCCCGCCGATGTCGATGCCCGCGATCACGGGCGCGCTCGTGTGCCGGTGCGGGTCGGCACCGGAGTGTGCGTCGTGGGTCATCGTCCGCCGAGCCCCGCCATCGCGATGCCCTTGACCAGGTGCTTCTGCAGCACGATCACGAGGATCGTCGTGGGCACCATCGAGATGATCGCCGCCGCCATCTGCAGGTCCCAGCGCGTGCCGGTGAGACCGGAGAAGGTCGCGAGTCCCACGGGGAGCGTGCCGTGCGCGTTGTAGTCGACCGTGACGATGAGCGGCCAGAGGTAGCTGTTCCAGAACGACAGGAAGGTGAACACGGAGAGCACCGCGACCGCCGACTTCGCGAGCGGGAGGATGATCTGCAGGAACGAGCGCACGGGCCCCGCGCCGTCGACGCGCGCGGCCTCTTCGAGCTCGTAGGGGATCCCCCGGAAGAACTGCCGCATGAGGAACGTGCCGAAGGCGGTGAACGCGAACGGGAAGATCAGCGCCTGGTAGGTGTCCACCCAGTTCAGCCACTGCATGACCTGGAACATCGGGATGACGAGCACCTCGGCGGGGACCATGAGGGTCGCGAGGAAGAGCACGAACACGGCGTCGCGGCCCTTCCAGCGCAGACGCCCGAAGGCGTAGCCCGCGGTCGTGGAGACGATGAGGACGACGAGTGTTCCGGCGATCGCCACGAAGAACGAGTTGCCGATGTAGGTGAGGAACGGACCGTACGCGAACACGTCGGCGAAGTTCGACCAGCGCAGCTCGGAGCCGATGAGCTTCGGCGGCATCGAGAACATCTCGTTGTTCGGCTTGAGCGCCGAGAAGAACGAGTAGATCAGCGGCGACACGAAGATCAGCGCGGCGAGGTAGACGAAGACGTGGGCGATGATGAGGCGCGTCCGCTCGGCGCCGGAGAGCGGCGCCTTGGTGCGCTTGGTGCGGTCCTCGGCCGCGACCTCGATCGACTCGTCCGAGGCGATGAGGGCGCTCTGCTGCAGATCAGTGCTCATAGTGCACCCACTTCTTCTGCGCTCCGAACTGCAGCGCGGTGATGATGATGATGAGCGCGAACAGGATCCACGCGCCGGCGGCGGCGATGCCGAGATCCTGGAACTTGAAGCCCTGGTTGTAGATGAACTGCACGAGCGGCTGAGTCGCATTGCCCGGACCGCCGCCGGTGAGCAGCTGCGGCTGCGCGAAGACCTGCAGGGACGTGATCATGGTCATGATCGTCGCGAAGAAGATCGACGGCGAGATCATCGGGACCACGACGCTCCACTGCATCCGGAAACCGGAGGCCCCGTCGATCCGCGCCGCCTCGATGACCGATTCCGGCAACTGCTCGAGGGCGGCCGAGAAGATGAGCATGTTGTAGCCGAGCCCCTGCCAGACGCTCATGATGATGACCATCGCCATCGCCCAGAACGGGTCGGCGAGGAAGTTGGGGAGCTTGATGCCGAACCAGCCCTGGGCGATCCCGTTGAAGAGGCCCTGCGGCTGCAGCATCATCTTCCACACCAGGACGCTCGCGACCATGGGCGTCACGACCGGGATGAAGAAGAGCACGCGCAGCGCGCCGCGTCCGCGGATCCGCGGCCCGAGGGACATCGCCAGGATCAGGGAGCAGACGATGCTGAGCGGCACGTAGACGACCGTGAAGACGGCGGTGTTGCGCATCGCGGGCCAGAAGTCCGGGCTCGACGTGAAGAGCTTGATGTAGTTCCCGACGCCGTTGAACGTCTTGTCGCCGAACGTGGGCCAGTTGTAGAAGCTCATCACGATCGAGAGCACGACCGGCACGACGGTGAACACGGCGAGGCCGATCAGGGCGGGGCTCGCGAAGCCGAGCGCCTGACGGCCCTCTGTCCGCGCGAGGGATCCGCGGCGGGCCGGGACGCCGCGGCGGTCCTGCGGCGCGCGACGGCGGGATGCGGCGATGGTCACCGTTCCTCCTTCTTCCAGGATGGTGTCCCGGCCCGGCGGACGGATCCGCCGGGCCGGGAGGGGATCACTTGCCGAACTGCTCCTGCGCGCTCTTGAGCACGTCGGCCATGGGGGTCTGGCCGTTATAGACGCTCACGAGCTGCGGCTGGATGTAGCTGCCGACCTTCGACCAGTTGTCGGTGACGTACTGACCCTGCACGTTCGCGAACGCGGCCTTGAAGACCTCCTCGACCTGTGCGCGGTACTTCTCGTCGATCGACTCGAAGTACAGCGGCTGGCTCTCGGTGCGCGCCGGGTAGCTGCGGCCCGAGGAGGCGATGTAGTCCTGCGAGTCCTTGCTGAGCAGGGATCCGAGCACCTTGAGCGCGGCGTCCTTGTTCTTGCAGGTCTTGGAGATGCCGTAGCCCGAGCCGAGGATGAGGCTCAGCGAGTCCTTGCCGTCGCCCGGCAGCGGCGCCATGCCCGCGGTGAAGCCCGCCTCGTTCTTCAGGTAGCTGACCGCGTTCCACGTGCCGTCGACGGCCATGGCCGCGTTGCCGTTGGAGTACTGGTCCTCGCCCCAGCCGCCGTCCGAGGCGCTGGCGACGGGGAGCGCCACCTTCTGGTCGGTGACCAGGCCCGCGTACCAGGTCGCGGCGTCGGAGAACTTCTTGTCGGTGAGCTGGAGCTTGCCGTCCTGCGTCGCCGGCTGCACGCCCGCCTTGGCGATCGGCAGCGCCTGCCACTGGAAGTCGCCCATACCGACGGCGAAGCCCTGCTTGCCGTCGCGGGTGGCCGCCTTCGCGGTCTTCTCGAAGTCGTCGAAGGTCCAGCCCGGCTTCGGGTCGGCCGCGCCCGCGGCCTTGAGCTGATCCGCGTTGTAGTAGACGAGCATGGTCGCGGTGTCGAACGGCAGGCCGTAGAGCTCGCCCTTGTTCTTCAGGATCTCGGTGGTGCCGGAGGCGAAGTCGCCCTCCTTGAGGCCCGCGGTCTTCAGATCGTCCGCGGTGAGCTTCTGGAAGCCTGCGGTGTAGCTGGAGAGCATGCCGCTGTTCATGCCCGTGACGCACGCCATGTTGCCCGAGGCCATGTTCGTGGTGAGCTTCGTGAAGAAGTCGTTCCACGGCGCGGTGCGCAGCTCGATCTTGAGGTCCGGGTTCTGCTTCTTGGCGACGTCGATCTGAGCCTGCAGCGCCTTGGTGTCGTCGGCGGATCCGGCCCACATGTCGACCACGACGGTCTTGTCGTCGCCACCGGCGCTGCTGCTGGAGCCTCCGCAGCCGGTGAGGACGAGGGCGGCGCCCACCGTGAACGCCGCCGCGGGGACGAGGTGAGTCTTCTTCATTGAAATGCCTCCTCAGGCACGAACAGATCCAGGCTTCGTTTGAGTTCGAACGAAGTAATTCGGGGTTATGCCCTCATCCTGTCAGAGCGACACGCGAAACTCCAGTCGAACATCGGATGTCTGGCTCAGATCGTGAGAGTTCCGTGATTTATCCGAACTGGTTGGTCATTCGCCACTAGAGTGATCTTCATTCGACCTCGAAGGAAGTGTCATGGCACATCCCGCAGACCGGTCCCCGGACCGTCGCGAACCCCCGTCGTCCGGCGACCACGCCCGGCAGATCGTGGAGCTGGTGACGCGCGGTGAAGCGCTGTCGCGCTCCGACCTCGCCCGGCTGCTCGGCATCGCCCCATCCACCGTCTCCCTCCGCGTGCAGGAGCTCGTGGACGCCGGAATCCTGCGGGAGAACGGTCAGGCGCAGTCGTCCGGCGGACGCCGCGCACGCCGCCTCTCCCTGGGCGGCACACCGCATCGCGTGCTGGCCGCGGAACTCGGCGGCGAGCACGCCCGGCTCGGGCTGCTCGATCTCGGCGGTCACCTCGACCGGACCGCGACGATCCCGATCACGATCGCGGACGGCCCCGAGGCGACGCTCGCCCTCGTCGAGGCGGGGCTCCGCGCCCTCGCCGCCGAGGCAGACATCCGAGCAGTGGGCATCGCGCTCCCGGGGCCGGTGGACTTCGAGTCCGGCAGCGTGGACCAGCCCTCCCGTATGCCGGGCTGGCCCGGATTCCGCGTCGGCGAGGCGCTGGCCGGGCGCTTCGGCGTTCCGGCCGTGGTCGACAACGACGCGAACCTCATGGCCCTGGGCGAGCATCACCGCAGCCTCACGCGCGACCAGCACAGCATCACGGTCAAGGCGGGGACCGCGATCGGAAGCGGCATCATCGTGGCGGGTTCCGTGCACCGCGGCGCCACGTCCGCGGCCGGGGACATCACGCACACGCGCGTCGCCGAGGCCGCGGACATCCCCTGCTCCTGCGGCAACCACGGCTGCCTGGAGACCATCGCGAGCGGTGCGGGCCTCGTCCGGCAGATGCGCGAGCGCGGCGTCGCCGTCGCGGGCGCCGCCGACGTGCTGGAGCTGGCGCGCAACGGCGATCCGATCGCCACGACGCTGGTGCGCACGGCCGGCACGCACCTCGGTCAGGTGTTGTCCGGCGTGGTCAACTTCTTCAACCCGCACGCCGTGTTCCTCACCGGGAGCATGAGCGCGAGCGAGCCCTTCCTCGCCGCGGTCCGCAGCCGCGTGTACGAGGCGTGCCATCCGCTCGCCACCCAGACCCTGCGCATCGAGTCCGCCCGCACGGGCCCCGACGCGGCGCTCTACGGCGCGGCGCGCCTGGCCATGGAGCTGGTCGAGGCCCGCACCGCTCGCGATGGTCTCCAGGCAGCCGTGGTTGCCGCAGGAGCAGGGGATGTCCGCGGCCTCGGCGACGCGCGTGTGCGTGATG
>NZ_JAGMTU010000009.1 GCF_023703415.1 Microbacterium sp. USTB-Y | reverse complement strand
GAGGAGATCAGCCACCCGCTCGGCCGTGCTGAGGGCGGGATCGCGGAAGGGCAGGGCGTCGCTCATGCAGTGGTGCTCTCTGTGTCGGTTCCGGTCGTCGCCGGGGAGGAGTCGGTGCGCACCGCGGTCACCGCGGCGTTCTGGTCGATGCCCCGCTTGCGCAGGGCGCGGGCGCGCTCCCCGGCGGAGCGGAGGCGGGGGTTGACGTACTCGTCGATGCCGAAGTTGATCAGGGCGAGGGCGACGCCCAGCAGGGCGATGCAGAGACCGGCCGGCACGTACCACCACCAGTAGTCCGGGAAGGCGCTGTTCTGCTGCGCCCAGAACAGGATGGTGCCCCAGTTCAGGTTCGACACCGGGATCACGCCGATGAAGGCCAGCGTGGTGAGCCCGAGCACGGCGGCGGTCATGGTGCCGACGAAGCTCGACGCGATGATCGCCATGAGGTTCGGCAGCATCTCGACCAGGATGATCCGGTGCAGCGGCTCGCCGTTGGCGCGCGCCGCCTGGACGAAGTCGCGGTTGCGCAACGACATCGTCTGCGCCCGCAGCACTCTCGCACCCCAGGCCCAGCCGGTCAGGCCGAGCACCGCGGCGATGACCCACAGCGGCGGATCCTGGAACTGCGAGGCGATGATGATCATCAGGGGCAGCCCCGGCAGCACGAGGAACACGTTGGACAGCGCCGACAGCGACTCGCTCTTCCAGCCGCGCAGGTAGCCGGCGGTCACGCCGACGACGATCGCCACCACGGTCGCCATGATCGTGGCGAGGAAGCCGACCACGAGCACGCCGCGCGTGCCGTAGACGAGCTGGCTGAACACGTCCTCGCCGATGTGCGTGGTGCCCAGCAGATGCTGCCAGGACGGCGGCTGCAGCGTCGCGTCGAGGTGCTGCGCGGTGGGGCTGTAGGGCGCGATCCACGGGGCGAAGACGGCCAGGAGCACGAAGACGCCGAGGATGATCAGCCCGGCCGCCGACTTGCGGTTGCCGAACATCGCGAGCGACGCCCTGAGCTGCGAGCGGAAGGTGCGGGCCGGGGCCGGCCGCGACCCGGCTGTGAGCAGGGCGGCGGTCTCCGGTGCGCCGGCGGCGGGCTGCGCGATCTCGTGCGGAGCGGGAATCGTCATGGTCAGGCCTCCGTCTGCCGGGTGCGCGGGTCGAGGATGGCGTAGGCGATGTCGGCGATGATGTTCGCGACGAGCACCGCCATCACCAGCACGAGGAAGATGCCCTGCATGAGCGCGTAGTCCTTCGCATTGGTGGCGCTGAGCAGCAGCAGGCCGATGCCGGGGTAGGAGAACACCATCTCCATCACGATCGTGCCGCCCACGATGAAGCCGAGCGAGAGCGCGAAGCTCTGGATCTGCGGCAGCACCGCGTTGCGCGCGGCGTACCGCCACAGCACGCGGCGGTTCGGCATGCCCTTGGCCTGGGCGACGGTGATGTAGTCCTCGTCGAGCACGGTCAGCATCATGTTGCGCATGCCCAGCACCCAGCCGCCGAGGGAGGCGATGACGATGGTGATCACCGGCAGCGCGGCGTGCGAGACGACCTGTCCGATGAAGTCGGCGTTCCAGCCCGGATCCACGCCCACCTCGTAGGCGTGACCGGCGGGGAACCAGCCCAGCACCGACGCGAACACGGCGATGAAGATGAGCCCGAGCCAGAAGTAGGGGATCGTGCCGAGGAACGTCGTCACCGGCACCAGCACGTCCAGCCGTCCGCCGCGACGCCACCCGATGACGGCGCCGAGGCTCGTGCCGATGAGGAAGGAGACGATCGTCGCGAAGCCGACCAGGCCCAGGGTCCACGGCAGCGCCGCGGCGATCGCGTCGCCCACCGGGGCCATGCCCGTGGAGATCGACACGCCCAGGTCTCCGCGCAGCAGCATGCCCCAGTAGTCGAGGTACTGCTGCCACAGCGGCACCGAGTGGTCCAGCCCGAACATGAGGCGCAGCGCCTTCTCGGCGTCCGGGGTGAGCTGGCCCTGGCTGCGGGCCATGTAGGCGTCGACGGCATCGCCCTTCATCAGACGCGGGATGAAGAAGTTGATGGTGATCGCGGCCCACGCGGTGAACAGGTAGAAGGCCGCCCTGCCGCCGATGAAGCGCCACGGCACCCGGATGCCGCCGCGCTCGGCGCGCGTCGCCGTGGTGCCGACGAGCGTGGGATCCCCCGGCGCCCCCTCGGCGGGAGCGGCCCCGGTCGCGGGCGCGGACGTGTCGGCGCTCATCGCGCACCTCCGGTGGTCTGGGCGGCCCGGCGGCGGAAGAACTCCTCCGGGTCGGGCGAGGCGGCGCGCAGCTCGCGCGTGTACGGGTCCCGGGGATGCAGGATGACGTCGTCCGCGGGCCCGCTCTCCACGACCCGGCCCTGGTTGAGCACCAGGATCTCGTCGCTGAAGTGGCGGGCGGTCGCCAGGTCGTGGGTGATGTAGAGCACCCCGAGGCCCTCCTCGCGCTGCAGGTCGGCGAGCAGGTTGAGCACGCCGAGGCGGATCGAGACGTCGAGCATCGAGACCGGCTCGTCCGCGACGAGCAGCGCAGGGCGCGAGGCGAGGGCGCGCGCGATCGCGACGCGCTGGCGCTGTCCGCCCGACAGCTCATGCGGGCGCCGCTCCATGACGGCGTCGGGATCCAGCCGCACCCGCTCGAGCAGGCGGCGCACCTCGGCGTCGACCTCGTCGCGCGGCACCACGTGGTCCAGCCGCAGCGGCCGTTCGACGTGGTGACGGATCGAGTGGTACGGGTTCAGGGACGCGAACGGATCCTGGAACACCATGCGCAGCTGCTGGCGGTAGCGCCGCAGCCCCTTGCCACGGCGCGGGATCGGGGCGCCGTCGAGCAGCACCTCGCCGCGCGTGGGGGTCTCCAGCTGCGTGAGGATCTTGGCGATCGTGGACTTGCCGCTGCCGGACTGGCCGACCAGGCCGATGGTCTGGTGCGAGCTGAGAGTGAAGCTCACCTCGTCCAGGGCCTTGAGCTGACCGGATCCGCGGAGGTTGTAGATCTTCGTGACGTCGCGGAACTCGAGCGTGGTCATCGCACCACCACCCCCCGCTCGCCGGTCAGGCGCGGGAAGGAGCGCAGCAGATCCCGCGTGTACTCGTGCTGCGGATCCGTCCACAGCCGCTCGGCGTCGGCGAGTTCGACGATCTCGCCCTCGCGCATGACGGCGATGCGGTCGCTGATCTCCAGCAGCAGCGGCAGGTCGTGGGTGATGAACACGACGGAGAACCCGAACTCGTGGCGCAGCTGCGAGATCTGCTTGAGGATCTCGCGCTGCACGAGCACGTCGAGGGCCGTGGTCGGCTCGTCCATCACCATGAGCTGCGGTCGCAGCGCGAGCGCCATCGCGATCATCACGCGCTGGCGCATGCCTCCGGACAGCTCGTGCGGGTAGGAGCGCCGGCGCTCCCCGCCCACCTTCACGATCTCGAGCAGCTGCACGACCTCGTCGCGACGCTGCGTCCGGCTCATCCCCGGGCGGTGCACGCGGAACACGTCGTCGAGCTGCGCGCCGATCGTGGCGACCGGGTTGAGCGCGTTCATCGCGCCCTGGAACACCATCGACACCTTGTCCCAGCGGAACCGGCGCATCTGCTCGGCGTCGAGCGCGTGCAGGTCGATGTCCGAGCCGTCGGCGTCGTGGAAGACGACGCTGCCGCCGGTGATCACGGCCGGCGGCTTGAGCAGCCGCTGCACACCGTAGGCGAGGGTCGTCTTGCCGCTGCCGCTCTCGCCGGCGAGGCCGACGATCTCACCGCGGCGGATGTCGATCGTGACGTTCTTCACCGCCCGCACGGGCGGATCCACGTCGTACACGACCGAGAAGTCGCGCACCGAGAGAAGGGGGTCTGTCATGAGGGCATGCTCCTGTAACGGTCGTTGAGCGAGGCCGCGCGCAGCGCGACCGAGACGAAACGCGGTGCTCTGCGATGAACGCGTCTCGTCTCGCTGCGCTCGCTCAACGACCGAGGGGGATGGGCGGTTATTTGCCGACCGGCTTCAGGTTCATGATGACCTGCACGGCCGAGGGCTGCGTCGGGTCGGCGGTCGCGTACTGGTCCTTCTCGCTCGGCCACCCCGTGTAGGTGCGGGTGTTGTACTCGCCCAGCTGCGGGTGCGTCCCGATCGGGATGGCGGGGACGTCTTCGACGAAGATCTTCTGGATCTTGTTGAGCGCATCCGTGCGCGTCGCGTCGTCGGAGGCCTGTGCGTACTGCTTCAGCAGCGCCGTCGCCTCGGGGTTGTCGTAACGGCCGAAGTTGTCGGAGACCTTTCCGTCCGCGGCCTGCTCCAGGTACGCGCCGTTCATGACGTCGTCGTAGATGTGCCAGGGGTTCGATCCGGATCCCGACCAGTGCAGCGCGGCGTCGAAGTTGCCGGTCGCCATGTTGGTGAACCAGGTGTCGGCGTCGGGGGTGGCCACCTTCGCGTCGGCGCCGAGCGTGTTCTTGATCTGCGTGGCGACGAGCTGGATGCCGGTGACGTAGTCGTTCCAGCCCTGCGGGTCCTGCAGCGTGAACGAGACCGGGTTGCCCGACGGGTCGATGAGCGCGCCGTCCTTCCACGTGTAGCCGGCGTCGGTCAGCACCTTCTTGGCGCCGTCGACGTCGATCGAGAACGTCTTGTCCTTGTACTCCGGCGCGATGTACTGGTCGCCCGTCGGCTGCGGGATGCCCGTGACGCTGGTGAGCTCGGGGCCGGCGTTGCTGCGCGCCTTCTCGGCGTGCGCCTTGCGGTCGACGACCATGTTGACGGCCTTGCGGAAGGCGACGTCGTTGAACGGCGCCTTCGTCGTGTTGACGAGCACCATGTCGGGGCTGAGCACGTTGGCGCCCCAGAACACGTTGTGCTTCGGATCCTTGTCGACGTAGTTCTTCTGGTAGTCCGTGATGAAGATCTGGGCCCAGTCGGCCTCCTTGCTCTGCAGCGCGCGGAGCAGGCCGGTGTTGTCGTTGTACTCGAGGTACTTGAGCTGGCCCACCGGGACCTTGCCGCCCCAGTAGTCGGTGCGGGCGTTCAGCACGACGCCCTGCGAGGAGAAACTCTTGATCGTGTAGGGGCCGGTTCCGACGGCCTCCTTGACCGGGTCCTTGGTCGGGTCCGCGATGCTCTTCCACTGGTGCTCGGGCACGATGCTCACCTGCAGCACGTCGCCCTGCTTCACGAACTTGGACTCGGTGAAGGAGAGGACCACGTTCGCGCCGTCCTTCTTGACGTCGGCGAGCTTGAGTCCGGCGAGATCGAGCGCGGGGGTGCTCTTGATGAGGTTGTAGGTGAAGACGATGTCGTCGGCGGTGAAGGGCTTGCCGTCGCTCCATTTGACGTCGGCGCGCGGGGTGACCGTGAGCTGCGTGTAGTCGGAGTTCCACTCCACCTTCGAGGCGAGCCACGGCGTGGTCTCGTTCTTGCCGACCGGGTTGACCATCGCCAGCGGTTCGTAGATCATCCGGTCGTAGCCGAGCGACATGCCCGATCCCGTCGAGATGAACGGGTTGTTGGTCTGCGTCGAAAGGATCGCGGCGCCGTCCGGCTTCGCCACCGTGAGCGAACCGCCGGATGCGCCCGTGCTGGAACCCGACGAGCAGCCGGTCAGCGCCACCGCGCCGATCGCCGCGAACGCGGTCACCGCGATCAAGGTCTTCCTGAGCCTCATTGCTTCTCCTTCTCGTGGGCCGACGTCGTCGTGCGCCCATGTGATGCGGGGTCCCGCTTCTCTGGGGGAATTTACTTACTAGCGGGAAAGTAAGCAAAAGTGAGGTTACCCACCAGTAAGCTGGATGACAAGAAGGGGAAGGGACACGAAATGGTCACGTCCACCTCGAACCGCGTGAAATCGCGGCCGGAGACCGAGCGCAAGCGGACCGAGATCCTGAAGGCCGCGATCGAGATCTTCGGCGCGAAGGGATCCGCGAACGGCACCCTGGCCGATATCGCGGAGCAGGTCGGGATGACGCACGCGGGGGTGCTGCATCATTTCGGCTCCAAGCAGAAGCTGCTGCTCGAGGTGCTCGCCTATCGTGACGAGAGCGACGTCGAAGGCCTCGCCGAGAAGCACATCCCCGACGGCCCCGCCCTGTTCCTGCACCTCGTCAAGACCGCGTTCTCGAACGAGCTGAGGCCCGGCATCGTGCAGGTGTACACCGTGCTCTCGAACGAATCGGTGACCGACGGCCATCCCGCACGCGGGTTCTTCGAGCACCGGTACACCAAGCTCCGCGGCGAGGTGGGCGCCGCGTTCGTCGAGCTGTGCGCCCAGGAGGGCGTGACCGACACGACGGTGATCGCCACGGCGTCGGCGGCGATCCTCGCGGTCATGGACGGCCTGCAGCTGCAGTGGCTGCTCGACCCTGCGGCCGTCGGCCTGGCCGAGGCCAGCGCCTTCGCGATCGAGGCGATCGTGAACGGCGTGCTGCACCCCGGCCCCGCACTCGAGACGTACGTCGCCGAGACCGCCGGCGGATCCGCGTAGGCTCGGCCCTATGACGATCGACCTCGAAGCGCTCTTCATCGACCTGCACCGCAATCCCGAGCTCTCGTTCCAGGAGGTGCGCACCGCGGGCATCGCCGCCGGGCATCTGCGCGACCTCGGCCTCGAGGTCACCGAGGGCGTGGGTCGCACAGGCGTCGTCGGCGTGCTCGCCAACGGCGCGGGACCGGTCGTCTGGGCGCGCGCCGACATGGACGCGCTGCCCGTGGTCGAGGAGTCGGGTCTGCCCTACGCCAGCACCGCCACTGGGATCGACGCCGAGGGGCACGAGGTGGGCGTCATGCACGCGTGCGGCCACGACATGCACGTGACCGCGATGATCGGCGCCGTGGAGGAGCTCGTCCGCACCCGGGACGAGTGGTCCGGCACCCTCGTCGTCGTGATCCAGCCTGCGGAGGAGTTCGGCGCCGGCGCCCGCGCGATGCTCGACGATGGCGCGCTGGACCGCTTCCCCCGACCCGACGTCGTCATCGGCCAGCACGTCACGCCGTTCCCCGCCGGCATGATCGGCGTGCGGCCCGGTCCCCAGATGTCGGCCTCGGACGGACTGCACGTCGTGCTGCACGGCCGCGGCGGGCACGGATCCCGCCCGCACTCCACGATCGACCCCGTGGTCATGGCGGCCGCCACGGTGATGCGCCTGCAGACGGTGGTCTCGCGGGAGGTGGATCCGCACGACCTCGCCGTGGTCACGGTGGGCGCAATCCACGCCGGCACCAAGAACAACATCATCCCGGCCGAGGCCACCCTCGACCTCAGCCTGCGCTACCCGGACGACGCCCTGCGCACCAAGGTGCTGGCGAAGGTGGAGCGCGTGATCAAGGCCGAGGCGATGGCGAGCGGCGCGACCGAGGAGCCGACCATCGAGACGCTGCACACGCTGCCCGCGACGATCAACGACGACGAGGCGACCGAGCGCGCGACGGCGGCCTTCCGCGCCGCGTTCGGCGATGAGAACGTGATCGATCCCGGCCTGTTCACGGGCAGCGAGGACGTGTCGTGGTTCGCCCGCGACGCCGGCGTGCCGCTCGTGTTCTGGTTCTGGGGCGGCATCGCCCCCGCGCGCTACGCCGCCGCGGTGGCGCAGGGGACGGTCGACAGCGAGATCGCCACGAACCACTCCCCGTTCTTCGCGGTCGAGATCCACCCCACGATCGAGGTGGGCGTGCAGGCCCTGACCGTCGCGGCGCGCGAGTTCCTCGGCTGACGACGCGCACCGGATCCGCCTCCCGGCCCGGATCCGCCTCCGACCCTGTCACGATCGGCACAGGTCGTGACGATCAGCACACGGATCGACGTCGATACGTGTGCTGATCGTCACGGGCTGTGCTGATCGTCGCAGGACGAACGGCGGATGCCAGCCGTTCTCATAGCCTGCGGATAGCAACCGGTGCGACGCTGAGCGCGAACCGAAGGCGGTGCGCCATGTCGACATCAGCAGAGCAGTCGCAGACCGATGCGTCGATGCAGGACGGCGCCGTCCTCGCCGTCGACGGTCTCGTGGTGAGATACGGATCCCGCACGGCCGTCGACGGCGTCGCGTTCCGTATCGCGCGCGGCGAGATCCTGGGGCTGCTCGGGCCGAACGGCGCCGGCAAGACGACCACGCTGAGCGTGATCGAGGGCCTGCGACGGCCGGTGAGCGGATCCGTGGTCGTCGACGGGATCGATGCGCTGCGTCATCCGATCGACGCCCGCGCCCGGCTCGGCGTGCAGCTGCAGAGCTCGGGATTCCAGCCCGAGCTGAGCATCGAGCAGCTGCTGCGGCTGTATGCCGGCCTGTACGGCGTGCGGCTGACCCGCGCCGCCGCCCGGGAGGCGCTGGACGGAGTGGGGCTCGAGCAGGAGGCGTCGAAGCGACTCAAGGGCCTCTCGGGCGGCCAGGCGCAGCGCTTCTCCCTCCTCATCGCGACGCTTCACGATCCCCTGCTCCTCCTGCTGGACGAGCCGACGAGCGGTCTGGATCCGCAGTCGCGGCGCAGCCTCTGGCAGCGCATCGAGGCCTCCCGGCGACGCGGGGGCAGCATCCTGCTCACCACTCATTCGATGGAGGAGGCGCAGGCGGTGTGCGATCGCATCGTCATCATCGATCACGGCCGGATCGTCACGACCGGCAGCCCGGCCGAGCTCATCGCCGCGCACCGGGAGGATCCGCGCGTGCTCGCCGTCGCGCACGGCGAACCGACGCTCGAAGACGTCTTCATCGCCCTGACGGGAAGTGATCTCCGTGACTGACCTCGCCGTCGCCCGGCCTCCGATCGGGCTGACCCTGCGCTCCCTGCTCGCCGCCGACTTCACCGTCATCCTGCGCAGCAAGCAGACCCTGATCCTGAACCTCGCCGTGCCGATCCTCATGCTGATCGTCACGAACCAGGCCACCCGCCGGGGCGGCGCGGGCTTCGGCGCAGCGGGGCCGGCGCTGATGATCGCCCTGGCCCTGAGCTACGGACTGCTGTCGTCCTCGTTGCTGGGCTACTCGATCACCGTCGCACGCGACCGTGAGGCCGGCGTCTTCCAGCGGCTGCGCGTCACGCCGACGCCGACCTGGGCGATCATGCTGAGCCGCCTGATCGTGCAGTTCGTCGCCGCGATCGCCACCGCCGTCGTCGTGATCGTCGTCGGGGGCATCATGCACGGGCTCAGTTACGGCGTGGGCACGTATCTGCTGATCTTCGTCGTCGCGATCTACGGCGCCGCCATGTTCCTCGGGATCGGGCAGGCCGTGGTCGGACTGCTCCGCTCCTCCACCGCCGTGAACGCCCTCGGCCGGGTGCTGTACGTCCTGCTCCTGCTGCTGGGGATCCTCGGCATCTCGGGCGTGCTCGGCGACACCTTCACCGCCATCGCGAAGTGGTCGCCCGTCGGCGCGCTCATGACCCTGTTCACCGCGGTGCAGTCGACATCGGCCTGGACGAGCGACGACGGCTGGGCGATCGTCGCGATCGGCGCCTATCTCGTGGTCTTCGCGGGGATCGGGATCCGCTGGTTCCAGTGGGAGTCGCGTTAGAGCGCCCGTCGCTCAGGCGAGGGTGAGGAAGAGCTTCTCTAACTCCTCCGGACTGGGCCCGCCATCGGCGTCCGGCTCGGTCAGGCACTCGCGCAGCGCCGTCGAGATCACCAGGAACCCGGCCCGGTCCAGCGCCTTCGTGACCGCGGCGAGCTGCTGGACGACGGCGCGGCAGTCCTCACCGGCCTCGACGGCGCCGATCACCGCGGCGAGCTGGCCGTGCGCGCGGCGCAGGCGGTTGGAGATCTTGCGCACCGCGTCGGCGTCGTGCCCTGCCGGGTGCGTCGCGTCCGCGGAGGGGTCCTGGGCGGTTCCGGTGGTGATCATGGATCCAAGCATACCCCCGGGAGTATGTTAGATTGATACTCCCCGGGGTATCCGAGACGTCCGGGCGAGGAGGAGAAGAGATGTGCCGTGCAGTGACGTGCAAGACGTGCGGGAAGACGACCTGGGCCGGGTGCGGCCAGCACGTGTCCGAGGTGAAGCGCTCCGTTCCGGCCGCGCAGTGGTGCGGCGGCCGGCACTCGCAGGCGGAGATCGATGCGGTCGCGTCGACTCGGGGCGGACTACTGTCGCGGATCTTCGGGCGATGAGCGAGACCGTGACGGATCCGGCCCGGCGGATCGTGATCGTCGGCGGCGTGGCCGCCGGTATGAGCGCCGCGGCGCGCGCCCGCCGCCTGGACGAGAACGCGGAGATCATCGTGCTCGAACGGGGCGCGCACGTCTCGTTCGCGAACTGCGGACTCCCCTACTACGTCGGCGGCGAGATCGAGGACGAGGCCGACCTGCTCGTCCAGACGCCCGCCACGCTGCGCGCCGCGCTCGCTCTCGATGTGCGCGTGCACCACGAGGTCACCGCCGTCGACTCCGGCCTGCGGTCCGTCACGGTGCGAGGGCCTCAGGGCGAGGAGCAGCTGGCGTACGACGCGCTCGTCCTGGCGCCGGGTGCCGTCGCCGTGCGCCCGCCGCTGCCCGGGCTCGACTCGCCGCGCGTGAGCACCCTCCGCACCGTCGAGGACGCCGTCGACCTACGCGCGCGGATCGACGGACATGCCTCGGCCGCACGGCGGGCGGTGGTGCTGGGGGCCGGGTTCATCGGCCTGGAAGCCGCTGAGGCGCTCCGTCAGCAGGGCCTCGACGTCGATCTCGTCGAGCTCGCACCCCACGTGCTGCCGCCGCTGGAGGCCGAGATCGCCGCCCCCGTCGCGGCGGAGCTGCGCCGGCTCGGGATCACCGTGCACGCCGGGGTCGCCGCGCAGGCGGTCGAGCAGCACGAGGAGCACGACACCGTCGTCCTCGCGGACGGCCGGCGCCTCGACGCGGACCTCATCCTGCTCTCCGTCGGAGTGCGCCCGGACACCGCGGTCTTCGAAGCGGCCGGCGTCGCGTGCGAGCGCGGGGCGATCCTCGTCGACGAGCACGGACGCACCAACCTCCCGGACGTCTACGCCGCCGGCGATGCGGTGCTCTCCGTCGACGCCGTCACCGGCCTGCGCCGGCCGGTCGCCCTGGCCGGCCCGGCGAACCGCGCCGGACGCGGGATCGCGGACCACATCCTCCGCCCCGCGTCGGCGCGCCCCCTTCCGGCCCCCGTGGGCACGGCGATCGTGCGGGTCGGCGAACTCACCGCCGCGCTCACCGGGGCCAACCGGGCCGCCTTGCGCGCCGCCGGCATCGAGGCGCACACCCTCCACCTGCACCCCACCCAGCACGCCGGATACTTCCCCGGGGCGACGCAGATGGCGCTCGTCGTCCACGTCCGCCACGGCGACGGCCTCCTGCTCGGCGCCCAGGCCGTCGGCCTTGAGGGCGTGGACAAGAGGATCGACGTGCTCGCCACGGCGATCCGGGCAGGACTCACCGCCGCCGACCTCGTCGACCTGGACCTCGCCTACTCCCCCGTCTACGGCAGTGCGAAGGATCCGGTGAACCTCGTGGGCATGGTCGGGGGGAACGTCCTGGACGGGACGCTCCGGCTCTGGTACGCCGAGGACTGGGAGCGGCTGCGCGGGGAGACGCTCATCCTCGATGTGCGCAGCGCCGCGGAGTACGCCGCCGGGCACCTGCCGGGGGCTCTGCACATCCCGCACACGGAGCTGCGCGACCGCCTCGACGAGGTGCGCGCGGCCGCCGCGGGACGTCCCGTCCGGGCCCTATGCGGATCCGGCGTGCGCTCGCACATCGCCCACCGGCTGCTCGTGCAGGCGGGCTTCGACTCCGCCTCCCTGTCCGGCGGCATGCTCACGGCGCGCGCGGTGCTCGGGGACGACGTCCTCGTGTCCTGACGCCGCAGGGCGTGAGACGGCGGCCCGGGCGCGGCGGGGCTACCGCTGCGCCCGGCTGCCGACCGGGGCCTCCGCGTCCGGCCCCTCGCCGCCGACCGCGGCGCCGCCGACCGCGTCACCGCCGACCCCGAGGGCGCGACCGGGATCTCCCGATCCCTCGGAGGCGAGCGCGACCCGCGACGCTCCCGTGAAGGCGGACGGCTCGCCACCGGGATGCCGTCGTGTCTGCACCACCAGCAGCACGAGGCCGAGCGCGACGGCCGCCAGCGAGGCCCACACGTTCGCGGGGATGCCGAGGAAGCCGATGCTGGACGGGTCGATGCGGATCGACTCGAGGTAGCTGCGGCCCGCGCCGTACCAGATCAGGTACAGGGCGAGCACCTTGCCCCACTGGAGCGCGAACCGGCGCTCCAACCAGAGGATCACGGCGAAACCGAGCAGATTCCAGACGATCTCGTAGAGGAACAGGGGCTGGAAGAGCGTCCCCGGAGGCATCCCCGGTGGGAACTTCGGGTTGGTCGCCTCGATCTGCAGGCCCCAGGGGAGCGTCGTCGGCAGGCCGAAGAGCTCGTGGTTGAAGTAGTTGCCCAGCCGGCCCAGGGACTGCGCGACCAGCAGCGCCGGAGCGAGCGCATCCGCGACGCTCCAGAACCGCACCCGCGCACGCCGGCAGGCGACGACGATGCCGATGGCGCCGCCGATCAGGGAGCCGTAGAGGGCGTTGCCGCCGTCCCAGATCGCGAACACGTCCCACAGGTTGTCCCCCGGGGCGAAGTAGTCGCCCACGTGCGTGAAGACGTGATAGAACCGGGCGCACACGATGCCCAGCGGTACCGACCAGAGCGCGATGTCGATCGCGAACCCGGGGTCGATCCCGCGCCTCTTCAGGCGATGGCCGAGGATGAGCGTCGCGGCCACGATCCCGGCGATGATGCACAGCGCGTACGCGTGGACGGTCAGCGGACCGAGCGGGAACTGCGCCCATTGCTCGGGAGGGCTGGGGATGCTCGCTCTCACGGTCGCCTCTCGCTCGGGGTCACGGCCACCGACACCCTAGGCAGGCCAGTGCGGAACCGGCTGTGAACGGCACCTCGCCGCAGCTCCCGCTCAGACGTCGAGCGGGAGATGCGGAAGCGCGGCGAGCGGCGCGTGCGCCTCGTGGTGCAGCCGCTCCATGCGCGCGTCGAGCTCGCTCGCGGCATCGGCTGCCGCGGTGAGGTCGTCGACGAGGTGCGCGGGCACCTGGCCCTGGAACTTGTAGTGGATCTTGTGCTCCAGACTCGCCCAGAAGTCCATCGCGATCGTGCGGAACTGCACCTCGACCGGCACCTGGAGCGGCCCGGAGGAGAGGAAGACGGGCACCTCGAGGATCGCGTGCAGGCTGCGGTAGCCGTTGGCCTTCGGAGTGGCGATGTAGTCCTTCACGATGCGCACCGTGATGTCGTCCTGCGCGGTGAGCAGGTCGAACAGCCGGTACACGTCGGCCACGAAGCTGCAGGTCACCCGCACGCCGGCGATGTCGGTGATGCTCTCCCGGATGGACGCGAAGTCCGGATCCACCCCGCGGCGGGCGACCTTCTCGACGATGCTGTCCGGCGACTTCACCCGGCTCTTGAGGTGCTCGATGGGGTTGTAGGAGTGGTGGTGGGTGAACTCGTCCCGCAGGATCGAGATCTTCGTCTCGATCTCGCGCATCCCGAACTCGTACTCGTGCAGGAAGCGCTGGAACTCGTCCCGCAGCTCCCGGGCTTCGGAGAGGGTCTGGTTCAGCGCGTCGTCATCGAGGGGAACCGTGCTCATGCCTGCGACGCTACGCAACCGGTGTTCGGATCTCCTGTGTGTTCGTTCTCAGCGGATCGAAGACCGCGCACGGCGATCCGGTCGGATCGGAGAGCGCTCTCCGCGCCCGCGCGGATACCCGTTTCGGACACGCCCGGGACCGGATCCGGGCAAAGAGTGATCGAACAGTGATGCAACAACCCGCGCGCGAAATTGCATCCGCGCCGTTCCAGGCGTAATTTTGCCGCTCGTGGCAAATGACAGCCGTGAGAGCGCCGACGCCCCGCAGGTAGCCAAACGCATCCTGCTCGGCGAGCCGCTCAGCACAGAGAAGGCGAACGAACAGCTCCTCCCGAAGCGGATGGCGCTGCCGATCTTCGCATCCGACGCCCTCTCCTCCGTGGCCTACGGGCCGCAGGAGATGCTGATGACCCTGGGGCTGGGCGGGCTCGCGTTCCTCGCGTTCGCTCCGTGGGTGGCCGCGGCGGTCGTCCTGCTGCTCATCGTCATCGTGCTGAGCTACCGCAAGCTCATCCAGGCGTACCCGTCGGGCGGCGGCGACTACGAGGTCGCGTCGAAGAACCTCGGCGAGATCCCGGGCGTGGTCGTGGCCGCGGCCCTCCTCGTCGACTACATCCTGACCGTCTCGGTGTCGATCGCCTCCGGCGTCGACAACATCATCTCCGCCGTGCCCCAGCTCGACCCGTGGCGCGTCGAGCTCGCGGTCGGATTCGTGATCCTCATCGTCGTCGTCAACCTGCGCGGCGTGCGCGAGGCGTCGACGTTCTTCGCCGTGCCGACCTACATCTTCATCGGATCCGTCGCGGTCATGATCGTCACCGGTCTGGTGCGCACCTTCCTCGGCGACGCACCGGTCGCCGAGAGCGCGCAGTACTCGTTCCAGCACACCGATCAGCTGGTGGGCGCCGCGATGATCCTGCTCGTGCTGCGCGCGTTCTCGAGCGGCTGCTCCGCCCTGACCGGCGTCGAAGCCGTCTCGAACGGCGTGCAGGCGTTCCGGATCCCCAAGATCGGCAACGCGCAGACCACGCTGGCGATGATGGGCGGGATCGCCATCCTGCTGTTCACGGGCCTCACCGCGCTCGGCCTCATCACCCAGGTGCACTACGCGGAGAATCCCTGCCGGGATCTCGTCGGCTACGCCTGCGGACAGCCGCAGCAGAGCCTGATGGCGCAGGTCGCCTCGGCCACCTTCGGCGCCGGCTCCCTGCCGTTCTTCATCATCCAGGCGGCGACCGCGTGCGTGCTGCTGCTCGCCGCCAACACCGCGTTCAACGGCTTCCCGCTGCTCGGCGCCGTCCTCGCCCGCGACGGCTACGCGCCCAAGGCGCTGAACACCCGCGGCGACCGCCTGGTGTTCTCGAACGGCATGATCGTGCTCGGCATCGCCGCGATCGGCGTGCTGGTGCTGTTCCAGGCGAACCTGACGAACCTGATCCAGCTCTACATCATCGGCGTGTTCGTGTCGTTCTCGCTGGGCCAGGTCGGCATGGTGCGGCACTGGCGACGCCTGCTGCGCGCCGCCCACGGCCAGAACGCCGAGGTCGCCGCACAGGCGCGACGCAGCGCCTACACCGGCCTCGTCATCAACTCGCTCGGCGCCTCCCTGACCATCGCGGTGCTCCTCATCGTGACCGTCACGAAGTTCACGCACGGGGCGTGGATGGTGTTCATCGCGATCCCGGTCCTCGCCCTGCTCATGATGGGCGTGAAGCGGTACTACCGCGACGTGGAGCACGAGATCGCGATCGACGACACGACCCACTTCGGGTCGGAGGGCGACGTCGCGATCGTGCTGGTGAACCGGCTGCAGAAGCCCGTCGTCAAGGCGATCGACTACGCCATCGCCGCCCGGCACGAGAAGACCGTCGCCCTGCACGTGGCCGCCAATCCCGAGGACGGCGTGCAGCTGCAGAGGGACTGGCAGCAGCATCGGATCCCGATCCCGCTCGTCATCGTCGAGTCGCCGTTCCGCGCCTACGCGCAGCCGGTGGAGGCGTACATCAAGAAGTACCGCGCCAAGCACGGCCCCGCAGTGGTCACCGTGTACCTGCCGCAGTACATCGTCGGGCACTGGTGGGAGTCCATCCTGCACAACCGCCGCGCGCGCCGGATGGCGAACCAGCTGATGCTCATCCACGGGGTGACGATCACCCTCGTGCCGTGGCTGCTGGACTCGTCCGAGCTCATCTACGGACGCCGCTCGCGGCCCGTGCCGGGACAGCAGCGCGCCGGCCGCCCGCTCGCCCTCTACGGCGAGGCGAACGCCAAGCCGGCCCGTCGCGTGCAGCGCCCCGCCGGACCTCCCGAGCGGGGCTGACGCCGACCGCCGGAGCCGTTTGACAGCGGGGGCCGCCCGGCGGGACACTCGGGCTGACCACGGGCAACGTCCGCCCGTGCGGCGCTGGAAGGACGACGATGCCCGAGACGACTGCACTGATCGACCGGCTCCGCAGCAGGCTCCCCCGGGACGGCTTCGACGACAGGGATCCGCGCGACGTCACCGGGGCCCTCGCGGCCATGGTCGAGCTCGCCGAAGGGCGGCGTCCCGGTGAGACCCGTGCCGCCGTCTTCACGCCGACCATCGCCGAGAACGGCTGGACCTCGCGCCGGACGATCGTGCAGATCTGCACCGACGACGTCCCGTTCCTCGTCGACTCCGTCGCCGCGGCCATCGCCGAGGCCGGACCCACCGTGCACCTGCTCCTGCACCCGGTCGTGACCGTCCGCCGCGACGACCAGGGCCGGCTGCTCGAGGTGGGCGGCCTCGGCGGCCGCTCCGAGTCCTGGATGCACCTCGAGACCGACCGGATCCCCACCGTCGAGCAGCGCGACGCCCTGAGCGAGCGGATCCTCTCCGTCGTGGCCGACGTGCACGCCGCCGTGGCGGACTGGAGCCTGCTGCGCCGGACCTGCCTCGACATCGTCACCCGGCTGCGCACCTCCCCGCCCCCGACCGCGGCGCCGGCGGAGATCTCCCGCGGCACCGAGTTCCTGAGCTGGCTCGCCGACGACCACTTCACCTTCCTCGGCTATCGGGCCTACGCGCTCGAGTCGATCGACGGGGAGGACGTGCTGCGTCCGATCGACGACACGGGACTCGGCATCCTCCGCGACGCCCCGAGCCGCGTCGTGCATCTGCGCCCGGAAGCACGGGAGACCGCGCGCGAGCCGCGGATCCTGACGATCACCAAGGCGAACTCGCGCTCGACCGTGCATCGCCCGGTGTACCTCGACTACATCGGCGTGCGCTCCTTCGACGACGCGGGCAACGTGACCGGGGAGCACCGCTTCCTCGGCCTGTTCACCTCCATCACCTACGCCTCCTCGGTCACGACCCTGCCGATCGCGTCGGCCAAGGTGTCCGCGGTGCTGGCGGCCTCGGGCCACGCCCCGGGCTCGCACTCGGCCAAGGAGCTCGAGCAGATCCTCGAGGACTATCCGCGCGACGAGCTCTTCCAGGACTCGCCGGAGCATCTGCTCGACGTCGCGACCCGGATCAGCCGACTGCGGGAGCGGCGGGGCTCCGCGATCTTCGTGCGCAGCGACGAGTTCGGCCGGTTCGTGTCCGCGCTCGTCCTGCTCCCGCGCGACCGGTACAACACCCCGGTGCGGCTGCGGATCGAGGCGCTCCTGAAGGACGCCTACGGCGTCGACGCCCTCGAGTACACCGCGAAGGTCGGCGAGTCCCCCCTCGCCCAGCTGCACGTCGTGATGCGGATGCCGAAGGACCACGACATCCCGGCGGTCGACACCGCCGAGCTCACCGCGCGCCTCGAGGCCGCCCTGCGCACCTGGGACTCCGAGTTCGTCGACGCCCTGCATGGCGCGTACGACGAGGAGACCGCGGGGATGCTGCACGCCCGCTACAGCGAGGCCTTCCCCGAGTCCTACAAGGAGTTCGCGAGCCCGGCGGAGGCGGTCGGCGACGTGAGCCGGCTGGAGCGGCTCGACGAGTCCGGCGGCGTCGCCGTGCACCTGTACGCCGAGGGCGACGACCCGACGCGCCGCTTCCTGACCGTCGTGAGCGTCGACCCCCGTCCGCTCGCGGAGGTGCTGCCCATGCTCACCGCGCTCGGCGTCGAGGTCGTCGACGACCGCCCGCACACCGTCACGCTGCCCGACGGCGCCACCCGGCACATCTCCGACTTCGGCCTGCGCCTGCCGGATGCGGCGCTGTGGGCCGACGAGAACCGCGCCGCGCAGTTCGAGGCGGCGTTCCTCGCCATCTGGACGGGCGCCGCGGAGAACGACAACCTCAACGCCCTCGTGCTGCACGCCGGGCTGGACTGGCGGGACATCGTGATCCTGCGTGCGATCGGCGGCTACCTGCAGCAGATCGGATCCGCCTTCTCCACCGGGTACATCGACCAGGCCCTGATCACGAACCCGGAGATCGCGGTGTCGCTGGTGCGCCTGTTCGCGGCGAGCTTCGATCCGGATCGGGCCGGCGCCGACGCGCAGGCGGAGATCCGCGACGGCGTGCTCCACGACCTCGACGGCGTCGCGAGCCTCGATCACGATCGGATCCTGCGCGCGTTCCTCGGCGTCATCGACGCGACGCTGCGCACGAACTTCTACCAGCAGGACGCCGACGGCCGGCCGAAGCCCTGGGTGTCGATGAAGCTCGACAGCAAGGCCGTGCCCGACCTCCCCGCACCGCGGCCGATGGTCGAGGTCTGGGTGTACTCCCCCGAGGTCGAGGGCGTGCATCTGCGCTTCGGCGCCGTCGCCCGCGGCGGCCTGCGCTGGAGCGACCGGCGCGAGGACTTCCGCACCGAGGTGCTGGGGCTGGTCAAGGCGCAGATGGTCAAGAACGCCGTGATCGTGCCGACCGGATCCAAGGGCGGCTTCGTCGGCAAGCGGCTGCCCGACCCTGCCGTCGACCGCGGCGCCTGGCTGGACGCCGGCAAGGACGCCTACCGCACGTTCATCCGCGGACTCCTCGACCTCACCGACAACCGCACCGCCGCAGGCATCGTGCCGCCCGATCGCGTCGTGCGCCGGGACGGGGACGACCCCTACCTCGTCGTCGCCGCGGACAAGGGCACCGCCACCTTCTCGGACATCGCGAACGGCATCTCGCAGGAGTACGGCTTCTGGCTCGACGACGCCTTCGCGTCCGGGGGATCCGTCGGGTACGACCACAAGGCGATGGGGATCACCGCGCGCGGCGCCTGGGAGTCGGTGAAGCGGCACTTCCGGGAGCTCGGCACCGACACCCAGACCGAGGACTTCACGGTCGTCGGCGTCGGCGACATGTCCGGGGACGTGTTCGGCAACGGCATGCTGCTGTCCGAGCACATCCGGCTGGTCGCGGCGTTCGACCATCGGCACGTGTTCGTGGATCCGGATCCGGATCCCGCGGCCTCCTTCGCGGAGCGCCTGCGCCTGTTCCGGCTCCCCGGGTCCTCCTGGGGCGACTACGACCCGGCTCTCCTCTCGGCCGGCGGCGGGGTGTTCCCGCTCAGCGCGAAGTCGATCCCGGTGTCGCCGCAGCTGCGCGCCGCGCTCGGACTCGACGACGCGGTGGGGGCGCTCACGCCGAACGAGCTGAAGCGCGCCGTGCTGCTGGCGCCCGTCGACCTGCTCTGGAACGGCGGGATCGGCACCTACGTCAAGGCGTCGTCCGAGTCGCACGCCGAGATCGGCGACCGCGCGAACGACGCGATCCGCGTCGACGGACGCAGCCTCCGCGTGCGCGTCGTCGGCGAGGGCGGCAACCTCGGCGTCAGCCAGCTGGGGCGGATCGAGGCGGCGCGGTCGGGCGTGCAGATCAACACGGACGCGATCGACAACTCCGCCGGCGTCGGCACCTCCGACCGCGAGGTGAACATCAAGATCCTGCTCACCGCGCTCGTGCGCGAGGGAACGCTCGGCATCGAGGACCGCAATGCGCTGCTCGCCTCGATGACCGACGAGGTGGCCGTGCAGGTGCTGCGCGACAACTACGAGCAGAACGTCCTGCTCGGCAACTCCCGCGCCAACGCCGCCATCATGCTGCCCGTGCACGAGCGGCTCATGGAGACCCTGGAGGCACGCGACGAACTGGACCGGGAGATCGAGTTCCTCCCCGACCGGCTCACCGTGCAGGAGCGCGTCGAGGCCGGCGAGGGGCTCACCCGCCCCGAGTTCGCCGTGCTCGTCGCCTACGCGAAGCTCGCGCTGAAGACCGACCTCGCCGCCACCGACCTCGCCGACGATCCCTGGTTCTCCGGAACCCTCGCGGAGTACTTCCCGAGCGCGCTGCGCGAGCGCTTCGGCGAGCGCCTGGGCGAGCACCCGCTGCGCCGCGAGATCATCGTGAACACGGTCGTGAACTCGATGGTCAACCGCGGCGGGATCACGTTCGCCGACCGGGCGGCGGCCGAGACGGGCGCCACCGCGGAGCAGATCGCGCGCGCCTACGTCGCCGCACGGGAGATCTTCGACCTGCGCGGCTTCGTGGTCGCGGTCGAGGCCACCGACAACGTCGTGGACACCGCGACCCAGACCCGCCTGTACCTGGACTTCCGGCGCCTCCTCGACCGCGCCGCGCGGTGGTTCGTGCAGCACCGCTCCGAGGGCGTGGACATCGGGGCGGAGATCGCCCGGTTCGCCGAGCCGGTCCGTCTGCTCTCGGAGCGGCTGGCGGACTTCTTCCACGGCGACGAGGCCGACCAGTTCGCCGCGCGGCAGTCGGCCCTCGCCGCCGCCGGCGTCCCCGCGGCGCTCGCGCAGCGCGGCGCGAGCCTGCTGGAGGCGCTCCGGCTGCTGGACGTGATCGAACTCGCCCAGGCCAGGGGCGGGGATCTCGAAGACCTCGCGCGCACCTACTTCCGGCTCTCCGGCGAGATCGGGTTCGACGATCTGCTGAGCAGCGTCTCGGGGCTCGCACAGGACGACAGCTGGCAGTCGATGGCGCGTGCGTCCCTGCGCGACGACCTGTACGCGGTGCTGGTGGATCTCACCGCCTCGGTGCAGACGCACGCGGGCGGCCTCGCGCTCGATCAGCGGTATGCGCACTGGCTCGCCGGCGGCGGGAGCACGGCGCAGCGGGCCGCCGGCGCGCTGGCCGCCGCCTCCGCGGTGCCGCATCCGGGCATCGCCGTGCTGTCGGTCGCGCTGCGGCAGCTGCGGTCGCTGGTGCGCTGACCCGGGCTGCACCCGGCACAGACCGCCGTGTCGAGATCCGTGCCGGGGTCCCGCGGAGCGGCGGGCGCCTCGCTCGGAGATGTGCGCCTTCTTCGGACGAACTCCGTGAATTCGTCCGATCGGGATGCACATCTCCGAGCGGGGCGCTCGGCGGACTCCGTCGCCCCGACCGAGGCTTCGCCTCAGGGCGCGGGCAGGGCGAACAGCACCGCGGCGGCGAGGGCGAGGACGAGGCCCGCCCACTGCACCGGAGCGATCCGCTCCCGCAGCACCACGGCGGCGAGCAGGATCGTGCCGGCCGGATACATGGACGTCAGTGCGGCGACGATCCCGAGATCGCCGCTGCGCAGCGCGATGATCGTCAACGCGTTCGCGATCGCGTCCACGACGCCGCCCACCGTCGCCCACAGGGCGCCGATCGCGACGAGCCGCATCGCCCCCGCGTGCGGATCCCCCGTCCCGAGCCCGCGGGGGGCATGGTCCGGGCGGGCGTGCTCGAGGTCGGCGCGGCCCGACGGCGTCGCGCCGAGCTGCGGGCCGGACGCGACGAGCGCCGAGGTCGCCCGCTGCCCGCGCCGGCGCGCCGCGATCATGACCCCGACCACGAAGAGCGAGCACAGCAGGGCGTTGACGCCGCGGTTCACGATGAGCGGCGCCACGCCGGCGTCCGCGTGCGTGCCACTCATCACGATCATGAAGACGCCGATGCCGAGGCCGGATCCGATCGCCATCAGCACGCCTCGGAGCGTCGGCCGCACGACCTTCTGGCCCGGGATGAAGCCGACGAGCACGGTCGCCGTCAGCGCCAGGGCGAGCCCGGCCAGGGTCATCCCCGTGAGCTGCTCGCCGTTGACGAGCAGTCCCCAGAGCACGGGCCCGATCGCGGCGACGACCGCGCCGAGCGGCGACAGGATGCTCATCGGCCCGATCGCGAGGCATCCGTATAGCAGTGCGACCGCGGCCACGCTGCTCACCCCGGACAGCGCCGCCCAGAGCACGTCGTCGGGGTGCCACACCGGCCGGGCGACGAGCGCGACCACGACCATGGCGAGGAGCCCGCTGAGCGCGGAGACCGCGGTCACGGCGAGCGAGCGCAGGGTCTTGGCCGCGAAGCCGCCGATGAAGTCGGCGGATCCGAAGATGAATGCGGCGACGAGCGCGAGGACTGCGGGCACGAACCCTCCATGCCGAAGGACGGCGCCGCGTTCGGCGCGGGGGTGACCGGGCCGAGAAGACGCTCAGGGGCGACGTCAGGCTAGCACCGCCGGTGCGCGGGCCGGTCGCGGCGCCGAGCGCGGCGTTCCGTGCGGAAGGCGCATGGATCCCGCAGCGGGTCGTGAGGATGTCGTGAGGAACCCGATCCGGGGCCCCGGGAACCGGTTCGATCGGATCCGTGCTCGACATCATCTACGTCGCGGGAACGCTCGCGCTTTTCGCCCTGGTCGCGCTGATCGCCCGAGGGGTGGAGAAGCTGTGATCGTCATCGAGATCGCGGCCGCCGCCCTCGCGGTCATCGCCATCGGCTACCTCGTGGTCGCCCTCGTCGCCCCGGAGAAGTTCTGATGGGCGCCGCGGACGTCTGGCTCGGCGTGCTGCAGGCCGCCACCCTCATCGCCGTCCTCGTGCTCCTGTACCGCCCGCTCGGCGACTACATGGCGCGCGTCTACACCGGGGCCAGGGACCTGCGCGCGGAGCGCGGCATCTACCGGCTCATCGGCGTGGATCCCACCTCCGAGCAGACCTGGCGGGCCTATGCCCGCAGCGTGCTCGCGTTCTCGGTGGTCGGCCTGCTGCTGCTCTACCTGCTGCAGCGCATCCAGCAGGTCCTCCCGCTCTCGCTCGGGCTGCCCGCCGTGCCGGAGGGGCTCGCGTTCAACACCGCCGCCTCGTTCGTCGCCAACACCAACTGGCAGTCGTACTCGCCCGAGCAGACCATGGGCCACCTGGTGCAGCTCGCCGGCCTCGCCGTGCAGAACTTCACCTCGGCCGCGGTCGGGATCGCCGTGGCGATCGCCCTCGTGCGCGGCTTCGCCCGCCGCGGCAGCGCCACGATCGGCAACTTCTGGGTGGACCTCATCCGCGGCCTCGTCCGGCTGCTGCTGCCCCTCGCCGTGCTCTCGGCCCTCGCGCTCATCCTGGGCGGCGTCGCGCAGAACCTCTCCGGTTTCACCGACGTGCACACCGTCGCGGGCGCCGCGCAGTCGATCCCCGGCGGGCCCGTCGCCTCGCAGGAGGCCATCAAGCTCCTCGGCACCAACGGCGGCGGCTTCTACAACGCCAACTCCGCGCACCCGTTCGAGAACCCGGCGCCGTGGACGAACCTGCTCGAGATCCTGCTGATCCTCGCCATCCCGTTCGCCCTGCCGCGCACGTTCGGCCGCATCGTCGGCGACCACCGCCAGGGCTACGCGATCGCCGCCGTCATGGGCACGATCTTCCTCGTCTCGCTGTTCGCGCTCAGCGCGCTCGAGCTCGGCGGCGGCGGCACCGCCACCCAGGCGGCGGGCGCCGCGATGGAAGGCAAGGAGCAGCGCTTCGGGATCCTCGGATCCGCCCTGTTCGGCACCGCGTCCACCCTCACCTCCACCGGCGCCGTGAACGCCATGCACGACTCGTTCACACCGCTCGGCGGCATGATGCCGATGATCAACATGATGCTCGGCGAGGTCGCCCCCGGCGGCGTCGGATCCGGCCTGTACGGCATGCTCATCCTCGCCGTGATCGCCGTGTTCGTCGGCGGGCTGCTCGTCGGCCGCACCCCGGAGTACCTGGGCAAGCGCCTCGGCCCGCGCGAGATCAAGCTCGCGAGCCTCTACATCCTGGTCACCCCGACCCTCGTGCTGGCCGGCACCGCGCTGAGCTTCGCGATCCCGCCCATCCGCACCGATGTGGAGAAGACCTCGATCCTCAACCCGGGCCCCCACGGGCTCAGCGAGGTGCTGTACGCCTTCACCTCGGCGGCGAACAACAACGGATCCGCCTTCGCGGGCCTCACCGCGAACACGCCCTGGCTGAACACCGCGCTCGGCGTCGCGATGCTGCTCGGACGGTTCATCCCGATCGTGTTCGTCCTGGCCCTCGCCGGATCCCTCGCCCAGCAGCAGCACGTGCCGGAGACGGCGGGGACGCTTCCCACCCATCGCCCGCAGTTCGTCGGGCTCCTCATCGCGGTCTCCGTCGTGGTCACCGCCCTCACCTACTTCCCCGTGCTCACGCTCGGGCCGCTCGCAGAAGGACTCGTCCGATGACCGTCATCACCCCCACGGCCCCCGAGCCTGCCGAAAGGCTCACCCACCCGTCACCGGAATCCCCCCACGACGGATCCGGATCCCCGAAGCGCCCGCAGCGCGCCTTCGGCTGGAGCCAGCTCGTGCAGGCGATGCCCGGCGCGCTGCGCCGGCTGAACCCCGCACGCCTGCTGCGCAATCCCGTCATCCTGCTCGTCTGGGCCGGCGCCGCGGTCACCACGGTGCTCGCGGTCGCCGAGCCGTTCCTGGGCGCCGGGGCCGCCGCATCGGGCGGCACCCCGGTGCCGAACGGCTTCACCTGGTCGATCGCCGTCTGGCTGTGGCTCACGGTGCTGTTCGCGAACCTCGCGGAATCGGTCGCCGAGGGGCGCGGCAAGGCGCAGGCGGCGACGCTGCGCAAGACCCGCACGAGCACGACGGCGCGCCGGGTGACCGGCTACGACGCGGTCGCGGATCCCGCCGCGGAGCACGCCGCCACCGAGGAGGTCGCCTCGTCCGACCTGCGCCGGGGCGACGTCGTGATCGTGGTCGCGGGAGATCCGATCCCCGGCGACGGCGACATCATCGCCGGCATCGCGACCGTCGACGAGTCGGCGATCACCGGCGAGAGCGCCCCTGTGGTGCGCGAGTCGGGCGGCGACCGCAGCGCCGTCACCGGCGGCACCCGCGTGCTGTCCGACCGCATCGTGGTGCGGATCACCTCGCAGCCGGGCGAGACGTTCGTCGACCGCATGATCGCCCTCGTCGAGGGCGCCGACCGCCAGCGCACGCCCAATGAGATCGCCCTGAACATCCTGCTCGCGAGCCTGTCGATCGTGTTCCTCGTGGTCGTGCTCGCGCTCAACCCGATCGCCTCCTACTCGGCGTCTCCCGTGAGCATCCCGGTGCTCATCGCCCTGCTCGTCTGCCTCATCCCGACCACGATCGGCGCCCTGCTCTCCGCCATCGGCATCGCCGGCATGGACCGGCTCGTGCAGCGCAACGTGCTCGCGATGTCGGGTCGCGCCGTCGAGGCCGCCGGCGACGTCACGACGCTGCTGCTCGACAAGACCGGCACCATCACCTACGGCAACCGCCGCGCCACCGACGTGCGACCGGTGGCCGGGGTCTCCGCGGAGGAGCTGCTGGAGGCGGCCGCGCTGTCGTCGCTCGCCGACCCGACGCCCGAGGGCGCCTCGATCGTCGACCTCGCCGCCGCCCGCGGCATCGTGGTCGCCGCTCCCGAGGGCGCCGAGGTCGTGCCGTTCACCGCGCAGACCCGCATGAGCGGAGTCGATCTCATCGACGGCATGCAGATCCGCAAGGGCGCGGGATCCGCGATCCGCGCCTGGATCGAGTCGGAGGGCTCCGGCGACGCCGCGGCGGCGGCCGAGGCCGCGGCGTTCGCCGACGAGATCGCCGCCTCCGGCGGCACCCCGCTCGTCGTGGCCGTGGTCTCTTCGGGGTCGTTGAGCGAGGACGGCGGAGCCGCCCGAGACGAAACGCGGCTTTCCGACGGAGACGGCGTTTCGTCTCGCTCGGACTCCGTCGGCGCTCGCTCAACGACCCCGGGAGAGGGTGCTCGCTCGAACGCATCGGGGGGAGAAGCCCGCATCCTCGGCGTCGTGCATCTCAAGGACGTCGTCAAGGAGGGGCTCGCGGAGCGCTTCGGCGAGCTGCGCAGCATGGGGATCCGCACCGTGATGATCACGGGCGACAACCCGCTCACGGCGAAGGCCATCGCCGCCGAGGCCGGCGTCGACGACTACCTCGCCGAGGCCACCCCGGAGGACAAGCTCGCCCTCATCCGGCGCGAGCAGGAGGGCGGTCGTCTCGTCGCGATGACCGGCGACGGCACCAACGACGCCCCCGCGCTCGCACAGGCCGACGTCGGCGTCGCGATGAACACGGGCACCTCGGCCGCCAAGGAGGCGGGGAACATGGTCGACCTCGACTCGGATCCGACCAAGCTCATCGACATCGTGCGGATCGGCAAGCAGCTGCTCATCACCCGCGGGGCGCTCACCACGTTCTCGCTCGCGAACGACATCGCGAAGTACTTCGCGATCATCCCGGCGATGTTCATGGGCGCCTTCCCGGGACTCGCCGCGCTCAACGTCATGCAGCTGCACTCCCCCGCCTCCGCCGTCACGAGCGCGATCGTGTTCAACGCGATCGTCATCGTCTTCCTGATCCCGCTCGCCCTGCGCGGCGTGACCTACAAGCCGGCGAGCGCGTCGCAGATCCTCCAGCGCAACCTGCTGATCTACGGCATCGGCGGCGTCATCCTGCCGTTCGTCGGCATCAAGCTCATCGACCTCGTCGTCGCCCTCATCCCCGGCTTCTGACGTGCACACCACGGGGTCGTTGAGCGAGCACCGCCGCAGGCGGCGCGAGACGAAACGCGGTCCGCGACAGACCACCGCGTTTCGTCTCGGTCGTTCCGCGGCCTCGCTCAACGACCCCACATAGACCCTCCCGAAAGGCCCTCCCATGTCGAACCTCCGCGGCACCGTCCGCCTCACCGGCGTCGCCGTCCGCGCGATGCTCGTGCTCACCCTCCTGCTCGGCGTCGGCTACACCCTCGCGATCACCGGCATCGGCCAGCTCGCGCTGCCCTGGCAGTCCAACGGCTCGCTCGTCGACGCGAAGGGGAACCCCACCGGCGGCTGGACCGGCGGCGCGGCCCCCGTCGGCAGCGCGCTCATCGGGCAGTCCTTCGCCGATGCGAACGGCGAAGCGCTGCCGCAGTACTTCCAGCCGCGCCCGTCGGCCGCGGGCAAGGACGGCTACGACCCCACCGCGTCCGGCGGCAGCAACCTCGGACCGAACAACCCCGACCTGGTGAAGGCGATCGCCGAACGCCGCGCGGCGATCGCCGCCCGCGAGCACGTCGCCGAGTCCGCGATCCCCGCCGACGCCGTCACCGCCTCGGCGTCGGGCCTGGATCCGCAGATCAGCCCGGCCTACGCCCTGCTGCAGGTGAACCGGATCGCGGACGCGCGCGGCCTCGACGCGTCCGCCGTGCGCGCCCTGGTGGAGTCTAGGATTCAGACGCGCGACGTCGGCTTCCTCGGCGAGCCGCGGGTGAACGTCCTGCAGCTGAACCAGGCGCTGGACTCCCTGGGCCGGTGAGGCGCCGGGCAGGCGAGCATGTCGGCGCGGGCGAGCATGTCGGTGAGTGAAGGGATGTCGGCGATGGTGGAGGCGCGGCGAGAGGGCGGATCCCACGCCCGCGGTCGCCTGCGCGTGCTGCTCGGCGCCGCACCCGGGGTGGGCAAGACCTACGAGATGCTCGGTGAGGGGCGCCGCCTGCACGAGCTCGGGCGCGACGTCGTGATCGGGATCGTGGAGACCCACGGCCGCGCCGCGACGCATGCGCAGACCCTCGGCATCGAGCAGGTGCCGCGCCGCACGGTGTCCCACCGGGGCGTGCAGCTCGACGAGCTCGATCTCGACGCCGTGCTGAGCCGGCGCCCCGAGCTCGCGCTCATCGACGAGCTCGCGCACACGAACGCCCCCGGATCCCGCAACGCCAAGCGCTGGCAGGACGTGCAGGAACTGCTGGACGCGGGCATCGACGTCATCACCACGGTGAACGTGCAGCACATCGAGTCGCTCAACGCGGTGGTCGAGAAGATCACGGGCGTAGCGCAGCAGGAGACCGTGCCCGATGAGGTGATCCGCGGCGCCGACGAGGTCGAGGTCGTCGACCTCGCCCCGCAGACGCTGCGCGACCGGCTCTCGGCCGGCCAGGTGTACCCGGCGGAGCGGATCGACGCCGCGCTGTCGAACTACTTCCGCCTCGGCAACCTCACGGCGCTGCGCGAGCTGGCGCTGCTCTGGCTCGCCGACGAGGTCGACAGCGCGCTGCGCAGCTACCGCAGCCAGCATGGGATCGACAGCGCCTGGCAGACCAGGGAGCGCGTGGTGGTCGCCCTCACCGGCGGCCCCGAGGGGGAGACGCTGCTGCGCCGCGGCGCGAGGATCGCGGCGCGCTCGGCCGGCGGGGAGCTGCTGGCCGTGCACGTCACCACGCAGGACGGCCTGCGCGGCGACCGCCCCGGAGCGCTGACCACCCAGCGCGGGCTCGTCGAGTCGCTCGGCGGCAGCTACCACCAGCTCGTCGGCGACGACGTCGCGGGCATGCTCGTCGAGTTCGCGCAGACGGTCGACGCGAGCCAGCTCGTCATCGGCGTCAGCCGGCGCAGCCGTCTCTCCGCCGCCCTCACCGGCCCCGGGATCGGCGCCGAGATCATCCGCCGCTCCGGCGACATCGACGTGCACATCGTCACGCACTCCGCGGCGGGGCGGCGCGGACCGCTCCCGACGATCAGCGGCGGAGCCCTGGGGTGGCGGCGCCAACTGATCGGATTCGCGGTGGCGCTCATCGGCGGACCGCTCCTGTCCTGGCTCCTCTTCTCGCTCAAGGCACCCGGATCCATCACCTCCGACGTGCTGAGCTACCAGCTGCTCGTCGTGGTGGTCGCCCTCATCGGCGGCCTGCGGCCCGCACTGTTCGCCGCCGTCCTGAGCGGGTTCACCCTCGACTTCCTCTTCGTGGATCCGCTGTTCACCGTCACGATCGCGGATCCGCTGCACGCGCTGGCGCTCGTGCTGTACGTCGTGATCGCCGTGCTCGTGAGCATCGTCGTCGACCAGGCGGCGCGCCGCGCGAGGGCGGCCCAGCGCGCGTCCGGCGAGGCCGAGCTGCTCGCCGCGGTGGCCGGCAACGTGCTGCGCGGAGACAGCGCCCCCACGGCGCTCGTCGCCCGGGCGCGCGAGGCGTTCGGGCTGAGCGGGATCCGCCTGCTCTCCCCCGACGGCGCGGTGATCGCCGCCGACGGAGAGCCGCTCGGAGGCGCCGGCGACGCCGCATACCCCGCACCCCCCGCACCCCCCGCACCCCGCTCACCCCGCTCATCCCGCCGAACCGACCGCGAGACCGAACCTCCGTCCCGAGACCGACGATACGATCCGCGGTCTCGGGCCACGGGTTCGGTCTCGCGGTCACGGCGCGGCGCCCTGCGGTCGCCGGGCGCTCCGGCGGGGGCCGACGTGGCCGCGGTCGAGACCGTGCCGGTCGGCGTCGGGGCCGACGGGCGCCCGCGCGCGCTGCTCGAGCTGCACGGCGGCGACCTGGACGCCGCCGGCCGCCGCCTGCTCGACGCGATCGTGGCGCAGCTCGCCGCCGCGATCGAGCACACCGACCTGCGCGAGACCGCGAAGGAGGCGGCCGTGCTCGCTGAGACGGACCAGGTGCGCAGCGCCCTGCTCTCGGCGCTCAGCCACGACCTGCGCCGACCGCTCGCCGCCGCCGTGGCCGCCGTGGGCGGGCTGCGCAGTGCGCACCGCCTCTCGGCCGAGGATCGCGCCGAGCTCGTGGAGACGGCGGACGAGAGCCTCGCCACGCTGTCGCGCCTGGTGACGGACCTGCTCGACGTCAGCCGCGTGCAGGCCGGGGTGCTGGCCGTGTCGCTGGAGCAGGTCGACGCCGGGGGCGGAGTGGTCTCGGCTCTCGACGAGCTCTCGCTGGGCCCGGACGAGGTCGAGCTCGCCCTCGACGCCGCCCTGCCGCCGCTGCGTGCGGATCCGGTGCTGCTGCAGCGGGTGCTCGTGAACCTGCTCACCAACGCCGTGCGGCACTCCCCGGCGGGGGAGCGCGTGATCGTCTCGACGAGCCGGCTCGGCGAGCGCGCCGAGATCCGGGTCGCGGACCGCGGCGCGGGGATCCCCGAGGACCAGCGCGAGAGCGCGTTCCTGCCGTTCCAGCGGCACGGCGACACCGACAACACGACGGGGCTCGGGCTGGGGCTCGCCCTGTCCCGGGGCTTCGCCGAGGGCATGGGCGGTACGCTGACCGCCGAGGACACCCCGGGCGGAGGACTGACGATGGTCGTGTCGCTGCCCCTGGCCGGCACGGCCCCGGATCCGGATCCGGGATCGGATCCGGCGTTCCCGGTTCCCGGGACGGAGCCCCTGCCCGCATCCCTCCCGCTCCCGTCGCAGAAAGTGTCGGAAAGCGGCCCGGGAAGCGACACTTTTCGCGACGGGAGCGTCCTGAACGAGTCCACCGAGGAGGAGCCGCGATGAAACTGCTCGTCGCCGACGACGACCCCCAGCTCGTGCGTGCGCTGCGGATCACGCTGGCCGCGCACGGCTACGACGTGATCGCCGCCGGTGACGGCGCCGCCGCGATCGCGATGGCCGCGCAGGCGCACCCCGACATCGTGCTGCTCGACCTCGGCATGCCGAAGCTCGACGGGATCGCCGTGATCGAGGCCCTGCGCGGCTGGAGCGACGTTCCGATCCTCGTCGTCTCGGGGCGCACCGGATCCGCCGACAAGGTCGAGGCGCTCGACGCGGGCGCCGACGACTACGTCACCAAGCCCTTCCAGGTGGATGAGCTGCTCGCGCGGCTGCGGGCGCTCGCCCGCCGCCGCGGAGGGGCGCCGGCGGAGTCCTCCGTGACGTTCGGCGACGTCGAGGTGGATCTCGCCGCCAAGGCGGTGACCCGCGAGGGCGCGCGCGTGCACCTGACGCCGACCGAATGGCAGATCCTGGAGCATCTGGCCCGGCACCCGGGAGGGCTCGTGACGCGGCAGGAACTGCTCCGCGAGATCTGGGGCACGGAGCAGGTCACCGACACCGGCTACCTGCGCCTCTACCTCTCGCAGCTGCGCAAGAAGCTCGAGCGCACCCCGAGCGCGCCGCAGCACCTGCTCACCGAGCAGGGCATGGGCTACCGGCTGGTACTGGATCCGGCCTGATCGTCCGATTAGGTACCGGACGGCGGGCTGTCTGAGATTCCAGACAACTCCCTCCGGGGGTATGTTGGCATCTCTCCTGCCGAATGCCAGCATGAGGCAACGGCGGTCGAAGACGCCCGCCACCGGCCTTTGGGAGCCACATGTCCACCAATCACACCCCGTCGTCCTTCGGACGCCAGCTCGTGCGCCGCAAGCCGATCATCTTCCAGCGGCGACACCATCAGGGCGAGGAGCTGTCCCGCAATCTCGGGACGTTCCAGCTGATGATGTTCGGCGTCGGCGCCACCGTCGGCACCGGCGTCTTCTTCGTCCTCAGCAGCGCGGTCCCGCTGGCCGGACCCGCGGTCATCCTGTCGTTCCTGCTCGCGGCGGTCGCCGCGGGGCTGTCGGCGCTCTGCTACGCCGAGCTCGCGTCGGCGATCCCCGTCAGCGGATCCAGCTACTCGTACACGTATCACGCGCTGGGCGAGGGTCCGGCGGTCCTCGTCGGCGGCGCGGTGCTGCTCGAATACGGCCTCGCCGTCTCCGCGGTCGCGGTCGGGTGGAGCGGCTACTTCAACGAGCTGCTGCTCCAGCTGTTCCACTTCCAGCTGCCGACGGCGCTGTCGCTGACGTTCATCCCGAATCCGGACGGATCCCCCAACGGCGGGTTCATCAACCTGCCCGCCGTGGTGCTGATCGGCCTGTGCATGCTGCTGCTGATCCGCGGCGCATCGGAGTCGGCGACGGTGAACGCCATCATGGTGTGCATCAAGCTCGGCGTGCTGCTGCTGTTCGTGGTCCTCGCGTTCACCGCGTTCAACTCCGACCACTTCGCGAACTTCTTCGGGCAGGCGTCCGGGATCAGCGGCGCGGCGGGGGTGATCTTCTTCTCCTACATCGGACTCGACGCGGTCGCCACCGCGTCCGAGGAGGTGAAGAACCCGCAGAAGGCGATCCCCCGCGCGATCATCGGTGCGCTGCTGATCGTCACCGCGATCTACGTCCTGGTCTCGGTCGCGGGCCTCGCCGCCGAGCCGGCGAGCTGGTTCGCGACGAAGGAGGCCGGCGAGGCGGGCCTCGCGAAGATCCTCCTGAACGTGACCGGGAGCCCAATCTGGCCGATCATCCTGTCCGCCGGCGCCGTGATCTCCGTGTTCTCGGTGACCCTGGTAACGCTCTACGGGCAGACCCGCATCCTGTTCTCGATCTCCCGCGACGGGATGGTCTCGAAGAAGTTCGAGCGCGTCAGCCCGAAGTTCGGCACCCCCGTCTTCAACACGCTCACGGTGTCGATCATCGTCGCCCTCGTCGCCGGGTTCGTGCCGGCGGACTACCTGTGGGACAGCGTCTCCTTCGGCACCCTGGTCGCGTTCAGCATCGTGGCGATCTCTCTCATGGTCCTGCGCCGCACCCACCCCGAGATCGAGCGGCCGTACAAGGTCCCGTTCGGCCCGTGGGTCGTGCCGATCCTCACCGTGCTGGTGTGCGTGTACGTGCTGACCCAGCTGCAGCCCATCACCTGGATCATCTGCGTGAGCTGGCTCGTGATCGTGTTCCTGTTCTACCTCGCCTACGGCCGCCGCAAGGCCACGCTGAACACCTACACCTCCGACGAGGAGATCTCCGAACCCATCCACCCCGAACTCGAGGACCAGAGCAAGTGACCTACCTCGTCGGCTACGGCCCCCACAACAACGATCGCTCCGCCATCGAGCTCGCCTGCCAGTTCGCCCGCTCCGAACCCCAGCACGTCCGCGCCGTGTCCGTCGTCCCGCAGGGGTGGGGCAACCCGCTCGCCGGCGGCACGGACCGGGAGTTCGAGGACTGGGCGGCGGGAGAGGGCGAGATCACCGCCGAGGAGGCGCGCGCCGACCTCGCCCAGCACCCGGGCATCGACGGCACCGCGGTCTGGGTGAGCGGGCGCTCCGTCCCCCAGGCGCTCATCGAGCAGGCCACGGAGCACGAGGCGCGGATGCTCGTGGTCGGATCGAGCGGCGACGCCGAGCCCGGCCGCATCCGGCTCAGCTCGAAGACCGACCGGCTCGTGCACTCGTCGCCGATCCCCGTGGCCATCGCGCCGCGGGGCTACCGCACCGACAGCGGCGTGACCCGCGTCACGGTCGCCTTCCGCGACGACGACGCCAGCTGGTCGCTGCTCACCGGCGTCGCCGAGATCTGCCGGCGCACGGGGGCGCGGCTTCGGGTGGTGACCTTCGTCGTCGCCCCGCCCCGCCGACCCGTCACCTCCCGGATGGGGCACGCCGAGACCCAGGTGATCGATCTGTGGCGGATGCAGGCGGGCAACGCTCAGCACGAGGCGGAGGAGTTCCTGCGCTCGCAGGGCTTCGACGACGACACGCTCACGTTCACGATCGCCGAGGGATCCGACTGGGCCCGCGCGATCCGCCGGCTCGACTGGGAGGAGGGCGACATCCTCGCGATCGGATCGTCGTCGACGCACCCGATCGCTCGCGTGTTCCTGGGATCGAGCGCGGCCAAGATCATCCGCTACGCCCCGGTCCCCGTCGTCGCCGTGCCCGGTGCGGCCACGGCGGAGTGAGCCGGATCCGATTTCCAACCGCAGCGAACGAGGACCTCTCATGCCCGAGGAGAAGACCGCCGACTACGACGCCGTCATCGTCGGAGGGGGCCACAACGGACTGACCGCTGCGGCGTATCTCGCCCGGGCCGGCCGCAGCGTGCTCGTGCTCGAGCGCGACGACCACGTCGGCGGGGCGGCCGTCTCGGCGCAGGCGTTCGAGGGCGTCGACGCGCGGCTGTCCCGCTACGCCTATCTCGTGAGTCTGCTGCCGCAGCGGATCATCGACGACCTGGGCCTGGACATCGGCCTCGTCCGGCGGCGCTATTCCTCGTACACCCCGGATCCGCTCGACCCGACCCGCGGCCTGCTGGTCGACCGCGCCGCCGACGCCGAGGGGGCCAGGGCCGACTTCGCCCGTGCCGGGGTCGACGCCTCCGACCTGGCCGCATGGGATGCGTTCTCCGACGAGACCCGGCGGATCGCGGAGGCCCTGTTCCCGACGCTGACCGAGCCGCTGCCGACCCGCGGAGCCGCGAAGGCGCTCCTCGGCGACGACGCCGTCTGGGACGCGTTCATCGAGCGGCCGCTCGGCGCGACGATCGACGCCCGGTTCCGCAGCGACCTGGTGCGCGGCGTCGTCGCGACCGACGGGCTGATCGGGACGTTCACGAGCCTCGACGATCCGGCGCTCGACGCGAACCGCTGCTTCCTGTACCACGTGATCGGCGGCGGCACGGGCGACTGGGACGTGCCGGTCGGGGGCATGGGCGCGGTCTCGGCCGAGATCGCCCGGGCCGCCGCGACGGCCGGCGCGAGGGTGCTGACCGGGGCCGAGGTGCTGTCGGTCGCCCCCGCCGCCGAGGGCCGATCCGCGACCGTGCAGTACCGCCACGACGGCGAGCCGCAGGCGGTCACCGCCCGCACGGTTCTCTCGAACGTCGCGCCCGCGGTGCTGGAACGACTCCTCGGCGATGCCGGCGCGCTCGGCGCGTCCGGCGCCGCGGTGGCCCGCCCCGAGGGGGCGCAGGCGAAGGTGAACCTGTTCCTCACCCGGCTGCCGAAGCTGCGCGACGGGACCGTCGCCCCCGAGGCCGCGTTCGCCGGCACCTTCCACATCAACGAGCTCGGCGTGCAGCTGCGCACGGCCTTCGAACGGGCGGAAGGGGGCGAGCTCCCGGATCCGCTGCCGTGCGAGATCTACTGTCACACGCTGAGCGACCGGACGATCCTGGGCGAGTCGCTGCGCGACACCCCTGCGCAGACCCTCACGCTGTTCGGCCTGCACGTGCCGGACCGGCTCGTCGACCGGATCGGCAACGACGAGCTGCGGGACCGGATCCGGACCGCGGCGCTCGCCTCCCTGAACTCGGTGCTCGCAGAGCCGATCGAGGACGTCCTCGCGGTCGATGCGGCGGGGGAGCCGTGCATCGAGGTCAAGACGACGCGCGATCTGGAGGAGGCGCTCGCGATGCCGGGCGGGAACATCTTCCACGGGCCGCTGTCCTGGCCCTGGGCCGAGGACGACGCCGAGCTCGACACACCCGCCCGGCGCTGGGGCGTGGCCACCCGCTTCCCTGACGTGCTGCTGTGCGGATCCGGCGCGGTCCGCGGCGGCGCGGTCTCGGGCATCGGCGGGCACAACGCCGCGATGGCGCTGCTCGAGGCCGACGCCGCGGGCTGAAACCGCCGCCCCCAGCCCGCGCGGTCCGGGGTCGTCGAGCGAGCACCGGCGCAGCCGGCGCGAGACGAAACGCCGCACTCTCCCCCGTCACCGCGTTTCGTCTCGGTCGGCTTCGCCGTCCTCGCTCAACGACCCCGGCGGGCCGGCCGGCACAGGCTACGCCGTCCTCGCTCAACGACCCCGGCAGGCCGGCGACCACCGCCGGCTCACACGTCGCGGGAGCGCCAGAGCAGCCACACGAAGTACGGAGCGCCGAGGACCGCGACCACGAGGCCGGCGGGCAGCTGCGCCGGCGCGATGACCGTGCGGCCCACCGCGTCCGCGAGGCCGACCAGCACCGCCCCCAGCAGCACCGCGACGGGCACCACGCGCGCATGCCGGCCGCCGACCAGGGCGCGCGCGGCGTGCGGGGCGACCAGGCCGACGAAGCCGATGACGCCGACCGCCACCACGCTGAACGCCGCGAGGAGCGCCGCCACGGCGAGGATCAGTAGGCGCGAACGCTCGGGCTTCACTCCGAGCACGCGCGGGGTGTCCTCGTCGAGGGCGAGCAGATCCAGTTCGCGATGGCGCATCAGCACCACCGGCAGGGCGATGATCAGCACCACCGCCAGGGGGACGACCTGCTCCCAGATCCGGCCGTAGGTCGTTCCGCTCAGCCAGGTGTAGATCTTCGGGGTGTCGAACGGGCTCGCCCGCAGCAGCACGAAGGACGTGAGCGCGACCGCCGCCGACGAGACGCCGATCCCGATGAGGATGAACCGATCCGCACTGAGCCCGCCGCGCCAGGCGAGCAGATACACGAGCGCGAACGCGCAGAGCGCGCCGACCACCGCCGCCGCGAGCATGCCGAACGTCGAGGCCGCGGCGCTCGTGACGACGAGCACCGCGCCGAGCCCCGCGCCCCCGGTGATGCCGAGGAGTCCGGGATCGGCGAGCGGGTTGCGGCTCACCGCCTGGGTCAGGCATCCGGCGAGCGCGAGGGCAGCCCCCGCGGTGACGGCGGCGATCACCCGCGGGGCACGCTCGTCCAGTGCGAACGCGATCTGCGGCGGCGCCTGCCCCTGCAGCCAGAGCAGGACGTCCCCGGTGAGCAGCGGCGTCGCCCCCACCAGCAGGCCAGCGACCACGACGGCGACCGCCAGCACGGCCGAGATCCCGACCACGAGCCGGAAACGCAACGGCCCCCGCACGCCGAACCGGATCGACGGCGGCCGTCGTGTCGGTCCGGAATCGCGCAGCCGCCGCGCCATCACCACGAGCACGACAGATCCGAGCACGGTCGTCGCCACGCCCGTCGGAACGGCGATGGCCCCCTCGGCGCCGATGAGGAGCCGCAGCAGCACGTCGGCGAGGATCACCACGAGCGCGCCGAGGAGGCCGGAAGCGGGCAGGAGCAGGGCGTGCCGGCCGAGCCCCGGCACGATCCGCACCAGCAGGCGGGCGAGCACGGGGGCGCACAGGCCGACGAACCCGAGCGGGCCGGCGAGCGTGACGGCGGTCGCGGTGAGCAGCACCGAGAGCAGGATCCCGAGGACGCGCGTCGAACGGATCCTCACCCCGAGGGATGCGGCCAGATCGTCGCCGAGCGCGAGGACGTCCAGCCGCCGGGCGAGCAGCAGCGCCAGCAGGCCGGCGACCACGACGATCGGCGCGGCGCGCAGGAACGCCTCGAGCCCGAGCTGCGACAGGCTTCCGCTCCCCCAGGCGAGCAGGCCCTTGGTCTGCTCGCTGAACAGGATCAGCAGCGCCGAGGTCGCGGCCTGGAACGCCAGGGCCAGCGCGGATCCGGCCAGCACGAGCCGGGTCGTCGAGGATCCGGCCCCTCCGGCGAGGCCCAGCACGATCACGGCGGCCACGAGCCCGCCGGCGAAAGCGACGATCCCCGAGGCCCAGAACGGGACGGAGATGCCGAAGGCGGCGACCGCGGTGATCGCGAGGTAGGCGCCCGACGTCACGCCGAGCGTGTCGGGCGAGGCCAGGGCGTTGCGCGCCAGCGACTGCATGAGCAGGCCGGCCATGCCGAGGGCCACGCCGACGGTCACACCCGCGGCGAGCCGGGGCAGGCGCGCCCCGAGCAGGATCTCGGGGTTCGCCCAGACCGCCCCGCTCGTGCCCTGGGTGAGGTGCCAGCCGGCGGCAGCGATGAGCGCGAGCGCGAGGAGGACCAGCACCCCGACGGCACCGAGGCGCGCGCGGACCCCGATTCCCGGGGCCGCCTCGCGAACCGACGGCGAGACGGAACGCCGCACTCCCGCGGGGATGCCGCGTTTCGTCTC
The DNA here is from genome assembly GCF_023703415.1 of Microbacterium sp. USTB-Y. Taxonomy (GTDB): domain Bacteria; phylum Actinomycetota; class Actinomycetes; order Actinomycetales; family Microbacteriaceae; genus Microbacterium. Next base: position 78,607 of record NZ_JAGMTU010000009.1, on the reverse strand, counting down.
GCTTCGGCTGCGCCGATGCTCGCTCAACGACCCCGAAGGAAGGTCATCGCACCGCCCGCGGCTCACCGGGTGAACGCGTCGACGTACGCGTCGGCGATCTTCTCGGCCGAGCGCGGCCCGCCGAACGTCCAGATCCCGGCCGGGAACGCGTGGATCCGCTTCTCCTTCACGGCCGGGATCGAGGCCCAGGCCGGGTTCTTCTCGGCGGCCTTGATGAAGCTCTCACTGTCCGGGTCGTCGGTGCCGGTGTACAGCAGGGTGGCGGAGCCGACGGTCGTCATGCCCTCGATGTCCGTGCTGCCGAGCCCGTAGGCGGGATCGGTCTCGCCCTTCCACACGTTCGTGAGCCCGAGCTCGCCGCCGATCGCGCCGATGAGCGAACCGGTGCCGAAGGGGCGCAGCGAGACGGTGCCGCCGTCGACCCAGCCGTCGAAGTAGACGAAGTCGGTGCTGGCGGGCGACGCTGCGGCAAGGGCCTTCTTCGCCTCCGCGAGGTGGTCCTTCATCTCCGTCGCGACGGCCTCGGCACGCTCGGTGCGACCCGTGGCCTGCGCGATGAGATCGAAGGTCGCGAGCAGCTGCTTCACCGGATCCTTCGCATCGGCGCCGATCGTCACGAGCACGGGCACGCCGTACTTCTCGAGCTGGCCGATGATCGCATCGTCGCGCGTCTGCGCCTCCACGATCACGAGGTCGGGCTTGGTCTGGAACAGCGCGTCGAGGTTCGGCTCCTGGCGGGTTCCGACATCGGCGACGCCCTCGGGCAGCGTCTCGGCCCTGTCCCACTGGCGGTAGCCGGCCGCGTCGGCCACGGCGACGGGGGTCACGCACAGGGTGAGGGCGTCCTCGACCTGCTGCCACTCCAGCACGGCGACGCGCTCGGCGGGCTTGTCGAGCTTCACGGTGCGGCCCAGGGCGTCGGTCACGCTGACCGGCCCCGTGGCGGTGCGCGTCGTGTCCTTCGCGCACTCGGCGCTCGCAGCGGGGGCGGCGCTGCCGGTGGGCGCGGCGACAGAGGTTGTCCCGCAGCCGGCGAGGGCGAGGGTGCTCGCGGCGAGCAGCGAGAGGACGGCGAGGGGCTTGCGCATGGTTCTCCAGGGTCGGTGGATCGGTGGTCGGGAAGCAGAAGAGGTCGAGATCGGGGATCCGGGCATGCCGGGCGGGGTCGGACGACGATCGTGCGGCGCGGCGGCGTCGGCCCGCGATCAGGCGGGCTGCGGTTCGGGGACGGGACGGCGGGCGGAGTGACGGCCGCGCGGGATCACGCGCACCCGGCCGTCGTCGTCGAGCAGGGTGTCGATGCGCAGCCCGTAGGCCGCGGAGAGGTTCTCGCCGGTGAGCACCTCGGCCGGGGTGCCGCACGCGCGCACCCGGCCGTCGTGGAGGAGCACGACCCGATCGGCGACCGCGGCGGCGTGGTCCAGATCGTGCAGCACGACGCCCAGGGCCGTGCCGGCATCGGCGAGGTCGCGGATGAGGTCGAGCGTCTCCATCTGGTAGCGCAGGTCGAGGTGGTTGGTCGGCTCGTCGAGCAGCAGGATCGGCGTGGTCTGCGCGAGCGCGGTGGCGAGCCAGACGCGCTGCAGCTCCCCGCCGGAGAGCTCATCCACCGGACGCGCCCCCATCGCGTCCAGCCCGGTGAGGGCGAGCGCCCGGTCGATCGCCGCGCGGTCCTCGTCGCGCAGGCCGGAGAACCGGCCGCGATGCGGGTGCCGCCCGAAGGTCACGACGTCGCGCACCTCCAGGCCCGAGGGATGCGGCCGCGACTGCGAGAGCATCGCCACGGTGCGCGCGAACTCCTTCGCATCCAGCGCCGCCGCGTCGCGATCGGCGCCGGCGGCGTCGATCCGCACGGACCCCGCGTGGACGCGGTGCAGCCGCGCGATGGCACGCAGCGCGGTGGATTTCCCGCTGCCGTTCGGGCCGATGAGCGCCGTGACTGCTCCGGGCCGAAGACTCAGCGCGACGTCGTGCACGACGGGGGTGCGGCCGTAGTGCAGGGCGAGGCCCTCTGCCTCGAGCCCGGCCGGCAGGAGTGAGCCGGAGGAATCCCGATTCGTCATGTTAGGGGAGCCTAACCTATCCTTGTGAGCGTGTCACATCACCCCTACCGGACCTACCGCACCACCGTCGCGCATCGAACCCAGCTGTCGCCGAACTTCCTGCGCGTGACGCTGACCGGCCCCGATCTCGTGCACTTCGGCACCGCCGGCCTCGATCAGCGCATCAAGCTCGTCCTGCCGCTGCCCGACGGATCCTTCACCGACGTCGGCCAGTTCGACGAGACGGTGGGGATGATGGAGTGGTATCGCCGCTGGCGAGAACTCCCCGATGAGAGCCGCAATCCGATTCGCACCTACACGATCCGCGCGGTGCGGCCGGAGGTCCGTGAGATCGACGTCGACTTCGTGCTGCACGGCACCGAGGGCCCCGCGTCCGCCTGGGCCTCGGCGGCCGCACCCGGCGCGCCGCTGGTCGTGATCGGCCCCGATGCCCGCGCCGACGAGACCGGAGGACTGGAGTGGAACCCGGGCGATGCCGGATCGGTGCTCATCGCCGGGGACGAGACCGCGGTGCCGGCGATCTGCGCGATCGTCGAGTCGCTGCCGGCGCACGTGACCGGATCCGTCTACATCGAGGTCCCCACCGAGGCCGACGCGCTTCCCCTCGCCGCACCCGAGGGCGTCGCGATCCGGTGGCTGGCCCGCGGGAGCGCTGCGCACGGGCTGCGCCTGAGCGCGGCGGTGCACGCCTGGGGCGAGACCCGGGCGGCCGAGGACGAGCCCGCGGCGACGACGGGAACCGAGCTCGCCGACCCGAGCGAGGACGAGGTGCTCTGGGAGGTCCCGGACGCCGCCGTCGGATCCTGCTACGCCTGGCTCGCCGGAGAGGCGTCGACGATCACCGCCCTGCGCCGCCACCTCGTGCGCAACCTCGGCATCGATCGCCGGTCGGTCGCGTTCATGGGGTACTGGCGCCGGGGGCGGGCGGAGGCCGCCTGAGCCCGGCACGGCCGGGTCGCGCCTCCGCCCCCCGAGCCGTCAGTACGGCACCGCGTCCAGGGCTCGGCTGACGTCGAGGAGCAGCTCGCTCTGGCGCGCGTTCCCCTCCTCGGTGTCCGGATCCGGCCACGCGGAGAGCTTGACGATCACCGAATCCGTCAGGGGGTCCAGCCAGAGACTCTGGCCATGGATCCCGATTCCGCTCACGTTGCCGCGATCGTTGCCGGTGCACCACCACTGCCGGGTGTAGCTGCCGTTCGGGAAGGTGCTGGTGAACCCCTCGTACGTCATCGCCTCGCGCGAGCCGCCGGCGAGCACGCTGCGGACCCAGTCCTCGGACACCACGCGCCCACGCGGGGCGACCCCTCCGTCGAGCATCATCCGTCCGACGCGGGCGAGGTCTCGCGCGGTCGCGGAGACGCCGCCGTTGGCATAGCCGAACCCGGTCGCGTCGACCGTGATCGTCGCGTCGTGATCGGCGTCCAGCTTGGCCCAGAGGAATCGGGACAGCGCGTCCGCGTAGCGCAGCCCGCTGACCCTCTCGATGATCCAGGCCAGCACGTCGGTGTTCGCCGAGCAGTACTGGAACTCGCCGACGGATCCGCTGCCTCGCAGCGTCGCGAGGAACTCGTAGTTGCTCGCCGCGTCGCCGGGCCGCCGGGTGCGCCAGCCCGCCGCACGGTCGTGCGCCTGCACCTCGGACGCCGGATCGACGTAGTCCTCGTCGTAGTCGATCGCGATCTCCATGTCGAGCAGCTGCTGGACGGTCGGGCCGTCGTACACGGATCCGGCCAGCTCGGGCACGTACGCGGTGATCCGCCCGGCCGGGTCGATCCGGCCGGCGTCCACCAGAGCGCCGAAGACGGTGCTGCACAGCGACTTCGAGACGCTCATCAGCAGATGCGGCTGATCGGGGGCGAAGCCCTCGCGGTAGTACTCGGCGAGCACCTCCTCGCCTCGGAGCACGAGGAACGCATCGGTGAAGGTCCGCTCGAGCCGCGCGACGAGATCCGGGAGCCGCGCCGCGAGGGGTCCGAGACGGACGGTCGCCCCCGGCGGGGTCGCCGGATGCCGCGACACGGTCGCGACCGGCATGAGCTCGCTCATGTGGGCGAACGCCCAGCGATTGTGCGGTGCCTCCTGCCAGCTGTCGAGCGTCGGCTCGCCGGCCGGCGCGTCCGGGTACCGGGGCGGGTGAGCCCCTGTACCCGCGGCCGCCGGGCGCTTCGGGACGGGTTCGGGGAGCAGGGCCGCGCTCACTCGTCGATCACCTCGAGCTCTCGCGCCGGCAGGGGCCGGGTGGCGGCGTCCGCGGGGATCTCCCCGTACTCGTCGGCGCTCATCGCCGGCGTCGGTCGGCGGAACCCGCGGGTGAGCCAGAGCAGCCAGAGGAAGCCGGCGACGAGCCAGCTGCCGCCGATGATGAGCGCGGTCGGGCTGAGCTGGGTGAGCAGGTACACGGTCACGCAGGCTCCGAGCGCCGGGAGCACGACGTAGGCGAGGACGCTGAGCCGGCGCGTCCTGTGCTTGCGCACGAAGAACGCGATGACGCAGATGTTGACGACGGTGAACGCCGTGAAGGCGCCGAAGTTGATGAACGAGTAGGCGACGTCGGTCGTCAGTCCCATCCCCACGAAGCACATCAGTCCCGTGAACAGGATCGCCCAGATCGGCGTCTTCGTGCGGGGGCTCACCCAGCCGAACACCCGCCGGGACAGCACGCCGTCCCGGCCCATGAAGTAGAGCAGGCGGCTCGAGCTCAGCTGCACCGCGAGGCCCGACGCGAACCCCGCGACGATCCCCGCCAGATTCGTCCAGTCGGCGAACGCCTGACCACCGACCTGGATGGAGAGCAGGTACCCCGCCACCTGCTCATCGCCGGGCTTGCCGAAATCGAACCCCGGGTGGACGAGCTGCATGACATAGGCGACGGCCGTGAACAGCACCCCGCCGATGGCGATGACGAGGATCACCGCGCGCGGGATGGTCCTCTTCGCATCCCGCGTCTCCTCCGAGAGCGTGGTGACGGCGTCGAACCCGAGATAGGAGTAGGCCGCGATCGCGGTGGCCGCGGTCACCCCGCCGACGGTGGTGAGGGGATTCCAGATCGGCGCGACGTAGTCGGAGGGCTCATGATGCACGAGGAAGACGAGGCAGTAGGCGACGAAGAGCAGGACCAGGAACACCGCCGTGCCGGTGAGCACCATGTTCACGCGATCGCTGAGCACCACGCCCACGATGTTGATCAGGGTCGTGAGGCCCGCGTTGATGAGCATCCAGATCCAGACCGGGACGTCGGGGAACTGGGCGTTCAGGTACACCGCCTGCACGAGCCACGCCACCATCGGCAGGAAGAGGTAGTCGAGCAGCACGCTCCAGCCCACCAGGAACCCGATCGGAGAGGTGAGCAGGCGCCGCGCATAGAAGTACGCGGATCCCGACACCGGGTAGTGGCGGGAGAGCTTCGCATAGCTGAGCGCCGTCAGCAGCATCGCGAGGGTCGCGACGAAGAACACGGTCGCCGAGGTCCCGGCGCTCGCGACGGCGATCACGCCGAAGATCACCATGACCAGGCTCGGGGCCATGTAGCCCAGGCCGAACGCGACGACCGAGGGAAGGCCGAGGCTCTTCCGCAGGTGCGCTCCGGACGTCGTCTCGCTCATGAGACGGTCCTGTCCTCGTGGCAGAGGTCGGTGTGCATCGCTGATTCCCCTTCGAATCGAATCGGATCCCGTCCTATTGGTCATAAACCCAATAAGACTATTGGTCACCCATCCAATAGGTTGTGGTGCATGATGTCAAGAGTGGATCCAACCCCCGCCCGGCACGTGCGCAAGCTGCCCACGGAACGGCGCGCCGAGATCCTGGACGAAGCGGCCCGGATCGCCCTGACGGAAGGGCTAGAGCGCGTCACCCTGAGAGGCGTGGCCGAGCAGCTCGGCGTCCGCCCCGGCCTCATCGGGCACTACTTCCCCGCGGTCCAGGATCTGGTGATCGCCGCGTTCGAGCTCGCGATCGAGGGGGAACGCGAGGCGATGTTCGCCGGCGACGGCTCGTCGCTGGACCGGATCGCGCATCTCGTGCACCGCATCGAGAGCCGCCGGGCCGACGACCTCGCGCGCCTCTGGCTGAATGCGCGGCATCTGTCGAGATTCAGCACCCCGCTGCTCGCCTCGATCGAGGAGCAGGAGGCCCTCGACCGGGCGCGCCTCACGGAGCTGATCGCCCAAGGCGTCGACGAGGGGGAGTTCGCGACCCCCGACGTCGAGGCGTCGTGCATCCGGATCTTCATGGCGATCGACGCCTTCGGCTGCTACGTGAACGATCGCGGCCCGTTCTCGGGCGAGGCGTTCTCCCGCTTCGTCGGCGACGTCACGGTCTGGACGCTCAGCCTGGACCGCAGCGCGTTCGAGGCGGCGATGGCGCGCCAGGCGTGATCCCGGACGCGGTCCGCCCGGGGGTGATTCCGGACGCGGTCCGCCCGGGGGTGATTCCGGGCGCGGTCCGCCCGGCTCGATCCAGCCGCCCGCGGTCGTTCCGTTCCCGTCGCGAAAAGTGTCGTTCCGACCGCCGGACAGCGACATCTTCTGCGACCTGAACGGGTGGATCCCGGTGGGAAGCGGGGAAAGCCCGCCGGGAAGCTTGATGGCGACTCAGCCCGCGACGCCCATCCCGCGCCGGATGAGACGGTCGAACACGCGCGCGGGCAGGATCCGGTGCGCCAGCACGAGGGGCTTCGCGCCGAAGCCGATGCGGTAGCGCGCACGGGGACGGCGGGCCGTGGCCGCTGTCACGATCGCCCGCGCGACGACCTCGGGCGAGGACGTCATCCTCGCGCCCGGAGCCGAAGTGCGGCCCAGCGAGGTCGCGACCTGCTCCGCCTGCGTGCGGTACGGGCCGTCGCCCGACGTCTCGAGCACCGCGGCGGCGGCGATCGCGCCCCACTCGGTGCGGATGGATCCGGGTTCGATGACGACGACGTCGATGCCGAAGGGGGCCAGCTCCATCCGCATCGCGTCGCTGAGCGCCTCGACGGCGTACTTGCTGGCGTGATACCAGGCGCCGAGCGGCGTCGTGAAGTTCCCGCCCATCGATGCGATGTTGATGATCGTGCCGCTGCGCTGCGCCCGCAGCTGCGGCAGCACGAGCTGCGTCATGCGCGCGAGTCCCAGCACGTTCACGTCGAGCTGGGCCTGCGCCTCGCTGAGCGGTACGTCCTCGAGCGCCCCGTACGAGCCGTAGCCCGCGTTGTTGACGAGCACGTCGATCCGGCCCTGCTCCGCGAGGATCTGCGCGACCGCCGCCTGCGCGGAGGCGGCGTCGGTGACATCGAGGCTCATCGTGTGCACCCCGGCCTCCCGCAGGCCCGCCATGCGATCCACCCGCCGCGCGGCGGCGTAGACCGTGAACCCGGCATCCCGCAGACGCCGTGCGGCGGCCTCCCCGATCCCCGAGGAGGCACCCGTGACCAGTGCGACCTGTGCTGCCATGACGAACTCCCCGGATCTCATCCCCGTCGGCCCGTGTCTCGGACTCCGGTCTCCAGCCTGACACGCCTCACCCCTGCGCGGCCTCCGAAGACGACGGTGATCCGGGCCCCTCACGCCCGCTCATGCGCCCGCGGCGCCCGGTCTCAGCGCACGCGCTGGGCGACGGCGGCCTCCGTGCGGCTGGAGACGCCGAGCTTGCGCAGGATCGCCGAGACGTGCACGCTCGCGGTCTTGCCGCTGATGAACAGCCGCTCGCCGATCTGACGGTTGCTGAGCCCCTCGGCGATGAGGTCGAGCACCTGCTGCTCCCGCGCCGTGAGCTCGATGCCCTCCACCGCACTCGCGCCGCGCGCCACGGTGCGGTGCAGCCCCGCGGCGTCCATGAACTCCCGGGTCTGACGGCGCAGCCGGTCGTGCCCCAGCTCCTCCGCGACCGCGGCGGCCTCGGCCGCCCGCGCGACGGCGCCCGCCCGGTCCCCCGCCGCCACGAGCGCTCTGGCGCGCTCCAGCCGGACGAGCGGACGGAAGACGGCGGGCACGTCGTCGCCGTCGGCCAGCACGACGGCGGCATCGAGCCGTTCCGGATCCGCGTCCAGGAGCGCCATGAGCACGGCGGCCCAGTGCGGGTGCTGCAGCTCGGCGGGCAGGGAGTGCCACCGCGCGCGCACGAGCTCGGCGGTCGCCTCGGCGAGCGGACCGTGGCCGTCCGCACGGAGGTCGGCGACCACCCGCCCTCCCTCGAGCAGGGTCCGCCCCAGCAAGGCGAGCCGCCGGCCCGGATCCTCGATCACCGTGCGCAGTACCGCGGCGGCGCGCACCGCATCGCCGAGCCCGAGCGCGATGAGGATCTCGACGTCGTGCAGCGAGTACCAGACCTGCCGTTCGACGGACGCGACGCCCTCGGCGATCGATCGCCATTCGCCGAGCACGCGGACGGCCTCGTCCATCTCGCCGCGCCAGACCAGCGCCCGGATGCGCGACATCGTCGAGTACATCCGGAAGACCTGCAGCGTGCGCACGGCGAGCTCGCGCGCGGAGATCTCCTCCACCCGGTCGATCTCACCGAGCTCGAGAAGGGGTTCGACCATGTTGTGCGAGAGGATCGCGCCGGTCGACCGCTCCACGCCGAGCGTGCGCGAGTGCGCGACGCCGGCTTCGGCGACCTCGACGGCCTCGCGGAAGCGCCCGAGCATGTTCAGGCTGTCGGCGTAGTTGACCCGGTAGCGCAGCTGGGCGTCGTGATCGGCCGCGTGCTCCCAGGACAGGCGGAAGTCGGCGAGGCCGGCCTCGACCTCGCCGAGATGGATCCGGCTGCAGCCGCGCAGGTTCGCGGCGACCGACATGACGTTGTCGAAGCCGATCGACTCCGCCATCCGGAAGGCCTCGTCGGCGGTCGCGACGGCCTCCTCCAGCCGCGCTCCGATGAGGTAGCGCCCCGCGAGATAGCCCAGCAGTGCGGCTCTCAGCCGCTCCTGCCCCGGTTCGGACTCGATGATCGCGATCGCCTCGAGGAACAGGTCGGCGGACCCGCCGCGACCGAGGTTCTGCAGGTAGAGCGCCTTGTCGCGCAGCAGCCGTGCGTGCACCGGGGGGTCGACGACCGCGGGGTCGATCTCGTCGAGCGCGAGCGAGACGACGGCGAGCGCGCGCTCCCCGTCGCCGCCGTTGCGCAGGATGGATCCGACCTGCGCGAGCAGGGGGATCCGCTCGATGCCGGCGACCTGCGCGGCATCGGGCACCTGCTCCCACAACTCCAGCGCGAGCTCGCCGAACCGTGCCGCCGTGGAGAAGGCGTAGCTGTTCTTCGCCTCGTGCATCGCGGTGACGGCTGCGGCGAGAGCGCGCGGCGAGTCATGGGCGCGGTGCCAGTGGAAAGCGAGCGTCGACGGCGCCGCACCGGCCGCCTCCAGCGCGTCGGCGTACGCCCAGTGCAGGCGGGCGCGCTCCCCGGGGAGCAGATCGTCGTGGACGGCCTCGCGCAGCAGCGCGTGCCGGAAGCCGTAACTCTCCCGATCGGCGATCTCGACGATGCCCGCACCCATCGCCTCGCGCACGGCCTCGTCCAGCCGCTCGTCGCCGAAGCCCGCGAGTGCGGCGAGCAGGTCGTGCGCGATCGCCCCGTCGGACCCCGAGGCGACCCGCACGACGCGCTTCGCGTCGTCGCCGAGGGCGTCGAATCGGGCGAGCAGCACGTCGCGCAGGGTGTCGGGCATCGGGCCCTGGACGTTGCAGAGCAGCTCCTCGACGAAGAAGGGCACGCCCTCGCTGCGCTCCATGAGCCGGGCGAGGCCCGCGTCGCCCACCGGACCGCGCAGCCGCTGCACGAGATCGCGCACGGAGCTCGCGTCGAGCCGATCGAGGGTCACGCGATCGAGGAGGCGCGCGCGTTCCGCCTCGGCGAGGAACGTGCGCACCTCGCCGCCGCGGCGCACCTCGTCGATGCGGCAGGTGAGCAGGAACAGCACGGGGCGGCCCGCGAGGGCGCGGAGCAGGAAGGACAGCATCGACAGGGTCGCGGCATCGGCCCAGTGCAGGTCTTCGATCACGACCACCACGGGACGGACGGAGGCGGCCGCCTCGAGCAGATTGGCGATCGTCTCGCGCAGCCCCTCGGGGCGGATCGCCGACCGGTCGACCGGACCGGCGGCGCGCTCGGGCAGCAGCAGCTGCAGGGCGTCGCGACCCGGGCCCGCGGCCTCGTCGGCCCGCTCGCCGAGCTCGTCGAGCACTCCGCGCAGGATCGCCGGGAGCGGTCCGAAGGGCGCCGGCGTGGATCCGTAGTCGAGGCACCAGCCCGTCAGCACCGTGGCCTGGTCGGCTACCCGGCGGCGGAACTCCGCCGTCAGCCGGGACTTGCCGATGCCCGCCTCGCCGCCGACGAGCACGGAGGCGGACTCGCCGGCCTCCACGCGGCGCAGGGCGTCGTCGAGGAGGGCGAGTTCGGCATCGCGCCCGACCATGACGGTCGACGTGGTGGCGAGGGACATACCTTCATCGTGCCACCCGCCACGGACATCGGGAGCCGCCGCGGGCGCGGCGCCGCTCTCGGCAGAGCCGGCCCCGTTCTCGACGGACGCGGAAGAGCCTCCCGACGGCAGCGGATCCTGTGCCGGATCCGTCGTCGGGAGGCTCTCGGGTGCGACGTCCGCCGTCGACGACAGGGCGGACGGCCGCGTGTCGGACGGGGCCGCGGCGGGCGCCGGGACGGGCGCCGCCGCACTCATGCGGCGTGCGAGACGCAGCCGACGAGCTCGCGCTCACGGGTCTCGTCCGATGCGGACGCGACCTGCGCGGCGGGCTCGACCGCGGGGGCCGCGGCGGGCGCCGGGGTCGCGGCGGGCGCGATCGCGGGGGCTGCGGCGGACGCCGGGACTGCGGCGGTCTCGACCGCAGGGGCTGCGGCCGTCGCGGCCCGGCCGGTCTGCCGCCGCGGGAACATGCGGCGCAGGATCCCGTCGCGCCGCACGATCTGGTCGGCGTGCTCGGCGGCGATCCTCGCGCGCTCGGCGCGGATGGCCGCCTGCTCGATCTCGAGCGTCGAGATGCGGTAGCTCATCGAGGGGTGCAGGTCCATGGTGTCTCTCCTTCTCCGGTACTCATACGCTCGTCGCTAAGGCCCCCTCGCCCCATCGGGCAGATGCCTTAACTTCCGAGCCGGGTACCTCAGATCCGGATCCGGCTCATCCGCGAACGCGCCGTTCTGCAGGGACCCCGCGCCGTTCTGCAGGGTCGATCCGGCGTCCCGAGGGCCTGATCGCCCGCGAGACGCAGGATTCCGGGCCGGATCCACGACCGCGGACAGGGCCGGCCCTGCACAACACGTCGCCTCCCTGCACAACGTCCGCATCCCCCGCGCAACCCGGACCCGGGCGCGGGGCGCACCCCGGCGACCCCGGGTCAGCCGAGCCGGTCCAGCCAGGCCATCAGCGCGGGGATCGCGAGATAGGCCACCGTCCCGTGGTCGGCGAACGGGATCGCCTCGAACGTGACGTCCATGCCCATCGCCCGCTCATGCTCCGCGAACGCACGGGTGTCGGCGGGGATCACCAGCGCGTCCGACTCGCCCTGGGCGAGGAAGAGCGGCGCGGCGAAGGGTACCGATCCGGCGGAGTTCTCGAAGAGGAGCGTCCGCCAGGGCTCCGTGACGGTCGGATCGGCCAGGAAGAAGGTCCCGACCAGCGGCGTCCCGATGGCGTGGAGCTCGGAGAGATCGCTCAGCAGGCAGAGCCGGTTCATCCGCGGGGCGTCCGCGATGGCGGCAGGGGTGAGGATCCCGTCCAGTCGCGCACCCGGCACCGTGGCGCCGTAGACACGGGCGTAGGCCGGGAAGGCGTACGAGCCGATCGTGACCCCCGAGATGTCGTCGAGATGCGCCTTCACGAGCCGGTCCAGCTGAGCGGCGGGGGCGGCGGCAGCGACCGCGCGGATCCGCAGCTCCGGGGCGTAGGACCCGGCGATCTCCGCCGCGCGCAGCACCGCCTGTCCACCCTGCGAATGCCCCCACAGGACGACGTCCTCGCCCGCCTGGGCCTCGGGGATCCCCTGGGCCGCGCGCACGGCGTCGAGCACGTTGCGCGCCTCCGTCACCGCGACGAGGTAGGAATCGGGACCGGCCGTGCCCATCCCGGCATAGTCGGTGCCGACCACGGCGTACCCGCGATCGAGCATCGCCCGCAGCCCCTCGGTCAGCAGGAACGGATCGAACTGGTACGAGGGCGCGCACTCCGGCGCGGAGCCCGTCGTCGGATGCCCCCAGGACACGACCGTCCGCCCGCCCGCCGGGGCCGCGCCGAGCGGGACCACGAGCACGCCGGTCACGATCACGTCCGCCCCGTCGAGGTCGGTCGAGTGGTACATGATCCGCCATGCCCGCGTCAGCGGGGGCACCCCGACGAGCTCCTCGGTCTTCACCAGGGCGCCCGGCACCCCGGCCTGCACCGGCGAGGGCTGCGCGTAGAACGCGGCGCGGCCGTCGGCCTCCTCGGCATCGCCGCCGACCCGCATGCCCTCGGCGCCCGCGAGCATGCTCAGCAGCGCGAGCACCACAAGGAACAGGGCTCCCCTGACCCTGCGGCCGCTGCGCGTTCCCCGAGTGCTGCTCACGAATCCATCCGATCCGACGCTGTGCGCGTCACTCTACTGCGGGTCGCACCGCGCACAGCCGCGCGGACTACCGTGGAGTCATGCGTCCGCTCGCCGCCCTCCGCGCCGCACGACGCGCGCCGCTGCTGCAGGTGGCGAAGTCGGCCGCGGCCACGATCGCGGCCTGGCTGATCGCGGGCTGGCTCGTGCCGGGGCACCTTCCCGTGTTCGCGGCGATCGCCGCGCTGCTCGTCGTGCAGCCGAGCGTGAACCAGTCGTTCGCGAAGGCCGTGGAACGCAGCATCGGCGTCATCGCGGGCGTCGTGATCGCGGTGCTGCTGAGCCTCGCCCTCGGCGGACTCAGCTGGGTCGTGTTGCTCGCGGTCGTCGTGGCGATGGTGGTGGCGTGGTCGTTCAAGGCGACGCCGGGCACCGCGAACCAGGTGGCGATCTCGGCGATGCTCGTACTCGCGCTCGGATCCGCGAGCCCCGACTACGCCGTGGACCGGATCCTGGAGACCCTCATCGGCGCGGCCATCGGCTTCGTCGTCAACGTGGTCGTGGTGCCCCCGGTGCTCGTGGATCCGGCGCGGCGCGACCTCGCCCTGCTCGGCGGAGAGCTCGCGGCGACCCTCGACCGGCTCGGCGACGCGATCACCGAACCGCAGAGCCCCGCGCGCCTGCAGGAGCTGATGCTCGAGGCACGGCTGCTGCGTCCGATGAAGGACGCCGCCGACGCATCGCTCGGTGCGGGCGAGGAATCCCTCACCCTGAACCCGCGCGGATCCCGGCACCGCACGGAGCTCGCGGCGATGAGCGCGCTGCTCGAACGGCTCGGCCCGATCGTGACGCAGGTCATCGGCATGACCCGCGCCTACGTCGATCAGTACGACGACACCCTGCCGGCCGAACCGTCGGTGCCGGCGATCGCCGAGCAGCTGCACCGCGCCGGGCACGACGTGCGCCTCGCCGTGCAGCTCGCCGAGGTGGATCCGGAGCCCGAGACGCTCACCTCGGCGATCCCGGCGCTCACCTCGGCGCTCGACATCCGTCCGCCGTCGTCGCGCAATTGGGTGCTGATCGGCTCCCTCACCGAGGATCTGCGCCGCATCCGCGCCGGCCTGCGCGACGAGGACTGAGGCGGATCCGGTCCCTGCCCCAGATCCGGTCCCTACCCCAGATCCGGTCCCTACCGCGGATCAGGCCGCGGCCGCGGACCCGGATCGGTCGCGAGCCGACGGCGGGCTCGCCTCCCGTCCGTGCACAACTCAGGCTGGAGCTCGCCGAAGGGCCCCGAAGACCGCCGATACCGGCGCGTCCGCGAAGTCCAGCCTGAACTGTGCGCGCGGCCCCTCGCCCACCGGGCACGCTACGACCCGATGAACTCCTCCACCGGGCCGAGGTCGGGTTCCTCGCGGATCTCGACGGCGGATCCGAGCGCGTCGGTGTCGAGCACGCGGATCTCGTTGCGTCCCTCCCGCCACAGCGGGCCCGGCGCGTACAGCGTGACCTGCGGGCCCACGGCACGGGAGCGTCCGAGCAGGAACCCGTTCAGCCACACCAGGGCGTTGCCGGCGCCGGGGAACGCGAGCCAGGCGTCGGCGGGGTCTGCGACGTCGAACACGGCGACGGCGAGCCCATCGATCGGCGCTGCGGCCGCCGGGGCCGCCGCGTCGGGCAGAGCCGGATCCGCGGGCGCCTCCTGCGGGACGACACGGTGGGTCCAGCCGTGGGCGAACCGGCGCCCGATCCGCACCCCGGCGAGGATGCCCTTGCGCTCCCCCGTGTGCGGGCCGTAGTTGACGCGCCCCTGGCTCTCCACGACGAGCGTGAGCACGCCGGATCCTCCCTCCGCCGGTAGATCGAGCGACCGCTCCCCGTCCCGCTCGAGCACGCCGAGGCGCACGCCGTCGAGGTGGACGACCGCCCGGTCGTGCAGCACGTCGACGGTCAGCGCGGCACCGGGGGCGTACGTGATCTCCGCCTCGTACACGACCAGACCGTCCTCGGCGCCGAGCTCCTCGAAGGAGAGCGGCATCGGCACGGCAGCACCGGCGGGGACGGCGCGCACGACGTCGAGGAGCGACGCGACCGGGCTCAGCGGAGCCGAGGCGGCCGGCTGCCGGCGCGGCGCTGCCGGGATCGGCGGCAGGTCGCCGTCGTGGAACGGCGCGAAGACGGCCCGCAGCGCGTGGAACTTGTCGTTCAGGGATCCGTCCTCGCCGATCGGCGCGTCGGAGTCGTACGAGGTGACCGTCGGCTGCAGCGCGCCGTCGTGGTTCGCGCCGGCCCACAGGCCGAAGTTCGTGCCGCCGTGCGCCATGTACAGGCTCACGGATCCGCCCTCCGCGAGCAGCTCCTCGACCGTGCCGATCATGCTCGCCGCCGACCGCACGTGGTGCTGCTCGCCCCAGTGGTCGAACCATCCGCCCCACAGCTCGGCGCACATCAGCGCGTCGCCGGGCCGGCGCAGCTTCTTCGCGAGCGCCACTCCGGTGCCGAACGTGAACGACCCCATCGCGCCCTCGACGCTGCCGTTGCGCACCATGTCCGCGGTCGTGCCGTCGGCCGTCGTGAGCAGCTCGACGATGCCGCGCGAGCGCAGGGCGTCCCGCAGGTGCACGAGATAGTCGTGGTCGCTGCCGAAGGATCCGTACTCGTTCTCGACCTGGACCGCGGTGATGGGCCCGCCGTGCGCGGCCTGCAGCGGGGCCAGCCGCGGGATCAGCGCGTCGTACCAGGCGTCGACCGCGGCGAGGAAGACCGGGTCGCTCGTGCGCAGGGCGCCCGTGCGTGCGCTCAGCCAGAACGGGATCCCGCCGTTCGACCACTCGGCGCAGATGTACGGGCTCGGGCGCACGAAGACGTCGAGGCCGACGTCTCCGGCGAGCCGGATGAACCGCTCGGCGTCGCGCCAGCCGGTGAAGTCCGCTTCGCCCTCGACCCGCTCGTGGAAGTTCCACGGGATGTAGGTGTCGACCGTGTTCGCCCCCATCGCCGCGAGGCGGCGCAGCCGGTCCTCCCACTGGTCGGGGTGGATGCGGAAGTAGTGCACCGCTCCCGACAGCATCCGGAACGGCCGACCGTGGCGCAGCAGGGCGCCGTCGCGGTGGGTGAGCGCGGGGCTCGGGGTCTCGGTCATGGCTCTCCTGGGATCGGACGCGATGTTTGCGTCACCATTGTCGCTCACGCACGGATCCCAGCGCACCTGCGCGCGCGAGGCGGTGTCGAACTCCGTCGATTCGGCGCGTTCCGCGGGCGCACGGTCGAAATCCCCCGGATCGACGGAGTTCGACACACGGTTCTAGGCTGACGGCATGTCCACGACCCTTGCCGACGCCCTCGCCGAGCTCGCCGCCCTGGAGGATCCGAAGGCGCGCGCGGTCAATGAGCGCCACGGCGACGCGCACGGCGTGAACCTCTCGAAGCTGCGCGCGCTCGCGAAGCGGATCGGGACGGATCCGGAGCTCGCCGGTGAGCTGTACGACTCCGGGGATGTGGCGGGACAGCTCCTCGGCATCCTCGTCGCGAAGCCCCGCGCCCTCGACGCCGACGATCTCGACCGCATGCTGCGGTCGACGCAGAGCGCGAAGGCGCACGACTGGCTCGTCGCCTACCTCGTGAAGAAGTCGCCGCTCGCCGAGGAGCTGCGCCTGCGCTGGCTGGACGACGCGGATCCGGATGCGCGTGCGGCGGCCTGGTCGCTCACCTCCGCCCGGGTCGCGAAGGATCCCGACGGCCTCGACCTCGACGGGCTGCTCGACCGGATCGAACGCGAGCTCGTCGCCGCGCCCGCGCGTGAGCAGTGGGCGATGAACGAGACGCTCGCACAGATCGGCATCCACCACGCGGCGCTGCGCGACCGTGCGATCGCGATCGGGGAACACCTGCAGGTGCTGGCCGACTACCCGACGCCGCCGAACTGCACCTCGCCGTTCGCACCGCTGTGGATCGCCGAGATGGTCCGCCGGCAGGGCTGAGGCCCGGCCGCGCTCACCGCCGGATCCGGCGCCCGCCCGCGCAATCCGGCGCCCGTTCCGCAATCCGGCGCCCGCCCGCAATCCGGCGCCCGCCTGCGCATGCGCGCACGACCCGGTCCGACCCGAATCCGTCTCGCTACCCTGATCGCATGAGCACGCACATCGCCGCCGCGCCCGGCCAGATCGCCCCCGTCGTCCTCTTCCCCGGAGACCCGCTGCGGGCGAAGTGGATCGCGGAGACCTTCCTCGACGACGCGGAGTGCTACTCCGAGGTGCGCGGCATGCTCGGCTTCACCGGCACCTGGCAGGGGCATCGCGTCTCCGTGCAGGGATCCGGCATGGGGCAGCCGTCCATGTCGATCTACGCCAACGAGCTGTTCCGCGAGTACGACGTGCAGACGATCGTGCGGGTGGGCTCGTGCGGCGCGCTCACGGAGAAGGTCGGCATGCGCGACATCATCATCGCGAACGGCGCGTGCACCGACTCGGGGATCAACCGGATCCGCTTCCACGACCAGGACTACGCCCCCGTCGCCGACTTCTCCCTGCTGCGGCGCGCCGTCGAGGCGAGCGAGCGGGCCGACCTCGACCACGCCGTGCACGTCGGCCTGCTCTTCTCGAGCGACCAGTTCTACAGCACCCGCCCCGAGCTGACCGAGCCGTTCGTCGCGCACGGCGCGCTCGCCGTGGAGATGGAGACCAGCGCGCTCTACACGCTCGCCGCGTTCTTCGGCCGGCGAGCCCTCAGCATCTGCACGGTGTCCGACCATCTCGTCACGCACGAGGAGACCACGGCCCTGGAGCGGGAGCAGAGCTTCGGCGACATGGTGCGCATCGCGCTGGAGGCCGCAACCGCGGCCTGACCCGGCGTGCGGGTCGCGGGCGCCGACTGCGCGAGCGCTCGCCCCGTCCCACGACCCCGGGGCGGGGCGGAGCATCTCTCCGTATTCAGGCTGGAGGTCACGGAAGCCCGGATTCCGGGACCATTCCGAGGCGGAGCCGATCGTCCAGCCTGAGTTGTGCCGGCCGTGGCCCCCAGACCAGCCGCTCGGCGACTCCGGCGGGTGGGATGATCGATGCATCATGTCTGCGCGCCTCGATCCGTCCGTCGTCCGCCCGGCCGCGGGGGATCCGGATCCTGACGCGGTCTATCTCGCGTTCGTCGAATGGGCCGAGTCCACCGGGATCTCGCTCTACCCCGCGCAGGACGAGGCGGTCATCGAGATCGTCTCGGGGCAGAACCTGATCCTCAGCACCCCGACCGGGACCGGCAAGTCGCTGGTCGCCGTCGCCGCGCACTTCGCCGCCCTCGCCGCCGGGCGCCGCACGTACTACACGGCCCCGATCAAGGCGCTCGTGAGCGAGAAGTTCTTCAGCCTGGTCGAGGTCTTCGGAGCGGAGAACGTCGGCATGGTGACGGGCGACTCCGCCGTCAATGCCGACGCACCGATCGTGTGCTGCACCGCCGAGATCCTGGCGAACCTGGCGCTGCGCGAGGGGCCGGACGCCGAGGTCGGCCAGGTCGTGATGGACGAGTTCCACTTCTACGGCGACCCGGATCGCGGCTGGGCCTGGCAGGTGCCGCTGCTCTCGCTGCCGCAGGCGCAGTTCGTGTTGATGTCGGCCACTCTCGGCGACGTGACCGAGCTCGCCGCGGACCTCACCCGGCGCACCGGCCGGGGCACCGCCGTCGTGACCGGCGTCGAGCGCCCGGTCCCCCTGCACTTCTTCTACGAGACGATGCCGATCCACGAGACGATCGACGACCTGCTGCACACCGACCGCGCCCCGGTCTACATCGTGCACTTCTCGCAGGCGGCGGCCATGGAGCGCGCCCAGGCGCTCGCGAGCGCGAAGGTCGCCACCCGCGAGCGGCGCGACGAGATCGCGGCGCTCATCGGCGGCTTCCGCTTCACCACCTCGTTCGGCAAGACCCTGGCCCGGCTGCTGCGGCTCGGCATCGGCGTGCACCACGCGGGCATGCTGCCGAAGTACCGCCGGCTCGTCGAGCAGCTGGCCCAGCGCGGACTCCTGCGCGTGATCTGCGGCACCGACACGCTCGGCGTCGGCATCAACGTGCCGATCCGCACGGTGCTGCTCACGGCGCTGACGAAGTTCGACGGAACCCGGATGCGCCAGCTCAACGCCCGGGAGTTCCACCAGATCGCGGGCCGTGCCGGCCGTGCCGGCTTCGACACCGCCGGCACGGTCGTCGCCCAGGCTCCCGAGCACGAATCGGAGAACATCGCCGCGATCCGCAAGGCCGGCGATGATCCGAAGAAGAAGCGCAAGATCATCCGCAAGAAGGCGCCGGACGGGTTCGTGTCCTGGGGCGAGCCGTCGTTCCAGAAGCTCATCGCCGCCGAGCCCGAGACGCTCACCTCGCACATGCAGATCACGAGCGCCATGATGCTCAACGTGATCGGACGCGGCGGCGACGTCTTCGCGAATATGCGCGCACTGGTATACGACAACCACGAGCCGCCGGCGAAGCAGCGGATCCTGGCCCTCCGGGCCATCGGCATCTACCGCACCCTGCGGGAGTCGGGCATCGTCGAGCGCGACCCCGACGGCACGATCCGCCTCACCGTCGACCTGCAGCCGAACTTCGCCCTGAACCAGCCGCTCTCCCCCTTCGCCCTCGCCGCCTTCGAACTGCTGGATCCGGAGGATCCGGCCTTCGCGCTCGACATGCTCTCGATCGTGGAGGCGACGCTCGACGATCCCCGCGCGATCCTCAGCCAGCAGGAGTTCGTCGCGCGCGGCGAGGCCGTGGCGGCGATGAAGCGCGAGGGCATGGAGTACGAGGAGCGCATGGAGGCGCTCGAGGAGATCACCTACCCGAAGCCCCTCGAAGAGCTGCTGTCGGCCGCGTTCGAGACCTTCGGCGCGGCGCAGCCCTGGATCCGCGACTTCGAGCTGCATCCCAAGTCGGTCGTGCGGGACATGTACGAGCGAGCCATGTCGTTCGGGGAATATGTCGCGCTGTACAAGGTCGCCCGCTCCGAGGGCGTCGTCCTGCGCTACCTCTCCGATGCGTACCGGGCCGCCTCGCAGACCATCCCCGAGCACCTGAAGACCGAGGAGCTGCGCGACCTCATCGAATGGCTGGGCGAGCTCGTGCGCCAGGTCGATTCCTCCCTGCTCGACGAATGGGAGGAGCTCGTCTCCGGCCATCCCGTCTCGCACGACGAGGAGCCGGTGGTGCCCCCGGCGCCGAAGCGGCTCACGACGAACGTGCGGGCCTTCCGGATCCTCGTGCGCAATGAGCTGTTCCGTCGCGTGCAGCTCGCAGCCCGAGAGGATCTGGACGCCCTGGCGGGGCTCGACCCCGAGTTCGGGACCGCGGGCTGGGATGCGGCGCTGGACGCGTACTTCGCCGAGCACGACGAGATCCGCACCGGCCCCGATGCCCGCAGCGCCGCGCTGCTCATCATCGACGAGACGGGAGGGCCGGGCCACGAGCGTCCGGCCCGCTCCTGGGTCGTACAGCAGATCCTCGACGACCCCGCGGGCGACCACGACTGGCGGATCTCCGCGACGGTCGATCTCGACGCCTCCGACGAGGCAGGCGAGGCGGTCGTCGTCGTGACCGCCGTGGACCGGCTCTGATCCCGCCCCTTCAGGGGATCCGCGTCCGATGTCCGACGTGCGGCGTATCGTCGAAGACACGGAGCGGAACGGAGGGCGTCATGACGATTCACGAGGGCCGCGGAGGGCCGACCGCACACCAGGGGGCGCACCGGAGGGCCGGGCGGACCAGCCCGCTCCGGCACAGCATCATCCCTTCGTATCTCCTGTCGAGGCTCGCGGAGTCGGAGCGCTACACGCAGGCCGCGGAGGCGGCGCGACAGACGCTGATCGCCGCGCCGCCCGCGGCGCGTCGTTCGCAGCTGCGCTTGTCGATCGACGAGAACGGAACCCTGGTCGCCACCGTCGAGGCGGCGCCGAACCGCACCATCAGCGATGCCCACGGCACCGAGACGCTCCCCGGCACGGTCGTGCGCACCGAGGACGAGCCGACCGTCGCGGATGCCGCCGTCAACCAGGCGTTCGACGGGCTGGGGGCCACGTTCCAGATGCTCCTCGACGCGTTCCAGCGCAACTCGATCGACGGCAAGGGGCTGGCCCTCGACGCGACCGTGCATTACGGATCCGGGTACGACAACGCCTTCTGGAACGGCGAGCGCATGGTGTTCGGCGACGGCGACGGCGAGGTCTTCCAGGGCTTCACTTTCGCCCAGTTCGCGGCCGCGACGATCGCCGAGGCCGACGCCGTCAGCACAGCCACCGGCGACGCGGCGAGGATGGCCTGGGCATCGGTGGGCGTGATCAAAGCGACGGGCGATGGGCACTCCGCCGGCTGACCCGCCCGTCGGGATCCCGTCCGAGACCGACACCGACGACGGCGTCGCGATCCGTGTGGCGCGCAGCGGCGGCATCGCAGGGATGACGCGGCGGTGGAGCGTGCAGCCCGCCGGGGATGCCGAGCACTGGATGCTGCTCGTCGACCGCTGCCCGTGGGACGAGAAGCCGCCGCCCGGCACGGGCGCGGATCGGTTCGTCTGGCGCATCGAGGCGCGCATCCGCCGCGAACGGCATGAGCAGGTGATCCCGGAGGAGCATCTCTCCGGCCCCTGGCGCGACCTCGTCGAGGCGGTCCGCGCCGCCGACGGAGGAACCGCTCCTCAGTGACGAGCGCCCCGCGCGCCGGTCCTTCCCGTCTTCCCCGCCCCGCACCGGCTCTCCCTCGCCGGCGCGACACGGATCAGGGGAGGGAACGACACAGCGGGGAGGGTGCGCCCGCGTCGCGGGCCCGCCGTGCGGCTCGCCGTCAGTCCTGGCCGGACTCGTCCGCGGCGACGGCCGGCGCGGGGATCGCGATGCTCGTCGCTGAGGTGGACGCACCGAGGCCGAGCCCGAGCGGATCCGCCGCGGGCTCGGGGAGGAGATCGTCTTCGCGATCCAGCGGTTCGCCGGGCAGCGCCGCCCACGCGCTCGGCTCCTGCGGCTTCTGCGTGAACATGCCCATGGATCCATTGTGCGCCCGGCACGTCGACGAGGCTCGCCCGGGCGGGAAGGCGGATCGGGCACGGAGCCTGCCGCCGGACGCACGTCAGGATCCGGCACGGAGCCTGCCGCCGGAGGCACGTCGACGAGGCTTCTCCCGCGCGCAGAGGATCGCGGGTCAGCTCGAAGTGAAGCACGGCCTCGACGTGCTCGAAAGCCGGCAGTCGACGCCCGGACGCTCAGCGCGAACAAGCCCGCCGAGACCGCGCGCGCCGCCCGCGAGGGCGAGGCCTACACGCAGCGCGACGAACTTCGTCGCCGTCTACGCACCGCGGCCGCGAACACCTCAAGCGAGCGCGACTGCGTCACGGCGGCACGACAGGCGCGCGTCATCGGATGCACCGCGGCGATGATCCCGAAAGACGCCGCCGACAAACCGATCTGGTACGCACCGTCGAAGCTTGATCGAGCGCTCGGCCTACCTCAGCTGCGCTCCGGTTGGGAGCACAACAGCGCGCCGAAATGCTGCCAGAGCTAGAGAAGCAAGAGCCGGCCGTTACGCAAGACAGCGTCCAGCCAACCTCTTCCCCTAATGGATCGAACGCGCTCCAGACGAATAGCCAGCCGGAGAGAGCGGAACCAGCTGCCAACCAAGGGTACGGCCCGTCGTCACACAAAGTACCTTCAGCCGCGACAAACCCGGCTGAGTACACGGCGCATATCCGGGCACTTCGAAAGGTCCTAGCTGATCAGTTCGGCGAAGACGATAAGCGATCATCGTTCGGCATCTACAACGCGGGCCGCATGCTCGAAGCATGGCTGCGAGTCGAAAAAAGAGCAGCAGAAGTCGGGCGAATTCTCGGCCTCACACGCGCCAGTGCCGCGAACCTGCGCACCCTCGTCCCTCGTCTCGTGGACCGCGGCCTCATGTCGAAGGCGACTGCCCTAGTTGCTTTCGACCTACAGAATCTCCGCAACAGACTCGTACACGAACTTGACGACATCCGGATCAGCGAAGCACTCGCATCAGATTTTGTGGAGTCCGCTGACAACCTCAATGAGGTGCTCGATGGCATCGCGAAGAAGCTGAAGTCGTTCCCCGATCCAGACGGCGATATGCGGTGACCCGGGCCGCGGCGCTGGCTTGCCGACACAGATCACACTTCAGGCCCACGCGTCGGTGCGTTGCGCGAGGCGCTGGCATGCTCCCTGCCAGATCCAGCAGCGCGGGTTCCCCGTCGTCGACGGGCAGCTCCTCGCAGACAGCATCCGCGGTCCAGCGGCGTACGAGGACCGTACAACGCACGTCGACGTCGCCGAAGCGCAGCCAGACGTGACCCCAGAGGTGCACAGCGTCCGAGACGACGGTCACCGGCTGCGCGTTCAAACGCAACTGCTCAGCCGTGAGTGACTGCAGAGGGTCGGCGCAGCGCGCGGCCCGCAGCTGACGCTCCTCAAGGCGCTGCATCCCCAAGTGCGGGTAGCGCTTGTTCGTCCCCACCCTTCCACGGATAGATCAGATTTACCAAACTATGATGCCTATGGATCATCTGAGATTCGCTTGTAATAGCGACAATGTCAGTCGACAGTCTGACAACCTTCACGTTTCGCCACGCGCGTGCTGACTTCTATGATGTGAACCCCATGATGCCGATTCAGCCCTCGAACGAAATCGCCTTCTTCCCCGACTGGGGACACAAGTGGCCACTCTGGGGACCGGTTGCTCTACGCCCCGAGCACCTTGGGCTGTCCACAGATCTAACCCGGCGACTTGTCGAGTGGGTTCGGGTGTGGCAGGAAGAACTTGACCCTGTCTTCGAGATCCGGTGGCCGTCTACTGAGATGGGGGAAGCCTGGATCGCCGAAGGTGAAGCTCTCTGCAATGAGGTACAGGAGGCAGTGAAGAAGCGGGGAATCGTAGTGATCCCCCGCTTCTCCGAGTTTGCGCCGACCCAAGAGGGCTAGCGCCTCCTAGGTGTGCTCCGTCAGTCTTCGGAGCAATCCGAAGTCCAGTAGCTATCGCTCAGATAAGCGGTGATGACGATGTTGTTGTTCACAGACGAAATCGTGTTCGCATACCAGGACGAATAGATCTTTGTCCCTTGCCAGATGTGATACGGCGCCGAGAAACACGCCTTGTCATTACTAAGCGCAACGGCCGGCGGCTGCGGCATGTCGAGGGTTGCCTTGATTGCGTGGTCCATGTAGTCGGCCCCGACGGCGCCCCGGCGCTAATTGCGCTCTGTCGGATAGCTTCCCAGGAGTTGGGGTGGAGCGCCGAGCCCCACTGGTGGCGAGACCGGATGTGCTTGAACCCTGATGATGTGTCGGTACCGCACTTCAGCGGCGTCGACCCCTCGGGGATCCACGGACCCCATGCGTTGTCGAACCGATAGTGCCAATAGCTGGTGACCTCCCAGTTTGGATCGTTCCCCCAGTCGCAGTTGAGCGTGTCAAGCGGATCGAACAGGTAGGGCGTGACCGCGGTCTCCCCTACGACCCCGAGCAGTGTTGAATTCTCAAGGCTTGTGCCGATGCGAATCTCGTCGCCGGGCTTGCCTGGCTTTCCCGCGTTGGCTCCGCTTGTGCTGCCCGGGTTGTTGCCCTCTCCTCCGTTCCCAGCGGCCATTGCGGGCGCCGCACTCGAAGCCGCGATCACGAAAGCCGCCAGACCTGCAAGAATCGCAAGCCTCACTCGACGCTTCTTTGCCATGCTTTCTCCTCCGCTAGGGACTAGCTCCTATGCGAGTCCTGGGGAAGGCTATCCATATCCGGTGAATCTGGCTGTCCGTCCTTTGGGGACAACTGGGCGTGATCTCACCCCGCCGCGCTGCACAGCACGGTTGACTACGCGCTCACAGGGTGGATGAGCTGCGGCCCCTCGTCCTTCGCGCCGAAAGGCGCCAACTGGTCGACGCGCAGCGCTTCGGCCTACGCCCCGCCGGCACGCACGGCCTCGTCGATGAGCACCTGATCTCCCGTGACGGTGGGGTCGGGCCAGTGCGACCACAGCTGCTCGGGCAAGATGAGCTGGCTGCCGGTGCCCGACGTGCAGGCGGATCCGGATGCCGCTAGGGTGATCGCGTGATTCTGAGTGACGCCTCTCGCAGCCAGCAGCACGCCGCGATCATGATGGATCCGCCCATTGATCCCAGCATCGAAGAAGCCAGCAATCCGCGGAGTTGCTTCTTGAGCGCATCGAGGCTTGGGCTGTCTCGATCGGCAGACCGCTCTCGGCATGGGATTCCTGGCCCTGCGCAGCTCGATCATCGACATGTCTGCACACGCGGCGTCTACCGGGTACCCCGAGCCTGCGCTTCGGCAGGCTGCCGCCGAGCTGAACAACCGCATCGTCCAGTACGTGCGTAGCGCCATCGACTTCGAGAAGCAGCTGGAGGGGACGGTTTGCATCCAGGCGACGTCGGTCCTTCGCGTTCCGGTCTTCTGGGAGCTGCACTACGAGTACGTGTTCGAGTCTGGGCTGGACTGGTATCTCGGCGCCGTCATGCAGAACGCGTTCCTGGGCAACCCCTTCGCGAATGAACGCGGGCACTGGAAGTCGCCGCACGGCGTCGCTATCGGGTAACTGGAGCTATGCCGGCTGAATGCCGTGACGGTGATCTCGGACTATGAAGCCAGCCTCCTTGTCCACCCCGAGATGGTCAAGGGGCCCGACCGAGCAGCCGCCGCCTCGGTTCGCGGCGCAGGCATCAAGAAGCACCGTCGCTCGTTCGACGACTGACCAAGCAGTCGGCTCTTATTCGCGGCGCTCAGAACAGCACTGGCGCCGCGCTCGACGTCGCCCCCGGGGGCGAAGATCGGGACCGGCGTTAGCTTTCGTTCGCCAACTACGACCGCTATCTACCCAGATTCGATAACCCCGTTATCCAGTTGAAAGGACACTATGTGCGTTTCTCGCCATCGCGAACGCGTGGTTCTGCGGCGCCTCGCATGACCCTGATGTCCGCGCCGTAACGCATCATGAGACGCATGACGACTTTGAGGACCTCGTACCGCCCCACGAGCCAGCCGAGGACGCTCTCGCGTTTGCGGGCAAAGCTGCTCTAAGCACCATTCCCGTCATTGGTTCGCTCGCGTCCGAGACCGTCGCTCACGTTCTCGCCTCCCGGCAGGCGCGACGCCCGCATGAGTTCAACACCGCGATCGTAAGAGCACTTTCTGATGCGATCGAGCGGCTCGACGACAGCATCACGATCGACGACATCGGGGGCTCGGATGAGTTCGTCGCGGTGGTCACGCGCGCAACGCGCCGCGGCCGAGACGGCGAGCCGGGCGCGTCGCGCCTGGCTTGCGGCGGCAGTCGCGAACGGCGGGAGCTGGGCACCATTCACCGCCACCGAGCGGGAGCAGTTCACCCGCCTCGTCGACAAACTTAGTCCGCTGCGTATCTGGATGCTGCACTACGTCACCAATCCCGAGGCATGGCTCCAAGCGCACGGCTCTGGGAGCAGCACCAGGACCTCTACATGAGCGGCATCAGCGGGCCACTCGAGTCCGCGCTCGGCACCACGGCGAACGCGTCTCGCGAGCCCATAGCTCAAGCTGCGGCGGACCTGGAACGCAACGGTCTCGCGCAAATCCCTCTCACAACGACGATGACACCCCAGGGCATCTTCGCTGCCCGCACCAACGCCAAGGGTCATCGCTTCCTCGAGTTCCTCAACGAGCCCGACTCGGTCGCAGCCCACCCTCCCACAAGCCTTTGAGCCGCGGCCATAGTCAAGATGGATCGCCATCGTATGAATCAGCAGTCACGAACTCGATCGGATTCTGAGGTGAACCCGATAGCAGTGTTTGCCGCGGCCTCGACCGTCGACCTGTTCTGGGATGGCGTGCCCAATTGGATCGTCGCGGTCACCGGCGACCACGACTGCTCCCCTCGATCCTGCGCGGGCAGGTCCACATCCTCGTTTCCCATGATTTGACTGTGCTGGGAAACCACGAACACGCTGCAGGACTGCAGCCACGCCGATCAGCTCCTCCCCCCGGCAACGACAGGTGGACCCACCGCTTCGACGGCTTCCGTATCTCGCGCCAGTACGACGCGGGCACGACCGCTCTCGTCGGCAGCGGCCGCGCCTTGAACCACGTCTCCAGCGTCTCGGACCGGGAGTTGATCGAAGGGAACTCGCCCGGGCGGGAAGCCGGATCGGGCACGGAGCCTGCCGCCGGACGCGCTCCGCCTCAGCCTCGCCAGAGCCTCGCCCGAGCCGAGACCCGGGGAAGGTCCGGCACCAGAACGGCGAGTACGCGGACGAAGGTCGTCATCCAGACAAGGCCCAGCCCCACGGCGATCGCCTCGACTCCCGTGGAGGAGTACAGCCCGACCGGCCAGTGCAGCAGCACCGCCGCCGCCAGCAGCACGCCGAGCCCGACGGTCGCGATCACGAGCGCGCGGGGCGGCCCCGGCAGCGCCGCCGCCGAGGTCATCGCGGCGAGCGCGAACAGCACGAGTGCGCCGACCGCCGCGATCCAGTGCACGACCCTGTTCGCCTCGATCGGCACGAGCCCCACGACGGCGAGGGCGCACCCCGTCGCAGCCCAGAGCGCGACCACGGCGGCGATCCCACGCAGAGCGGCGTCGCCGCGCAGCCGGTGCAGATCGCGTCCGATGTAGGCCCCGACCGTGGCGAAGAGCAGTCCGGCGACCGTGAGCGTGCCGTTGAACGCCCAGCCGCCGGCGCCGAGGCCGAGCTGGGAGAAGTTCCGCTGCCACCACAGCGGATCCCCCGCCGTGCCCATGGCGAACAGGGTGCCGATCGCCAGGAAGCCGAAGAGCAGGGCCGCCAGGTCGCGGGTGCGGATGCCGGCGCCCGCGGTGTACGCGAACCGCCCGCCGATCGCCGCTGCGACACCGGAGATCACGGCGCCCCCGAGCGCCGGGGCCGTGAAGCCCTGCAGCCCGGCCCCGAACACGAGCCCGGCGAGCAGCACGCCCAGGGCGGTGACCGCGGCGAACGCGACCGTCAGCGCGACCGCGGAGATGTGCGAGATCGCCGTCTGCCAGCGGGGCATCGCAGAGGTCTCACCGCGACGGTGCTGCAGGGTGCTGGCGACGAACGCCGCCGCGGCGATGGCCGCGGCGACCACCGCGACCGGCGGACTGAGGGATCCGGGTCCGGTCAGCGGACGAGAAGGGCCGGACAGCACCGCGAGCCCGGCGACCGTCCCCGCGGCGAAGCAGAGCGCCGTCGCCCACACCGTGCGCGTCTCGGCGCGCAGTCGCTCCGCAGTGTCCATGCCGTCATGCAATCACGCCCCGCCGACACCGACGGCGGCATCACGGCGACAAACCAGATCCTGCAGGAGACTCACGTGCTGACGTGATGTCTCGGGACAGAAGTGGTTTCTCGCGACGGCGCCCCGAGGCGCGCGTCGGGGCCTGCGCCCCGAGGCGCGCGTCAGCGCGTCAGCGCGTCAGCGCGTCAGCGCGTCAGGGTGCCGGGTCCGCCGTGCAGCTCGCCGCGCACCGGCCATCGCCCGTTGTGCTGCCGGAACTCGCTGGCGCGCAGCAGCGGAGAGAGGTCATACAGGTTCGGGCTCAGCCGGAGCCTCGGGCCGGACGCCGCTCGGACGGTGAGCTTCAGCCTCCCGCCGGACGCCTGCACGGAGTAGTCCACGATGTCGGCGTACGCGATCACCGCCTCGCGACCCCACACGGTGCGGAACGCGATCTCATCGGCCCGGGGCTCGACGTAGAAGTTGCGGTACATCACGAGGAAGCACACGCCGGCGAGCACGATCAGCGCCGAGGCGATGCGCATCGGCCACAGCATGCCGTCGGGGTTCGCCGCGGTGAACGAAGCCAGGGCGAGGAGTCCTCCCAGCGCCACGAAGAGCACCCCCACGAAGAGCACCAGCTTCGGCATCCGCTGCCGCACCGGGCCCACGGAGCGCCGTCCGCGCAACCGCGAGATCGCCGCCGCCACGAGGATGAGGACGGCGAGCACGAGAAGGATCTTCACCACGAACGTGGACATCCCCCGAGCGTATCCGCTCGCGACGCACGGCAGCCGAGCGGGGACGGGCCCGGATCCGAGCCGGAACAGCCCACGTCCGTACGCGGACGGGCCCGGATCCGTCCGGGATCCGGGCCCGTCGGGCGGATCAGACGAGAACGAGGTCCTCCAGGCGGGCGTAGGACGTCTCCATGCCGTCGATCATGCCCGTGGCGAGGATCATGTCGCGGGTCTCGGCATCCGGGTACTCGATGAGCAGGGTGATCAGCGTCGCGCCGTCCTCCTCGTAGAGCGAGAGGTCGTTCAGCGTGACCGGCCCTTCGGTGCCCTGCATGCGCTCCGTGGTGACCGCCCGGCGCGGGGCGTCGACCAGCAGCGCCTCGCCCTCGAACCCGAAGGCCTGACCGGCGCCGTCTCCGACGGGGGCCCAGGAGTTGCGGTAGGTCTCGCCCGCCCGGGCGGCGACGACGCACTCCGTCATCTCCCAGCCGTCGGGTCCGAGCAGCCACTGCTTCATGAGCTCGGGGTCGTTGTGCGCGCGCCAGACGAGCTCCTGGGGCCCGTCGACGAGGCGCGTGATCCGCACGTGGGTGTCATCGAGCACCTCGAGCCGGGTGCCCTTGCCCTGGGCGTAGTCGCGCAGGTCCTGCAGCACGGCGTCGAGCTGGCTCATCGCCATCCGGGTGCCCTCGACGGCGCCCATCGCCACGACCTGCTCGAGTGCCTCGACCGAGTCGAAGTACGACACGTTGGTCATCCGCGTGCCCTCCGCCGACGGCGCGAAGCCGAAGGTCATGCGCATGCTCGGGAAGCCGTCGAGCGGTTCGCCGTCGTCGCCGACGAACGAGTCGAGCACCTCGAAGCCGTGCGGGCCGTCGATGGAGAGGAACTCCCAGGATCCGCTCGACTGCTCGCCGCGCGGGCCGTTCATCGTGTACCGGGCACGGCCACCGACGGTCAGGTCGAACGCGGTAAACGTCGCGGGCCAGCCGGGAGGGCCCCAGAAGCGCTCCAGCTGACGCGGATCGGAGTAGGCCTTCCACACGCGCTCGACGGGGGCGGCGAGATCGGCGATGACGGTCATCGTCAGGTTCTCGGGGTCGGTGATCACATCGGTGACAGGCATGTCACCCTCCTTCTGGGTCGGTCGAAGCTGTCGGTCTCGGTCAGGGAATGGTGGATCCGCGCGGTGCGGGGCGCGCGTCGGGGTCGTCCTCGGCGAGCAGGTCGTCGAGACGGGCGATCCGGTGGCGCCAGAGATCCTCATAGCGGGAGAGCAGGGCGCGAGCGCGGGCGATCATCTCGGGATTCGCGCGGACGAGCCGCTCGCGTCCTTCGGCGCGCTTGACGATGAGCTCGGCCGCCTCGAGCACGGCGACGTGCTTCTGCACCGCCGCGAACGACATGTCGTAGTCGCGGGCGAGTTCGGAGACGGACTGCTCTTCGGCGATCGTGCGGCGCAGGATGTCGCGCCGCGTGCTCGCCGCGAGGGCCTGGAACACACGGTCGATCTGTTCATCGCTCAGTTCATTTCGTACAACCATTTGGTTGTAGATTACGACCGCGCGGATCCGGTGTCAACAGGCATCCTTCCTCCGAACGCCCGCGACCCCTTCCCCGCCGCCTCGGAACGAGGTCGGTACGGGAAGGGGTCGCTGCCGATCCGCTATTGGCCAACCGATCGGCGAGGAACTCTGGAGGGGGTAGCCCCGAGAGTTGCCAGCAATTTACACCCTTTACTTATCCCGGCGAAGGGGCGGAAGGCCCATACCCCACGGGCTCCTCACGCGCCAGACGAGCGGCCGAAACGGAAACATGCCGTCGGCGGAATGTTCCGATCGGCGCGTCGTTCCGCGGCGCCCTGGGGCCCCTCGCGACACCGCCCCACTGGTCGCCGACACAGCGACCACAGGCCGCCGCAGGTGGCAAGCGGTTGCTTGTTACCCGATCGTTATCCATCTGGATCCAGATCTCTGGCGTCTGGAATCTTCACAGAATTCAGCACCCCGTCCGACAAATCAACCTATGAAGGGGCTGTACAACGCACCGATATACCGCTAGGAAGTCTCTCAAGGGGGAGCAACGACGCATTGGCCGCGCCGTTGAGCGACTTCCCCTTGTATCCAACGGAGTTCTTCCACGGAGGGGGTAGTTCATGTTTCTGACGAACCACGAGGAGACCGGACGGGGGAGGCCCCCGGGCCGGCGCCGCCGCGGATCGGGTCTCGTCCTGACCGGAACGGCGATCGGCGTCGTCGGCGTCCTGTTCGCGACCAGTGCGGCTTCCGCCGCCGGGCTCGACACATATCCGAACGACAAGGCCGAGGCGGAAGCCAGCATCCTCGACATGAGCCTCGCGGGGACCGATCTGTTCGGTCTCGCGCAGTCCCACGCCGGCTCGACCCAGAGCCCCGGGCCCAACACCGAGGCTTTCAGCGGCGCCATCGGGGGCACCGAGATCGTGGACTTCGGCTCCGGGTACCAGATCCCGCTGGACCAGTTCATCTCCTTCGGTCAGCTCGGCGCACTGCAGAGCCGCTCGACGGCGACGGACGGACGCAACGCCGAGGGCATCGCCGGCATCGTCGGCGCCGACGGCGGTCTGACGCTGGACGGCACCGACAGCGAGTTCGGCGAGGCGCAGATCAACCTGCTCTCGATTCCGGGGGCCTCCGCCGCAGCGCCGGCCATCGACAAGGCCGACCTGAGCTTCGCGCTCGGCGGCGCCTGGGTGAAGGCCATCGACGGAGTCCTCCAGGATCCCGACGGCGGCGTCACCGGCTACGGGCAGTACCGCGCCGGATCCGCGAAGCTCGTGATCCACTCGCCGATCATCGAGCAGGCGGCCGCCGGGCTCAGCGACGCCGCTGGCACGCTGGAGACCTCCGCGGTCGACACGATCAACCAGGGTCTGAACCTGACCCAGCTGGCATCCCTGGTGCCCGGCACCACGCTGACGACCACGGTGTCGAGCACGGTGAAGCAGGACGTGCTCGATGCGGTCATGCTGTCGCCGATCAAGACCAAGGACGGATACGCGGAGATCGATCTCGGCAAGGGCACGATCACGATCGACCTCGGCCGCCTCGGCAGCAACGACCCGAGCCCGAACCACCCGAACGGGATCATCCCCAACCGTCCGGTCGGCCTGAACAACCAGGCTCCGAACACCGAGCTCATCGACAGCGACACCTACCCGTTCATCGCCGGCGACATCCACGAAGCCATCGAGACCGTGCTCTCGGTCGCCTCGGATGCGGCGCTGAACTCGATGAAGGGCATCACCGTGCACGTCGCCGCCACCGTGGCGCCGCCGCTGCTCCCGCCCACCTCGGCCGCGTTCGGCGTCAACCTCGCCGGTCAGGTCGTCGAGCCGTGCACCGGCACGGCCTGCGTCCTGCTCGCGCCGGTCATCTCCGCGGTGCAGCTCGCGATGTCGCCGATCAACCTGATCCTCTCCGACGGCGGGAGCCCGATCTTCGCGGCGTTCACCACCATCAAGACGGATCTGGTGACGGCGCCCATCCGGGCCGCGGTGGAGCCGTTCCTGCAGGCGATCGCCGGGAACCTCTTCTCGGTGCAGCTCAACCATCAGAACGTCACGACGTGTCAGGCGCCGGACGGCAGCACCAAGACCACCGGTGTCGAGGTGTCGGCGCTGAGCTTCGGCGTCGGCGGCGGCACCGCGCGGCTGGGCATCGGCAACGCCGGCGCCCGCGTCGACGCGTGCGGTCTGGCCGCGGCTCCGGTCGTGACCGCGTCGTCGCCCACCCCGGCCGGTGCGTGCACCACGCTCACCTCGACGGGCTGGGCGCCGAACACCGCGGTCGCGTTCCAGCTGACCGACGCCTCGGGCGCCCCGGTGGGCTCCCCGCTCACCGTCACGACCGACGCCACCGGGGCCGTCCCGGCCGGCACCTGCCTCCCGGTTCCGGCGGGTACCGCGCCGGGCGACTACACCGTCGTCGGCACCGATCCGTCCGGCACCACCGGCACGGGCTCCGTGACGGTGTACGACCCGGCTCTCACCGCACAGTCCCCGGTCGCTCCGGGCGACTGCTCGGCCCTGACCTCGACCGGCTGGATCCCCGGCACCACGGTGACGTTCCAGCTGACCGACGCCTCGGGCGCCTCGGTGGGCTCCCCCGTCACCGCGACGGCCGACACGAACGGCGCGATCCCGGCCGGCACCTGCGTGCCGATCCCGGCGGGCACCGCACCCGGCTCCTACACGGTCACGGGCACCGACCCGACCGGCGCCGAGCGCACCGCCCCGATCACGGTCGGCAGCTCGACCGGCACCCCGACGCTGAGCGCGCAGTCCCCGGTTCCCGCCGGTGGCGAGAGCACGGTGACGGGCGGATCCTGGAACCCGAACACGCCGATCACGCTGCAGCTCACGGATCCGTCCGGCGCGCCGCTCGGCACCCCGGTGACCGCGACCACGGACGCGAACGGCGACCTGCCGTCCGGGACCACGGTTCCGATCCCGGCCGACGCGGCTCCCGGCGCCTACACGATCGTCGGAACCGATCCGGCATCGGGTGACACGGCCACGGCGGACGCCGCGGTGTACGCGCCGACCCTGACCGCGTCCTCCCCCGTGGAGGCCGGCCAGTGCACGACGCTCACCTCGACCGGCTGGGCGCCGAACAGCACGGTGGGCTTCCAGCTCGCCGACGGCTCCGGCACGGCGATCGGATCCCCGCTCTCGGTGACCACGGACGCCACGGGCGCGATCCCGGCCGGCACCTGCCTGTCGGTGCCCGCGGGCACCACCCCGGGTGACGACACCGTCACGGGCACGGACGCGAACGGCGCGACCGTCACCGCCCCGGTGACCGTGGTCGCGGCGACGTCGCCCGTGCTGACGGCGTCCTCCCCGGTCCCGTCGGGCGGCTTCACCACGGTCACCAGCGGAGGCTGGGCGCCGAACACGCCGATCACCTTCCAGCTGACCGATCCGTCCGGAGCTCCGGTCGGAGCCCCGGCGACCGCGACGACCGGCACCGTCGGCACCGTCCCGACCGGAACCGTGCTGATCGTCCCCGCGGGCAGCCCCGCCGGCGAGTACACGGTCACCGGCACGGATCCCTCCGGCGCCACCGCCACGGACGCGTTCACCGTCTACCAGCCCGCGATCCAGGCCACGAGCCCGGCGCCCGCCGGTGGCACGACGACGGTCACGAGCACCGGCTGGCTGCCGAACGCGCAGGTCGCCCTGCAGCTGACGGATGGCTCGGGCGCCCCGGTGGGCGCACCGACCACGGTCACCACCGACGGGAACGGCGCGATCCCCACGGGGACCACCCTCGCCATCCCGGCCACGATCGCGGCGGGCGCCGTGCTCACCGTGACCGGAAGCGACGACGGTGGCGCGACGGTGTCGGCGGATGTGACGGTGTACGCGCCGTCGCTGACGGGCGGCCCTGCCGCTCCGGCCGGCGGCTGCTACCCGGTGTCCGGTGCCGGCTGGCAGCCGAACACCACGGTGACGCTGCAGCTCACCGACGCCGCGGGCGCCCCGCTGGGAGCACCGGTGACGGCGACCACGGACGCCGCGGGCGCCCTGCCCGCCGGCACCTGCGTGCCGATCCCCGCGGGCACCGCCCCGGGTGACGCCACGGTCGTCGGAACGGACGGCAACGGCGCGACGGTCGAGATCCCGGTCTCGATCTACGCACCCGCGCTGTCGGCGACCTCCCCGGTTCCGGCCGGCGGCACGACCGACGTCACGAGCGACGGCTGGCTGCCGAACTCCGAGGTGACGCTGCAGCTCGAGGACGCCACCGGCGCCCCCGTCGGTGCTCCGGTCTCGGTCGTCACCGGCGCCGACGGCACGATCCCCGCGGGGACCGTGCTGACCACGCCCGCCGGCGCAGCCGCCGGCACCGCCTTCACCGCCGTCGGCACCGATGCGAACGGCGGCACGGCCTCCGCTCCCGTCGTGGTCTACGTCCCGGCGATCTCGGCGACCTCCCCGGTTCCCGCCGGGGGAACGACGACGATCACCGGCACCGGATGGGCGCCCGTCGACACCGTGTCGCTGCAGCTGACGGATCCCTCCGGGGCTCCCGTGGGCGCACCGGCCACGGCGATCACGGGCGCGGACGGCGCTCTTCCGGCCGGCACCTCGGTGCTGATCCCGGCGGGCGCGGCACCCGGCGACTACACGGTGGTCGCCACGGATCCGCGCGGCGGCACCGCCGAGGCCCCGGTCTCGGTGATCGCGGCGACCACGCCGGTCCTGTCGGCGACCGGTCCGGTCCCGGCCGGCACGACGACGACGGTCACCGGCGGCGGCTGGGCGGCCGGCGCGAGCCTGTCGCTGCAGCTGACGGATCCGTCCGGTGCGGCCGTGGGCGCTCCGGTGTCCACGACCGCGACGCCGGACGGCACCCTGCCGGCCGGAGTCACCATCCCGGTCGCGGCGAACGCGGCGGCCGGCGCGTACAGCGTGGTCGGCACGGACGCCGCCTCGGGCGACATCGCGACCGCCGCGGTCGACGTCTACCGCCCCGAGGTCATGGCGACGAGCCCGGTCCCGGCGGGTGGCGAGTCGGCGATCACCGGTTCGGGCTGGCTGCCGAACACGGCGGTCACGCTGCAGCTCGCCGACGCGGCCGGCGCTCCAATCGGATCCGCGGTGCAGGTCACCGCGGACGCGAACGGCGCACTGCCGGCGGGAGCCGCGCTCGCGGTCCCCTCGGCGACGGTCCCCGGCGCTTACACGGCGACGGGCACGGACGCGAACGGCGCGACGGCATCGGCTTCGGTCGAGGTCACTGCGGCGGTCGCCCCCGGCATCGATGCGACCGGTCCGGTTCCGGCCGGCGGGCGCACGACGGTCACCGGCGGCGGCTGGACGGCGGGTCACTCCGTCGCCCTGCAGCTGACCGACCCGTCGGGCGGCCCCGTGGGCGCACCGGTCACCGCGACGATCGCGGATGACGGCACCCTCCCCGCAGCGACCGTCGTGCCGGTCCCGGCCGATGCCGCCGCGGGGGCGTACACCGTCGTCGCGACCGATGCGGCATCCGAGGACGCCGACACGGCCGAGGTCGCGGTCTACCACCCGACGCTCGCAGCCGGCGGACCGGCCGCGCCGGGCACGCAGACCGCGGTGACGGGCGGCGGCTGGCAGCCGAACACCACCGTGAGCCTGCAGCTGACGGACCCCTCCGGGGCTCCGGTGGGCGCGCCGGTGACGGTCACGACCGACGCGAACGGCGGCATCCCCGCGGGCACGGTTCTGCCGGTCCCGCAGAACGCCGCCCCGGGCGCGTACACGGTGGTCGGCACCGACGCCGCGGGCGCCGCGGTCTCCGCGCCGCTCACGGTGTCGGCGGGCACGCAGTCCTGCACGATCGATCCGGTCGTGAAGGTCCAGCCGTCCTCCGTCCGCCCGGGTGACACGATCCAGGTGACCGGTACCGGATTCGCGGCCGGCACCGCCGCCACGGTGACGATCACCGACGCGTCGGGCTCTGCGCTCGGCCAGTCGGTCATCGTGACCGTCGGCCCCGGCTGCGGCTTCACGTTCACCATGACGGTCGACAAGGGCGCACAGCCCGGCGACTACACGGTGACCGTGAAGGACGACGCCGGCAACACGGGCAGCGGCACGTTCACCGTCGCCCGCACCGGATCCGGATCCGGCACCGGTACCGGATCCGGCACCGGGACCCTCCCGCAGACGGGTGGCGACGCCACCCCGTTCGCGGCGGCGGCCCTGCTCCTGCTGATCGCCGGAGCGGCGCTGGTGCTCGTGCGCCGGCGCTCGGCGAGCGCACGCGAGCACTGATCCGGGAAGGATGAGGGGGGCGGCGGTCCGTTCAGGGCCGCCGCCCCTCCTCCGTTCCAACCGATATTCCGGTGCCGCTAGGCTGTCGGCATCGAGGAAGCACCCGGGGGGGGGAAGCCGATGATGCGCATCGCTGCGCGGAAGCCGAGGGGCGCATCGCGCGCACGTCTCGCCATCGTGGGAGCGGCCTGCGGCGCTCTGCTGCTGGCAGCCTGCACCGGCACAGCGCCGGAGACGACGGCGACGACGTCCGCGGCGTCCGCCCCGTGCACGGCGCCGGCCGCCGAGATCGGCACCGGCGGCAAGATCGGCCCCGCCCAGCGCCTCACCCGCACCCTCTCCAGCGGCGCGGTCTGGAGCCTCTGCTGGAACGTGGATCCGAAACGGGGGCTGATGCTCTCCGACATCCGCCTCGCGCCGCCCGACGCCCGGCCCATCCGAGTCATCTCCTCCCTCTCGCTCTCCCAGCTCGAGGTGCCCTATGACACCGGCGACAGCACCACCCACGACATCACCGAGGCCGGTTTCGGCGGCACCAAGATGCTGGCGCTGGACGACGCCTCCTGCACGGGCGACCGGCTGTCCACGGCGCTCCCCGACATCGACGACGGCGCTTACGGGAAAACGCGCACCAGGAAGGTGCTGTGCTCCGAGCAGGTCGACGGCGGCCTCTCGTACCACTCCAGCGCCTGGGCGACCCAGCCCCAGGCCGATGCCCGCCGTACCGACTGGCGGCTGTCCACGATCTCGCGCGTCGGCTGGTACGAGTACGTCACGCAATACACGTTCGGCGCCGACGGATCCATCGCTGTTCAGCTCGGCGCGACAGGCGATCTCTCCCCCAACGACTTCACCGACGCGGACCACGGATCCGACGTGGGCGATCACGAGTACGCGGCGAGCCACTCCCACAACGCGGTCTGGCGCGTGCACTGGGCGCTCGACGGCACGGGCGGACTCGCCGTGCAGCAGTACGACGCGACCCCGACCGGAGCGGACGGCGCGAAGGCCCCCGTGCTGAACGGATCCCTCACCCCGATCCCGGATCCGGCGCTCGCGCAGTGGCAGGACCGCCGCTGGTGGCAGGTGCTGAACCCCGCCGTGGAGAACAGCGACGGGCACCCGATCTCGTACCAGATCGAGCTCGCGCGCACCGACGGATTCGTGTTCTCGGACGATCATCGGCACGGTGCGACGGCGGGCTACGACGTCGCGTTCACGGACTTCGACGCCTGCCAGAAGTACGCGACGAAGAACCCGGGCGACTGCGGCAGCGGGGTGCGCGAGTTCGTCGAGCGCGGTGCGGACCGGGCGCTCTCGGACGTGGTGTCGTGGGTGGCGGTCGGGTTCCACCACGTGCCCCGGGATGAGGACCAGTCGCCCATGGAGCTGCACTGGCAGGGCTTCAGCCTGCTGCCGCGCGATCTCACCGCGACCCGTTTCGACGCGCCGCCGGGGTACGACGACCGCAACGGGCGCTACGACAGCCCGTGGAAGAGCCCCTCGCCCACGCCCTGAGCAGAGCGACGCCCTGAGCGCGGGACGCGGTCCGTCCTCTCGGGGATCGGCGCTCCCCCTCTTGACGCTTCTCAGGACCGGAATCTGGCAGCCCCTCGGCTCGGGGCCTATCCTGACCGCATGACCGAGAACCCGGATCCGCATGTCGTCGCCGAGGGGCTGCTGCCGACGCCGTTCACCGCCGACGAGATCCGCGCCGCACTGCGCGACGGAGCCGTGATCCGGGTGCGGATCGAAGCCCCCGACGGCACGGCCTCGGAGCGGATCAGCCGCTACTCCGAGGGCCGCGACGAGGACGTGCTGCTGGAGAGCCACCCCGTGGGAGCGCCCGAGACGGCGACCGGCGGACGGGTCTCCTGGCGGGCGCTGCAGGCGCACGCCGCATTCCCCGCCGACCGCACGGCGGTCGCCGACGACACGATCGAGCACCCGCTCGGGCGCCTCGAGTGCCTGCGGTACACCGTGAGCGACGACGACGGCGGCGCGGTGTTCTGGTTCGCGCTCGCGCATCCGGGGATGCCCGTGCGCTACGAGACCACCGATGCGTCCGGGACCACGCGCATCACGGTGCAGGAGATCACGGCGGACTGACCTCGCGCGTCGGGGTCGCCGAGCGCCCCGGTCTCAGGCGTCGGTCGAGCCCAGCACGGCGTCGAGCAGGCCCGGGAACCTCGCGTCGAGGTCGTCCCGGCGGAGCGTCAGGATGCGGCGACGTCCGTGGGGTTCGTTGCGGAGCACCCCTGCCTCCCGCAGCACCTTCATGAAGTGCGACTTCGTCGACTTCGGCAGGTTCGGATCCGTCGCGTGGCACGCCGCCATGTCCAGCGGGCCGTCGACGAGCTGGCGGGCGATCGACAGGCGCTCGGGGTCGCTGAGCGCGAAGAGCACCGCTGTGAGCTCGATCTCGGAGCGCTCCGGGTGCGGAAGGTCGACGGCCCCTGGCATGGTTCGATAATACTTGAACATTCCGAGCCAGGCGAGTAGCGTGCACATCGTTCGAGAATTCTCGAACAGATGAGGAGCCGCCATGACCACCCAGCCGATCGCGACGCCGCGGATCCCGGAGCCCGCCGCCCTGCCCGGGCGGCCCGTGCGCACGCGCTTCGGGTTCGTCCTCGCGATCGTCGCCCAGATCCTGATGATGGCGGGAGCGAGCGCCCCCTCTCCCTTCTACCCGGTGCTGGCGCAGCATCTCGGCTTCGATGCGATCGTGATCACCGTCGTGTTCGCCGTCTACGCGGCCGCCCTGCTGCTCACGCTGCTCGCCGCCGGGTCGCTCTCCGACCACATCGGACGCCGCCCCGTGATCGTGACAGGGCTCGTCCTGCTCGCGGGCAGCATGCTGCTGTTCGGGAACGCCGGATCCGTGCTGCTGCTCGTGCTCGCGCGGATCCTGCAGGGCGTCGCGAGCGGCCTGCTCATCGCCTCCCTCTCCGCGACGGTGCTCGACCTCGCGCCGCCGGCCCGCCCCGGGACGGCGGCGCTCTGGAACGCGCTGAGCCCCGGGATCGGGCTCGCCGCGGGCGCTCTCGTCGCCGCCCTCGCCCTCGATGCCACGGCAGAGGCGCTGCCCGAGGTGTTCACGCCCCTCGCGGCCGTGTATCTCGTGATCGCCGCGCTCGTGCTCATCGCCCCCGAGACCGCGCCGCTGCTTCCCGGGGCCTGGGCGTCCCTGCGCTTCCGCCTCTCGGTTCCCGCCGGGATCCGCGCCGAGTTCTGGCGGGCCGCGCCCGCGGTCATCGCCGGCTGGGCGACCGGCGGGCTGTTCCTCTCGCTCGGAGCGAGCATCGTCCGCGGCGAGCTCGGCGGCGCCGCGCACCTGTGGCAGGGGCTGGCCGTCGCGCTCCTCGCGGGCGTCGGCGCCGTCACCGCCTTCGCGATCCGGCACCGCTCCGCTCGCACGATCGTGATCTTCGGCGCCGCCGCACTCGCCGCGGGCACCGCTCTCTCCCTGCTCGCACTCGGGCTCGGCTCGCTGCCGGCGTATCTGGTGGCGGCCGCAGTGACGGGGATGGGCTTCGGCACCGCGTTCTTCGGCGTCGTCGGATCCCTCGCCCCGCGCATCCCGGCGACTCAGCGCGCCGACGCCTTCGCGGTGCTGTACCTGCTCGCGTACCTCGCCTTCGGCGTTCCTGCGGTCGTCGCCGGAGTGCTCGTCGCCGAGGTGGGGCTGGGAACCGTCTGCGTCGGTTACGGCGTCGTCGTGATCGTGCTGTCGCTGATCGCGCTCGTGCTGCGCGTCCGCCGAGCCGACTGACTCGCACGCTTGGACCGGGATCGTGCTCCGGCACGGGCCGTGCGCGTCGGCGGTCATCCGCTGTTCACCCGGCCGCAACCAGCCGTCCGCCTCGGCTGGCCAGGCTCGGAGGGACTCCCCTTCCCCCGTTCCCTGGAGACCTCCGTGCCCCTGCTCCGCTCGCGTCGCACGCTCGCCGTCGCGCTCGCCTCCTTCCTCGCCCTCGGCGGATCCGTCCTCGCCGCCGTCCCCGCCTCCGCCGCGGAGACGCCCACCGACGTCAAGGACGCCTCGTGCTCCGTCGGCGACCTCCGCGACCTGTGCGCTCCCGTGGGCGAACTGCTCGACGTGCGCGTCGGCGACGTGCACCCGACCCAGCCCTCGCTCGGCTACGACGAGGTCTACTACAAGCTCGGCCGCTACGACGCCGCTCTCTCGAAGGACGCGATCAACAAGAAGTTCGCCGACTGGTGCGAGGCCAACGGCCAGCAGGACGCCGCGAGCGCCCAGCCGGGCGCGACGCTGACGGATCCGTCCACCTTCACCTGCACGGTCCCGGTCGGCAGCGAGACGGCCGACACGATCGCCCCGATGAAGACCGTCGTGATCGGCCCGAAGGGCGTGCTGTACCTCACGGACGGACACCACACGCTCACCTCTTTCCAGGAGAACAGCGGTCCCGATGTGCACGTGCGCCTGCGCGTGCTCGGCAACCTCTCCGGCCTGTCGGATGCGGACTTCTGGGCCGCGATGCAGGCGAACAAGTGGACCTGGCTGCGCGACGTGGACGGCGAGGCGATCACGCCCTCGCAACTGCCCGCGAACGTGGGGCTGGCGAACTTCGAGGACGACCGCTTCCGCAGCATCCTCTACTTCGCGCGCGACATCGGCTACGCCGCCGACGGCGCCGTGCCGTTCCAGGAGTTCTACTGGGGCACCTGGCTGCGCACGCGCACGGACATCCCCGTCGCCGGCTGGAACCAGGACGACTGGGCCGGATCCCTCGCGCTCGTCAAGCAGCTCTCCCAGGCGCAGGTCGCGCTCGGCGCGGGCGCCGTCGTCGACCCGCAGTCCGGCTACACCGCGGGCGACCTCAGCGTGCTCGGCGCCTGGAACGACGGCAAGGCCGAGGGCAAGGGCGAGTGGGCGAAGCTCGCGAAGCCGTACTCCGACGCCAAGCCCGGCAAGCTCGCGTACATGACCGAGTACCGCCTGCGGAACGTGCCCGCCCCCACGGCTCCCGCCGCTCCCGCCGCTCCGCTCGCCGTCGTCGGCGGCACGTCGCCCGCCGGCTCCCACGTCGCGATCTCGTGGTCGGCGCCCGCCGACGGCGGCTCGGCGCTCACCGGCTACACCGTCGCGCTCGGCGCCGCCCGGTCGGCCGAGGTCGACGCCCGCGCCACGTCGTTCACGTTCGACGGGGTCGCCCCCGGTTCGTACGCGCTCACGGTCACCGCGCACAACGCGATCGGGTCGACCGCCTCCACCGGAACGCCGGTCGTCATCGCCGACCCCGCCGCCGTGCGGGGCGCCGTCGCGATCACCGGCGCGCTGCGGCCGGGGGGCGCCGTCACGGTCACCGCGAACGGCCTCGCCGCCGACGCCTCGGGCTTCGCGGTCGAGGTGCACTCCGACCCGGTGTCACTGGGCACGGGCAGCACGGATGCCGCCGGCGCCTTCACCCTGCAGGCCGCACTGCCGGCCTCTCTGCCCGCCGGGGCGCACACGGTGACCGTGTCGTTCAACGGCACCCCGGTCGCCTCGGCCGCCTTCACGGTGGCGGACGCGGGCGGCGGCGACGGAACCGGCACGACTCCCGGATCGGGGTCGGCCGGGTCCGGTTCGGCGTCCAACGGATCCGGATCCGGAGTCTCGGGCACCCTCGCGACCACCGGATCCGCGGCGCCGATCGGGCTCGGCATCGCCGGTGCGATCGTGATCGCCGCCGGTGTGCTGCTGCTCGCACGACGCCGCACCCGCGTCGGCGAGGACTGACGCCGCAACACGACGAAGGGCGCACGACCGCGATCCGGTCGTGCGCCCTTCGTCGTGCCGAGGCTCGATCAGCGGGGTCCCCGCCGGAACAGCCCCGCGAACAGCGCGTGCAGCAGCGGCAGCGCCGACACACTCATCAGCACGGTGCCCAGCACCGGGTTCGCCGTGAGCACCACGGCTCCGCCGATGAGCAGCGCCGCGAACAGGAGCGCCGAGACACCGCGCCGGACGAGTCCGTCGATCCGGTCCAGACGGCGCTCGATCCGCGAGGTGTCGAAGGTGACGGATCCCTCGTCGACCCGGGTGATGATGTCGTCGATCCGCTTCGGCAGCCGCCAGAGGATGCCCGCGTTCGACACGGCCTGCTGAGACAAGTCCCGCACGACGTTGCCGCTCTCGTCGGTCAGCAGCCGGGTGGCGTAGGGCTCGATCGACTCCCAGATGTTGAACTGCGGATCCAGCCCGCTGCACATGCCTGAGGTGAGCGACACCGCCCGGATGAGCAGGAGGAGTCCCTCGGGCAGCTGCACGGGCAGCGAGCGCATCGTGTCGCCGAACTCGTCGGCGAAGCCCTGGAACTCGCGCGGATCCACATCGCGGAGCTCGGCGAAGCCCATCCCGCCGAACCGCGCGAACAGGGCACTGAGCGCCCGTTCGAGCTCGCGGTTCTCGGCGGACGGCATGAGCACGCCGATCTCCTGGGCGGCCGCGACCATGCCCTTCCCGTCGCGGGAGGCCGCGGCGATGAAGAGCGTGCGCAGCCCGTGCCGGATTCCCTCCGGAACCTCGGCCATCATCCCGAAGTCGATGAACGTGAGGCGCCAGGCCGGGTGCGCCGCATCGGCGCCGGTCGCCGAGCCCGGCACCGGCGGTGCGGCGCCCGGCATCCCGACCCCGCCCGCGCGGTGCGGCGTCACGAAGATGTTCCCCGGATGCGGATCCGCGTGCACGAACCCGTGCGTGAAGAGCTGGTCGAACATGACCTCGGCGAACACCCGCGCCACGTCGGCCGGGTCGATGCCCGCCGCGCGCAGGGCGTCGACGTCGTTGATCTTGATCGCGGTGACGTCGGCGAGCGTGAGCACGCGACGGGTGGTGCGCTCCCAGGCCACGGCCGGCGCGTCGACCCGCGGATCCCCCGCGAAGTTCTCGGCGAACCGCTCCGCGGCGGCAGCCTCGTGCAGGTAGTCGATCTCCTCGAGGCTGGTCTGCGCGAACTCCTCGACGAGAGCGGGCGCATCGACCCGGTCGGCGACGAACCGGATGCGGCGCAGCCACCCGCCGACCCGGCGGAGGGCGGCGAGATCGGTCGCGACGACCTGATCGATCCCGGGGCGCTGCACTTTCACGACGACGTCGGCGAACCCGGTCACCGCCGCGTCCTCATCGGACAACCGGGCGCGATGCGCCTGGCCGAGCGATGCGGCGGCGAGGGGCGTCTCGTCGAAGGACGCGAACGCGCGCTCGAGCCGCACCCCGAGCTCGGCCTCGGCGAGCGCGCGGATCCGATGCACCGGCACCGCGGGCACCTCGTCCTGCAGGCCGGCGAGCTCGGCGGTGATCTCCGGGGGCAGCACGTCCAGCCGCGACGACATGAACTGGCCGACCTTGATCATGAGTCCGCCCAGCTCGACCGCGAGCACGTGGAAGCGCTGCGCGAGGGTGCGCATCCGGCGCTCCCGGCTCTTCTCGGCGACTCCGGTCAGGCCGAGCCGCGGCAGAGCGAGCTCGAACCACCAGGTCTGCACGAGCACGCGTGCGGCGAACGCGAGGATCCGCCGGTAGCGCGCCCGCAACGGAGGGGCCTGATCTCCGGCCGCGCCTGTGGGCTTCGCCGGGGCTCCCGGGCTCCGATCATCGACCATGCGGATGCGCCTCCCGTCCCATCTTCCCGCGCGGGGACCGCGCGAGCATCCCCGGCACCGTCGCCGTGCCGAGCACCGGGCACAGGGGCCGATCGACGGTGCGGTCGAGCCGGCGGAATCGCGCAAGCACGTCCGGCGAGACCCTCGGGAGCGGGACGGCCGACGCCGCCCCCGCCCTTCGTCGCTCTC
This sequence comes from Microbacterium sp. USTB-Y, assembly GCF_023703415.1. Lineage (GTDB taxonomy): Bacteria > Actinomycetota > Actinomycetes > Actinomycetales > Microbacteriaceae > Microbacterium. Next base: position 34,456 of record NZ_JAGMTU010000009.1, on the reverse strand, counting down.
CCGAATCGTCCGCCATCAGTCGGCGAGGATCGCGTACAGACGGCGACGCGCTTCGTCGAGCACGTCGATCGCCTGCTGCACCTGCTCCGGAGTGCCGGTGCGCGCGACCTGCGCCGCAGCCCCCGCGAGGTCGACCCCCGCCTTGGGCAGCGCGCCGAACGACGCCGCGCCCGCGCGAGCGCCGGAGCCCTCCCACGGAGGGGCGCCGGCCTCGTCGGCGACGGCGCGACCCGCCTCGGTGAGCGAGTACGTCTTGCGACCGCCCTGCTCGGCGGCCTCGATGAGCCCCTCGTCCGCGAGCAGCTGCAGCGTGGGATAGACGGATCCGGCACTCGGCTTCCAGGAGCCGCCGCTGCGCTCCTCGATCTCCTGGATGATCTGGTAGCCGTGCATGGGCTGCTCGGAGAGCAGCGCGAGCACGGCGGCGCGCACGTCGCCGCGCGCCATGCGCGGGGCCTGAGGGCGCTGGTCGAAGGCGGAGCGCAGGTGCTCCATCGCCTCCCAGAGACCGGCCGTCGGGTTCATCCCCGGGCGTCCGCCGAAGCCTCGCCCTCCTCCGGGACCGAACCCCGGCCCGCCGAATCCGCGCGGTCCATATGCGTTGTCCATGACGACCTCCTCGATTCCCGCTCACCCCGAGCGATAGTCAACGATATGTCGCTATGTATCGGAAGGGAAGAGCAGCCCCTATGAATCGGAGGAGAAGAGCATCTGCATCGTCTCGATGCGGGAGTGCTCGACGTGCGCGAGCGCCAGGGCCCCCGCCCGCTCGACCTGCCCCTTCACGACCGCGTCGCACAGCTCCTGGTGCTCATGGTGCAGATCCCGGTCGTCCGGCGTGTTCGCCAGATGGAACAGGCGCTTGACCCGGCCACGGACCGGCAGCATCAGATCCTGCAGCAGCCGACTGCCCGCGAGGTCGACGAGCTCGTCGTGGAAGTCGGATGTCGCCTCGGCGAGCTCCCCCTGGACGTGGACGTCCAGGGCACGCGCGGCGAGCGAAAGGGCCTCCGTCAGCCGCTCGCCCGAGACGCCGGACGCGCAGCGGGCCGCGGCCAGGCGCGCCGCGAGGGGCTCGAGCGAGGCTCGGACGTCGAAGAGCTCGGCGACGTCGACGGCTTCCATCGGGGCGACGATCGCCCCCTTGTGCGGCACCGTGCGGATGTACCCCTCGGCCTCCAGGCGGGGGAACGCCTCCCGGATCGGCACACGGGACACCCCGAGCTGCTCGACGACCTCGCGCTCGCGGACGCGACTGCCCGTCGGCAGCCGACCGTCGATGATGCGGTCGCGGATCCACTCGTAGACCCTCACCCCCTGAGAGGCGCCGGGATGCATCTCCTCCGACTCCGCCGTGGTGCTCTGCGCCATCCACCCATCCCCTTCTCCCCGATGCTTGCATGACAAAAAGTACCCGATCGCAGCCATCGAGTCGCTGATTCCCTCTTCTTGTATAACAATCCTTCGTTTTGGTATACAATTCTGAATCGAGCCCCGGCTCGTCCCCGGTCAGCCTTCAGCACAAGGGAGTCTGCGCATGACCACCACCTCCGCCCCGGAACGGGACCGCCCGCGCACCCTGAAGCGCGAGCTCGGCCTGCCCGCATTGATCGCCTACGGCCTCACCTCGATGGGCGTGCTGTCCGTCGTCTCGGTGTACGGCCCCGCCACGAAGATCAGCGACGGCCACCTCCCCGCCGCCTACGTCGCCACGATCGTGATCATGCTGTTCACCGCGCACAGTTACGGACGCATGGCCGCGCACGTGCCGATCACCGGCGGGGCGTACGCGTACGTCACACGCGGCTTCGGCCCCGCCACCGGGTTCCTCACCGGCTGGGTCATGCTGCTGGACTACCTGTTCCTGCCGATGGTGAACTTCCTGCTGTTCGGCCTCTACTTCAACAGCCTGTTCACCTCGGTGCCGTCGTGGGTCGGCACGCTGCTGTGCATCCTCGTCGTCGCGGTGTTCAGCATCATCGGGGTCAACTGGATCAAGCGGATGAACTCCGTCGTGATCGTCGCATCGGTGCTGGTCATCCTCGCCTTCCTCGTGCTCGCCGTGATGAACGCGCCGAAACTGAGCCTGGAGGCGGTCGCCCGGCCGCTGTCGATCGGGGACGGCGGGATCCTGCCGATCCTCGCGGCGGCCGCGATCGTCGCCTTCGCCTTCCTCGGCTTCGACGGCGTCTCGACCCTGGCCGAGGAGACGAAGGATCCGCGCCGCAAGGTGCCGAAGGGCATCGTGCTCGCTACGCTCTTCGCGGGGCTCGGCTACCTGGCGTTCGCGATCGCCGGCAGCCTCATCGCGCCCGACTGGACGAAGCTGCAGAACCTCGACGCCGCAGGCACCGAGCTCATGCAGCACGCGGGCGGAGACGTGCTCATGGTCACCTTCGTCATCGTGAACACGGCAGGCATCGTCCTCTGCGGAACGGCCGCGCAGATGAGCGTCAGTCGCGTGCTGTTCGCGATGGGCCGCGACGGGATCCTTCCCCCGGTGCTCGCCCGGCTGCACCGCCGCTTCCGCACTCCCTACGTCGCCGCGCTCGTGGTCTCCGTGGTTGCGCTCGTCGCCCTGTTCATCACGCTCGACCAGGCCGTGTACATGATCAACTTCGGCGCACTGATCGCGTTCGCCATGGTGAACCTCTCCACGATCCAGGTGCTGTTCTTCGACATGAAGCTGCGCCGCGGCTGGGGACTGGTCCGCCATCTCATCCTGCCGATCGTCGGATTCGTCTCGATCGCCTGGCTGTGGACCTCGCTGGCACCGTTCACGTATGCGCTCGGCTGCGTCTGGCTCGCCATCGGAGTCGTGATCTACCTCGTGCGCCGGAAGCGACAGGGCGGCCCCCTCGCCCTCCAGCTCGACGACGCGAGCACCGAGGCGATGCCGACGCTCCCCTATCAGGACTGACCTTCCGAAAGGATCCCGCATGCGACGCACCGAGCGACCGGACAGGGACGACGCCACCGCAGGCGCCCGCGCGCACCTGCTGCGCACCCCCGGGTTCGTCGACGCGCACATCCACCCCGACAAGACCTCGTGGGGGCAGGCGTGGGTGTCCCGGTCCCCGGCGACGACGCTCCCCGAGCTGATCGCCGGAGACCGCGCGACCCAGGCCGGTTACGTCACCGGCGTCGAGGAGCGGGCGCACGCGCTGCTCTCCCGAGCGTTCGCGAGCGGCACCCTCGCGGCGCGCGCGCATGCGGACGTCTCCTCCAAACTGGGCACCGCGAACGTCGAGGGCGTGCGGGCCGCCGCCGAGCGACTGCCCGGGATGACCGTGCAGATCGTGGCTTTCCCGCAGTTCGGCCTGCTCACGAACCCGGGAACGCTCGACGCCATGACGGCGGCGCTGGGAGCGGGGGCGGACCTCGTCGGCGGCATCGACCCCGGCGGACTCGAGGGCGACCTGCACGGACACCTCGACGCGGTCTTCGGCCTCGCCGACCGCGCCGGGCGCGACCTGGACATCCACCTGCACGACGGCGGCGAGGACGGACTCGCGCAGATCCGCGAGATCGCCCGGCGCACGATCGCGGGCGGAAGGCAGGGGCGCGTGACCATCGGGCACGCCTTCGCCCTCTGCGATGCCGCGCTGCCGAGCCTCGGCGACACCCTGGACCTCGTGGCGGAAGCGGGGATCTGGATCGCCACGTGCGCGCTCGGCGACGACCCCGTGCCCGACCTCGACCGGATGGAGCGCCACGGCGTGCGGGTCGTCGCAGGCTCGGACGGCGTGCGCGACGCCTGGAGTCCGTTCGGCACCGGCAGCATGCTCGACCGTGCGCACCTGCTGGGCTACCGTACGGGCGCGCGCACCGACGCCGACCTCGAGCGCGTCTTCCGGATCGCGACCGTGCACGGCGGGGAGCTGCTCGGGATCCCGGCGATCTCGGACTGGGATCCGGAGAGCGGCACGCGTCTCGAGTTCGACGCCGAGAACGTCGCCCAGCTCGTCGTGGACCGGCCCGCTCCGCGCCGGATCCTCATCGACGGCCACGAGGCCGCGGCGACCTGAGGCCGGGGGCCTCGGGCCGGGGGCCGGGGGTCGAGGGGCCGGGGCCGGGGGCGGGGGCGGGGGCGGGGGATCTCGTGGACGCACTCTCAGCAGATCGATAGGATTCGGGGACCCGATGCCGACCGACCCGAACGGCGACTGCGATGCCCGATTCCTCCCCTGCTCCCGCGTGGTACCCCGATCCCGAGAACAGCGCCCAGCTGCGCTGGTGGAACGGCACGACCTGGACGGCTGATACGACCCCGGTTCCGGCGGGCTCGGTGCCGCCACCCGCCCCAGGAGCAGCGAGGGGCGCGTCCCGACGTCGCCCGTGGTGGGTGACCGCTCTCGTCGTCCTGGGAGTCATCATGCTCGGCGGCGTGCTCGCACGGATCACGCCGGCACTGTGGCTTCTGGTGATCCTGGCCGTGCTCGGGCTCGCGGTGTACGTCTTCATCCGCGGCGGCGCTCCCCGGCTCTCGCTGCGGTCGCGCGCCTCGGGTCTGCTGGCACTGGGCGCCGCCGCGCTGCTCCTGATCGGCGGCGGTGCCGCGAACGGTGCCACACGTCCGGCGATGCTCACCGCGGACGTCACCTCCAGCGCGACCCCGCGCTCGTTCGCGGCCGCGGCGCCGACTCCCACGCCCGTCCCGACCACTTACGAGATGGTGGACGTCGTGACGGTGATCCCTTTCGAGCGCTCGACGGTCGACGATCCCGAGCGCGACCTCGGGGTGATGGAGGTCGTCACGGCAGGCGTCGAAGGCTCGAAGGTCACGACCTACCGAGTGACGAAGATCGACGGCAAGGAGATCGGCCGGACCGTCGCGAAGGAGACGGTCACTCTGCCCCCGGTCACCGAGGTGACGGCACACGGAACGCGGGAACAGCAGGCCGCGCCGCCCGCACCCCTCGTCGCCCAAGAGCCCGCCGGCCAATGCGACCCGAACTACGCCGACGCGTGCGTCCCCATCGCCAGCGACGTGGACTGCGCCGGCGGCAGCGGCAATGGGCCTGCCTATGTCCAGGGCCCGGTGCGCGTGGTCGGCACAGACATCTACCGTCTCGACAGCAACGGCGACGGCATCGGCTGCGAGTAGCCGTACCGCACGGCTGCCGTGCGCAACTCAGGCTGTATCTCTCTGAAACGCCCTGAAGCACCCGAATCATGGGCACTCGACTGCTTCCAGCCTGAGTTGTGCACGGGGCGGCAGCGATAAGCACTCGGACTCGCGCAATTCGGGCCCTGGGCGAACCGCGGGAACTGCGGACTCGCGCCTTCCGGGCCCGCGGCCGCGCCGAGGGTGCCGCAGAAGCCCCGCGCCGTAGCCTCGCCCGACACCCGCCACGCCCGGACCGCGCCTCCCCACGCCCTACGGTGGAGGGATGACGATCACCGCCGCGGCAGACGGATCCGCCCTGGGCAACCCCGGTCCCAACGGCTGGGCCTGGTACATCGACGACGCCAATTGGGCCGCCGGGGGATCCCCGCATGGCACGAACAACCAGGGCGAGCTGCGCGCCGTGCTCGAACTGCTGCAGGCGACGGAGGACGTCGCCGGTGAGAAGCTCGTGATCGAGTGCGACAGCCGGTACGTGATCGACTCCGTCACCAAGTGGATGCCCGGCTGGAAGCGCAAGGGCTGGCGCAAGTCCGACGGCGGTCCGGTGCTCAATCGCGACCTGCTCGAGGGCATCGACGAGGCACTGCGCGGGCGCGACGTGTCGTTCACCTGGGTCAAGGGCCACGCCGGGCATCCGCTGAACGAGGCCGCCGATCAGCGCGCGAACGCCGCCGCGACCGCATACCAGCGCAAGCAGGATCCGGACCGCGGCCCGGGGTTCACCGCGGCCGCTTCGGCGACGGGCGATGCGCCCGCCGTGCTCGACGAGCCCCTCGTCGCAGCCGCAGTGTCGCTTCCCGTCGTCGCGCCCTCCGCGGCCCCGGCGCCCGCCCTGTGGGCCGAGGCTTCCGACCTGCTCGACGGGCTCGATCTGCCGGCCGACACCAGCCCGATCGAGCTGCGGGTGACGCTCAGCGCCTCCGAGCACGCGCGCCTCCGCGACCGTGCGGACGCCCAGGGCGTGACCCTGGAAGAGGCGCTGCGCCGCCTGATCTGATCGGGCGCGGGGCCGCCCCCACGCCGCCAACGTGCGCCATCTTCGGAGTTGTACGCCAACGTCGGACGGATCCGCGCAAAGGATCCGAAGAACCGGCACATCTCCGAGCAAAGCGCACACGCAGGCCGGACACCGGGCGCCGGGCGCACGCGCAAGCCGGGCGCGGGGCCGCCCCCGCGCCGCCAACGTGCCCCATCTTCGGAGTTGTACACCAACGTCGGACGGATCCGCGCAAGGGATCCGAAGAACCGGCACATCTCCGAGCAAAGCGCACGCGCAGGCCGGGCTCCGTCCAAGCACCGCGCCGGACACCACCCTCGGCGGTCCCGTGCTATCGCGCCGCGAGCAGCTCCCGCAGGCGCACGGCCTCCTCGGCCGGCATGGCGTACGTGTGCTCGGGAGCGGGATACACGTGACCGCGCACCTCGTCGGCATAGGCGGTCACGCCGTCGATCGCCGCCGTGCGCAGATCCGCGTACCGCTTGACGAACTTCGCCGCGCCGCCGTCGTAGATGCCGAGCAGGTCGTGGAACACCAGCACCTGCCCGTCGGGGGCGGATCCGGCACCGATCCCGATCACCGGGATGTGGATCAGCGCCATCAGCGCCTCCGTGACCTCGCTCGGCACCGCTTCGACGACGAGCAGCGAGCAGCCCGCATCCTGCAGGGCGATCGCGCTGTCGATCACGGCGAGGGCGGCCTCGGCGGTGCGCCCCTGCGAACGGTAGCCGCCGAGGGAGGTGGCAGTCTGCGGGGTGAGCCCGACGTGGCCGACGACGGGGATCCCCGCCTCCACGAGCGCCCGGGCGCGCTGCACGGAGGTGCCGCCGCGCTCGATCTTGACCAGGTCGCAGCCGGTCTCCTTGACGAAGCGCTGGGCCGTGGCGAGCGCCTGCGCATCGGACGTCTCATACGACCCGAACGGCAGATCCGCGACGAGCAGGGGCTTCGTGAGCCCGCGCCGGACCGCCTTCGTGAGCATGATCATCTCGTCGACCGAGACGGGCACCGTGCTGTCGTAGCCGAGCACCGTCATCGCGGCGGAGTCGCCGACGAGCACCATGTCGACGCCCGCGGCCTCGGCGATCTGCGCACCGGGATGGTCGTAGGCGGTGACCATGACGATCGGTTCGCCGGCCGCCTTCTTCGCGGCGAGGTCGCCGAGCGTGAGGCGACGGGTGGGGGCGGCGTGCGCGCTCATGCGAGGGCCCCCGTGAGCAGTGTGCCGACGGCGTCGTCGACCTGGATGATCGTGTTGGTCCGGTCGACGTGGACCACGGTCGGGACGTAGTCGGTGAGGTCCTCGGGGGCGTAGTCGGCGTAGGAGATGACGATGACGGTGTCACCCGTGTGCACGAGCCGGGCGGCCGCGCCGTTGACCTGGATCACCCCGGATCCGCGTTCTCCCTCGATCGTGTACGTCTCGAATCGGGATCCGTTGTCGACGTCGACGACGTGCACCTGCTCGTGCGGGAGGATGTCGGCCGCCTCGAGCAGGTCGGGATCGATCGTGATGGATCCGACGTAGTGCAGATCGGATCCGGTGATCGTCGCGCGGTGGATCTTCGACTTCAGCATGGTGCGTCGCATCAGGCGTCGCCTCTCCTGTCGGCAGAGCGGAGGGTGTGGTTGTCGATGAGCCGAGCCGCCCCGACCCGGGCGGCGACGGCGAGCAGCGCGTCGCCGTCGAGGAGGGTGATCGGCTGCAGAGTCTCGGCGTCGCGGAGCTCGAGGTACTCGGGAGCGATGCCCGCGTCGGCGAGGACGGCGTGGGCCGCGGCGATGATCGTTCCGGCGTTCCGCTCCCCCGCGTCGGCGAGTGCCTGTGCGGCGTCGAGCGACCGGTTGAGCGCGGTGGCCTGGGCGCGGGCGGCGGGGTCGAGGTAGACGTTGCGCGAGCTCATGGCGAGCCCGTCGGCCTCCCGCACGATCGGGCAGGCCTCGATCCGCACATCGAGGTTCAGGTCGCGCACGAGCCGGCGGACCACGAGCACCTGCTGCGCATCCTTCTGCCCGAAGTAGGCGACGTCGGGGGCCACGATGCCGAACAGCTTGGCGACGACGGTGGCGACGCCGTCGAAGTGATGCGCGCCGCGGACCGCGCCGTCGAGCACGTCGGTGACTCCGGCGACATGGATCGTCGTGGCGAAGCCGTCGGGGTAGATCTCGGACGGTTCGGGCGCGAACAGGATGTCGACGCCGTGGTCATCGGCCATCGCGGCGTCGCGAGCCTCATCACGCGGGTAGCGGCTGAGGTCTTCGTTCGCACCGAACTGCGTCGGATTGACGAAGAGCGACACGACCACGAGGTCGTTGTTCCTCCGAGCCTCGTCCATCAGCGACAGGTGCCCGTCGTGGAAGGCGCCCATGGTGGGAACGAGGCCGACGGTCCTGTCCTGGCGCCTGGCCGCGCGGACGGCCTCGCGGACCTCGGCGATCGTGCGGATGATCCTCATGCGCGGGTCCTCTCGGCCGACGGGCTCGCACCCGCCAGGGTCGTCGGGCGAGCGTCCCCCGGGGTCGTCGGGCGGACATCCTCCGGGGTCGTCGGGCGGACATCCCCCACGGCCGTCGAGCGCCCCTCCCCCGGGGTCGTTGAGCGAGCGGAGCGAGACGAAACGCGGTCACCGGCATGTCCGGCGAGCACCCGGGTCTGCGCGATCAGCGCATCGACGACCGGGAGCAGTTCCGGGTCGCCTTCCGCGATGGCCGCCCGCTGCCTCGCGACCGTCACCTCATCGCCGCGAGCGATCGGTCCGGTGAGGGCGTCGGCCGCGCCGCGCTCAGCCCAGTTCTCGACCGTCTGCCGCACGAGAGGGGCGAGAGCCGCTCGCGCCTCCGCAGAGGGAATCCCCGCGGATCCGGCCACCTGCTCTGCCGCATCCAGCACCGCGAGGAGCAGGTTCGAGGCGATCGACGCAGACGCGTGATACCCGGCGCGGTGCGCATCGTCGACCGGGAACGGGAGCGCGCCGAGCGCGCGAGCGATGCCATCCGCTGCCGCGAGCGCCTCCTCCGTGCGCCCTTCGATCGCCGCGCCGATGCCTCGGAAGACGGCCGGCGGCTCGGATCCGGTGAAGGTCTGCAACGGGTGGACGCTGAAGTCGACGTCGTCGAGCCCCGTCGCGCCGGAGACGTGGCCGACGAGTGCTGCATGCGGGCGCGCGGCCTCCGCCGCGTCGTGGATCGCCGCGTCGGGCACGCACAGGAGGGCGACGTCGACCGCGGGGATCGCCTCGCCCCGGCGCAGCGGCCCGAACACCGTGAACCCGACATCCCGCAGCGCTCGCGCGAGCACGCCGCCGAGGCGCCCGGCGCCGACGACGGCGATGCTGCGGCCGGGTGCGGCAGGCACGAAAGAGGAAGTCGGATTCATTGTTGGACCCCGGCCGGGATCGACGCCCGGGACGGGTCGAGTATCCGCCCGCGAGGGGATCCGGGACAAATCGGAGATCACCCCGACAAGTCATGATGAGCACAATAGGCTTTTCTGTGCACATGTTGAGCAACTGGCTCACCATTACGCTCCAGAGCCTCAGTGGGACCTTCGCCCTGCACCGCACACACCGGCGACGAGTCGTCCCCCGATTCAGCCCCGGACGCACCGGCCATCACGCCCCCGTACAGACTGCATGCATGGCGATCCTCAACTGTCAGATCGGGGAACATGCATGCATACTGTAAGCATGCCGAACGTGCTGATCCGCGACCTCGATCCGGCGGTGCACTCGGTGCTGTCCGCGCGGGCCGAAGCGCGCGGACAGTCCCTGCAGCAGTATCTGACCGGAGAACTGACGCAGCTGGCGTCCCGCCCGACGCTGTCGGAGATGCTTGCCGAGCTGGAGCAGCGGCCACCCCAGCACGTCCCCCGCGCGGCGATCCTGAAGGCGATTCGGGATGGTCGTCGCGGTCGATGATCGTCGTCGATGCCTCGGTCGTCGTCGAACTGATCGGTGAGCACGGTTCCGCCTCTCGATTGCATGAGCGCATCCTGGGTGAGACGCTCCTCGCACCCGACTTCCTGCCCGTCGAAGTCGCCTCAGCCTTGCGGGGATTGCACCTCGGGGGGCACCTCGAGGATCATGCTCTCGCCATCGCCGCCGATGATCTCCTCCGCATCCCCATCGACTTGCACCCGTCTCTGCCGCTGACTCCGCGGATGCTCGCACTCCGACACAATTTCTCCGCCTACGACGCGGCCTATGTCGCACTGGCCGAGGCGTTCCACTGCCCCTTGATGACACTCGACCGCCGGCTGGCCAAGGCTGCGCATGAGCACTGCGAAGTCGAGGTCGTGCCCGCCTGAGTGAGCGCCAGACGTCACCGCTCGGCATGGGACCGTCGAGGTTACCGCTCGACGTGGAACCCCCGAGCGAGGCAGGTCGTTGCACCGACTTCATCGCGAACGCTCCTCGACCGAAGACAGGATCCGTTAGCCTCGGCCCCATGCCGTCCCCCGCCACGCTCGCCGCCCTCCGCGCCTTCGTCGAGGAGCGCGATTGGGATCAGTTCCACTCGCCGGAGAACCTCGCCAAGAGCATCTCGATCGAGTCCGGCGAGCTGCTGGAGTGCTTCCAGTGGGGGTCCGACTTCGACCAGACGCGCGTCGAGGAGGAACTCGCCGACGTCGTCACGTACTGCATCCACCTGGCGAACCGCATCGGCGTCGATCTCGACGAGATCGTGCTGCGCAAGCTCGAATCGACCCGCGAAAAGTATCCGGTCGACCAGGCGCGCGGCCGCAAGGTGAAGTACACGCAACTGGCCGCCGAACGCGCGGGCGACGCCGAGCGGGATGCGCAAGGATGACCCCATGACTCTTCAGCGCACCGTTCTGCTGCACGTGTCCGGACAGCCTGCGGACGTCGCACGGGCCATCGGCATGGCCGACATCCTGCACAGCGAACGCCCGGAGACGCGGATCCGCATCATCGTGAACGGGCCGGCGATCCCCGGAGTCGCCGCTGGAGCCGCACCTCTTCCGCCGACCGAGGTCGCCACGGTCGAGGCGTGCGAAGGCGGCCTCCGCGGTCACGGAATTCCGGTCGACCAGCTCCAGCCCGGTGTGATCACGGTGCCTGCCGCGACCGTCGCGCTCAGCGACGCCCAGTTCGATGGGGCCGCCTACATCCGCGTCTGATCGACGTTGCGGATCCGGTCTGCGCCACGCGCGGACGACGCGCCGGGAAAGTCGGTGGACGCTGATTGGCTGGACGGATGGAGATCCCCACTCTGGTCCTGCTCGTCGTCGTCGCGGTGCTGATCATCGCCTTCGCGCTCACGGTGTGGGGTTTGAGCCGCCGCAATCGGAGCGTCAACGACGAGCTGCGGCGCCGCTATGCCGACGAGGAGAGCTCGCTCGTCGAGCGCCAGGCCAGTGCGACGCGCGAACTGCAGAGCACACACGACGAGACGCTCGCCGGGCTGACCGCCCGCCACGACACCGAGACGAAGCAGCGTCTCGACGCGCACGCGGAACAGGTGCGCACCCTCACCGCCGAGCGCGACGCCGCGATCGCCAACGAGGAGGGCTCCCGGCTCCTCGCCGGCCGCGGTCTGCGCTGGGAGCTCGCATCCCGTGAGGTGCTCGTCGACGCCTGTGAGGCGGCCGGGCTGGATGCGATCGTCGCGACCAACATCGTGTTCTCGCCGCGTGATGAAGGATCTCTCGCCCCGTACTGCGCGCAGCTCGACCATCTTGTGATCACCGAGAAGGCCGTCGTACTGGTCGACAGCAAGAACTGGAAGGGCCTCATTCTCGACGGCAAGAAGCCCTCGTCGCTCGCGGGAGCGCTCGGGGTGCTGTTCGACGAGAACGCGCTGCCGACGTCATTCGCGATCTCGGTGACGCCGGACGGCGCCGAGCGTCTCGACGTGCGCACCCACCTCGGCTCCGATTCCCCCGCCTCGCAGGTGCGGCGTCAGGCGCGCCGTTTCCATCAGCACCTGCTTGCACAACACGGCTCCGCGCCCTACGTGCAGACCTGCGTGTTCTACTCGCACCCCGACGCGCGTCTGTGGACGAGCGGTCTCGACGAGACCGCGCACGCGCAGCCGACGCGCATCACTTCGGTCCGGACGATCCAGAAGGCGCTCCTCGACGCGCAGACCGGCGGCCCCGCCGGCCCTTCGTCGCACCAGCTCACGCAACTCGTCGCGACGGTGCGCGAGCTCGGCGCCGACCTGCACGGCACCGGACGCTTCGTCTCGGAGTTCCGCAGCTCGGTGCCTCTGACCTTCCGGATGCCGGCGCGCGGTGCTCTCTCGCCTGCTGCTGCTGATGGACCGCGGATCCGGGAGTCGCGAGGCGCCCGGACCTGAGTCGCCGAGTTTCCACCATCCGACCGGTGGCCGCGCTCAGCAGCCGGGGGCGCGAGGCCGCTCCATGCACGTGCCTTCGACGAGCGCGGTGTAGGCCTTGACGACGCGGATCTGCTGACTCGCTGGAGGACCCGTCAGCCTGCCGTTGATCGGGATCCAACCGGCTCCGAGGTCGATGTCTGCGGAGTAGGTGACCGTAGCCGTCACCGTGAAGATGCCGGGCTTCCTGTAGACGTGGCTCGTGTCGGTGGGGGTGAACTGCGGTTGACCACTCGCGTCCCAGGCGGTGCCGGGCGTGGTGCTCGTGCGCCGTTCGCCGTCGCCGTAATCGAACGCATAGCTGACCGGGGTGAATCGGATGGTCAGCGCCCGGTCGAGGACCGAACCGGGAATCGTCTCGGTTGCGGCGCTGCTGACGAAGTTCGCAGGAAGGCCGACGACCGCGACGTTGTCCGGCTCGCCGACGACGGTCGCCGTGGCCGGGACGAAACGAGCGAGGTCGGACATCGTGACACTCCAGCCGGGCGTCGCCGGGGAGGGTTGGCCGACGGGCACACCCACGGGCGTGAGCGAGCGGCAGAAAGCGCTGGGCGGGCCCGGCGTCGCCAGGCAGATCTCCTGCGGGGTCGGGGCGCCACCGCCGGATGCACCTGGATCGCTGGAACCGCCGTTGGGGCCGTTGCCACCCTCACCTTCGGTCTGGCTATCCGTGATGGTGATGCCGCCGGAATCTGCACCGCATAGCCCAACCGCAATCTCATCCGAACTGCAAGCGGGGGGAGGGTCGGCGGCGGCGCCTTGGAGTGGGAAAAGCGTTGCAGGTCCCGTCAGACCCAGCAGAAGCAGCGTGAGAATCGCAGGAATAGCGATTGACTCCCTCAAGATTGGCCCCCTCAAGAAGTACATGAGTGCTTCCCCGCAACGGCGCTCGTGATCTGGAGCCGATCATGCTCCTGCGTCATGACGACATGGAGAGCTACCAAGCTCGCCCGACTTGATGGCGTCACGTCTTCCCCTGAATCGTCAAGAACGCGACTCTCAGTCACATCGATGCAGACGTCGGCCCCGATCTGCCCCCGCGCTTGGTCGTAGTCGAAAGCACGAAAGGAAGTCACTCGGTTAGGGCCCACGACCTTGAGGCGCTTGGCTCTAAGAGTGCGTTGGGCGTTAATGTCGTCCTCCAATGCCTGTCCCGAAAGAAAGTTCTGTGGATCTGCATCGGCCTTCCCGTCACGACGTTCATTGCTTGCGTCTGTGTAATCCCTGTACACCTGCTCCGCCGCTGTGAACGCCTCCGCCTCGCTTGCGAAAAGCGGTGTCGGCGTGGGCTGGGGGGCGGGGTCGGGGGTACAGCCGGCCAGGCCGATCGCGGCGCTGATGAGTACCGCTGCGATGCCCGCGCGTAACGTCCCAGCCAACGGGCCTGCGCGTCCGGCCGGGGTTGCGAGAGCTGTGCTCCGAGGTTTCATGCCCACAAGGTAGCCGGATCCGTCGCACGGCCTCGGAAGTTATCCACAGGCCGTCATTGCGGAACGACGTCGCGTTTCGTCTCGCTTCGCTCGCTCAACGACCCCGAAGCTCACCCCGTTTAACGACCCCGAAGCTCACCCGCTCAAACGACCCCGAAGCTCACCCGTTCGACGACCCGGGGAAGGCGACGCGTTCGACGACCCGGGGAAGGCGATGCGTTCAACGCGCCGGGAAGGCGGTGCGCTCAATGTCCCGGGATCGGCGCCGCGATCCCTCGCATCACCAGGTCCACGAGCGCATCGACGCGCTCGGCGGGCAGCGGCCGGCCGAGCAGCGCCGCGTACGACGTCGCCGCGACGAACTGGTCGGCGACGACCGCCGCGTTCACGTCCGCGCGCACTGCACCGTCCTCCTGCGCCTGCGCCACGCGGGCGACGATCCACGACACGATCGGATCCGCGAACCGATGGTTCAGGGCCTCGCCGAGGTCCGGATCCGTCGCCGTCACGGCGATAAGCGCCCGGGCGAGCTCGACGTTCTCCGCACGGGAGAGGTGCTCGCCCGCGGTCGTGAACCACGACCGCAGGTCCGCAGCGAGGTCCGCGGAGAACGGCAGCACCACGTCGGCCCCCGGCAGCGCTCCCTCGAGCAGCGCCTCACCCAGGATCGCGGCCTTCGACGGCCACCACCGGTAGATCGTCTGCTTCGAGACCCCGGCCTCCGCGGCCAGCCCCTCGATGGTCACCGCGTCATAGCCGTCTGCGGCGAGCGCGCGACGCATCGCCGCCAGGACGGACTGGCGGGCGTTCTCGCTGCGGGGACGGGGCACCCTCCGAGGGTAGCGAGGTGTACGCTCAGGAATAAGTGGACGCACCGTTGCGAAACCCGATCGCACCCTGGATCCGGATCCACGGCGAACGAAGGAGACACCCATGGCCCTGACCGCGAATTCCTCCATCGGCGACTGGCTGGCCGACCCGACCGGCGGCGAGCTGATCCGCGGACTGCTCGCGCAGTCCGGAGCGAGCGCCGACTCGCTCGCCCCCGTGCTCGGCCTGCCCCTGCAGCAGCTCGTCGTGATGAGCCAGGGCGCGATGCCGCAGTCGGTCGTCGACGACCTCGTGCGCGCCGCGAACGGCGGCGAGATCCCCGAGGACACCGCCGCCACAGGCTGGACCGAGCAGGTCACCCCCGGCCGCTTCTCCGGGAAGACGGTGATCGTCACGGGCGCCGCATCGGGCATCGGCAAGGCCACGGCATCCCGCATCACGCGCGAAGGCGGCCGCGTCGTCGCCTGCGACATCGCGGCCGAGAAGCTCGACGCCCTGGCCGCCGAGTTCCCGGGCATCGTGACCGTGGCCGGCGACCTCACCCAGCAGGACGCGATCGATCGCGTCATCACCGCGGCCGGCGACCGCATCGACGGCCTCGCCAACGTCGCGGGCATCAACGACGACTTCTCGCCCGCCGGCGAGACCCCCGACGCCGTCTGGGACCGCGTGATCGCGATCAACCTCACCGCGCCGTTCAAGCTCATGCGCGCGGTCCTGCCGCTCATGGAGGCGGCGGGACGCGGATCTATCCTCAACGTCTCGAGCGAGGCCGGCCTGCGCGGCAACGCGTCGGGCAACGCCTACACGGCCAGCAAGCACGGCATCATCGGCGTCACGAAGTCGGCGGCGTTCATGTACGGGCCCAAGGGGATCCGCGTGAACTCGGTCGCCCCCGGCGGCGTCGCGACCGGGATCCCCATGCCGCCGCATATGTCCGAGTACGGATCCGGTCGGCTCGCGCCGTTCCAGCAGGCGATCCCCACGGTGGCGACGGCCGAGCACCTCGCCGCGTCGATCACGTTCCTGCTCTCGGACGACGCCGTGAACATCAACGGCGCGATCCTCGCCTCCGACGGCGGCTGGTCGGTGCAATAAGGCAGATCTGCCGGGATCAGCCCCGGCAGAGTCCGGTGTCACGATCAGCACATCGCGTGACGATCAGCACATGTTCTGGCCTGAGCCGTGTGCTGATCGTCGCATCGTGTGCTGCTCGCGACACCGCCCACCGCCCGCGGCGATGCGCCGCGGCGGCTGACGAGCGCCGGACCCGCCCGCGGATCCGCGCCCGTGCGCCAGGCTCAGCTGCCGAGACCGTCGTCGAACACCTGGAGCGCCGACGTGTCGTTCGTCGCGTCGGTGCGCGCGAGGCGCTTGCCGCGGAAGAACTCGGGCGACGCCTTCGCCTGCACGAACATGAGGATCACGCCGAGCCCGAGCACGGTCACGCCGATGATGCCGACCAACCCCACACCGCCGATGTTGCTGCCGGACCCCGCTTCCGGATCCATGGCGTCGATCGTCGTCTTGACGAAGACGATGAGTAGCAGGATCCCGCCGATGCCGGGCAGCACGATCTTCATGAGGATCGACCCGAAGCCCTCGCGGAACGCCGACTTGCGGAAGTACCAGGGGCTCGCGAGCGCGGTGACGCCGTAGTAGAAGCAGACCATCATGCCGAGCGCGGTGATCGTGTCCCACAGGACGTCCTCGCTGATGAAGCGCATCACGGCGTAGAACACCGAGGCGACGATCGACGAGAGCAGCAGCGCCACGTGTGGCGACTTGTACTTCGGGTGCACCTTCTTCAGCGACGGAGGCAGCGCCCCGTAGTGCGACATTGCGAGCAGGGTGCGCGCGGGCGAGATGGCCGTCGAGTTGATCGACGCCATCGCGCTGACGAGGATCGCGAGGGAGAGCAGGATCGCCGCCGGTCCCATGACCGGGTGGGCGAGCGCGGCGAAGACGTTCTCGATGATGTCGGGGTTGCCGAGGCCGGTCGGGCCGTCGCCGAGGCCCGCGAAGGCGACCGTCGCGGTCGCGGTGCCGACGTAGAGGACCACGAGGATCGCGACGAGGATCATCGCCGCCTTGCTCTCGGTCGAGAGGCGTCCCTTCGAGGGCTTGGTCTCCTCACCCATGGTGAGCACCGTGTCCCAGCCCCAGTAGACGAAGATCGACACCGCGATGCCGGCGGCGAAGGCGCTGAAGCTCGACACCTCGAACGGGTTGAACCAGCTCAGCTCCGGAAGCTTCGCCTCCTTGTTGGCCGGGTCGGCGGCGCCCACGAACATCGCGACGACGAACCACACCATGACGGCCATCTGGAAGATCACGGTGATGTACTGGAACACCTTGGTCGAGGTCATGCCCCGGTACGAGATGAGCGTCGCGAGCGCCATGAACGCGAGGCACACGGCGATGTTGATGAACTTGTTCGCCGCGAGATCCGCGATCGACGGATCCCCGACGAGGATGCTGATCGACTGGAACAGGAACTCCACGGCGATGCCCGCGAGATTCGACAGCACGAGCACGGTCGCGGCGATGAGGCCCCAGCCGGCCATCCACCCGATCCACGGCCCGAACGCCCGGGTCGCCCAGGTGAACGACGTGCCGGAGTCGGGCATCGCCGAGTTCAGGGCACGGTAGCCGAGCGCCACGAGCAGCATGGGGATGAAGCCCATGAGGAAGATCGCGGGGGTCTGGTACCCCACCTCGCTCGCCGCCGGTCCGACGGCGGCGGTCAGCGTGTACGCCGGCGCACAGGTCGAGATCCCGATCACGAGTGCGCCGAGCACGCCGACCGTGCCGGTCGGCAGGCCCTTCTTGCTGATGCCGGTCACCGAATCGAGCGTCCGCGTCGCCGGATCCGGCGCTCCCTGGTCATACTTCACACTCATGCGAGTCCTGCTTCCTGCGCTCCGTCGCGCACCCCAAGTCGGCACGATGCACTGACGGTGCCGCCCCCCGATTCTATGCTTCGGCTGAATCCGGCGTCACGGGGTGCGGGATCCCGTCGCCTCCTTCGGGGTCACGATCTGCACAGCGTGCGACGATCTGCACAGGTTTCGACCGGATCCCGTGTGCTGATCGTCACGACCTGTGCTGATCGTCACGCCCCGCCGGAACCAGAACCCGGGCGCCCGTCGCACCCGCACGCATCGGCTCGACCGGGGGCCGAACCCGGCGGATCCGGATCCCCCGCCGCCGGTAGACTGGATCCTGCCCCGCCTCCCCTCGCTCCAGGAGCCCGCGTGACCACCCCGAACACCCCCACCACCCACGTCCCCGACTCCGTCGCCAACGCCGCGGCGACGCCGGAGAAGGAGCAGCCGTACGCGGCGCTCGGCCTCAAGGACGACGAGTACGCGCGGATCCGGGAGATCCTGGGCCGCCGCCCCACGAGCGGCGAGCTGGCAATGTACTCCGTGATGTGGAGCGAGCACTGCTCCTACAAGTCGAGCAAGAACTACCTGCGCCGGTTCGGGCAGAAGGTCTCGGACGAGATGAAGAAGCGCCTCATGGTCGGCATGGGGCAGAACGCGGGCGTCATCGACGTCGGCGAGGGATGGGCCGTCACGTTCAAGGCCGAGTCGCACAACCACCCCTCCTTCATCGAGCCGTTCCAGGGCGCCGCGACCGGCGTCGGCGGCATCGTGCGCGACATCATCTCGATGGGCGCCCGCCCGGTCGCCGTGATGGACGCGCTGCGCTTCGGCGCGATCGACGACCCCGACACGGCCCGCGTCGTGCACGGAGTCACCGCCGGCATCAGCTTCTACGGCAACTGCCTCGGCCTGCCGAACATCGGCGGCGAGACCGTGTTCGACGCGGTCTATCAGGCGAACCCGCTCGTGAACGCGCTCGCGGTGGGCGTGCTGCGCCACGAGGACCTCAAGCTCGCGAACGCCACCGGCGTCGGCAACAAGGTCGTGCTCTTCGGCGCCCGCACCGGCGGCGACGGCATCGGCGGGGCATCGATCCTCGCCTCCGACTCCTTCGATTCGACCGGCCCGACCAAGCGCCCGGCCGTGCAGGTCGGCGACCCGTTCGCCGAGAAGGTGCTCATCGAGTGCTGCCTCGAGCTCTACCGCGAAGAGCTCGTCGAGGCGATCCAGGACCTCGGCGCCGCGGGCATCTCCTGCGCCACCTCCGAACTGGCCGCGAACGGCAACTCCGGCATGCACGTGTCTCTCGACAACGTGCTGCTGCGCGACCCCACCCTGACCGCTGAGGAGATCCTCATGTCGGAGTCGCAGGAGCGCATGATGGCGATCGTCGCCCCGGAGAAGCTCGACGCGTTCCTCGCCGTCGTGAACAAGTGGGACGTCGAGACCTCGGTCCTCGGCGAGGTCACCGGCGACGGCCGCCTCATCATCGACTGGCAGGGCGAGCGCATCGTCGACGTGGATCCCTCCACGGTCGCCGTGGACGGCCCCGTCTACGACCGCCCCGTCGCCTACCCGAGCTGGATCGACGCGCTGCAGGCCGATGCGGCCGAGCTGCTCCCCCGCGACAACGACCCGGAGGCGCTGAAGCAGCAGTTCCTGGCACTGCTGGAGAGCCCGAACCTCGCCGACACCCGCTGGATCACCAACCAGTACGACTACTACGTGCTCGGCAACACCGCCCTCGCCTTCCCCGACGACGCCGGCATGATCCGCGTCGACGAGGAGTCGGGGCTCGGCGTCTCGATCTCGACCGACGCGAACGGCCGCTACAGCCAGCTCGACCCCTACGCGGGTGCGCAGCTGGCGCTGGCCGAGGCCTACCGCAACGTCGCCGTCACCGGCGCCGAGCCCACCGCCATCACCGACTGCCTGAACTTCGGATCCCCGGAGAACCCCGAGGTCATGTGGCAGTTCGGCCAGACCGTCGACGGCCTCGCCGACGGCTGCTTCGAGCTCGGCACCCCGGTCACCGGCGGCAACGTCTCGTTCTACAACCAGACCGGCGACGTGCCCATCCACCCGACCCCGCTCGTCGGCGTGCTCGGCATCATCGACGACGTGTCCCGCCGGATCCCGTCCGGCTGGCAGGACGAAGGCCAGAACATCTACCTGCTCGGCACCACCTCGACCGAGCTCTCCGGATCCGCCTGGGCCGACGTCATCCACGGCCACCTCGGCGGCCTGCCGCCCAAGGTCGACCTCGCCGGCGAGAAGCGCCTGGCGGGCCTGATCGGCGCGGCGCGCGACGAGTGGCTGATCTCCTCGGCCCACGACCTGAGCGAGGGCGGCCTCGGCCAGGCCCTCGCCGAGGGCGTCATGCGCTTCGGCGTCGGCGCCCGCGTGTGGCTGACCGAGCTCATGGAGCGCGACGGCGTGGACGCGGCGACCGCGCTCTTCTCCGAGTCGGCCGGCCGCGTGATCGTGACCGTGCCGCGCGAGGACGACGTGAAGTTCCAGGGTCTGTGCGAGGGCCGGGGCTACCCGGTGCTGCGCATCGGCGTGACGGACAGCGCCCCGCAGCTCGAGGTGCAGGACGTCTTCACGATCTCCGTCGACGAGCTGCGCGCCACGGCTCAGGCGACCCTGCCGGCCGCGTTCGGTCCGACCGTCACGGAGCCGGTCGGCGCCTGACGGCCCGCGAGGACGCTCATGAACAGCACTCCCGAGGAGACCGAAGACCTCTCGATCTACAGCGCACGGCGGCAGCGCCGGATCCGCATCACGGCCTGGGTCGTGATCGTCGCCCTCATCCTGGTCGGCGGCGGATCCACCGTGCTCACGGTGCTGCTGGGCTGAGCCCGTCGGCGCCGCTCACCGGGCACCGCGCCTCGGCACCGCTCACT
Source organism: Microbacterium sp. USTB-Y (assembly GCF_023703415.1). GTDB lineage: Bacteria > Actinomycetota > Actinomycetes > Actinomycetales > Microbacteriaceae > Microbacterium. The sequence continues at coordinate 13,910 of NZ_JAGMTU010000009.1, read as the reverse complement.
GGGCACCGCGCCTCGGGCGCCGTTCTGCAGGGAGGCTCGGTCGTTCTGCAGGGAGGCCTCGCCCTTCGGCCGGGCGTCCGAGCCAGAAACAGGGGGGCCGCGGGCGGATCCGGTTCGCTCCCGGCAGACCCCACCCTGCAGAACAGCACCGGGTCCCTGCAGAACGTCCTCCCCGCGCCGGCGACGAGGGCGGCATCGCCGGCCGAGGTCGCGCCGGCGCCGAGGGCCGCGACCGCCCGCACGGGGTAGGTTCGAGATCATGCGACCCGACCGAGCGGTGACCCTGCAGGACATCGCCGACCGGCTCGGCGTGTCCCGCTCGACCGCGTCGTTCGCGATCACGGGACGCGGACGCGTATCGGAGGAGACGCGCCGCCGGGTGCACGAGGTCGCCCAGGAGCTCGGCTACCGGCCCAACACCGTCGCCCGTCATCTCAAGGGATCGCGGACCGGCATGCTCGCCCTGCGCCTGCCCCCGGACAGCACCACGATGTCGTACTACATGGAGGCGACCTTCGGGATCGTCGAGGAGGCGAACCGCGCCGGCATGACGGTCGTCATGCTGCCCACCGAGCAGAGCGCCGACCGCGCCGACCAGCTCGTCGCCGATGCGGTGATCCTGCTCGACCCGGATCTCAACGACCCCGGCGTGCACGCGCTGCTCGCCGGGCGCCTTCCGGTGGTCACCGGCGAGCCGACCCCGGACGGCCTCCCGGAGCCCCGCGCCTGGGTCACCAGCGAGCACGCGCCCGCGGTGCACGCGCTCATGGACCACCTCCTCGAACGCGGCATGCGCCGGCCCGCGATGCTCTTCCCCGAGCTGCGCGGCTACTGGGCCCTCACCGTGCGCGACGCCTTCGAGGACTGGTGCGCCGACCACGGCATCCGCCCCCGCATCACCGAGCTGGAGCACCCCGCCCCGCCGGAGGTCATCCACGCCGCCGTCTCGGAGCTCGTCGCCGCGGACGACGAGGATCCGGTCGATGCGATCGTGACGGTCTCCGACGGCACCGTGCTCAGCGTCGTCACCAGCGCCCAGCAGCTCGGCCGGTCGGTGGGCGAAGACCTGCTCGTCGCCGCCCTGGTCGACACCGAAGTGCTCTCCCTCACCCGGCCCTCCATCACCGCGATCGACCTGCACCCGCGCGAGTTCGGGCGGCGCTGCACCCTCGCCGCCCTCGCCGTGCTCGACTCCGAGGGCGCCGCCGAGACCGCACCGCGGCACGACGGGCGCCCGCCGAGGCCTACGCCGCACGGGTGCGGCAGTTCGACCATGCCGGCGTTCCGACGGCGACCCATGCGATCGGGGAGCAGGGGATCCGGTTCGTCGCGGAGACGCTCGCCGCGCTGCCGCCCGGCGGCGTCCCCCACCGCATCGAGCACATCGAGTCGGTCGAGGACGACGTCATCGCGCTCATCGGCACGAGCGGCATCGTGGCGAGCATGCAGCCCACGCACTGCACGCACCATGTGCGCGGCGACGGCTCGGACGACTGGTCGCGACGCCTCGGTCCGGAGCGGGCCGCGCGCGCCTGGCTGACCGCCGACGTGCGTCGCAGCGGGGCCGTCCTCGCCCTGGGGTCCGACTGGCCGGTCGCCGCCTTCGATCCGTGGGAGATCATGGCGGACGCGCAGGGGCGCCGCTCCGTGGCGACTCCGGGATCCGCGCCCGTGCGGGCCGATCAGGCGCTCAGCGCCGCCGAGGCCCTGGAGGGGTACACGACGCACGCGCATCGCGCCGCCGGATCCGACGGCGGCCGGCTCGTCCCGGGCGCTCCCGCGGACCTCGTCGTGGTCGACCGCGACCCGCTGACCGTCTCCGCGGAGGAGCTGCTCGAGGCGCGCGTGCTGCTCACCCTCGTCGACGGGCGGCCGACCGGCGGACACTGATGGGCGGACGGCCGGCGGACGCTGACCGGCGGACGCTGACGGGCGGACGTTGACGGTGACCGCTGACGTGCCGCAGACCGGCCGAAGCTGACCGGTGGTCGACCGGCGGACACTGACCGGCGGACGCCGCGCGCCTAGGCTGACGCCATGACCGCCGACACCCGCGCCCTGCTGCAGCGGCTCCATGCCGAGGCCGTGGCGCAGGTCGGCGCGGCCGATGCCGCGCTTCAGGCGCTCCTGCACGACCGGGAGGGATCCCATGACGACGACGAGCACGACCCCGAAGGCGTGACGCTGTCGTCCGAGTGGTCCCGTCTCTCCGGCCTCGCCGACGCCGCGACGGCCAAGCTTCGACAGGTCGAGGACGCGCTCGCCCGCCTGGACGCCGGCGACTACGGCGTCTGCCTGTCGTGCGGCAGGCCGATCCCCGCGGCCCGGCTCGAGGTGCGTCCCTTCGCGGAGCACTGCGTCTCGTGCGCCGAGAGGCTCGGACGCTGACCCGCCCCCGCGTCCGGATCCCGCCCGGATCCTGTCCGGATCCCGCCCGGATCCTGTCCGGATCCCGCTTTGCGGAGTTCTCCGAACTTTTTTGTGACGAATCCGTCCCGGCCACCGTCAATGAGGTGACGTCGCAGAAGGCGGCACGACCGAAGGGGAAGAGCACATGGCGAACGACATCACCACCGGCAAGCAGACCGCGCAGACCGCCACGGGACAGACCGTCGCCGGGCAGACCGGCAAGACCACGATCGAGGACGCGGTCGTCGCGAAGATCGCCGGCATCGCGGCCCGTGAGGTCCCCGGCGTGCACGCGCTCGGCGGCGGGGCCGCCCGGGTGGTGGGCGCCATCCGTGACGCGCTGAACTCCACCGATCTCGCCCAGGGCATCGGCGTCGAGGTCGGCGAGCGCCAGGTCGCCGTCGACGTCACGCTCGTCGCGGAGTACCCGGTCTCCCTGCAGGACCTGGCGTCCTCGGTCCGCACGGCCGTCTACACCGCGATGCAGGAGCTCGTGGGCCTGGAGGTCACCGAGGTCAACGTCACCGTGAACGACGTGCACATCCCGTCCGACGACGAGGACGACGAGGCGCAGGAGGCGCGAGTCCGGTGAACGCGAGCATCATCGGCGCCGCCGTGGGGGCGGCGCTGGCGCTGACCTGGGTCGCCTTCGGCTTCTGGGCCTTCCTGTTCGTCGGTCTCGCGATGCTCGCGGGCGTCGGGATCGCCCGGCTCGTCCGCGGCGACATCGACCTGCACGGACTGGTCCAGGCGCTGCGCGGGCGACGCACCTCGTCATGAGCGCGGGGGCGGCGTCCGCGCCGGCACCGGTCCAGCGCGGACGCACGATCCTCACGGCCCGTGCGCTGCACCGCCTCGGGGTGGGCATCGTCGCGGACGCGTCCGGTGCGGATCCCCGCGAGATCGCGCTGCGCTGGACCGACGCGAACGGAGGGCTGCACGCCGCCGTGACGCTGCCGCTGGCGGTGCGCGACGAGCGAGGGCGCACGCTCGAGGAGCGGGGGGCCGAGCTGCGGTCCTCCCTGGTGGGCGGCATGCGGGAACGGGCGGGGCGACGGGTGAACGGAGTGGATCTGCGATTCTCCGGCGTGCGCCGCGAGAAGACGAGGAGAGTGCGATGAACGAGCGGGAGAGGACCGTGGGCCGGCGCCTGTTGCGCCGTGAGCTCCGTGCCGCGCGTACGACCCCCGCGGTCGTCGTCGCCGTGGTGCTGCTGGCGGCCGCCGCCGCGCTGGCCGTCCTGGCCGTGTGGGCCGGGGTCGACGCGACGGCCGCATCGACGATCGACACCGGCGCCGCGGGTGTGCGGACGGCCTGGGCCGAACCGTCGTGGCGCGCAGCGATCGCCGCGGGGGCGGCGGTCGTGGGCCTCGTGCTCGTGGTCCTCGCCCTCGCGCCCGGGCATCGCCGCCGGCACGGACGCGCGGCGGAGCGGGTGGAGCTCGTCGTCGACGACGGCCTGCTGGCCGACGCCGCGGCCCACGCCGTCGCCGAGCGCTGTGCGCTTCCGGCGTCCCAGGTGTCGGCGACCGTGACCGCGCGCCGGGTGCTCGTGCGCATCCGCCCCGTGAGCGGCGTGCCCGTCGACCGGACGGGTGCGGCCGACGCCGCGGGGCGCGCACTGGGCCGACTGGGCTTCACGGCCCGGCCCGTCGTGACGGTCGCGGCAGAGGGGATCGTCGCATGATCTCCTCGACCAGGATCCTGAACCGCGCGCTGCTGCTGCTGGCCGGCCTGGCCGCGCTCGTCGGCGCCGTGCTCGCGGCCCGTCCGCTCCTGCCGGCCGCGCTCGTCACCCCGTGGTGGCAGCCCGCACTGCACCTGATGGACGACGCGGCGGAGGCCGTGGGGTCGTGGCGGATCGCCCTGCCCGGCGGATCCCTGAACGGGACGCAGATCGCGGTCGTGGGCCTCGGCCTCCTCCTCGTGGTCGCGCTGCTCGCGTTCCTCGGGACGCGTCGCCGTCGCCGCGCCCGCACGGTGCTGCGGTTCGCAGACGACGCGGGCAGCACGGCCGTCGACGAGACGATCGCGGACGCGGTGCTCACGGATCCGCTCCGCCGGCGCGCCGACGTGCTCTCCACGCGCACGCGGGCGTACCGCGTCGCGGGAGCGACGGCCCTGCGGGTCTCGGTCGTCCCGCGCTCCGGTGCGGACCTGACCGCGCTGCTGACGGAGGCGCAGAGCGCTGTGGCCGAGTGGGACGCACTGAGCGGCGCGCGGGCGCCGATCGTCGTGCACCTCGCGGACCGGGGCGGTTTCGATCGGCTCCGCTCCTCCGTCCGAGCACGATGAGCACCCGCGCACAGAGACCATCACGCACAAAGACATCACGACGACCGGCGCCGGACGCGCCGGGTTGAGGAAAGGAACGAGCATGAGTCTGAAGGACAAGGCCGAGGCGAAGGGCCAGCAGATCGCCGGCAAGGCGGAGGAGGCCCTGGGAGAGGCCGCCGGAAACGACGAGATCGCCGATCGCGGCCGTGAGCACCAGGCGGAGGGGCGCGTGAAGGAGGCGGTCGAGGACGTCAAGGAGACGGTCGCGGACGCCGCGGAGAAGGTCAAGGACGCGGCGCAGGACGTCGCGGACAAGGCGGGCCGGTTCTTCAAGAAGTGACCGGCGTCGCCCCGGCCGGAGCCGGCGAACCGAACGAAGAACCGGGGGTCCCTCGGCTTCCTCGTCGTCGGACGGCATCGGGACGCGTGACACGTCGACGCCGTTCCCGCCTCCGCGCGGGACAGCAGGCGATCATGGGGTCCGTGCTGCGGCGCGGCCCCCATGATCGCGACAGGAACGACCGCCTCGAAGGGAGAGTGATCCATGACCGGCCATGAGGGGAGACCGGCCCTCGACGACGCGGACGACCGCACCATCGCGGGTCGCGCCTCCGACGGGGACGTGGAGGCGTTCGCCGTGCTCGTGCGGCGCTGCACCCCGCTCCTGCGCGCCTATGCGCGCCGGATCCTCAGCGGGACCGCGAGCGTGGACGACATCGTCCAGGACAGCTTCATCACGGCATGGCAGCGCCTGCCGGAGCTGGACGACCCGGGACGGGTGCGCGGCTGGCTCATGCGGATCGTCAGCAGGAACGCGATCGACGAGGTCCGCGCCACGCGACCGCACCTGGACCTGGACGGCGTGGAGGGCCTCGAGCTGCCCTCCCGCCCCGGCGACGGCCCCGCGCAGCGCACCGAGCGGCGGGCCGAGCTGACCGCGCTCGCCGACGCGCTGCAGGAGCTGCCCGACGCCCAGCGCGAGTGCTGGGTGCTGCGCGAGATCGGCGGCTGCTCGTACGACGAGATCGCCGAGCAGCTGGAACAGCCGGTGAGCACGGTGCGCGGCCTGCTCGCCCGCGCACGCAAGCACATCATCGTGCGGATGGAGGAGTGGCGATGACCCGCGACGACAGCACAGGATCGCATCCCCTCGGCTTCGAGCCCGAGGATCTCGACGGCCACACCATGGACGAGCTGGCCGACTACCTCGACGCCGGCCGCCGGCCCGCCGACCCCTCGATCGACGCCTCGCCGGGGTGCCGGATCGCCCTCGACGCGCTCGAACGGCTGCGCCGCCTCGGCCCCGCGCTCCTCGACCGGGACACCGCGGCCGAGCCGCAGGCGGACGAGAGCTGGGTCGCCTCGATCATCGGCGGCATCGCCCGCGACGCCCGGGCGGGACGCCGCATCCCCTTCCCGGTCTCCGAGCCGGAGGACGACCTCGGCATCACGGAGGGCGCCGTGCGCGGACTCGTGCGCTCGGCCGGCGACGCGATCCCCGGCGTCCTCATCGGCCGGTGCCGCCTCGACGGCGACGTGACCGTGCCCGGATCCCCGATCCGGATCGAGGCGGAGGTCAGCGTCCCTTACGGCCGGCCCCTCGCCCCCCTGGCCGAGCGCCTGCGCGCCGAGATCGGCGATCGGCTGCGCGGTCACACCGAGCTGAACATCACCGAGGTCGACATCATCGTGCACGATGTGAGAGACCTGCCGACGGGCGGAGGCGACGAGCGATGACCGAAGACGAAGCCGCCGAGCTGGCGGCGCGCATCGAGCGCGACCTGCTCGCCGAGCCCGGGGTGGCCGTGCTGTACCCCGCGTCCGGCGGCGTCCTGCTGCGCGAGGCGGCGGCGAAGCTCGTCGGCGCCGACGACACGGGCCCGCGCGTCGTGGTCCGCACGGGCGAGCCGGTGCAGGTCGACGTCTCCCTCGGCGTCGACCGCAGCCGCCCGGCCGGCGAGACCGCCCGTGCGGCGCAGCGCATCATCCGGAGCACCGCGTCCGCCGCCGTGCGGATCCGCGTCACGGTCGCCCATGTGGATGCCTCCCCCTCCGCCGGAGCTGACACCCCTCACCCGAGGTGACGATCAGCACGCGCTGTCACGATCGGCACACGAACCGCCGGTGCCGCCTGTGCTGATCGTCGCATCGTGTGCCGATCGCGACAGCGCGGGCGGCGTCGAGCACCGTGACGGACCACCAGAATGGATCCATGACCGCCGACGCCGACGTCCTCGCCCGCGCCCTCGCTGCCGACGCCCCGCTCACCTGGGTGCTGACCGGCGACTCCATCACGCACGGGCTCGTGCACACCCAGGGCGGGCGCACCTACGCCGAGCACCTGCACGAGGTCGTGCGCGGTGAGCTCGGCCGCGTGCACGACGCACTCATCGACACGGCGATCAGCGGCTGGCGGATCGTGCAGCTGCTCGACGACTTCGACCGCCGGGTCGCGACGTGGCGCCCGCAGGTCGTGACGGTCATGATCGGCACGAACGACTGCTCCGACGAGGGCGTGTTCCCGGTGATCTCGCCCGCGGAGTTCGCCGCCTCGCTCACCGCGTTCGTACGCCGGGTGCGCACGCTCGGCGCGATCCCGGTGCTGCTGACGCCGCCCGCCGTCGACGTGCCGAACGCCCCCGAACGCGGCCGGATCGCGGAGTTCGCGCAGGCGACGCGCGACGTCGCCGCGGCCGAGGACGCGATCCTCGTCGACGTGTTCGCCCGCTTCGCCGCCCTCGGCAACGGCGGTGTGCCGTGGGGGCTGATGAACGACCCGTTCCACCCCAACGCCACCGGCCACGCCGCCCTCGCCCTCGAGCTCGTCGCCGTGCTCGGGCTGGATCCGGTCGACTCGCGCGTGCTGCCGAAGCTGCGCGCCGACGTCGCCGCGGGCCGGCTGAACCCCTAGGCCGCGTGCGCCGTCGCGGAGGGTCGACGGGAGGCGGATCTGACGAGACCGCTGAGACCCGGCGTCCGTCGATGACGGCGCGGATCCGAGCGGCATAGGCTGAGGGCATCATGGATCCTCTGCAGCAGGTCCTCCAGTGGCTCGGCCACTATTGGTGGATCATCTTCCCCGTCATGGGCATCGCCGGCGGAATCGCGCGACGGTGGGAGATCGGCGCTCGCCGCCGGCACGAGCGCCGCATGGAGACCCTGCGCCTCAAGGGCGAACTCAAGGCCGCACAGTTCGCCGCCCGGGGCGGCGTCGCCCCGCAGCTGTCGCCGCGCCGGGCCGCCGCACAGCAGGAGAACTCCGCGAAGGAGCTGCTGCAGCGGCTGTTCGCCGAGCACGACGAGATCACCGTGCGCTGGCTGGACTATGAGCTCGACGTCGCCAAGATGATCGCGTTCCCCGCGATGAGCGACGGTCGTCAGCCGCTGACGGCGGCATTCCTGCGCGCAAAGAAGACCGCCGACGCCCTGCGCCCCTCGTCCGCGGACGCCAAGGTCACCGAGCAGCAGGTCTCCGAGTACCTCGACGCGGTCGGCGCCTACGCGGTCGCCTTCGAGGTCGCGGAGAAGGACGCGCGGCGCCTGCGCGACTCCACCTTCACCGACGACGAGCGCAAGCGTCTCGAACGCGCCCAGCACATGCTGAAGGTCGCCGTCGATCAGTCGGCGACTCCGGCTGAGCGCCAGGCGGCCTATCGACGCGTTCGCGAGGAGCTCGACGGGCTCATCGACCTCTCCGACGCCGCGGTGGAGAACCTCGAGAAGAAGGTGGCTCTGCAGCTCGAACAGGGCCATGCCGCAGCCCCCGCCGCCTCGGCCGAGGGGACCGCGACGGAACCGGTCGCGCACGAGGCTCCCGCCCCGCTCCCGGAACCGCTGCCGGTGCGGGAGCCGCGCACGGATCCGCTCCGGCAGGCCGCCCCGCTGCCGCGCCAGGAGCCCTGAGCCGATGGTGGAGCAGGCCCCGCTGCGCGTCGGCCTCATCGGCGCCGGCGGGATCGCCGCCGCGCACCTCGATGCCTGGCAGGCGGTCGGCGCCGACTGCGTGATCTCGTCGCGGTCCCGGCCCGAGGCGCTCGCGGCGCGGTTCGGCGTGGCGATCGCCGAGGACGCCGAGGCGCTCATCGACCGCGTCGACGTCGTGGGGATCCTGACCCCCACTCCCACGCACCTCGATCTGGCCCTGCGCGCGATCGCCCGCGGCCGCCACGTCGTGTGCGAGAAGCCGCTCGCGACGAGCGCCGCCACGGCCCGGACGATCGCCGATGCCGCGGCCGACGCCGGGGTGCGGCTGTTCCCCGCGCATGTGGTGCGCTACTTCGCGGCGTACCGGCGGATCCAGGAGCAGGTCGCCGCCGGGACGATCGGAGCGCTGCGCTCGCTGCGGCTGAGCCGTGCCGGCGCGGGTCCGACCACGGCGTGGTTCTACGACGAGGGCGCGGGCGGAGGTCTCATCCGGGACCTGCTCATCCACGACATCGACCAGGCGCTGTGGCTCGCCGGCCCCGTGGCGTCCGTGGTCGCCCGGCAGGATCCGCCAAGCGTCGACGGCCGCCTGTCAGCTCCGGTGACGGCGTCCGTCGAGCTGCGCCATGGAACCGGGGTGACGACCCGGATCGACGGCGGCTGGCTGGGCGAGGGCGCGCCCTTCCGGACCACGATCGAGGCGACGGGGTCGGCCGGGGTGCTCGCGCACGACAGCGCCGCGGCGGAGGCGCCCGCTCGCGCCGATGCCTCCGGTGCGGACGGCGCCGACGCCGGGTACCTTCCGCCGCAGACGGAGGACCACCCCTACCGCGCCCAGATCGCCGACTTCGCGGAGGCGATCCGCACGGGGCGGCCCGCGCGGGTGACCCCGGCCGACGGCATCGCCGCAGTGGCCGTGGTGGACGCGGCCTACGCGTCGATCGCCGCGGGCGGCGCCGCCGTGCCCGTCCCGGCGTAGGTCGGAGCCGCGGTCAGGGCATTCATCGGGTGCGGTAGCCGAACCACCACGAGCCGTCCGACGCGAAGCAAGGGGCGACGATCTTCGTCCACGATGAGGTGTAGGTCCGCTGAACCGTCTTGCACTTCTCCTGTGTCGCGTACGGCCCCATCTCGATGAAGGAGCCCGCGTTCGCCGGGATGACCGTCCCGAGCACGAGCGCGCCCGACAGCGCACCCGCGAGAACCAGCTTCCTGCCGAGTCCGAGCTTCTTCATGATCTCCTCCGATCGTCCGGGCGGACGCGTTCCACGTCCTGCGCCGAGCCTCCCGCATGGCGTCCGCGCCGCCAATGGGGAGAACTCCCCATCCTCATCGGCGGCACCGCGCGTTCCCGGATCCGGGCGCAGCGCGGGAGCGGATCCCGCGCTGCGCCCGTGCCGCGTGCGCTCAGGGCTGCGGGTAGTAGGCCTTGCTGCCGACGGGGCCGTCGATCGTGAAGGATCCGTTCTTGTAGATCACCTTCGTCACGCCGAGGTTGGGCACGCCGGCCGGCGGCATCGTCGGGGCGGCGCCCGTCGTGTCGCGCATGTCCGGGGCGCCCGCGAAGCACGAGATCGAGAGGCCGCTGGAGACGACGAACACGGTCTTGTCGTTCTTGTTCACGGCCTTGGTGGCGATCTCGGTGAGGGCGTCGGTCATGCGCGCGTCGACGTCCGAGCAGTCCTCGGCCGGCAGACCCAGCTCCGGGGCGTCGGCGACGGCCTTGATCGCCGTCATCATCCCGTACAGGCCGTGCTGGGCGATCGCGATGCCCTGCATCGTCTGCCACCCGCCGTTCTGCCCGTTGGCGTCGGCCGGGGCGAGCGGGGCCGCGTCATGGTCGATCGTGTAGCCGAGATGCTCGGTCGCGGCCGTCCACAGCTCCTTGTTCTCCTTGCCCTCGTACTTGCCGAAGTTCACCTCGCGCAGCCGGGCGTCCTGGGTCACGGTCAGCTTCGACTGCCCCGCGCCCTCCAGCGCATAGGTCGCGGTCTCGAAGTGCCGCTTCCCGTCGGCCGAGTAGGCGGCGGCGAACCGGCCGACGGCGGCGGCGAGGTTCTTTCCCACGGCGGCGGCGAGCGGACGCCCCTCGTCGAGCTTGCCGACCGGCGCCGTCGCGATCGGCTTCGTGCCGACGAGCAGCGGCGAGTCCGACCAGCCCTGCACCGTGTCGGTCTGGTTCAGGATGGTGCGGCCGTGCCGGGTCAGGTAGATCGTGACGACGCGGTCCGGCTTGCTGTTGCCGGCTCCGACGGCGGTCGACGGCTGCGCGGCCGCTGCCGAGACGGCCGTGAGGGTGGTCGCCGCGAGCAGCGCGGCGGTGACGGCCGCGGTGCGGATGATGCTCTTCTTCATTCTTCTTCTCCTTGAGGGTGGAGGATCCGGGCGCGACGGTGCACCCGGATCCCGTTCGGGGGTCTTGCGCGGATCGGCGGCTCAGAGCGCGAGCGGCGCGCTCACACGGATGTCACGGGATGAGGCTCCGACCCGGATCTCGGCGGTGCCGGCCGCCGGCGCCCAGCCGTGCGCGTCGACGTCGTAGTAAGAGACGGTCCTCCGGGGGATGCGCACGGTGACGCGCTCGGAGCCGCCGGGGTCCACCCGCACCTTCGCGAACCCGGCGAGCTGCTGCGGCGGCATCGGCACGGGAGCGACGACGTCGCCCGCATAGACCTGGACGACGACCGCCCCCGGGCGCCCGCCGGTGTTGCGCACGGTCACGGTCGCGGTGCCCGCCTCATCGCCGTCCGACGGCACGACGACGAGATCCTCGAACTCCCACGTCGTGTAGCCCAGGCCGTGCCCGAACGGGAAGGCGGGCTCCAGGTCGTGAGCATCGAACGCGCGATACCCGACGAGCACCCCCTCGTCGTAGTGCACCCGGCCGTCCACCCCCGGATAGGTGCGGGCGTCGCGGGCGGGCGTCTGCGAGAGGGCGACCGGAAGGGTCAGCGGCAGCCGTCCGCCGGGCTCCGCAGCACCGGTGAGCACCCGTGCGAGCGCATCGCCCTGCGCCTGCCCCGGATACCACGCCTGCAGCAGCGCGGCCGGGTCCGCTCCCCACCCCGTGACGTCGACGGGCGCACCGGTCATCAGCACGACGACGGTGCGCGGGTTCGCCGCGAGCACCGCGCGGATCAGGTCGTTCTGGCCGCACGGCAGCTGCATGCTCGGGCGGTCGTCGGCTTCCGCCTCATAGCTGCGCACGACGACCACGGCGACGTCGGCGGCGGCCGCGGCCTCGGCCGCGCGCGCCACGTCGGGCGAGAAGACCCCGGCCGGCGGCACCCAGCCGAGCCGCAGCTTCGCCCCGAGCAGGAACCCCTGGGAGGGGTGGTCGGCGGCATAGGACATCCGGATCCCGTAGGCGCGCCCGGCCTGCAGCCGCACGACGACCTCGTCGACCGAGACGTCGGGCTGCCCGCCATCTCCGCCCCAGCCGTACGGGCGGGGCTCGTCCTCGGCGGGGCTCTCGGCGGCCTCGGCCGCCACGAGGTCGATCACGGTGTCCGTGTCGGCGACGACCTCGGCGGATCCCGATGCCGCCACCACCCTGCCGTCGAGCTCGAACGTGTACGAGCCGAGCGTCGTGATGACGAAGCGGTAGGAGCCCGTGACCGGCACCGTCAGGGTTCCGGTGTAGCGCGCCGACATCTGCGCGTTCAGCTCCGTCGGGAGCTTCTCGTACCGGGCCGACGCGGCGTTGAAGCCGGGGAAGTTGTGGAAGCCGTGCATCAGCTCGACCTGGCCGTCGATCCGGGACACCAGCGGTTCGCCGTCGAACGAGGGGTTCGCCCAGTACTCGGCCTGCAGGCCGACCTCGCCCGAGGGCGCGCGGAAGAAGCTCGAGCCGATGGGGTCGGCCCCGGGCAGCAGCGCACCGGGGGTGACCGGATCACTGCCGTGCTCCACGACGATGTCGACCTCGTCGCCGAGCGCGCGACGGAGCCCGTCGAGGGGCGACACGCCACGGGTCGGGTTCACCTGGGAGCTGCCGCCGCCCTGCGCGCTCCAGGCGTCGACGTCGGGGCCGATCAGCGCGACCCGGCGCACGCCGCGAAGCGGCAGGATCCCGTCGTTGCGCAGCAGCACCATGCCGTCCTCGGCGATCGCCTGGGCGACGTCGTGGTGCTGATCGACGGCGAACTCGGCGACCCCCACGGGGTTCTCCGCCTGCCCCAGCCCGATCAGGGGACGCAGGATGTTGCGCACCTTCTCGTCGACGACGGCCTCGCTCACGCGTCCGTCGTGCACCGCGGCCAGCAACTGGCCGCCCCAGAAGCCCTCGTTCGGCTGCTCCTGGTCGAGTCCCGCGTTCGCCGCCTCCGCCGTGGAGTGGTTGGCGCCGTAGTCGCTCATGATCCAGCCCCGGAACCCGAAGTCGTCGCGCAGGATGTCCCGCAGAAGCTGCGGATGCTCGCACGCGTAGTCGCCGTTGAGGCGGTTGAACGAGCCCATCATCGAGGCGACCCCGCCCTCGCGGACGAGCGCCTCGAACGGCGGCAGATACAGCTCGTGCATGGTGCGCTCGTCGATCACCGCGTCGACGCTCGACCGGTGGTCCTCCTGGTTGTTGATCGCGTAGTGCTTGGCGCAGGCCTGCACGCCCTGGTCCTGGATGCCGCGCACGACGGCGACGCCGATCGCCGACTGCAGCAGCGGGTCCTCCCCGAACGACTCGAACGTGCGCCCTCCGACGGGCACCCGGGCGATGTCGACGGCCGGTCCCAGTGAGACGTTGTGGTCGGTCGCCCGGCATTCCACCCCGATGACCGTGCCGTAGGCGGACGCCTGCGCCGGATCCCAGGTGGCGGCGAGAGCGATCGGCGCCGGCAGCGACGTGGCCTTGCCCCCGTGCACGTCGCCCTTGTTGATCCGCACCCCGGCCGGTCCGTCCGCCATCTGGATGTCCGGGATCCCGAGCCGCTGCACTCCTTCGGCGAAGAAGCCGAAGTTCCAGTTCAGGTCGCCCGTGACGAACGCGACCTTCTCCTCGAGCGAGAGCTGCGCGAGGATCCCCTCGACGCGCTCGTCGGTGGCTGCGGAATCCCAGTCGGCGCCGGACTTCTCAGACATGTCACCCTCCATCGGGCCTGGCGCATCGCCTCGTTGCGATGCGCGAATGGCACCGAGTCTGGCGTCAATACCTAAACGAGTCAAGTATTCGATCGCGATGAGTCGAACAATCCCTTAATTGCTTAGGTTTTCGATTCGGCTATGCCAGGATGAGCGCCATGACCGCGCCCCTGCCGTTTCAGGACCCTTCGCTGCCGACTGCCGTGCGGGTGGCTGATCTTCTG
>NZ_JAGMTU010000008.1 GCF_023703415.1 Microbacterium sp. USTB-Y | reverse complement strand
GTCAGCAGCGCCCCGGCATTCTGCGGCAGGTACCCGGCACGGTAGGTCAGTTCCCGAAGGCGCCGGCCAGGGTGGCGCACCGAGACTCCGCAGACCGTCGCCGAACCCCCGCCACGGCGCCGAACCCCCGCCAGGGCACCGAACCCCCGCCACAGCACCGAACCCCGCCACAGCACCGAACCCACCGCCACGGCACCGAACCCCCGCCACGGCACCGAACCCCCGCCACGGCACCGAACCCCCGCCACAGCACCGAACCCACGAGGAACCATGACCGCGAACGAAAGCCCCGTCGGCACCGCAGCCGGCATCGACGATCTCTCCGCCCTCGCCGACGACGCCGTCGCCCTCGTCAGGAAGTGGCTCGTGGAGAGTCGCGAGGTGCCCGTCGATGCGGCCGGTCAGCGTCTCGCCGGCGTGCTGCGCGACCCCAACGGCCTCGACTTCACGGTGGGCTTCGTCGACGGCGTCGTGCGCCCGGAGGATCTCAAGGTCGCCGCCGCCAAGCTCACCGAGCTCGTCCCGCTGACCCCCGGCTTCCTGCCCGCCCCGATGAAGGGCGCGATCGGTCTCGGCGGATTCGCCGCCGGCATGGTCCCCGGCATCGTCGTGCCCGCCGCCCGCACCGTGCTGCGCCAGATGGTGCGCCACCTCATCGTCGACGCCCGCGACGAGAAGCTCGGCAAGGCCATCGCGCACATCCGCGACACCCAGGGCGTGAAGCTCAACATCAACCTGCTCGGCGAGGCGATCCTCGGCCGCGAGGAGGCCGCGCGCCGCCTGGAGGGCACCCGCCGTCTGCTCGAGCGCGACGACGTCGACTACGTCTCGATCAAGGTGTCCTCGACCGTCGCCCCGCACAGCCCGTGGGCGTTCGACGCCGCCGTGGCCGACGCCGCCGAGGCGCTCCTGCCGCTCTATCGGATCGCTCTGAAGGGCATGCCAGACGGATCCGCGAAGTTCATCAACCTCGACATGGAGGAGTTCAAGGATCTCGACCTCACGATCGCGGTCTTCACGGACATCCTCGACCGCCCCGAGTTCAAGACCCTCGAGGCGGGCATCGTGCTGCAGGCCTACCTGCCCGACGCCCTCGGCGCCATGATCCGCCTGCAGGAGTGGGCGGCGAAGCGCGTGGCCGACGGCGGGGCGCCGATCAAGGTGCGGGTCGTCAAGGGCGCCAACCTGCCCATGGAGACCGTGGACGCCGAGTCGCACGGCTGGCCGCTCGCCACCTGGTCGACCAAGCAGCAGTCCGACGCCTCGTACAAGGCCGTGCTGGAGTACGCGCTGCGCCCCGAGCACGTGGCCAACCTGCGGATCGGCGTCGCGGGCCACAACCTCTTCGACATCGCCCTGGCGTGGCTGCTGGCCTCGAAACGCGGCCTGACCGAGGGCATCGAGTTCGAGATGCTGCTCGGCATGGCCTCGGCTCAGGCGCAGGTCGTCAAGCGCACGGTCGGATCCCTGCTGCTCTACACGCCGGTCGTGCACCCGGACGAGTTCGACGTGGCGATCGCGTACCTCATCCGCCGCCTGGAGGAGGGGGCGTCGCAGGAGAACTTCATGTCGGCGGTCTTCGACCTCGACGCGGACCCGAAGCTCTTCGAGCGCGAGAAGGAGCGCTTCCTCGCCTCCGTGCGCTCGGTGCCGACCGAGGTGCCCGGCACGAACCGCGTCCAGGACCGCACCGCGCCGGCCGCCCCCGGTCTCACCGACGGCTTCCTGAACACCCCCGACACCGACCCGTCTCTCGCGGCGAACCGCGCCTGGGGCGACGCGATCCGCGCGCGCATGGCGGGCTCCGAGCTCGGCAACGCGACCGTGGTGGCGAACACCCTCGCGACCGCCGAGCAGGTCGACGCCGCGATCGCGACCGCGGTCGCCGCGGGCGAGGCCTGGCGTGCGCTCGGCGCCGAGGGACGCGCCGCGATCCTGCACAAGGCCGGCGACGTGCTCGAAGCGCGTCGCGCCGACCTGCTGGAGGTCATGGGATCCGAAGCCGGCAAGGTCATCGAGCAGGGCGACCCCGAGGTCTCCGAGGCGATCGACTTCGCGCACTACTACGCGGAGAGCGCCAAGAAGCTCGCCGACGTCGACGGCGCGACCATGCAGCCCGTGAGCCTGACGGTCGTCACCCCGCCGTGGAACTTCCCGGTCGCGATCCCGGCCGGATCCACCCTCTCCGCCCTGGCGACCGGATCCCCGGTCATCATCAAGCCCGCCCGTCAGGCCCGCCGCTCCGGCGCGGTCATGGTCGAGGCGCTGTGGGAAGCCGGCGTGCCGCGCGAGGTGCTGCAGTACGTGCAGCTCGACGGGCGCGACCTCGGCACGAAGCTCGTGAGCGACCCGGCCGTGGGCCGCGTCATCCTCACCGGCGGCTACGAGACGGCCGAGCTGTTCCGCGGCTTCCGCCAGGACCTGCCGCTGCTCGCCGAGACCAGCGGCAAGAACGCGATCATCGTGACGCCGTCGGCCGACCTCGATCTCGCCGCGAAGGACGTCGCGTACGCCGCGTTCGGTCACGCGGGGCAGAAGTGCTCCGCGGCATCGCTCGTCGTGCTCGTCGGATCCGCCGCGACCTCCGAGCGGTTCCGCCGCCAGCTCGTCGACGCGGTCCGCGCCTACGACGCGGGCTCGCCGGAGGACGGCTCGAACCGCATCGGCCCGCTCATCGGCCCGGCCGAGGGGAAGCTGCTCGGCGCGCTCACCACGCTGCACGCGGGCGAGAGCTGGCTGCTGAAGCCCGAGAAGCTCGACGACGCCGGCCAGCTCTGGCGCCCCGGCATCCGCGACGGCGTGAAGCGCGGATCCGAGTTCCACCGCGTCGAGTACTTCGGCCCGGTGCTCGGCATCATGACCGCCGGCTCCCTCGACGAGGCGATCGACATCGTCAACGACATCGACTACGGACTCACCTCGGGCCTGCACTCCCTGGACGAGGACGAGATCCAGGCGTGGCTCGCCGCCATCCAGGCGGGGAACGTCTACGTCAACCGCGGCACCACCGGCGCGATCGTGCAGCGTCAGCCGTTCGGCGGCTGGAAGAAGGCCGCCGTCGGTGCCGGATCCAAGGCTGGGGGCCCGAACTACCTCGTCGGCCTCTCGGAGTGGACCGACGCCCCCGTCGCATCGACGTGCGAGCTCGATGCGCTCGCGACCGGTGCCGTGGGCGCGCTCGCCGCCGCCGGCGACGCGGACGCCGACATCGCGTGGCTGCGCGGCGCGCTGGCCACCGACATCGACGCCTGGGCCGATGAGTTCGGCGTGGTGCGCGACGCCACCGGCCTCGTGACCGAGCAGAACGCGCTGCGCTACCAGGCCGTGCCGGTCACGGTGCGCTTCGAGGGTTCGCGGATCGCCGAGCTGATCCGCGTGGTCGCCGCCGGTCGCCGTGCCCGCGCCCGCGTCACGGTCTCGACGCTCGCTCCGCTGCCCGGCGCCGTGGCCACCTGGCTCGGCACGCAGGACGTCACGGTCGCCACCGAGGACGCGAGCTCCTGGGCCGCGCACGCCCAGCGCCTCGCCGCGCGCGACGGCCGCGTGCGGCTCATCGGCGCCACCGCGGCCGAGACCGCGGCTGCCGTGAACGGCTCGCCGAGCCTCGCGCTGTACGCGAACCCGGTGGTCGCCGCCGGCCGCGTCGAGATCCTGACCTTCCTGCGCGAGCAGGCGGTCTCGGTCACGGCGCACCGCTTCGGCACGCCGCACCGCTACGAGATCCCGCTGCTGGACCCGATCGCCTGATCGGATCCGGCCCGCTCGGGCCTCGCTGAGACTCGGACCCGCCGTCCGCTCCCTGGACGGCGGGTTCGTCGTGTTCGTCGTGTTCGTCGGCTCGCAATTCAGGCTGGCATGCCGATGGGCGGCCCGCGGTGCCGGATGGAGACCGCGACGGCGGCTTTCAGCCTGAATTGTGCGTGAGACGAACCCGAGGGGTCCGGCTCACGCCAGCGGCAGCGCGCCGTCATAGGCCGTGGCCGACAGCGCGGGCTCGGCCGGACCGCCGCCGAAGACGCGGGAGAGCCCCGGATCCGTGCGCCACTGCGGCCAGCCCGGGTCGCCGTCCTCGACGAACCGCGTCGCGACGGCATGCATCTCGGTCGCGAGGTGCTGCGGCGGGGTGGGGCCGGCCAGGCGCTCCACGAACGGGTCGTCGAGCACGTCGAACCAGAACGGCACGTCGAGGCAGTGGCACGACCAGCCCTTCGCGGGGGAGACCCAGGCGAAGCGGTAGGCCCAGGTGGGGGCGTCGCCCCTGGCCTGGGCGGCCCGCACCACGAGCGAGCGGAACACCCGGTCCGTCACGAACCGGCCGAGCAGCGCGGGAGTGCCGCGGCGGCGCTGCTCCCGGTTCGCGGCGAGGTAGGCGCGGCGCACGCGGCGATCCCGGCTGAGCAGGGCCAGTGCGAAGGCCGCCGGCACGAACCGCAGCACGCCGGGGGCCCGGTCCAGGGTCATCGTGAACTCGTCGTCCGTCGCGCCGAGC
The DNA here is from genome assembly GCF_023703415.1 of Microbacterium sp. USTB-Y. GTDB lineage: Bacteria > Actinomycetota > Actinomycetes > Actinomycetales > Microbacteriaceae > Microbacterium. The sequence goes on along the minus strand of NZ_JAGMTU010000008.1, from coordinate 116,283 downwards.
AGCAGCGGCTTGCCGGCGCCGATCCCTGCCTTCAGCGCCTCGACAGCGGGGCGCGGGAGGATGTCGCCGTCGATCACGGGGCCCCAGGGCAGGCCCTCGGCGAGCGGGGCGAGCAGGGCCTTGAGCCGGGTCGCGCCGAGCAGGGCCGCCTTCGGCTGCGCGCGCTGCAGGGTGCGCTCGGGCACCGTGCGGAAGCCGTCGGCGTCGGGCGCGCAGCCGAGCAGCACGCCCAGCGCCCTGGTGCGCCGCGATGCCAGATCCGGGGCGATGTCGGCGAGCGCGGGGGAGAAGGCCATCGCCGCGTGGAACAGGTGCTGCGCGCGCTCCAGCCCGAGGAGGGTGAGCACGGCCCCGCCGCCGGCCGACTGCCCGGCGATCGTCACGCGCGACGGATCCCCGCCGAAGGCCGCGATGTTGCGCTGCACCCACTCCAGGCCTGCGATCCAGTCCAGCACCCCGCGGTTGGCGGGGGCGCCGTCCATCAGCCCGAAGCCGTCGAAGCCCAGTCGGTACGAGAGAGACACGGTCACCACGCCGTCGCGGTTGAAGGCGGCGCCGTCGTACCAGGGGCTCGCCGGGGAGCCGTCGACGTAGCCGCCGCCGTGGATCCACACCATGACCGGCAGCGCGCCGTCGAGCGCCGGGGTGAAGACGTTGACGTTGAGCGTCGCGGCGCCGGGGATGCTCGGCTCGGGGATGAGGGTCTCGCCCTTGTCGCCGCGCTGGGCGGTGGGCCCGAAGGCCGTCGCGTCGCGCACGCCGGGCCAGGGCTCGGGCGGCTGCGGCGCGGCGAAGCGCCGCTCGCCGACGGGGGCCGCGGCGAACGGGATCCCGAGGAAGGCGGCCGAGGCGCCCGATGTGCCAGGACCGCCCCGCCAGAATCCGCGGACGGTCCCGGCGTCGGTCTGGGCGAGGGGCGCGTCGGCGGTCATCGGATCAGCGTATCCGGCGGTCTCCGGTGTCGAACTCCGTCGATCCGGCCGGCCTCGTCCACCGCGAGCCTCCGCGCACCCGGATCGACGGAGTTCGGAACGGGGTGCGAGGACGACCGGACTCGACCTGCCCGGCTCAGGGCTTCAGCAGGGCGAAGAACTGCTCGACGTCGGCGGCCATGTCGATGGTCGGATCCAGCATCCAGGCGTTCTGCAGCCCGTCGGCGAGCGCGTGCCCGGCGCGGATGATCCACTCCGGATCCAGGTCGGCACGGATGCGCCCCTGTGCCTGCGCCTCGAGGAACGCGGAGCGGGCGGCCGCGTGCACGCGCTCGGTGCGCTCGAGGAAGAAGGCGCGCGCAGGGTGGTCGGGGTCGGCGACCTCGGCCTGCACCTGGGTGTAGAGCTGCACGAGACCCGGCACCTCGGGGTTGTGCCGCACGACGGCGAGGAAGGCCTCGACGAAGTCGCGATCGTCGTCGCCCTCGGTGTCGCGCAGATCGCGGGCGCGCAGGATCTCGACGAAGAGCTGCTCCTTGGTGCCGAAGTAGTGCAGCAGGCCCGCCGGGCTGAGGCCCACCGCGTCGGCGATCTCACGGACCGACGCGTTGCGGTAGCCGAGCCGGCCGACGATCTCGAGCGCGGCCTCGAGGATCTCCTCGCGCTTCACGACGCCTTTCGCGTACGCCCCCCGTTTCGCCATGGAGTCAGGATATCCGTCCGTCCCGAAACGCGAACGGCCATCGGCTTATGGGCCCAAACCCTTGCAGCGTTCAGGTTTCGATGTCACAATACGAGTCGGATCCCAATCCCAAACTTTGTTCGGGATTTGGATCCGCCCCGATCCGCTCGACGAGGAGCCATCCCATGACCATCACCCCTCCCGATCCCGCCGCGGAGATCGCCCCGACCGGTCTCATCCGGGCCGCCGCTCCCGCCGCGGGGGAGCCGGCCGCAAGCCCGCCGGCGACCAAGCGGCTGCTGCCCAGCCTGCTCATCGCCTCGATGACCCTGTTCGCCACCTATGGCGGACTCATCGCGATCCTGCTGCCCACGCAGATCCTGCTGCTCGATGAGAAGCACAAGGTCGCCAACCTCGCGATCGTCACCACGACCTCCTTCGTCTTCACCCTGTTCGCGCAGCCGATCGCGGGTGCCCTCAGCGACCGCACCCGTTCGCGGTTCGGACGGCGAGTGCCGTGGATGGTGCTCGGCGCGCTGGTGGGCGGCGTCCTGCTGCTCGGCATGGGGTCGCTCGCCGACCTGATGTGGATCACCGGGTTCTGGGTGGTGATCCAGGTCGCGCTGAACTTCCTTCAGGCTCCGCTCACGACCATCACCGCCGACCGGTTCCCGCGGGCGAAGCGCGGCGGAGCGAGCGCCATGATCGGTCTCGGCACGCAGCTCGGCATGACGGTCGGAGTGATGCTCGCGGTCGGTCTCGGAGGGCAGCTGGGGCTCGGCTACTCGGTCTTCGGCATCGCGGTGATCGTGGTCACCGTCCTCTTCGCGGTGGTCAACAAGGACTGGTCCTCGAAGCACGCGGAGGTCGAGCCGTTCCGCTGGGGCGCGTTCTTCCGGGGCTTCTGGATCAACCCCCGCAAGCACCCCGACTTCTTCTGGGCGTTCACCGGCCGCTTCCTGCTGATCCTCGGCTACTTCGTCGTCTCGGCGTATCAGCTGTACATCCTGACCGACTACATCAGGCTGCCGCTGCAGCAGGCCCAGGGCGCCGTGATGACCCTGACGCTCGTGGCGTTCGTCCCCACGCTGATCGCCATCGCGCTCTCCGGCTGGTGGAGCGACAAGGTGGGACGCCGCAAGGTGTTCATCTACGTCGCCACGGTCGTGATGGCCGTGGGGCTCGCCTTCCCGCTGATCATGCCGAGCATGACCGGCATGATCATCATGAGCATCGTCAACGGCGTCGGCTTCGGTCTCTACATGTCGGTGGATGCCGCTCTCATGACGGAGGTGCTGCCGAACGAGGGCACCTCGGCGGGTAAGGACCTCGGCATCCTCAACGTCGCGACCAACATCCCGCAGGCGCTGAGCGCGCCGATCGCCGCGGTCATCATCGGATCCCTCGGCGGCTATCCGGTGCTGTTCGTCTTCGCGATCGTGTTCGCCGTCCTCGGCGCCGTCGCCATCGCGCCGATCAAGTCCGTGAGATAGAAGCCCGCCCTCCCCGCGGCCGGATCGGATCCGGTCCGCCGCGGGGAGCCACCGTCCTGCATGAAAGGAACTCCCATGGAGAACACCCAGACCTCGCCCGCGACGGCGGACGCCGCACTCGCACAGCCCGAGGTGCGGATCGCGGAAGGCGTCGTCCGCGGACGCTGGCGCGACACCACCCCGCCCGGATCCGGCGCCCGCGGAAACCTGCGCTCCGCGGCGTTCCTCGGGATCCCCTTCGCGGAGGCGCCCGTCGGCGAGCTCCGCTTCGCGGCCCCGGTGCCGAAGACGCCGTGGGAGGGCGTCTTCGACGCCGCGGCGTTCGGCGCGACGGCGCAGCGCGGCGACCCCGGGGTGACGCTCATCCCCGAGCCGAGCGTGGAGGGCGATTCCACGCTCACCGTGAACGTCTACACGCCGACGATCCCGGCCGGCGGCGACGCCGACGGCGCGGGCATGCCCGTGCTCGTCTACATCCATGGCGGCGGCTACTTCGCCGGATCCCCGGCCAGCCCCTGGTATGACGGGCGCAACTTCAACCGTGACGGCGTCGTGACCGTGACCCTCTCGTACCGCCTCGGCTTCGACGGCTTCGGCTGGATCGAGGACGCCCCGTCGAACCGCGGCGTGCGCGACTGGCTGCTGGCCCTCGAGTGGGTGCAGCGCAACATCGGCGCATTCGGCGGCGACCCCGCCCGGGTCACGATCGCCGGGCAGTCCGCCGGCGGCGGCGCGGTGATGACCCTGCTCGGCATGGAGACGGCGCAGCATCTCTTCCACGGCGTCTACGCGATCTCCGGCGCGCTCGCGGACGTGTCGGCCGCGCGATCGGAGGAGTTCGGCCGCCGTCTGGCCGCCGAGCTCGGCGTCGCCCCGACCCGGGAGGGCCTCGGCGCGCTGAGCGAGGAGCGGATCCTCGAGGTGCAGAAGAAGCTCACCGCGTTCGACGGCGGCGACATGAGCGACGTCGTCGAGAACGGGCTGCCGCTCGGCCCGTCCGTCGACGGCGACCTCATCCTGCGCCCGACGCCCGAGTCGTTCCGCGCCGGAGTCGGATCCGACAAGCCCCTCGTGCTCGGCGCGACGGACGACGAGTTCACCATGGCGATGGCCGGCGCGGAGAAGAAGCTGCGCTGGGTGCCGACGGGCCTGCTGCTCGGCAAGCTCGGCGTGCCGAAGGAGGCGCGCAAGCGCTACCTCGCCGCGAACGCCGATGTGGTGGCGAAGGGCAAGGCGCGCCTCGCCGGACGCGTGCTGACCGACAGGATGTTCCGGGTCGCGATCCTGCGCATCGTCGCCGACCGCGGTGCCGCGCCCACCTGGGTCTACCGGTTCTCGTGGCCGTCCGGCACCTTCGGGTTCGCCGAGCACTGCCTCGACCTGCCGTTCTTCTTCGACTGCCTGGACGGTCCTGCGATGGTGCCGCTGGCCGGCCCGAATCCGCCGCAGGCGCTCGCCGAAGAGCTGCACGGGGCCGCGGTCGCGTTCATCGCGAACGGGGATCCGGGGTGGACGCGCCACGACCGCGACGGGATCGCCCGCGTGTTCGACACGCCCTCCCGCGAGCAGCGCGACGCCTACGCCTCGGTGCGGCCGCTGTTCACCGCCGGTCGTTGAGCGAGCGCGGCCGAAGGCCGCGCGAGACGAAACGCGCTCACCGGCGAGATCGCCGGGCGGCCGCGCCGCCGCCGGGTGCCCCTTCGGGGTCGTTGAGCGAGCACGCGAAAGCGAGCGAGACGAAACGCGGTGCTCTCGCGAGGGCGCGACGTTTCGTCTCGCTCCTCGCTGGCGCTCGGCGCTCGCTCAACGCCCCCCGGGGGGGTCAACGCCCCCGGGGGGTCAACGGCCCCGGGGGGTCTCGGATCCGGTTGCCTGCATGAGGTCGAAGAGCGCGTCGATGAGGGTCGTCATGTCGAGCTCGGGCTCGACCAGCAGCTGCATCTGGGCCCCGTCGGACACCGCCTGCAGCAGCCGGGCCGCGAGCGCGGGGTCCAGCCCTGGGCGGATCCGCCCTGCGGCCTGGGCCTCGGCGATGGTCCCGGCCCAGCGGTCGCGCAACGCCGTGCTCCGCTCCTCGAAGAAGGCGCGGGACGGATGCTCGGGGTCCGCGGCATCGGCGGCGAGGCGGGTGAACAGCTCGACGAGCCCCGGCACGCGGGCGTTGTGCTGCACGATGTCGAGGTACCCCTCGCGGAGGTCGTTGAGGTCGGCGGCCTCCACCGCTTCCGCATGGCCGGCCAGGTCGACCTCATCGCGGGTGCGCAGGATCTCGACGAACAGCTCGTCCTTGCTGTCGAAGTAGTGCAGCAGGCCCGCCTGGCTCAGCCCGACGGCCTCGGCGAGCTCCTTCACCGAGGCGCCGTGGTAGCCCTCCCGGGCGATCACGGACAGGGCGGTGCGCAGGATCTCCTCCCGCTTCGCGATCCCTTTCGCGTACGAACCACGTCGTGCCATGGTCCCGAGACTATCGCCGGATCGGATCCGCACCCGCTTAAAACCGAGTAACGCTTGCTTTTTATCGCACAACCTGATCGACTGGCCCTGCCCGTCACCCGAGAGTCGTCCACGAAGGAGTCGACATGACCACGCCCCGAGACCACCTTTCCGAGCTGAGCAACGAGGAGAAGGCGTCGCTGACCAGCGGCAAGGACTTCTGGACGCTCAAGGCGATCGATCGGATCGGCGTGCCGTCGATCATGGTCACCGACGGCCCGCACGGCCTGCGCAAGCAGGCGGCCGAGAGCGACCACCTGGGCCTCGGCAACAGCGTTCCCGCCACCTGCTTCCCGCCCGCGTCCGGCCTCGGGTCCTCCTTCGATCCCGCTCTCGCCGAGCGCGTCGGCGTCGCCCTGGGCGTCGAGTCGGCCATCGAGGACGTCGCCGTCATCCTCGGCCCCGGCATCAACATCAAGCGCTCGCCGCTCTGCGGGCGCAACTTCGAGTACGTGTCGGAGGACCCGATCGTCTCGGGCGTGATCGGCGCCGGCCTCGTGAAGGGCATCCAGTCGCAGGGAGTCGGCAGCTCGCTCAAGCACTTCGCCGCCAACAACCAGGAGTTCGAGCGGATGACCGCGTCGAGCGACGTCGATCCCCGCCCGCTCCGCGAGATCTACCTGCGCGGCTTCGAGCGCGTCGTCAAGGACGCGCAGCCGTGGACCGTGATGTGCTCGTACAACAAGATCAACGGCGTCTACGCGTCCCAGGATCCCTGGCTGCTCACCCAGGTGCTGCGGGACGAGTGGGGCTTCGACGGGCTCGTCGTCTCCGACTGGGGTGCGGTGAACGACCGCGTCGCCGCGCTCGTCGCCGGGCTCGACCTGGAGATGCCCGGTGGCGACGGCGCGCCCGATCGTGCGGTCGCGCTCGCCGCGGACTCCGACCCGGCCGTGGCCTCGGCGCTCGATGCGTCCGCCGGACGCGTGCTCGACCTCGTCGGCCTCGCCCAGGCCAGCCCCGCCGTCGCCGGTCCGCTCGACGTGGAGGCGCACCACGCGCTCGCCCGTGAGGTCGCCGGGCGCTCGATCGTGCTGCTGCGCAACGAGCCCGTCGAAGGGGCGCCCCTGCTTCCGCTCGCGCCGTCGGCCACGGTGGCGCTCATCGGCGAGTTCGCCCGCACCCCGCGCTACCAGGGCGGCGGATCCTCCCACATCAACCCCACCCGGGTGGACTCCGCGCTCGACGCGCTGACCGCGGAGCTGGGCGACCACGTCGCCTTCGCGCCGGGCTTCGCCTTCGACCCGGCAGCGCCGGGGCAGGACGCCCTCCGCGACGAGGCGGTCGCGCTCGCCGCGTCCCGCGACGTGGCCGTGGTCTTCCTCGGTCTCACCGACGCTGAGGAGTCCGAAGGCTTCGACCGCGAGCACATCGACCTGGCCGCGCACCAGCTCGCGCTGCTCGACGCCGTCGTGGCCGCGAACCCGCGGACCGTCGTGGTGCTCTCGAACGGCGCGGTCGTCGCACTGCCGTTCGCCGACCGCGTGCCGGCGATCCTGGAGGCGTGGCTCCTCGGCCAGGCCGGCGGATCCGCCACCGTCGACGTGCTGCTCGGCGCGGTGAACCCCTCCGGCCGCCTCGCCGAGACGATCCCGCACCGCATCGAGGACACCCCGGCGTTCGGCAACTTCCCCGGCTCGAACGGGCATGTCCGCTACGGCGAGGGGATCCTCGTCGGCTACCGCTGGTACGACGCCCGCGACATCGCGGTGACCTTCCCGTTCGGCCACGGCCTGTCGTACTCCGCGTTCTCCTACGGCGCGGTCTCCGCGGTCGTCGCGGCGTCCGGCGACATCGAGGTGACCGTCCCCGTGACGAACACCGGATCCCGCGACGGCCGTGAGGTCGTGCAGGTCTACGTCGCCCCTGTGGCGTCGGCGGTCGAGCGCGCTCCCCGCGAGCTCAAGGCGTTCGCCTCGGTCGAGATCGCCGCGGGCGCCACGGCGGACGTCGTGCTGACCGTGCGCCGCGAGGACCTCGCGTACTGGGACATCCGCGTCGACCGCTTCGTCGTCGAGGGCGGCGCCTATCGCGTCGAGGTCGGGGCATCGAGCCGAGACCTGCGCGGATCCGCCCTCGTCGAGGTCGGCGGCGACACGGTCGTCGTGCCGCTCACGCCCGAGTCCACGCTCGCCGCCGTCTTCGCCCACCCGATCGCGGGGCCGATGATCGCGAGCACCTTCGCGGCGATCCAGGCGCAGCTCGGAGAGGGCGATGGCGTCCTGTCGGGTGAGGCCATGGAGAAGATGATGGGCTCGTTCCCGATCGGCCGGCTCCCCTCCTTCGGCTGGGGGCTGGACCGTGCGGGCGTCGACCAGCTGATCGCCGCGGCCAACGCACCCCAGGGCTGACTCCCGGCGCGTGAACCCCTTTCGGGGTCGTTGAGCCAAGACAATCGGGGTCGTTGAGCCGAGACATTCGGGGTCGTTGAGCGAGGACGCCGCAGGCGACCGAGACGAAACGCGGCGCTCTCGTGAACGGGCGGCATCTCGTCTCGCGCGGCCTTCGGCCGGGCTCGCTCGACGACCCCGGGATCGGCGAGTGCACCGGATCCTGTCGAGTGCACGGCATCCCGGCGCCGACCAGCCGTGCGCTCGGCAGCGAGCCGTGTGCTCGGCGGGAGGAGCCGAGGCTCAGCCCGCGGCGCGGCGGGCCTCCCAGCCGGAGCGGACCATCTCGTCGACCGTGTGCCGCATCCGCCAGTCCAGGTCTCGCGCGGCGCGCTGCCCGGTCGCGACGATCCGGTCGGGGTCGCCCGGGCGGCGCGGCCCGATCTCGGGCGTGAAGGCGATGCCGGTCACCCGCGCCATCGCATCCATGATCTGGCGCACCGAGAGGCCGTCGCCGGAGCCGAGGTTGTAGGCGGCCTCGATCGGCTCGCCCGCGATCATCCGCTGGGCGGCGGCGACGTGGGCCAGGGCGATGTCGCCGACGTGCACGTAGTCGCGCACGTTCGTGCCGTCCGCCGTGGCGTAGTCGTCGCCGTTGATGCGCGGGGTCCCGCCTGCGAGGAGCTTCTCGAAGACGATCGGGAAGAGGTTGTGCGGGCTCACGTCGTAGACCGACGGATCCGCGGATCCGACGACGTTGAAGTAGCGCAGCGAGGTGTGCGCGAGCGGCTTCTCGGATCCGGCCGTCGCGATCGCCTGGTCGCGCAGCAGCCACTCGCCGATGAGCTTCGACTCCCCGTACGGGCTCGCCGGGCGCTTCTCGGTCTCCTCGATGACGAGCGGCACGTCGGGCGTGCCGAACACCGCGGCGGACGAGGAGAACACGATCTTGTCGACCCCGGCCGCGGCCATGGCCTCGAGGACCACCCGGGTGCCCTCGACGTTCTGCGCATAGGTGTGCAGCGGCCGCTGCACCGAGACGCCGGCGTACTTGAAGCCGGCGACGTGGATCACGCCCTGCACCTCGTGCTCGCGCAGTGTTCGCTCGACCAGCTCGCGGTCGAGGATGCTGCCCTGCACCAAGGCGACGCCCTCGGGCACGAACGAGGCCATGCCGCTGGACAGGTCGTCCAGGACGACCGGCACGAGGCCGGCCTGCGCCAGCGCGCGCACGACGTGCGATCCGATGTAGCCGGCGCCGCCGGTGACAAGCCAGGACATGGGTCTCCTTCTGGGGCGTGGACGTGCGGCTCTCATTGTGCCGAGGGGCTTGCTGGGGGATCGCCGAGACGGAGCCCGTCGAGAGCGCCGTGCTCGTCTCGTGCCGCGGCGGAGCGCGATTCCACGACGCCCCGAGAACCGGCGTCGGGTCAGGCGTCGCGGCGGGGGCCGGCGGAGGGGACGACCGTGAACAGGTGCGGCTCGGCGAAGCCGCGCGCCGAGAAGGCGGCGCGCACGGCCTCGGACACCGCTGCGACGAGGGTGCGGTCGACGAGCGCGATCGCCGCGCCGCCGAAGCCGCCGCCGGTCATCCGCGCGCCGATCGCGCCGTGCGCGAGAGCCGTGTCGACCGCGGTGTCGAGCTCGGGGATGGAGACCTCGAAGTCGTCGCGCAGCGAGGCGTGCGAGGCGACGAGCAGGTCGCCGATCACGTCCTCCGGGAGCCCCCGGGAGCGCTCGTCGGCGGTGAGGGCCGCGACCATGTCGAGCACGCGCTGATCCTCGGTGACCACGTGGCGGACTCGCCGGAAGTCCACGGGATCCAGCAGCTCTGCGGCACGGGGCAGATCCGCGGGCGTCACGTCGCGCAGCGCGGCGACCCCCAGTGCCGCGGCCCCCCGCTCGCAGGACGCCCGGCGCTCCCCGTAGCCGCCGGTGGAGTGCGCGTGCTTCACGCCGGTGTCGATCACGAGCACCTCAAGCCCGGCCTCGGCGAACCCGAGGGGGATCGAGCGCGTCTCGAGCGAGCGGCAGTCGAGGAACACGGCCGCATCGGCCTGCCCGAGCATCGACGCCATCTGGTCCATGATCCCGGTCGGGGCGCCCACGGCCTCGTTCTCCGCGCGGCGTCCCGCCCGGGCGAGCGTCACGGCGTCGAGGTCGAGGCCCCACAGTGCGTTCAGCGCGGATCCGGCGGCCCCCTCGATCGCGGCAGAGGACGAGAGCCCCGCGCCCACCGGGACCTCCGAGGCGATCGCGAGGTCCATGCCGGGCAGCGTCCCGGCGACCCAGGCGGGGACGAGCGCGCGCAGCGCCCAGGCGACGCCCAGGGGATAGGCGGCCCACTCCGGCACCGCGTCGCGGCCGCGCGCCGCGCGGGAGCCTGCGGGGAACAGCGTCTCCAGATCGGCGAGGGCGACCTCGACGGGCTCCGGGGCGAAGGTCGACGCGACGCGGATCCGCCCGTCGGTGCGCAGCCGTGCGGCGGCCGCGGTGCGGTGCTGGATCGCGAAGGGCAGCACGAAGCCGTCGTTGTAGTCGGTGTGCTCGCCGATGAGGTTCGCGCGTCCGGGAGCCGACCACACGCCCGCCGGCGCGGATCCGGTGAGCGTGCGGAACAGGTCCTCGGCGCCCGCGACGGCGGAGGACGGGGAGTCGGTGCGGGTGGCGGTCATCGGGTCTCCTCGGCGGGGACGGGCACGGAGGCGATCGCGTCGCGCAGGCGCGCGGCCGCCTCCTCGGGCAGGATCTCGGCGGTCCACGCGGACATGGCGGATTCGGATCCGGCCAGGAACTTCAGCTTGTCGGCGGCGCGACGGGGGCTCGTCAGCTCGAGCCGCATCCGGATCGTGTCGCGGCCCACGTGGACCGGGGCCTGGTGCCAGGCCGCGATGTAGGGCGTCGGGGTCTCGTACAGGGCATCGACACCGCGCAGCAGGCGCAGGTAGAGCGGGGCGAGCTCGTCGCGCTCCGCGTCGCTCAGCGCCGCGAAGTCGGGCGCCTGCCGGTGCGGGAGCAGCTGCACCTCCAGCGGCCAGCGCGCGGCGAACGGCACGAACGCCGTCCAGTGCTCGCCCTGCAGCACGACCCGCTCCGAGGCCTGCTCCGTCTCGAGGATCCGCGCGAACAGGTCACCGCCGGTGCGGGCGATGCTCTCGCGCAGCCGCTGCGTGCGCGGGGTTACGTAGGGGTAGGCGTAGATCTGCCCGTGCGGATGCGGCAGGGTCACGCCGATGGCCTCGCCGCGGTTCTCGAACGGGAACACCTGCTCGATGCCGGGCAGGGCGGACAGCACGGCCGTGCGGTCGGCCCAGGCCTCGATCACCGTGCGGGCACGGGTGACCGACTGGGTGCCGAAGGATCCGGCGTGCTCGGGGCTGAAGCAGACGACCTCGCACCGGCCGACGCTGGTGCGGGTGCGCTCCAGCCCGACCTCCTCGAGGTCGGCGAGGCCGTGCGGCGGGTCGATCGCGGCGGGTGCGGTGCCGACGGCGGCGGCGAGGGCGGGCCCGAACGACGGGGAGCGGTTCTCGAACACGGCGACGTCGTAGCGCGACGGAACCTCGGACGGGTTCGTCGCCGACTGCGGGGCGAGCGGATCCGCGTCCGTGCTCGGCATCATCACGCGGTTCTGGCGGCGGGTGGCGAACGTGATCCAGTCGCCCGTGAGCACGTCCTGCCGCATCGCCGCGGTGTCCGGACGCGGGTCGAGGATGCGCGCGTCGACCCGGCGCTCCGTTCCGAGGGCGGTGCCGCGATCGTCGTAATACACGAGGTCGCGGCCGTCAGCGAGCACCGTGGTGCGCCGGACCACGCCCGCCCCGAGCGGCGTGACCGAGAGCACGGCGTCCGGGCTTTCGGGGGCCGGGTTCGGTGCGCCGTTCGAGGGAACGTTGGCGGCGGGCTCCGCGGGGGTGCCGTTGGCGGTGGGTCCCGCGGGGGTGCCGAACGCGGCGGGTTCCGCGGGGACGCCGAACTCAGGATCCGATTCCATGTTCACGTAAACACGATAGGGCACGCGGCGTGATAGCGTCAACAATCCTGAGTTCGGTGCGCGGAAGCGCTCCGGGGGAGAGGCGGAACGATGCCGAAGCACGACGACGAGCTCGATGAGCTGCGCCTGATCGCCGACGGAACCCCCGGCCGCCGTCGAGGGCCGAAGCCCAGCGGCCGCGTGTCGATGGCGATGGTCGCCGCGCGCGCCGGCGTCTCCGGCCAGACGGTCTCGCGCGTCGTCAATGACAGCCCCCGGGTGGATCCGGCCACGCGGGAACGGGTCGAGGCCGCGATGGCCGAGCTCGGCTACCGTCCGCATCGCGCGGCTCGGGCACTGCGCACCGGCCGGTCGATGACGATCGGCGTCGTGGCGCAGACCCTCGCCACGGTCGGCAACTCGCGCATGCTGCAGGCGGTGGCCGAGGCGGCGGAGGTCCGCGGCTACGCTCTCGCCCTCGTCACCCTGGGCGCGGACGGCCGGATCGTCGACGCGTTCGACCGCCTGCACGATCAGGACGTCGACGGCGCGATCGTGCTGAACGAGGCATCCGCGCTGGCCCGCGACGCGGATCCCGCCGGCCTGGCGCTCGTCGTCGTCGACGCCCCTGCCGACCCGCGGTTCACGGTGATCGGCACCGACCACGCGGCGGGAGCGCGCGCGGCGACGGCGCACCTCCTCGATCGCGGCGCGACGACCGTGCACCACGTGGCCGGGCCTGCGGACTCCTTCGCGGCGGCCGAGCGCGAGCGCGGCTGGCGCGAGGCCCTCGAGGCCCGCGGTCGCGCCGCGCCGGATCCCCTGCGCGGCGACTGGTCCGCGGCGGACGGGCACCGGATCGGCGAAGCGCTCGTCGCCGATCCCGCGGTCGCCGCCGTCTTCGCGGCCAACGACCAGATGGCGCTGGGCCTGCTGCGCGCGTTCGCCGACGCCGGCCGGCACGTGCCCGAGGACATCGCCGTGGTCGGGTTCGACGACATCGCCGACGCTGCCGAGTTCCGGCCGCCGCTGACCACCGTGCGGCAGGACTTCGCCGCTCTGGGGGAGCGGGCCGTCCGGATCCTCGTCGATCGGGTCGAGGGGCGTGACGTCGCGGATCCGCCGCTGCTGATGCCGTCGCTCATCGTCCGCGCGAGCGCCTAGAGCCGCCCCCGCCGTCGCGCCGTAGCGCCAGGGGGCCCCGTCGCGCGCGCCGCCCTGCCTTCGAGCGGGCGGCGCGCGTTTCGAGCGGGCGGCGCGGTTGCTCCCGTCGCAGAAAATGTCGTTCCGGCCCCCGAATTACGACATCTTCTGCGACCTGAGCGGATCTTCTGCGACCTGAGCGGATCTTTTGCGACCTGAGCGGATCTTTTGCGACCCGAGCGGACTGGCCGGAACGGAGTGGCCCCTGCGACGGGGAGCAGAGTGGCCGGAACGGAGTGGCCCCTGCGACGGGAGCGGAGCGGCCGGAGCGGACTGGCCCCTGCGGCGGGAGCGGACTGGCCGGAACGGACTGGCCCCTGCGACGGGAGCGGAGCGGCCGGAACGGACTGGCCCCTGCGGCGGGAGCGGACTGGCCGGAACGGACTGGCCCCTGCGACGGGAGCGGAGTGCCCCTGTGGCCGGAGTGCCCCTGTGGCGGTAGTGGACCCGGGGCCGCGCGACCCCGTCGGTTGCGGAAAGCGCGTTCCCATGTCAGGATGAGAGGACTGGAAAGCGCTTACCCGTATCGGATCCGACGACGGACCGACCGGCGGGCATCGGAACGGAAGGAAGCACCGTGGCGGAGAGCAGCACCCGCGAGATCGGCATCATCATGAACGGCGTCTCCGGGCGCATGGGCTATCGCCAGCACCTGGTGCGCTCGATCCTCGCGATCCGCGACCAGGGCGGCATCGAGCTGCCCGACGGCACCCGCGTCACGGTCAAGCCGATCCTCGTGGGCCGCAGCGCGCAGAAGCTCGCCGAGCTCGCCGCCCAGCACGGGATCGAGGACTGGACGACCGATCTCGACGCCGCGCTCGCGGATCCGCAGTGGGAGATCTACGCCGACTTCCTCGTGACCAAGGCCCGCGCGGCCGCGATTCGCAAGGCCATCGCCGCGGGCAAGGCGATCTACACCGAGAAGCCCACGGCCGAGTCGGTCGAGGAGGCCCTGGAGCTCGCGCGTCTGGCGCAGGCGGCGGGCGTGAAGACCGGCGTCGTGCACGACAAGCTCTACCTGCCGGGCCTGCAGAAGCTCAAGCGGCTCATCGACTCCGGCTTCTTCGGGCGGATCCTCTCGGTGCGCGGCGAGTTCGGCTACTGGGTGTTCGAGGGCGACTGGCAGCCGGCGCAGCGCCCGAGCTGGAACTACCGCAGCGAAGACGGCGGGGGCATCATCAGCGACATGTTCCCGCACTGGAACTACGTGCTGGAGAACCTGTTCGGCGAGGTCACGAGCGTCTATGCGCAGGCCGCCGTGCACATCGCCGACCGCTGGGACGAGAAGGGCGAGCACTACACCGCCACCGCCGAGGACGCCGCGTACGGCATCTTCGAGCTCGAGGGCGGCATCGTCGCCGAGATCAACTCCAGCTGGACCGTGCGCGTGAACCGCGACGAGCTCGTCGAGTTCCAGGTCGACGGCACGCACGGGTCTGCCGTCGTGGGTCTGTTCGGGGCCAAGATCCAGCACCGCAACGCCACCCCGAAGCCGGTGTGGAACCCCGACCTCGCCGACGAGCACGACTACGACGCGGACTGGGCCGAGGTGCCCGTGAACGACGTCTTCCTCAACGGCTTCCGCCAGCAGTGGGAGGAGTACCTCGCCTCCTACGTGCTCGGCACCGACTACGCCTTCGACCTGCTCGCCGGGGCCCGCGGAGTGCAGCTCGCCGAGGCGGGCCTGCAGTCCTCCGCCGAGGGACGCAAGATCGCGCTGCCCGCGCTGATCCTGGACTGAGGGCGGATCCGATGACGACGATCCGCCTCCTCTCGGCCGACGGGGCGACCTCCGAGGCCGAGCTCAACGACTCCGGCGCCTACGCGCGTCCGACGGCGCCGCTGCGCAGCCGCGTCGCCTACGCCGCCGCCCATGTGGTGCCGAAGACGCACGCCGACAACACCCCCGGGCAGCCGGCCGACATCGACTGGGATGCCACGCTCGCGTTCCGCCGCAACGTGTACTCCTGGGGGCTCGGCGTCGCCGACGCGATGGACACGGCGCAGCGCAACATGGGCCTGGACGCCGCGGCCACGCGTGAGCTGATCGCCCGCAGCGCCCAGGTGGCGCGCGAGGAAGGCGGATCCGTCGTCGTCGGGGTGAACACCGACCACGTCGACGAGGAGCGCATCCCGCTGCCGCAGGTGATCGACGCCTATGTCGAGCAGCTGCACTTCACCGAGGAGCAGGGCGCGGGGCCGGTGCTCATGGCCTCGCGTCATCTCGCCCGCGTCGCGGAGTCGCGCACCGACTACCTGCGCGTGTACGCGGCGGTGCTGCAGCGGGCGACCACCCCGGTCGTGCTGCACTGGCTCGGCACCGCGTTCGACCCGCAGCTGGAGGGGTACTTCGGATCCCCTGACTGGCGCGAGGCGTCCGAGACGCTGCTGCGGATCATCGCCGAGAACCCGGGAAAGGTCGCGGGCGTGAAGATGAGCCTGCTGAACGCGGAGTCCGAGATCGCGGTGCGCGAGCGGCTCCCCGAGGGCGTGCGCATGTTCACCGGCGACGACTTCAACTACGTCGGCCTGATCGGCGGCGACACCACGGGGTCGTTGAGCGAGGACGGCGAAGCCGACCGAGACGAAACGCGGTCGTCTGAAGGGCGCCGCGTTTCGTCTCGCTTCGCTCGCTCAACGACCGGAGGGGGACACTCCGACGCGCTGCTCGGCGCGTTCGCGGCGATCACGCCGGTCGCGTCGGCGGCGATCCAGGCGCTCGACGCGGGGGATCCGTCCCGGTACCGGGAGATCCTCGGGCCGACCGAGGAGCTCAGCCGTCAGGTCTTCGCCGCGCCGACGTTCTACTACAAGACCGGCGTCGCCTTCCTCGCCTGGCTGAACGGGCATCAGCCCGCGTTCCAGATGGTGGGCGGCCTGCACTCCGCGCGCAGCCTGCCGCACCTCAGTCGCATCGTCGAGCTCGCGAACGCCTCGCTGGCCCTGGAGGATCCGGAGCTCGCCCGCGAGCGCTGGCACGGCATGCTCGCGCTGAACGGGGTGGACGCGTGACCGCCGTCGACCCGCGCCTGTCGATCAACCAGGCCACGATCAAGTACGCCGACCTCGCGACCGCGCTCCGGGTGACCGCCGAGGCGGGCGTGCAGGGCATCGGCCTCTGGCGCGAGCCCGTGCACGAGGTCGGTCTCGACGAGGCGGCGCGGATGCTCGCCGGATCCGGGCTGCGCTTCACGACGCACTGCCGGGGCGGGTTCTTCACCCTGCCGGAGGGGCCCGAGCGCGTCGCCGCGCTCGATGACAACCGCCGCGCGATCGAGGAGACCGCGACCCTGGCCGCCGCCGGAGCCGAGGGATCCACCGCGGTGCTCGTGCTCGTCGCGGGTGGCCTGCCCGGGGGATCGCGCGACCTCGTCGGAGCAAGGGAGCGCGTGCGCGACGCGATCGGCGTGCTGTCCGCCGACGCGGCCGCCGCGGGCGTGACGCTCGCGATCGAGCCGCTGCACCCGATGTTCGGATCCGACCGGTGCGTCGTGTCCACCCTCGGCCAGGCGCTCGACATCGCGGCGGACTTCGCCCCGGCGGTCGTCGGCGCCGCGGTCGACACGTTCCACATCTGGTGGGATCCGCAGGTGCTCGACCAGATCGCGCGCGCCGGCCGCGAGGGCCGGATCGCGACGTATCAGGTGTGCGACTGGAAGACGCCGCTGCCCGCCGACGTGCTGCTCAGCCGCCACTACCCCGGAGACGGCGTCATCGATTTCGGATCCCTGACCCGGGCCGTCATGGCGACCGGCTACGACCGCGACATCGAGGTCGAGATCTTCAACGCCGACATCTGGGCGCAGGATCCGGCGGCGGTGGTGCAGCGCACCGCCGCGTCGTTCGGCGAGGCGGTCTCGCCGCACCTGCCCTGAGTTCTGATGTCCGCGAGACCGAACCTGCCCCGCGAGACCGCGCGATTCCGCCGCCGTCTCGCGACGGAGGTTCGGTCTCGCGGGTGATCGCGCACGACGTGAAAGGCTGACCACATGAGCATCCGACCGGGGCTGTGCTCCGTGACCTTCCGGCAATTGGATCCGGCGGCGATCGCCGCGCTCGCCGCCGACGCCGGGCTGCAGGCGATCGAGTGGGGCGGCGACGTGCACGTCCCTCCCGGTGACGTCGCGCGGGCGGCGGAGGTCGCCCGGCTCACGGCCGACGCCGGTCTCGCCGTCGCCTCGTACGGGTCGTACTTCCGGGCGGAGGCGGGTGAGGACGTCGCCCCGGTGCTCGACGCGGCGGAGGCGCTCGGCGCCGACCGGATCCGGGTCTGGGCCGGGCGGATCGGATCCGCGGACGCCACCGGCCGGGAGCGCGCGGCGACCATCGACGCCCTGGCAGTGGCGGCGGAGCAGGCCGGCGCGCGCGGCATCTCGCTCGCCCTGGAGTTCCACGGCCGCACGCTCGCCGACGACGCGGAGCAGACGCTGCGCGTGCTGGACGAGGTCGGCAGCCCGCACCTGTCGACGTACTGGCAGCCCACCGTCGCCGCGACCGACGACGTCGCGGTCGCGGAGTACCGGCGGATCGCCGACCGGGTCTCGGCCGTGCACGTGTTCTCGTGGTGGCCGTCGACCGAGCGCCTCGCCCTGGGCGCCCGCGACGGGCTGTGGCGGGCGTTCGCCGAGGCCGCCGAGAGCGCACCACTGCCGCCGCGCGATGCGCTGCTCGAGTTCGTGCCGGGAGACGATCCGTCGTCCCTCGCCGCCGAGGCGGCGACGCTCCGCGGCTACCTCGGCTGAGGATCCGGCGGGAGGGCGCGAGTATCCGTGTCTTCCGCCCTCGCGCCGGGGGATCTCGCGGGAAAGAGTGGCAAACGCTTGCCAAAAGTCTTCGAGATCGTCATGATCGGAGCGAAGGCAGTTTCCCCATGAGATCCGCCGCGCGCCGCACGAGGGCGCTCTGCGTCACGGGACTGGTGTGCGCCGCCGGCGTCGTCCGGGCAGCGCCGGCGGAGATCCATCGATGAAGATCGGAACCTCAGATGAAGACAACTCGATCACTGCTCGCGGCCACCGCGATCGCCGCACTCGCGCTCAGCGGTGCGGGCGTCGCGAACGCCGCCGAGCGTCCCGCCCCCTCGTCCCTCAGTGCGCCCCAGGCCGGTGCGGCCGGCGTCGGCCCCCTCGCGGCATCGCCGGCCAGCGGAGCCGTGGCGGCCGAGGGCGCCGCGACGACCGCGTCGACGGTCACGGTGAGCACCCTGGCCCAGCTGCAGGCGGCGATCGCCTCCGCGCACGCCGGAGACACGATCATCCTGAAGAACGGCACCTACGCGGTGGGATCCGCGATCGCGATCTCCGGCGGAGGCGCCACGGGCACCCCCGTGACCATCGCGGCGGAGACGGTCGGGGGCGTGACGCTCACCGGCGCGTCCAGCTTCACCTTCTCCGGCGCGCACGACGTGGTGCTGCGAGGATTCCGCTTCACCCAGTCCACGACCCTCGAGGTGCCGGCCGACAGTCGTGCCATCACCTTCAGCCGTGACGAGTTCGTGTTCGCGCAGAGCGCCGAGCACAACCTCATGGTGCGCGCCGACGACTCCGTCGTCGAGTACAGCTGGTTCCACGGCAAGAGCACGATCGGCGTCTACCTGGGCATCGAGGGCGCGGGCACGACCGAGATGGCCACCGGCGTCCGGGTGCACCACAACTACTTCTCCGACCAGAGCTTCTCCGGCGCCAACGGGGGCGAGTGCATCCGGCTCGGGGTCAGCCCGCGCGCGCTGAGCACGGCCGGCGCGATCGTCGAGAACAACCTCTTCGAGAACGCCAACGGCGACCCCGAGACGATCTCGGTGAAGTCGAGCGGCAACACGATCCGCTACAACACGATCCGCAACAGCTTCGGCGGCATCGTGCTGCGGCACGGCAACGGCAACACGGTGGCCGGCAACCGGATCATCGGCGGCGCGAACGGCATCCGCATCTACGGCAACGACCACGTGATCGTGAACAACTACGTGGCGGGGCTGAGCAAGGAGGCGATCGTGATCGGATCCGGCACCGAGCGCGATCACTACGCGGGGGAGCCGGCGGACTCCCGTCGCGGCAACGACGCCCCCGACCGGATCCGGATCGCGCTCAACACGCTCGTCGACAACGGCGGCGGGATCATCGGCGAGACCAACCGCACGGTGCCGCCGCTCAACGTCACGATCGTCGACAACATCGTGCGCGGGCAGACGGGCTACCTCGGCAACGTCCCCCTCATGCAGGACTTCTACTGGCGGGGCAACCTCCTCTGGGGTGCCGCGGCGAACGGGAACATCCCGAAGGTCGGGTTCACGCGGGTGGATCCGCAGCTCGCGCAGGACGCGGCCGGCACCTGGAAGATCACCGCCTCGAGCCCGGCGGTGAACGCGGCGACGCAGACGAACCACGCGAACTGGGTCTCCGACGACCTCGACGGGCGTGCGCGCACGGGCGTGTACGACATCGGCGCCCAGGAGGTCACGACCAGCCCGGCGACGCGGGCTCCGCTCACCACCGCGAACGTCGGCCCCAGCGCCCCCTGAGCCGTGCCGGGTGCCGGAGCCCGCGCTCCGGCACCCGGTCGGCGCGGCCCGCGCGTGCCGCGTCGGGGCCTCGGCCTGTTCGCGCTGCGTCGGGGCCGCGGCCCTCTCGTACCGACGTGCGGCGTATGGCAAGCGGTTGCCACTAGAATGACGGAAGACCCCGGAATCGGGTCGGGAGAGGACACGGATGGCGGAGCGGATCGTCGCGCACCTGGGGCTCGGAGCATTCCATCGCGCGCACCAGGCCTGGTACACGCAGCACGCCGCCGACGCCGGCGGCTGGAGCCTCGTCGGCTTCACCGGGCGGTCGCCCGAGCAGGCGCGCATCCTCGCCCGGCGCCGAGGGGCGTACACCCTTCTCGTGCGCGGTCCCGAGGTCGACGCGACCGAGCAGATCACCGCGATCCGGCGCGCGCACGACGGCGCCGACCGGGCGGCGTGGGAGGGTGCGCTCGCCGATGCGGCCGTCACCGTCCTCACCCTCACGATCACCGAGGCGGGGTATCGTCTCGACCCCCGCGCGCCGGGCGGGGACGCGGGGCGTCTCGACCTCGCCGACCCCGCGGTGCGACAGGACCTCCGCGCCCCGGGAACGCACGGCGCGGTGACCGCCCCGGTGCGGATCGCGCTCGGGCTCGATGCCCGCCGGCGGGCCGGCGCGGGACCGCTCGAGGTCATCAGTTGCGACAACCTGGTCGGCAACGGACGGCTCGCCGGCGCCGTGGTCCTCGACGCGGCGCGCGCCTGGGAGGAGGCGGATCCGGCCGCCGCCGGGCTCGCGAGCTGGACCGAGGAGAACGTCCGCTTCCGCTCGTCGATGGTCGACCGCATCACCCCGCGCACGGTCGCCGACGACCTCGCCACGGCGGAACGGCTGAGCGGCGTGCGCGACGAGGCCGTCGTCGTCTGCGAGCCGTTCTCGGAGTGGCTCCTGGAACCCGGCGCCCTGCCCGCGCCCGACTGGGCCTCGGCGGGCGCGCGCATCGTCGACGACCTCGTCCCGTACGAGGAGCGCAAGCTCCGGCTGCTCAACGGGGCGCACTCCCTGCTCGCCCACCACGGCCTGCTGCACGGGCTGACGGACGTCGCGGAGGCGTTCGCGGATCCGCGTCTGCGCGACCTCGTCGAGGAGTACTGGGAGACCGCCGCGGCGAGCTGCCGCCTGCCGGACGCGGAGCTGGCGGCCGCGATCGAGGCGACGCGCACGCGGTTCGCGAATCCGCGCATCCGCCACCGGCTCGCCCAGATCGCGGAGGGCGCACGGCACAAGCTCCCGCAGCGGATCCTGCCCGTGCTGCGCTCGGCGATCGCCTCCGGGCACGCGACCGATGCCACGGCCTCGGTCGTCGCCGCCTGGATCCTGGGGGAGGAGAGAGCCGGCCGCGGCGTCGACGCCGACGTGCTGCGCACCGGGGATGCGGCGCTGGATGAGCGCGTGCGCACGCTCGTCGATCGCGCACTCCGTAGGCTGGACGCGTCCGTGGTGGTCTGACGAGGGGAACCCGATGCCCGAGGAGCACTCCACCGCGCCCGCGGCCGCACCGGCGGCGGGGGCGGAGAAGGTCACGATCTACGACGTGGCGCGCCTCGCCGGCGTCAACCCGTCCACGGTCTCGCGCGCGCTGAACCAGCCCGGTCGGGTGAACGCCGCCACCGAGAAGCGGATCCGCGCCGCCGCCGAGTCCCTCGACTACCGGGTGAATCCGATGGCGCGGGCGCTGCCGACCGGTCGCACCTCGATCGTCGGCCTCGTGGTGTCGGACATCACCAACCCCGTGTTCTTCGACATCGTGCGAGGAGCGGAGACGGCCGCCTCGCGCCAGGGGTACACGCTCGTGCTGACCGAGTCGGAGGAGTCGGACCAGCGCGAGTACGAGCGCGCCGCGCAGCTGCTGCGCATGGTCGACGGGCTGCTGCTCGCGACACCCCGCATGTCGGACGAGCAGATCCGGTCGCTGGCGGCGCAGAAGCCGGTCGTCGTCGTGAACCGCCTCGTCGAGGGGGTGCGGTCGATCGTGCCCGACATCCAGGCCGGCATCGCCGAGGCCGTGCGCCATCTCAGCGGTCTCGGTCACCGGCGCATCGCCTACGTGCCGGGACCGCCCCTGTCGTGGACGGCGGGACGGCGCGGAGAGCTGCTGGCCCAGCGCTGCGATTGGGCGCAGCTCGAGCTGGTGCGACTGGATCCGGTCGCCCCCACGGTCGCCGGGGGGAGGGCCGCCGCCGCGGCGGTGCGGGACGCCGGGGTGACCGCCGTGTTCGCCTACAACGACCTCGTCGCGATCGGGCTCATGCAGGAGCTCGTGGAGGCGCGGGTGGGGGTGCCGCGCGACCTCAGCGTGATCGGCTTCGACGACATCTTCGGCGCGGACTTCACCACTCCCGCGCTCACCACGATCAAGTCGCCGCTGCGCGAGGAGGGCGACCTGGCCATGTCCGCGCTGCTCGGCGGCATCGGCTCCGGCGACGCGCCCGCGTCCTCGGCCTTCGACCCCGCCACCGCGCTCGTCGTGCGCGGGTCGACGGGGCCCGCACGGGACTGAGCAGCGTCGCCGGGCGTGCTCCGGCGAACCGGAACCGCGGGTGCGCCTGACGGCGCCGGAACGGTCGTCGGCCGAGGGAGCCGGAGACGGCGCGCGACGGACACGGCGCGGCATCTGCCGACGGACACGGCGCGGGACGGGACGCGGCGCTCTCGCGATGCCGCGTCCCGTCCCGGTGGCCTACGACGGGGGACCGACGGGTCAGGGGGCGAGCGGACCCGCGTCGGCGGCCGTCAGCGGGGCGCGGCACGCGTGCGCCGACGACACCTCGTGCGCGCCGACGTCGGCGACGCCGATGCGCCGGCGACCGTCGATGTCGTCCGTCACGGTGGCGGAGTGATCCTGGGTCGCGGCGTTCACGGCGGGGCTGCCCGCGCCGATCCGGGGGACGCCCGCCGCATCGGTCACGAGCTGCGGATCGACCCTGGTGAACCCGGTCGCGGGCAGGTCGCCGTCGGCGGCCGCGCCCCACAGGATGTTGCCCGCCCAGGTGAAGCCCAGCGACTTCGGCACGAGAGCGAGCGAGCCGCGATCCGACACCACCAGGTTGTCGACGATGACGCAGTCGTGCGGCTCGAGCGGGCGCGCCGTCTCGCCGACGATGCCGCCGCCCACGTCGACGAGGGAGTTCAGGACGATCCGGATCCGGTCGGCGGCGTCGTTCTTCGTGCGCGAGCTCGACGGCTCGCCCTCGTAGTGGTCGCGCACCGTGCCGCAGCCGATCACGACCCCGGAGCCGGCGATCCCGGCGAGCACGTTGTTCACGATCACGTGGTCGTTGCCGTAGATGCGGATGCCGTTCTGGCCGTTCAGGATGTGGTTCGACTCGATCCGGGTGCGGTTGCCGTGCCGCAGCACGATGCCGCCGAGGGAGTCCCGGATGGTGTTGTAGCGCACCGTGTTGTCGCTGGACTTCACGGAGATCGCCTCGGGGTCGCCGTTGCACCGCTCGAAGAGGTTGTACTCGACGATCGCGTGCGCGCTGCTCAGCGCCCGCGGGCTCACGCCCAGGCGGATCGGCTCGCCGCCGTTGTCGCCCGGGAAGGTGTGGTCCGAGAAGTGGTTGTGGTGGATGCGCACGTTCTGCGCCATGTCGGTCGGCTGGCCGCCCTCGATGCCGAGGTAGATGCCGAGCGTGGACTTGCCGTGGAAGTGGTTGTACTCGATCACCGTGTCATCGGCACGCACCATCACGTTGTGCAGGCCCTCGATGTCGGCGAGGACGAACTCATTGCGGCTGAGCGTGATGGCCTGGCAGGAGGCGGGGAGCTCGAAGGTCGTCGACTGCGTGAACACGAAGCCGCTGATCGTCACGTGGTGGGCGGCGTCGAACACGAAGCTCTGCGCGCCCGTGAACGTCACCCCGCCCACGGACTCGGCGGTGATCGTGAGGTGCTTGTTCCACCGTCCGCCCACGCCCGTGAGACGGATCGGGGATCCCTCGGGCACGGCGTAGGTGCCGTCCGTGACGACGATCGTCGCACCCTCCTTGGCGGTGTCGATCGCGGTCTGCAGCGCGGCGAGGTCGGACACGAACGTGTACGGCCCGCGGCCCGGCCGCGCGGGCAGCCCCGCGGCACGGGGGCCGACGGCCTGCGCGGCGACCGGGGATGCCGTGAGCGCCAGGGCGGCACCGGCGGCGGTCAGGATGAACGTGCGTCTCTTCATGATTCTCCTCGTTGAGACAGGGCCCGACGCCGGGCTCGGCGCAGGGTCGACGGCGGTCCCGGCGATGGTGCCGGGATCGTGGGACGGGCGGGCGAGGCGCGGCGGGGCGGGTCCTCAGCCGATCGCGTCGTCGGTCAGGAACAGCTCCACGACCGGCACGGCCGTGTCGGGGCGCTGCAGCGGGAGGTGGAGGGTGAGCGTGCCCGCGGGCAGCCCGCCCATGAGCGTGTTCTGCGCGACGCGATCCGGATCCACGTGCAGCGGCACGAGCTCGGAGGCGTCGGTCATCAGCTGGGCGTACCGCACCCGGCCGGCGAGCCCCGGCAGGTGCAGGTGCTTGAACGGCCAGGCGAAGAGGTGCGCGTAGAGCCGGTCGCCGCGCAGCGTGTACCGCACATCCGTCGGCGGGGCGAACGGCGCGGGGCCCGCGCCGTGGATCGCGCGGGCGTGGTCGTCCATCCAGTCGCCGATGCCGTGGAAGATCCGCTCGGCGTCCGCGCCGAGCCGGCCGCGGCCGTCGGGGCCGATGTTCAGCAGCAGGTTGCCGTTCTTCGAGACGCCGTCGACGAGCAGGCGGACGAGCGACTCGGCGGTCTTGAACTCGTGGTTGTCGCGGTCGTAGCCCCAGCTGCCGTTGAGCGTCTGGCAGGCCTCCCACGGTACCGGCGCCCCGTCGCGGGCCATCGGCTCGAGGGGCTGGTACTGCTCCGGGGTGACGATGTCGCCCGGGATCCCGAGGCGGTCGTTGACGATGATGCCCGGCTGCAGCTCGCGGACCAGGGCGAGGAGGTTCTCCGCATCCCAGTCCGCCGCGCCCTTCCCGCCCCAGTAGTCGGGGCGGTGCGTGTAGGAGAAGTCGAAGAACAGGTAGTCGATGCGTCCGTAGCGGGTGAGCAGCTCGCGCACCTGGCCGTGCAGGTAGGGCTGGTAGTCGCGCACGTCGCGGTCGGCGGTCGCCTTCTTGAAGTCCTCGTCGTCGCGCTGGGGATGCGTGCCGTCGACGGGGAAGGATCCGTGGTGCCAGTCGATGAGGGAGTAGTACAGGCCCACGCGGAGGCCCTCGGCGCGGCACGCCTCGACGAACTCGGCCACCGCATCCCGGCCGAAGGGCGTGTTCATCGTCGTGTAGTCGGTGAGGGCCGAGTCCCAGAGGCAGAAGCCGTCGTGGTGCTTCGCGGTGAGCACGACGTAGCCGGCTCCCGCCTCGCGCGCGGTGCGGGCCCAGGCGCGCGGATCGAACCGATCGGGGTCGAAGTGCTCCCGATAGCTCTCGTAGTCGGCGTCGCCCATCCGCTCCCGGCTCTTCACCCATTCGTGCCGGGCGGCGAGGGAGTAGAGGCCCCAGTGCACGAACATGCCCAGGCGGGCGTCGACGAACCAGGCGAGGTCTGCGGGGGCGGTCATGCGTTCTCCGGGGGAGGGGGCGACGGGAGGGTGCGGCGCGGCGGGCGCGGCTGCGGCTGCGGCGCCGCCTGGGGCGTGCTCCGCCTCGAGCGGAGCACGCTCGGGGGTCAGCAGGGCGTCGTCGAGGGCCGTCAGCTCGGCGGCGGTCAGCCCGTGCGCGGCGAGCAGGGCGCGCACGGATCCGTGGACGCGGTCGATCTCGGCGAGGACGTCGCGCATGACGGACGCGGGGGATTCCGTGGCGAGCACCGCGGCGTGCGGCGACCGGGGATAGGCGCGGCGCAGGCGCTCCGACGTGGCCCGGCGGTCGGAGACGGGGATGAGCTCCGCGGTGAGCGCGTAATCGGCCACGACCTCCTCGCGGTCGGCCCCCACGGCGGCGAGGGCGAGCGCGATCACGAGACCCGTGCGGTCCTTGCCCGCGGTGCAGTGCACGAGCGCGGGCTCGCCCGCGGCGATCGCGCGGATCGCCGCGACGAGTTCGGGCATCGACTCCGCCAGCAGGTGCCGGTAGATACCCGCGAGGTCGTAGCCCTCCAGGAAGAACGAGCGCGGAGACCCGTGGTACAGCGGGAGGCGGATGAGCTCCACCTCGCCCACGGCCGTCGGCGCCGCCGCGACCTCGTCGTCCGAGCGCAGATCGATGATCCGCCCGACCAGGGCGCGGATCGCGTCCGCGCCCCGGTCGTCGACCGACGAGAGCGCGCCGGAGCGGTAGAGCCTTCCCGTGCGCACCCGGGCGGATCCGGCGGGGATCCCGCCCACATCGCGCATCCCGACCACGCCGTCGATCTCGAGCACCGTCACGATCAGCCCTTCAGCGCGCCGGAGGTGAGGCCGCGCGCGAATGACCGCTGGAACAGCAGGAACACGATCACCGAGGGGGCGAGCGCGAGCAGCGAGGCCGCCATGATGACACCGGGCGTGACCTCGGGGTCGATGCGCAGGGTGCGCAGCGCGAGCGGCAGCGTGTAGGTCGCGTTGCTCGTGGAGACGAGCAGGGGCAGCAGGTACTGGTCCCAGATCATCGTGAACCCGAACACCCCGACCACGCCGAGGGCCGGCTTGCACAGCGGCACGATGATCTGCGCGAACACGCGGAGCTCTCCGGCGCCGTCGATGCGCGCGGCCTCCTCGAGCTCGATCGGCACGTCCTTCATGAACTCGGTCATCACGAGGATCGAGAACGCCCAGGCGCCCAGCGGCACGATCATGCCGGCGAGCGTGCCCATGAGGTTGATGTGCACGACCGGCAGATCCGAGAGCAGGATCGACAGGGGCAGGGCGAGGATCTCCTCGGGCAGCATCATGGTCGCGAGGATCGCGACCATGACCAGGGCCGAGAAGCGGAACCGCTTGCGGGCCAGGGCGTAACCAGCGAGCACCGAGACGACGACCTGCAGCAGCAGGCCGAAGCCGACGACGAAGAACGAGTTCGCGAGGTACTTCAGCACGCCGTAGTCGATCGCGATGCCGAAGTTCGAAAGCGTCGGCCGGCTGGGGATCACGCTGAGCTCGGTCGGGTCGGAGACCTCGCTGAACGCGCCCACGAGCAGGGCGATCAGCGGTCCCGCGAAGAGGACCGCGACCACGGCGTACAGCACGACCTTGACGGCGATCGCGAGGGGCGTGCGGCTCTCGGTGAGTCCGAGGGCGGTGTCGGTGCCGGCGCTCATGCGTCCTTCCTCCTGCGGGTGATGAGCTGCACGAAGACCGTCAGCACCAGCGTCGCGAGGAACAGCAGCACCGCGCCGGCCGAGCCCACGCCGAGCTTGCCCTGTTCCAGGCCGAGTTTGTAGAGCAGGGTCATGACGACCTCGGTGGCGCCGTTCGGGCCGCCGTTGGTCATCAGGAACACCTCGGTGAACACCCGGAAGCCGCGCACCGCGGCCAGGATGAAGAGGATCGTGAACACCGGGCGCAGGCCGGGCAGCGTCACGTGCAGGATCCGCTGCCAGCGGTTCGCGCCGTCGACCGTCGCCGCCTCGTACAGGCCGCGGTCGATGCCGGCGAGCCCGGCGAGGATGATCATCATGTCGTACGGGGCGCCGCGCCAGATCCCCATCACCATGATGGATCCCATCGCGGTGCTCGGATCGTTGATGTACTCGCTCGGGCCGAGGCCGACGAACCCGATGATCGAGTTCAGGAAGCCGTCGGCGGCGGGGTAGTACATGATCCGCCAGAGCTCCGCGATGACCGCCATCGGCACGACCACGGGAAGGAAGGCGGCCGAGCGCAGGAACGAGAGCTTCCGGGTCTGGCCCTCGAGCAGCAGAGCGAGCAGGAAGCCGACGCCGAGGCTGCCGGCGGTCTGGCCGAGGGCGAGGACGAGGGTGTTGATCGTCGCATCGCGGAAGTCCGTCGACGACAGGATCGTCTGGTAGTTCGCGAGCCCGACGAACTCGTTGCCCAGGTAGGGGCGGACGTTCTCCACCGACATCGAGACGGCCTGCACCATCGGGATGTAGCGGAACACGAGGAAGAGCAGCAGGGCGGGGGCGAGGAACACCCACGGGATCCACCACTTCCCCTGCGTGCGCCGCCGGCGGCGCCGAGCCGGCGACGGGACCAGCAGGGCCTCCGTCGCCGTGCTCGCCGCCGAAGCCGGACGTGCGGTGTCCACGATGTCCATGGTCACTTCTTGAGGATCCCCTGCGTGAGCAGTTCGGCGGTGAGCTTGCCGTCGAGGTCGGACAGCTCCGAGGTCAGATCGAGCGAGCAGTCGGCCAGGAGCGCGTTCACCGTGTCGGCGGTCATCTGGCGCACCGGCGTCCAGCTCGGGATGTTCGGCGCGTAGCGGCCGCTCTCCTGATAGGCGGTGGCGAACGTCTCCCAGCGGGCGTCGTCGCGCACGTCGGAGACCTTGACGGTCTCGTTCACGGGCAGCTGCACGCTGAAGGTGCCGTTCGTGCCCTCCATGCCGGCCTTCTGCGCGTCGGCGCCGATGTACCAGTTCGCGAAGGCGTCCTGACCCTTCTGGTTCTCGGATCCGGCCATGAGGTAGATCGCACCGCCCTCGGCGAGCACCGTGGCGTCCTTCGGACCCTTCGGGGCCGGGACGACCTCGTACTTGTCCGCGCCGAGGGACTTGTCGAACCGGGGCATCATGTACGGCCCGGTCAGGTACATGCCCGCGACCCCGGTCTCGAAGGCCTCGTTCGTCGGCGGGGTGTCCATGCTGACGGCGCCGGGCTGCACGACCTTGGCCTCGCACTGCAGTCCGCGGAACCACTCCATGGCCTTGACCGAGGCGGGGTCGCTCATCGCGGGGACGTAGCCGTTGCCGGACTTCTTGATGAAGTCGCCGCCCGCGGCCCAGAGGAAGTTCGAGAAGTACCACGAGGCGTAGCCGCGCTTGGTCGAGGCCGGCACGGCGAGGCCGTAGGTGTCGGCCTGGCCGTCGCCGTCGGGATCCTGGGTGGTGAACGCCTTCGCGACCGTCTCGAGCTCGTCCCAGGTCTTCGGCGCCTGCAGGCCGAGCTTCTGCAGCCAGTCGCTGCGGATGAGCAGGGCGTTCGCCTGTGCCGAGTAGGGGATGGCGTAGGTCTTGCCGTCGGTCGCCTTGCCGGCGGCGGCGGCCTGGGGCGTGAGATCCTTCGCGTTGGCGACGCTCTTCGTGTCGACCTCGCGCACGATGCCCTGTGTGTGCATCGTGCCCAGCTGGCTGATGTCGTTCATGACGATGTCGGGCAGATCCTTCTGCCCCGCCCGCTGGGCGAGCTTGGTCTCGAAGTCGTCGAAGATCGCCGTGAGCTCGGCCTTGTAGCCGGTCTTCTTCTCGAAGGCCTCGACCATGGCCTTCTGCGCCGCCTCGCTCGGGCTGCCCGGGGTGGTGCGGATCCAGATCTCCAGCGTGGACTTCTCGTTCTGGGGCGCCTCGCCCTTGCCGCCCGAGGCGGTGCTCGAGCAGCCCGCGAGGGCGAGCGTGGCGACACCGATCAGGGCGGCGGTGCGCAGGATTCTGCTGTGCATGGGGTTCTCCGTCAGGTTTGGCAAACGCTTGCCACTTTGCAAGACGTCGATGGCGAATCTAATGTAGGTCCGCAGACGCTGTCAATCATTCATCGGATGTTTCGCCCGGAGGGGCGGGCGGAGGGAGGCGGTATGGGCGAGCGGATGCGCGCGCGGCTGGTCATGGAGGAGGGGCGTCGCGACGACGTCTATCCGGACGACGTGCTGGCCATGATCGACGCTACCGTGATGCTGCAGCGGCCGTTCCTCACCGCGGCCGAGCTCGCGGCCCGGCCGGAGGCGCTGCACGACACCGAGCTGCTGCTGACGGGCTGGGGTGCTCCCGTGGTCGACGGCGCGCTGCTCGACCGTGCGCCGCATCTGCGCGGAGTGCTGCACGCGGCGGGCTCGGTGAAGCACATGATCGCGCCCGAGGCATGGGCGCGCGGGATCACGGTGGTCTCCGCCGCCGCGGCGAACGCCGACCCGGTGGCCGAGATCGCCGCGGCGCAGATCGTGCTGGCCGCCCGGGGCGTTCCTGCGGCCCGGCGCCGGTACGCGCAGGAGCGCAGCCGGTCCGCTGCCGCCGCCGCTGCGGGCGCCCGCGGGCGCACCGTCGGCCTCGTGGCGCTGGGCGAGATCGGGCGCAGGGTCGCGGAGCGCCTGCGCGACAGCGGCCTGCGGCTGATCGCGGCGGATCCGTTCGCGGACGCCGAGTCCGCGGCCCGGGCGGGGATCGAGCTGGTCGAGCTGGAGGAGCTGTTCGCCCGGGCCGACGTGGTGAGCCTGCATGCCCCGCTGCTGCCGGCCACGACCGGGATGATCGACGCCGGGCTGCTGCGCCGGATGCCGCACGGCGCGACGCTCGTGAACACCGCCAGGGGCGGCCTCGTCGACGAGGGCGACCTCGTGGCGGTGTGGCACGAGCGCCCGGACCTCACGGCGCTGCTCGACGTGACGGTGGACGAGCCGCCGGTGGCCTCCTCGCCGCTGTGGACGCTCGAGAACGTCGAGCTCACGCCGCACGTGGCCGGATCCATGGGCGAGGACCGCGCGGCGATGGGGCGCCTCGTCGCGGCCGAGCTGCGCCGCTGGACCGACGGCGAGCCGCTGCGGCACCGGGTCGACCCGGCGTCGCTCGACCGGATCGCCTGAGCGGATCCGGAGCCTCGGGCGCGGGTCGCTCGACCGGACCGCTTGAGCGGGTCCGGAGCCTCGGGCCCCGGGTGCGGTTGGCAACCGATTGCCTCGCTCTCCTGGCGCCTCGGGACCCGCTCGGCGGCCTGCCTTCTCGGCTCCGGTCGCAGAAAATGTCGTTCCGAGGGCGGGAAAGCGACAGATTCTGCGACCTGAACGGGGACGGGGGCGACGGGAGGCGTAGCGGGACGGGCTGCGACGCGAACGGGGCGGGGGGACAGGCCGGATCCGGTCGCGCGTCATGGGCACTGCGCAGCCGGTCGACGGGAACTATGCTCGGGGCATGACCCCGGAAAGCCCTTCCCTGCACGCCGGCTCCGGCGGGGCCCACGCGGCCACGCTCCAGGACGTGGCGCGCGAGGCCGGTGTCTCGCTGGCCACGGCCTCGCGGGTGCTGAACGGCTCGGCGCGCAAGGTCGCCGAGGACTTCCGGGAACGCGTGGAACGCGCCGCCGACTCCCTCGGCTACACCCCGAACGTGTCGGCCCAGGCGACCGCCCGCGGACGCTCCCCGGTCATCGCACTGTTGGTCGCCGACATCGCCGACCCCTATTTCGGCCAGATCGCGGCCGGCGTCGCGCGCGGCGCCGACGAGCGCGGCCTCGTCGTCACGATCTCGATCACCGAGCGCGATCCGGAGCGCGAGAACCGGATCCTGCGCGCCCTCCGCGGACAGCGGCCGCAGGGACTCATCCTCGCGGCCTCCCGCGCCGACCGCACCGGCGAGGCGGGGGCGGCGGATCCTGCAGACGCCGAGCTCGAGGCCTTCTCCCGCTACGGCGGCCGGGTGGTCGCGTTCGGCGAGCGCCCCGGCGACGGTTCGGGAACGCGGGCGATCACGATCGACAACGCGGGCGGGGCCGAGGAGCTCGGCCGGCGCATGGCGGCGCTCGGCTACCGGTCCGCGATCGGGATCGGCGCGGCCGAGGGCGTGCGCACGTCCGACGATCGCCTGAACGGGTTCGCCCGCGGGTTCGCGGCGGGCGGGGGCGAGATGTCGCGGATCCACCGGGGCGACTTCCGGCGGGAGTCGGGCACGGCCGCGATGGCAGCGGCGCTCGCCGAAGGCGTGGAGCCCGGCACGCTCGTGTTCGGCATGAGCGACGTCGTCGCGCTCGGGGCGATGTCCGCGATCCGCGCGGCGGGCCGCGCAGTCGGCGCCGACATCGCGGTCTGCGGCTTCGACGACGTCTCGGCGAGCGGGGACGTGACGCCCGCGCTCACCACCGTGCGGGTGCCGCTCAACGACGCCGGGTACCAGGCGTTCCGCGCCATCGTCGACGACGACTGGACCCAGGCCCCGCTGCCGGTCGAGGTGATCGTGCGCGGCAGCACCCCCGGGCTGTGACCGCTCGTGAGATGACCGCGCTTCGTCTTGCTCGGACTGCGGTCGTGCTCGCTCGACGACCCCGAGGGCGCCAGCGAGGCCGTTGAGCGAAGACCCCGAAGGCGACGGAGACGAGACGCGCTGCAGTGAGGCGACTCCCGCCCCGGGGCGTCAGCCGCCGAGCGCGGCGCTCACGACCGCCCGGGCCTCCTCCTGCACGCGGGCGAGGTGCTCGGGACCGAGCAGAGACTCGGCGTAGAGCTTGTACACGTCCTCCGTGCCGGAGGGGCGCGCGGCGAACCAGGCGTGCTCGGTCTGCACCTTGAGGCCGCCGATCGCCGCGCCGTTGCCGGGCGCGTGCGAGAGCTTCGCCGTGATCGGCTCGCCCGCGAGCTCGGTCGCGGTGACCGACTCCGGCGACAGCCTGCCGAGCGTCGCCTTCTGCTCGGGCGTCGCGGGCGCGTCCACGCGCTGGTAGGCGGAGGCGCCGAACGCCTCCTCGAGCTCGCGGTAGCGCTCCGACGGGGTCTTGCCGGTGACGGCGATGATCTCCGCGGCGAGGAGGCAGAGCAGGATCCCGTCCTTGTCGGTCGACCAGACGGATCCGTCCTTGCGCAGGAACGACGCGCCGGCCGACTCCTCGCCGCCGAACGCCACCGATCCGTCGAGCAGCCCCGGCACGAACCACTTGAACCCGACCGGGACCTCGAGCAGACGCCGGCCCAGCGACTCGGCGACCCGGTCGATGATCATCGACGACACCAGCGTCTTGCCGATCGCGGCGTTGCGGTCCCAGCCCTCGCGGTGCGAGAACAGGTAGTCGATCGCGACGGCGAGGTAGTGGTTCGGGTTCATCAGCCCGGCGTCGGGGGTGACGATGCCGTGGCGGTCGGCGTCGGCGTCGTTGCCGGTCAGCACGTCGTAGTCGCCCTTCTTCGCGACGAGCGACGCCATCGCGGAGGGGGAGGACGGATCCATCCGGATCTTCTCGTCCCAGTCCAGCGTCATGAACCGCCAGGTGGGGTCGACCTCGGGGTTGACCACGGTGAGGTCGAGGCCGTGCATCTCGGCGATGAGCGCCCAGTACTCGACCGATGCGCCGCCCAGCGGGTCCGCCCCGATCCGGACGCCGGCCCGCTTGATCGCGTCGACGTCGATGATCGACGGCAGGTCGCGCACGTAGCTGTCGCGGAAGTCGTAGGTGCCGAGGGATCCGGCGTCGATGTCGGCGAAGCGGGTGCGCTTGACGCCCGCCAGCCCCTGCTCGATGAGCTCGTTGGCGCGGTTCGCGATCCAGCCGGTCGCGTCGGTGTCAGCGGGACCGCCGTGCGGCGGGTTGT
The DNA here is from genome assembly GCF_023703415.1 of Microbacterium sp. USTB-Y. GTDB lineage: Bacteria > Actinomycetota > Actinomycetes > Actinomycetales > Microbacteriaceae > Microbacterium. Next base: position 83,227 of record NZ_JAGMTU010000008.1, on the reverse strand, counting down.
ACTTGAAGCCGCCGTCGCGCGGCGGGTTGTGCGACGGGGTGACGACGATGCCGTCGGCGCGACTCGGCTCGTCGGCGGCGCGGTCGCGGTTGTAGGTGAGGATGGCGTGGCTGAGCGCGGGCGTGGGCACCCAGGCGTCTCGGGAGTCGACGAGCACGTCGACGCCGTTCGCGACGAGCACCTCGATCGCGCTGCGCTCCGCCGGACGGCTGAGCGCGTGCGTGTCGCGGCCCAGGAAGAGGGGGCCGGTGATGCCCTGCGCGTCCCGGTAGTCGACGATCGCCTGGGTCGTGGCGAGGATGTGCTGCTCGTTGAAGCTGCCGCTCAGGGACGATCCGCGATGCCCGCTCGTGCCGAACACGACCCGTTCCGTCGGGACGGACGGATCCGGGATCCGGTCGTAGTAGGCGGCGATCAGCTCGTCGACGTCGATCAGGTCGCTTTCCTCCGCGGGGAGGCCGGCACGGCTCGTCATGGGGATAGTCTGCCCCGCCGGGCCCCCGAGCGCATCATCGTTTCAGGGCGGGGCGCACGGCGCCCGGATCCGGTCGGATCACCGGATCGGATCCGGCTCTGCGTCGTCCATCCGGGACGGGACGGGCGGCGTCCGCGTCATCGACCCGAACCGGGAGCGCACCCCGGACTAGGCTGAACGCCGTGACCGATGCCGCCTCCGCCCGCCGCACCTACAGCTACCTCGGGCCCGCGGGCACCTTCACCGAGGCGGCGCTGGACCAGGTGCCCGAAGCCCGCGGGCAGGAGTGGCGCGCCGTGCACAACGTCGGCGAGGCGCTCGCGGACGTGCTCGAGGGGCGCAGCGACGCGGCGATGATCGCGATCGAGAACTCGGTCGAGGGCGGTGTCACCACCACGCTCGACGCCCTGGCCACCCTCCCCGGTCTGCGGATCGTCGGCGAGTACCTCGTCAAGGTCGACTTCGTTCTCGTGGCGGCCCCCGGGAAGCGACTGGAGGACGTGACGGTCGTCGCGGCGCATCCCGTCGCCTACGCGCAGTGCTACGGGTGGCTCGGCGAGCACCTCCCGCGTCATCAGCATGTGCCCGCGGCGAGCAACGTCGCCTCGGCGCTCGGGATCCTCGACGGATCCCTGCCGGCGGATGCCGCCATCGCCGCCCCCGGCGTCGTGCAGCACCACGAGCTCGAGCTTCTGGCCGACGGCATCGGCGACAACGACAACGCCGTCACCCGGTTCGTGCTGGTCGCCCGCACCGTAGCTCCGGCGCCGCCGACCGGCGCCGACAAGACGTCGCTCATCGTCGAGCTCCCGGAGGACCACGCCGGTGCGCTGCTCGAGCTGCTGGAGCAGTTCTCCACCCGCGGCATCAACCTGTCGCTGCTGCAGTCGCGCCCGATCGGCGACGAGCTGGGGCGCTACCGATTCGTGCTCGACGCCGACGGGCACATCCAGGACGAGCGCATGGCCGACGCGCTGCTCGGCATCCGCCGGTTCAGCCCGCGCGTCGTCTACCTCGGCTCCTACCCCCGCGCCGACCGTCGCATCGTGCAGTACCCGGAGCGGTACGCCGACGACGTGTTCGTCGAGGCCAGGGACTGGCTGCGGGCGCTCGTGAGCGGCGAGCCCGAGGCATAGGCCGGGCGCTCGCGGGCTGCTCGGGCCGTCGGTCTGTCGGGCTGCTCGGGTTGCGGGGCCGTCGGTCTGCCGGGGGCGCGGACGTTCTGCAGGGAGGGCCCGACGATATGCAGGGCCACGGACCGGATCCGACCGCGAAACCGACATAATCCGCCGCGTCCGGCCGGGTGGCTCCTGCAGAACGGCAGGGGCGTCCTGCACAACGGCGCGGGTCGACGGTCGCCCGGCGCCGGGCGCCGTCGCCCATGCGGGGCTCAGCCCGCGAGCAGCTCCAGTGTCTGCGTACGACCCGGCGTGCGGTCGGGATCCTCGGCGGCGAAGGAGCCGGCGACGGGGGAGACCATGATCTCGTCGACGCCGTGCTGCGCCGCGAAGGCCTCGAGGTCGGCGCGAACGGTCGCGCCGTCGCCGACGAACCAGTTCGCGAGCGCGGCGGCGTGGATCTGCTCCTCCTGCGGATCCGGCGCGGCGGCGAGCGCGGCCGTGGCCTGCTCCACGGTCTCCAGAGCGGTGAGCGGACGGTTCAGGCGCAGGCGCGCCATCATCCGCAGCTGGGGGATCGCGCGCTCCGCGGCCTCCTCGGCGGTGGGCGCCGCGACGACGTTCGCGGTGAGGAAGGTGCGCGGCTCGGGGTGCGCCTCGGTGGGGCGGAAGCCCTCGCGGTACAGGGCGAGGGCGCGGTCGAGGCCCTGGCCGGAGAAGTGGTTCGCGAACACGTACGGCAGGCCGAGCGACGCCGCAAGCTGCGCGGAGTAATCGCTGGATCCGAGCAGCCACACCTCGGGAGCGCCGGTCGCGGCGGGCGTCGACCGCACCGCGTACTCGCCGCCGGACGTGAACTGCACGGTCGCGCCGTCGGGCTGCAGCATGAGGGCGATGTCCTGCACGTGGTCGGGGAACCGCTCCACGTCGCCGGCGGTGCCGGACGCCCGCAGGAGCTGGGTGATCACGGGGTCGCTCCCGGGGGCGCGGCCGATGCCCAGGTCGACCCGGCCCGGGGCGATCGCCTCGAGGGCGGCGAACTGCTCGGCGACGATGAGCGGCGCGTGGTTCGGCAGCATCACCCCGCCGGATCCGACCCGGATCCGCGACGTGCGGGCCGCGGCCGCTGCGATGAGCACCGGCGGCGCGGTCGAGGCGACCGCGGGCATGTTGTGGTGCTCGGCGAACCAGTACCGGCGGTAGCCGAGGTCGTCGGCGCGGGCGGCGAGGGCGAGCGACGCCGACACCGCCTGGGCACTGGACTGCCCGGTGCGGACGGGGACGAGGTCGAGGACGGAGAGCGCGAGAGAAGACATCCCTGAGGGCAACGCGACGGAGGTCCGGTGCATTCCGGGCCTGCGACCGGAGGCGAGCGTCGAGGGACAGGGTCGCGGGTCGGTTCGGGCCTTCCGGGGTGGGGGCGTCGGGAGGGGGCGCCCCGTGCCCGGCGCATAACTCAGGCTGCAGCTGGCGGAGTGAGCCCGGACGGGCGGAAACGCCGGCTATCGAGCGGCGCCGGCCTGAATTGTGCGAGCGCGCAGGAGACGACGGCCCCCGGAAGGGTCGTGAGCGGTGCCCGACGGCACGCGACAGCGCCGCGACAGAGGCGCGAAAGCGGCGCCCCGGTAGCCTGACCGCATGGACGCCGAGATCTTCTACGTGCTGGTCGGATCCGTCATCGTCGCGGCGGTCGCCCGCTGGCGGGGCTGGCCCGCGCCCCTGCTGGTCACGGTGGTGGCGCTCGCCGTGTCGTTCATCCCGGCCGTGCCGAACCTCCGCATCGACGGGCATGTGCTGCTGACCCTGGTGCTGCCGCCGCTGCTGTACTCGGCGTCGTTGGACGTGTCGTTCGTGAGCTTCCGCCGCAGCCTGCCCCAGATCCGTCGGCTCGGCATCGGCCTGGTCGTCGTGACGACGGCCGCGGTCGGGCTCGTCGCGTGGCTGATCATGCCCTCGCTCACCCTGCCCGGGGCCCTGCTCCTCGGTGCGATCGTCGCCCCGCCCGACGCCGTCTCCGCCGCCGCGATCGGTCGCCGGCTCGGGCTGCCGCGCCGCGTGATGACGGTGCTCAGCGGCGAGAGCCTCATCAACGACGCGACCTCGCTCACGCTGTACCGCGTGTTCGCCGCGATCGTGGCGGGCGCGACGGTGGCCCTGGGCGGGGGCATCGGCCAGTTCGCCGTCGCGGTCGTCGTCGGGGTCGTGATCGGGGTGGTCGCCGGACTCGCCATGCATCAGTTGCGCATGCGGATCTCGGATCCGGTCGTGATCGGCACGTTCGGACTGCTCGCGCCGTTCGGCGTCTACGCGATCACCGAGCACCTCCAGGGATCCGGTGTGCTCGCGGTCGTCGCGATGGGGCTCGTCGTCGGCTACAACGCACCCCGCACGAGCTACGCGACCCGGATGCAGGAGGCGCCGATCTGGCTGTCGGCGGACTTCCTGCTGGAGTCGTTCGTGTTCGGCTACATCGGGTTGCAACTGCCGCCCGTCCTCGCCGAGCTCGGCGCGACGCAGGTCGGGGGCGTGCTGTGGCTCTCCGCCGGGGTCTTCGTCGTGGTGCTGCTGGTGCGGCCGCTGTTCGTGTACCCGGCCTCGGCCTGGGGCGAGTTCTGGTCGCGACTGAAGTTGCGGCAGTTCGAGAGGGCCCTCGCATCCGGCGAGTTCCAGAAGCGGTCCGATGCCGTGGCGGAGAAGCAGCGGCGCCGGGGCCGGAGCGCCCGACGCCCGAGCGAGGAGGAGCTGCGCGAGCGCTTCCGGGAGTCGCAGCTGAGCTGGCGCGACAACGCGGTGATCTCCTGGGCCGGAATGCGCGGAGTGGTGACGCTCGCCACGGCGCTCGCCGCAGCCGACCTCGCCGGGCTCGAGACGGAGGCGGCGCATGCGATCGTCGTCGTCGCGTTCCTGGTGACCGTGGGCACGCTGCTGCTGCAGGGGCTGACGCTGCCGCTGCTGATCAAGGGCCTGGGCGTCGCCGATGTGTCGGACGAGGAGGAGGAGGACCGGCGCCAGCTGGCCCAGGTGCGGGCGCGCACCCGCGACGCGGGCAAGGTCTTCCTCGACGAGAAGCGCACGGCGTGGGAGCGGACCCACGGGGCGGCATCGCTGGGCTGGTTCGACCGGTTCGCGCAGCGGTTCACCCGCGTCGAGCGCGACACCGCGCAGGGGCAGCGCGATGAGGACAGCATGCCGCGGCCGAGCCGGGACGAGCTCGTCGGCCTGTCGAAGGGGTGGTTGCAGGTGCGCCGTGACGTGCTCATCTCCGAGCGCGACGCGGGCACGCTGAACGAGGAGGTCATGCGCGAGCTGATCCACGCGATGGACGCGGAGGAGCTTGCGCTGGACACCCGGATGGCGACGGGTCCCGCGGAGCGCTGACCCGTGCGGGGCGCGTGAGAGCTGGCAGGGGATCCGCTCCCGTCGCGAAGAACGTCGTTCCGGGCGGGAGATGACGACATCTTCTGCGACGGGAAGGCCCAGGAGCGCCCGCCGGACCCGCTTCGGGTCGCCGGACGGGCGGAGGGATCTCGTCGCCCGCGCTGAAGCGACGAGGCCCTCGGATCCCGAGACGGGATCCGAGGGCCTCGAGCGGTGAACCGGGATCAGCGGGCCGCGACGGCCTCCGCATCGGCGGATCCGGTCGACGTCGCGGCGTCGTCCGTCGCGCCGGCGGCGTCGTCCGCGGCGTGTGCGTCCTCGTCCTCGATGTCCTCGGCGAACGGCAGCCCGTTGCGCGGCGCGTTGTAGAGGTCGAGGTCGAGGATCCCCTCGCGCTTCGCGACGATCGTCGGCACGAGGGCCTGCCCTGCGACGTTGACCGCGGTGCGGCCCATGTCGAGGATCGGGTCGATCGCGAGCAGGAGGCCGACGCCCTCGAGCGGCAGACCCAGGGTCGACAGGGTGAGGGTCAGCATCACGATCGCGCCGGTGGTGCCGGCGGTCGCGGCGGATCCGACCACCGAGACGATCACGATCAGGATGTACTGCATCAGGTTGAGCTGGATGCCGAAGAACTGGGCGACGAAGATCGCGGCGATGGCCGGGTAGATCGCGGCGCAGCCGTCCATCTTGGTGGTGGCGCCGAGCGGCACGGCGAACGAGGCGTAGCCGCGGGGCACGCCGAGGTTGCGCTCGGTGACGCGCTCGGTGAGGGGCAGGGTGCCGATCGAGGAGCGGCTCACGAAGCCGAGCTGCACCGCCGGCCACACGCCCGTGAAGTACTGCTTGATGGACAGGCCGTGCGTCTTCACCAGGATCGGGTAGACGACGAACAGCACGAGCGCGAGGCCCAGGTAGATCGCGCCGGCGAACCAGGCGAGCGAGGTGAGCTTGTCCCAGCCGTAGTTGATGACGGCGGATCCGATGAGGCCGAAGGTGCCGATCGGGGCGATGCGGATGATCCACCAGAGCACGCGCTGGATGACCTTGAGCAGCGACTCGGTGAACACGAGGAACGGCTCGGCCTTGCGGCCGGCCTTGAGCGCGGCGATGCCGACGACGGCGGCGACCACGATCACCTGGAGGATGTTGAAGTTCACCGAGGAGACGAACGTGCCCTCGGCCTCACCCGGGTTCGTGCTGACCGCGAGGCCGAGGAAGTTCTGCGGGATCAGGCCCAGCAGGAAGTTCCACCAGGTGCCCTGCGTGGGCACGGTGCCCTTCACGAGGTCGGTGCCGGCGTGCGCGCCCGGCTGGATGGTGATGCCGAGCACGATGCCGATGGAGACGGCGATGAAGGCGGTGATCGCGAACCAGAGGATGGTCTGCCCGGCCAGGCGGGCGGCGTTCTGCACCCGGCGCAGGTTCGAGATGCTCGCGACGATCGCCGTGAAGATGAGGGGCACCACGGCCGCGCGCAGCAGCGTCACGTAGGAGCCGCCGATCTTGTCGAGCGTGTCGGACAGCACCGTGTGGTTGTCGTGCGTGGCGCCGAGCTGACGGCCGAGCAGGCCCACCGCCACGCCGAGCACGAGCGCGGCGATGATCTGGAAGCCGAACGACGTCAGCAGCTTGCGGACGGGACCGCGGGTGTCGGGCGCCTTGGGGCGCCGGGCGGTCCCTTCGGACCGGGGGCTGGATGCGGTGGTGCTCATGGAGACTCCTGGGGAAGGCGTGCCGGGCGCGCCGGAAGGGCGTCGACGCTGGGGGCGTCGGGGCGGCGCGATGATGCGCCTGATGTGTCAACGCTATGCATCCGCTGGTATTCCGGGCGCGGGTGTGACGAAGGATGACGGGCGGGGCGAAGTCGCCCGCGACGGGCGCGTGGACCCGTGTCCCTGCCGCGGGCGGCATCCGTGACGCTCGTGCCGCGGGGTCAGCTCGCCCGGCGGCGCCGGTCCGTCGTCGAGGTCGGGAACATCTCGACCGTGACGTCCTCGAGGAAGTAGCCCGCCGGGGTCTTCAGCGTCTCGGCGATGCGCACCAGGGTCTGCACGTTCGGCAGCGCGCGTCCGGCCTCGTAGGCGCGCACGTTCGACGAGTCGATGTCGCTGAAGGCCGCGAGCTGGTCCTGCGTCATCGTCGAGGATTCCCGTGCCAGGCGGATCCGGGCCCCGATGTGGGCGGCAGCGGCGGACGGGATTCGGGGCACCCTTCCAGCGTCGGGACTGTCCGCGACTTGTGCCAGGGTTAATACGCCCGGGCATAAGTACCCATTTCGGATCCGGCCCGGATCCGACGGGGATCCGAGTCGAGAATGGGCTGCGGGCGCGGGGGCATACCGAGATATCGCTAGGATGCTGGGTGCGCCGGAACCCGACGGCCGCAGCCGCCGTCGACGCGAAGGACTCCGATGACCGACAGCCCGGCACGCCCCTCTTCCCGTGCGCTCCCGTCTGCCCGTGCGCTCCCGCGTCGCTCCGTTCTGCGGGCGGCGGCCTGGGGCGCCCCCGTCATCGCCGCGGCCGTCGCGGCCCCGCTCAGCGCGGCGAGCGGCGGCGCCCTCGACGCCTCGGGCGTCGTCCTCACCTTCACGGGGCCCCAGTGGAGCTCGGAGTTCCGCCTGAGCGGCGCGCTGCGGCTGCCGGCTCCCGCCTCGGCGTCGACGACCGTGTCGGCGACGATCACCTGGCAGGGGACCGGATCCAACTCCGCGGCCCAGGGGCTCTATCTCTACAAGGGCAACATCGTCGGCGGCGATGCCGGGATCGTCGGATGGACGACGACGACCGGTGCCGCCGACGACCAGCTCCACAGCACCTTCGTCTTCGAGACCGTGATCGGCGCCGGGAGCACGCAGACGCCGGTCGTCTCGAGCTACGACGGATCCACCGCGAACGGCTTCATGTACGGCGCGGAGACCCCGCACGACGGGACCGCGTACTGGGACGGTGTGATCACCATCCGGTTCTCGGCCCCGGGATTCACCGACGCCGTGCTGACGGTGCCCTACGTCCAGTAGCCGTCGGTCGCGGACTCAGTTCACGCAGGGCACGTTGCCCGACTGCAGCGGCGACGACGAGTCGGTGTAGACCGGGTGCGGCGCGCCCGTCGATCCCGGAGTGCCGGAGGAGCCCGCGTCGGATCCGGACGACGATGACGACGACGGCGAGGGGGACGGCGCCGCCGTCGGCGTCGGCGGGTTCAGCAGGTCGTGCACCTGGGCGCGGATCGCATCGAGGTCGACGATGTTCACGTCCTGGCCGTCGACCGTGTCGAAGTGGTCGATCGGGAGCGTGACGAAGGAGATGTTGCCGCCGGCGAGGCTCTGCGCCTGCTGGGCGAACGACAGCAGATCCAGCTGGTCGTCCATCGCCACGTCCTTCTTGGCGACGTCGATGAGCTTCTGCAGCTTGCCGAAGTCGGTGAAGGTCGACGCCTGCTTGAGCTTGACCGCCAGCGACACCATGAACGCCTGCTGGCGGCGGGTGCGATCCAGATCCGTCATGTCGAAGTCGCTCGAGGTGGTGTCGCGGCGCTGGCGCACGAAGGCCATCGACTGCGCGGCGTTGAGCTCCTGCACGCCGGCCGGGAAGTCGGCTCCCGAGAACGTGTCGGCGGTGGCGTGGTTCAGACACACCGTGATCGGCTGCACGGCCTCGGCCACCTCGTAGAACGCCGCCATCGTCACCTCGACGAAGTGGTCGATCCGCACTCCGCCGAGGAACGCCGAGACCGTCTTGATCGTGCTCTGCCGTGCCGCCGTGCGCGACTGCTGGTAGGCGTCGGCCTCGGAGACCCCCTTGTCCGCGAGGTTCTGCAGCGAGGCGTTCATGGCGTCGCCGTAGGCCTCCTTGATCTTGCCCTTGTCCACGCCGCCGGGGGAGTCGGGGAAGTCCACGTAGTCGTCGCGGGGGATGGAGATCCCCACGGCCTTGCCGCCGTTAGCCGGGATGTGGATCAGCATGAGCACGTTCGTGTTGTACCCGCCGACCGAGGCGTCCTCCGCATGGATCTGGTCGTAGATCGCCTGGGGGAACGGATTGCCGTTCTCGTCCACGCGGCTGTCCAGTCCCATGATCAGGATGTTCGACTCGCCGGTGTTCTGCTTGGGGCCGGTCAGGCCGGCGATCGACGAGCGGCGGATCCCGTTGTTCGCATCGGCGTAGGTGATGACGACGAACGCCGCGGCCGCGATGAGCGCCAGGACGATCACCGCGATGATCCCCACGATCCAGCGTCGGCGTCGGTACATGCGGCGCCGGGCGGCGTGCTGGGGGCTTGTCATCATCGTCCGGATCCGTTCCTGTCGGGGGCGAAGCCCCTCGCAGGGCCTCGACGATCCTCCGTCGGCCACCTGTGCGGATTCCGGGAGAGGGGGATGCGCGGGGTCCGTGCGGCGTGTCACGATGAGCGCATGTTCATGGTGACGACGAACGACGTGCCCGGCTACCGCGTGACCCAGGTGCTCGGCGAGGTGATGGGCCTCACCGTGCGATCCACGAACTTCGGGCAGGGGTTCACGGCCGGCTTCCGCGCCCTCGGCGGCGGCGAGATCCCCGAGTTCACGAAGCTCATGTACGAGAGCCGCTACGAGGTGATGAACCGGATGTGGGCCGAGGCGGTGCAGCGCGGGGCCAACGCCGTGATCGCGATGCGCTTCGACTCCGGCTCGCTCGGCAGCTTCAGCGAGATGTGCGCCTACGGCACCGCGGTGCTGATCGAGCCGATCGCCGGTGCCGCGCCGGCCCCGGCGCAGCCCGCCGCGCCGCCGGCCCCGCCCGTGGCCTGACGAGGGCCAATTCAGAGGAGCGTTGCAACTTTGAAGGATGGATCCGGCGGGATTCTCCTTCATAGTTGCAACCGTCCTGCGTTCTTGGCACGAACCCGGGACTTCGCCGCGCTCGCTCAACGACCCCGCGTGGACGTCAGCCGACGGCGAACATCGGCATACGGCCCTCGCCCGGTCGTTACTCTCGATGTATCCGGCACGGAGTGTGCCATCGCCCTCTCCGGGCAACGAACAAGGAGTGACATGTTCGAGAGATTCACAGACCGAGCCCGTCGTGTCGTCGTCCTCGCCCAGGAAGAGGCGAAGATGCTCAACCACAACTACATCGGCACCGAGCACATCCTCCTCGGCCTCATCCACGAGGGCGAGGGAGCCGCGGCCAAGGCGCTGGAGTCGCTCGGCATCTCCCTCGAGTCCGTGCGCGAGCAGGTGCAGGACATCATCGGCCAGGGGCAGCAGCAGCCGACCGGCCACATCCCCTTCACGCCGCGCGCGAAGAAGGTGCTCGAGCTGAGCCTGCGCGAGGCGCTGCAGCTGGGCCACAACTACATCGGCACCGAGCACATCCTCCTGGGCCTCATCCGCGAGGGCGAGGGCGTCGCCGCGCAGGTGCTCGTCAAGCTCGGTGCCGACCTGAACAAGGTGCGCCAGCAGGTCATCCAGATGCTCTCCGGATCCCCGGGGCGCGAGCCCGCCGCCGTCTCCGGCGCCGCGCACGACAGCAGCCAGCAGCAGGCGCAGGGCGGGTCGCAGGTGCTCGACCAGTTCGGGCGCAACCTCACCCAGGCCGCGCGCGACAACAAGCTCGACCCGGTGATCGGGCGCGAGAAGGAGATCGAGCGGGTCATGCAGATCCTCTCCCGCCGCTCCAAGAACAACCCCGTGCTGATCGGCGAGCCCGGCGTCGGCAAGACCGCCGTCGTCGAGGGCCTCGCCCAGGCGATCGTGAAGGGCGACGTCCCGGAGACGCTGAAGGACAAGCAGCTCTACTCGCTCGACCTCGGATCCCTCATCGCCGGATCCCGTTACCGCGGCGACTTCGAGGAGCGCCTGAAGAAGGTGACCAAGGAGATCCGCACCCGCGGCGACATCATCGTCTTCATCGACGAGATCCACACCCTCGTGGGTGCGGGTGCCGCCGAGGGCGCGATCGACGCCGCGAGCATCCTGAAGCCGCTGCTCGCCCGCGGCGAGTTGCAGACGATCGGCGCGACGACGCTCGACGAATACCGCAAGCACTTCGAGAAGGACGCGGCCCTCGAGCGCCGCTTCCAGCCGATCCAGGTGCAGGAGCCCAACCTCCCGCACACGATCAACATCCTGAAGGGCCTGCGCGACCGCTACGAGGCGCACCACAAGGTGCAGATCACCGACGGCGCCCTCGTGGCCGCGGCGAACCTCGCCGACCGCTACGTCGCCGACCGGTTCCTGCCCGACAAGGCCATCGACCTGATCGACGAGGCCGGCGCCCGCCTGCGCCTGTCGATCCTGTCGTCGCCGCCGGAGCTGCGCGAGTTCGACGAGAAGATCGCGAAGGTGCGCGAGGAGAAGGAGCTCGCCTCCGAGGAGCAGGACTTCGAGAAGGCCGCCTCCCTGCGCGACCAGGAGAAGGAGCTGCTCGCCGAGCGGCTGCGCCTGGAGAAGCAGTGGCGCGCCGGCGACGTCGCGACCAACGCGGTCGTCGACGAGGGCCTGATCGCCGAGGTGCTGGCCCAGGCCACGGGCATCCCGGTGTTCAAGCTCACCGAGGAGGAGTCCAGCCGCCTCGTCTTCATGGAGAAGGCGCTGCACCAGCGCGTCATCGGCCAGGAGGAGGCGATCGCCGCCCTGTCCAAGACGATCCGTCGCCAGCGTGCGGGCCTCAAGGACCCGAAGCGCCCCTCGGGCTCGTTCATCTTCGCCGGCCCCACGGGCGTCGGAAAGACCGAGCTCGCCAAGGCGCTCGCCGAGTTCCTCTTCGACGACGAGGGCGCGCTGATCTCGCTCGACATGTCGGAGTTCGGCGAGAAGCACACCGTCTCGCGGCTGTTCGGAGCCCCTCCCGGGTTCGTCGGCTTCGAGGAGGGCGGCCAGCTCACCGAGAAGGTGCGCCGCAAGCCGTTCTCCGTGGTGCTCTTCGACGAGATCGAGAAGGCCCACCCGGACATCTTCAACTCGCTGCTGCAGATCCTCGAAGAGGGCCGCCTCACCGACGGCCAGGGTCGCGTCATCGACTTCAAGAACACCGTGATCATCATGACGACGAACCTCGGTTCGTCGGCGATCGCCGGTGGTCCCGTCGGCTTCCAGATCGAGGGCAACTCGCAGACGACCTACGAGCGCATGAAGGGCAAGGTGGACGAGGAGCTCAAGCGCAACTTCAAGCCCGAGTTCCTGAACCGCCTCGACGACGTCATCGTGTTCCCGCAGCTGAACAAGGATGAGCTGCGTCAGATCGTCGGCCTGTTCACGAAGCGTCTGTCCGACCGTCTGCTGGACCGCGACATGACGGTCGAGCTGACGGACGCCGCGAAGGACCGCCTCATCGAGATCGGCTTCGACCCGACGCTCGGCGCCCGTCCGCTGCGTCGTGCGATGCAGCGCGAGGTCGAGGACCAGCTGTCCGAGAAGATCCTGCACGGCGAGCTCAACCCGGGCGACCACGTGCACGTGGACGCCGTGGACGGGACCTTCGTCTTCACCACGGGGCCGCGCGGCGAGAAGGTCTCAGTCGGCGTCAACACCGCCGGCACGATCCCGACCACGCCGGATCTCGCGGCGGGCGCGGCCTGATCGGATCCGGATCCCACGAAGAAGGGGGACGAGCACCTCGGTGCTCGTCCCCCTTCTCGTGTGTGGCCGCAGTGTTGCGCGCGCCCGCCGTTCTCAATTCAGGCCGGATCACGGCTCGTGCGGCTCTATCGGTGTTTTCTGCCCGTGCGGGGCCCGGCCGGCCTGAATTGCGCGCGCGGACGGCGCAACCCGACGGCGCGCGCGGGCGGCGCGACCCGGCGGCGCAACCCGACGGGGAGGCGAACCGGATGCTCTGTCCGGTTCCGGATCCGCTCAGCGGATCCGTGCAGTGGAGGGCCGGCGGCGGCTCCGTGCGGAACGACGCGGGCGGTGCTTCGTCTCGGACGCGGGTGCGCCGAGGGACTCCAGCGCGCTGCGCGCGGCGGAGAGGGACGGGTAGCTGCCGAGACGGCGGCTGTGCCGATCGTGCAGGACGTGGGTCGTGCCGTCGACGGCCACGAAGCCGGCGTACTCGCCGTCCGTGGTCGCGACGTAGACGTCGTGATCGGCCTGTTTCCAGGTGATGTTCATGGTGTTGCTTCTTCGTGCTGTCCGGCGGCGCGCGGCAGCCGGGAAAGTCGGACCCCGTCTGGACGCGCGAGAACGCATCGGTGCGATTCGCGGATGTCACTCCGGACGGGTGGATCCTGAGATCGCTCTCGGGATCGGGCGGCGCGGCACCGAAGAGACGTCGGCAGGCCAGGCGCGCAATCCATCACCATAGCAGATCCGCCGCCCGCCCCGCAGCTCGCCGGCTCTCGCACCGCCGTCGCGCCGCACGACACGGTGTCGGAGAGGGGCGTCGCGCCTTGCTCCTCCGCGACGGGGAGGGCGGGGCCGGGCGTCGAATACCATCGCCGTGGCAGCATTCGACGAGGAGGACGGAGACGGCGATGGCACGGTGGGACATCGAGGGCATCGACGGGCTGATCTTCTCGGATGGATGGCGTCCGGGCGCCGGTGGCGCGCAGCCGATCGTGTCCCCCGGGGACGGCGGCGTCGTGGCGCACGCGGGTATCGCCGACGAGTCCGACGTCGAACGGGCGGGAGCGAGCGCCGCGGCGGCCCAGGCCGAGTGGGGGCGCACGTCGTACCGCACCCGCGCCGACGTGCTCCTGGGCGCGGCGGCCGCGCTGCGGGAGATCCGCGCGGAGGTCGAGCATGTCCTCATCCGGGAGAGCGGATCCCTGCCCGGCAAGGCCTCCCACGAGGTGGACAAGGCCGTCGACGAGCTCGTCGCGGCGGCGGGGCTCGTCACGATGTCGCAGGGCGACCTGCTGCCGGTCGAGGATCCCGCCACGATCGGGATGGCCCGCCGGATCCCCGTCGGGGTCGTCGGCGTCATCTCGCCCTGGAACGCTCCGCTCATGCTCGCGATCCGCTCGGTCGCCCCCGCGATCGCGCTCGGCAACGCCGTGCTCCTCAAGCCCGACGTGAAGACGGCGTTCTCCGGCGGCGCCGCGATCGCCGAGGTCTTCCGCCGTGCGGGGCTCCCCGACGGCGTGCTGCACGTGCTGCCCGGAGGCCCCGAGACCGGCGAGGCCGTGGTGCGCTCGCCGCACACCACCGTGATCTCCTTCACCGGCTCGTCCGCCGCCGGTCGTCGCGTCGGCGAGGTCGCCGGCGGCCTGCTCAAGCGCGTGGTGCTCGAGCTCGGCGGCAACAACGCCTTCGTCGTGATGGCCGATGCGGATCTGGACCGGGCGGTCGCCGCCGGCGTCGCCGGATCCTTCCGGCATCAGGGGCAGATCTGCATGGCCACGGGGCGTCATCTCGTGCACGAGAGCATCGCCGACGAGTACGTCGAGCGCCTGCGCGCCGCTGCGGCGGCCCTGGTGCCGGGCGACCCGCTCGCTCCGGGCACGACGCTCGGGCCGCTCATCACCGCGGCGCAGACCGAGCGCGTGCACGGCATCGTCCAGGCGGCGGTCGCCGACGGGGCCCGGGTCGTGCACGGCGGCGCGCATGACGGCCTGTTCTACGCGCCGACCGTGCTGGACGGCGTGGACCGGGACAACGCCGCGTTCCGCTCGGAGATCTTCGGCCCCGTCGCCCCCGTCACCCGGTTCCGCACCGAGGAGGAGGCCCTGGCGCTGGCCAACGCGAGCGACTACGGCCTCACGGCGGCGATCCACACGCGCGACGTCGCCCGCGCGCTCGGCTTCGCCGCGCGGCTGCGCGCCGGCATGGTGGCCGTCAACGGGCAGACGATCTACGACGCCGCGCACATCCCGATGGGCGGGATCGGCGCCTCCGGCAACGGCGGCCGGCACGGCGGCCACTGGAACCTGGACGAGTTCACCTACTGGCAGTGGGTGACCGTCCCCACGATCTCGGGCTGAGAGCCGGCCCGCGGGCGGAAGAGGGCGTGCTGCTCCGAGGGGGACGGCACGTCCTCCTTCGTCGTGTTCCGGAGGCGTGACGGGATCCGACATCGTGTCGGAATCGGCCGCCGACTTTCGCGCTCTCGGCACGTATCGTCGCGTTCCGGCCCGTCCCTAGCCTGGGATTCCGCATTCGAGGAGGAATCCGTGACCGCATCCGTGAAGAGCCCCCGCGCCCCCCTGCCGCCGCTCGGCGAGGACGAATGGCCCGAGGCCGTCGAGGTCCTCGTCATGGGCGGCGGACCGGTCGGCATGAGCTGCGCGATCCTGCTCGCCCAGCGCGGGATCGACGTGCTGCTCGTCGAGCGGCGCGACTTCGTGTTCCGCTTCCCCCGCGCGCACCTGCTCAACCCGCGGACGATGGAGGCGTTCCACGACATGGGCGTCGCGGACGACATCTATGCGGCGACCCCCACGCACGACCGCTGGCGCAAGGCCGTCTGGTACACGACCGCGACCGGGCCGGGGCGCTTCGACGGGCTCAAGATCGGCGAGGTGCCGGCGTGGGGCGGCGGACCCGACGCCGAGCGCTACCGGGCCTCGAGCCCGCGGGCGTTCGCGAACATGCCCCAGCTGCGGCTCGATCCCCTCATCCACCGGCACGCGGTCGCGGCGGCGCCGGGCCGGATCCGCGCGAAGCAGGAGGTGATCGGGATCCGTCAGGACGCGGATTCCGCGACGGTCGAGATCCGCGACGTGGTCTCGGGCGAGGTCCGCGAGGTGCGGGCCCGCTACGTGATCGCGGCCGACGGCGGACGCGACAGCGCGGCCCTGCTCGGGGTCGAGCTGGAGGGGCCGAGGGACATGCGCGAGGTGGTCAACTACCACGTGAGCCTCGACCTCTCGGCCTGGCCGGAGCCGGACGCGCTGCTCGGCCACTTCCTGCACCCGGCGGGCGGGGCGCGGCGGCGCGGCACGATCCAGGCGCTCGGCCCCACGCACTACGACCGCGACTCCGAGGAATGGCTGGTGTCGGTCGCGGGCTGGATGGTCGAGGGCGACCCGGACGACGAGCAGGCGCTCTTCGACTCGATCCGCCGCATGCTCGGTCTCGCCGAGGACCACGGGATCACGATGCACTCGATGACGCGCTGGACCTACAACGGGCTGGTCGCGAAGCGGTTCCGCAGCGGCCGCGTGTTCCTCGCGGGCGACGCGGCGCACAAGCACCCGCCGACGGGCGGGCTGGGCCTGAACAGCGGGATCCAGGACGCGCAGAACCTGTGCTGGAAGCTGGCCGCGGTGCTGGACGGTCAGGCCCCCGATGCGCTGCTGGACAGCTATCAGGCCGAGCGCCGGCCGATCGTGGCCTGGTACACCGCGCACTCCCTCGAGAACGCGAACCGGCATCCCCCGATCGCCGCGGCGCTCGGCTTCAGCGAGGACGAGGCGGAGGGCTTCCGCAACCTCGAGGTGTTCGTGAGCGACACCCCCGAGGGGGAGGCGATGCGGGCCCGCGTCGAGGCCGAGGTCGCGCACAACGCGCACGACTACAGCCAGCTCGGCGTCGAGGCGGGGTTCCACTACGCGGCGGGCGCACTGGTGCCGGACGGCACGCCCGTGCCGGGCGACCCGGCCGACCCCACGGACTTCCAGGCGACGTCGCGACCGGGGCATCATCTGCCCCACGTCTGGCTGGCGAGCCGCACCGCGGACGGCGACGCCGTGTCCTCGCACGATCTCGTCGAGCGGGTGGGGCTGACCCTGCTCACCTCGGCGTCCGCCGCCGGCCGGTGGCAGGAGGCGGTCGACCTCCTCGGCGGAGCGCTGCCCGTCACCGTCGTCGCGATCGACGACGCCGACGACACCTGGAACGGCGCGCGGGAGATCGGCGACGACGGGGCGCTGCTCGTGCGTCCCGACCGCAAGGTCGCGTGGCGGTCGCCGGGCATGCCGGAGGATCCGTCGATGGTGCTCGACGACGCGCTCGCGATCGTCCTGCGCGGGGGCGACGTCCCCGCCGAGGACCCGGCCGAGCCCTTCCTGAAGCGCATCCGCGCCGCCGCGAGCGTGCTCGTGCAGTGACCTTCCGGGCCGCGGCTCCCGAACCGCGGCGCCTCGGGCGGATCCGATTCGGACACCGTGTCGGATCCGCCCGGGGGAGTTTCCCGCAGCCCGCCGATCCGCCCGGATGCGGCCTCTCATAGCGTCGAGACAGCGACGAAGCCCCGGCCCTCCGGACCGCAGAAGACTCAGAAGGAGCCCCCGTGATCATCGATGTCCACGGCCACATGTCCGCCCCGGACGCGTACTACGCGTGGAAGGCCTCGCTGCTCGCCGCGCGCGGCTCGCACGGCGGCAAGCCTCCGGTCATCAGCGACGACGCCCTCATCGCCTCGTACAACGCGCCGCATCCGAGCTTCGGGAACATCTCGCACCTCGACCACATCGACGGCGCGGGGATCGACCTGCAGCTGCTCTCGCCGCGACCGTTCCACGCGATGCACTCCGAGCGCCCGACGAAGATCGTCGAGTGGTTCACGGCCGAGACCAACAACCTCATCCACCGCGCGACGGAGCTCTTCCCCGGCCGCTTCCGGGGCGTCGCGGGGATCCCGCAGAGCCCGTATCTGAGCGTCGAGCAGTGGCTGCCCGAGCTGCGCCGCGCGGTCACCGAGCTCGGCTTCGTCGGCGCGATGGTCAACTCCGACCCCTACGAGGGCACCGAGGTGCCGCCCGCGATGGGCGAGCGCTACTGGTACCCGCTCTACGAGGCGCTCTGCGAGCTCGACGTGCCGATGCTGCTGCACTCGGCGGGATGCAAGTTCCCCTCTCGCGAGCCGTACAGCCTGCACTTCATCCAGGAGGAGACGGTCTCGGTCTGGAGCATGATCCAGGCGAACGTCTTCGCCGACTTCCCCGACCTCAAGGTCGTCGTCGCGCACGGCGGCGGGGCGATCCCGTACCAGATGGGCCGATTCCTGCCCTCGGTCGTGCGCACCGGCGTCTCCTACCTCGACAAGCTGCGCAACTTCCACTTCGACTCCTGCCTCTACACGCAGGAGAGCCTCGAGCTGCTCCTCAAGGCGGTCGGCACCGACCGCGTGCTCTTCGGATCCGAGAAGCCCGGCACCGGATCGCAGATCGATCCCGCGACCGGTCGCTGGTTCGACGACATCCACCTGCTCATCGATGACATCGAGTGGCTCGACGACGACCGTCGCGCCGACGTGCTCGAGAACAACGCGCGCGCCCTCTTCCGTCTCTGACGGCCGCGCCCCGCACTCCGAGAAAGGATCCACCATGACCGAGATCGTCGCCGGATTCGGCACCTCGCACGGCCCGCAGCTCAAGGCCGCACCGCCCGAGGCCTGGGAGACGCGCGGCGTCGCCGACCGCCGCAGCAAGGGGCTGAAGTTCCGCGGCGGCACGTACTCCTTCGAGGAGCTCAAGGCCCTCCGCGAGGACTTCTCCGCCGAGATCACCCACGACGTGATGCAGCGCCGCTGGGACAGCTGCCAGGCGTCGATGGACTCGCTCTCGCGCTTCATCGCGGACCAGGACGTGGACGTGCTCGTCATCATCTCGAGCGACCACAAGGAGACCTACGGCGACGAGTGGCTCGCGCCGTTCTCGGTGTTCTGGGGCGACGAGGTCGCGCACGTCCCGTACACGCAGGCGCAGCTGGACGAGATGGCGCCCGGCCTCGCCGAGGCCGCGATGGGCGACGTGCCCGACCGCACGGTCATGCGCCCGACGCACCGCGCGCTCGGCAAGCACATCATCCAGTCGACCCAGGCGGACGACTTCGACACCGGCGCGACGGAGATCATCCCCGCCGGGCGCTACGAGAACCACACGATCCCGCACGGCTTCGGCTTCATCTACCAGCGCTTCCTCGGCCAGGAGTCGACGATCCCGATGGTGCCGATCTTCATCAACACGTTCTGGGAGCCGAATCCGCCGAGCGCCAAGCGCTGCTACGACTTCGGGCGCGCGGTCGGCCGGGCGATCCAGTCCTTCCCCGGCGACCTGCGCGTCGGCGTCGTCGCCTCCGGCGGCCTCAGCCACTTCGTCATCGACGAGAAGCTCGACTCCGAGTTCATCCAGGCCATGAAGGACCACGACGCCGAGTACCTCTCGTCGGTCCCCGCCGGCGAGATGATGTCGGGCGCCTCCGAGCTGCGCAACTGGATCGCGGTCGCCGGCATCGCCGACGAGGTCGGCCTCAGCGTCACGAACGTCGACTACGAGCCGTGCTACCGCACCG
The DNA here is from genome assembly GCF_023703415.1 of Microbacterium sp. USTB-Y. GTDB lineage: Bacteria > Actinomycetota > Actinomycetes > Actinomycetales > Microbacteriaceae > Microbacterium. Next base: position 64,098 of record NZ_JAGMTU010000008.1, on the reverse strand, counting down.
AGGCCGGCACCGGCAACGCGATGGGCTTCCTCACCTGGGAGCGGACCGCCCGATGACCGATCCCATCGTCGCGGCGCTGCGGGAGCTGGACAGCTGCGCGGTGTCGGACGCGCTGGACACGCTCGGCCTGCCGGGCGCCGTCACGGCCCTCGCGCCGCGCTGGCCGTCGGCCGGCGTGACCGCGGGCCGCGTGCGCACGGTCACGGCGGCGCCCAAGGCGGCGGCAGGCCCCGCGACGCACATCGCGACGCCGCTCGTCGCCGTCGCCGAGCCCGACGACGTCGTCGTGATCGACAACCACGGCCGCACCGACGTGTCGTGCTGGGGCGGCCTGCTCGCCGAGGCCGCCGTGCGCCGCGGCGTGGCCGGCGTGATCGTCGACGGCGCCTGCCGCGACGTGCAGGAGAGCGCCGCGCTCGGACTGCCGCTGTACGCCCGCGCGGCCGTGCCCGTGAGCGCGCGCGGCCGCATCGTGCAGCAGGCCGCAGACGAGCGGATCCAGGTCGCGGGCGTGTCCGTCGCCTCGTACGACTACGTGATCGCCGACGTCAACGGGGTCGTGTTCGTCGCCGCCGATCAGGCCGAGCGCGTGGTCGGCCTCGCCCGCCGCATCGCCGACCGGGAGGAGCGCATGGCGGAGGCCGTGCGCGCGGGCCGGGACGTGAGCGAGGTCATGCACGACTCCCAGTTCCCCACCGTCACCGCAGAGGAGCAGAAGCCATGACGGATCCCCTCATCGAGCGCTTCCGGGAGCTCGGCACCGCCACCGTCTCGGACGCCCTCGACAAGCTGCGCCGCCCCGGAAGCCTGCTCGGCCTCGCGCCGCTCGCCGACGGCCAGCGCATGGTCGGGCGCGCCTTCACCGTCCGCTACGTGAGCGCCCAGGTGCCGGCCGGCACGGTCGGGGACTTCATCGACCAGGTCGAGCCGGGCCAGGTGGTCGTGCTCGACAACGACGCCCGTGTGGACTGCACGGTGTGGGGGGACATCCTCACCGCCGTCGCGCACCATCGGGGCATCGCCGGCACCGTGATCGAGGGCGTGTGCCGCGACACGCACCGCGCGCTGTCGATCGGCTATCCGATCTACAGCCGCGGACGCTTCATGCGCACCGGCAAGGACCGGGTGGAGGTCGCCGAGGAGCAGGGGCCCGTCACGATCGGCGGCGTCACGGTGCGCCCGGGCGACATCCTGCTCGGCGACTCGGACGGGGTCGTCGCGATCCCGCAGGACTGCGAGGCCGAGGTGCTCGAGGTCGCGGAGACGATCCACGCCCGCGAGGAGTCGATCCTCGCCGCCGCGCTCGGCGGCGCGTCGATCGCCGAGGCCCGCGCGCGCTACGGCTACCACGACCTGCAGCGGGCCGAGGCGTGAGCGGCGCGGATCCGGTCGACGCCGCCGAGCTGCTGCGACTCGGCAGCGCGACCCTGTACGAGGCCTCCGGGCAGGACTGCTTCCTCGACGCGGCGTTCCGCCCGGCCTGGGACGGCGCGGAGATCGTCGGCCGCGCGGTGCCGGTGTCGGCGCAGGCGGGGGACAACCTCGCCCTGCACCACGGCCTGGAGGCGGCGGGCCCCGGCGACGTGCTCGTCGTCGACGGCGGGGCAGCGCCCTTCGGCTACTGGGGCGAGGTCATGGCGGTCGCGGCGCAGGCGCGCGGCATCGCGGGCCTCGTGATCGACGGCGGCGTGCGCGACACCGCGCAGCTGCGCGAGCTCGGCTTCGCGGCGTTCAGCACCTCGATCTCCATCCGCGGCACGATCAAGCACTGGCCCGGCACGATCGGGATCCCGATCACGCTGCGCGGCCGGGTCGTGAACGCGGGCGACCTGGTGGTCGCGGATCGCGACGGCGTCGCGATCCTGCCCTCCGGCGACGTCGACCGCGTCCTCGACGCGGCCCGTGCGCGCGCCGCGAAGGAGGACGCGTACATGGCCCGCCTGCGCGCGGGGGAGCTCACCCTCGACCTCTACGACTTCCGCCGCCTCGGGGATCCGATCCGTCCGGCGGCCGACCCGAACGGAGCACGATGACCGGCACGCCGGACGCCGACGTCCTCATCATCGGAGCGGGCCCGGTCGGCCTGCTCGCCGCGCTGGACCTGTCCTCCCGCGGGGTCTCGGCGATCGTCGTCGAGACGCGCGACTTCCTCGAACCGCCGAACGTGAAGTGCAACCACGTCGCGTCCCGCACGATGGAGAGCCTGCGCCGGCTCGGGATCGCGGCCGAGGTGCGCGCGGCGGGCCTGCCCGCCGACCACCCGCAGGACGTGGCGTTCCGCACCTCCCTCACGGGGCGCGAGCTGTCCCGGATCCCGATCCCGGCGAGCGGCGAACGGTACACCGCGACGGACGGACCGGACACCTCCTGGGCGACGCCCGAGCCGCCGCACCGCATCAACCAGACCTTCCTGGAGCCGATCCTCGCCCGGCACGCGGCGGAGGCGCCCGGCGTGACGCTGCTCAACCGCACCCGTTTCCACTCCTTCGCGCAGGACGCCGACGGCGTCACGGCGACGATCAGCGACCTCGACGGCGAGAACGCGCGCACCGTGCGCGCCCGCTACCTCATCGGCGCGGACGGCGGCCGCTCGGCGGTGCGCAAGCAGATCGGGGCGAAGCTCAGCGGCGATCCGGTTCTGCAGCACGTGCAGTCGACGTGCATCCGCGCCCCGCATCTCTACGGCCTCATGTCGGCCGACGAGCCCCGCGCCTGGGGCTACTACACGTTCAATCCGCGCCGCGTGGGGCACGTCTACTCGATCGACGGCACCGGGACGTTCCTCGTGCACACCTACCTCTCGCCCGAGGAGGCGGAGGATCCCGGATCCGTCGACCGCGATGCCGCGATCCGTGCGATCCTCGGCGTCGACGAGGACTTCTCCTATGAGGTCGTCTCGAAGGAGGACTGGGTCGCGCGACGCCTCCTCGCCGACCGCTTCCGCGACGGCCGGGTGTTCATCGCGGGCGACGCCTGCCATCTCTGGGTGCCGTTCGCCGGGTTCGGCATGAACGCGGGCATCGCCGACGTGCTGAACCTCACCTGGCTGCTGGGCGCGACGATCGCCGGCTGGGCGGACGAGCGGATCCTGGACGCGTACCAGTCCGAGCGGCGCCCGATCACCGAGCAGGTCTCGCACTTCGCGATGAGCCACCAGCAGAAGCTCGCCAAGCCCGGGCTGCCCGCGGCGCTCGAGGACGAGGGCCCCGCCGGCGACGAGGCGCGCCGCGTGTTCGGCGCCGCGGTGCACGACCTCAACGAGCCGCAGTTCGCCGCGGCGGGTCTCAACTACGGCTACAGCTACGACGCCTCGCCGATCATCCGCTACGACGGCGCAGAGGCGCCCGGGTACACGATGGGCTCCTACACGCCCTCCACGGTGCCCGGCTGCCGGGCACCGCACTTCCGGCTCGCCGACGGGACCTCGCTCTACGACCTGCTCTCGGCGGGCTACACCGCGGTGTGCGCGCCCGGTGCGCCGGCCGCGGTTCTCGCCGCGGCCGCCGAGCTGCGCGGGATCCCGTTCTCCGTCGTCGAGGTCGCGGAAGGACTGCCGGCCGAGTACGACCAGCCGATCACCCTCGTCCGGCAGGACCAGACCGTGGTCTGGCGGGGCGCGGCCCCGACCGCTCCGGAGGCCGCCGCGCTCTGGGAGCTGCTGCGCGGGGCGAGCTGAAGCAGACCGGCGGTCGCCGCGTTTCGTCTCGGTCGCCTGCGGCGTCCTCGCTCAACGACCCCGGGAGGGAGACTCGGGGTCGTTGAGCGAGCCCCGGGAAGGGGGACTCGCGGTCGGTGAGTGAGCCCCGGGGAGGGAGACTCGGGGTCGTTGAGCGAGCCCCGGGGAGGGGGACTCGGGGTCGGTGAGTGAGCCCCGGGGAGGGAGACTCGGGGTCGTTGAGCGAGCCCCGGGGAGGGGGACTCGGGGTCGGTGAGTGAGCCCCCGGGAGGGAGACTCGGGGTCGTTGAGCGAGCCCCGGCGCAGCCGGAGCGAGACGAAACGCGGTCGCCCCGGCCGGCGCCGCCGCTCAGCGGCGGATGACCTTCGTCGCCGCCATCGCCTTGAGCCCCTCGACGCCGAACTCCAGGCCGTAGCCGGAGGCCTTCGTGCCGCCGAAGGGGATGGACGGATCCACGCCGCCGTGCTGGTTGATCCACACCGTGCCGGCGTCGAGGCGCTGGGCGACCTCGGCGGCCGCGTCGGCGTCCGGGCCCCACACCGAGGCGCCGAGGCCCTGCTCCGTGCCGTTCGCGCGGCGCACGGCGTCGTCGACGTCGGTGTAGCGCACGACGGGCAGCACCGGGCCGAACTGCTCCTCGTCGACGATCGCCGCACCGTCCTCGACGTCGGCGACGATCGTGGCGCGGTAGAAGAGCGGCCCGAGGTCGGCGGCCGGCTCCCCGCCCGTGACGATCCTGCCCCCGCGCTCGCGGGCGTCGTCGACGAGGCGCGAGACGATGTCGAACTGGGCGGGGTTCTGCACCGGCCCGAGCCGGTTGCCCTTGTCGTGCCCGGAGCCCATCGGCGCGGCCTCGGCGCGCTCGGCGAGCGCGGCGACCACCTCGTCGTAGACGGAGTCGTGCACGTAGAGGCGCTTGAGGGCGGCGCACACCTGCCCGGTGTTCATGAAGGCGCCCCAGAACAGGCGGTCGGCGACCGCCTGCACGTCCGTGCCGGGCAGCACGATCCCGGCGTCGTTGCCGCCGAGCTCGAGCGTGAGCCGGGCGAGGTTGTGCGCCGAGCTCTCGACGATCCTCCGGCCGGTCGGAGTGGATCCGGTGAAGACGATCTTCGCGACGTCGGGGTGCGCGGCCAGCGCCGCCCCCACCTCGCGGTCGCCGGAGACGGCCGTCACGACGTCGGAGGGCAGGTGGCGGCGGAAGATCTCGGCGAGGGCGAGCACGCTCAGCGGGGTGTTCTCCGAGGGCTTCATGACCACCGTGTTGCCCATGCGCAGCGCCGGCGCGATGTGCCAGACCGAGATCATCACGGGGAAGTTCCAGGGGCCGATCGACGCCACGACGCCGAGGGGGACGTAGTGCAGCTCGGTGCGGGAGGCCCCCTCCTCGCGCAGCACCTGCGGCTCCAGGACCGTGTCGGCGGCGGCGCGGAGCCAGTGCGCGGCGCCGTGCACCTCTCCGGCGCCGTCGATCTTGCCCTGCTCTGCGGTGACGATATCGCCGAGCTCGTCGGCGTGCGCGTCGAGGTCGTCGGCGACGAGGTGCAGCAGGCGGGAGCGCTCGGCGTGGCCGAGCGCGGCCCAGCCGGGCTGGGCGGACCGTGCGGCGTCGATGGCTCGATCCAGGTCCGCGACGGTGCGGATGGGTGCCCGCCCGACCTCCGCGCGGGTGGCGGCGTCGAGGATCGGGCGGCCGTCGGGGTCGGAGACCGAGGTCAGCAGTGCGTTCATGGCAGCTCCCTTGCGTGCGGCGGGGTCGCGGCGATCGGAGGACGGCCGCAATAATCACTAATCAATATAGTCAATGGTCCGATCGCTGTCTGCGGATCAGCGCAGGCCGGCGAGCGTCGCGACGCGCAGCGCCGTGTGCAGCTCGCGGCGCACGCCGCCGTCGGCGAGGTCGACGTCGGCGATCGCGCGGATCCGGTCGAGCCGGTAGTAGAGCGTGCTCCGGTGCACGTGGAGCTCCTGCGCCGTGCGCTGCGCATCGCAGCCGCAGTCCAGATACGCCTCGAGCGTGTGCGCGAGGTCGGGGCCGGACTGCGCGTCGAGCAGGCGCTGCACGGCCTCCGGGAGATCGGTCAGCGCGAGCTCGGCGAGCGGCAGCTGCAGCAGCACCCGGTCCAGGCCCAGCTCGGCCCAGTGTGCGACGCTGCCGCGCTCGCCGTCGACCACCGCCGCGCGCTGCGCGATCCGCGCCTCCCGGAGGGAGCGGACGGCCGAGGCGAGCGGGGCGTGCGCGCCGCCGATCCCGGCGCGCAGCGCGGAGAACGCCGGCTGCGCGAGGAGGGCGGTGAGGCGGTCGGCGTCGATCTCGTAGGGGACGGCGATCACGGCCTCCCCGTCGATCACGGCGCCGACCGCCTTGAGCGTCGGGAACACCGGGATGCTCGCGACGGCCCTGTCGAGCAGGAGGCGCAGGGTCGCCGCGCTCGCCGCCGCGCCGGGGGCGACGGCGAGCGAGATCGCGGTGTAGTGCGGCGCGGGGGAGAGCAGGCCGCTCGTGAGCAGCTCGTCCGCGGCCCGCGCGCGCTGCTCCGCGCCGCCGCCGAACAGCGCGGAGAGCAGCCGCAGCGCCCGGTCCTCGTCCTGTCTGCTGCCGAGCGCCATCGCGGCGAGCACGACGCCGAGCTGCTCGCGCCCGGTGCGCAGCACGTCGTCGTCGGCCACGGGCTCGTGCCCCTCCGGGATCGTCGACGAGACGTAGCCGACGAGGTGGCCGTCGTGCCGGAGGGGTGCGACGAGCCGCGTCTGTCCGCCCTCGATCGCCGGGATCAGCACCGGGCCGTCGGCCTGGCCGACGCGGAACTCCCTGATCGACTCCCGCGCGCGGGAGGATCCGCGGTGGGCGAGGATGATCGCCAGCCGTGCATGGTCGACGTCGCCGTCGTGCACGCTGAACGCGATGACCGTGAACTCGGCGTCGAACACGATGATGGGTCGTCCGAGCCGGTCCGCATAGGCCTGCACCTGCGCTTCGAGCGTCATCGCCCGCCTCCCTTCCTGCTGCTCCCCGGGGTCCGCCGGGAGCTGTCGCGAGCCTCTGCGGAGGCGGCTGACGGGCGGCCGCGTTGCAGAGATCCGGGAAATAGATCTATATTCATTATATTCATTTCTTGAGAGGCGATGCGATGGCAAAGATGACAGGCGGCGACGCGCTCACCCTGGCCCTGCTCAGCGAGGGCGTCGAGACGGTCTTCGGGATCCCCGGCGTGCAGCTGGACGGGCTCACCGACGGGATGTACCGCAAGCAGGACGAGATCGACCTGCTGGTCCCCCGGCACGAGCAGAGCACGACGTACATGGCGGACGGCTACCACCGGGCCTCCGGGAAGCCCGGGGTTGCGATGGTGGTTCCCGGCCCCGGCGTGCTCAACGCGGGAGCGGGCATGGCGACCGCCTACGCCTGCTCCTCGCAGGTGATGCTCCTGGCCGGCACGATCCCCTCGCGCCTCGTGGGCGGCGGCCTCGGCGCCCTGCACGAGATCCCGCGGCAGAGCGAGACCGTCCAGGGGCTGACGAAGTGGTCGGTGCGTCCCACCCGGGCGGAGGAGATCCCCGAATTGGTGCACGAGGGCTTCCGCCAGATGCGCACCGGCCGCCCGCGCCCCGTCGCGCTGGAGCTGGGGCCGGACCTGCTGCACGCCGAGATCGACGTCGAGGTCGGCGACCCGTTCGCGGTGCCGGCCCCGGTCGCGCCGGCCGAGGACGTGGCGGAGCTCCTGCGCCTGCTCGGGGAGAGCGAGCGTCCCGTCCTGCATGTCGGCGGCGGCGTGCGCGGGGAGCGCGCGTTCGCGCTCATCGCGGCCCTCGCCGAGAAGCTGGACGCCCCGGTCGTCATGAGCGAGAACGGCCGCGGGGCGATCGACGCGCGCGATCCGCATGCGCTCCCCGCGTTCGCCCTCTGGGAGCTGCGCGCGACCGCCGACCTCGTGATCTCGTTCGGCAGCCGCTTCCTCACCCCGTTCGGTCAGCAGCTGAACGTCGGCGACGCGAAGATCGCGCTCGTGAACGTCGAGGCCGCGGATCTCGGATCCCCGCGGCGGCCCGACCTCGCGATCCAGGCCGACGCGACCGCGGTGCTCGAGGCGCTCGTCGCCGAGGTCCCCGCGCGTGCGGGCTGGGGAGACGAGCTGCGCCGGCTCCGCGCCGAGTGCGAGGAGCGGATCCGCGAGCGCGTCGCGCCGCAGATGGCCTTCGTCGACGCGATCCGCGCCGCGCTGCCCGAGGACGGCGTCTACGTCAACGAGCTCACCCAGATCGGCTACGTCTCCACCTACGGCTTCCCCGTGCAGGCCCCGCACTCGTACGTGTGGCCCGGCTACCAGGGCACGCTCGGCTACGCGATGCCCACGGCCCTCGGCGCCGCGGTGGGCGCGGGCGGACGCCCCGTCGTCGCGGTCACCGGCGACGGCGGGATCGGCTGGTCGCTGCAGGAGTTCGCGACCGCCAAGCGCTACGGGATCCCGCTCGTCACCGTGCTGTTCGAGGACGGACGCTTCGGGAACGTCTGGCGCATCCAGCGCGACACCTACGGCGGGCGCTTCATCGGCTCCGACCTGGTCAACCCCGACTTCGCGCTTCTCGCGCAGGCGTTCGGGATCGACTTCGTGGACGTCGAGGACGCCGATGGCGTGCGCACCGCGATCGAGGCCGCGATCGCGGCCCGGCGTCCGGCGATCGTCCGGGTGCGGGTGGACGTGTTCCCCTCGCCCTGGTCGCTCATCCACGAGAAGCACTGATCCGCGCGGGGGTCGTGGCGGCCGGCGGCGGAGGGATCCGGCCCGGGCGTCGCGGCCCCCGAACCCGTGTCCGGCAGGGCGCCGCGGCGATCCGGCGGGGCTCATCGGGGACCGACGTGCGCGAGGGCGAGTGCGGCGAGCGCCGCGGCCTGGTCTGCGAGGATCCCGTCGTCGAACACCGCGCGAGGGGAGTGGTTCATCTCCGCCTCGTCCGGGTCGACCCCCTCGGGCGTCGCGCCGAGGAAGAGGAACGCCCCCGGCACCTCGGCGAGTACGGCGGAGAAGTCCTCGGAGGCCATCGAGGGCTCGGCGGCGGTGATCGCACGATCTGCGCCGAGCAGCCCGCCGATCGTCGCGAGCGCCCGCTCGGCGCAGGTCTCGTCATTGACGGTGACCGGGTAGACGGTGCGGAACGAGACCTCGGCGCGGCAGCCGTGCGCGGCCGCGATCCCCTGCGCGAGAGCCGGGAGCTCCGCCTCCAGCACCCGCCGGCTGCGCTCGGAGAGGATGCGGATGGTGGCGCCGAGCGAAGCGGTGTCCGGGATCGCGTTGATGATCTCGCTCCCGGAGAGCTTGGTCACGGACAGGACGATCGGATCCGAGACGGGGAACCGCCGGGTCGCGAACGCGTGCAGGGCGAGGACGATCTGCGCGACCGCGGGCACCGGATCGACGGCCTGCTGCGGACGGGACCCGTGCCCGCCGCGGCCCTCGACGACGATCTCGAGCGCACAGGCGCCCGCCATGATCGTCCCGCCGCGGGTCGAGAACACTCCGGGTGCTCCCGGGAGCACGTGCACGCCGTAGGCGGCCTCGATGCGCGGACCCGCCGCATCCAGGACCCCCTCGCGGATCATCCGCAGGGCTCCGCCGCCGGCCTCCTCGCCCGGCTCGAACATGAGCACGACCGACCCCGCCAGCTGCTCCCGCCGCGCGGCCAGCAGCCGGGCGGCGCCGACGAGCCCCGCGGTGTGCAGGTCGTGGCCGCAGGCGTGCATGACCCCGTCGACCGTCGAGGCGTAGGGGAGCCCGGTGCGCTCCGCGACGCGGAGAGCGTCCATGTCGGCGCGCAGCAGCACGGCGGGGCCGGGGCGGGAGCCGCGCACCACGGCCGTGATCGAGGAGAAGTCCTCAGGGCCTGCGGTCACCTCCAGACCGATCCCGTCGAGGGCGTCGAGCACGGCGCGCTGCGTCCGGGGGAGGGCGAAACCCGCCTCGGGATGCGCGTGCAGCGTGCGACGCAGGGCGACGAGCTCGGGCAGGAGCGCACTCGCGTCCGTGCGGAGCGCGGCGGGGTCCGTCATGAGGGCTCCTTCGTCCCAGATCGACGATCCGTGGCCGCCGATGCCGATTGGATATGATGAATATATCCAATAGAGGGTGCACCGAGGCGGGTCACCTCATACTCTGTACTCACGCGTGGCCGGCTCGGGGTCACCGCAGGGACCACCGGGGGAAGTCATGACGCAGATCACCAACGCCGCCGTCGCCGTGCAGGTGGCGAAGTCGCTCGAGGACGAGATCGTCTCGGGCGGCTGGAAGGCGGGGCATTTCATCGGGAGGCGGCAGGAGCTCGCCACCCGGTTCGGGGTGGCGCCCGCGACCCTCGGCGAGGCGATCCAGCTGCTGCGCTCGCGCGGCGTCGTGGATGCGAAGCCCGGCCCCGGCGGCGGCATCTTCGTCGCCTCGCGTTCGCCGTTCATGCAGCTCAGCGACCAGCTGCTGCAGCTGCGGGAGGGCAAGGCGACCGCGAGCGACTGCCTCCGCGTGCTGGACGCGCTGGACGGACTCGTGCTGCACGACGCGATCGAGCACGCGAGCGACGACGACGTCGCCGAGATCGCGACGCTGGCCGAGCGACTCGAGTCCGTGTGGGGCACCGAGGCGGGCCCGTCGGCGATCTGGGCGCTGCACGCGCGGATCGCCGAGATCACTCCGAACGAGCTGCTGCGCAGCCTCTACACGAATCTCGTCGACTACATCATCGCCGAGCAGCTCGAGGGGGCCACGGCGCCCAGCACGTCCGAGCGGCTGCGCACCCACCTGGACTTCGCGGAGGCCGTCGGCCGCCGCGACCACGCCCTGGCGCGCTCCGCGGCCGAGCGGCACCGCCATTCCTCGGTCGCGACCCTGCTCTCCTGAGGATCCGAGCACCCCGGCGGGTTGACAGGACGGCGCGTCTTCAATAATGTTCATATTCATTATTAAGAATTAGTTCCTGGCCCGAGGAGGACGCATGCCGCTCGAGTTCCGAGGCGTCGTCGACGAGATGCTGCAGACCCCGAACCGTCCCGCCGGGGCGACCCCGCCGCCGATCCGGCTCTCCCAGAACGAGATGCCCTGGACGCCGTCGGCCCCGATCGTGGCGGCCATGTCCGCGGCGGTCGAGACGTCGCACCGCTACCCCGACTACCACCGCGCCGCCGCGCGTGCCGCGATCGCCGGGGCGCTCGGCGTCGACGCCGCCCGGGTGGCCGTGGACAACGGCTCCGGGTCGCTCCTGCACGGTCTCGCCCGGCTCGTCTGCGAGCCGGGGGTGCACGGCGTCTATCCCGCCCCGTCGTTCGAGGCGTACAAGGCGGCCCTGTCACTCGCCGGCGCCGACGCCTCCGCGGTGGGCCTGGCCGCCGACGGGGCGATGGACCTCGCGGCGATGGCCGCCGCGATCCGTCCCGAGACCCGCATCGTCTACCTCTGCAACCCGAACAACCCCACCGGCGGGCTCATCCCCGTCGACGGCCTGCGGGCGTTCCTGCGGGAGGTTCCGGAGAACGTGATCGTCGTGCTCGACGAGGCGTACCGGGAGTTCGTCACCGACGAGCCCGTCGAGGCGACCCTGCCGCTGCTGGACGAGTTCGAGAACCTCGTGATCCTGCGCACGCTCTCGAAGTCGCACGGTCTCGCGGGCATCAGGGCCGGGTACGCGGCGGCCTCCGAGCGGATCGCGGAGGCGCTGCGGCGCACCTCGGTCGGCTTCGCGCTGAACGGGATCGCCGAGGCCGCGCTCATCGCCGCCTTCAGCCCGGAGGGCGTCGAGATCGCCGCGGAGCGGGTCGCCACGATCGTCGCGGAGCGCGCGCGCATCGTGCGGGCGCTGGACGAGGCCGGCGTGGAGGTCCTCCCGAGCCAGTCCAACTTCCTCTTCCTCACCGGCGACGCGGGCGACCTCATGGCCCGGTTCGCCGCACAGGGCGTGCTCGCCCGGCCGTTCCCGAACGCGGGCGGCGCCCGCGTCACGGTGGGCCTGCCCGCCGAGAACGACGCCGTCCTGGCCGCCCTGCTCTGAGTCTCAGAACGATCCCCGGCGCGTCGCGATCGCGCGCCGGGGATCGCCGACCGACACGATCGCACCCTCGGCGGACCGGGTTCCGACACCGTGTCGGATCGCCCGGGAAGGACTTCGGAGCCGGGCCCGATGAGGCTCGCGCAGCGGCTTCCTACGCTGACAACACGACAGACGGAGCGGTCTGGACCCGGGTGACCGGAGGTTTCGGATCCGCTCTCGCGAACGGAAGAAGAGGGCAGTGACGGCAAGCGACTTCGAACGCGACCGGCGAGCATCGATCCGGCGCTCGCTGACCGGCGGGTTCGGCTGGACCGTGTTCCTCGCCGCCCTGACGCTCGTGTTCGTCTACCCGGTCTCGATGATCGCGATCGGCGCCTTCCGCGACGGCCTCCCGTCGGACGACCTGCCCTTCACGATCGACGGGCTCGTCGCCGCGTTCCAGGATCCCGAGACCTGGAAGACGATGGGCAACTCGCTGCTGCTCGTGATCGTGTGCGGCACGATCTCGGTCGCCGGCGGCGGCCTGTTCGCCTGGATCGCGGCGAACACCAACGTCCCGGGCCGCCGCCTGCTCACCCCGCTCATGGCGGTGAACCTGTTCGTGCCGCCGCTGTTCCACACCCTCGGCTGGATCATGCTCGGCAACCCGCAGAACGGGCTGCTGAACCAGTTCGGGCGCATGCTCGGCATGCACGGGCCGATCATGAACATCCAGAGCTGGGGCGGCCTGTTCCTGCTCATGTCGCTGGGCTACATGCCGTTCGCCTACCTGCTCATGCTCGGCGCGTTCAAGAACCGGGACCAGTCGCTCGACGAGGCCGCCGCGATCAGCGGAGCCGGTGCGGTGCGCACCTTCTTCACGATCACGATCCCCTCCGTCGGGCCCGCGATCACCGGTGCCGCGATCCTCATCGCCGTCCTCGTGTTCCAGTCCTTCGACAGCCCGCAGCTCATCGGGCGCCAGGCGAACATCTTCGTGTTCTCGACGCAGATCTTCCACTACGTGCGCGATCAGGCGCCCGCGGAGTACACGAAGGCCTTCGCGCTCTCGCTCGTGCTCATCGTGCTCGTCCTGCTGCTGTTCCTCGCCCAGCGCTGGATCCTGCGGGGGCGCAGCTTCACGACCCTCACCGGCAAGACCTCGCGGCGCGAGCCGCAGGAGCTCGGCCCGGTGCGCTGGGTGCTCTCCGCCCTCATCGTCGTCTTCCTGCTGCTGAACCTGATCCTGCCGCTGTTCGCGATGATCCTGGGCAGCCTGCAGCCGATCTTCGGTGTCATGAGCACCGGGCTCACCTTCGACAACTACGTGCAGATGCTGACGGATCCCGAGTTCAGCTCGAGCCTGGGCCTCACCGCCTGGCTCGCCGTGATCGGCGGCTTCGGCTCGATCGCGGTCGCGCTGCTCACCACGTACGTCACGGCGCGCCGGACCGGCTTCATCCGCTCCTACACCTCGTTCTCGGTGTGGATCCCCTGGGCGCTGCCGGGCATCGTCCTGGCGCTGGCCTACATGTTCGCGGTGCTCTACGTGCCGGCGTTCCGGGGCCTCTACGGCACGGCGTTCCTCATGACGCTCGTGCTCATCGTCGCCACGATCCCGGTCTCCAGCCGGATCGCGGAGGGCGCGCTCGCCCAGCTCTCGCCCGAGCTGGAGGAGGCCGGACGCACCTCCGGGGCTGGATCCTGGCGGGTGCTGCTCACGATCGTGCTCCGGCTCGTCGTGCCCAGCTTCCTGTCGGGCTGGTTCCTGTCCGCGCTCTTCATCGCCGGCAACCTGTCGGTGCCGATGCTGCTCGCCCCTCCCGGCCTGCAGCCGGTCTCGCTGACCGCGTTCCAGCAGTTCCTCCAGGGGAACATGTCGCAGGGCGCCGCCCTGTTCATGATCATCCTCGTCGCGGCCATGGCCGTGCTCGCGCTCGCCGCGCTCTCCCTGAAGCTGGCCGCCCTGCTGCGCGCCCGCGCGGGGCGCGCCGGCCGGGCCCCCTCAGTCCCCCTCACCCGGATCACCCCCTGACACACCCGAGAGGAAGAATGATGACGTTCTCCCGCACTACCCTTCGCCTCACGACGGCGGCCCTGGCCGTCGGCGCGCTGGCCGCCCTGACCGCCTGCTCCTCCGGCGGCGCCGCCGCCGACCCGGGCAAGACGATCGAGGTCCCCGGCGCGAGCGCGGCGGGCAACAGCCACATGAACGACCTGTACAGCAAGGCCGTCAAGGAGGGAAAGACCGACCTCGTCCTGTACGGCCCCAGCGTCTCGTCGCAGAAGGCGCTGTTCAAGGTCTTCACCGACCGGTTCCCCGGGATCAAGATCGTGCAGCAGGATCAGCCCGACGCGCAGAGCATCACGAAGATCGAGACCGAGGCGCAGAGCGGCAACCGCATCGCCGACATCTACGACGGCGGCGAGTCGCCCCAGGTGGCGGCCAAGCCCGACCTCTGCACCACGGCCGACGTGAAGACGGCGCCCGACGGCTTCGAGATCCCGTCGAACTATGACGGACGCCTCACCTACTACGCGATGCGCTACTTCGTCTTCGTCTACAACACCGACATGGTGAAGAAGGACGAGGCCCCGCAGAACTGGAAGGACCTGCTCGACCCGAAGTGGAAGGGCAAGATCACGGTCGGCGACCCGACGGTGCCGGGCGGCATCCGCTACATCCTCACGTCGCTCATGGTGCCCGAGAGCGCCGACAAGTGGGGCAAGTCCTACGTCGAGGCGCTCGCGAAGCAGGACGTGCAGTTCGCCCAGTCCGAGCCGAACGTCCCCGCCGACGTCGCCAGCGGCCGGTTCCCGGTCGGGATCGCCGTCTACCAGGGCTTCTACGAGGACGTGAAGGCGAAGGGCGGCCCCATCGCCGCGGTCTTCCCGCTCGACGACGGCGGCAACTTCATGTCCCGCACCGGCATGTGCATCGTGAACAAGGCCCCGCACGCGGACGCCGCGCAGCTCTACATCAACTGGCTGTACTCGCCCGAGGGGCAGAAGGCGCTCGCCGAGAAGAACAACTCGTACGGCTGGACGCCGGACGCACCCGGACCGCAGGGCGCACCGGCGCTCGGCAAGCTCGGACGCCTGCCGTTCTCCAACCCCGACCCGGACTTCAACCAGCCCTACTTCGACTTCATCAACACGCAGTTCAAGAAGTAGCGCTCGGCCCCGACCCCCACACGAGAGAGCACTGATCGGCATGACTGAGGTCCAGGTATCCGGACTGACCAAGCGCTACGGCGGCAAGACCGCTCTGCACGGATTGGATCTGACGATCGGATCCGGCGAGTTCGTCACCCTGCTCGGCCCCTCGGGCTGCGGCAAGACGACGACGCTGCGGTGCCTGGCCGGTCTCGAGCGCCCCACCGGCGGACGCATCAGCATGGGCGATCGCATCGTCGTCGACACGGATCGGCGCACCTTCGTGCCGGCCGACAAGCGGCAGGTGGGCATGGTGTTCCAGAGCTACGCGCTCTGGCCGCACATGAGCGTGGCGGAGAACGTCGCGTACCCGCTCAAGGTCGCGCGGGTGGGGGCGGCGGAGCGCCGCGCCCGCGTCGCCGACATGCTCTCCGCGGTGGGGCTCGCGGACTTCGAGAAGCGTCCGGTCACCGCCCTGTCGGGCGGTCAGCAGCAGCGGGTGGCTCTCGCCCGCGCTCTGGCCGCCCGGCCGGGCATCATCTTCTACGACGAGCCGCTCTCCAACCTCGACTCCAAGCTGCGCTACCAGATGGGCCAGCAGGTGCGCGCGCTGCACAACCAGTTCGAGACGACCTCGGTCTACGTCACGCACGACCAGGAGGAGGCGATCACGCTCTCCGACCGGATCATCGTGATGAGCGAGGGCGCCATCGTGCAGGACGGCACGCCGAGCGAGCTCTACGACCGGCCCAACTCGGCGTACGTCGCCGACTTCATGGGCTTCCAGAACATCCTGCCCGGCACGATCCGCGCGGTGCGCGACGGGATCGCCGACGTCGAGGTCGACGGGACGTCGCTCGTCATCGCCGGGGTCGTGACCGGCGAGGCTGCGGCGGGGGAGAGGGCCGACGTCGCCTTCCGGGCCGCGCACGCCCGGCTCATGCCCGCCGCCGACCTCGCGCCCGGCGCCGGGCGGTTCGCCGCCGCCGTCGAGCGCACCACCTATCTCGGCAGCGCCGTCAACCTCCTCGTGCGCGCCGACGGACTGCCCCTGCGCGTGCGCGTCGAGACGGGCGAGATGGCCGCCGACGCGGTGCCGCGCCCGGGCGACGGGTACGGCTTCGCCGTCAACCCCGCCCGCGCCGTCGTCATCCCGCACCGGGTCGCCGCGGCGCCCGCGGACGACGACTACCTGACCACCATGACCGATGCGATCGTCGCCGCCCACTGAGCGGACGAAGCCCGAGAGGAATGCCCATGAGTGACCTGCCCACCCCCCGCTCCGACGCGCCGCGGATCCGCGAGCTCGCCGAGATCGGCGGCCGCTCGGACACGAGAGACGTGCTCTCCCACGCGACCAAGCAGGCGCGGGACGACTACGACGACTACTTCATCGTCGACATCGACGCCCACGTCTCGGAGGACCACTTCTGGGGAGAGGTGCTCGACCTCATCGACAACGACGTGTGGCGGGATCTGGGCATGAGCCAGTACGCCGGCTTCGCGGGCAACAACGCGCTCCTGAACATCCAGCCCGGCATGTCGCACCAGAGCGTCGGCGGCCGCATCGGGCACCAGGGCCGCAAGGAGCCGGTCGAGGGCACGGAGGGGCACCCCTTCGTCACCGCCGCCCGGCGCGGCATGGACGCGATGGGCCTCGATTACCAGGTCGTGTTCCCCAGCGCGATGCTGCTGCTCGGCATGCACCCGCAGGACGAGGTCGAGGTCGTCCTCGGCCGGGCGTTCAACCGCTGGCTCACCGAGGTGATCCTGCCGCCGAACCCGCGCCTGAAGGGCATGCTCTACCTGCCCTACAACACCCCGGAGGTGTGCGAGGAGCTGGTCGAGAAGTACGCCGACAACGAGGGCATCATCGGCTACACGGTGTGCTCGACGCGCAACAACCCCGTGCACTCGGACGTCTACACGCGCCTGTACAAGCTCATCGAGGACAGCGGCAAGCCGCTCGCCTTCCACTCCGGCTACCACTGGGGGGATCCGTCGTTCGCGCAGCTGAACCGGTTCCTCTCGATGCACGCGCTCTCGTTCACGCACTACAACCAGATCCACGTCACGAACTGGATCATCAACGCCATGCCGGAGCGCTTCCCGAAGCTCAAGATGGTGTGGGTCGAGAGCGGCCTGGCCTGGATCCCCTTCCTCATGCAGCGCCTCGACCACGAGGTCCTCATGCGGCCGAGCGAGGCCCCCGGGCTCAAGCGCCTGCCGAGCGAGTACATGAAGGAGATGTGGTACACCACGCAGCCCATGGAGCGCACGAACATGGAGCTCCTCGAGGCGACCATGAAGTCGTTCAACGCCGAGACCCAGCTGCTCTACTCGTCCGACTGGCCGCACTGGGACTGGGACGCGCCGTCCACCATCACGCGCCTGCCCTTCCTCTCCGAGCAGGCCAAGCGCAACATCCTCGGGCTGAACGCCGCGCGCGTGTTCAACCTCCCCACCGACCGCAAGAAGCCCTCCGCGGAGCACGTGCTCCAGGAACGACCCGGGATCTCCTGACATGACTGAGAACACCATCACCACCGCCCCCGAGATCGCCGAGCTCTCGGCCGTCGTCACCCGCCTCGGCGAGCTCGTGCAGCACGTCGGCGAGGCGGAGCTGGGCGCCGAGGTCTCCGACGAGCAGATCGCCGACGTGCTCTACGCGGCCGCGCGGCTGTTCTCGGCCAAGACCGACCGCGTCGGCAAGATCGCGTGGCCGATCCGCGAGGATGCGCTCAACGCGACCGAGACCGTCGTGCTCGTCACGGCGCTCCTGGACGCCGCCGACGTGAACCTCTTCGACATGGCGATCTGGTACCGGAGGGCCGAATGAGCGCGCAGGTCGTCCGCCGCGACGTCGTGGTCGCCAGCCTCGCCGACCTGCAGGAGCGGGAGCGGATCGTCGTCGACGTCGAGGGCACCGAGCTGGGCCTCTACTTCTACGCCGGCGAGGTGCGGGCCTGGTACAACGTCTGCCCCCACCAGGGCGGCCCGGTCTGCCAGGGCAAGACCATGCCGCGCACCGTGCAGCTCGTGCGGGGCGAGGACGGCCTCAAGAGCGGGGGACCGGGGTTCCACCCCACCGACCGCAACATCGTGTGCCCGTGGCACGGGTTCGAGTTCGACATCCTCACCGGCAAGCACCCCGCGGATCACCGCGTCGGGCTGCGTCCGATCCCGGTCCGCGTCGACGCCGACGATGTGATCGTCACGGTCTGACGCGACCCGCGGACTCCTCCGGCCCCGCCGCCCCGCTCCCGAGAGCAGGGCGGCGGGGCCGCGTCGTCCTCGGCCGCACGAGGCTGCGGTCGTAGGCTGGAGGGATGAGCGACTATCTCGTCCGGCCCGCGCGGGCCGGTGACGTCCAGGGCATCTACGCGCTGCTGGAGCCGCTCGTGGAGCGACGGATCCTGCTCGGCAAGGACATCGCGGTGCTCTACGGCGCCGTGCAGGAGTTCGTGGTCGCGGAGGCCGACGGCGTGCTCATCGGCTGCGGCGCCCTGCACGTCATGTGGGAGGACCTCGGCGAGGTGCGCACCCTGCTCGTGCAGGAGGAGTGGAAGCACCACGGCGTCGGCCGGGCCATCGTCGACCAGCTCGAGGCGCACGCGAAGGTCCTCGGCCTCAGCCGCCTGTTCTGCCTGACCTTCGAGGTGCCCTTCTTCGAGCGCCGGGGCTTCTCGCCCATCGGGGAGCAGGTCGTGGATCCCGACGTCTACACCCAGCTCCTGCGCAGCGGCGACGAGGGCGTGGCCGAGTTCCTCGACCTCGCGCACGTGAAGCCGAACACGCTCGGCAACACCCGGATGCTCAAGCAGCTGTGACCCTGCCGTCGATCCGGGGCGGCGTCCAGGGTCCCGCAGGGCGCGCCGCATAACCTGGAAGCATGACCCCTCGCCAGTCCGCCGCCGTCTATCGCCGCCGTCGGATCGTCGTGCTCGGGGTCGTCATCGTCGTGCTCGCCCTGCTCATCGCGCTCGTCTGGGCGCTCGTGGCGCGGGCCGGATCCGGCCCGACCCCCGGCTCGACTCCGAGTGCGTCGACCTCGGCCTCCCGGACCGCCTCTCCGTCGGCCGCGCCGGATCCCACCGCCGATCCGAGTCCGGCCGCCGATGCGACGCCGGCGCCCACCAGCACCGCCGACGCCGGTCCGGTGCCGTGCACCGCGTCCGAGGTGAAGGTGACGGCGGTGACCGACCACGACAGCTACGCGGCCGACCAGAACCCGCAGCTGTCGATCTCACTGACGAACAGCAGCGCCAAGGACTGCACGATGAACGTCGGCACGACGACCCAGGTGTTCACGATCACGAGCGGCAACGACACCTGGTGGCGCTCCACCGACTGCCAGCAGACCCCGAGCGATGCGATCCAGACCATCAAGGCCGGGGCGACGATCACGAGCTCGACGCCCGTCGTGTGGGACCGGACGCGCTCGAGCGTCGACACCTGCGAGGCGACGGACCGTCAGCGCGCGCCAGGGGGCGGCGCCTCCTACCGCCTCACCGTGGCGATCGGCGGATTCCAGAGCGCCGGCGCCGTGCAGTTCCTCCTGAACTGACGCTGTCGCCCCCGCGACGCGCGCGGGCGTGCCCGAATCTGCGCATCTGGTGGAAAACGGTCGCCCCCGCGCTTCCTTTGGGATACCATAGAGGAAGTCTTCGAGATCTTGACGGGTTCGCCATCCCCAGTGGCTTCGACAACTCAGCGTCCCCAGCGCATCGTCGTCCGTCTTCGAAGGCACGAGGGCCTCTCCGTCATCTGTCCCCAAGCGATTGACGAAGGGGCCCTCCTCTCTTCTCCCTCCGCGGGACTCGTCGTCCTCTCGTAAGGTGGAACGATGGCCGCGAAGAAGTCGAAGAAGAAGCCCGCCGCCTCGGACTTCCGTTCCGAGGCCCTCGCCCAGGCGCTCGAGAAGCAGGACATGGCGGCGGTCGCCCTCGCCCTGCGCAACGGCAACACCGTGGTGCCGCTCATCCGGCCCGGCGCCAGGGACAACCCGCTCGACGGCGGGGAGGTGTGGACCTACCGGGATCCGTCCACGGGCGACGTCGCGCTGCTGCTGTTCAGCGACGCGACCCACAAGCCGGCCAATCTCCCGCCCGGCGTGGGCATCTACTCCCCGGCATGGCTGCGGTCGTTCCTCGCCGCGCATCGCGACGTGATCACCACCGTGTTCCTCGACATCGCCGGCCCGCATCCGATGCAGGCCCCGCCCGCAGAGCTGCTGCGCGCGCTGGAGGCCTGAACCCGGATCCGGACGCGGTGCGTCAGAACGCGGGCACCTCGTCGTCCAGGCGGCGCGGTGCGCGGTGCGCCCTGACGTCGCCGAGCGCGCCGCGCAGGGTCGCCGAGCGGTCGTCGACGACCTGCGCATAGCCGAGCCGGGCGGCCTCGGAGCGGCGCTGCGACGCCTGGGTGACCGCGCGGACCTCGCCGGCCAGGCTCAATTCGCCCACGGCCGCGACCGTGCGCGGCACCGCGTCGTTCGTGAGGGATCCGGCCACCGCGATCGCGATCGCGAGGTCGGCGGCCGGCTCGGTGAACCGCACGCCGCCGACGGTCGACACGTAGACGTCCTTGTCGCTCGTCTTGATGCCCGCCCGCCGCTCGAGCACGGCGAGCACCATGGCGACGCGCGACGAGTCCAGCCCGTTCACCACGCGACGGGGGTTGGGGGCCTGCGTGGGGATGGTCAGCGCCTGCACCTCGACCGGCATCGCGCGCCGCCCCTCCAGGGCGATCGCGACGCAGGTGCCCGGTTCGGGGCGTCCGCGGGAGAGGAACAGGCTCGACGGATCCGGCACCTCGGCGATCCCGGATCCGGTCATCTCGAAGCAGCCGACCTCGTCGGTCGGCCCGAAGCGGTTCTTGAGCGCCCGGATGAAGCGTAGCGACGTCTGCCGGTCGCCCTCGAAGTGGCAGACGACGTCGACGAGGTGCTCCAGGATCCGGGGCCCGGCGACCTGGCCGTCCTTGGTGACGTGGCCGACGATGACGATGGGCAGATCCCGCTCCTTCGCCACCCGGATGAGCGCCGCGGCCACCTCCCGCACCTGCGCGGGCTGCCCGGCGGCGCCGTCGGACAGCGCCGACGCGACCGTCTGCACGGAGTCGACGATCACGAGTTCCGGGGAGACCTCGTCGATGTGCCCGAGGATCGTGCCGAGATCGGTCTCGGCGGCCAGGTAGAGCTCGTCGTGCAGCGCTCCGGTGCGCTCGGCGCGCAGCCGCACCTGCGCGGTCGACTCCTCGCCGCTCGCGTACAGCACGCGCCGGCCGGCACGCGCGCCCGCGGCCGCGACCTCGAGCAGCAGCGTCGACTTGCCGACGCCCGGCTCCCCGCTCAGCAGGATCGCCGCGCCCGGGACGATGCCGCCGCCCAGCACCCGGTCGAACTCGGCGACCCCGCTCGAACGCCGCGGCGACTCCTGCGAGGTGAGCGACGTGATCGGGCGCGCCTGCCGTCCGGCCGCGGGCGCCGTCGCCTCGACGCGGCGCACGATCCCGGCCTGCGCCGCCTGCTCGGCGACCGTGCCCCACTGCTGGCATTCGCCGCACCGGCCCACCCACTTGGCGGTCGTCCACCCGCACTCGGTGCAGACGTACGCGGGGGCGGAGGGTTTCCGGGATGCCATGGATTCAGGCTAGCCGGGGGCGCCGACGTGCGAGCGCGGTGGGCCGGTGCACGGGTGCGCGGTGGGCCGGCGCCCGGGGCCGGCCCACCGCGCGGGACGGTGTCCGGGGCCCGCGGCTGCGGCACGCCCGGCGGACCGCCCGGTAGCCTCGAACCACACGACGGACTCGGTCACGACGAGGAGCGCGCATGAGCGACGGCACCACCTTCCGCACGGTCGAGGAGCAGCAGGAGCGGGTGCTCGCGGCGGTGCGCCCCCGCCCGGCGGAGACGCTGCCGCTGGATCGGGCCGGCGGGCGCACGCTCGCGGTCGACGCGATCGCCGGGAACCCCGTGCCGGCGTTCGACAACTCCGCGATGGACGGCTTCGCGGTGCGCTTCGCCGACGTCGCGGGCGCCGCGGAGGACGCCCCCGTGACCCTGCGGGTGACCGCGGATCTGCCGGCGGGGAGCCCCGAGGACCCGCCTCTCGCGCCGGGCTGCGCCGTGCGGATCATGACGGGGTCCGCGCTGCCCACCGAGGCCGACACGATCGTGCCCTTCGAGGACACGGAGGGCGGGCTCGCCGATTCTCTGAACACGGCCGTGGTGCTTCGGGCGCCGGCCGCGGCCGGAGCCCACGTGCGCCGGGCCGGGAGCGACGCGGCGGCCGGGGCGGTCGTGCTGCCCGCCGGCACGCTGCTCGGCCCGCGGCAGCTGTCCGCACTCGCGTCGGTCGGGATCGCCGAGGTCCCGGTCGCGCCCCGGCCGCGGGTCGCCGTCGTGTCGACCGGATCCGAGCTGGTCGCACCGGGGTCGCCGCTGCGGCGCGGGCAGATCCCCGAGTCCAACGGACTCCTGCTCGCCGGGCTCGCGGCGGAGACCGGAGCCGAGGTCGTGCTGCGCGAGGTCGTCGGCGACGACGGGGACGGGCCCGCGGAGGCCGCGGCCCGTGCCGCGACGCTCGGGGCCGACGTGGTGATCTTCTCCGGCGGGGTGAGCGCCGGGGCGTACGAGGCCGTGCGGCTGAGCATGGGCGAGGCGATGGAGTTCGTCGCCGTCGCCATGCAGCCCGGCAAGCCGCAGGCGTTCGGAGTCATCGCCGAGGGCATGCTGCTGTTCGGGCTGCCGGGGAACCCGGTCAGCGCCGCGGTGTCGTTCGAGACGTTCGTGCGCCCGGCGCTGCTGCGGATGCAGGGGCGAGCGGAGATCCTCCGCCCCGTGCGGCGCATCCCCGCGGGCGCCGCCTGGCGCGCGCCGCGCGGCCGCCGTCAGTACCTGCCCGCAGTGATCGTGGACGACACGGTCGTTCCCGCGACGCGGGGCGGATCCGGCTCGCATCTCACGGTCGGCCTCGCCGGTGCGCGGGCCTACGCCGTGGTGCCCGCCGAGGTGGCGGAGGTTCAGGTCGGCGACCTCGTCGACGTGATGGAGCTGGACTGACCGCCATGGCGGCCGCGGACTCCGACTCCCCGACGGCCCCGGTGCCGGTCGGCGCCGTCGTGCTCGTCGGCGGCCGCGCCCGGCGGATGGGCGGCGCGGCCAAGCATCTGCTCGCGGTCGGCGGCACGACGCCGTGGGACCGGACGCTCGGCGCGCTCGCGGCGAACGGGATCTCCCCGGTCGTCGCGGTCGGTCCGGCTCCGGCCGACGGAGGCGGGCCCGCTCCCGCCGCCGTGACCTGGGTGCGCGAGGATCCGCCGTTCGGCGGCCCGGTCGCCGCGCTCGCGGCGGCGCTGTCGGATCCTGTGCTCGACGACACGGGGGAGTTCCTGCTCCTGGCCGGAGACCTCGCGCACCCCGAGGCGGTCATCGCCCGGCTGCGGGAGGCGGATCCCGCCGCAGCCCGGACCGCCCCGGGTGGCGATGCCGAGGCCCTCGTCTTCGACGCAGCGGGGCGGCCGCAGTGGCTCGCCGGCCGGTACCGCACGGCGGCCGTGCGCGCCGCCCTCGCCGCGCTCGGCGAGACGGACGGAGCCTCCTGCCGCGCTCTCCTGGGCGGTCTTCCGATCCGGTGGATCCCGGACGAGGATGGGATCACTGCCGACATCGACACCCCGGACGACCTCGAGCGCGCTCGCGCCGAAGCCGCCGGGGCCGAACGACCAGAGGAGTCCCGATGACCGCGAACGATCGCACGCTGCCCCCGGAGGCCCTCGACGCCTGGGCGGCGGAACTGCGCGAGCGGTTCAACCTCGCCGAGGAGGACCTGCCGATCGCGCTGATCCTCGACCTCGCCCGCGACGTCGCGAACGGCGTCGCCCGGCCCGCGGCCCCGTTCAGCGCCTTCGTGGCCGGCCTCGTCGCGGGGCGCGCCGGCGGGAGCCCCGGCGACGTGCGCGCCGTGGTCGCCGCGATCTCCGCGCTCGCACTCGACCATCGGTCCTGACCCGGGGTGGCCTAGAGCGCGACCGGAGGGATCCGCGATCCGCATGGTCGTGATCCGAACCTCCTATCGCATCGGGCATTATTCACGGCCCGGGTCGCGGTCTGCGTGGGCGCGCGGTGCGAGTATGGAGCCATGGCCAGCGCCGGGCCCGTCTGCGGGCCGATCTCCAGCTATTCGCGCGTGCGGATCCTGCATCTCGTGCAGGCTCGTCCGCACCGCACGATCGGCGAGCTGTGCGAGGCCACCGCGCTGCACCCGAACACCGTGCGCGAGCACCTGCAGCGGCTGATCGAGGGCGGCTACGTCGTGCCGGCGACGGAGCACCGCACGACCCGAGGGCGTCCGCGCGTGCTCTACAGCGCCGCGACGGGGGCGCCCGAGGCGTCGAGTCCGGTCGCCAAGCAGAAGGCCGACGACGCCGCCCGACGGGGAGACCTGCTGCGCCGGGTGCTGCAGACCGATCCCTCCGGACTGGGCCGGCGCGCGACCTACCAGCTCGACGCGCTCGTCGAGCACCTCGAGGAGAGCGGCTTCGAGCCCGTCGTCGACGAGGACCGGCTCACCGTCGAGCTCACCCCCTGTCCGCACGCCGCCGCCCGGCCCGAGCACCGCCCGGTGCTCTGCCAGGTGCACCTCGGTCTCATGCAGGGGGTGCTGGCCCAGGCCGGCGGCCCGCTCGTCGCCCGCTGCGTGCGCTCGGCCGCCCGGCCGGAGGAGTGCACCGTCGAGCTCGGCCACGGGGATCGTCCCTTCGCCGACGAGAGCATCGGATCCCCGGTCGGATCGGGATCCGCGCAGGAAAGAGGATCCGTCCCCGGATCCGTGAACGCAGGAGGCGTCGCGCATGGATTGGCTTGATCCGCTCGTCCTGTCCCGATGGCAGTTCGGGCTGACGACCGTCTACCACTACCTGTTCGTGCCGCTCACGATCGGCATGGCCACGGTCACCGCGATCTTCCAGACGGTGTGGGTGCGCACCGGCAAGATCGAGTACCTGCACCTGACGCGGTTCTTCTCGAAGATCTTCCTCATCAACTTCGCCATGGGCGTCGTGACCGGCATCGTGCAGGAGTTCCAGTTCGGCATGAACTGGTCGGACTACTCGCGCTTCGTCGGCGACGTGTTCGGCGCGCCGCTCGCGTTCGAGGGACTGCTCGCGTTCTTCCTCGAGGCGACGTTCATCGGACTGTGGATCTTCGGCTGGGACAAGCTGCCGAAGAAGGTGCACCTCGCCACCATCTGGGGCGTCGCCATCGGCACGATCCTGTCGGCGTACTTCATCATCGCCGCGAACGCATTCATGCAGAACCCGGTCGGCTACACGTACAACGCGGCGACGAACCGTGCCGAGCTCACCGACTTCTGGGCACTGCTGACCAACAAGGTCGCGCTGGCCGCGTTCCCGCACACGATCTTCGGCGCGTTCATGCTCGCGACCGGCGTCGTGATCTCTGTCTCGGCCTGGCATCTGTCCCGCGGCCAGCATGTGGCGACCATGCGGAAGTCCCTGAAGTTCGGCCTGTGGGGGATCCTCGTCGCGACGGCCGGCGTGGTGCTCACGGGCGATCAGCTGGGCCTCGCGATGGTGAGCACCCAGCCGATGAAGATGGCCGCCGCCGAGGCGATGTTCAACTCGAGCTGCGGCGCGGACGCCTCGTTCTCGCTGTTCTCGATCGGGACGCCCGACGGCACCGGGGAGATCTGGTCGCTGCGGGTGCCGTACCTCCTCGCCTTCCTGTCGACGCACGATCTGAACGGCTGCGTGGAGGGCATCAACGATCTCAACGCGCAGTACGCGCACCAGTTCGCCTCGACCGGTCTCACCGACTTCACCCCGGTGCTGTGGATCACCTACTGGGCGTTCCGCTGGATGATCGGCCTCGGCATGCTGCACGCCTTCATCGCCCTGGTCGGGCTGTGGATCACGCGCAAGAACGCCAAGCGCCAGCCCGCGCCGTGGATGTGGAAGCTCGCGATCTGGTCGTTCCCGCTCTCGCTGGGCGCCAACATCGTCGGCTGGGTCTTCACGGAGATGGGGCGGCAGCCCTGGATCGTGTTCAGCCTGATGACGACCCAGAACGGCGTCTCGCCGGGAGTGAGCGGCGTCGAGGTGCTCATCTCGCTCATCTCCTTCACCGCGATCTACGCGGCACTCGCCGTCGTCGAGATCGGGCTCATCGTCCGCGCCGCGAAGAAGGGGCCCGACATCACCGAGAAGCACGACGAGGACGCCCCTGTCCCGTCGGTCGTGTACTGAGGAAGGAGACGGACATGGATCTCGCAACGCTCTGGTTCTGGATCGTCGCCCTGTTCTTCGTGGGCTACTTCGTGCTCGACGGCTTCGACTTCGGGGTGGGCATGTCGCTGCCCTTCCTCGGCAAGGACGACGTCTCGCGCCGCCAGGTGATCAACACCATCGGCCCGGTGTGGGACCTCAACGAGACCTGGGTGATCGTCGCGGGCGCCTGCCTGTTCGCGTCGTTCCCGGAGTGGTACGCCTCGCTGTTCAGCGGCTTCTACCTGCCGCTGCTGTTGATCCTGCTCGCGCTCATCCTGCGCGGGGTGTCGTTCGAGTACCGGCACCAGCGCGAGGATCCGCGCTGGAAGCGCCGCTTCGACACCATGATCGTGATCGGATCCGCCGTGCCCGCACTGCTCTGGGGCGTCGCGTTCGGCAACATCGTGCAGGGCGTCGCGCTGGATGAGCGGCACGTCTTCCGCGGATCCGTGTTCGATCTGCTGAACCCGTACGGTCTGCTCGTCGGCGTCACCACGCTGCTGCTGTTCTTCCTGCACGGGCTGTACTTCGTGGCGCTGAAGACCGACGGCGCGGTGCACGAGCGCGCCCGCCGGGTGGCGCGTCGTGCTGCGCTGCCGACGATCCTCGTCGCCGCCGCGACGGTGGTGTGGACGATCGTGATCGCCGCCGGCCGGCCGTCGCTGCTCTGGGCCGTGATCGCGCTCGGCGCCGTGGCCGCGGTGTTCCTCATCGTGTCGGTGGTGTTCTCGCTGCGCGGGCGCGACGGCTGGGCGTTCGCCGCCGGGGTCGTCACGATCCTCGCGGCCGTGCTCATGCTGTTCTCGGCGCTGTTCCCGAACGTGCTGCCCTCCACGATCGATCCCACGAACTCGCTGACGATCCAGAACGCGTCGAGCACGCCGTACACCCTGCAGATCATGAGCTGGACGGCGCTGGTGGCGATGCCGCTGGTGCTGGCGTACCAGGCGTGGACGTACTGGGTGTTCCGCAAGCGCGTGCGCCGCTCGACGATCGAGGCCGCCCCCGCGCACGCATGATGGGGACGGTTCGCTCCGAGGTCGGTCGACCAGGCGCGTCGCGCGACCCTCTTTCCGGGGTCGTCGGGCGAGGACGCGCGCAGGGCGGCTCTCTTGCCGGGGGCGTCGGGCGAGGACGCGCGCAGCGCGACCCTCTTGCCGGGGTCGTTGAGCGAGGATGCGCGCAGCGCGACCGTCTTTCCGGGGTCGTTGAGCGAGGACGCGCGCAGCGCGATGCTCTTTCCGGGGTCGTTGAGCGAGGACGCGCGCAGCGCGACCGAGACGAAACGCGGCGATCCGCGAGGAACCGCGTCTCGTCTCGCTCCTCGCTGCGCTCGGCGCTCGCTCGACGCCCCCGAGGCGCCCGATGAAGCCGATCGATCCGCGGCTGCTGCGGTGGGCGCCCGCCGCAAGGACCTACCTCGTGGTGTCGGCGGTGATCGCGATCGTGCAGACCGCGGTCACGATCGCGTTCGCCGGGCTGCTCGCCGCGGGGATCGCCGCCGTCGCCGCCGGGCGCTCCCCGCTCGCCGTGGTGCCCTGGCTCGCCCTCGTGGTGGCCGTGCGCGCGGCGCTGCTGTGGACCTCGGAGGCGTGGGGGGCGAAGGCCGCGGCGCAGACCGGTCGCGAGCTGCGGGCGGCCCTGCTCGACGCGATCGCGCGACGCGGACCGGCGTGGCTGAGCGCCCGCAACACGTCCGCACTCGCGGTCACCGCGGGGCACGGCCTCGACGCCCTGGATCCGTACTTCTCCCGGTACGTCCCGCAGCTCGTGCTCACCGCGATCGCGACCCCGGTGATCGTCGTCGTGATGTGGATGCAGGACTGGCCGAGCGGCGTCGCGGCCCTCGTGACGCTGCCGTTGATCCCGCTGTTCCTCATCCTCATCGGCATCGCGACCCGCGGCGTGCAGCGCAGGCAGCTGCAGGTGCTGCAGACGCTCGCGGCGCGCTTCGCCGACACGGTGCAGGGCCTCGCGACGCTGCGCCTCTTCGGCCGGGAGCGCCGCGCCGCCGCCCGGATGCGCGAGACCGCCGACCAGTACCGCCGGGAGACCATGCGGGTGTTGCGGTACTCGTTCCTCTCCGGCTTCGCGCTCGAGCTGCTGTCGTCGCTCGCCGTCGCGATCATCGCGGTCTCGGTGGGGCTGCGTCTGCTGGGCGGCGAGCTGAGTCTCGGCGTCGGGCTGTTCGTGCTGCTGCTGGCGCCCGAGGCGTTCCTGCCGCTGCGCCAGGTGGGCGTGCAGTTCCACGCCGCCGCAGAGGGCGTGGCCGCCACCGAGGACGTCTTCGAGATCCTGGAGGATGCTTCGGCCGGCACCGCCGCCGTGCGAGGCGCCTCGCCAGGCGCGACGCCCCCGGCATCGCCTTCGGAGGATGCGGAATCGCCTCGCGGAACCCGCGTCGTCTTCCGCGACGTCGGCGTGCGGTACGGCGAGCGGATGCTCCCGCCGGTGACGTTCACGGCCGCGGCCGGCACGGTCACGCTGCTCGAAGGCCGCAGCGGATCCGGCAAGTCCAGCCTGTTCGCCGCGCTCCGGGGGGCGGCGCCGTACGACGGGGTCATCCGCGTCGAGGGTGAGCCGGATCCGGATCCGGCGACCTGGCTCGCCTGGGCCGGCCAGCGCCCGGGCCTGATCCGCGGCACGATCGCCGCGAACGTCGCCCTCGGCGACCCCGCTCCGGACGCGGATCGGGTGCGTGCGGCCCTGGCGGATGCGGCGGCCGCCGACCTGGACCCGGCGCAGCAGCTCGGCGTGCAGGGCGCGGGCCTGTCCGGAGGGCAGGCGCAGCGCGTCGCCGTGGCGCGCGCGTTCTACCGCCTCGGATCCGGTGCGCGCGTGCTCGCCCTGGACGAGCCGTCCAGCGCGCTGGACGCGACGACCGAGGCGCGGCTCTGGCGGGCGGTGCGGCGCGCGGCCGATGCCGGCGCGACGGTGCTGCTGGTGTCGCACCGGCCGTCGGCCCGCGCGATCGCCGACCAGGTGGTGCGGATCGGCGATGCGGACCCGCTGTCGGGGTCGTTGAGCGAGGAAGCCCGCGCCGGGGGTGCGCTGTCGGGGTCGTTGAGCGAGGAAGCCCGCGCCGGGGGTGCGCTGTCGGGGTCGTTGAGCGAGGACGGCCGCGCAGCGGACGACCGAGACGAAACGCCGCGCCCGGTCGAGGGCGCCGAATCCTCCGCGTCCCCCGGGTCCGCCGGGTCCCCCGCACTCGACGGGCCCGGGGAGCCGGTCCCCGACCTCCCGGCCTCCGTCGGCGGGATCCTCCGCCTCGCGATGCCCCGGATGCGACGGTTCCTGCCCGCGATCCTCGCCGGGATCGTCTCGGCCGCGGCCGCCGTCGGCCTGCTGCTCGTGAGCGGCTGGCTCGTCGTGAGCGCCTCGATCGTCGACAACCTCGTGCCGCTGTCGCTCGCGATCGTCGGAGTGCGCTTCTTCGCCGTGACGCGCGCGGTGACCCGGTATCTGGAGCGCCTCGCCGGTCACGACGCCGCCCTGGGCCGCCTCGCCGACCTGCGCGCCGCGGTGGTGCGCCGCCTCACGCCGCTGGCGCCGGCGGGCCTCGGATCCACCGATCGCGGTTCGGTGCTCGCCGCCCTCGTCGACGACGTGGAGAACCTGCAGAACCTGCCCCTGCGCGTCGTGCAGCCCCTGCTCACCGGCGGCGTCGTGGCGGTGCTGTCGATCGGCGTGCTGGCACTGATCGCGCCGGCGGCCGCGCTCGCGCTCGCCGTCTGCCTCCTCGTCGCCATCGCGGGCGCGATCCTGCTCGGCGGCATCGCCGGAGCGCGCGCCGAGCGCGCGCTCAGCCGCGACCGCGCCGAGCTGGCCGGCGCCCTCGTCGACGAGTTCACCGCGTTCGACGTGCTGCGGGCCTACGGTGCGGAGCCGGTCGCGCGCGAGCGGATCCGCGGCGCCGACGACGCGCTCCGGCGCACGACGACCCGTGTCGCGGTCGCGCAGGCGCTCTCCTCGGCGGTGGTGTCGCTCGCGGCGGGGGCGGCGTCCCTCTGGGCGCTCGCCGTGGCAGCCCCGGGGCAGGGGGGCGGCGCGGCCGATGCGCCCTGGTTCGCGGTGGCCGTGCTGCTGCCGATGGCCGTGTTCGACGTGTTCTCCGCGGTGCCGCAGGCGGCCTCGGCCTGGCGCGGGGTGCGGGCCGGTGCGGAGCGGATCCATTCCGTCCTGCCCACCGTCGTGCCGGCCGAGGTGCGCGGCGACGAGGGCGAGGGAAGCATCGGCGACGGGGCGCTGCGCCTTCGCGGGGTGACCGCGAGGTGGCCCGGTGCGGCGGGTCCCGCGCTGGGCGGGATCGATCTGGATGCGGCGCCGGGCGAGCGGATCCTCGTCACGGGGTCCAGCGGGGCGGGGAAGTCCACGCTCGCCGCGGTGCTCGTCGGCTTCCTGCGCTTCGACGGGTCGTACCGCATCGGCGAGGGCGACGCGGCCGCGGTGCCGGGGCCGGAGCTGCGCCGCCGCATCGGGCTGTGCGAGCAGGATCCGATGCTCTTCGACGAGGACATCCGGCAGAACCTCCTGTTCGCGAAGGAGACGGCCTCAGACGAGGAACTGTGCGCCGTGCTCGATCGGGTCGGGCTGGGTGCCTGGGTCGAGGAGCGCGGCGGTCTCGGGGCGCGGGTGGGGGAGCGGGGCGCCCTGGTGTCGGGAGGTCAGGCGCAGCGCATCGCGCTCGCCCGGGTGCTCCTGCGCGGCTTCGGCGTGCTCGTACTGGACGAGCCGACCGCGGGGGTGGATCCGGATGCCTCGGATGCGCTGCTCCGCGATCTGCTCGAGGCGGCCGACGGGCGCACCGTCATCCTGGTGTCGCACGTGGCGCCGCCCGCCGGCGCGATCGACCGGACCCTCCGGCTCGACGCCGGGCGGATCCAGGCCGTCGAGGCCTGAGCGGGCGGCGCCCCGAGACGTCAGGCCGCGACGCCCGGTACCTCGTCGAGGCGGCGGTACACCGGGATCCCGCGCCGCTCGGCGATCGCGACGTCCTGATCCGCCCCGCGGGATTCGCCGGGCAGGCGCAGCACTCCATCGCAGTGCTGGAGGAGACGCTCGGCGGTCGGGTACATCACCTCGGCGGCGAGCGGGTCGCCGGGCCCGGCCGCGCCGGCGCTGGAGAGCACGGGCAGCGCGACCCATTCGCCGATCATCGGGATGTGGCCGGCCTGGAAGATCGGCCAGGCGGCCTCCTCGAGCCGGGTCAGGTTCTGCGCCATCAGCGCGGGGTCGCCGTCGGTGCCCGAGGCGTAGGGGCCGGCGATGAGGATCATGAGCGGTTTCGTCATGTCGGGTACAATACAGCAGAAACGTACACAAACATGAAGGAGTCGGAATGCTGGCTGCGGCACGCAAGGAGCTTCTGCTGGATCGGCTGCACCGGGACGGCCGTCTCGTCGCGAAGGACATCGCCGCCGAACTGGGGCTGTCGGAGGACAGCATCCGCCGCGACCTGCGCGAGCTCGATGCAGCGGGTCTCGCGGTGCGCGTGTACGGCGGGGCGCTCCCCGCGTCGCCCGCCGTCGTCGACTACGGCCGCCGCGCGGCGGTGGCGCCGGACAGCAAGGCACGCGTGGCGGCCGCCGCGGCGGCCCTCATCGAGCCGGGGGCGACGGTGATCCTCGACGGCGGCACGACGACCCTCGCGATGGTCGGCGCGATCCCGACCGCGCTGCCGTGCACGATCATCACGCACAGCCCCACGATCGCCGCCGCGCTGCTGGGTCACGCCGCCGACGTGTTCCTCATCGGCGGCCGGCTGTTCAAGCACTCCGCCGTCGCTTCTGGAGCGGCCGCCGTCGAGGCCGCGCAGCGGATCAGCGCCGACCTCTTCTTCCTCGGGGTCACCGGCGTGCATCCGACCGCGGGGCTGACCACCGGCGACCCCGAGGAAGCGGCGATGAAGCGCACTCTGGCGTCCCGGGCGGCGGAGACCTACGTGCTCGCGAGCGAGGAGAAGGTCGGCGCGGCGTCGCGCTACGCGGTGCTCGGGCTCGACGAGGTGACCGCGATCGTCACCGACGCGGATCCCGCGGATCCGACCCTCCAGGAGCTCGAGGAGGCGGGGATCCGGCTGATCGCCGCGGGCTGACGCCCGCGGCGCCGCCGCCGATGCGGCTCCGCGGGCGCCGTCCTGCGGGTGCCGTCTCGCGTGCCCCGTCCCGCGGGTGCCGTCCCGCCCGCGGGTGCGGTTCCGCGGGTGCTATCCCGCCCCGGCGGTCGTCGAAGGCGTGCAGCCCCCGGGCACAACTCAGGCTGGATCCTCTGCCCGATGGGAACATCGGCGGGAACACGGCACGGTGGTCGCCGCGCCACGGGTTCCAGCCTGAATTGTGCGCGCCGGCCATCGCCGACCGGCGTCAGGGCCAGAGCGGCTCGGTGGGCTCCAGCACCTCGCCGAGCGCCTCGAAGGCGCGGCGGCGCTCCTCGATGCGGCGATGCAGCTCCTGCTGGGCGTCGGCGATGAGCGCAGGATCCAGCGGCACGGACTCGACGTCCGCGCGCGCGTGCTCCGCGGCGAGGTGCGCGTCGAGCTCGGGACCCGAGGTCCACGAGGTGATAAGCGCGTAGCGCGGGGTCGCGCCGCGATGCCAGACGGCATGCCAGAAGCGCTGGGTGTCGACGACCACCCTCGATCCCGCCGGCAGCGGCAGGCGCACCTCGGTCGCTGGATCGAACCGGTCCTCGCGCAGGATCAGCAGCGAGTCGGGGTCGTCGGTGAGGTTGTAGAAGCCGCGCACGACCCAGCCGGTGCCGTCGGGGTTGAGGCGGTTGTTGTCGTCCTGGTGCAGGTTGTAGATCGCGTCGGCGTAGGTGTTCGGCTGCAGCTCGACCACCCGGCAGCGGCCGACGTTCGCTCCGGCTTCGCGGGCGCGGCGCACCAGCGTCGGGGCGAGCGCCGTCTGGGATTCGACCCAGACGCCGTCCTTGTCGGTGCGGGGCGGGGTGTGGTTCCAGAACCCGTTGCAGTCGGGCTCGCCGGAGTAGCTGGTGAGCGGGGCGAACCGGGTGACGCCGGAGGAGCGCCAGGGCACGTAGGCGAGGTCGAGCCATTCCTCGGGATCCGAGGCCTGGTCGTGCCGGTCGAGGACGACGAAGCCCGTCTTCGCGAGCGCGGGCGAGTGGATGTGCGACATGGCGGCGTCCTCCGATCCGGATCCCGAGGTCTTCTTAGGGCATCCTAACTCTCCGGTGCCGCCGCTGCGCGGAGCGAGACCGTGCAAAACCCGATGCCCGGACGCGCCTACGCTTTCAGGCATGACCACCCCTCGAGGAGCGCTGCTGGTCGGCAGCGTGAACTACGACGACGCCGAGACCACGATGCGCACCGCCGCCGGACTGCTCGGCCCGCGACTGCGACGGATCCCCGACGGCGAGGTCGGGATCCGGTTCCACTGGATCATGTTCCAGCCGGACGTGCTCGGCGGGGCCGAGGGGATCGAACGCGTCGGCGCGGAGCGGATCCCGTTCGGTGCGGGCCTCGACGCCCGCCCGCTACGGATCGGCGAGGGCGTGGACGCCTCCTCGATCGTGCTTCCGCCGCTGGGGTATGCGAGCGCGGCGATCGAGTCCTACGCCACGTTCCGGCGGCTGCGCGCCGAGGGGGCGATCGCCGAGGGCGTGCGCTTCCAGGTGTCGCTGCCCACGCCGCTCGCGGTGATCTCGTCGTTCTTCTCCGGCGATGACCGTGCCGCGATCGAGCCGGTCTACACCGCGGCGATCCGGCGCGAACTCGACGGGATCCTCACCGCGATCCCGCAGGACGACCTGGCGATCCAGTGGGACGTCGCCAGCGAGATGGGCATCATCGAGCGCGCCGCCGGCTACGGGAGGATCATGGAGGCCTGGTGGCCGGGCGACCCGTTCGACGGTCTCGTCGAGCGCCTGGCCGAGCTCATCGACGCGGTGCCCGCAGGCGTCGAGGTCGGAGTGCACCTCTGCTACGGCGACGCCGCGGAGAAGCACTTCGCCGAGCCCGCGGATGCGGCGAACCTCGTCCGCTTCGCGAACGCCGTCATCACGGCCGCGCATCGTCCGCTCACCTGGCTGCACCTCCCGGTGCCGATCGAGCGCGACGACGACGCGTACTTCTCGCCGCTGGACGCACTCGCGCTGGGTGAGGGCACGGAGCTCTACCTGGGCCTCGTGCACCGGGAGGACGGCGCGGAAGGCGCCCGTCGCCGCATCGACGCCGCCGCCCCGCACGCCGCGGAGTTCGGCGTCGCGACCGAGTGCGGCATCGGACGCGCCCCCGCCGGATCCACGGAGGGAATCCTCAACACCCACGCCGAGGTCGCCGAAGCCTGGTGACCCTCGGCCGGGGTCAGCGGGTCAGGATCCGCTGCAGCTCGTCGCGCAGCGACGTCGCGCGCTCGGGGACGCGGGGGAGCGCCTGCGTCGCCAGCGCCTCCGCGAGCGCGGAGTCCTCGAGCAGCAGCGCGACCCGGGCCCAGGTCAGCAGGTGCGCCGGATGCAGGTCCTTCTCCAGCGCGCCGCGGGCGGTCGCGTGGAAGCCGTCGGGATACGCGGTGAGCGGGCCGAAGAACCGCTCCGACTGGCGCTGCCACTCGGAGGCCAGGAACGCGACCGACTCCGCCGCCTCCTCCGCGGTGCCCCCGTAGGCGAACTCGGCGTCGGAGGCGTTGCGGAAGCCGGAGACGACGGATCCGCGCCAGGCGCACTCGTACTCGCGCAGGGCGTCGTCGGCGGGGGACTCGCCGCCCGCCACGTCGCCGAGGGCGGGCAGGTGCGCGCCCAGGTTCACCTGGAACACCGCGGCACGGGGGCGGTGCTGCACCTCCACGACATGGATGACCGGACCGGCGAGAATCCGCCGCCCGACATCGCTCTTCCAGAGGAAGCCGGCCCCGGTGAGCAGGGGGACGAACTGCCTGCGCAGCTCGGCGTTGACGGTCTTGCGGTCCATGCGGATCCCTTCGGCGGACGGTCCCGTTCACTCTAGAAGCGCGGGACGCTGGCCCGGAACCTCGACGCGGCGGACGGCCGCCCACCGGCCCGGAGCGGGGGCGCCGGAGTGTCGGGCGCCGCTCGATTCGCGCTGGATCCCGCCGTCGCGTAAGCTTGTCCGCGGTGACGTGTCCGAGCGGCCGAAGGTGCAACTCTCGAAAAGTTGTGTAGGGTAACCCCCTACCGTGGGTTCAAATCCCACCGTCACCGCCACCACGAAGGCCCCGACTCTCCTAGAAAACACTGGGAAGTCGGGGCCTTCGTCATGTCCGATCAATGTCGTGGGGCCGACTGGCGAGGGGGCGACTGGAACTCGCGTCTCAGACTGGAGGGTCTTCGCCGATGCTTGAGACGCCGCAGCGGGAGAATCGTTTTCTCCTGAAATGGTTTTACAAACCAAAATTGAGAATACTGAACAAATATCTGGATATGATTTAAGCATGGCATTGCGAGAAAACCCGGCGGTGGCGGCGTTGCTGCGCGTCCTCCCGCCCGAGTTCCACGTCCAAGTCCACCAGGACACGGTCCAGATCTCATTGGGGCCGAACTCCTGGACGCTTCAGCCGATCTGGGTGGGTGAAGGCCTCCCCGCGGACATTCGTCGTGCCCGCAACGATGTCGCCCACGCACTCACTGGGGTCGGCGGCCTCCCCGTCATCGCAGCTCGTCGCATGAGCTCGGGAGCGCGGGAGCTTCTCGGCGAATCGCAGTTCTCGTGGGTGGATGCGAGCGGGCGTGCGCGGATCGTCATTCCCGGGGAACTGTACCTCACGCGACTTGACCCCGTGCCGGTCGATGCCGGACGACTGTTCACTTGGTCCGGGGCGGCGCAGGCTGTCGCGGAGACTCTCCTGACATGGAGAGTGCAACAAAGTGATCGAGCGCTTGAATCGATCGAGCGGGTTGGCGCGATCGCGGAGGCTGCCGAGGTCTCCGTCGCCCATGCGGCGCGTATCCTTCGGCAGTTCGATGAGCAGGGTTACACAGCGAAGACGGGGGCGGAGCGGGGAAGCACCGCAATGCGTGAGCTGCGCGACCCCGGGCGCATGCTGAGCGACTGGGCGGGATACTACGCTCTCGCGAACGTGGTGCCAGCCGCGGAGTTCCATGTTCCATGGCGTGATCATGATCAGACCTTCCCAGTGCTGGCCTCTTCCCTTGACGGGCTGAACTGGGCGATGACCGGCGCTGCGGCCGCCGAACGCATCGCGCCGCACCTCACAACCGTTCCCGTCGTCGACATGCTCGTGTCGTTCAACGACCTCACGGAGGTGCGTCGAAGATTGACGAGCAAGGACGATGTGCGCGAAGTGGAGCGTGGCGGACGGGTGCGAGCGTTCACCGCGGACGAGTACCTCTTCGGGCTCGTCAACGAAGAGGATGGGCTTCGTGTCGCGTCTCCTGTCCGTGTGTACGGGGATCTTCTGCGCGAGCGAGGGCGTTCAGTCGATGCAGCGGAGTACTTGAGAGAAGTCGCCATTGGATTCTGAGGTTCGCAACCGTGAAACTCGCGCCCGTGCAGAGGATGCTCTTGTTCGGTTCGCGCTGCTCGCTGGCGAGCATGCGCGAGACTACGTCGTGATCGGTGGGCTCAACCCTGATTTCCTGGCAACCAGTGCACCGGTCCCTCACCAGGGGACGACCGACATCGACCTGCTGTTCGCTCTCGGACTCGACAACGTCACAGACTCCTCGGACTTCTCGTGGGTGGATACCGCGCTCGAAGCGGGCGGGTTCACATCGACCAACGGGTGGCGCTGGGATGCAACGCTGGGGAACGCGAGAGTGCGCCTGGAGTTCCTCTGCGACGTCTGGGACCACACCGGGGACACTGTCCCCCTGCCCGGCTCGGATCGCGCGCAAGCGAGCAAAATCGCCGGACCTGCCGCAGCACTCCACGCCCCGGTGGAGCGCGAACTCACGGTGTCTGCAGCGGTGCGCGCAGACACGCCCGAAGTGCCCGCGACCGTGACTCTTCGTTTCGCGAATCTCGGTGGCTATCTCCTCGCCAAGGCGGCGGCAGCGCAATCACGGATGCTCCCGAAGGACAAGTACGACCTCATGTACGTGGCGCTCTACAACGACGGTGGCCCACGAGGGGCTGCTCGCGCCGTTGCCCGCCAACTTGCCGCAACGGAGGATTCATCGGACCCCGCGGAGATTCGGCTTGTCATGGAGCGCTACCTCGACCCGAAGGGAGTATGGGCGGGGGTGTTCGCATCGACGATGATCCGCACGGGCGACCCAACCCCCGAAGATCAATTGCGGGTCGATGGCGCAGAAGGCGCACGATCGTTCTTGGACGAGCTCGACAGCGCGTCGTCGTAGTCGGGTTCTCGCTGGCAGTCATTGACATCTCAGTGGCATCACGATCCCGCCGGATCCGGCGCAACCGTCCGAACCTATGCATCTGCTCGGAATAGGGTAGGAGGCAACCATGGCTGTCGCACCCTCTCGGATCGGCAGCCACCGCTATGCAGAGACCGGAGAGCTCACATGAACAAGGCAACCCTGACCCGGATCGGCGGCGCCGCCGCTGCCATCGCCCTCGCCGCCACGATGACCGCCTGCTCGGGCGGGCAGAGCGTCGCCGACGCGTGCAAGATCGCGAACACGGAGATGACCAAGGCCACCTCGAGCATCTCGAGCGACCTCAACGGCGCCATGCAGAAGGCCACCACGGGTGAGAAGGTCGACTTCGCGGGCATCTTCGCCCCCGTCGAGAAGGGTCTCGACGAGGCCGGCAAGAAGATCACCAACGAGACCGTGAAGAAGCCGCTCGACGCCTTCACCGCCGAGTTCAAGGGCTTCGTCAAGGTCTTCGACGGCTTCGAGATCCCCGACATGAAGAACATCGACGCGACCGACCCGGCCGCCATGGACAAGATCACCGAGGCGCAGACCAAGCTCCAGGAGATGTCGACCAAGGCTCAGGACGCCAGCGCCAAGCTCTCCGAGCAGGGCAAGAAACTGCAGGACGTCTGCAACAAGGGCTGATCGCCGCCGCTGAGCGGTCATCCGACCGCAGCGAGAAGCGCCACCAGGATCCGTTCCTGGTGGCGCTTCTTCGTGTCTCGGCGCGTCGCTCCCCGGGGAGGAACTTTTTCACTTCTTCAGGCGATTCTGTTCCCTTGCATAGGACTTTCACGGTAAGCCTGATTCTTGTGCGCCTGATCGGTGCATGACATCCGCGCCGTCGCGGGAACCTCCGCGGCGACGCCTGGAGGGAGAAGCAATGTCAGAGAAGAGCGTCCGCGCACGACGACGTGTCGCGGCGACGACATCGGCGTTCGTGCTCGCCGCAGCCGGGGTGGCGACCTTCGGCGCCGTGCCCGCGACCGCCGCGGCGCCGAGCGTCTCGGCGCCCGACGTCCAGCCGACCGCCGCGGCGACCACGGGAGTCGCCAGCGATCACTACATCAACTACGTGGCGCCGCGTGCAGACGCGATCCTCGACGGGGCGGACGACCAGCCGGTCGCCGACCTGAACGGCAACGCCAGTGCGCGCAAGGGCGTCAGCGACGCCGCCTTCGAACGGGCGAAGGAGAACGACGAGAAGCACGCCCAGGGCAACCCCGTGGCGGCCGAGCAGCTGGCGAAGACCGAGGCGGAGGCGGTGCAGAGCGGCGAGAGCCCCAAGAACCTCAAGCACGCCGACAGCACGCAGCAGGCGAAGCTGCTCACGATCCTCGTCGAGTTCGACGGCACCGAGGACTTCTCCGACCTGCAGGTTCCGACCGCGTTCGGCGAGACGACGTGCCAGCCCGGTGACGTGCAGGGTCCGACGCTGCACAACAACATCGCGAACCCGGCCGACGCCGCCCACAAGGACAACAACAGCATGTGGGTGCCCGACTTCTCCAGCGACTTCTACAACAAGATGCTGTTCTCCGACGAGGGCATCACGGAGCGCGTCCGCACCGACCTGACCGGCCTGGACGGCAAGCCCGGCTTCGACATCTCGGGCCACACGATGAAGAAGATGTACGAGGAGATGTCCCGCGGTGCGTACTCGCTCACCGGCGAGGCGACCGCGTGGGTGAAGGTGCCGCACTCCGAGGCGTACTACGGCGCCACGGTCTGCCACAAGGATCCCGAC
The DNA here is from genome assembly GCF_023703415.1 of Microbacterium sp. USTB-Y. Taxonomy (GTDB): domain Bacteria; phylum Actinomycetota; class Actinomycetes; order Actinomycetales; family Microbacteriaceae; genus Microbacterium. The sequence goes on along the minus strand of NZ_JAGMTU010000008.1, from coordinate 24,900 downwards.
ACGGGAGAGTACGTCGCGGGCCCGATGCAGGACATGCAGGGTCACCCGGACAACCCCCTCGGCCCCGGCCAGCTCCCCATCGACGCGGTGGCGGCGCTCGCGCAGTCCGACCCCTCGTTCCCGTGGGCGGACTACGACATCGAGGACCAGGGCGACCGCGACGGCGACGGCAACGTGCACGAGCCGGACGGCATCATCGACCACGTCGTGCTCGTGCACGCCGGTGAGGACAAGTCGGGCGGCGGCGGCAAGGAGGGCACCTACGCGATCTGGGCGCACTCGTCCGACGTCGCGGGCGGCGCCACGATCCCGGGCACCGACTTCAAGATCCAGAACTACATCGTGCAGCCGGAGAACTCCGGCGTCGGCGTGTTCGCCCACGAGTACGGTCACGACCTCGGCCTGCCCGACCTGTACGACACCTCCAACGCGGGGGACTCCGACGTCGACTTCTGGGATCTGATGAGCTCCGGATCGCACTCCGGACCGATCTTCCAGTCGATGCCGACGCACATGGGCATCTGGGACAAGTGGGTGCTCGGCTGGGTGGACCCGCTCGAGATCAACCCCGGTGACGGCACGAAGACGATCAAGGTGGGACAGGCGTCCCGGCCTGCGAACGGCACCGAGGACGGCATCAAGATCAACCTGCCGGACAAGGTGAAGACGCTCGCCACGCCGCACAGCGGCGCCGAGATGTGGTACTCGAACGCCGACCAGGACTGGGCCGACGCGACCCTGAGCCGCACGATCGACAACGTGCCGGCCGGTGCGACCTTCTCGATGTGGAACAACTACGTGATCGAGGAGGACTGGGACTTCGGCTTCGTCGAGGTCTCGACCGATGGCGGCACCACGTGGACCGAGCAGAAGGTCTACGACGACAGCGACAAGCTCGTGTCGACCGACGACGGCTACAGCGACCCGAACGGCCGGATGAAGGACTTCGGCAACAAGAAGTACGGTCTGACCGGATCCTCGGGCGGCTGGCGCCACGACCACATCGATCTGTCCTCGTACGCGGGCCAGAACATCCAGGTGCGTCTGCGCCAGGCCACCGACGCGGCCTTCGAGGAGCGCGGCTGGTTCTCCGACGACTTCGCCCTCAGTGCGGGCGGATCCGACGTGTGGACCGACGACGTGGAGTCGGGCGACAACGGCTGGGCGGCGACTGCCGGCACCTTCACGGACACCACGGGGGCCGGCTGGACCCGCGACACCGGCATTCAGACCAAGAAGCAGTTCTACATGGTCGAGTGGCGCAACTTCGACGGCTTCGACGAGGGCCTGAAGTACGGCTACACCACGGTCTACAGCGACGAGGGCTGGAAGGTCGAGAAGGTTCCGTACAACGCGCCGGGTGCGCTGGTCTGGTACCGCGACGCGGCCTACGGCTCGTCGAACCAGATCACGTCGTATCTGACCAACCTGCCCAGCTACGGGGCCAAGGGCGGGCTCCTGCTCGTCGACAGCCACTTCGACCCGCTGCGTCGCACCGGGGCGGAAGCCGCGCTGGATCCGTCGCTGATGAAGAACATCTCCAGCCGTGCGCAGTCGTCGAATGCCGCCTTCGGTCTCACGCCGACCCTGCCGTTCAAGGACTGCATGGTGGACAAGGACTTCACCGAGGCATGCACCGACATCGCCGCCCAGCCGCCGGTGAGCAGCTTCACCGACGACCAGGGCTGGGTCGCCGGCCTGGAGTACCGTGACGGCCAGCTGTACAACCGTCTGCGCGACGCGTCGGTCGTCGTGCCCTCGGTCGACGACGCGGCGTACACCACGCGCGTGGTCAACGCCGACGGCACTCCGGCGACGGATCTGTACGGCACCGACCTGGAGTTCACCACCCTCGGCACCGGCAACCCCGCCGACTCCGGCGTCGGCTACGGCACCGTGGTCACCGTGAAGAAGGCGCTGCAGAAGAACACGGCGGCTCTGCTCACGGTGCGCGCGCCGCTCTCCGACGCCCCGTCGAAGCCGGCCGCTCCGGCGATCACCTCGCCCGCGGACGGCGCGAAGCTCGACACGGCGCCGACCGCGGTCAGCGGCACGGGTGTGCCGGGAGCCGTCGTCGAGGTGACGGTCGACGGCGCAGCCGCCGCCGAGGCCAAGGCCGCGGCTCCCGCCGCGGCGAAGGACAAGGCGGCGGATGCCGCGGTCACGGCTGAGGAGCCGGTGATCGTGGGCGACGACGGCACGTGGACGGTGCCGCTCGCCGGCAGCTTCGCGCTCGGATCGCACACGATCTCCGCGGCGCAGAGCGTGGGCGACCTTTCCAGCGACCCGGCGACGAGCACCTTCGTCATCGCCGAGGTCACGACGCCGGGCACTCCGACTCCGACGCCGACTCCGCCGGTCACCGGAGGCGACGGCGGCGGCAAGGGGCACGGGTCCGGCGCGCTCGCGACGACCGGTCTGAACGGCGACGCGCTGCTGACGACGGGTATCGTCGGCGGTCTGCTCGTGCTGCTCGCCGGTGCGCTGATGGTCATGGCGCGCCGTCGCCGTCGTCTCGACGGAGGCAGCGCGGCCGAGTCGCAGAACTAGTCGAACCCGCGACGCCACCCGGAGCGCCGGTCCTCGTCCGCGAGGGCCGGCGCTTCGTCGTCGCCGGATGCCGCACGCCCGTGAGGATCCCGTGAGGAGACGCCCGCGACACCGCGTGAGGATTCCGTGAGGAGCACCCGAACGCGGCGCGCGCGGGCTCTAGGCTTCGTCTGTGAACAACGGCGCATCCCTGTCGAAGAGTCCCACGGCCGCCGCGGGCCACCCGCTCCGGCTCGCGCTCATCGTCGGGGCGCTCGGGGTCGTGTTCGGCGACATCGGCACCAGCCCGATCTATGCGCTGCAGACCGTGTTCAACCCCGAGGATCCGCATCCGATCCCCCTCACGACGGAGAACCTGTACGGGGTCGTCTCGCTCATCGTCTGGTCGGTCATCCTGATCGTCACGATCACCTACGTCCTGCTCGCGATGCGCATGGACAACGACGGCGAGGGCGGCATCATGGCGCTGCTCACGCTGCTGCGCCGCTGGGCGCCGAAGGGCCGCACGCGCACGGTGGCGATCCTGTCCGGTCTCGCCGTGCTGGGTGCGGCGCTGTTCCTCGGCGACAGCATGATCACCCCGGCGATTTCGGTGCTCTCCGCGGTCGAGGGCCTCAAGACCATCAATCCGGGCCTCGAGGAGTGGGTGGTGCCCATCACGGCCACCATCCTGCTGATCCTCTTCCTCATCCAGAAGCTCGGCAGCTCGGTGGTCGGGCGGCTCTTCGGGCCGATCATGGTGGTCTGGTTCGTCGTCGTGGGCGTGCTCGGCCTCGGCGGGATCCTGCACGATCCGCAGATCCTCCTCGCCCTGCTGCCCACCTATGCGATCGGCTTCATGGTCAGCCACTTCCACATCGCGTTCTTCGCGCTCGCCGCGGTCGTGCTCTCCGTCACCGGCGCCGAGGCTCTCTACGCCGACATGGGCCACTTCGGCCGCAAGCCGATCTCGATCGCCTGGCTGTTCCTGGTGTTCCCCGCGCTCGCCCTCACCTACCTCGGCCAGGGGGCGCTGCTGCTCGAGGACAAGGCGAACATGTCGGCGCCGTTCTTCCTGCTCGCGCCGGAGTGGGGCCGGATCGCCCTCGTGATCCTGGCCACGGCGGCGACGGTGATCGCCTCGCAGTCGGTGATCTCCGGTGCCTTCTCCGTAGCCGCCCAGGCCTCGGGGCTGGGCTACCTGCCGCGGCTGCGCGTGACGCACACCTCGTCCGAGACGCAGGGGCAGGTCTACGTGCCGTGGATCAACTGGCTGCTCATGGTCTCGGTGATCACCCTGGTGTTCGTGTTCCGCAGCTCCGCCTCGCTCGCGTTCGCCTACGGCATGGCGGTGATCGGCACCATCACCATCACCACGCTGCTGTTCTTCTATCTGGCCCGACGCCGGTGGAAGACGCCGGCCTGGATCCTCGCGATCGGCGCGGTGCTGCTGCTCTCCGTCGACCTGCTGTTCCTCGCCGCCAACGCCACCAAGTTCGTGCACGGCGCCTGGCTCCCGCTCGCGATCGGCCTGGCAGCGTTCATCGTCATGACGACCTGGCAGCGCGGGCGGGCGCTCATCACCGCGCGCCGCACCGAGGCGGAGGGCTCGCTGGCCGACTTCGTGCGCAACCTCCGCACCCACCCGAAGCTCATCGACCGGGTTCCCGGCACCGCGATCTTCCTCAACCCGGGCGGAACGACCACCCCTCTCGCGCTGCGGGCCAACGTCGAGCACAATCATGTGCGGCACGCGCGCGTGATCATCCTCTCCGTCGACATCCAGAACGTCCCGCGGGTCCCGCAGTCCCAGCGCTGCACGGTCGACGACCTCGGGGATCCGACCGACGGGATCCTCTACATCTCCGCGCGGTTCGGCTACGCGGAGAACCCGGACATCCCCCGGGCGCTGCGGTCGATCCCGCCGCACAAGACCCAGGGGTGGCTCGATCTCGACAACGCCACGTACTTCCTCTCGAAGATCGAGCTGCGCGAAGGACGGTGCGGCGGCATGGCGCTGTGGCGCAAGAGGCTCTTCCTCGCGGCGTCGCACATCACCACCGACGCGAGCGACCACTTCGGGCTGCCGCGCGATCGCGTGATCGTGATGGGATCGCAGATCGAGCTGTAGCCGGTCCGGCGGGTCAGACCACCGCGAGCGCGTCGATCTCGACGAGCATCTCCTCGCGGGGCAGGCCCGTGAACACCGTGGTGCGCGACGGCAGCACACCGCTCGGGGTGTGCTTCGTGACGAACGCGCCGTAGGCCTCGTTCATGATCGCGAAGTCCTCCCGCTTCGTGAGATAGACGCGCAGCATGATCACGTCGTCGAAGGTCGCACCCGACGCCTCGACGATCGCGCGCACGTTCTCGAGCGTGCGCAGGGTCTGGCTCGCGACGTCGCCGGGGAAGAGGTACTCGCCCGTGGCCGGATCCACCGGGCCCTGACCGGACACCTGCACGATCGGGCCCTTGCGCACTCCCTGCGAGAACACGTGCGCCGGCGCGGGGGCGTCGGCGGTCAGGATGCGGGTCTTCTCGGTCACAGTCGTTCCTCTCGGTCGTTGACGGAGCGCGGAGCCCAGCCCAGGTCTGCGGATGCGCCGCGGGTCGCCGTCATCAGCTGCGGCAGGAGCGCCAGCACCTCGTGCGCAGGCAGCGACAGGGTCGGCACGGAGACCGATGCGGCCGCGACGACCGCCCCGCTGCCGTCGCGGATGGGCGCGGCGATGCAGTTGATGAACGTCTCGTGCTCGGCGCTATCACGGGCGAAGCCGTCGGCACGCACCCGCTCCAGTTCGGCGAGGAAGTCGGTCGCGTTGCGGATCGTGCGGTCGGTGAACGGCACGTAGTCGATCCCCTCCGCGATCTCCCGGCGGGCGGCGGCGGGAAGATCCGCCAGCAGCACCTTCGCGACCGCGGTGCTGTGCAGGGGGGCGCGCAGGCCGACCCGCGAGTACATGCGGATGCCGGTGCGCGCCTCGAGCTTGTCGATGTAGACGACGTCGCCCGACTCGTAGGCCGCCAGATGCACGGTCTGTCCGGTCTCCTCGTTCAGCCTCTCCAGGTGCGGACGAGCCACGTCGCGGACGTCCCGCTGGGCGAGGGCGGCGCCGGCCAGCTCGAAGAGACGGGATCCGAGCCGGTAGCGGTGCTGCGCATCGTGGGTCACGAAGCGCTGCGCCTCCAGCGTCTGCAGGAGACGCAGGATCGTGGACTTGTGCACGCCGAGGCGCTCGGCGCATTCGTCCAGGGTCTGCGCCCCGTCCTGGAGGGCGGAGAGCAGGTCGAGGGCGCGGGTGACGGTCTGGTTCATCGGCGGGATCCAGGGGCGATGTGGTCGGTGATCGAGGACAGCGCACGGGCGGCCGTGCGATGGCCCTGCTCGACGGAGGCGAAGAGCGGGAGCTGTTGCAGGATACCGGCGAGCAGGCCCGCGGCGAAGGCGTCGCCGGCGCCGATCGCCTCGATCACGGGCACGCGCTCGGGAACCGGCACCTCGACGCGTTCGGCGCCGTCGAACGCGATCACGGCTCCGCCGTCGTTCTTGACGACGAGGCGGCGGGGTTCGGGGAACATCGCCCGCAGTTCCTCGGCCGTGGAGACGCCGAAGACCTCGGTCGCCTCGTCGAGGCCGGCCAGGGCGATGTCGCAGGTGCGCATGAGCTCGGCGAGCTGCAGACGACCCGCCGCCTCGCGCCCGTGCCAGAGCCGGGGGCGCCAGTTCAGATCGAAGGAGACCAGGCCCCGCGGGCGCACCCGGGCGACGAGCGCGTGCTGCGCCGCCGAGGCGGAGTCCGACAAAGCCGGGGTGATGCCGGTGGTGTGCACGATCGCGGCCTGGTCGAGCACTCGGGCCACGTCGGGGGTGTCGAGCAGAGCGGGCGTGAGATGGGCGCCGGCGGAGCCGCTGCGGAAGTAGTGCATCCGGCTGCGGGCGGGGCCGAGGTCGGTGGGCCGGCCGGTGCCGCCGCCGACCTCCTTGAAGTACAGGCCCGTGGCGCGCGCCGGGTCGACGGCGCAGGCCGAGGTGTCGACGCCCAGCAGTCGCAGCTCGTCGACGATGTAGCGGCCGAAGCCGTCGTCGCCGACCTGGCTGATCACCGAGGTCGGCACGCCGAGGGCGGCGAGGCCGATCGCGACGTTCGCCTCCGCGCCGCCGAGCGAGCGGCGGAAGACCGGGGAGGCCTCCAGCGGACCCGGGACGTCCTGCACGAGCACGACCAGGGCTTCGCCGAATGCGGCGGCGCGCAGCGAGGAGGAGGGGGACGGCGCGGACATACTCTCGACCCTAGTGGAGGGGAGCGAAAGTGTGCAATGGATATTGCGCATGACGCAACAACCGGGCATCATGATCGTGTGGATGACTCCGATCGCACCGCTTCGCCCTCCTCCGTCTCCGCTCCGAGCGTGTCCGCCGCGGCCGGACGCCGGGTGTCCGCGCAGGACAAGTCCTTCCCGCCTTCCGCGCAGGGCCACCTGCTCGGGGAGCTCCTGGCCGGCGCCCCGCGACTCTCCGACTTCCCCACGCCGCTGCTCACGCTCGACCGGGTAGCCCTCGCGCACAACGTCGGCCTCATGGCCGGCTGGGCCGACGAGGCGGGGGTGCTGCTCGCGCCGCACGGCAAGACCACGATGGCCCCGGTGCTGTGGCGGCAGCTGCTCGACGCCGGCGCGTGGGCGCTGACCTTCGCGACGGCCTGGCAGGCCCAGGTCGCACTCGCGAACGGCGTGCCCCGGATCCTCGTCGCCAACGAGGTCGTGGATCCGGTCGCCCTGCGCGGCCTCGCCGACGCGCTCGCGGCGGATCCCGGGCTCGAGGTGCTCTGCTGGGCCGATGGCGTGGCGGCGGTCGAGGTGATGACCGCCGCGCTGGGAGCCCCCGCGCGCCCGCTGCGGGTGCTGGTGGAGCTCGGCGGCGCCGGTGGGCGCACGGGCGCCAGGGACCGCGCCACGGCACGCGCGGTCGCCGCCGCGATCGCCGCCTCGCCCGCCCTCGAACTCGCGGGCGTCGGCGGTTACGAGGGCGCGCTCGCCCACGACCGCACCGCGGCGTCACTCGCCGCGGTCGACGCGTATCTGCACGATCTCGCCGACCTCCATCGCGAGCTCGCCGAGGCGGGGCTCTATCCGGAGGGCACGCGCCCGGTGGTCACCGCCGGCGGAAGCGCCTACTTCGACCGGGTCGGAGCCGTGCTGCCGGTGCTCTGCCCCGACGCCGACGTAGTGGTGCGATCCGGGGCGTTCCAGGTGCACGACGACGGCTTCTACGCAGGCATCACCCCGATGGGACGCGAGATCGGCACGACCCCGTTCCGCTCCGCGATGCACCTGTGGGCGCGGGTGCTGTCGCGCCCGGAGCCCGGACTCGCCCTGCTCGACGCGGGCCGGCGCGACGCGTCGTTCGACGAAGGGCTGCCCGTCGCGCAGCACGTCTCGGGCCGCCCGGAGGACGACGGAGTGCTCGACGGCTCGCAGGTCACGGCGCTGAACGACCAGCACCTTTTCCTGCGGCTCGCCGAGGCCGCGGTCTCCGACGGCCGTGCGGATCAGCTGCGCGTCGGCGACGTCGTGCGACTCGGGCTCTCGCACCCGTGCACCGCGCTCGACAAGTGGCGACTGATCCCGGTGGTGGCCGACGCCGACGCGGCGGATCCGCTCGTCGTCGACGCCGTGGAGACCTGGTTCTGAGCGTGCCGGGCACCCTGCTCCGGCGCGCCACCGTCATCGACGGAACCGGCGCGCCCCGCCGCACGGCGGACGTGCTGCTGCGCGGCGGGCGGATCGCGCAGATCGCACCCCCCGGATCCCTGACCGCCGTCGAGGGGGCGGGCGTCGAGGAGGCAGCGGGCCTGGTCCTCGCCCCCGGGTTCATCGACATGCACGCGCACTCGGATCTGGCGGTGCTCGCCGACCCTGAGCACATCGCGAAGATCGGGCAGGGAGTGACCTGCGAGGTCATCGGGCAGGACGGCATCGGCTACGCCCCGGTCGACGAGCGGATCGCCGGCGACGTCCGCCGGCAGATCGCCGGCTGGAACGGCCAGCCCGGGCTCGAGCTCGACTGGCGGGACATGGCCGGGTTCCTGGACCGGCTGTCCCACGGCACGGCGACCAACACGGCGGTGCTGGTGCCGCAGGGCAACCTGCGGCTGCTGACGGTCGGAACGGCCGACCGCCCCGCCGGCGCCGCGGAGCTGGCCGACATGCGGCGGATCCTCGACGAGTCCCTTGCCGCCGGCGCCGTCGGCATGTCGAGCGGTCTCACCTACGCCCCGGGCATGTACGCCGACACGGCAGAGCTCACGGCGCTGTGCGAGATCGTCGCGGCGCACGGCGGCTTCTTCGCCCCGCACACCCGCTCCTACGGCGCCGGTGCGCTGGAGGCCTATGCCGAGGTCATCGGGATCGCCCGGGAGACCGGCTGCGCCCTGCACCTGGCGCACGCGACCCTCAACTTCCCGTCCAACGCGGGGGCCGCACCCCGCTTCCTGGAGATGGTCGATCAGGCCCTCGCGGACGGCGTGGACATCACGATGGACAGCTACCCGTACCTGCCCGGGGCCACCACGCTCGTGGCCCTGCTGCCCAGCTGGATCGCGGCCGGCGGGGTCGACGCGCTCCGGGACCGCCTCGCGGCCGGACGGGACAGGGACGCGCTCGTGCGCGCGCTCGACGTCGACGGGTGCGACGGCTTCCACGGCGAACGGGCCGACTGGTCGCGCATCCAGATCTCCGGGGTGGGCGATCCGGCCCTCCGCGCGCTGGTGGGCCGCACGATCGCCGACATCGCCCAGGAGACGGGCGAGGCGCCGGTCGACGCGGTGATCCGGATCCTGCTCGCCGACGACCTCGCCACGGGCGTGCTCATGCACATCGGCCATGAGGAGAATGTGCAGGCGATCATGCGCCACCCGGTGCACACCGGCGGCAGCGACGGGATCCTCGTCGGCGACCGACCGCACCCGCGCTCGTGGGGCGCCTTCCCGCGCTATCTCGCACGCTACGTCCGCGACCTGGGCGTGCTGAGCCTCGAAGAGGCGATCCGGCATCTCAGCGGCACCCCGGCCCGCCGGCTGCGCCTGCACGAACGGGGCCTGGTGCGCGAGGGGTGGATCGCCGACCTCGTGCTCTTCGACCCCGAACGGATCCAGGACCGTGCCACGTTCGAGCACCCGCGCCGGATCGCCGACGGCATCCGCGCCGTGTGGGTGGGCGGCGAGCTCGCCGTCGAGGAGGGCCGGCGCACCGGAAGCCTGTCCGGCAAGAGCCTGCGGGCGACCGACGAGGGGACGAGATGACCGACACCGCGATGGAGCTGCTGAGCCGGGACGCCGTGCTCGCCCTGCCGAGGATCTCCCGGATCCCGGATCCGATCCCGCTGCTCGCGGCGCTCGCCGCAGGCGGGATCCATGTCGTCGAGTTCGCGTTCACGACGCCGGGGGCCACCGACCTCATCGCCCGGGGCGCGGAGGCGCCCGACGTGCGGGTCGGCGCGGGAACCGTCACCACGGCGGCGCAGGCCACGGCGGCGATCTCGGCGGGCGCGTCGTTCCTGGTCACCCCTGGCGTCGTGGAGGAGGTCGCGATGATCGCGGGCGCCGCGGCGGTGCCGGTGATCATGGGGGCGCTCACGCCGACCGAGGCGCTGACCGCGGTGCGGCTGGGGGCGGCCGCGGTGAAGATCTTCCCGGCCGGCGCCGTGGGCCCCGGCTACTTCCGGCATCTGGCGGGGCCGTTCCCCGACATGCCGCTGGTCGCCTCCGGCGGGCTGGACGAGACCAACGCCGCGGACTACCTGCGCGCCGGCGCGCTCGCGGTCACGGCGGGGTCCAGCGTCGTGGCGGCCGACGACGTCGCGCACGGGCGCTGGGACCGGATCGCCGCGCGCGCCCGCGCCTTCGTGGCGGCCGCGCGCGGCTGACGATCGCGGGACTACGCGAGGTTGGACGTCAGGCGGGCGATCTCGGCGGCGCGCTCCGCGCGGTCGTAGGGCTGCCCCGGAACGCCCGGCCGCTGCTGCCAGGGGTGCGGGCCGCTCGCGGGACGGTACTCCACGCCCGCGGCGTCGAGGCGGGCGAGGTGCCCGTCGAGGCGGTCCGCGAAGGACGCGACGGCGGAGGGATCCTGTCCGCTCCACAGCGCCTCCGCGAGCGCGCACAGCCGGGGGAAGAGCTGGTAGTCCAGGCGCCGCGCCGAGTCGACGTGCTCGGTCCACAGGTTGCCCTGGCCGCCGACGATGCGTCCGTGGTGCTCGGGTTCGAGGCCGGCCGGGATCGGGTCGAAGGCGCGCACCTGCGCGATCGTGGTGACCACGCCGACGGGGATCGGCTCCTCGGGGAGGGCGGACTGCCGGTAGTCGAGATAGACCGTGTCCTCCGGGCACATCACCACGTCCGCACCGCGGCGCGCGGCGATGACCGCGCCGGCGGTGCCGCGCCACGAGGCGACGGTCGCCTCGGAGACCAGGCCGCCCTCGAGGATCTCGTCGAAGCCGTACACCCGCCGCCCGCGCGAGCGCAGGTGCGCGTCGATCCGGGAGACGAACCAGGCCTGCAGCTGCTCCTCGGTGTCCAGACCCAGCTCGGCCTTGCGCCGCTGGGTGGCGGGGTCGGCGCGCCATTCGTCCTTGCGGCACTCGTCGCCGCCGATGCCGATCACCGGTGAGGGGAAGATGTCGATGATCTCGTCGAGCACGGTGCAGAAGAACGCGATGGTGGGCTCATCGAGCCGCAGCGCGTGCGGATTGACGCCCCATCGGGTCCAGGGGTGCTCCTCCGCGACGAAGCCGAGCTCGGGGTAGGCGGCGATCGCGGCCTGCACGTGGCCCGGCATCTCGATCTCCGGCACGACGGCGATCCCGTGCGCCGCCGCGTAGGCGACGATCTCGCGGAGATCCTCCTGCGTGTAGAAGCCGCCGTGGGGGCGCCCGTCCTGGGTCGCGCCCGGGCCGGAGCCGATCTGCGAGGAGGGCCGCCAGCCGCCTACCGAGGTGAGCCGCGGATAGGCGCGGATCTCGGCGCGCCAGCCCTGATCGTCGGTGAGGTGCAGATGGAGCACGTTCAACCGGTGCATCGCGAGCAGGTCGATGAGGCGCAGCACCTCGTGGACGGGGAAGAAGTGCCGTGCGGTGTCGAGCATGAGCCCGCGCCAGGCGAAATGCGGTCCGTCCTCGATGCGCACCGGCGGCACGTGCCAGCCGGGCGAGGCGGAGTCCGTGCCGATCCCGGCCCGGCGGTGCACCTGCGCAGGGAGCAGCTGCAGCAGCGTCTGCGCCGCCCAGTGCGCTCCGCGCTCGCCGCCCGCGTCGATCCGGATCCGCTCCGGGGTCACCTCGAGCACGTAGGCCTCGTCCTCGAGGCGGGGGTCCTGCTGCAGCAGGACCCCGGCGTCCTCGGCGGACGCCGCCGTGCCGAGAGGGATCCCGATCGCGGTGCGCAGCGCGGTCTGCAGGACGCGCGCGGCATCGGCGAGGGCGCCGTCGGCATGGATCCGCAGGCCGGCGGTGAGCGCGAAACCTCCGGGCGTCGTCGTGACACGGGCGGGGAGCGGGACAAGGTCCATCGAGGCAACTCCTTTGTTGTTGCGTATGCTGCAACGCTATTGCATCCTGCGAAACAAGCCTATATGGTCGGTCCCGTCGGCGTCGACGGACTCGAAGACGACGCGGACGCACCGACTTCGTCCTGTGAGGAGAGCAATGATGCGCAGCACACGATTCGCAGTCCTGGGGGTCACCGGCGTCGCCGCCGCGCTGGTCCTGGCCGGCTGCTCGGGCGGTTCGGGAGGCTCCGGATCCGCGGGCGGCGGCTCCGGAGCCGTCGACCTGAGCAAGGTCGACGGCAAGGGAAAGACCCTCGCCGTCTGGGTCATGAACGGCGACCTCAGCGACGAGACGATCAAGGCCGTCAACGACGAGTTCGAGAAGGCGACCGGCGCGAAGGTCGACGTGCAGATGCAGCAGTGGGACGGGATCACCACCAAGCTGACCACGGCGCTGGCCGGCAACAGCGCCCCCGACGTCATCGACGTGGGCAACACCCAGGTCGCCTCCTACGCGGCCACCGGAGGTCTCGCCGACCTCACCGCCTACCGCACGCAGCTCGAGCAGGGGCAGAAGTGGCTCGGCGGCCTGGTCGATCCGGCGACGGTGGACGGCAAGCTCTACGCGGTGCCCTCGTTCGCCGGAGACCGCGCCGTCGTCTACAACAAGAAGGTCTGGGCCGATGCGGGCGTCACGGAGGTGCCGAAGACGTACGAGGAGCTGACCGCGGCGCTGGACAAGATCAAGGCGAAGAACACCGCCAGCGACTTCTCCGCCTTCTACCTGCCGGGCCAGTTCTGGTACGCGGGCATGCAGTTCGTCTGGGATGCGGGCGGCGAGATCGCCACCGCGAAGGGCGGCACCTGGTCGGGCGGGCTCTCCGGCGGCGACGCCCAGAAGGGCCTGAAGGCGTTCACGACGTTCCAGAACGCCTACTCGACCCCGGCGTCGATCACGGTGAACACGAACGCGCCGGATCAGGACGCGATCTTCGCCAACGGCCAGACCAGCGCCGTGCTCGCCACCGCCGCGCACGTGAAGAAGATCCAGCAGGCCAACCCCGCGCTCACGGACGACGTGATCGGCACCTTCCCGTTCCCCGGAGTCTCGGGCAAGAACCAGCCCGTGATGCTCGGCGGCAGCGACTGGGGTGTGGCGCAGAAGAGCAAGAACCAGCAGCTCGCGCTCGCCTGGATCAAGATCGCCGCGAGCCCGTCGATCCAGCACGACTACGTCTTCGGCAAGGACAACTGGATCCCGAACAGCGAGGACGGCATCAAGAAGGCGCAGGACGCGGGTCTCACGCCGAAGCAGGAGGGCTTCTTCACCGCGGCGCTCATCTCGAAGGCGACGCCGGCGGCCGCCGACTGGACCACGATCGAGGGCGACAAGACGATGGAGGAGTTCTTCCAGTCGATCGCCAAGGGCGAGGACCCCGCCTCCGCCGCGAAGACCGTGGACGCGCACATCGCGTCCACGCTGAACGGGAAGTGACGCGCCGCACCGCGCGAGCCGATCATGACCGTCACTCAGACTGAGGCCCTGACGACCGGGCGCAAGCCCGCCCGGTCGCCGGGGCCCCGGCGCCCCAGGCCGGCGGCCTTCGCGCTGCCGGTCGGAATGCGCTCCCGGTCCGCGCCGTGGATCCTGCTCTCGCCGGCGGGAGTCGTCTGCGTCGCGCTGATCGTGGTCCCGATCGTGTTCCTGGTGTTCACCTCGTTCACGGACTACGACCAGAAGACCCTCTTCACGGGGGCGTTCTCCCTGGTCGGTCTCGAGCAGTACGCGACCGTGCTGACGGATGCGGAGTTCTGGTGGGCGCTGCTGCGCACGCTCTGGTTCACCGTGGCCATGGTGGCGGGCACGATCGTCATCGGCATGGCGGTCGCGCAGCTGATGACGCGGATCGGGTCGGTGATGCGCTATCTCGTCACGATCGCCCTCGTCGTCGCCTGGGCGATGCCGAACGTGGCCTCCTCGCAGGTGTGGGTGTGGCTCTTCCAGCCGGGTTACGGCGTGATCAACTGGCTGCTGACCCAGTTGCGCGTCTTCGGTGATCTGACGAACCTCAACTGGGCGCAGGATCCGGTGTTCGCGTTCGCGAGCATCTGGATGCTGGTGGTGTGGCAGGCCGTGCCGTTCATCGCCCTCACCCTGTATGCGGCGCAGAACCAGGTCTCGGGCGAGTACCTGGAGGCCGCCCGCCTGGACGGCGCCGGCGAATGGACCATCTACTGGCGCGTGCTGCTGCCTGCGCTGCGGCCGACCCTGCTGCTGCTCATCGTGCTGTCGATCATCTGGGACTTCAACGTGTTCAACCAGATCTGGCTCGTCTCCGGGGGAGGCCCCGGCTCGGCGACGACGACGCTCGGGATCTACTCCTACAAGACGGCGTTCGTCGGGTTCCAGATCGGCCAGGGCGCCGCGATCGCGTTGATCACGACCGTCCTGCTGCTCATCCTGAGCAGCATCTACGTGCGCAACCTCATCCGAGCGGGGGAAGACCTGTGAGCGCGACTGCCGTACCGCGGCGGCGGGTCCGCCGCCCCTGGCTCGCCACCGCACTCGCGGCGCTGTTCGTGGTGGTGTGGCTGTTCCCCCTGTACTGGATGCTGAACACCGCGTTCAAGCCACGGGACGAGGTGCTCACCCCGGTGCCGAGGTTCCTCCCGAGCCGATTGAACGTCGACAACTTCGTGATCGCGCTCACCCAGACCGATTTCCTCGTGAATCTCCGCAACAGCGTGATCGTGGTCTTCTCGGCCGTGATCTTCGCGATCGTCATCGGCTTCCTGGCCTCGGCGGCGCTCACGAGATTCCGCTTCCGCGGGCGCCGGTCGATCATGATCTCGCTGCTGGCCGCGCAGATGCTGCCCGGTGCCGCGCTCCTGATCCCGCTGTTCCTGATCTTCAACGAAGCGGGACTCACCGGGACCTACGCGGGCCTGATCCTCGTGTACATCGGGCACGTCCTGCCCTTCGCGATCTGGACCATGCGCGGGTTCTTCCTCGCCATCCCGGTCGAGATCGAGGAGGCGGCGCAGATCGACGGCGCTTCGACCTGGCGGATCCTGCGATCGGTGCTGCTGCCGCTCGTGCTGCCAGGGGTGATCTCGACGAGCGTGTTCGCCTTCATCACGGCGTGGAACGACTACATCCTCGCGTACACGTTCATGAAGGACTCCTCGATGTACACACTGACGATCTGGCTCGCGTCCTTCAGCACGGTCACCAAGGGCACCGACTTCGGAGCGCAGATGGCCGCATCCGTGCTGTTCTCGCTGCCGGTCGTGGTCTTCTTCCTGTTGGTGCAGCGCCGTCTCGTGTCCGGGATGGCCGCCGGCGCCGTCAAGGGGTGAGGGAGGTGTGGGGCCCGGTTCGGGTGCCGGGCCCCACCGGCGATGCGGGTTGCCTTCGGTGTCGTCCGGACCTTCGCATCTCGAATCGAATCCGTCGAATGGGCAACGGATCCCTATGTGTTTGCCGAAAGAATCCACGGGAATCCGCGGGATTCCGCGCTTCGCGACCCCGCTTCGGAATCCGCGCCGGAATTGATCGGATCCCGCTCTAGGCGCGGGGGGATCCGCGGTGCTAGCGTCCCTCTGTCATCCCCCACACCCGACGATGAGACAGGGGAATCAGAGTGACCCGGAATCCACTCGAGACGGACACGTCCCTGCAGCGTGCGATCGACTACGAACAGCACGCACTGCAGGCCGGCGGCGTCTCCAAGGCGGGCTCGACGCTCATGGCCGTCGCCGGCAGCGCCCCCGCATACTCCATCGCGGCCAGCACCGCGCTGCTCATCGGCGCCGCCGGTGTCGGAGCCCCCGCCGCCCTGCTCTGGTGCGGCATCCCGATGCTCGGCATCGCGTTCGCGTTCAGCCATCTCGCGCGGGTCGACAGCCACGCCGGGGCCTCGTTCTCCTGGGTCGCGCGCGGACTGCACCCCCTGCTCGGCTTCTTCGCCGGGTGGGCGCTCGTGATCTCGGCGACCGTGTTCATGGTGGCGGGCGCCCTGCCCGCCGGCCAGATGACGGTCGCGCTGTTCGCCGGCGACAAGGTCGCCAACGGGAACACGCTGCTCGTGACGTGCGTCGGAGCCCTCTGGTTCCTGGTCATGGCGGCCGCGGTGATCTTCGGCGTGCACACCACCGAGCGCGCCCAGTGGATCATGTCGGTCGTCGAGGTCGGGATCCTGGTGGTGTTCGCCGCGATCGCGATCCCGCGCGCGATCACCACCTACCACCACGGTGCGACGTTCTCGTGGGACTGGTTCGGCTTCGGGCACCTCACCGGAGCCGGGGTCTTCGTCTCGGCGGCCCTCATCGCGGCCTTCTACTACTGGGGCTGGGACGTGACGGCCAACCTCGGCGAGGAGACGAAGAACGCGCACAAGACCACGGGTATGGCCGGCATCCTCGGCATCGTCATCGTGTTCATCCTCTTCGAGATCTACACGACGACGACCCTGGTGATGCTGCCGGGCAAGACCATCGAGGAGAACAGCGGCAACGTGCTCAGCGTGCTCGGCGACGCGATCATGCCGGGCATCGGCGGCAAGATCCTCATCATCGCCGTCGCGCTCTCCACGATCGCGACGCTGGAGACCACGCTCGTGCAGGTGAGCCGCACGCTGTTCGCGATGGGGCGCGACCGCACCATCCCGTTCGCGTTCGGCCGGATCAACCGCAAGTGGAAGACGCCCGTGTTCGCGACGCTCGTCGTCGTCGTGGTCTCCCTGCTGCTGTTCGTGCTCGCCAACCTCTTCGGCGGCAGTGTCGCCGAGATCCTCGGCTGGGCCGTGTCGTCGATCGGGATCCAGATCGCGTTCTACTACTCGCTCGCCGGGCTCGCCGTGGTGATCGGGTTCCGCAGGGTGATCTTCCGATCCGCGAAGAACATCATCCTGATCGGGATCTGGCCACTCCTCGGGGCCCTGTTCATGATGTACATCTTCGTCGCCTCGATCGTCAGCCCCGACACCGAGTGGCAGGTCAAGGTGCTGGGTCTCGGCCTGCTGGTCCTCGGGATCATCCCGCTCGCGCTGTTCTACCGCAGGGCGCGGGCCGCCTACTTCTCCCGGCGTCCGCTCGAGGTCCCGGAGGACTTCTCGGCATAGTCCGATCCGCCGAGGGTTCGGGGCGGGGCGTTCACAGACGCCCCGCCCCGCACCCGTCTGCGCGGGCTTCCCGACGGGACGGCATCAGCGCCGGGACTGCGCCCGCAGGTACTCCCGGAGGCCCGGGATCGCGAACGCGACGCGGCCGTAGCCGGCGGACTCGACGAGACCGGCGTCGATGAGGCGCGCGCGGTACTTGCCGACCAGGCTCGGGGTGGCCGCCATGCGCCGCCCGATGTCGCCGACGTCGGTGATGTCCTCGTCGACGGTCATCGCGAGGAGGAAGTCCATGTCCCGTGCGGAGACGACCGCGAGCGCGGCGCCGATGACCGTCTGCTCATTGCGACGGCGCGCCGCGGCGACGGCCTCCGTCACGGCGCTCTCGTCGATCGGCTCCTCCCTCGACTCCGCCTCCCGCCAGAGGCTGTAGCCCACGAGCTGGATGAGGAAGGGGTAGCCGCCGGTGCCCTCGGCGGCGAGTCGCGCCAGCTCGGACGAGATCGGGTGACCGCCCTGGGCGAAGAGCTCGGAATAGGACTGCGCGGTCTCCTCGATCGACGCGGAGTGCAGGTCGATCCGGTCCGCTCGGCGCAGGAACGTGGCGACGCCCTCGTTGAGGAGGTCGGAGACGGCGGCCGGGAGGCCGGCGACGATCAGGGCGATCGGGAGCCCCTCGCGGATGAAGTGCTGGATGTTCGCGGCGAGGGCCGCGAGCTCGGTGCGCTCCGCGGCGTGGATCTCGTCGACGGTGATGAGCAGGCCCGTGCGCTGCTGCGCGAGCAGAGTCAGCAGCCGCTGCCCGAGCTCCCGCCAGCCGATCTGCTGCTGCGGGGTCAGCTGGGTGGTCACTCCGAAGCCGGCGGCGGTGATGCCCACGATCCGCCGGCTGACCGGTCCGTCGCCGAGCTCGGTCTCGGCGGTGCGCATCGCTTCGCCGATGCGCGCCGTGAAGCCGGGCGTCGCCGTCTCCGAGAGCACCACCCACCCCTGGGAGCGCGCGAGATCCTCCGCGGCGCCGAGCATGACGGTCTTGCCGACGCCTCGGGCCCCCGTGAAGATGGTGAGCAGACCCGGCGCGCCGGATCCGATGCGCAACCCGTACTCGAACTCCTGGAGGAGTCCTTCGCGGCTGACGACGATCGGCGGGGTGGCCCCCGCGGTCGGGCGGAAGGGGTTCTGCATCGCGGCACCTCGGTAGATCTTGGGTAATCCGGTTAATTTGGTTAATCTTCCCCCGAGCCCCTGCGATCCGCAAGCCATCGACGGTTGCCGTGCAGGCCCGGCGCGGGGATCCTTGTCCTGGGGAGGGGCATGCGGATCCCTCCTCCACCGCATCGTCGCCCGCACAGGAGGATCCATGTCCGAAGACTCACGGTTCTCGCTGAACAGCACCCTGGGGGAGGTCCTCGACGATCCCCGGGCGCGTGCGCTGCTGGACGAGATCGTTCCCGGCGTCTCGACGCACTCGCTGGTGTTCCTCGCCCGCGGGATCACCCTGTCCGACGGCGCGGCGCGACTCGGCTCGATCGAGCCCGAGCGCCTCGCCGAGCTCGACGCGCGGCTGCGCGAGCTGGGCTGAGCCGTCCCCTCCGCCGGGGATCCGACGCGCTCTCCCTAGACTGACGGGGATGATCCGCCCGCACGTCTCGCGATCCACGCACCACACGGTGCACTCCGTGGCGTCGGTCGAGCCGGAGCCGGAGCCGCGTGAGCCGGTCTCCTTCTGGCAACGGATCCTGCGGATGCCGTTGTTCTGGGCGCTGATCTGCGGCGCCCTCGCGGTGCCGTGGTACCTCGCGGGCGATCTGGAGTTCATCCCGTTCCTGCTCACGCTCGTCGGCGGCTGGCTCTGCGGCTTCTCCTTCGTGAACGCGACGCTGCGGATGCCCGCCCGGCGCGGGCTCGTCGTGAGCATCGCGGGCGCCGTGGCCGCGGCGCTGCTGCTGTGGCTGCTCATCCAGGCCGTGCCCGCGATGCTGGCGCCCAAGCCCAATCCCGCAAGGGCCCTCCTCGCCGTGCTGCAGATGGCGGCGGTGCCGGCCGCGGGCTGGGTGTGGTTGGGGCTGATCGGCCGGATCACGGCGTCGATCGGCGCCAGGGACGCCGCCAAGGCGCCCCCCGCGCCGCAGTGGGAGGCCGCTGCGCGCGGCTCGATCGCGCGCTTCCGCGCGGTGCCGCTGTCCCGGCGGGAGATCGTGCTCTGGTGGGTGCTCACCGTGACGGTCGCGCTGGCCCTCGTCGCGCTGGTGCTGGTCGTGACCGGCGGCAGGATCCTGGAGGTCGGGCCCAAGACGTTCCTGATGCTGTACGTCCTGCTCCCCGGGCTGCCCGCCTATCTGCTCATCTCGTGGCTCCTGCGCCGCCGTGCGGTGGGCTGCGCCGTCGGCTTCGAGGCGGAGCTCTTGCGGATCGAGATCGACGGGGTGGTCGAGCGGATCCGCTATCGCGAACTCGACCGGCTCGTCTGGTGCGCCGAGGGCGACCTCGCCCGGATCGAGGCGAGGGGATCCGGCGTCGATCGGACGCTCGTCGCGGGCGTCGCCCGCCGGCCCGGCGGGAACGCCGCGCTCCCGGTGCTGTCGCGCCGGGCTCTGCGCCTGCTCGAGGAGGCGGGTCTCGCCGCGCAGACGCGTCGTGGGAGCCGGGCGCTGACCTTCGTGCGTCCGGCGGGAGACCCGGTTTCCATGCCGCTTCGTTGAGCGAGCCCGAAGGTCGGCGCCCCGGGGTCGTTGAGCGCGTAGGCCCGCAGGCCGGCGCCCCGGGGTCGTTGAGCGAGCACGGCCGAAGGTCGAGCGAGACGAAACGCGGTGCCCTCTCGGTGCACCGCGCCTCGCCCCGCTCGTCGATCGGACGGCGTCCGCCTCCGGCTAGCTCCGGCGGCCCCGGGCGAGCGCCCAGGCGCCCACCCCGACCCCGATGAGCACGACCGCGCCGATGCCCAGCCCGATCCACAGTCCGGCGTCGGCGGAGGCCTCCGCGGCGGGGGACTCGGAGGGCTCGGACGCGGCGGGGCCGCAGACCGGCTTCGCCGACCCCGCCGCAGCCGGAGTGGCCGGGCCGCCGGGGGCGTAGTCGAAGGTGTAGCTGCCCGAGATCGGATGCCCGTCCGACGACACCACACGCCACAGCACCTCGTAGGTGCCGGCGGCGCCCAGGGCCACCGGCGAGGACACCACGGGCCCGTTCAGGTCCGGGCACGCGGTCTCGTAGTACTTCTTGTCCGGGCCGATCAGCTGGATCACCGTCGCGCCGTCGGTGCCGAGCGGGTCGGCGCTGAACGTGAGCGACACCGCCGACAGGCTGGTCACGGTCGATCCCTGCGCGGGGTCGGTGCCGTCGAGCGTGTCGTGCGCGCTCGCCGCGGTGGCGGTCCCGGTGGCCAGGACCGCCCCGATCCCGATGGCGGCCGCGAGGGCCGCGAGCCGGTGCCGGGTGCTCACGCGTCCGCCTTCTTCCGGCGGCCGAGGGCGAAGCCGCCGAGCAGCACGCCGCCCGCGGCGACGACGAGCGCGCCGATGCTGAGTCCGAGCGCGAGCCCGTTCTGGCCGTTACCGGGCGCGGGCGCGTCCGCCGCGGGCGCCGCCGTGGCGGTGGTGCCGCCGTGGTGGTCGGCCGGAGGGGCGTCGTTCACCCAGAGCACCGGAGCCGGCTCGAGCGTGTCGTCCTTCTTGACCTGCTCGGGCGTCGCGGACCACTCCACGACGGTGCCGTCGGAGTAGGTCTGCGTCGCCGGGATCACGATGTGCCCGGTGTCGGGCACCGGGCCGAGCGACAGGGTGAAGGTCTGGAACTGTCCGGGCGCGACACCGCCGGCGTCGGCCGTGAACGTGACCTCGGTCGTGGCCTCGCTGATGGTGTTGCCCTCGACCTTCACCGGCTTCGGCAGGGAGGTCTTCGTGGCGGCCCCGGTCCAGCCGGCGGTCGGCTGGTAGCTCACGCTCGTGAACGGGGTGTCGGCGGGCAGATGGATGTCGAGCTTGACCGTGCTGGCCGTGCTCGACTCGTTCGGCACCCGGAACGTGACGTAGGTCCAGGATCCGGCTTCGGCCTGGTTCGGCGTCGCACTCACGTGCGCCGAGGCGGCGAGAGGGGCGACGAGGGCGAGGACCGCTCCGGCCGCGAGGCCGGCGAGCACGCGGGAGACAGGGATGGTGCGCATGGATGGGTTCTTTCTGAGGTCGTGAGGATGCACCGGGGCGCGCTCGGAACGGGCGCCCGTCGAGACGGTGCGAAGGAGAGGGGGAGTCACGCGGTGCGTGGCGGGCCCCTCCAGGACACGGCGGTCAGAGAGAAGAGGGAGCGCAGCACCGGAACCGCCGCGCGCGGTGCGGACGGGACCGGGTGCACCGGCGCCGGCAGAGCGGTGAGCAGGCGGGCGACGAAGGACCAGCCGGACAGGGCGAGCAGCGCGCGCAGCGCCTGCTCGCCGCGGCCCAGCGCCAGGACGGTCAGGATCGCCGCGATCGCGTGCGCGATCCACATCGCGGGCTGCAGGTGCAGGGCGTGCCCGGCGTCGACCGTGGTCGTGCCGAGCGCTCCCGCGAGCTCCGTCCCGTGCAGGTGCCCCGCGAGGGCGGGGGTGCCGGTTCCGGATCCGACCCCGATCAGCAGCAGCCCGTGGAAGGCGAACTGGCTCAGCCCGACCGCGAGCGAGAGCCGGATCCAGCTCAGCCGGCGGCCGGCGAGGGCGATGCACACGGGGGCGGCGAACAGCAGCGCGAGCACGATCCCGATCAGTGGTGCGGGCGAGCCGTCGGCCGTGGAGTGCGAGACGGAGGCCACGAACGTCGCGACCAGGGCGGCGATGAGGCCCCGGACCGTGCGACCTGCGCGCGTTCCCCACACCCTTCCACCCTAGCGGGACGCTCTCGCGCCCCGAACAGCACCGAGAGGAGCGCTGGTAGCCTGATCCGGTGTCGAATGAATCCCTGACGACCGCGGCACCGGCCATCGATCCCACGTTCGAGAACGTGTGGGATGAGCTGGTCTGGCGCGGCCTCGTCCACGTGTCCACGGATCCCGAGGCGCTGCGCGCCCTTCTCGCCGGGCCCGCGATCACGTATTACTGCGGCTTCGACCCGACGGCGCCGAGCCTGCACCTCGGCAACCTCGTGCAGCTGCTCACCATGCGTCGCCTGCAGCTCGCCGGCCACAAGCCCCTCGGGCTCGTCGGCGGATCCACCGGGCTCGTCGGCGATCCGCGTCCGACGGCGGAGCGCACGCTCAACACCCGCGAGACCGTCGAGGAGTGGGTCGGCCGCCTGCGCGCGCAGGTCGAGCGCTTCCTCAGCTTCGAGGGGGACAGCGCCGCGCGCATCGTCAACAACCTGGACTGGACCGCGCCGCTGAGCGCGATCGACTTCCTGCGCGAGATCGGCAAGCACTTCCGCGTCGGCACGATGCTGAAGAAGGACGCGGTCAGCGCCCGGCTGAACTCCGACGCCGGCATCAGCTACACCGAGTTCAGCTACCAGATCCTGCAGGCGCTCGACTACCTCGAGCTACACCGTCAGTACGAGTGCGTGCTGCAGACCGGCGGCAGCGACCAGTGGGGCAACCTGACGAGCGGAACGGATCTGATCCACCGCGTCGAGGGCGTCTCGGTCCACGCGATCGGCACGCCGCTGATCACCAACAGCGACGGCACCAAGTTCGGCAAGAGCGAGGGCAACGCGATCTGGCTCGACGCCGAGATGTGCAGCCCGTACCGGATGTACCAGTTCTGGCTCTCGACGGCCGACGCCGACGTGGTCGACCGGCTGAAGGTCTTCACCTTCCTCTCCCGTGCGGAGATCGGGAAGTACGCGGCGCTCGTCGAGGCGGAACCGTTCCGCCGTGCGGCGCAGAAGCGTCTCGCCCTCGAGGTCGTCGCCACGGTGCACGGAGTCGAGGCGGCCGCCGCCGTGATCGCCGCGTCCGAGGCGCTGTTCGGTCAGGGCGACCTGGCCGCGCTCGACGCGTCGACGCTGCGCTCGGCTCTGGAGGAGCTGCCGAACGCCGCCGTCCCCGCCGGCACCACGGTCGTGGACGCACTGGTCTCGACCGGGCTCGTCTCGAGCGCGTCCGAGGCGCGCCGGGCCATCGCCCAGGGCGGCGTCTCGGTCGACGGCGAGCGGGTGGAGTCCGATGACGTCACCGTGCCGTTCGGCCTCCCGGGCGGCGTCTCGGTGCTGCGCCGCGGCAAGAAGACCCTGGCGGGCCTGCTCCCCGCCTGATCCCGCCGTCGAGGCACGCGGATCCGATCCGCCGACGCCCCCTCTGACGATCCGCGCCCCCTCGGGGGTGCGCACGTCGGAGGGGGCGTCGATCTTTCGGAGGGGCGTCGACGCGGACACGGACCGGTGCGTCTCCCTGCCCGGCGCCTTGTGAGGTGGCCCGGGTAGCGTCGGGGCATGCCGTTCACTCCGAGTCATGCGATCGTGGCGCTGCCGTTCGTCCGCACCCCGCTCGTGCCGGCGGCCGTCGCCATCGGCGCGATGGCCCCCGATCTGCCGCTGTTCACCCGCGGACTGATCGTCGACTACTCGGTGACGCATGATCTGCGCTGGCTGCCGGTGACCGTGATCATGGCGCTCGTGCTGCTGCTCGTCTGGCGGGTGGTGCTCCGGCCGGCCTGCCGGCTGCTCGCACCGCGCGTCATCGGATCCCGCCTCCCCCCGGAGTGGGACCGAGGGCCGGGAGCGGTGGCGGCGGAGACCTTCGGCTCGGCGTCCCGCGTGGTGCTGCTCCTGGTCGCGCTGGCGATCGGCGTGGTGACGCACATCCTCTGGGATGCGTTCACGCACGAGGGCCGGGGCGGCGTCGCGCTGATCCCCGCGCTCGACGAGCAGTGGGGGCCGCTCCTCGGCTACAAGTGGCTGCAGTACGGTTCGGGGATCGGGGGCGTGCTCGTGCTGGCGATCGCCGGTGCGCTCTGGTTGCGCGGCCGGCCGCGGGGGACGGTGCGCCCGGCTCCGCTCGCCATCCGGATGAGCTGGTGGCTCTCACTACCGGTGATGCTGATCGCGGCGGTGCTCCTCGGCTTCGCCGTCTACGGTCCGCTCACCGAGGAGTTCACCGCGCAGCACCTCGCGTACCGCACGCTTCCCCTGGCCTGCGGGGTGTGGGGAATCCTGACGCTCGTGCTGATCCTGGTGATCCGGAGCGTGCCGGCCCGAGGCACGAGCGGGGACGAACAAGGGGACGGGCGGTGAACGGATGCGGAACGGCGCGCGACACGCCCGAGAAGCAGCCCCGATTTGCCGGACCCCCGGGATCCACGTAAGTTATTACCTGTTCGCCCCAAGCGGTAGAGCGAAGGGCCGGAAGGCCTGACTCCCCAAGCGGCGAACATCACCCACCTTCTTCTTCGGAAGTCGGTTCCTCTTCGCAGGTTCTCCCTGAGACGAGGTCAAGCGCGTGCGCTTGAGAGGGTGACCGTCCGCCAGGATCGTCGATTTGACAAGCTGGCCGGGAGGGCTAAGCTAGAGAAGTTGCCTCGGAAACGAGGAAACGGATCCGGTTCCAAACCTCACGGCGTGTCGATTTGACAGCCGGAGCGAGACGGATAAGATAGAGAAGTTGCCCTGAAGGGAAGGCCGAGAGGCCGGAACGCAGGAGCATCCGATCCTTGAGAACTCAACAGCGTGCACTTGTCAAATGCCAATTTATTCCTCGTCCAGTCTTCGGGCTGGTTGAGAAATTCCTTTGGATCAAAGACCAACTC
>NZ_JAGMTU010000007.1 GCF_023703415.1 Microbacterium sp. USTB-Y | reverse complement strand
GTTCGAGCGGGTCGCGCGGGAGGGGTGTCGCACGTTCATGCTCGGGTATCAGAGCACGGACGGGGTCCCGATCACGGTGAACGACTGGCTGCTGTCGGACGTGCTGCGTGGGGAGTGGGGGTATACGGGCACGTTGATCACGGACTGGGACAACGTGGGCCGGATGGTGTGGGAGCAGAAGGTGCAACCCGACTACGCCCACGCCGCCGCCGCGGCGGTCACCGCCGGCAACGACATGGTGATGACGACCCCGCACTTCTACGAAGGGGCATTGGAGGCCGTGGAGCGGGGGATGCTGTCCCCGGACGCGTTCGATACCGCCGTGACCCGCATCCTCACCCTCAAGTTCGACCTCGGCCTCTTCGAGAACCCCCGACTCCCCTCGCCCGGGCTCGACGCGGTGGTGGGCAGCGGAGCGCACTCCGACCTCAACCTCGAGATGGCGCGGCGCTCGCTCGTGCTGCTGGAGAACGACGGGGTGCTGCCGCTCGGCGGGACAGCGCCGCTCACGGCCGCGGATCCGATCCGCGTCGCCGTCGTGGGTCCGCTCGCCGACGACGCGCAGACGCAGCTCGGCGACTGGGCCGGCGGATCCGGACAGGCCGGCTGGCTGGACGGCCAGCCCCGAGAGATGATCACCACGGTGCTGGACGGTCTGCGCGCGGTCGACGGACTGGCCGTACGGCACGCGCACGGCGCCGACATCCTCACCCTCGAGGACGATCCGCTCGGCGCCACCTTCCCCGACGGCCAGCCCCGCCCGCAGGTGGTCGTGCCCGCGGAGCCGGATCCGCGTCTCCTCGCCGAGGCGGTGCGGGCCGCGGAGGCGGCCGACGTCGTCGTGGCGGTCGTCGGCGACCGGATCGAGCTCGTCGGAGAGGGCCGCTCCACCGCGACCCTCGAACTCATCGGAGCCCAGAACGCCCTCCTCGACGCCGTGATCGCCACCGGGACACCCGTGGTCGTGGTGCTGCTGGCGTCGAAGCCGCTCGTGCTCCCGGCATCCGCGTCGAGGGCCGCCGCCGTGATCTGGGCGGCGAACCCCGGCATGCAGGGCGGGCGCGCGATCGCCGAGCTCCTCACCGGCGCGATCGAGCCGCAGGGGCGGCTGCCGATCTCGTTCGCGCGGCACGTCGGCCAGCAGCCGACCTACTACAACCAGATCCGCGGACAGCACGGCACGCGCTACGCCGACCTCACCCAGGCGCCGGCATGGACCTTCGGCGAGGGCCTCTCGTACACGACCGTGGAGTACTCCGCGCTCGCGCTGGTGTCGTCGTCGCTCGGTGCGGACGACACGATCGTCGCCGAGGTGACGGTGGCCAACACCGGCACCCGCCCGGTGCGCGAGACCGTGCAGGCGTACGTGCGTGACGTCGTCACGAGCACGAGCTGGACCGACAAGGAGCTCAAGGCGTACCGCCAGGTCGACCTCGCCCCGGGGGAGTCGCGCCGGGTCGTGATCGAGCTGCCGGTCGCCGACTGCACGATCGTGGACGCCGCGGGCGTCCGCCGGGTCGAACCCGGTGCCTTCGAGCTGCTGGTGGGTCCGTCGTCGCGCGACGAGGTGCTCCTCACCGCGGCCTTCGAGGTGGGGGCCTGACCGTCGGATCCGACAATTCGTCCGGAATCCTTGCAAAAGTTTCCGCCCGGCGGATCCGCTCTGCTTGGATGACCTGGTGCGAACGACTGATGAGGACACCGGCTTCCGGCCCGGAGCGCTGATCTGGCTCGCCGTCGCGACCTTCTCGATGGGCATCGACGGCTACGTGCTGGCAGGTCTGCTGCCCCAGATCGCCACGGATCTGCACGTGGACGCGGCGGCCGCCGGACAGCTCATGAGCGTGTTCGCCGCGACCGGTGCGATCGCCGGCCCGGTGCTGGGCGCGCTCACCGGACGGTGGGAGCGCAAGGCGACGATCGTGCTCGCGCTCACCGTGTTCGTGCTCGGCAACCTGCTGGTTGGGCTGGCCCCCACCTACTTCTGGGCGATGGCGGGCCGGGTGATCTCGGCCGTGGGCGGTGCGCTGCTGAACGCCGTGATCGGCTCGTACGTCATCGCGCGCACCCCCGCGCACTATCGGGGCAGGGCCCTCTCGCTCGTCATGGGCGGCTTCCTCTTCGCGACCGCGCTCGGCGTGCCCGTCGGGCTCGTGATCGGGCAGACCGACTGGCGGATCCCGCTGTTCCTCGTGGTCGGCGTCGGCACGGCCGCGCTCGTCGGCATCATCGCGCGGGTGCCGCGTCTGCACCTGCCGCCGCTGTCGCTGCGCGCGGCGCTGAGCCCGCTCACCCGGCCCGCGATCCTCGCGGTTCTCGTGGTCCCGATGGGGCTCATGTGCGCGAGCTACCTCTGCTTCACCTACGCGACGCTCATCCTGGGACCGCGCATCGGCGAGGGGTACCCGATGATCGGCGCGCTCTTCGGCTACGGCATCGTCAGCCTCGTCGGCAACATCGTCTCGGGCCGCGTGACCGACCGCCGCGGCCCGGTCGCGGTGCTCACCGTCATCGTCGCCACGGTGCTCGCCGCCGCCCTGCTGGGCTGGGCGGGGCTGATGCTTCCGGGCATCGCGGGAGCCGTCGCGGGACTCGTCTGGTTCCTGGCGTGCGCGTTCTTCAACGGCGGTTCCGGCGTCGCGGCTGGCGACGATGGTGCCGCCCGCGGTCGCTGCGCTCGTGCTCGCCCTGAACAACAGCGCGATGATGCTCGGCAGCGCGCTGGGCAGCGCCCTGGGCGGGCTCGCCCTCGCCGCCGGCGCCCTGCCGGACCAGCTGCTGCCGCTGTCGGGGGTCGTGCTCGCCATCACCCTCGGCGTGCAGCTCACCACCGCAGTGGCGCATCGGCGCCGGGCCCGGAGTGGCGCGGATACGGGCGAGCTCGGTGCCTCCGTGCCCCTCCCGGAGTCGTTGAGCGAGAACCGGGCGTAGCGAGGAGCGAGACGAGACGCGGCGGTCTCTCGCGAGAGCGCCGCGTTTCGTCTCGGTCGCCTTCGGCGGCCTCGCTCAACGACCCCGAGGGGTTTCGGTCGCCTTCGGCGTCCTCGCTCGACGGCCCCGAGGGGTTTCGGTCGCCTTCGGAGTTCTCGCTCGACGGCCCCGAGGGGTTTCGGTCGCCTTCGGAGTTCTCGTTCGACAACCCCGAGGGGTTTCGGTCGCCTTCGGCGGCCTCGCTCGACGACACCGAGGGAGGGCCGTGCTCGGCGGCCCGGCGGTCGTCAGCGACCTCAGCCGAGGGTGTACCAGGCGGCGGAGTCGGGGGGCAGCACGGTGCCCGCGTCCGGGGCGCTGTGCACGAGCACCGTGGCGCCCGAGGGAAGCGCGAGCGGTGCGGAGCCGAGGTTCGCCGCGATGTGCAGCTCGCCGCGGCGGAACGCGACGGCATCGGATCCGAGATCCTCCCAGACGAGCGACCCGGATCCGAGTCCGCGCTCCTTCCGCTGCCGCAGCAGCTCCCGGTAGAGGGCGAGGGTCGACGTGTCGGATCCGTCCTCCCGGGTGCGGGCGTACTCGGCCCACTCCGCGGGCTGCGGCAGCCACGAGGCGCCGGTGTCGTTGAAGCCGTACGACGGCGCCGTGCCGCTCCACGGCAGCGGCACCCGGCAGCCGTCGCGACCGTAGCGCTCGCCCTCCGTGCGGAACCAGGTGGGATCCTGGCGGAACTCGTCGGGGATCTCCATGGCCTCGGGAAGACCCAGCTCCTCGCCCTGGTACAGGTAGGCGGATCCGGGCAGCGACAGCATCACGGTGGTCGCGGCGCGGGCGCGTGCGAGGCCGAGGGCCCGGTCGGGCTTGGGCTCGTCCCGCGGGCCGATGCCGTCGCCCTGAGGGTTGTCCCAGGTGAGCGCCAGACGCGAGGCGTGGCGCACGACGTCGTGGTTCGACAGCACCCAGGTGCTGGGGGCGCCGACGGCTCCGAACGCGTCGAGGGAGTCGCGGATCACGGCGCGCAGGTCTCCGGCGTTCCACGCGGTCATCAGGTAGTTGAAGTTGAACGCCTGGTTCATCTCGTCGGGGCGCACCCACAGCGCGATCTGATCGAGCGTCGGCAGCCAGGCCTCGGCGCAGAGGGCGCGGTCGCCGTCGTAGGCCGCGAGAACGTCGTGCCAGTCGCGGTAGATCTCGTGCACGCCGGGCTGGCCCCAGTAGGGCACGTCGTCCTGATCGCCGCCCATCGAGTCGGCGTCGGCGGCGGGCGTGTAGTCCGGCAGCCCCGCCTTCTTGATCATGCCGTGGGCGACGTCGACCCGGAAGCCGTCGACGCCGCGGTCGAGCCAGAAGCGCAGCACGCCGCGGAACTCCTCGCGCACCTCGTCGTTGGTCCAGTCGAAGTCGGGCTGGCTGGTGTCGAAGATGTGCAGGTACCACTGCCCCGGCGTGCCGTCGGCCTCGGTCACGCGGGTCCACATGCCGCCGCCGAACACGCTCTGCCAGTTGTTCGGGGGCAGCTCGCCGTGCGCGCCCTTGCCGTCGCGGAAGATGTAGCGGGCGCGCTCCGGGCTGCCCGGGGCGGCCCTCAGTGCGGCCTGGAACCACGGGTGCTGGTCGGACGAGTGATTGGGCACCAGGTCGACGATCACGCGGATGCCGCGGGCGTGCGCCGCGGCCAGCATCGCGTCGAAGTCGTCGAGCGTGCCGAAGAGCGGATCCACGCCGCGGTAGTCGGAGACGTCGTAGCCCGCGTCCTTCTGCGGGCTCGGCATGAACGGGCTCAGCCAGATGGCGTCGACGCCGAGGTCCTGCAGCGCGTCCAGCCGTGACGTGATGCCGGGCAGGTCGCCGATGCCGTCGCCGTCCGCATCCGCAAAGGAGCGCGGATAGATCTGGTAGATGACGGCGGTGCGCCACCACTCGGAACCCGGGGCGGACTGCTGCTCGATCTCGGCCATGCGATCAGGCTACCGGGACGCGGGGGATCCCGGAAACGCGGGGATCGAATCGGTTCGATCGGCGGCGGGGCGCTGCGGTGAGGTCCCGGGTCCGTGCGCAATTCAGGCTGGATGCCGTGGGGCTGGTTCCCGACCCCGCAGAATCCGCAGATCCGCAGGGGTGGGACCGGCGTCTGGCCTGAATTGTGCGCGCGGGAGTACCGCCAGTACGGGGATCCGGGCTCAGCGGGGGATGAGGTTCGCCGGCTCCTCGCCCGCGAGCATGCGCTCGATCTGCAGGCGCACGAGTGCGGCGATGCGCGGGTTCATCGCGGTCGAGGCGCCGCCGACGTGCGGCGTGAACAGCACGCCCGGAGTGGTCCAGAGCGGGTGCCCCTCCGACAGCGGCTCCGGATCCATGACGTCGAGCGCGGCGCGGATCCGGCCGTTCTCGGCGACCAGCGCATCGGTGTCGACCAGGGTGCCGCGACCTACGTTCACCAGCAGTGCGCCGTCGGCCATGCGCGCCAGCATCGCCGCGTCGAACAGCCGGTGGGTCGCGGGGCCTCCGGGCAGCGACAGGATGACGATCTCGGCCTCGGGGAGGAGCGTGGGCAGGTCGGCCAGCGCGTGCACGGCGATCTCGCCGAGGCCCTCGACGACCTCCGTGCGGGCGGTCTGGCCGACCGCCGTGACGGCGACCTCGAAGCCGGCGAGCCGGCGGGCGACCGCCGTGCCGACGCCGCCGATCCCGACGAGCAGCACCCGGCGGTCGGAGAGGCTCGACGTGAAGGCGCGGTCCCACACGCCCGCGTCCTGCGCGCGCACGAACCGCGGCAGCTCCCGCTGTGCGGCGAGGGTCAGTGCCAGGGCGAGCTCCGCCGTGGCCGGCTCGTGCACGCTCGCGGCGTTCGCGAACGGGATGCCGGCGGGAATGCGGTCGATCACGGCCTCATAGCCGATCATCTGCCCCTGCACGAGGCCGACGTCCAGGTCCGCCAGTGCGGTGAGGTGCTGCCGGCCGAGGTAGGACGGCACGACGATGTCGATGCGCTGTGCGGGCGGGGGCGTCGCCATGTCCCACACGCGCACCTCCACTCCGTCGGGCAGCGGGCCGCGGGCGATGACGTCGGCGGCGAGTTCGGCGGTGGGGACGGTGACGAGGAGGCTCACCCTACGAGCGTAGGTCGTGCGCGCGATGCCGGAGCAGGCCACTCGGCGAGGACGGGATCCGGCACTCGGCGAGGACGGGATCCGGCGCTCGGCGAGGACGGGATCCGGCGCTCGGCATCGCCGCCGGCGGTTGACATCCTCGTCAACTGTATACATAATACTGAGTGCGTCCCGCACCCGAACGGCCCTTCAACGACGAAAGAGGTGGCGCCATGCCCCGCTCGAACCCTCGCCTGCTCCGCACGCTCGCTGCGGTCTCCGCCGGCGCCCTGATGCTCGGCCTCGCCGCCTGCAGCGGCGGAGGCGGCGCCTCCGCCGGTGGCAAGACCACCCTCGTCTGGTCGACCTGGGGCAGCGCCGACGAGCTCAAGCGCTATCAGGACTTCGACAAGGAGTTCATGAAGAAGCACCCGGACATCACCGTCAAGCTGCAGCCCGTCGCAGGATACGACGACTACCACTCCAAGCTTCTCGCACAGCTCACCAGCAACACCGCCCCCGACGTGTTCTACGTGGGCGACGACATGATCGGCCAGTTCGTCGGCTCGAACCGGCTCATGCCCGTCAAGGCGCTCATGGACGGCCCGAAGAGCCAGAGCAAGCTGGACGACTTCTCGCCGGGCCTGTTCGGCGCGGCGGAGAAGGACGGCGAGATCTACGCGGCCCCGAACGACTCCAACCCCGACGTGTTCTGGTACGACAAGGAGGCACTCAAGGCCGCCGGCATCACCGACGACCCGGCCACGCTCGCCGCCGAGGGGAAGTGGACGACCGCCGCCTACCTCGACATGAACAAGAAGCTCAAGGATGCGGGCCTCACCGGCACCATGTTCTGGAACTACTGGGCCACCCAGTGGAGCTGGCTGAGCTCGCAGGGCGTGGACGCGCCCTACGACGAGAGCGGGAAGTTCGTCGCGAACAAGAACCCCGACGCGGTCAAGGCGCTCGACCAGTTCGGCTCCCTGTTCCAAGACAAGACCTTCGTCGTCGCCGACACCCTGCCCGAGGGGGCGGGCGCGGACAGCGTCTTCGTCTCGCACAAGGCCGGATTCTTCGTGCAGGGCCGCTACACGATCGGCACGGTCGAGGCCGCCGGGGTCAAGGACTCCTACGACATCGCCCCCTGGCCCACGCCCGACGGGAAGGCGGCCCCGACGGGCGTCGCGACCTCGTTCCTCGCGATCAACAAGAACACCAAGGTCAAGGACGCGGCGTTCACGTTCTGGACCGAGTTCCTCTCGGCCGAGGGCCAGACCTTCCGGCTGCAGGGCGGCGGCAACGCGGTCCCGTCCATCAAGGGCGCCGACAAGGTCGTGCTCGACGGCTACCCGGCTCACGCCCAGACGTTCCTCGACATGCGCGACATCGGCTTCGTCAACTACGCGACCGAGGCGAAGCTGCCCGGCATCCGCTCCGGCATCGGCGACCAGTTCCTCGCCCTGTACAACGGCAAGCAGGACGCACAGGCGACCCTCGACGCGGTCGGCAAGCTGGTCCAGAACGGCAAGTGACGATGAGCACGCAAGCCGTGACCACTCGGGCGTCGTCGACGGCGCCCGAGTGGCGGCGTGAGGCCGGCTGGCGGCGGCGCGACCGTCGCTGGGGCTACGCCTTCGTCGGACCACAGCTGGTGGGGATGGGCATCTTCGTGCTCCTGCCCTTCCTCGCCAGCCTCGTGCTCGCCTTCGCGAAGTGGGACGGCCTGACCGACCTGAGCTGGGTCGGCCTCGACAACTTCGCCGCGGAGCTGTCGGATCCGCTCTTCGGCCGCGCGATCGTGAACACCCTGCTGATCGCGATCATCACGGTCCCGATCGGCCTGGCCCTCGCGGTCGTCATCGCGGTCGCGCTGGAGAAGCTCAAGACCCGCACCCTGTACCTCGTGCTGTTCTTCGCCCCGGTCATGACCTCGACGGTCGCCGTGGCGATGATCTGGCAGCAGATGTTCCGCGCCGACGGGGTGCTCTCGACCACGATCTCGAAGGTCTTCGGGGTCACGCCGCCGGACTGGCTGCAGGATCCGCGCCTGGCGCTCATCGCCGTGTGCATCGTGACGATCTGGTCGTCGCTGGGCCTCAACGTGATCATCTTCCTCGCCGGGCTGCAGAACATCTCGCCCTCGGTCATCGAGGCCGCGCGGATCGACGGCGCGGGCGCCTGGCGGCTTTTCACGAGCATCCGGCTCCCGCTGCTCTCGCCGATCGTCTTCTTCTCGTCGGTGGTCGCGTTCATCTCGTCGCTGCAGACCTTCGACACGGTCTACGTGCTGGTCAAGAACGCCGGTCCGGACAACGCGACCCGCACGATCGTCTACCACATCTACGACCTCGGCATGAAGCAGTTCAACTTCGGCCTCTCCAGCGCGGCGAGCATCATCCTGCTGCTGCTGACCCTGGTCATCACGGCGATCCAGTTCGCCGCCCAGAAGAAGTTCGTCCACTACGAGGATGACCCCGCATGAGCGTCGACGCCCCGCATCTGACCACCGGAGGCCGCGCACCCGCCACCGACTCCACGATCGCGCTCGTCGCACCGGGGCGACGGATCCGGCCGAAGCCGGCCGGCAAGGGCGCGCGCCGTGCCTCCGCCACGATCCTGCACGTCGTGCTGATCGTCGCCGGGATCGGGATGGTCTTCCCGTTCCTGTGGATGCTGCTGACCTCGTTCAAGACCCTGCCGCAGCTGCTGAAGGATCCGCTGTCGGTGATCCCGAACCCGTGGACGTTCGACAACTACGCGCAGGCGTGGGAGGCCGTGCCGTTCGCGCAGGCCTACCTGAACAGCGCCTACATCGCGGTGCTCGTCGTGATCGGCACGCTGATCACCGCGTCGATGGCGGGCTACGCGTTCGCGCGGATCCGGTTCCGCGGATCCAAGGTGCTGTTCATCGTGTTCCTCGCGACGCAGATGATCCCGAAGCAGGTCACGCTCATCCCGTTCTACCTGCTGATGACGCAGCTGGGCTGGGTGGACTCGCACCTGGCGCTGATCATCCCCGGCATGATCGCGAACCCCTTCGCCGTGTTCCTCATGCGTCAGTTCGTGCTGGCGCTGCCGAAGGAGCTCGAGGAGGCGGCGCTGGTCGACGGGGCCGGGCGGATCCGCACGTTCTTCACCGTCATCCTGCCGAACCTGAAGCCGGGGCTCGCGGCGCTGAGCATCATCGTCGCCATCGACGTGTGGAACTCGTTCCTCTTCCCGCTCGTGCTGCTGAACACCCCCGACCTGTTCACCGTGCCGCTGCTGCTGCAGTCGTTCCAGGGCCAGTTCGGATCCGTGAACTACGGGCTCGTGATGGCGGCCTCGGCGATCTCGACGGTGCCGATGCTCGTCGTGTTCGTGATCGGGCAGCGCCGGATCCTGAACAGCATGGCCGCATCGGGACTGGGAGGGCGCTGAGGTGCAGCAGACCGGGGAGTGCGAAGCCGAGGCGCACGAGGGCGGCGTGCGTTCCGTCGATGGGATGACCGCGGAGTCCCTCGCGCGGGCGGCGGGGCGCCATCTCGACCTGGAGACCGCGCCGTTCACGATCCCGCGCTCCCGGCTGCTCGTCTTCCGGGCCGGCGACGGCGTGCGCGTGCACACCTCGGAGTACGAGCGCAGCCTCGAGGAGTGCCGGGTGCTGGATGCCCTCGTCGTGCGCGACGCGCACGGTCGCGTGCTCCCGGTCGCCGACGTGCAGCCGCACCGGATCTCGTTCGGCGCGGTGGCCGCGATGGCCCCGTCGCCCGGTTCGCCTGGTTCGCCTGCCTCGACCGCTTCTCCCTCTTCGCCGACCCTGCCCTCGTCTCCCACGTCGCCTGCCTCGCTGGCGGAACCTCCGCTCCCGTCGCAGAAAGTGTCGGAAAACGGGACGGAAAGCGACGATAATCGCGACCTGAGCGGGGTGTCCCTGACCTTCGACGGGCTGCGGGCTCTGAGCGTGGGCGGCGACCCCGCGGCCTCGGTGCGGATCACGCGGCCGGACGGATCGGTCGAGGAGCACCGGATCGGATCGGGCCTGCGGCTGGACGTGGCCGACGACAGGAGCGTCACGGTCGCGGCGCAGCCCGCCGGCGCCCACACGGCGGCGGAGGAGGCCCGTGCGGCCGAGTGGGCGGACTGGTTCGACCGCTGCCCGCGGGTGCGCGCCGACCTGCAGGACATGGCGGCGTTCTGCTGGTGGGTGCTCGGCGCGAACATCGTCGAGCTGCCGGCGCTCGCCGGGGCCAGGGCGGTCGTGCCGTCGAAGATCGGCTACGTCGGGCTCTGGCAGTGGGACGCGTACTTCATCGCGGTCGGCCTGCGCCACGGGGATCCGGCGCTCGCGCGCGAGCAGCTCGAGCTCGCGTTCCGCTTCCCCCGTGCGAACGGACAGCTTCCCGACGTGGTGCACGAGGAGGGTATCCTCGCGACGAGCGACGACCTGCCCGAATCGGACCGGGCGAACCTCCGCCGCGCCGGATCCCGGATCGCGGATCCCACGGCGCCGGTGCCGCTGACCAAGCCGCCGCTCGCCGCCTGGGCGCTGCGCAAGGTGCTCGAGGTCGAGGACGCACCGGACTGGGCCGCGGCGCAGCTGGAGCGCGTGATCCCCTCGCAGGACTGGTGGTTCGCCGGTCCCGCGGAGAACGGGTCTGACTTGGACGGCGACGGGCTGCCCGAGTACGGGCATCCGTACTCGTCGGGTCTCGACGACAGCCCGGTGTTCGACGGGCCGATCCCGACCACGGCGCCGGATCTCGCCGCCTACCTCGTGCAGCAGGACCGCGAGATCGCGGCGCTCGCCGCCCGGTATCTGCCCGGCCATGACCCGGCGCCGCATCTCTCCCGCGCCGATCGCACCGCGCAGCTGCTCGTGGAGCGGCTCTGGGATCCCGCCGAGGAGCGGTTCATCGCCCGCGGCGCGGGGGAGCGCATCGCGAGCGACACCGTCCTCGGGCTGCTGCCGCTGCGCGTCGAGGGGCTTCCGGCCGAGATGCGCTCCGCGCTCGTCGATGCGATCGGCGACCCCGCGCGCTACGGCCTCGCGTGGGGGCTGCCCACGGTCTCCGCCGCGGATCCGGACTTCTCCGCGGAGCGGATGTGGCGCGGGCCGATCTGGGTGAACACGAGTGCGCTCATCGCGGAGGGGCTCGACACGGCGGGCGAGCCCGAGCGTGCCAGGGCGCTGCGCGAGCAGACCGTGCGCCTGGTGATCCACGGCGGCGGCCCGCACGAGTACTTCAACCCGCGCACCGGTCTCAAGGCCGAGCGCGCGACGACCGCGTTCGGCTGGTCCGCCGCGCTGTTCCTCGACCTCGCGGTGGCGCTGAGCCGCTGACGTCGCGGCGCTCCCGACGCCCCGCTGTTCGGCGACGTCGCGCGCCGGGCTCCCGCGCGCCCGCGCGCCGGATCCGCGCTCCCAGATCCGCGTTTCCCTCCCCTCACCGTCTTTCCCTCCCCGCAACTGCGCCTGTGGGGGGAGGGAAAGACGCCCAGGGGAGGGGAACGCGGACCAGGGGCGCTCCTCGTGCTCGGGCGGACCAGGGGCGCCCCTCGCGCCCGGCCCCTGCGACCCCTCACCATCGGGAGGACCGTCGCTCGGCGGATCCGACGTAGTGTTTGCGTCACCATCCGTGTACTGTATGCAATACACAATTCTGACGAGGAGGTCATGATGAAGCGACGCGGCATGTTCGCGCTGGCGATCGGGGCGACGGCGGCCATCGCCCTCTCCGGATGCGCCTTCGGCGGCGGAGCGCCCTCGAAGAACGAGACCCTGAAGCCCGGAGCCGAGGCGACCGGCACGATCACGATCTGGTCGTGGGACGTCGCCGCGACCGCGCTCAAGCGGCTCGGCGCCGACTACGAGAAGTCCCACAAGGGCACGACGATCAAGGTCGTCGACATCGGCTACGACAACGCCTACGACAAGATCTCGGTCGGGCTGCAGGCCGGGACGGGGCTGCCGGATCTGATCACGCTCGAGACCGACCACAACCAGAGTTACATCACGCAGTTCCCCCAGGGGTTCTCCGACCTGTCTCCCGTGCTCGGCGACAAGAAGGCCGACTTCGATCCGTTCAAGTGGTCGACCGGCACCGACAAGGACGGCAAGCTGCGCATGGCGCCCTGGGACTCGGGCACCGTCGGCCTGTTCTACCGCACCGACTACTTCCAGGCCGCCGGCGTGGATCCGGCCTCCGTCAAGACCTGGGACGACCTCGTCGCCGCGGGCGAGAAGATCAAGGCGGCCACGGGGCACACCCTGCTCACCGCCGATCTCTCCGCCGGAGGATCGCTCTCGATGTACCTGCAGCAGCAGGGCCAGGGATTCTTCGACGACAAGGGCGACATCACCGTGAACTCGCCCGCCGCGGTGCGCACCCTCACCCTGCTGCAGACGATGCAGAAGAAGGGGCTGATCACCAATGCGAAGGGCTGGGACGCGAGCGTCACCAGCGCCAAGGACGGCGACTCCGCGGTGACCCCCGAGGCGGTGTGGTGGATCGGCACGCTCGAGGGCGAGGCGCCCGAGCTCAGCGGCAAGTACGCCGTGCGCGACCTGCCCGTCTTCGACGATTCCAGCGCCCCGACCTCGAACAACGGCGGATCCGGTCTCGCGATCCCCGCGCAGGCCAAGAACCCGCAGCTCGCGGCCGACTTCCTGGCCTTTGTGCTGGCGAACACCGGCAACCAGTCGAGCATGATGCAGAAGGAGGGGCTCTTCCCGGCCTACCTGCCCGCGCTGAAGAGCGGCTTCTTCGAGCAGTCCAGCGACTACTTCGGCGGCCAGAAGGTCTTCCAGACCTTCGCCGAGCTGACGCCGAAGATCCCCTCGATCTCCTTCACCTCCGACCAGTCGGTCGCGAGCGACGCCGTGGCGAACGCGGTCGGCGCCGCCGTGCTGAACGGCGAGGATCCGAAGAAGGCGCTGGACGACGCGGCCGCGCAGATCGCGAACTCGACCGGCCGCAAGATCGCGGGCTGACATGACCGTCGCCGCCGTGCGGCGCTCCGACGAGGGGAGCCGCGACGACGACCGTCGCGGCTCCCCTCGCTCGGGTCGCCGGCTCGCCGCGCGCAGGCACCGCCCCGGGATCTGGTTCGCCCTTCCCGCGGCGGCGCTGCTCGCGCTGTTCTTCGCCTACCCGCTCGCGGTGTCGCTGCTGCAGAGCCTGTTCCGCACCTCCGGCGGGGTGAGCACGTTCGTGGGCTTCGACCAGTACGCGCGGATGCTGCGGGATCCGCTGGTGCTGAAGAGCCTCGGCAACGCGCTGTTGATCCTGGTCGTGCAGGTGCCGATCATGATCGCGCTCGCCGTCGGGCTCGCCTATCTGCTCAACCAGGCGTGGCTGCGGTTCCGCGCGGGGTTCCGGCTGCTCACGTTCCTGCCGTCGATCACCACGCTCGTCGCGTACTCGGTCGTGTTCCGCGTGATCATGACGACCGACGGCGGCATGCTGAACCAGTTCCTCGCGCTGTTCGGCGCCGGGCCCATCGACTGGCTCAACAACGAATGGTGGGCGCGGGTCGCCGTGATCGCCTCGATCACCTGGCGCTGGACCGGCTACAACATGGTCATCATCCTCGCCGGCCTCCAGTCGATCCCGCCCGAGCTCTACGAGGCGGCCCGCATCGACGGCGCGGGACGCTGGCAGACCTTCCGGCACATCGTCGTGCCCCAGCTGCGCCCGGTGCTCATCTTCACGAGCGTCACGTCGACGATCGGCGCGCTGCAGCTCTTCGACGAGAACTTCATCCTCACCGGCGGCGGACCCAACAACGCCACGCTCACCCCGGTGCTGTACCTGTACAAGGTCGGCTTCCAGCAGTTCGACTTCGGCTACGCGAGCGCCATCGCCTGGATGCTCGTGATCCTCACCGGGATCATCGCGCTCATCCAGTTCCGCATCATGAGGGAGAAGCCATGACGACGCAGCTGATCACCACCGGCCGGCGTCGCCGCGCCGGCCAGCCGTCCTCGTCCGGCGGGGAGCCGCTGCTGCGGCGGGTCGTGCTGCGCGCCCCGGTCTACGCGATCATGGTCGTGGCGAGCGTGCTCGCGCTCATCCCGTTCCTGTGGATGGTGATCGCCTCGACGCACAAGACCAGCGACCTCTTCGTCACCCCGCTGCCGATCCTCCCCGGCGGAGAGTTCTGGCAGAACCTGGGCCGGCTGCAGGAGAGCGTGGGCTTCGGCCAGGTGATGTTCAACAGCGTCCTCGTGGCCGTGGTCTACACGGTGTTCAGCTCGCTGATCAGCATCATGTGCGGCTACGGCCTCGCGACCTACCGGTTCCGCGGGCGCGGGGTGCTGCTCGGCGTGATCCTGGTCACGATGATGATCCCGATGCAGGTGCTGTTGGTCCCGCTGTTCCAGATGATGGCGAGCGCCGGATGGATCGACACCTATCAGGCGCTCGTCATACCGTTCCTCGCGAACGCGTTCGGCATCTTCCTGATGCGTCAGGGCTTCCTCGACTTCCCGACGACGCTCATCGAGGCGGCGCGGATCGACGGCGCCTCGGAGCTGCGCACGTTCTACCGCATCGTGCTGCCGGTGGCCCGCCCGCAGATCGCCGCCCTCGTGATCTACACCTTCATCAGCCAGTGGAACTCGTTCATCTGGCCGCTGCTCATGCTCAACTCCGAGGACAAGTACACGGTGCCCGTCGCGCTGAACACGATGATCGGACTCAGCCGCGTGGACTACTCCGGGCTGATGCTCGGATCCCTGCTCGCGACCCTGCCGCTGTTCGTGCTGTTCCTGGTGTTCCAGAAGCAGTTCGTGGCCGGCCTCCTCGGCGGCGCCGTCAAGGGCTGACCCGTCGGGCCGTTCTCGTCCCCGCGAGACCGAACCTGCGTCACGAGACCGTGGAACTCATCCGCGGTCTCGCGACGCAGGTTCGGTCTCGCGGACGGATGGTGCGACCGTGCGACCCGCGACCGTACGGACCTCAGGCCGAGAAGTAGGCGCTCGACGAGTTGTCGAGGATGCGCTGCATGCCGTGCGTCCAGTTGACCTTGAGCGCGGCGACCGCGGCGGGGACGTCGCCGTCGGCGAGGGCGTGCGCGATCGCGGCGTGCTCGGCGGCGACGCGGTCGATCTTCACGTCGTCGGCGACGAGGAGGGCCTCGTAGCGGTGGAAGGATCCCCGCACGCTCTCGATCACGTCGAGCAGGCGCCGGTTCGGGCACACCGACAGCATGAGCGCGTGCCACTCGTCGTCCTTGGTCATGACCAGGGAGTGCTCGACGTGCTCGTCGGTGAACGCGTCGGCGAGCTCGACGAGGCGCGCCCCCACGGCCTTCAGCTGGTCGACCGGGCTGAGCTCGAGGGCGAGGCTCTCCAGGGTCGCCATCACCGGGGCGAGGTCCTCGAACTCGCCGGCGCTGAGCGGCACGAAGCGGAAGCCCTTGCCGTTCTCGCTCGTGATCTGCCCCTCCGACTCCAGGGCGATCAGGGCCTCCCGCAGCGGAGTGCGGCTGACGCCGAGCTCGGCGGCCAGCTGCACCTCGTTGATCCCCTCGCCAGGCTGCACCTTTCCGGCGCGCATGCGGGTGAGCAGCTCCTCGCGCACCTGGGAACGCAGGTTCTTGCGTTCGATCGCCATTCGTTCTTCCCCTTCGGCCGGTGCGGTCAGCCTACGGCTTGACCGTATCCCCGCTTCCACCTACGCTTGTTGTATACAGAATACATTGAACAGATCTTCTGTACAGACTCAGAGAGGAGCCTCCGTGGCGCAGCATCCCGACGGCGAGCGGATCCGCGAGGTCCGCATCGACGCCCTGGCGTACGGCGGCGACTACAACCCCGATCAGTGGTCGGAGGACGTCTGGCGCGAGGACATCCGGCTCATGCTCGAGGCGGGCGTGAACATGGTGAGCCTGCCGATCTTCAGCTGGCCCCAGCTCGAGCCCGAGCCCGGCGTGTACGACTGGGGCTGGCTGGACCGGATCCTGGATCTGCTGCACGAGGCCGGGATCCGGATCGACCTCGCCACGGCCACCGCCACCCCGCCGTCCTGGCTGCTGCGGGCTCACCCCGAGATGGCCCCCTGGGACGCGGACGGGCACCGGCTGGAGTTCGGGTCCCGGCAGACCTACTGCCCCTCGTCGCCGATCTGGCGCGAGAACGTCGCCCGGATGACCCGCGCGATCGCCGAGCGCTACGGCGAGCACCCGGGACTCGCGATGTGGCACATCTCGAACGAGTACGGCGACCACGTCTCGCGCTGCTGGTGCCCCGAGTCGGCCCGGCACTTCCGCCGCTGGCTGCAGGACCGCTACGGCGACCTCGACGGACTGAACGAAGCCTGGGGCGTGAACGTCTGGGGCCAGCGCTACACGTCCTGGGAGCACATCGAGACGCCGAAGAAGGCGCCCGGCCCGGTCAACCCCACCAAGCTGCTCGACTTCGAGCGCTTCTCCTCCGACGCGATGCTCGAGCTCTTCCAGGTCGAGATCGACGTGCTCCGCGAGGTCACCCCCGACATCGCGGTCACGACGAACTTCATGAGCATGTTCCGCGACCTCGACTACTGGCGCTTCGCCGAGCGGGAGGACGTCGTCACCGACGACGCCTATCCGGATCCGATGGATCCGACGTCCCACGTCGGCGCGGCGCTCAACTACGGCCTCATGCGCTCCCTCAAGGGCGGCCGTCCGTGGCTGCTGTTGGAGTCGTCGGCCAGCGCGACCAGCTGGCGGGACATCAACGTGCCGAAGGCGCCGGGGAAGATCCGCGTGGAGAGCCTGCAGGCCGTCGCGCACGGATCCGACGCCGTGATGTTCTTCCAGTGGCGCCAGGCCAAGTACGGCCAGGAGAAGTTCCACTCGTCGATGCTCGGCCACCGCGGCGAGCGCTCGCGCAGCTTCCGGGAGACGAAGGCGCTCGGCAACGAGCTCCGCAGGCTCGAGCCGGTGCGCGGCAGCCGGGTGCGCTCCCGCGTGGCGCTCATCGTGGACTGGGACTCCTGGTGGGGATCCAGCGCGATCGAGTCGCTGCCGTCGCAGCGGCTGCAGTGGGCGCCGCAGGCTCGCGCCTGGCACCGCGCCCTCTCCACGCTGGGGCACCCGGTCGACGCCGTGCGCGCGGGGGGTGCCGACGCGGGGACGCCCTTCGACGGCTACGACGTGGTCGTGGCGCCCAACCTCTACGTGCTGGAGCAGGGGCAGGCCGATGCTCTGCGCGCCTTCGTGGAGCGCGGCGGGACCCTCGTCGTCGGGCCCTTCTCCGGGGTCGTCGACGCGACCGAGAAGGTGCACGACGGCGGCGCCCCCGGCCCGCTGCGGGGCCTGCTCGGCATCGAGGTCGACGAGCAGTGGCCGATCGCCGACGGCCGCACGGAATCCCTGGCCTACGGCGCGGACGTGCTCGAGGTGCCCAGCTGGAGCGAGTGGATCGAGGCCGACGCGGACGTCGAGATCCGCGGGGCGTACGCCTCGGGCGAGCTCGCCGGGCTTCCGGCGATCACCCGCCGTGCGGACGGATCCGGATCCGCCTGGTACGTCAGCGCCATGCTGTCTCCCGAGGGTCTCGTCACGGTGTTCCGCGACGTGCTGCGCACGGCCGGCCTCCCCGCCCGCGACGAGGTGTCCGTGCAGGCCGAGGCCGTCACGCGCTCGGACGACACCACCGACTACACCTTCCTGCTCAACCACGCGGCCGACCCGGTCACGTTCCAGCTGCCGGCCGCCGGCCTCGACCTGCTCAGCGGATCCGAGACGGGCGACGCCGTGACGCTGGACGCGTACGGAGTCGCGGTCGTCGCCACGCCGCGCGCGACGCAGATCCCTTTCCTCACCCTGACCCACACCCCCCCGGCCCACCCAGGCCACCCCGTCGAAGGAGCTGGCATGACGCAGACGTTCGTGCACCCCTACATCCCGAACACGGCGCCCGAGATCCACGCCGAGATGCTCGCCGCCGTCGGCGCCGCCTCGATCGAGGACTTCTACGCCGACGTGCCGGAGGACCTGCGCCTGCGCCGTCCGCTGGACGTGCCCGCGCCGCTGCCCGCCGAGCAGGACCTCGCCCGCCACGTGCGCGGGATCCTGGCGCAGAACCGCACCACCGAGGAGCGTCTGAGCTTCCTCGGCGCCGGGACGTACAACCACTACGTGCCCGCGGTCGTGGACGAGGTGATCCGTCGCAGCGAGTTCCTCACCGCCTATGCGGGCGAGCCCTACGAGGACCACGGACGCTTCCAGGCGCTCTTCGAGTACCAGTCCCTCATGGCCGAGCTGCTCGCGATGGACGTCGTGAACGTGCCCACCTATGACGGCTACCAGGCCACGGCCACCGGCCTCGCGATGGCCGGCCGCCTCACCGGCCGCCGCCGGGTGCTCGCCGTGAGCGACGTGCTGCCCGAGAAGGACTCGAAGGTGCGCGACTACACGCGCGCCGGGCTGGAGATCGAGCGGATCCCCAGCGTGGGCGGCATCGCGGACGTCGCGGCCCTGCGCGACCGGCTCTCCGACGACGTCGCGGCCGTCTGGGTCGAGACGCCGAGCTTCACCGGCGCCGTCGAGACGCGGCTGCGCGAGATCGCCGACGCCGCGCACGCCGCAGGCGCCGTCGTCGTGGTCGGCACCGACCCGATCGGCTACGGGGTGCTGACCCCGCCCGCGCTGCAGGGCGCGGACATCGTCACGGGCGACATCCAGTCGCTGGGCCTGCACCAGTGGTTCGGCGGCGCGCACGCCGGGTTCATCGCGGTGCACGACGAGCCGCGGTTCGTGATGGAGATGCCCTCGCGCCTCTTCGGCCTGGAGTCCACCGACGTGCCCGGCGAGTACGGCTTCGGCGACGTCGCCTACGACCGCACCTCCTTCGCGCACCGCGAAGAGGGCAAGGAATGGGTCGGCACCGCCGCCGCGCTGTGGGGGATCGCCGCCGGCGTGCACCTCGCGCTCATGGGACCGCAGGGCATGGCCGACCTCGGCGAGCTGCTGCTCGCCCGCACCGCCTACGCCCAGCAGCGGCTCGCCGCGATCGACGGCGTCCGCCTCGGCGACGACGCCCTGCACCTGCGCGAGTTCACGATCCGCTTCGACGGCGCCCGCGCCGCCGACGTCGTCGCCGCGCTGCGCGCCGAGGGCATCGAGCCCGGCGTCGTCGTGGACGAGCGGACGCTGCTCGTCTGCGTGACCGAGGCCACCTCCGCCGCCGACATCGACCGCCTCGCCGCTGCGCTCGCCGCGGCCATCGACACCGAGGAGAAGGACCAGTGAGCCTCCCCGTCGCCCCCAAGCCGAGCCCCCGCCGCTTCCAGCAGGCCGGCTGGGACGAGCCGATCGTCTTCGAGCTCTCCACCCCCGGAGAGCGCGGCGTCCTCGTGACGCCCGTCGAGCCCGTCGTGCGCGAGGCCGTCGGCGACGTCGTGGCCGCCCTCCCCGAGGGCATGCGCCGGACGACCCCGCCGGCGCTGCCCGAGATCGCGCAGATGCGGGTGCTCAAGCACTACCTGCGCCTCTCGCAGGAGAACCTCGGATCCGACCTCAACGTCGACATCGGGCAGGGCACCTGCACGATCAAGTACTCCCCGAAGATCAACGACCAGCTCATCGAGGTGCCGCAGCTGCGCGCGCTGCACCCCGCGCAGGACCCGGCCGACACGCAGGGCGCGCTCGAGGCCATCTGGCGTCTCGAGCGGCTCATGGCCGAGATCTCGGGCATGGACGCCGTCTCGCTCGCGTCCCCGGGCGGATCCGCGGGGATCTGGACGAACATCGCGATGATCCGCGCCTACCATGCGTCGCGCGGCGAGGCGGAGCAGCGCGACGAGGTCATCACGACGATCTTCAGCCACCCCTCGAACGCCGCCGC
This sequence comes from Microbacterium sp. USTB-Y, assembly GCF_023703415.1. Classification (GTDB taxonomy): domain Bacteria; phylum Actinomycetota; class Actinomycetes; order Actinomycetales; family Microbacteriaceae; genus Microbacterium. Next base: position 158,700 of record NZ_JAGMTU010000007.1, on the reverse strand, counting down.
GGCCAAGGTCGCAGGGTACAAGGTCATCACGATCTACCCGGATGCCGACGGCTATCCGGACCTCGCGGCGCTCCGGGCCGCGCTCTCCGAGCGCACCGCGGCGATCATGGTGACCAACCCGGAGGACACCGGGATCTACAACCCCGCGATCAAGGAGTGGGTCGACGCCGCGCACGCGGTCGGCGCCCTCGCCTCCTACGATCAGGCCAACGCCGCGGGGATCCTCGGGATCACCCGCGCCCGCGATGCCGGGTTCGACGTGTGCCAGTTCAACCTGCACAAGACGTTCTCCGCCCCGCACGGCAGTGGCGGTCCGGGGGCCGCGGCCAACGCGGTGAGCGCGGCGCTCACGCCGTTCCTGCCCGGACCCCGTGTGGAGCGGGTCGACGGACGCTTCGTGGTGCGCGAGCCCGGCGAACTGTCCATCGGTCACGTCGCGCCGGCCCACGGCGTCATCCTGCACGTCGTGCGGGCGTATGCCTGGATCATGGCGCTCGGGGCCGAGGGCATGCTCGAGGCCTCCCGGATCGCGGTGCTGAACAACAACTACCTGCTGAAGAAGGTGCTCGAGATCCCCGGGGCGTCCGCGCCCTACGCGACCGGGCGCCGTCGCATCGAGCAGGTGCGGTACTCGTGGCAGGAGCTGTTCGAGGAGACCGGGATCTCCTCGGAGGAGATCGGCATCCGGATGGCCGACTACGGCTTCCACTACTGGACGAGCCACCACCCCTATGTCGTGCCGCAGCCGTTCACGCTCGAGCCCACCGAGTGCTACTCCAAGGCCGAGATCGACGAGTACGTCGCGGCGCTCGCCCAGGTCGCGCAGGAGGCGCGGGAGAACCCCGAGCTCGTCCGCACCGCGCCGCACAACCAGACCGTGCACCACACCCACCACGACGACCTGGACGACCCGGAGCGCTGGGCGATCACCTGGCGCGCCTACCGCCGGAAGTACTTCGGCGAAGCGCCGGACGGCCCCGCGCGGAGTGCCCTTCCGGATGCGGAGGCCGCGCTCGCCGAGCCCGTCGCGGTCGGAGCCTGATCGCGTGATCGGACTGGTCGTCAACCCTGTCGCCGGAGTCGGCGGGCCCGCGGGCCTCGCCGGCTCCGACGGTGCGGCCGTGCAGGCCCGCGCGGCGGAGCACGGCTCCGTCCCGCGGGCCGGCGGGCGTGCGGTGCAGGCGCTGGCGATCATCGCGCGCGCGCATCCCGGAGTGCGCATCCTCACCGCGGCCGGAGCGATGGGCGCCGCCGCGGTCGCCGAGGCGGGACTGGAGCCGGTCGTGGTGTTCACGCCGGTCGGGGATCCCACTTCGCCCGAGGACACCGCCGCCGCCGTGGCGGCCGTGGCCGCCGCCGGAGCGACGCTCGTGCTCGTCGCCGGCGGCGACGGCACCCTCCGCGACGCCGTGCGCGGGCTGACGCCGCCCCCGGGGTCGTCGAGCGAGGAGGCCTCGGGTGCCCGTCTTCCGGGGTCGTTGAGCGAGGACGCCTCGGGTGCCCGTCTTCCGGGGTCGTTGAGCGAGGACGCCGCAGGCGCCCGAGACGAAACGCCGTCTCCGTCCGGGCACCGTGCCCCGTCCCGCTCCGCCCGCTCGACGCCCACGGGCCGCCCGGCCGTGCTCGGCATCCCCGCCGGCGTCAAGATGTACTCGCCCGTGTTCGCGGTGAGCCCGGTCGCGGCCGGATCCCTCGCCGCCGACTGGATCGGGCCGGATCCCGTCCCCACCGCCGAGCGCGAGGTGCTCGACGTCGATGAGGCGGCGCTGCGCCGCGCCAGGGTCGAACCCGTGCTCTACGGCACGCTCCGCGTCCCCCAGCGTCTCGGCCGCACCCAGGCGCGCAAGGCGCCGACGCCCGCCACCGAGGAGGCCGCGGTCGCCTCCGCGGCACGGGCCGCGGTCGCCGCGATGCGCCCCGGCGTGCGGTACCTGCTCGGTCCCGGCGGCACCACCGCACGGATCGCGGCGGAGCTCGGCGTGGCAAAGACCCCGCTCGGCGTCGACGTCGTGCTCGACGGCGCCGTGATCGCCGCGGGCGCGGACGAGCGGCGCCTGCTGGACGAGGTCGCCGCCGGGCCGGCTCAGGCCGTGGTCACCGTCATCGGCGGCCAGGGCTTCCTGCTGGGACGCGGCAACCAGCAGCTCTCGGCGCGGGTGATCCGCGCGATGGGATCCGCTCCGCTCCTCGTCGTCGCCCCGGAGCAGAAGCTCGTCGACCTCGCCGGGCGCCCGCTCCTCGTCGACACCGGTGACGCCGAGCTCGACGCTGCGCTCGCCGGGCACGTCCGCGTCATCACCGGCGCCGCGGCCACCGCGTTCTACGCCGTCTCCGCCCCCGAGACCACCCCCGTCTGACCCCCACCCGCAAAGGAACCACCATGCGACTGCAGAACAAGAACGCCATCGTCACCGGAGGCGCCGGCGGCATCGGCCGCGCCACCTCCCTCGCCTTCGCCGCCGAGGGCGCCAAGGTCGCCGTCGTCGACCTGAACGCCGAGGCGGCCGAGGCCGTCGCCGAGGAGATCCGGGCGGCCGGCGGCACCGCCCTCGCGATCGGCGCCGACGTCTCGAGCGAGGCCGACATCGAACGCGTCGTCGCGGCGGTCGTGGACGGCTTCGGCGGTGTCGACGTCGTCTTCAACAACGCCGGGATCATCCGCCGCACCACGGCGGTCGAGACCACGGTCGAGGAGTGGGACCGCGTGTTCGGCGTCAACGTGCGCGCGATCTTCCTCATGTGCAAGCACGTCGTGCCCGTCATGGCGGCGAACGGCGGCGGATCCATCGTCAACACCGGATCCGGCTGGGGTCTCAAGGGCGGCGGGCAGGCGATCTCCTACTGCGCATCGAAGGGCGCGGTGGTCAACATGACCCGTGCGCTCGCGATCGACCACGGCCCGCAGGGCATCCGCGTGAACTCGGTCAACCCGGGCGACGTCGACACCGGCATGCTGCGCGACGAGGCCCGCCAGCTCGGTCAGGACCAGGCCGGCTTCCTCGCCGAGGCCGCGGAGCGGCCGCTGAACCGGATGGGCCAGCCGTCCGAGATCGCCGCGGCCGTGGTGTGGCTCGCGAGCGACGAGTCGTCGTACGTGACCGGATCCGCCCTCGTCGTCGACGGCGGCGGCATCGCCTGAGGCGCCGCCCCGCGTGCCGACCGCCCGGCCGCTCCGGTGCGGTGCGCGCGGTTCCCCGGGCGGTTCCCGGTGCGGTTTCCGGTGCGGTTCCCGGGCCGGCCGTCCGGGTGTCCGGCCCCGTTCGCGGTGCCCGCCCCCGATGCCCGCCCGGGATTCCCGGGTGTGGTTCCCCGGGTGCGCGGTTCCCCGGGGGCGCGTTTCCCTCCCTGAGCCGTCTTCCCCTCCCCGGGGAGTCGCTGCTGCGGGGAGGGAAAGGCGACCAGGGGAGGGGAACGGCGCTCGTCCCGGATCCCGTTCAGCGTGCTCGCGTAGAATCGGTCCAATGACCGACGCGCATTCCGACGCCTCCGACCTCGGCGACGCCGTCGGATCCGGCATCGACCCGAACGACCTCGCGACGACCCTCCGGGTGCTCGCCGAGCTGCACGAGCTCGACCAGACCCACCCCGACTTCATCGAGGTGCGCCGGGCCACGGCCGCGATGTTCAAGGCCGCCAAGCGGGTGCGCCGACGGGAGATCCGCGACGCGATCGCCGAGGCCGACAAGGCCGTGATCGCCGCGACCGCGACGGGCGCCCCCGACCGCATCGACGACGAGACCCGCGGCCTCGACCTCGCGTCGAGCGTGGTGGATGCGCCCACCGCGGGCGAGCTGCTGAAGCCCCGCAACTGCTACATCTGCAAGCAGCCGTACACGACCGTCGACGCGTTCTACCACCAGCTCTGCCCCGACTGCGCGCGGTTCAGCCACGGCAAGCGCAACGCGCGGGCGGATCTGACCGGCAAGCGGGCCCTCCTCACCGGCGGGCGCGCGAAGATCGGCATGCACATCGCGCTGCGGCTGCTGCGCGACGGCGCGCACACGACGATCACGACGCGGTTCCCGCGCGACGCCGTGCGCCGGTTCGCGGCGCTTCCCGACTCCGCCGACTGGCTGCACCGCCTGCGCGTGGTCGGCATCGACCTGCGCGATCCCGCCCAGGTGATCGCGCTCGCCGACTCGGTCGCGGCCCAGGGGCCGCTCGACATCCTCATCAACAACGCGGCGCAGACCGTGCGCCGCTCGCCGGGTGCGTACTCGCTGCTCGTCGACGCCGAGCTGCAGCCGCTTCCGAACGGCCCCCTGCCCGAGATGGAGACCTTCGGGCACACCGCGGATCCGCACCCCGAGGCGCTGCAGGCGTCCGTCGACGCGCATCCGCTGCTGTCGATCGCCTCTCTCGGCGGCACGATCGCCGAGCAGGGCGGCCAGGCGCTCACCGCCGACGACCTGGCGCGACTCGCGATGGCGCCCGGATCCTCGTCGCTCGCGAAGCACGCCGACGGCAGCGCGATCGACGCGGGCGGTCTCGTGCCCGACGTGAACCGGGTGAACAGCTGGGTGCAGAGCGTGGACCAGGTGGATCCGCTCGAGATGCTCGAGGTGCAGCTCTGCAACACCACCGCGCCCTTCCTGCTCATCAGCCGGCTGCGTCCGGCGATGGCCGCATCGCCCGCGCGCCGCAAGCACATCGTCAACGTCTCGGCGATGGAGGGTCAGTTCTCTCGGCGGTACAAGGGTCCCGGCCATCCGCACACGAACATGGCGAAGGCCGCGCTGAACATGCTCACCCGCACGAGCGCCGCGGAGATGCTGGAGACCGACGGCATCCTGATGACCGCCGTCGACACCGGCTGGATCACCGACGAGCGCCCGCACTACACGAAGGTGCGCCTCGCGGAGGAGGGCTTCCACGCCCCGCTCGACCTCGTCGACGGCGCCGCCCGCGTGTACGACCCGATCGTGCGCGGCGAGGCCGGGGAGGACGTGCACGGCGTGTTCCTGAAGGACTACGAGCCCAGCCCCTGGTGACCGCTCCGCCCCTGGTGACCGCTCAGCCTCTGGTGACCGCTCAGCCCTGACGTCGCGCCGCGCAGTCGGCCGTTCTGCAGGGAGGGTGCGCGTTGTGCAGGGCCGCAGCCTCCGGAAACGGCGTTCGGGGCCGGAAATCGCCAGGATTCAGCCCGCGGGTCCTGCACAACGGCGGGGCGGTCCTGCACAACGGCCGGGGCCTTCTGGATACCGAGGACCGGCGCCCGTCGTCCCCGGAAGGGACGTGCGCGGCGATACCCTGAGCGCACCGGATCCACCGTCCGGATCCCGTCCCGAAGGAGCGTCGCGATGATTCCCGAGATCAACTACTGGGCCGTCCTGCTCGCGACCGCGTCGAGCATGCTCGTCGGATCCGTCTGGTACGCCCGCGGTGTGTTCGGCACGCGCTGGGCCCGCCTCGCAGGGATCGACCTCGACAACCCCAAGGGCAACCCCGTCCTGGCCATCATCGCGACGGTGGTCGTGAGCTTCGTCACCGCGTGGGTGCTCGCGGGGGCGACGGCGATCGCCTGGCACTTCTACGGCGGATCCTTCTTCGTCTCGGCGCTGGTCACCTCGATCACGCTGTGGATGGGGTTCACGGCCGCGCGGTTCATCACGCACGACGCCTTCGAGGGGCGCCCCAGCTCGCTGACCGTGCTGAACATCGCGCACGAACTCGTCACGGTCGTGGTGATGGCCGTGCTCATCGGGGTCTGGCCGCCCGCGCTCGGCTGACCCGTTCAGCGCCGCACGGCGTAGCGGTGCAGGGTGACGCCTTCGTCGTAGGAGGCCTGCTCGAGCAGGTCGACGATCACCGGATCCCGGGTCTCGCCCGGACGCGGATCGTCGAACAGCGGCCGGCCGGATCCCAGGATCGCCGGGTGCGTGAACAGCAGCAGCTCGTCGAGCAGTCCGGCGTCGAGCAGGGCGGTGGCGAGCGTCGCTCCGCCGACGCCGATGTCCCCGTCCGTCTCGGCGCGCACGTCGGCCAGCCGGGCGACCGCATCGTCGCCGATCACCCGGGTGTTGTACGGGGCCTCGTGGCGGGTGCGCGAGACGAGGATCTTCGGCTTGTCGGTCCAGATCGCGCCGTACTCCTGCATGAACGCGGGCAGGGACCGGTCATCGCGGGCCGCGGGCCAGTAGTCCTCCATGATCTCGAACACGCGCCGGCCCTGCACCAGGAGCGCCAGTTCGGCGGCACGTCGATTGAACTCGCGGTGCAGCGGCTCGCCGATCCGCATCCAGTCGCCGCCGCCGTCCTCGCCGGGAGCGGCCTCGATCCGCAGATCCAGCGACACGTTCATCCAGTACACGAACCGGCCCATGCGGTCCTCCCATCGTCGGGGACGGTTCCGACGCTAGACCGGGGTGCCGCGCGGTGCAACGCCCCGGAACGGAGTCGTCCCCCTCAGCACGACCCGGGGGTCGTGCTGAGGGGGCCGACTCGAAAGCGGGGTGACTCAGGCGGCGGCGCGCGCGACCGCGGCGATCGCGCTCGTGAAGAACGGCAGGCCGTCGACGCCGCTGCGCATGGCGGCGGCCGTGTCGGGGCCGAAGCCGGGCTCGGTGGCGTGCTCGGGGTGCGGCATGAGGCCCACCACGTTGCCGGCGGGATTGGTGAGGCCGGCGATGTCGCGGAGGGATCCGTTCGGGTTCACACCCGTGTAGCGGAAGGCGACGAGGCCCTCGCCCTCGATGCGGTCGAGCGTCTCCTCGGAGGCGACGTACCCGCCCTCGGCGTTCTTCAGCGGGATGATGATCTCCTGGCCGGCGGAGAAGTCGCGGGTCCAGGCGGTGTCGGCGTTGGTGACCGTGAGCTTCTGGTCGCGGCGCACGAAGTGCTGGTGGTCGTTGCGGATCAGACCGCCGGGCAGCAGGTGCGCCTCGACGAGCATCTGGAAGCCGTTGCAGATCCCGAGGATGGGCATGCCCTTCGCGGTAGCGTCCTTGACCTCGGTCATGATCGGCGAGAGTGCGGCGATCGCGCCCGAGCGCAGGTAGTCGCCGTAGCTGAAGCCGCCCGGCAGGATCACGGCGTCGACCCCGTCGAGGTCGTGCGCGCCGTGCCAGAGCGCGACCGGCTCGGCGCCGGCGATGCGCACCGCGCGCTGGGCGTCGCGGTCGTCGAGGGAGCCGGGGAAGGTGACGACCCCGATCCGAACGGTCATTCGGCGGCCTCGGCGCCGCTCACGGAGACGGCGACGACGTCCTCGATCACCGAGTTGGAGAGCACCTCTTCGGCGACGCGGCGGGCCTCGGCGAGCACGGCGTCGGTGACCTCGCCGTCGACGGTGAGCTCGAAGCGCTTGCCGATGCGGACGTCGCTGAACGCGGTCACGCCCGTGCGGGCGAACGCCCCGGAGACGGCCTTGCCCTGCGGGTCGAGCAGTTCGGACTTGGGCATGACGTCGACGACGATGGTGGGCATGCGTGGCTCCAGGAAGTCGCGGGCGGGGGCGACACCAGTCTACCGCCCGGGCGCGGGCCGTCCTGCCGGGCGTCGGCGGGGGGTCCGGGGTGCGTTCAGCTGCGGAACACGGTGTGCACGTCGCCCACCACGTCGCGGCCGCCGAGCCCGTCGATCTCGAAGAGCACCGAGATCCCCGCGACCGTGTAGCCGAGCTCCTCGACGATGCGGCGGCCGGCCGCGAGGGTGCCGCCGGTCGCGAGCACGTCGTCGATGAGCAGGATCCGGGATCCGGCGGCCAGGTCGTCGTGCATCTCGATCGTGGCGGTGCCGTACTCGAGCGCGTAGTCGACGGAGGCCGCGGGCAGCGGCAGCTTGCCGGCCTTGCGGATCGGCACGAACCCGGTGCCGGCGGCGATCGCGGCCGCTCCGGCGAGGATGAACCCGCGCGCCTCGATCCCGGCCACGACGTCGAAGGACCCGAGGAACGGGGCCACGAGGGCGTCCGTTGTCGCGTGCAGCGCCTCGCGGTCCGCGAGCAGCGGCGTGATGTCGCGGAACAGGATGCCGGGTTCGGGGTAGTCCGGGATGGACCGGATGAGCGATTCGGCGCGGGCGAGCGCGGGCGAGGAGGTCACCGGACCAGGGTACGCGGCACAGCTGGGATGGCCGTCCGGTGACCCTCAGCGTCGGCGGATGAAACTGAGGATCGCCGTGTTGAACGCATCGGGCTGCTCGAAGAAGGGATCATGCCCTGCTTCGCTGATCAGCGCGCCCTCGCCGTCGCGGACGTGCTCGAGGATCGTCCGCATGCGCGGCGGCGGCATGTACAGATCGGCGTCTCCGCTCAGGACGAGGAGAGGCGTCGTGATGCTCTCGACCGCCGCCCAGGTGATGGTCCGGCCCGCTGCCTGCACCACGTTTGCCGGCTTGGAGCGCTCTTCATAGTGCTGCCACTGCGCGACGCCGTCCGGGTTCGCGGCGCGATACGAAGGGCCGAGCTCCTGGAAGGCCCCGGGCAGCGAGTTCCATTGCGCAGGCAGGAGGGCGGTGGTGACCGCGGTCCAGTCCGGCTCGGAGATGCCGGCGAGGGTCGATGCGACGGCGGCGCTGCGCAGGCGCTCCGGATGGGACAGGGCGTAGTCGAAGACGCCGAAGCCGCCGGCGGCGGTGCCGACGAGGTGGAAGCGCCTCAGGTCGAGCGCGTCGGCCAGCAGCTGCAGGTCTCCGGCGACCGTGCCGGTGTCGTCGGAGGGGCCGGCGTCCGAGCCGAAGAATCCTCGTCGGGAGAAGGAGATCGATCGATAGCCGGCCCGGGCGAAGGCGGCGTGCTGATAGCCGAACACCTCGCCACTGCCGCTGTACGGGTGCAGCAGCACGATCACGGGTCCGCGCCCTCCGGTGTCCCACACCCGCAGCCGCACCCCGGGACGGATCTGCACATCGCGCTGCGCGGCGGCGTCCTCCGGCATCGGCCTCCATGTCGTCTGAGCGTCGTAGCGCGTGACGCGTCCATGGCTGCGGCCGCCGTCGGGCGCAGCGGCGACCCTCCCTCCGGCGGCACGGGCCGAGGGTGCGGAGATCATCGCGCCGGCGGCTCCCAGGGCGAGGGCGCCGGCGCCGCCCGCGAGGGTGCGCAGCGCACTCCGGCGCGGCATGCCGGAGCGGGGAGTGATCGGGTCGTCGTGGGGGTTGGGTCTGGTCGTCGTCATGAGCGCTCCTCGGGTCGTCGTTGATTCGAGTACTGACGTACGCGACAGGCTACAGATGTATACAATGAAAAGCAAGAAAGCGGACCGAGGGTGCGATGCTCCTCGGTCCGCGACGGGGCGATGTCAGCGGGTCATTGTCCGCGGAGGCCGTCAGGATTGGTCGCGTAGATGCGCAGCCGCACGTCCCGAGCGGCGCTCATGTGCACCGTGGCGATCTCGGCGGCGCGATCCGCCTCCCGGTCGCGGATCGCGTCGAGCATCTCCTGGTGCTCGGTGAGCACTCGTTCCCATCGCCCGGGGTACTCGAGGGTGGTGTGCGGATGCCGGCGAAGCCGCATGATGAGTCGCCCGATCGACTCCTGGAGCGTGCTGTTGTGGCTCGCCTGCCACAGTGTCTCGTGGAAGCGGTTGTTCAGGGCGACTCGCTCGTCGAGGTTCTCGCCCAGGGCGAGCATCTCTTCGTGGATCGCTGCGAGGCGGGACAGGTCCAGCTCGGTGCGCCGGTTGGCCGCCGCGCGTGCGGCTGCCGCCTCCAGGGTCTCGCGCACTTCGTAGATCTCGAGGATCTCCTCGGGGCTCAGTTCGCGCACCCGGACACCCCGGCCGAAGCGCTCGACGAGGCCGTCCTGCTCGAGTCGACGCAGGGCGTCGCGGATCGGCGTGCGGCTCACTCCGAACTGCTCGGCGAGGGCGGTCTCCACGAGCGGCTCGTTCGCGGGCAGGGCGTTGGTGAGGATCAGTTCCCGGATCCCGTCGTACGCGGACACCGTCACGGTATTCCTCCCACTCCGGCGCGCGCGATGCGCGCCCTTTCCGTTACCGGACCCCCTTCGGGAGTCAGAGAACGATATCGCGCCGGTCCTATTGCATACAAGCGAGCACGGCTGTCCACGGCGGAGTGTGGTGGCGGTGGTTCCGCGCTCCGATCAACGGGAAGTGCCTTGTCGTGGGGTTGCCTAGGGAGAGCGGCAGGGTAAATATCCCATTGGATACAGTTGCGTGCTATTGCATTCATAACGTACAGTGGCCCCATACCGACGCCGAGACGCCTTCTGACGCCACGGTCGCGGTACGACAAACGGCGCCAGGTACCCGGATCCATGACCCGGAGACCCTCAGAGGGGCACAACGTCCCGCCCGGTCGGCGTCTTCCGAATCACGGAACGAATGAGGGAGCGATGCGGCTTTCACACCACGGCCATCGGCGGCCGGCGCGAGGATTCGCGTCGATCGCGCAGACGGGGGCCGACGTCCATGCCTAGGCTCGTGATCTTCTTCGGCAACCGCATCCTGATGTCGATCGTGCTGATCATCGTGGTGCCGAGCATCGCTTTCGTGCTGCAGGTGCTCACCCCCGGGAACGTCGCCCAGCAGATCCTCGGAGAGGCCGCGACACCGGCGGAGATCCAGCGTGTCGAAGAGCAGTACGGCCTGAACCGCCCCTTGCCGGTGCGCTACTTCGAGTGGTTCCGAGACCTGCTTCACGGATCCCTGGGCACCTCCTACCTGACGGGGCAGAAGGTGAGCGTGGTCCTGGAGCAGCGGGTGCCCGTGACCCTCGGCCTCGCCGCCCTCGCCCTCGCGGTCGCGATCGTCGTCGGGCTCGGTCTGGGCGTCGCCAGCGGTGTGCGCAAGGGATCCGGGGAGGCATGGTCAAACGCACTCTCGGTGGCAGGCATCGCCGTGCCGAGTTTCGTCCTCGGCCTGCTGCTCATCAACGTCTTCGCAGTGAACCTCGGCTGGTTCCCTGCGTCGGGATACGTGCAGCCCTCGGAGGATCCGGGGCAGTGGCTGCGGTCCCTCGTGCTGCCGGTTGCGGCGATCGCGACAGCGATGATCACGAGCATCGCCAAGCTCACGCGCGACCAGATGAAGTCGACCCTGTCCGCGCCCTTCATCCGGAGTCTGCAGGGGCGCGGCCTGCACCCCGGGAGCGTGCTGTTCAAGCACGCGCTGCGGAACTCGCTCATCCCCGTGGTGACGGCGATCGGACTCAATGCGATCACCCTGATCGGGGGGACCGTGCTCGTCGAGCAGATCTTCGCGTTGCCGGGTGTCGGGCTGGCGCTGTTCGAGGGCGTCACTCAGCACGACCTGCCGGTCACGCTCGGCTGCGCCCTGTACTTCACCCTCGGCGTCGTCATCATCAACTTCGTCACGGACGCCTCCTACGCGCTTCTGGATCCCCGACTCCGAGGAGGCGGTCGATGACCACCGCACGCCCTGCGCCGCCGCGCCCCACCACCGCCGCGCTCAAGGTGCCCTATCGCCGCCCTGCGCTCCTCGAGCGCATCGGCGAGCATCCCGCCGGAATCGTCGCCGCCTGCTGGGTCCTGCTGCTGGCGATCCTGTGCCTGCTCGCTCCGGTGATCGCCCCCTACGGGTACAACGATCAGGACCTGGGCAACGTGCTCGCCGGCCCCTCCGCCGCGCACTGGCTCGGCACGGATCCGCTCGGGCGCGACATCCTCAGCCGGCTGCTCTACGGCGGCACCGACGCCTTCGTCGGCATCGTGCAGGTGACCCTCGTAGCGGTGCTCGTCGGACTCCCCACGGGGATCGCGGCGGGGTACCTCAAAGGCGCCTTCGATGCGGTCAGCTCGCGGCTGGCAGACATCATCCTCGCGCTGCCGAGCCTCATCATCCTGTTGCTGCTGTTCGCCATCGACCCCTCCGCGCGTACTGCGGCCATGATCACGCTCGGTCTGCTCTTCTCGCCGTCGCTGTTCCGGATCGCGCGGGCGATGAGCCTGCAGGCGTCGCAGGAGCTCTACGTGCGTTTCGCCGAGGTGTCGCGCGTGCGCAAGGGCCTGATCATGCTGCGCCACATCCTGCCGACGGCACTTCCGCCGGTGGTGGTCAATCTGAGCCTCATGGCGGCCTTCGCGCTGATCATCCAGAGCGGCCTCGCCTTCCTGAACTTCGGTGTCCTGCCGCCGCAGGCCAGCTGGGGCGGGATGCTGCAGGACGCCCAGATGGTCATCTCGGAGGCCGCGTGGATGATGGTGCCGCCGGCGGTCGCGATCGGATCGCTCGTCGTCTGCTTCATCACGATCGGAGACGCTGCGCGGGACATCGTGGCCGCGGCGACGACACCGCGCCGGCGTTCGAGGCGAGGCGAATCGCTCGAGGTGAGCGTCGGATCGGTCGACGCCGAGGAGTCGATCGTGGTCGCTCCGTCCCCGACCGCGCTGCTGCGTGTTCGCGGCCTCGGGCTGAGCCGCGCCGCGAGCGGAACGGAGCCTGCGGCGCCGCTCGTCACCGATCTCGGCTTCGAGTTGCAGCCCGGCGAGTCGATCGGCATCGTCGGAGAGTCCGGTTGCGGGAAATCGGTGACCACCCTGGCCCTGCTCGGGCTGCTGCCCGCCAACATCACCGTGGATCGCGGAGAGGTCGTCTTCGACGGCGAGGACCTGACGACGGCGAGCAAGTCCCGCATGCAGCAGCTGCGGGGCCGCCGGATCGGCTACGTCTCGCAGGACCCGATGGTGGGCCTGGATCCCTGCTACAGAGTGTCCAACCAGATGATCGAGACGATCCGTCGTCACAGCGATCTGTCCAAGTCGGCCGCGAGCGAGCGAGCGATCGAGCTGCTGCGCTCCGTGCAGCTGCATGAGCCGGAGCGCGTGATGTCGCGCTACCCCCATGAGCTCTCGGGCGGGATGGCGCAGAGGGTGTGCATCGCGCTGGCACTGGCCGGCGACCCCGACGTGCTCATCGCCGACGAGCCGACAACCTCCCTCGATGTGACCGTGCAGCACGGCATCCTGCAGCTGCTCGAGCAGATCAAGCGCGACAAGGGGTTGAGCCTCATCCTCATCACGCACGACCTGAACATCGTGCCGGCGCTCTGCGACAAGCTGCTCGTGCTGTATGCGGGCGACGTGGTCGAGCACGGCCCGACCCTGGACGTCGTCACCCGTCCCCGTCATCCGTATACGCGCCGCCTGCTCGACTGCGGTCTGCACGGGGTCGAGCGCGGTGAGCCGTTCCCGCTCATCGAGGGCACCGTGCCCCATCCGGGAACGTGGCCCGACGGCTGCCGCTTCCGCGCGCGCTGCGGGCTGGCCACGGCGGCCTGCGCCGAACCCGGCGCACGAGCCGTACGCCGGGACGGCGCCGTCATCGCACGCTGCATCACCGTGCGCGAGGGCGCCTCCGAAGCCGCAGCCCTCGTCGGCGCGGTGCGGACGATCGCACGGCCCGTGTCCGTCATCGGCGACGACCCGAACGCAGAGGAGGCCGATCGTGGCTGAGAACACCGTCGAGGGGACGGCTTCCCCCACCCGGCGGAACGTCCTCCGTATCGAGGATCTGGCGATCGACTACCGTCAGGGCTTCGGGCGCACGTTCCGGGCGGTGCAGGGGATCACACTGGACATCGCTCCGGGCGAGACGGTCGGTCTGGTCGGCGAGTCCGGGTCGGGCAAATCCACGATCGGCAACGCGGTGCTGGGTCTCGAGCCGCCGGCGGAGGGGTCCGTGCAGGTGCTCGGCGAGGACGTCGCCCTGCGCGGACGCCGGTCGCACGAGCCTGGGCCCGTGCAGGTCGTGCTGCAGAACCCGTATCGGGCGTTCAATCCGTTCAAGTCGATCGCCTGGAGCCTCCTCGAGCCGTTGACGGCGGCCGGCGGAGGCGCGAAGCCGGGGCGCGACGGACTCGTGAGCGTGGCGCTCGCCGGCGTGGGCCTGGATCCGTCGTATGCGCGCCGATACCCGCGCGAACTCTCCGGCGGCCAGCTGCAACGCGTCGCGATCGCCCGCAGCCTCATCTCCGACCCCGCGCTCATCGTGTGCGACGAGCCGGTCAGCTCTCTGGACGCCTCGGTGTGCGGACAGGTGCTGAACCTCCTCACCGCGAAGCAGCGGGAGCGGGAGGTCGCCTACCTGTTCATCTCGCACGACATGAACGTCGTGCGGCTCATGTGCGATCGCGTCTACGTCCTCTACCGGGGACGGATCGTGGAGCAGGGGAGCACCGAAAAGGTGTTCGCCGATCCTCAGCACGAGTACACCCGAAAACTCATCGCCGCCATTCCCGATCGGGCCGAGAGCCTTCGTCAGCGCGCGGCGAACGCCGTGTGAGGGCGCCCGTTCCCGCGGCCGATCCATCCCCCTGAGAGGTACTTATGCGTTTCCCGCGACTCCGGCTCGTGCGAGCCCTGGGAGCGGCGCTGCTCGCCGGCGCCCTCGTGATCACTGCCGCAGGCTGCAGTTCCGGTTCGTCCGGGACGACGACCGGATCGAGCAAGAGCGGCAGAGGCGGAACGCTCACCGTCGCCCTGACCCGGGCGCCGGCGAGCTTCGATGCCGGAAGCATCGCCCGTTCCGGCCTGTCGAACGACTTCCTCGCCCCGGTCTATCAGCCGCTCATCGAGATCGATGAGAAGGGCAAGCTCGCCCCGAGTCTCGCCACGAAGTGGGAGTGGCTGGACGACACCAACACCACGCTGAAGCTGGAGCTGCGCGACGATGCGAAGTTCAGCGACGGGTCGCCGGTGACAGCCGCGGGCGTGATCGCCTATTGGCAGTACGCGCTGCAGACCGCGTACTCGCAGTACTGGCTCGGCGGGGCGACGTTCGAGACGCCGACGGAGCACGAGGTCGTGGTGCATCTGCAAGAGGACAAGCCGCGCCCGAATCTGCCCTGGGCGTTCACGACCTCGTTCTCGTCGCTGGGCTGGATCACCAACCCCGCCGCGCTCAAGGACCCGGACAAGCTCAAGCTCGAGGCCGCCGGTGCGGGGCCTTACGTCCTGGACACGAAGAACACGGTCACCAACTCGACCTACGTCTACACGCCCAACCCGTACTTCTACGACAAGGCGGAGGTGCGCTGGGACAAGATCGTGCTCAAGGTCATGCCTCAGGAGCAGACCCGTCTCGCTGCCTTGCGCACCGGACAGGTGGACGTGGCTGCCGGAGCGCAGCGTCAGGTCAAGGCGGCTCGCGATGCCGGGCTGCAGGTCGTCCTCGGAGCCGGGGGCGGCAAGCCGATCATCTTCGGCGATCTGGAAGGGAAGACCGTTCCGGCGCTCGCCGATCTGCGGGTGCGGCAGGCACTCGCGTATGCGGTGGACTGGAAGTCGATCGGTGCGGGGATCTTCGGCGACGACGTGATCTACAACCAGCAGATCTTCGCCGAGGGGTCCGAGGGCTATCTGCCCGATCTGGTGGACCTGCACCCGTACGATCCGAAGAAGGCGGAGCGGCTGCTCGCCGAGGCGGGCTATCCGGACGGGTTCGATGCGGGCCAGATGATCGTCGGGCCGGTCCCGGGCAACGCCGACCTGGCCCAGGTCTTGCAGGCGCAATGGGCGAAGATCGGCGTCACGGTGCAGCCGCTGGTGCTCGACCCGGCAGCCTGGAGCACGCAGATCAACGCGCACGCCTGGCCGTTGAACGTGTACTCGTCGATCTCGGCGCCGGTGGGACCGACGATCTCTGCGCTGCTCGACTCGAACAGCACCTGGCTGTCGCAGTCCGACTACAGCGGCCTCTACGCACTCATCGACACCGCCCAGCGGACACCCGCGGACACGGAGGCGAGCCGCAAGGCATGGCAGGACGTCGCCCGCTACGCCGCGGAGAACGTGCTCTATCTCGCCGGCGTCATGCCGACGACGTCGATCTTCGCGAAGAAGGACATCGGCGGGATCGTGATGAACGCTCCCTCGATGAGCTCGATCATGCTCTGGTACCGGAAGTGACGGACAGCACATGACCATGCAGACCCTCTCCGAATCCGTCACCGGCGGAATCCGGGAACGACAGATCGTCGTCGGCGAGGCCACCGGCGCGCTGTGGACCGCGGACGACGCGATCGGCGCCCCCCCGCTGCTGCTGATCGGCCATGCGGAGCGGCAGAACCGGACCAAGCCGGACGTCATCGCACTCGGACACGCCTACGCACGCGCCGGGTACACGGTGGTGGCGATCGACGCGCCGTGTCACGGCGGGCGGCATCGCACCTCACGGCACTGGGAGCTCATCGACGACATGGCCGTGCGCGCCGCGGTCGGCGACATGGGGACGGCCGCAGATCTGTTCCACGCCGAGATCGCGCCCCAGGGAGTCGCGGAATGGCATGCGACGCTCGACGCGCTGCAGCAGCTCGACGAGGTGGATGCGGCGGGGCCGGTGGGATTTCTCGGCGTCGCGCTCGGAAGCCTCATCGGGATCCCCTTCCTCGCTGCCGACGACCGCGTGACCGCCGCCGTGCTGGGGCTGCTGCGTCGCGACTCGGTGGACGAGAGCGCGACGCGGGTGCGGATACCCGTCGAGTTCCGCCTGCAGTGGGACGACGAGCTCGTGCCGCGCGATGCGGCTCTCACCCTGTACGACGACCTGGGTTCGGCCGAGAAGGCACTGCACGCGAATGCGGGCGGCCACCTCGACGTGCCCGCTCATGAGACGGAGAGCGCCCTGCGCTTCTTCGCCCGCCATCTCGGCGCGAATCCCTCGCCCCGTTTCGAGCGGCTCGGTGTCGAGTCGCTCGGTTCCCTTCAGTGACGAAAGCGGACTTCAGGAGAAACACATGCGATTCACGAGAACGAAAGCGGCGGCTGCGCTTGTCGCGACCGTGCTGGCCGGTGCGCTGGCTCTGACCGGCTGCGGCGGCGGAGGCGGCGGCAAAGCCGGCTCCTCCGCGGGCGGCGGCAAGGGCGGAACGCTCACCGTCGGCCTCACCCGAGCGCCGGCGAGCTTCGACGCCGGAAGCCTGTCCCGTGCCGGCCTGACCAACAACTTCCTCGCTCCGGCCTATCAGCCGCTCATCGAGATCGATGAGAAGGGCAAGCTCGCCCCGAGTCTCGCCACGAAGTGGGAGTGGCTGGACGACACCAACACCACGCTGAAGCTGGAGCTGCGCGACGATGCGAAGTTCAGCGACGGGTCGCCGGTGACAGCCGCGGGCGTGGTCGCGTACTGGCAGTACGCGCTGCAGACCGCGTACTCGCAGTACTGGCTCGGCGGGGCGACGTTCGAGACGCCGACGGAGCACGAGGTCGTGGTGCACCTGCAAGCGGACAAGCCGCGCCCGAGCCTGCCCTGGGCGTTCACGACTGCTTTCACCTCGCTGGGCTGGATCACCAACCCCGCCGCGCTCAAGGACCCGGACAAGCTCAAGCTCGAGACCGCCGGCGCCGGCCCTTACATCCTGGACACGAAGAACACGGTCACCAACTCGACCTACGTCTACACGCCCAACCCCAACTACTACGACAAGGCGGAGGTGCGCTGGGACAAGATCGTGCTCAAGGTCATGCCCCAGGAGCAGACCCGTCTCGCTGCCCTGCGCACCGGACAGATCGACGTGGCGGCCGGGTCCCTGCGTCAGGTCAAGTCGGCCAAGGACGCCGGCCTGCAGGTGGTGGAGGGTCCGGGATCCGCCCGTCCGATCGTCTTCGGAGATCTGAAGGGCGAGATCGTGCCCGCGCTCAAGGACCTGCGGGTGCGCCAAGCGCTCATGTATGCGGTCGATTGGCACAAGGCCGGTGCAGGCATCTTCGGCGACAACGTGGTCTACAACCAGCAGCTGTTCATCGAGGGCTCGGAGGGCTACGCTCCCGATCTCGTCGAGCGGTACCCCTACGACCCGGCAAAGGCGAAGCAGCTGCTGGCCGAAGCGGGCTACCCGGACGGCTTCGACGTGGGCGAGATGCTCGTCGGCCCGGTCGAGGGCAACAAGGAGATCGCTCAGGTGCTACAGGCGGAGTGGGCCAAGATCGGCGTCACGATGCAGCCGCTCGTGCTCGACCCGAGCATGTGGGGCACCAAGCTCGAGGCGCAGGTGTGGCCGGTCAACGCGTTCTCGGCGATCCTCGCCCCCGTCGGCCCGACGGTGACCGCGATCCTGGATCCGAACAGCTCATGGCTGGCCAACTCCGACTACACGGAGTTGTACCGCCTGATCGACGTGGCCCAGCACGAGACGGCGGACACCCCGGAGAACGCCAAGGCGTGGCAGGACGTCAACCGATACGTCGTGGAGAACGCCCTGCTGATCACGGGGGTCATGCCGAAGAACCTCTGGTTCGCGAAGCAGGACATGGCGGGCATCGTGATCAATCCGCCGTCGCTGACCTCCATCATGCTCTGGCATCGGAAGTGACGACGAGGAGCTGACGGATCATGACCAGGACCTGGGCGCCCACGATCGGCGGAGATCATCTCTACGCGCTGTGGACCGATGCCTCTGTGGAGGAAGGCTCGGACGAGTTCGAGAGGCTCGACGCGTTCTACAGCGACGTGCACATCGGCGAGGTCCTGCGGGAGAACCCCGGTTTCGTCACCGCGGTCCGTGGCGGGCGCGTCTCGCCCGCCACGGGCACCGGGTACGCGGCCGCACGGTGGGCGGCGCTCTACGGAGTCCACGGTGAAGCGGGGATCCAGGCCTACGCCGCGCGCAACGCATCCGGACCGGCGCCGCTCTTCAGCGCACTGCCTCCGCTGTTCCCGCACGCCCTGCGCGGACGGGGGCGGGGCCTGTACCGCCGGGTGGCGGTAGCCGGGGACGCGCCGGCGGCCGGGAGCGGCAAGCGCCGATCGGCGGCGCTCGTGCTGATCGCGCGGGGGACGGACGAGGATCCGCCGTGCTTGGAGGCTCTTCGCCGTGGCGGACGGATCCCGCGGGCGGGTCGGTACCAGCTGATCCACGACCTGAACGCAGAGGGCACGTCGTCGCCTCGGGTGATGGATCTGCTCGAGGCGGACAGCATCGCCGCCGCCACGGACCTCGCGGGGGCGGAGCTGGGGCGCCACGCGATCGTCTACGAGGTCCTGGCGGGGACGGACGTGCCGGCCGATCCGGTCGCCACGCGCCCCTGACGAGAACGACGACAAGCGAAGAAGGAGAGGAACACGAATGGGACGGTGGGATTCGATCCGCATCGTGGGTGCCTACGAGCACCCGGGCCGAGAGCTGCCGGACAAGTCGCTGGCGCAGATCCACACGGAGGTGGCGCTGGGCGCCCTCGCCGATGCCGGGCTCACGCTCGACGATGTGGACGGCTATTTCTGCGGGAACGACGCGCCGGGGAACGGCTGGATCTCCATGGCCGACTACATGGGGCTGCGCAACCTGCGCTACATGGACTCGACCGAGACGGGCGGATCCGCGCCGATCTATCACGTCGCGCACGCGCTGGCCGCGATCGCCGCGGGCGATTGCCGCGTGGCGCTCGTCACCCTCGCCGGGAAGTCCCGCACAGGCGAGCAGTCCGGCGGCGGAGGCCTCACCGTCCCCGAGGACGGCTTCGAGGACAGGATGGCGGGGTGGAACGGCCCGGTGGGCAATTACGCCCTCGCTGCCAAACGGCACATGCACGAGTTCGGCACGACCAGCGCCCAGCTCGCCGAGGTCAAGGTCGCCGCCTCCATCCACGCCTCCTTCAACCCGAACGCCTTCCTGAAGAAACGGGTCACCGTCGACGACGTCCTGAACTCGCCGATGCTGGCGGACCCGCTGCACCGCGACGACTGCTGCGTCGTCACGGACGGCGGCGGAGCGATCGTGGTCACGACGGCGGAGATCGCCCGCGACCTCGGCCTCGGGCGCCGCGCGGTGCGCGTGCTCGGTCACGGCGAGGCGGGCAAGATCGTCAACGGCGGGAAGGTCGACCTCACCTATTCGTCGGCGATCTGGTCCGGCGCGCGCGCCTTCGAGCAGGCCGGGCTCACTCCGCAGGACATCGACTACGCGTCGATCTATGACAGCTTCACCTTCACCGTGATCCAGATGCTCGAGGACCTCGGCTTCTGCGAGCGCGGTCAGGGCGGGCGCTTCGTGTTGGAAGGCGCGCTCGTCGCGCCGTTCGGCCGGCTTCCGGTCAACACCGACGGCGGCGGGCTCGCCAACAACCACCCCGGTGGGCGCGGAGGCGTGACGAAGCTCATCGAGGCGGTGCGCCAGCTGCGCGGCGAGGCGAACGAAGGCGTGCAGCTGCACGATGCCGGGCTCGCCCTCGTGCACGGCAACGGCGGCTTCCTCGGCACCCGGATGCGCAGCGCCACCATGATCCTCGGAAGGGAAGACGCATGAGCGAGATCATCACGGACGCCCCGTTGCCCGTGCCGGCACCGGCCCCGAACCCGGACACCGCCGAGTTCTGGACGGCTGCCGCGGAGGGCCGGTTCGTCATCAAGCGCTGCGAGGCGTGCGGCGAGGCGCACTGGTACCCGCGCCCGATCTGCCCGTTCTGCCACAGCGATCGCACTGTATGGGAGACGGGTTCCGGCCGCGGCACGGTCTACAGCTTCACCGTGATCCGCCGGGCTTACGGTCCCTGGCGCGAGGCGGCACCGTACCTCGTCGCCTACGTGACCCTCGAGGAGGGGCCGACCATCATGACGAACATCGTCGACTGCGAGGTCGACGACATCCGCATCGACGATCCGGTCGAAGTGGTCTTCCACGCCGGAGACGGGCACGTCGTCCCGCGATTCCGTCCCGCGCGCACGCGCTGAAGAGAGAGCACCATCATGCCGAACGACAAGATCTTCCCTTCCCCCGAGGCCGCGGTCGCAGATGTTCCGGATGGCGCGACCATCGCGGTCGCGGGCTTCGGGCTCACGCAGAGCTTCCCTTCCAGCCTCACCGTCGCGCTGCGCGCCCAGGGGGCGAAGGAGCTGTGCATCGTCGCGAACTCTCTGGGAGAGGGACCCTACCGGTCGATGACCCTCATCGAGAACCATCAGGTCAAGCGCTTGATCGTCTCGTTCTCGGCTCGGGCCAGCGGCGACCGCTCGCCCGCCGAGCAGCAGATCGCCGCCGGTGACATCGAGGTCGAGCTCGTGCCGCAGGGCACCCTCGTCGAGCGGCTGCGTGCGGCAGGCGCAGGCATCGGCGCCGTCTTCACCCGCACCGGCGTCGGCACGGTGGTCGCCGAGGGCAAGGAGGTGCGCACGATCGACGGCGTCGACTATGTACTGGAGAAGGCGCTTCCGGTCGACTACGCCCTGATCCGGGCGCGCCGGGCCGACCGCTTCGGCAACCTGGACTTCGCCGGCGTCGGACGCAACTTCATGCCGAGTTTCGCGAAAGGCGCGCAGATCGCGATCGCCGAGGTCGATGAGATCGTCGAGGGTGCGCTGCCGCCGGAGTCGATCGACCTGCCCGGCATCTTCGTCGACCGGGTCGTGCTGCAGACGGCCGACGTCAAGCCGCGGTTCTGGGCGGCCCGACCCGGTGCAGGGAGCGACGCCGCGCAGGAGTACAACGGCAAGAGAGGCTGGACCCGCGGCGAGATGGCGAAGATCACCGCCGACCTCATCCCAGAGGGCAGCTACGTCAACCTCGGGGTCGGCATGCCCACGCTCGTGTCGAACCACATCGCCGGGCGGGATGTCACCCTGCACGGCGAGAACGGCGTCCTCGGCTACGGCGAGGCCGCCGCGGAGGAGGACTACGACCCCGCGCTCTACAACGCCGGCGGGGAATACGTGCGTCTGCGTCCAGGCGGATCCTATTTCGAGAGCGTCACCGCGTTCGAGATGGTGCGCGGCGGCCACGTGGACGCGGTCGTTCTGGGGGGATTCCAGGTCGACGCGCACGCGAACCTGGCGAACTGGAGCCAGCCGGCGATGGTCGGCGGCGGCATCGGGGGCGCGATGGATCTCGTCGCCGGCGGTGGAACCGTCATGGTGATGATGACGCACACCGCGAAGAACGGCGCGCACAAACTCGTCGCCGAGTGCGACTACCCCCTCACCGGACCTGCGTGCGTGGACATCGTGGTGACGGACCTGGCGGTCTTCCGCTGGAACGGCGAGCGGTTCGTCGTGGAGCGCGTCGCAGACGGCTTCAGCTTCGACGAGATCGCCGAGCTCACCGACTTCCCGCTCGTCGCCTCCCCCGAGTTCACGGCCCGCGAGGGCGCATTCGCACGCGACTGAAGCGACCTGACGCAGAAGAACGCAAGACCCGAGAAGAGAGAAGACATGCTGCGACTCGCAGAGAATCTGGCCCAGTTCACCGGCGGTGTGATCGATCGAGGTTCCGGGGTGCGGTTGCACCTCGAGGACGGCACCGAGCTCTTGGACTTCGCCGCAGGAATCGCGGTGACGAGCACCGGGCACAGCCATCCCCACGTGGTGCAGGCCATCCAGGACCAGGTGGCGAAGATCCTGCTCCCCGCCTCGAGCCTCGGGCTGAACCGTCCGACGCTCGATTTCCTGGAGCGCTTCGGACCGTATCTGCCCGAGGGCATCGACCGGATGTGGTTCGGCAACATCGGTGCCGAGGCGGTCGAGACGGCGGTGCGCCTGGCGCGACACGCGACCGGACGCCCCAACATCATCGCCTTCGAGGGCGGGTTCCACGGGCGCACGATGGGAGCGGCCTCGCTCACGTCGTCGACGGCGAAAGTGCGTGCAGGCATCAGTCCGCTCATGGCCGGCGTGGTGTTCGCACCCTACCCGGCGCCGGCGCGTCTGCGGTCGGTCCAGGGCGACGCGACCGATCACGCGCTCGAGCAGCTCGACCGCATCCTCGCCACGATCTCGATCCCGCAGGATACCGCTGCCTTCCTCGTGGAAGCGGTTCAGGGCGAGGGCGGCTACGTTCCGGGCACGAAGCGGTTCTTCGACGGGCTGCGCGAGCGTGCGGACGCCCATGGGATCCTGCTGATCTTCGACGAGATCCAGGCCGGCTGGGGACGCACGGGACGCTTCTGGGCGTTCGAGCACTTCGATGCGCGCCCCGACATGATCGTGATGGGGAAGGGGATGGCGTCCGGCCTGCCGATCTCGGCGCTCGCCGCGTCGAAGGAGCTCATGGACAAGGCCTGGGCGGGATCCATGGGAGGCACGTTCTCCGGCCACGTCGTCACCGCTGCTGCAGCCCTCGCCACGCTCGACGTGTACGAGCAGGAGGAGCTCGTCGACAACGCCGCGGTGCAGGGCCAACGGCTGATCGACGGGCTGCGCGCCGTCTCGGAGAGCGTGGCGGAGGTGCACGAGGTGCGCGGACTGGGCCTCATGGTGGGAGTCGAACTGCGCCATGCCGACGGATCGGTCGGAACGGCGCTCGCGGCGCGGGTGCAGAAGGAGGCGTATGCGCGAGGGCTGCTCATCCTCACCTGCGGCATCGACCGCGACACGATGCGCATCGTCCCGCCGCTCGTGGTCGAGGCGGAGGATGTCGATCGTGCGGTGCAGATCTTCGGCGAGGCGCTGCACGCCGCCGTCGCGGGTTGAGCCGTGCCGGGCATGATCGGAGCAGTCGCCGGGATCGGCGGGATCCCGCGACGACGCAGCGGAGCGGGGATGCGCCCCGGGAGAGCGAGCAGACGATGACCTCACAGGCCGGACAGACCGTGCAGACGGTGCGGGGCCCCGTGTCCGCGCGCGCCCTCGGGCCGACGATGCCGCATGAGCACATCGTCTCGGACATGTACCGGGTGAACCGGCAGAAGGCGTCGTTCATGATGGACCTCTACGAGGCCGTCAACGACCTGCGCTCCTACAAGGCGGCGGGCGGCGCCACGATCGTCGACTGCACGAGCGGCGGCCTCGGGCGCGACCCGCACAAGCTGCTGCAGGCTTCCGTCGAGTCGGACGTGCACATCGTGATGGGATCCGGCTGGTATCGCGAGCCCTTCTACGAGGAGGACTTCAACAAGCTCAGCGTGGCCGTCCTCACGGAGCGGCTCGTCGACGACATCGAGAACGGCACCGACGGCATCCGCCCCGGTGTCATCGGAGAGATCGGCGCCGATCGCGAGTGGCTCTCCGCCGTCGAGGAGCGGGCTCTGCGGGCGAGCGCCCGTGCGCACCGCAGGACCGGTCTCGGAATCATCCTGCACGGCACGCGCTCGAAGGTCGGGCTGTGGCAGCTCGATGTGCTCGAGGAGGAGGGCGTCGATCTGCGCCGCGTCGCCGTGAGCCACTGCGACGGACTCGACGACGTCGACTACCACGAGGTCCTGGCCCGGCGCGGCGCCTTCGTGATGTACGACCGCAACGGCCCGCTCGACATCCCCCAGCAGGAGGAGCGCGTGCGCAACACCGTCGAGATGGTGCGCCGCGGGCTCGCCGACAAGCTCCTGCTCTCGCACGACGTCTGCTGGATCACCGACCGGGAGCGCCGCGGCGGCCCCGGGTACTCCTATGTGCTGCGCGAGATGCGCGGCGAGCTCATCGCGGCCGGTGTCGACGCGGAGATCGTCGAGCGGATCGTCGTCGACAACCCGCGCAGGCTGCTCGTCGGCGCATAGACGGGACGGGTACGCAACGGCTGAGGGCCGGAATGCAGAGCATTCCGGCCCTCAGCCGTTGCGCGGGGCTGCGGATCAGAGGAACGGTCCGTGATCGAGCACGGCGCGATCATGGCTCGGGATCACCTCGCAGTCGAGGGAGTCGATCGTCGCGAAGCTCGCGGCGTAGTCGGTGATGCTCGTGTAGAGGCCGGACGGGATGTGGGAGGCGGTCGCATCGCCCTCCCAGTTGACGTAGGCGTTCACGGTGTCGCCGGCGAGCAGGTAGCGGCGGTCGGCGCCCTGCACCAGCACGCCCTGCGAGCCGGGGGTGTGTCCCGGGAGCGCGATGACGGAGACGCCCTCGGCGATCTCGGTGTCGCCCTCGACCGTGCGGATCCGGTCCTCGGCGCGGCGCCACGGGGACTGCACACCGGGAAGGCGCTCGAACATCACGTTGTGCCACTCGACGGGATCGATCGCGTAGTCGACCTCGCTGCGCTGCACGATCACCTCCGCGTTCGGGAACAGGTCGTTGTTCGACGAGTGGTCCCAGTGCAGATGGGTGTTGATGACCGTGCGCACCTCCGCGGGATCGATGCCGAGCTTCTCGAGGGCGGCGGCCGGATGCTCGTCGACGGCACGGATCAGATCGTGGCCGTGCAGTCGTTTGACGGTGTCGGCATCGGGCGGTCCGGTGTCGACGATGATCGGCGATGCCCCGCCGGTGATCGCGAACATGATGAACACGGTGTCGAAGCGCTCACCCCACCCGCGCAGGTAGGTGACGGAGGGCATGTGCAGGCCGTTGATACGCCCCACGCACACCGGATGGATCTCGAGGCTCATGGCTCCCATCCTCTCGGGATTCGTCGCTGTGTCGCCGATGCGCGCCGAAGCCGGATCCGTCGCGGATCCAGCCCCGGCGAAGGCCGGAGAACCGGGCCCCGGCACGAGGTTGACAGCGAATGGATTTCATTGTGTACAATCGTACACGCAAGTACCGCACCGTGTGCAAAGGAACGCAACATGGAACATGAAACGCTCGCGCTCGACGAGGAACTGAGGCGCGACGCCCGCATCCCCGCCGTGTGGATGCGCGGAGGCACGAGCAAGTGCTGGATTCTGCGCGACGATCACCTCCCCATCGACCTCGCGGCGCGCGATGCTCTGCTCCTGCGGCTGTTCGGGTCACCGGACCAGCGTCAGATCGACGGAGTCGGCGGCGGCACGTCCACGACGAGCAAGGCGATGATCGTCGACGCGGCGGGTGCCTTCGACGGGGTCGTGGAATACGAGCTCGCTCAGGTCAGCGTCGCCACGCAGCGGGTCGAGTGGGACAGCAACTGCGGCAACTGCGCCTCGGCCGTCGCGCTCTACGCCGTGCAGGAGGGGCTCGTGCCGCTCACCGCGCCGGCCACCACGCTCACTCTCATCAACCGCCACTCCGGACTCGTGCTGGAGGCCGTCGTCCAGACCCCCGACGCACAGGTCCCGCCGCATGACGGCGACGAGATCGTGCCGGGCACCGTGTACCCCGGTGTGCGGGTCGTGCTGCGCTGGAGTCCGCCGACATGGTCCGAGTACGGCCGGACCCTGCCCACCGGCAGTCCCGTGGACGTGCTCATCGTCGACGGGAAACGGGTGCTGAGCACCATGATCGACGCCGGATCCCCCACCGCTCTGGTCTCGGTCGATGAGATCGGCTTCGAGGGCGGTCTGTCATCACGGCCCGCGGTGGCCGAGCTGCTGCCGTGGCTCATGCGATTCCGGCAGGCCGCCGCCGCGCGGATGGGTCTGCCCGGCGGGGGACAGGCGGTGCCCAAAGTCGGCATCGTCGGGCCCGCCGCGAGCGAGTCCGGGGCGGACATCGAGGCCCGCATGGTCTCGATGACCGAGCTCCACCCGGCGATCGGCATCACCAGCGCGGTCGCCGTGGCCGCCGCGGCGGGGATCGAGGGCAGCGCCGTGCACTCGCTGCTGCGCGCGTCCGCGCAGGTGCCGGCGTGCGAGTTCTCGATCGGCACGTTCGCGGGATCCGTCCGGCTCGGGGTCGAGCGGGGCACGGACGGATCGGCGCAGGCCGTCGACAGCGTGCGTTCGGCACGCCGGCTCGCCGACGCCACATTGTTCGTGGGACGGGACTGGGTCGACATCGTCAGCGAGGATGGGATGGACGTGAGGAGCCGGGCATGAGCGAGCGGGGCATCTGGATCGACAACGCGGAGCGACTCGGCTCCGGTGCGACGCTGGTCGTGCGCAGCCCTTACGACGACCACGTCGTCGCGAGGATCGCCTCGGCCTCGCCCGCCGACGTGGATGCGGCGATCGGCAGCGCCGCGCGCGCCCACGGCGAGGTGCTGCGGCATCTGCCCGCCCACGAGCGCTCCGCCGCTCTGCGCCACATCGCCGACGGCATCCGGGCGCGCCACGACGAGCTCGTCGACACGGTCGTCGAGGAGGGCGGCAAGCCCGTCCGCGACGCGCGACGCGAGATCGGACGAGCCGCCCAGCTGTTCTCCATGGCCGCGGATCTCGTCGCGACGATGCCGATCGGAGCGGTGCTTCCGATGGACTCGGTGCCCGGGGGTGAAGGCCGTTTCGGGTACACGATGCGCGTGCCGGTCGGTGTGATCGCCGCGATCGTCCCGTCGAACTCGCCGATCAATCTGGCGGCGAACAAGGTCGCGCCGGCACTGGCGATGGGTAACGCGGTGGTCATGAAGCCCGCCGATCAGACGCCGGTCTCGGCGCTGATGCTCGCAGAGATCGTGCGCGATGCGGGCCTCCCCGCGGGCGCCCTGAACGTGGTCATCGGCTCCGTCGACGACGCCGCGCGGCCGCTCGTCACGGACGACCGGGTGCGGATGGTCACCGTCACCGGGGGCGTCGCCACCGGCCGCGCGATCGCTGCGACCGCCGGGCTGAAGAAGCTCACGCTCGAGCTCGGCTCCAGCGCGGCCAACGTCGTCTGCGCGGACGCGGATCCGGTGGCCACCGCACGCACCCTTGCGACGAGTGCGTTCCTCTCCTCGGGGCAGGCATGCATCTCGGCGCAGCGGCTCATCGTGCACTCCTCGATCATCGAGGAGTTCTCGGTCGAGCTCGTCCGTGCGGCGGAGGCGATGGTGATCGGTGATCCCCGGGATCCCGAGACCGAGATCGGCCCGCTCGCTTCGGCCTCGCATCTCGAGCAGCTGCTCGAGTGGATCGATCAGGCGAAGTCTCTGGGTGCGACCGTGCTCACCGGCGGGGAGCGTCACGAGCGGACCATCCGTCCGACGGTGCTGCGAGACGTCCCCGCCGAGGCGGCACTGAGCTGCGAGGAGGCCTTCGGGCCGATCGCCACGCTCGCCGCCTTCGACACCATCGAGGAGGCGTTCGCCCTCGTCAACGACAGCCGGTTCGGCCTGCAGGCGGGCCTCTTCACGAACGATCTGCAGACGGCGTTCCGCGCCGCGAGCGAGATCGACGTGGGTGCGCTGTGGATCAACGACTCCTCGCGGTATCGGCAGGACAACTATCCGTTCGGCGGCCGCAAGCTCAGCGGCATCGGACGCGAGGGAGTCGAGTACGCGATGGAGGAGATGTCGGAGCTGCGCTTCGTGGGCATCCGGCTGGTCTCGACCGGCGGCCTGCCGGGCTGATCCGACCTCAGGAGCGATGACGATGACGATGACGCACGATTCCGACGGCTTCCCCTCCGCCCGGCTCTACTGGGTCGGCATCGACCCCGTCCCCGGTGTGCCCTCGGAGGATGTGGACCCCGCGGACGAGGCACGACGTGCGCTCGTCACCGCCGCGGAGGTCGAAGGGCTGGATCCGGCGACCATGACGGGGCTGCGCCTCGCGCAGCAGGACGCCCGTGGCGACATCGGCGCCCGGTACGTCGCGGCCTTCCGCGTGCCTCTCGAGCTCGACGCGGACGTGTTCGCCGCGGCGCGCGAGGCGCGGCCCTGGCCCGACGGCGTCGGTTTCGCTCCGCGCTGGCGGCTGCTGTTCGAGCGCTTCCTGAGCGTGGGAATGCCGGAGCCGGAGGGGGCGCAACTGGTGCTGGTGGGGATGACGCCCGCAGCGGACGCCACGGCGGAGCAGGTCGAGGAGTTCAACGCCTTCTACAACGGCACGCACCTCCCGGAGGTCCTGCATGACTGGGATTGGCAGCGCGCGGGACGCTACGAACGTCGAGCGGTCGTCGGCGGATCCGGTCCGCGCTATCTCGCGGTGTACGAGAGCGGCCCGACCGCGCGCATCTCGCCGCGCAGTGCGGAGGGCGTGCCGAACTACTCCAGCGGGCCGTACGCGTGGGAGCACCGCGACACCGCCTGGCGCCTCCGTTACGACGTGATCTGACCTCGGCACCGATCCCGAGGGGCGTGGAGACCGGCCGCGCGAGCCGCCCGTGCGGGTGCGGCTCGCGCGGCTTCCGGGCTCAGGCGTGGCGAGGGGACGTCAGGGCCGGGGCGCATCGAACGCGAGCAGGCGCGCGGGGTTGCCGACCATGATCTGCGTGATCGCGTCCTCGGGCACGCCGTGGCGGCGGAGCGCAGGAAGGAAGTGGTCCGAGATGTAGGTGAAGCCCTGCCCGCCGTACTGCTGCAGCTGGATGCGCTGACAGACGTCGTGGGCGAGCAGGAGCTGACCGGCGAAGCCGGCGTCGACCAGCTCGGCCACGCCGCGTGCCACACGATGATCGCCGATCGGCAGCCGGTGCAGCCGACGGCTGCCGGTGGTGCCGAGGAAATCGAACTCGATCGTTGCGCCGCGGCGCAGCAGCGGCAGCGCAGCTGCCTGCTCGACGGCGAGATCGTTCACGTGGCCGAAGACCACGCGGTCCGCGCCGAGACCCTCTTCGGCGATCGCCTCGAGCACCCGCAGGCGCTCGTCGCCGTGGCCGCCGCAGTGGAAGGTGAGCGGAGCCCCGGTGATGCGCCCCGCGCGTGCCGCCGAGCGGGTGATCTTCCACTCGTTGTCGGTGAGGGGAAGGTTCTCGGCACCGATCTCGCCGATGACGCCGGAACGGATTCCCGTGCCGTCTGCGCCGACGACGATGTCGTGCACCGTCTCGGCTGTCAGGTCGTCGACCGTTCGGCGATCCATCTCCGGGGGATGGAAACGCGGCGAGTACCAGCCGGCGCCCATCACGACCTGGACTCCGGAGGCCCGTGCGATCCGCCGGAGTGATCGCGGGTCCCGGCCGATCGGACGGCTCGTCACGTCGACGATGGTGCCGCCGCCCGCATCGCGGAAGGCCAGCACCTCGGGAAGCATCTCTGCGACGTCGCCGATGAGGTCGTTCGCCGCCAGCGGCCCACCCTGCCGCGTCCGTGCGAGGTTCTTCAGGCTCAACGGCTCCGCCGCCTCCGGCGCGTCCTCGCCGGGGCGCCGCCCCCACGCCGGCCTCCGCAGGTCGAGGAAGAGGTGCTCGTGCATCAGGGCGACGCCGAGCGTCGCCGGGTCGACGGGCCCGTCCACGGTGAGCGCCATCCCGCGCAGGTCGGGGACGTCGAGCCCGGTCAGCGGGTCGTACACGGAAGGGGATGAGGTCATGGGCGGGGCTCCGTCACGGTGCTCGTGGGCAGGGCGGCGGAGGCGATGGTGAGCCAGTCCTGCGGGTTCGTCGTCGTCAGGGCGGGAAGGAGCTCTCCCCCGCCGAAGTGCTCGAGGATCCAGAGGAACTGACGCGGCACGGCCGCATAGCCGCTGCCCCCGTAGGTGCGCAGATGATGCGCGCGAGCGACGCCGGAAGACACCAGCAGCCGTTCGAGATGCCCCTGGCCCGCCAGGCGCACGATCGCCGCTGCGACCTCCTGATCGTCGGCCTCGCTGTCCGCGGTGATGATGCGACCCAGGCGGCCGAACAGCACGCGGCACCCCGCCTCCAGCACCGACAGCAGTTCATCCGGCCGGGCCGCGAGTGCATCGGAGTGCGAGAAGGCGATCCGGTCCGGAGGCACTCCTTCGTCGGCGAACGCCGCCATCACGGCGGATCGGGCCTCGGGATCCGCAGGGAGCCGGATCATCACGGGCGCACCGCTGCGTCGGGCGGCCCGCCCCGCGGCGGTGAGCAGCAGCGCCTCGTCCGGGACGCGCGGGTCGAGCGGTGCCAGTTCGCCGATCAGGCCGGCGCGCACACCGGCGACGCCGAGCTCGAGCTCTCGCACGATCTCGTCGGCCACGTCGTCGACTCCGCGTCTGTCGAGCCCCGCGGCCCATGCCGGGTGGAACCAGCCGGCGCCCATCACCACGTTCACGTCGGTGCGGAGCGCGAGGCGGCGCAGGGCGGCGGGGGAGCGCCCGCGATCGGCGGTGGTCGCGTCGACGATCGTGCGGATGCCGAGAGCGGATGCGTCGAGCACCTCGTCCACGGCGAGCGCCTCGTCATCGAGGGTCTCGTCGGCGCGGTTCGGGGAGCCGGTCGTGAGCGTCGTCAGCAGCGGCAGGCTGAGCGCGGCCTCATAGCGCGTTCGCTCCGCGGCGGTGAGGGGGCGTCTCATCTTCGCCACCGTCCACGCCCGCGCGTGGTCCCAGGGGGGTGAGAAACTGCCGAAGACGTGCTCGCCGGGCAGCACCGGGCCGAGCTCGGCGGGGGGCCGAGGGCCGAGAACGGTCGTCGCGGTGCCCGCCGTCACGCGGGGCATCGCTCAGCGCTCCCAGTCCCAGCCCGCCTCGGGCCGCGGCCACCTCAGCACGGTCGCCGCCGTGCGGCCGAGGATCCACTCCTTCTCGCTCGCGCCGAGGAAGCCCAGTTCGTACCGTGTGTGGTCGAGGATCTCCCGGTAACTCGCGCGGAGCACCCGGGTGGTGTCGGATCCCCACATGAGACGTTCCGGTCCGTACCCGTCCACGATGCGCTCCAGCATCGGGGTGAGCGAGGGATACGGGTACTCCTCATCGGTGTAGTCGGGGATCGAGGAGAACTTCAGGAAGACGTTCGGGTACGCCGTGAGCGGGAAGAGATCGTCGATGTGCGCCCAGGCGTCGAATCCCGTGCGCTGGCCGATGAGCAGCCCCATGTGGTCGATGATGAGGGGCAGGCCGGGATGGCGTTCCGCGATCGCGGCGACCTTGCGCACCTCCTGTCCGAAGATCAGCAGCATGAGAGGGATCCCGAGTCGCTCGGCCTCGGCCCAGAACCAGGCGAAGCGATCGACGTCGAGCCAGTCGCGTCCGCGGAAGCTCGGATAGCTCATGCGGATGCCCCGCATGCCGGGGTCATCGAACCAGCGCTCGATGCGCGTCCGATCCGGATCCCACAGGTCGAATCGGCCCATCACGCCCAGGCGGTCCGGATGCTCGGCGGCCCACCGCAGCGCGGGGCGGTTGTCGTCGCCGGCCCAGATCGCCGGAACGATCGCCGTCGCGCTCACGCCGATCTCATCCATGGCGGGCAGGATCTCGGTCGGGGTCGATCCATGCGAGCCGTCCGGCGCCGGATCGCCGTAGTCGGGCCAAGGGTGCTCCGGCGAATTCGGGAGGTACATGTGGACCTGGGTGTCGAGGATGAACATGGCGCTCCTTCGCGATCGTCTGAGCGACGGCGCGGGCGGTCGTCGCCTCTCCGGCGGAGTGCCGCACCATCCAATTGTGTACGAGTGTACACAAACTCGTCGAGGGGGTGTCAAGATTTCGGACGGTGAGAACCGCGGGCGAGGAAGACGCCGACCGCCACGCCCGGGCTCTCCGACCGCCCTCCCTGCCCGCCCGGGGAAGGTGTTGACAGGCGTGGGAGCGCTCCCATAGTCTGGCGCGGATCGCGTGGGAGCGCTCCCACGCGACCTCTGCCCCACTATCGTGCCGCCCGAACGGCGCGCCGAGCGAAGGAGAGCGATGAACGCGTCCCCCCGTCGATTCCCGGACGGCTTCCTCTTCGGAGCCGCGACCGCGGCGTACCAGATCGAGGGCGCCGCCTTCGAGGAGGGCCGGACCGCATCGATCTGGGACGCGTTCGCCCGGGTTCCCGGAGCCGTGCAGAACGGCGACACCGGCGATGTCGCGTGCGACCACTACCACCGCTACGCCGACGACGTGCGGCTCATGGGCGAGCTGGGCCTGCAGGCCTATCGCTTCTCCACCTCGTGGGCGCGGGTGCGGCCCGACGGGGGCGCGGTGAATCCGGCGGGGCTCGCCTTCTACGACCGCCTCGTCGACGAGCTGCTCGCGGGCGGCATCGTGCCCTGGCTCACGCTCTACCACTGGGACCTGCCGCAGGCGCTCGAGGAGAAGGGCGGCTGGACCGCCCGCGACACGGTCGACCGGTTCGTCGACTACGCGCTCAGCGTGCACGACGCGCTCGGCGACCGCGTGCAGCACTGGACCACGCTGAACGAGCCGTGGTGCTCGTCGTTCCTCTCCTACACGGCGGGCGTGCACGCGCCGGGGCGGACCAGCATCGAGGACGGCATGCTCGCGGCGCACCACCTGCTGCTCGCGCACGGCCGCACGATCCAGGAGCTGCGGGCGCGGGACCCGGAGCTCGACCTCGGCGTCACGCTCAACCTCACGGTCGCCGACCCGGCCGATCCGCGCGACCCCGCCGACGTCGACGCGGCCCGGCGCATCGACGGCCAGTTCAACCGCTGGTTCCTGGATCCGGTCCTCCGCGGCGCCTACCCCGCCGACGTGGTCTCGGACATCCGGGACGTGGATCCGGTGGCCGTGCGGCGCTGGGCCGCGGCGATCCAGGAGGGCGATCTCGACACGATCGCCACGCCCCTGGACTGCCTGGGCATCAATTACTACCACGGCGAGCTGCTCTCCGGGACGCCGCAGCCCGGCGCCGAGGGCACCCCGCACGACGGCGCCGGCGACGGCGCGCGGCGCACCCGCTCGCCGTTCCCCGCCGCCGACGACGTGCACTGGGTCGAGCGGGGTCTTCCCCGCACCGGCATGGACTGGGAGGTGCAGCCGGAAGGGCTCACCCGGCTGCTGCGGCGGATCGGCACCGAGTACGCGCCCGGGCTGCCGCTCTACGTGACCGAGAACGGCGCCGCCTACGACGACGTCCTGGAGGGCGGCCGGCTCGACCCCGCGACGGGAGCGGTGACGGGCGGCGCCGTGCACGACGCGGAGCGGGCGATGTTCCTGCGCGAGCACGTCGCGGCGACCTTCGACGCGATCGATGAGGGCGTGGACGTGCGCGGCTACTTCGCCTGGTCGCTGCTGGACAACTACGAGTGGTCCTTCGGCTACGGCAAGCGCTTCGGCATCGTGCGGGTGGACTACGACACCCAGGAGCGGATCGTGAAGGACTCCGGACGCGAGTACGCGCGGATCATCGCCGCCCGGGCGGTCTGAGCGATGGTCGATCGGCCGGGCGCACGGCGGGCCGGATCCGCCGGCGACGATCCCCGACCGGGGACCCGGGTGCCGGATCCGGAGCGGCCGGGCCGCGCCACGATCGAAGAGGTCGCGGACGCCGCCGGCGTCTCCCGCTCGACCGTGTCGCGCGTCGTGAACGGATCGTCCGCGGTGAGCCCCGAGGCGCTCGCCGCCGTGCAGGACGCGATCGCCCGGCTGGGGTACGTGCCGAATCGCGCGGCGCGCTCGCTGGCCCTGCGGCAGACCCATGCGATCGCGCTGGTGGTGCCGGAGGACACCCGCCGCTTCTTCGGGGATCCGTACTTCGGCGCGGTCGTGGCGGGCATCGGCGACCGCATCGCGCGCTCGGACTACATCCTGAACCTGCTCATCGCGAGCGACGACCCGGGCGGGCGGATGACGGGGTTCGTGCGCAACGGCGGCGTCGACGGTGCGATCATCCTCTCGCACCACACCAGCGACGCGTTCGTCGACCGCATCGTCGAGGCGGTGCCGGTCGTCTTCGGCGGACGGCGCTCGACCGGCGGCGACGCCGACTTCTTCGTCGACGTCGACAACGTCGCGGGCGGACGCCAGGCCGTCGCGCACCTGATCGCCACGGGACGGAGCCGGATCGCGACCGTGACCGGACCGCTGTCCATGGCCGGCGCCGTCGACCGTCTCGAGGGGTTCCGCGAGGGACTGGCCGAGGTCGGGCTCGCGCCGTTCGCCGAGCTCTCCGGCGACTACTCCGAGGCGAGCGGCGTCCAGGCTGCGGAGGAACTCCTCGCCCGCGCCGGCGAGCCGGGCGGAGGCCTTCCCGACGCGGTGTTCGCGGCCAGCGACCTCATGGCGCGCGGCATGCTGCGCACCCTGCGCGGGGCGGGTCTGCGCATCCCGGAGGACGTCGCGGTCGTGGGCTTCGACGACTCGGCCGTGGCGCTGTCGACGGATCCGCCGCTCACGACCATCCGCCAGCCGATGCATGCGCAGGGGGAGGCGCTCGCCGGCGTGCTCATCGACCGGCTGACCGGAGCCGCCCCGCCCCGGCGCACCATCCTCGGCACCGAGCTGGTGGTGCGCGGGTCCGCCTGAGGCGAGGACCGTATTCAGGCTGGATCCGGCCCCGGAGCCGCAGCCGTGGGGTGTGGAGGCCGTCACGCGCGGTCCAGCCTGAGTTCGGCGGATCGGTCCGAGTACCGGCCGGGGGCGGCGCCTGCCTGCGATGTGCACTTCGGGCCGGATCCTGGCCGATCGGATGATGTGGATCCGGATTCCGCGTCCGTAGGCTGTGGCCATGGATCCCCGAGGAGAGCCGCGCGACGAGGCCGTCGTCCCCGACGGCGTGCGCGGAATCCTCGCTCCCGTGCGCTTCGGACGGGCGCTGCAGCTCGTGCTGATCGCGTTGATCGTGGTGAGTGCGATCCGGTATCTCCTCCGGCACGGCGAGGGCGAGAACGCGATCGCGATCATGGCCGGTGCCGCCGTGCTCGCCGTCATGGCGGTGCTGCAGGGCGTGGTGCCGCGCCGGGGTGCGTGGCCCGCGGTGTGGACGCTCGCGGTGAGCACGCTCTGGGCCGTGCTCACCCTCGTCGCCCCGTCCTTCGCCTGGTGCGCGGTGCCCCTCGCCTTCGCCGTGCTGCAGATCCTCCCGTTCTGGCCGGCGACGACCCTGGTCGCGGCGATGACCGCCGTCGTGATCGCAGCCGAGCTGCGGCTGGCGGTGCAGTTCGACCCGACGCTCGTGGCCGGGCCGATCGGGATCGCATTCGCGACGATCGTCGCCTATCGGGCGCTGGACCGCGAGGCCCGCGCCCGCCAGCAGCTGCTCGACGAGCTGACGGCGACCCAGGCCGATCTCTCCGCCGCGCAGCACCGTGCGGGGGCGCTCGCCGAGCGCGCCCGGCTCTCGCGCGAGATCCACGACTCCGTGGGGCAGGATCTGTCCAGCATCAATCTGCTGTTGCAGGCGGCCGAGCAGGGCTGGGATCGCCGACCGGACGCGGCGCGCGAGCAGGTGCGCTCGGCCGCCGGCGCCGCGCGCTCGGCGCTGGACGAGGTGCGCCGGGTGGTGCGCGATCTCGCTCCGGGCGAGCTCGAGGGCGCCGCCGGCTCGCTCCCCGCGGCCCTCGCCCGCGTCGTCGCGGAGGCTGCGGGCGACGGCTTGCACGTGCAGTTCGTCAGCCACGGCGCGGTCGACGGGGCGGGCATGGCGGAGGTTCCGCTGCCGGTCGCGTCGGCGATCATCCGCACCGTACGGGGCGCGCTCGCGAACGTCGCCGAGCACGCTCGCGCGTCCCGGGCGGTGGTGAGCCTGACCGTGCAGCCCGATGAGCTGCGCCTCGACGTCCGCGACGACGGCGTCGGCTTCGACGCCCGCCCCGCCGCCATGGCCGCCCTGGCCGCGCAGCGCCGCGCGGCCGGGCGGGGACAGGGGATCCGCGGCATGGCTGACCGCATCGCGCAGCTCGGCGGCGAGCTTCAGGTGGAGAGCACCCCGGGAGAGGGGACGACGGTGTCGCTGGTGTTCCCGCGGGGCGCGGATCCGCAGGAGGAGGACCGATGACCCTGAAGATCGTGCTCGTCGACGACCACCCGGTGGTGCGCGCGGGCGTGCGGGCGCTGGTCGAATCGGCCGATGACCTCGTCGTGGTGGGCGAGGCATCCAGCGCCGACGAGGCGGTGCAGGCGGTCGGGGCCGAGCGGCCGGACGTCGTGCTGATGGACCTCAGCCTCGGCGACGGCGAGGGCGGCATCGCCGCGACGAGCCGCATCCGCGCGCTGCCGGATCCGCCGGCCGTGCTCGTGCTCACCACCTACGACAGCGAGTCCGACATCCTGCGCGCGCTCGACGCCGGGGCCGCCGGCTACCTCCTCAAGGACACCCCGCCGGACCAGCTGTTCGCCGGGATCCACGCGGTGCACCGGGGAGAGCCCGCGCTCGCGCCCTCGGTCGCCGCGGTGCTCATGCGCCGTGCCTCGTCTCCGGAGCCGCGGATGACGGAGCGCGAGGTGGAGGTGATCGAGCTGCTCGCGGACGGGCTCGGCAACCGCGAGCTCGCGAAGGCGCTCTTCGTCTCGGAGGCGACGGTGAAATCGCACCTGTCGCACATCTACGGCAAGCTCGGCGTCGACACCAGGGCCGGCGCCGTGGCGGCGGCGATCGAGCAGCGCATCATCCGACGCTGACACGCACGCGGGATCCGCGGCCGGGTCGGGGCGCGGTCGGGTTCGGGGCGCGCCGATCCCCGGGCGGGGAGGCGCGTCACGATCAGCACACGGTGTCACGATCCGCACACGTGTTGACGTGGATTCGTGTGCTGATCGTCGCAGGGTGTGCCGATCGTCACACGCCCGGCGCCCACGGATCGGCGCGCCCGGCGCCAGGCACCGTGCCCGGCGTCCCGCGCCCGGCGCCCGCGGATCGGCGCGCCCGGCGCTCGGCACCGTGCCCGGCGCCCCGCACCCGCCGCCCCGTATGCGGAGCGCGCCCCGCCCCCGGCCGGGGGACCGGAGGGCGGGGCGTCGGCGCCGGATCCCCAGGGCTCCGGCGTCCTGCGATCACCCTCCGAAGGATCGCAGGAGGTTCCCCCCGAACAGCGCGAACGCGGTGATCCCCGCCGAGAGGATCACCGCCGCCGACGTGGCGGCGACGGCGAGCAGGGACACGCCCTGCCCGCCGAGGCGCTGTCCGCCGAGCCCGATCGTCACGCCCTCCCCGTGCGCGATCGGGACGGCGGTCTCGTCGCGGTAGGCCGCGGTCCGCGCCGCGAGGCGACGGTGCAGCTCCTCCGCGAGCTCGATGATCCCGCGCATGACGTCCGGTGCGTCGAACCGGGTGCGTGCGGGAAGGTAGAGGTAGGCGCGGTCCTCGACGAGCTCGAGCTCGCCCGCCGCGCCGAGGTCGAGCACGCGCGCCATGAGGTCGGGCGTGAAGATGTACAGCGCGTCGCGCTGGTACCCCTCGGGCACGAGCAGCTGGAACGTCGTGGCGAAGTGCCCCTCGAGGTCCATCCTGGCGCCGCGCAGGCCGAGGGTCGGCACGATGCTGCGGCGGCGGTTCCGCAGCACGATGTGCGGCACCTTGACCGGCAGCGGCAGTTCCACGAAGCCGAACGGACGCTGCAGGGTCGCCCCCTCGTCCCGGCTGCCGACGGAATGGACGATCCCGAGCTCGAACGGGATCCGCGGGTCGTCCGAGGCGACCACGCCGCGCTCCATCGACCGCCGCATGCGCGTGAACGCCGCCCCGGGCCGTCGGGTGTCCTGCAGCAGATCGGCGTACGCCCAGCCGTTGGTCCAGGCGAAGAGCGCGAGCTTCGCGCGTCGCGAGAGGGCCACGGCGTACCAGAGGAAGCCCGCCGCCCCGAGCAGTCCGTAGAACACCCCGAACCCGGCGAGCAGCGGCACCCGCTCGAGCATCCCGATCCGGCCCAGCCACCAGAGCGCGACGACGATCGCCGCGGTGAGCAGGAGCACCCCCGCGAGCACCGTGAAGAACCGGCGGTGCAGGGGGATCCCGGCCGCCCGTTCATAGCCGAGCAGAGTGCCGATGCCCGGTGTCGATCGCAGCGGCGCGAGCTCGATCCGCAGCGGTTCCGCGTCCGGCCGGGGTGCGCTCGGTGTCGCCGCGCTCACCCGATGCGCCAGGGCAGCGACGCCCAGGGGCCGTTGCGCTTCGCCGTCGCGGCGGCCTTGAACTCGCTCCAGCCGTCGCCGTACTTGTCGAAGGTCTTCTCGCCGATGCTCCCGTCGCTCCAGTGCATGACGCGCCCGACGATGTAGCTGAGGCCGAAGTCCGCCCAGGAGGAGAACGCGGGGCGGCCCCCCTCGTTGATGCGGCGGATGATCGCCCTGGCCTCCGGCACCTCCGCGTGGCCGAGCGCGACGCCCCAGGTCGTCAGGCCCACCGCCTGCCCCAGGGCGTAGCCGTCGAGGGTGCGCACGTACAGGTCGGGCGTCACGATGTCCTTCCCGACGAGCTTGCGCACCTGGGCTTCGACGCTCTCGATCGCCGTGACGAAGCCGCGGGCGTCGCGCTTGTCTCCGCCGGCCTCGAGGATCGCCGCGATCCACTCCTTCGCCTTCGGGACGCGCCCGAGGCGCTGCGCGAGCTCGGCGCGGAGGGACAGGCAGGTCACCCAGACGTCGCGGCGGCGGCGCACGGTCACGAGGCGGTCGATGGCGGCGAGCCAGCTCTCCCGCGTGGGCACGCCCCACATCTCGACGAGGTGCTTCTTGTCGTTCGCGCTGAGCGCGGGCGCGGTCGGGTCGTTCCAGGGCCCCGACGGCATGTTCACGATCTGCAGGAAGCCGAGGGCGATCTCGTCGGCCTCGCGGTCATCCGTGGAGAACTTCTCGGACGGCTTCACCTTC
Organism: Microbacterium sp. USTB-Y; assembly: GCF_023703415.1. GTDB lineage: Bacteria > Actinomycetota > Actinomycetes > Actinomycetales > Microbacteriaceae > Microbacterium. The sequence goes on along the minus strand of NZ_JAGMTU010000007.1, from coordinate 119,714 downwards.
GCGGCCGGCATGATCCAGATCACGAGGAAGAACAGCACGACGACGCCGACGATCACCCAGACCCACCACTGCGCGATGAGCCATTCGACGACGCTTCCGAGGTCGTTCAGGTCGACGCGTGCGCTGGGGTGCATGGGAGGCCTTCCGTGCGGGCTTCTCGTAGGTTGAATGAGCATTCAGTTATTAATCTAGCGAATGGATCCGACACCCGGAAACGGATCCGGAAGGCGCCCGCGCATGGCACGCTCCCCCGAGCAGAACCGCATCGCCCGGGAGCGCTCGCACGAGGCCCTGCTCCAGGCGGCGATCGACGTGTTCGCGGAGCACGGGGTCGAGGGGGCGACCATCGCCGACATCACGCGTCGCGCCGGCGTCGCGCAGGGGCTGGTGAACTACTACTTCGGCGGCAAGGAGCAGCTCATCGCAGCGGTCATCGACCGCTGGTTCGCGATGCTGCTCGGGATCGCGCGCGGCGAGGGCCTGGAACCCGTGGCCCCGGCGCCGGACGACCTTCCTGCCGAGGTGCGGCTCGCGGCGATCATCGACACGGCGCTCGGGATGACGGCGGTGGCCCTCCCGCTGCAGCGCGTGGTCGTCGCCCTGCAGCAGCAGCCGACCACCCGCGCACTGTTCGCCGCCGCCGAGCGGCGCCACGTCGAGGGCGTGGCCGCGGCCGAGGACGCGGTGCGGGCGATCTTCCGGGAGCGGGGCGCGGCGGACCCGGCGATGGAGGAGATCATGCTGCGCAGCCTGCTCGACGGGATCGTCGGGCAGCGCATCGTCTACGGCGACTCGTACCCGCTCGAGGCCGCGCGCCGCTGGGTGCACCGCAGCTACGGGCTGCCCGAGCCCGCGGCGCCGCTGCCGGGTGCGACGAAGCCCGCGCCCGGCTCGGAATCCGAGCCGCGGACGCGGGCCTCGCGCTGATCAGGCCGGGTCGCCGCCCATCGGGCCGACCCCTTCGAGCGGACGCGGATCGTCCGCCCCGCTCCGGCGCAGCCGGGCGATCGCGTTGCCGCCGTGGTAGATGACGATCGCTGCGACCGTGGCGATCACGATGCCGCCGAGCATGAAGCCCGAGTCCTTGATCGAGATCGAGAAGCCGCCGACGGCGATGATGAGCGCGACGGCCGCCGTGTACTGGTTCACCGGCCGCGAGAAGTCGACGCGGTTGTCGACCCAGATCTTGATGCCGATCACGCCGATGAGGCCGTAGAGGCCGGTCGTGATCCCGCCGAGGACGCCCGGCGGCACCGAGTTGATGATAGCGCCGAACTTCGGCGACAGGCTCAGCAGGATGGCGGCGATGCCGGCCACCCAGTACGCCGCGGTCGAGTACACGCGGGTCGAGGCCATGACGCCGATGTTCTCGCCGTAGGTCGTCGTGCCGGATCCGCCGAAGAATCCGGCGAGGGTCGTCGAGACGCCGTCGGCGATGAGCGCCTTCCCGGTCTGCGCGTTGATCTCCGGATCCTCGACCATGGTCGCCACGCCCCGCACGTGTCCGACGTTCTCGGCGATGAGCACGAGCACGACGGGCAGGAACATCGCGATGCCGCTCCACACGGTCGGGGTGCCGAAGTCGGGCAGGTGGAAGGTCGGCAGGCCCACCCAGGCGGCCTTGTCGACGGCGGAGAAGTCGAGCTCGCCGCGGAACGCCGCGAAGACGTACCCCGCGATCACTCCGAGGAAGATCGAGATCCGCCCCAGGAAGCCGCGGAAGAGCACGGCGAACACGATGGTGATCGCGAGGGTGAAGGTCGCCGTGATCGGCGCCTGGGCGAAGTTGCCGTAGGCGGCACCGGCGAGGTTGAACCCGATCAGCGCGACGATCGTGCCGGCGAGCACGGGCGGCAGGAAGCGGTCCACCCACTTCACGCCGGCGACGTGCACGACGACGCCGATGATCGCGAGCAGCACGCCGACCGCGACGATGCCGGCGAGCGCGGCGCCGATGCCCTTGTCGGCGCCGGTCGCGTGCGCGGCGGTCGCCGCCGTCACCGGAGCGATGAACGCGAACGAGGATCCGAGGTAGCTGGGCAGCTTGTTGCGGGTGATGAGCAGGAACAGGATCGTGCCGATGCCGCTGAACAGCAGCGTGGTCGGCACGGGGAACCCGGTGAGGATCGGCACCAGGAACGTCGCGCCGAACATCGCCACGACGTGCTGCACGCCGATCGCGATCGTCGCGGGCCAGTTCAGGCGCTCATCGGGGCGGACGACGGCGCCGGGTTCGACCGTGCGCCCGTCGCCGTGGATCTTCCACAGGGCCATGCGGACTCCTCGGGATCGGGGGAGGGGGCTGGGGAAACCCTATCCTGAACGTTCCCTGGGAGATGCGGCCACCACCTCCGAGTCGTCCCCCTGAGCACGACCTATGGCCCGTGCTCAGGGGGACGACTCGAATGTGCGGGGTCAGGCCGTCAGGCGCGCCAGGAGCTCGGCGTAGCGGGCGGCCGTCCGGGCGACGACGTCCTCGGGCAGCACCGGCGGCGTGCCCTGCTTGTCCCAGTGCGCGGAGAGCCAGTCGCGCACGATCTGCTTGTCGAAGCTCGCCATCCGCTCGGCGGGGGTGGATCCGGTCCGCCAGGCCTCGGCGTCCCAGTAGCGCGACGAGTCGCTCGTCAGCACCTCGTCCGCGAGGCGGAGGGTGCCGTCCTCGTCGACGCCGAACTCGAACTTCGTGTCGGCGAGGATGAGCCCGCGCTCCTCGGCGATCGACGCGGCGCGGCGGTACACGGCGAGCGAGATGTCGCGCAGCTGCGCGGCGCGCTCGGGCCCGACGAGCTCCTCGGTGCGGGCGAAGGTGATGTTCTCGTCGTGCTCGCCCATCGGCGCCTTGTAGGCCGGGGTGAACAGCGGCTCGGGCAGGCGGTCGCCGTTGTGCAGGCCGTCCGGCAGCGGGATGCCGCACACCGTGCCGTCCGCCTGATACTCCGCCCAGCCGGATCCGGTCAGGTAGCCCCGCACGACGCACTCGATCGGGAGCATGTCGAGCTTCCTCGCGAGCATCGCCCGGTCGGCGACCTCGGGCGGGACGTCGCCGTCGACCAGGTGGTTCGGAATCGGATCCGCTCCCTCGGCCAGCCGGTCGAACCACCAGCGGCTGAGCGCGGTGAGCAGGGCGCCCTTCTCCGGGATCGGCGGCTCGAGCGCGAAGTCGAAGGCGCTCACCCGGTCGCTGGCGACGACGAGCAGGCGCTCGTCCGCCGGATCCTCCGGGGCGTACAGATCGCGGACCTTGCCGGAGTAGAGGTGACGCCAGCCGGGGAGATCGAGGGGTGTGCTCACGCGTCCATTATCGCGGTGCCCGTCGATGTCCGTGGCCCCGCGTAGGTTGCCCCGGTGAGCACCGACTTCCCCCTCGAGATCACGACCGACCGCCTCCTGCTGCGCCGGCCGGTCCCCGACGACCTCGCGGACGTGTTCGCGGTCAATGCGGATCCCCGGGTCTGGACGCACTTCCCGAGCCTGCGCCCCACCGCGCCCGAGCAGATCGGGACGATGATGGAGCGCTGGTGGCGCAGCTGGGAGCGCGCGGGGCTCGGCAGCTGGACGGTACGGCTGCGGGAGACGGGACAGACGATCGGCAACGGCGGCTGCACGCTGCTCGCCTCCGACCCTGACGATCCCGCGGCGCGCGTCTGGAATCTCGGCTACCGGCTCTCGGCCGACCACCACGGGCACGGCTATGCGACCGAGCTCGCCCGCGCGGCGAGGGCGGCGGCGGCCGAGGTCATGCCCGAGGTGCCGGTGATCGCCTTCCTCGTCGAGCACAACCGTCCGTCCGCGGCGGTCGCGGAGAAGGCCGGCCTGTCTCTCGTGCACCGTGCCTCGGACGCGGGCAACCCCGATCCCGCCGTGATGCGGCTCGTCTATGCGGATCGCCCGCTGTCCGCCGTCCAGCTCGCCACGGCGCTGCGGTGACCCGAGCCTCGGGACTGGCGTCGGCGATCGTTCGGGCGTATAGTCCTAAACGGATAGTCCACATGGACTAGTTGGGATGGAATGATCGTGAAGGATCCGGTGCTCACGCCCCTCGGGGTGATGGTGCTCGCGCTGCTGAGCGAGGGCGACATGCACCCGTACGAGATGGCGCGGCTGCTCCGGGCCCGTCGCGACGACCGGATCATCCCGATCTCCAACGGCACGCTCTATCACACGGTCTCCCGCCTGCACGGGCAGGGACTGCTCGAGGAGGTCGGCGTCGACCGCGACGGCAACCGCCCCGAGCGCACGACCTACGCCGTCACCCCGGCGGGCACGGAGTCCGTGCGCGAGTGGGTGCGCCGCGAGCTCGGGGGCAGCCGGCGGCGGACGTCGTTCCGGGTGGCCCTGGCCGAGGCGCACAACCTCGAGCGGGCCGAGGCCGTCGACCTGCTCACCCAGCGGCTCGAGCTCCTCCGGGAGGAGCTCGAGGCGATCGGCGCCGGGCTGGACGGCGCCGCGACCCGTGACGTGCCGGAGCAGTACCTCCTCGAGCCGATCCGCCACCGCCTCATGCTGCAGGCGGAGATCGAATGGCTCGATGCCCTCATCCCCCGGATCGCCGCTCCCGACTTCGCGTGGGGGCCGGATCCGGACCACCTTCTTGCCAAGCGAAAGGCTCACCACGATGGCTGAATCCGTCAGCACGTCGACCGGCGCGTACGCCGCCGGCCACAAGCCGAAGAGCCCGTGGCCCGCCCTCTGGGCGCTCGTCATCGGCTTCTTCATGATCCTCGTCGACACCACGATCGTGTCGGTCGCGAACCCGGCCATCAAGGCCGCGCTCGACCCCTCGACGAACAACCTCGACAACGTCGTGTGGGTGACCAGCGCCTACCTGCTCGCCTATGCGGTTCCGCTGCTCATCACGGGGCGCCTCGGCGACCGGTTCGGCCCGAAGAACATCTACCTCATCGGTCTCACGATCTTCACGCTCGCCTCGCTCGGCTGCGGCCTGTCCGGCTCGCTCACCGCGCTGGTCGCGTTCCGTGCCGTGCAGGGTCTCGGCGCCGCGCTGATGACGCCGCAGACCATGGCCGTGATCACCCGCACGTTCCCCGCCGAGCGCCGCGGCGCCGCGATGGGGCTGTGGGGCGCGACCGCCGGAGTGGCGACGCTGGTCGGCCCGCTGGCCGGCGGCCTGCTCGTGGACGCCTTCGGCTGGGAGTGGATCTTCTTCATCAACCTGCCGGTCGGCGTGATCGGCTTCGTGCTCGCGTGGATCCTCGTCCCGCGCCTGCAGACGCACGAGCACCGCTTCGACATCGTCGGCGTCTTCCTCAGCGCGATCGGCCTCTTCCTCATCGTGTTCGCGCTACAGGAGGGCGAGCACTACGACTGGGCCGGCTGGATCTGGACGATGATCGGCGCCGGCGTCGTCGTGATGGCCGTGTTCCTGTGGCAGCAAGCCAAGACGCGCAGCGAGCCGCTCGTGCCGCTCGAGCTGTTCCGCGACCGCAACTTCTCCGTCGCGAACCTCGGCATCGCCGCGGTGGGCTTCACGGTCACCTCGATGTCGCTGCCGATGATGTTCTTCTACCAGCTCGCCCGGGGCCTCACCCCGACCCAGGCGGCCCTCCTGCTCATCCCGATGGCCGTGCTCTCGGGCGTGCTCGCTCCGCTCGCCGGGCGGATCCTCGACCGCGTCGACCCGCGGGTGCTGCTCGTGCCCGGGCTCGGGCTGACCGTGCTCGCCCTCGTCTGGTACGCGCTGCTGATGAACCCCGACACCCCGATCGGCATGTTCCTGCTGCCCTCGGCGCTCATGGGCATCGGTCAGGCCGGCATGTGGGGGCCGCTGGCCACCACGGCCACGCGCAACCTCGCGCCGCGCCAGGCGGGCGCCGGAGCCGGCATCTACAACACCACCCGTACGATCGGGTCGGTGCTGGGCTCCGCCGCCATCGCGGCCTACATGCAGAGCCGCCTCGTCGAGAACCTGCCGGGCGCCGCCGACCACGGAGGCGACTTCGGCACGGGCAAGCTGCCCGAGTTCGTGGTCAAGGGCTTCTCCGCGGCGATGTCGCAGACGATGATCCTGCCCACGATCGTGCTCGCTGCGGGCGTGGTCGCGATCCTGTTCATGAAGCGCCCGGAGCACCTCCGCACGCGCTGAGCGCCGGCGCTCCCGTCGCCCGGCTGTCTCGTCGACGCCCCCTCTGAGTGCCGACGCCCCCTCGTGCGTACGTCAACACGAGGGGGCGTGGAGGCTGCGAGGGGGGCGTCGACGTGCGGAGGGGCTCCACGGAGCGGCGTTGGCGAACGTGCCGAATTACTCCGCGACGCGGGCGGCGATGTCGGTGCGGTGGTGCGCACCGTCGAGGCGGATCCGTCCGATCGCCTCGTAGGCGCGGGCTCGCGCATCGGCGAAGTCGGATCCCGTCGCGACGACGTTCAGCACGCGCCCGCCCGTGGCGATGAGGTCGCCCTCCGGCGCGTCGGGAGCGGCGGTCGCGGCGTGCACGATGCCGACGCCCTCGACCGCGGCGGCCTCCGCCAGGCCCCCGATCGGCCGTCCCGTCTGCGGCGCCTCGGGGTAGCCCTCGCTGGCGAGCACCACGGTGATCGCGACGTCGTCGGTGAACACGGGCTGCGGCTGGTCCTCGAGGGTCCCGGTGGCCGCGGCGAGCAGGAGCCGGGACAGCGGGGTGCGCAGTCGTGGCAGCACCACCTGGGTCTCGGGATCGCCGAAGCGCGCGTTGAACTCGATCACCCGCACGCCGGCCGGGGTGAGGATGAGGCCCGCGTAGAGCAGGCCGATGAACGGCGTGCCCTCGGCGTCGAGCTGCTTCACGACGGGCATCGCCACGGTGCGCGTGACCTCGTCGACGAACGCGGCCTCGCTGCCGAACTGCTCGGCGAGCCACGGCAGCGGAGAGTAGGCGCCCATGCCGCCGGTGTTGGGCCCCTCGTCGCCGTCGAAGGCGCGCTTGAAGTCCTGCGCCGGGCTCAGCGCGCGCACGGTGTCGCCGTCGCTGAGGAAGAACAGCGAGACCTCCGGGCCGGTGAGGAACTCCTCGATGAGCACGGGGCCGTGCGGCAGGTAGTGCTCGGCGTGGGCGAGTGCGGCCGCGCGGTCGTCCGTGACGATGACGCCCTTGCCCGCGGCGAGGCCGTCGGCCTTCACCACGTACGGGGCGCCGAGGGCGTCGAACGCCGCATCCACTTCGGCGGCGGAGCTCGCGCGCATGGCGCGGCCGGTCGGCACGGAGGCCGCCTCCATGATCCGCTTCGCGAACGCCTTGGACCCCTCGAGCTGGGCGGCGGCTCGGCCGGGCCCGAACACGGGGATCCCGTGGCCGCGCACCACATCGGCGACGCCCGCGACGAGCGGCGCCTCGGGCCCGATCACCACGAGGTCGACGCCGTGCTCGTCGGCGAACGCGCGCACCGCGGATCCGTTCATCGGATCCACCTCGACCAGGGTCGCGTGCCGTGCGATCCCGGCGTTGCCGGGGGCGCAGAGGATCTCGTGCCGCTCCTGCTCGGCGCGCAGGGCGAGGATGATCGCGTGCTCACGAGCACCGGAACCGAGGACGAGGATCTTCACCCGCCCAGCCTACCGAGCGTGCCCGGCGCGTTTCGCGGGCCGTCTCCGTCGAGACTCGGCCGTTCTGCAGGGCGGCCTCGCGTTGTGCAGGGTGAGAGCAGGGACTGGACCGGTTTTCCGGGCAGATCCCGGCGAATCAGGCGGGGTCTCCCTGCAGAACGGCGGACCCTCCCTGCACAACGGCCCGGATGCTCCCGTGACCTCCGCCGTGCGCGTCACACCTCGAGGCGGATCGGCCTTTCGTCGGAGCGGTCCCAGGGCAGCGTCCATCCGGCGGCGTCGAAGACCGCATCGAGCACCATCGCCGTGAACCCCCACACGATCGTCCCGTCGACGTCGAACGCCGGCCCGCGGAAGGTCATCCCGCCGCGGGTCAGCGTCGAGGTGTACCGGGTGGCCGGATCCAGCAGCGTCGCGACGGGCACGCGGAAGACCTCCACCGTCTCGGCATGGTCGACGGCCGCGACGCGGGACGGCGAGCGCCACCAGCCGAGCACCGGCGTGACGAGGAAGTTGCTGACCGCGAGCGGCAGGGCGGGCAGCGTGGCGAGCACCTCGACGCCGACCGGGTCGAGCCCGGTCTCCTCCTGCGCCTCGCGCAGGGCGGTCGCCGCGGCGTCGGCGTCGTCGGGCTCGCGTCGCCCACCCGGGAACGACACCTGGCCCGGATGCGAGGAGAGGGTCGCCGCCCGGCGCTGCAGCAGCACGTCGAGATCGGCGGGGACCGTGGTCGCCGCGGAGTCGGCGTCCTCGTCGTCGAGGCGACCGAACAGGATCAGCACGGACGCGGGGTGCGCATCCGCGTCGACGCCGCCCAGACGGCGGTGATCGAGCGCGAGCGGCGACCTCGAGGCGGAGAGCAGGTCCGCGCGCGCGTCGGCACCGGCGCGGGGCGCGGCGGAGTCCGGGGTGAGGGCCATCGCATCGAGCCTAAGCCCGCGGTCAGGGTCGTGGGCGGATCCGTCCCGGGCGATGCCTAGGCTGGATCCATGGCGACGAGGATCGACACGACAGCGGGCCGCGCGGCGCTCGACGCCGCCCGCACCGCCCTTGCCGCGGGGGAGCGGCCCGCGCGCTCGGACTACGCGACCGCGGTGCGCTACCTGCTGCAGCTGCTCGACGAGAAGGCCCCCGGCAACAGCGTCGAGGTGCGGGTGCCGCCGTTCGGCGCGGTGCAGGTCGTGCAGGGCCCGCGGCACACCCGCGGCACCCCGCCGAACGTCGTGGAGCTGGATCCGGCGACGTGGATCGCCGTCGCGACCGGATCCGAGACCTGGGACGACGCGGTCGAGGGGGGCCGGATCCAGGCTTCGGGCACGCGCGCCGACCTCACCGCGCTGCTGCCGCTGCGGTACTGACCCCGCTCCGGAACCGCGCACAGGTGCGCGTGGGACAATGGACCCATGAGCACGTCGCAGCCGGACCGCACGCCCGAGATCGAGATCGCGCGTGTCCGTCGTTCGCCGCGCTGGGGCGTCTTCCTCGGCATCGGCGTGGGGGCCGGCGTGATCGCGGCGTTCCTGCTGACCGTGTTCGGCAACTTCGAGGCCTCGGCGGCCACGCAGGTCGCCTATCCGTTCGGCCAGGTGTTCGGGTTCCTGCTGCTGTGGACGGTCCCGGTCGGCATCGCGGTCTTCGGCGTCGTCGCGCTGCTGCTCGAGCGGGGCGCCCGCCGCAGCGAGCGCGTGGTGCGGGTGGACCACCAGACGATCGCCGAGTAGCCGCGCGGCGCCCCGACATCCCTCGACGGACCAGGCGCCCGGATCCGGTCAGGCGACCTCGGCGATGACCGGACGGATCGCGGTGTCGAAGTCCACCGGGTCGTGACGGAGCGTGTCCGTCACGGCGATGCTGAACGCGCCGATCCGCCAGATCCCGCGCTGTGCGAGCGGCAGCACGTGCACGTTGAGCTCGAACGAGTGCGCGCGGCGGCCTGTGTCGCGCTCGAACTCGGCGAGCGCCGCCGCGTACGCCCGGTAGGGGTCGCCGGTGCCCGAGACGGACCGGGCGTACCGGTGCTGCGCGTCTCTGGCGTAGCGGAGGACGTCGGCGGCGAACGGCGTGATGGCGGTGCGCAGCCGCTCCGCGCCGCGGGTGGGCAGTGCGACCACGGTCTCGAAGCCGTCGACGAGTTCCAGGGGCGTTTCGGAGGGGTGCGTGACGGGCTCCACGGTCATCTCCCAGTAGCTGCGCCACTGCCGTTCCAGTGCGTCGTCGGCCTCGCCGTCGTCGAAGGTCCGCAGCGGGTGGTCGCGCAGCGTCGGCAGGTCCTGGGGCTCGCGGATCCCCAGGCGCTGGCGCAGGGCGAGCGCGACCAGCACCGGTATGCCGGCCTCCTCGCGGACCAGCCACTGCGGCTTCTCCGTCATGGCCCCATGGTACGGATTCCCGGGGGCTGTGGAGCGGTCGATTCGGGTTTCGAGGGGCGATGCGCGTCGCGGATCCGACGAACACCGCCCCTCGCACGGGAGAAGGCGGGGCGGATCAGCCGATCGTGCGCGCGACGGCGTCGAAGGCCCTGATCGTCCACAGCAGGCGCTCGCCGTCCTGCGGGGTCGGCCAGCTGGAGAGCTTGGCGGCCACCACGTTCGCCGCGCGGTTGACGTAGACCATCTGCCCGTGGATGCCGAGCGCCAGGAACACGTCCGATCCCGGGTAGGGGAACCAGAGGCCGTTGCGGTACATGCCCCCGGGCATGAGGGTCGGCTCGGCGGCGTTCGCGAACGCCGCGCGGGAGTCGGGCGCCCCGGCCACGGTCTCGGCGATCCACGCGGACGGCAGCACCTGGCGTCCGTCCATCGCCGCGCCGTCGCGCAGGAACAGGGTGCCGAAGCGCAGCAGGTCGCGCAGCGACGCCGAGACGCCGCCGTCGAACATCCCCGCGCCGACCGCGTCCACGCCCACGTTGGCTCCGAACTCGGCGCCCATCGGGCTCCAGAGACGCTCCGACATGAGGTCGGCCGCGTGCACTCCGGTCGCGCCCTCGAGCACGAACGCCAGGGCGTCCGTCTCGCAGGACTTGTAGTCGAACCGGCCGCCGTGCGGACCGTCCGCGCCGAGCGTGGCGAGGAAGTCGCGGAGGGTGTGCGGCGTGTCCGGATGCCGCCGCGGCGCCCACCCGATCGCCTCCTCGAGCAGGCGCACCTCGGCGTTCTCGTCGAGGTAGGCCTCGGAGAACCGCACGCCCGTGCGCATGTCCAGCAGGTCGCGCACGCGTGCGCCGTCGTAACCCGACCCCGCCAGCGCCGGGACATACGCGGTGACCTGCGCGCCCGGATCCAGCTCGCCGGCGCCCACGAGCGTTCCGGCGACCGCGGTCGTCAGGGACTTGCTCACCGACATCAGCAGGTGCAGGACGCCCGGCGACATCGTGCCGACGTACTGCTCGCCCATCACGGCGCCGTCGCGCGCGACGATCCAGCCGTCCGTGTAGGTCGAGGCCATCACGTCCTCGAACGGCGCCGATCGCGGCTCCCAGGGATGCGGCACGTCGATGTGGCCGAGGTCGGCGGGCACCGACGGCAGCGGGAGCGTGCGTCCGCGGGACGAGATCTCGTGCACGGGCAGGAAGTCCGCCATGTGCTGCATCGACCAGCGGAGGTTCGGCTCCTGCTGCCACGCCTCGAGGGGAGGGATGAACCCGTCGACCGGGCGGGCGCCGTCCGGGACTGTGACGGGTACGGCACCCGTCACCGGGGCCGGGCCCGTCCAGTTCTCGGTCGGCGGGGGTGTCACGTCGCCACTCATGAGGTCGAATCGGTTCCGATCTGCTCGTGCTCGTCGATCTCCGCCGCGGGCGGCAGCGGCGTGGCCGCGTACATCGCCCGGATGGACTCGATGAGATGCTTCGCGCGGATGGACAGGCGCCCCGAGGGCGTCTGCAGCCGGCCCTTGGTGACCAGGATTCCCAGATCCGCGCCCTTCCAACGGTAGTCGCCCGGGCCGTAGATCCGCAGGAAGAACGACTCCGCCTCGTTTCCGAGCAGGTGCCAGTCCAGGTCGCCCTGCGAGAACGCGAGCCGGCCGTAGGCGTCCAGCACGTAGCGTCCGGTCGGGGGCGCCACATCGATGTGCTCCACCGTCGCGTCGGTGTGCTTGATGATCATGTGGCTCCACTGGTCGGCCGCGGCGAGCTCCTCCCAGCGGTCGTTGATCTCGTCGACGTCGAGGTCGAACTCGACGCCGGAGTACTCCAGCAGGTGGAACACGAACAGCGGGATGTCGGCGTACGCGCCCGCGGTCACGTTGGTGATCGCGGAGGCGCCGGAGATGCGCGGGTTCAGCTCGCCCAGGTACACGTCGCCGGTGTCGGTGTCCAGCAGCACGTCGACCTCGAAGAATCCGCGGTAGCCCTCGGCGCTCAGCGCATCGCCGAGCTTGCGCACCAGGCTCGTCGCGGCATGCCGGGTGGGCTCGTCGAGCACTCCCGGGAACATCTCGTTGCCGGCCCAGCCGCCGCGGTACGGCGTGAGCTCCTTGTGCCCGGTGATCTCGGTCATGAACGGGCCGACGACGGTGCCGTGCCGCGTGAGCACGGCCTCCACGGCGATCGGGCGGTTGTTGATCCGCTTCATGACCTTGAGCTCGGATCCGACGATCTCCTTCGCGTTCTTGTCGAAGGAGGCCGGATCGGTGATGAAGTAGGTGGTCTTGCCGGAGTCGCCGTAGGCGGTCTGCACCACGAGATCGGATCCGAGCCCCGCCTTCTCGGCCTGCTCCCGCAGGTCCTCGAACGAGCTCACGGTCGTGATGATGTTGGGCACGCTGGGAACACCCACGGCGTCGGCGATCCGCGTGGTCACCATCTTCGAGTCGAGCCGCTCGCGGAGGGAGGCCTTGGGCAGGATGAGCTCGTAGCCGAGCTCCTCGCAGATCGCCTCGGTCTCCTCATCGAAGAACACCAGCGCGATGCGCGGCTTCTCGCCCGCCGGCGTGAGCCGGGCGATGTGCGCACGTACCTCGTGGTGGCGCAGCAGCCAGTTGTTGATCTGCTCGCCGCTCTCCCACTCGATGTACGGCTTGTGGATCGGGCTGAACACGCGCGGGTGCGCACCCTGCCAGCTGTCGTAGTAGGTGATGTAGGAGAAGCCCCGCACCCAGCGGTCCAGGCCCAGCAGGTTGAACGCAGAGGCGCCGACGAAGAAGATCGGCGTGCGGTTGGTGCGGAAGTAGTGCCGGATCTCGGACATGTTCCGCAGGCCGTGACGGCGGGCGGGAGCCTCGCCGGCGGCGATCTCGGGGTCGAGGGCCGGCACGGCCACCGGGAGCGGACTGGTCGTCGGGCCCGCCGTCGTGGCCGACCGCGGCACGGGCTTGCGCCCGCGGGAGCGGGCCGGAGACGCCTTCGTCGCCGGGGTCGCCTCCTTCGCCGCGGCTGCGCTCGCCCCTCGCCGACGCGGTGCCGGCGTCACGGCCTCTGCAGTGTCCTCGACGGGGGGCTGCGCCGCCCCCGGGTCCTTCTGAGTACGTGCCACGATGGTCCTCTCCGTTCGCGTAGGCGCGGCATCGTCGCCGCGCTTGCAGAGTTCTCTTGGGATCGGGGGGAGTCAAGTATTACCAGGTCCGGACCGGATCCACCAGCACCGCCGGCCTCCGAGTCGCGACGCGGATCGCCTCCGGCCCGGTGGCGGGTCGCACGGGGGCCGCGCACAGCCGCTCGCCGGTAGGATTGACTGGTGTCCTCCCGCACCTATGCTGAGGCCGGCGTCGATACGGCAGCCGGCGATCGCGCCGTCGAACTCATGAAGTCCGCCGTCCGTGCCACGCACGGACCCGAGGTGCTCGGCGGGGTCGGCGGATTCGCCGGGCTCTTCGACGCCACGGCCCTGCTCGGCTACCGCCGGCCGCTGCTCGCCTCGAGCACCGACGGCGTCGGCACGAAGGTCGCGATCGCGCAGGCCGTCGACAAGCACGACACGATCGGGCACGACCTGGTCGGCATGGTCGTCGACGACATCGTCGTGGTCGGCGCGAAGCCTCTGTTCATGACCGACTACATCGCCTGCGGCAAGGTGGTCCCCGAGCGCATCGCCGACATCGTGCGCGGCATCGCCGAGGCCTGCGAGCTCACCGGCACCGCCCTCGTCGGCGGGGAGACGGCCGAGCACCCCGGCCTGCTGGGCGTCGACGACTACGACGTCGCGGGCGCGGCGACCGGCATCGTCGAGGCGGATCGGATCCTCGGATCCGAGCGCGTGCAGGACGGCGACGTCGTGCTCGCCCTCGCCTCCAGCGGCCTGCACTCCAACGGATACTCGCTCGTGCGGCACATCCTCGCCAAGGCCGGGATCGGCTACGGCGACCGTTCGGACGAGCTCGGCGCGACCTGGGGCGAGGCGCTGCTCACCCCCACCCGCCTCTACACGACCCCGCTGCTCGGGATCGCGGATCGCTTCGAGGGCGCCGTCCACTCCCTCAGCCACGTCACCGGCGGCGGCATCGCGGCGAACCTCGCCCGCGTGCTGCCCCAGGGGTCCTGGGCCGAGGTCGACCGCTCCACCTGGTCGCCCGCCGCGGTGTTCCGCGTGCTGAGCGACCTCGCGGGCACGAGCCTCGAGTCGAGCGAGGGCACCTGGAATCTCGGCATCGGCTTCCTCGCGGTCGTCGACGCGTCGTCCGCCGCGGCGATCGCCGCGGCGCTCACGGAGGGCGGCATCGACACGTGGCAGGTCGGAACGGTGCGGCTCGACGCCGTCGCCGCCCGCCCGGCCGGCGATTTCGAGCAGGGCGCCAAGGGCGTCGACGGCGGTGCCGTGCGCCTGGTCGGCGCCTACGCGAACGGAGCGAACTGACCCCCATGTGCGGCATCGTCGGAATGGTCGGGCACGCCCCGGTCAACCAGGACATCTACGACGCGCTCCTGCTGCTGCAGCACCGCGGGCAGGACGCGACCGGCATCGCCACCGCGGAGCCCAACGGGGTCATGCACATGGCGAAGGCGCAGGGCATGGTGCGCGAGGCGTTCCGCACGCGCGACATGCGGTCGCTGCTCGGCAACGTCGGCCTCGGCCACGTGCGCTACGCCACGAAGGGCACCGCGTCGAGCGAGGAGGAGGCGCAGCCGTTCTACGTGAACGCGCCCTACGGCATCATCCTCATCCACAACGGCAACCTCACGAACACGCGTGAGCTGACGGCCGACATGGCGCAGCGCGACCGCCGCCACCTGAACTCCTCGAGCGACACCGAGCTGCTGCTGAACGTGCTCGCGCACGAGCTACAGACCACCACCTCGACCGTCGATCTCGACTCCGAGCGCATCTTCGAGGCGGTCGCGCGCACGCACGAGCGCATCGAGGGCGCCTACGCCGTCATCGCGATCATCGCCGGCTACGGCCTGCTCGCGTTCCGGGATCCGTTCGGGATCCGCCCGCTCATCCTCGGCAAGCGGGAGCGCGAGGGCAAGGACGAGTGGGTCGTCGCGAGCGAGTCGCTCGTCCTCGAGAACGGCGACTACGAGGTGGTCCGCGAGATCGAGCCCGGCGAGGCCGTGTTCATCACCAACGACGGCACCCTGTTCTCGAAGCAGTGCGCCTCGGATCCGGCTCTCGCGCCGTGCGCCTTCGAGTACGTCTACCTCGCCCGTCCCGACTCGGTCATGAACGGCGTCTCGGTGTACGAGTCGCGGCTGCGGATGGGCGACCGCCTCGCCGACACGATCGCGAAGCACGTGCCGCTCGACGAGATCGACGTGGTCATGCCGATCCCCGACTCCTCCCGCCCCGCGGCGATGGAGGTGGCCCGCAAGCTCGGCAAGGAGTACCGCGAGGGCTTCTACAAGAACCGCTACGTGGGCCGGACGTTCATCATGCCGGGCCAGGCGGTGCGAAAGAAGAGCGTGCGCCAGAAGCTCAACGCGATGTCGACCGAGTTCAAGGGCAAGAACGTGCTGCTCATCGACGACTCGATCGTGCGCGGCACGACGTCGAAGCAGATCATCCAGATGGCCCGCGACGCGGGCGCCGCCTCGGTGATCTTCGCCTCTGCCGCCCCGCCGATCCGGCACCCGCACGTGTACGGCATCAACATGCCGTCCAAGCACGAGCTCATCGCGCACGGCCGCACGATCCCCGAGATCGCCGAGGTTCTCGGCGCCGATCGTCTCGTGTACCAGGAGGTCGAGGATCTCAAGGCGGCGATCACCGAGGGATCCGCCCTGACCGATCTCGACATGAGCCCCTTCGACGGCCGGTACGTGACCGGAACGGTCACCGAGGAGTACCTGGGCTGGCTCGAGGGGTCGCAGACCTCGTGACGTCGCGCGGTCCGGAGGTCCGGCCGCTCTGGCGCGGACGCACGCTGGCGGTGCTCGGCATCGTGCTCGTCGCGTTCTCGCTGCGCTCGGCGGTGGCGTCGCTGTCGCCGGTCGTGGACCACGTCGCGCGGGACTTCCCGATGCCCTCGGCGGTGGTCGGCCTGATCGGCACCGCGCCGCCGGTGTGCTTCGCCCTGTTCGGCCTGCTCACGCCGCTCATCGAACGCCGGCTGGGCCTCGAGCGGGTCGCCGTCATCGCGCTCGGCGCCGTCACGGTCGGACTCGTCGCGCGCGGGCTCGCGGTCGACTCGTCGACCCTGCTCATCGCGACCGCGCTCGTGTTCGCGGGCGTCGGCATGGCCAACATCCTGATGCCGCCGCTCGTGAAGAAGTACTTCCCCGACCGGCTCGGGCTCATGATGACGCTGTACACGACGGTGATGGCGTTCTCCACGTTCCTGCCGCCGCTCGTCGCCGTGCCCGCCGCGGACGCCGCCGGCTGGCGGGTGTCCCTGGCGATGTGGGCGGTGTTCGCGCTCGCCGGCACCATCCCGTGGATCGTGATGCTGCTGCGCACGCGCTCCGAGGCTGCTGCGGCACCCGCCGCCCCGGCCGATCCTTCCGGCACGGCACCGGATCCTGACCGCATCTCGTTCGAGGACGCGACCGCTCTGTCGACCGGGCCGATCGTCACGGCCCCGTCGAGCTCCCGGGTCTTCTCGCGGCTGGCGCGGATCCCGCTGGCCTGGACGCTCGCGGGCGTCTTCGGCACCTCGGCGAGCATGGCGTACACCGCGTTCGCCTGGCTGCCGACGATCCTCGTGGAGCACGCCGGCACGACGCCCCAGCAGGCGGGACTGCTGCTGTCGCTGTTCGCGTTCACGGGTCTGCCGGCGTCGCTCATCGTGCCCGTGCTGATCGTGCGGTTCCGTGCGACGACCGCGCTGTACGTGATCGGCGCGCTCGGCGCCGTCGTCGGCCTCCTGGGCCTGCTGCTCGTGCCCGCGCCGTCGGTCGTGTGGCTGTGGGTGCTGCTGTACGGCCTCGCGGGCCTGCTCTTCCCGCTCGCGCTCGTGCTGATCAGCATCCGCGCGCGCGAGCCGGAGACGGCGGTGGCCCTCAGCGGCTTCGTGCAGAGCACCGGCTACGTGCTCGCGGCGGTATTCCCGTTCCTGCTCGGCGTGCTGCACACCACGACCGGCGGCTGGCAGGTGCCGCTCATCGTGCTCACCGCGCTGCTCGTCGCCTCGATCCCCGCCGGCGTCTACGCCGGGCGGCATGTCACCGTCGAGGCCGCGTGGGAGCGCCGGAACGGCCGGCGCTGGTAGCAGACCGGCGGCCCGCGCCGCGCACCGACCCCGCGTCAGAGGGGCGGCCGGCGCCGCGCAGCCGTTCTGCAGGGAGGCCGAGCCGTTCTGCAGGGCCGGACAGCCGAGACGGTACCTGCCTCGCGGAACGACGAGGAGCATTGCGGCGACGCTCCTGCAGAACAGCACGGGGCCCCTGCAGAACGTCGTGCTGCGCGGCGACCGGCCCGCGCGGCTCAGCCGACGACGACCTCGTCGCCGACGCGGATCGTGCCGCCCGACCCCGAGGCATCGGACACCGCGCCGCTCACCCCGGGCAGGAGGAGCATCCGTCCCAGCGTCGGCTCGTCCTGCCCGAAGGATCCGGTGAGCGTCTTCAGCACGCTCGCGTCGCGCTCGCCGGTGTCGGGGTTGGCATGCGTCGCCAGGCAGCGGACGATCGGCACGGCGGCCGCGAAACGCACCGCTCCGATCGTCACCTCGCCCTGCCAGGACAGCTCGTCCCAGGCGTCCACGCCGCCGATCACCACGTTCGAGCGGAAGCGCCGGTCCTCGACCTCGTGCTCGAGGGCCGCGCTGAGCGCGTCGATGCTGGCGGTGCTGTGCAGCGACACGTAACCGCGTCTGCTGTCCTGGAACCGGGAGGTCTCGCCGTCGCCGACGAGCACCAGCGGCAGCCGGCCCGGTCGCTGCAGGCGCTTGGCATCGGGGGAGCCGAGGACGAACGCGGTGAGGGCATCCGCCAGCGCCACCCGGCCCGCGTCATCCAGACCGGCCTCCACGAGCGTCTCGCCGTCGTGCTCGATGCGCACGCGCCGGGCTTCGTCGTCGTACTCCAGCCGCAGGGCGGCGAGTCCGGGGAACGTCTCCAGGGCCAGCCCCTTCGACTTCGGCCAGTAGTCCAGCCCGTCGCGCTCGTCGGGGGTCGCCGCGTCGGCGAAGCGGAAGGCGAGCACACGGTCGCCGGCGATCCGTCCGTCCGCCTGAACGGTGACGGAGGTCACCTTCTCGGGCGTGAAGCCCTTGACCGGGTGGCGGTAGAGCGCGACGACATGAGGCATGGATCCATCCTCGCAGGGCGGCGCGGTGGACCGGGACAGGCCGTGCAGGGCCGGTCGGAGTCGTTCGGGAGCCATGCGGCTCGCTCACCGACGACGAACCCCGCCGCGAGCGGACTCGGGCGGGGTTGCGGGTGACGGAGCTCAGGCCTTTTCGAGCTCGTCCTCGTCTTCGTCGGCGTACTGATCCGCCCACTTGTCGACGTACTGGTCTTCCGTCTCCGGGTGCCCCAGCTCGCGCTCCAGCGCGGAGTAGTTCACCGACGGACTGTACGACTTGAGTTCGCGGGCAATCTTGGTGTGCTTTGCCTTCTGACGGCCACGGCCCATGCGCGAGACCCCCTTACTGTAAGCAGCGGGCGGAACGGGGCTCGCTGTCTATTTCCGGCACCGGCTCGCGGCCGGTAAGAGTAGCATCCAGGATAGCACGAGGGCCACCTCACCTCGCCGTGACGGGGCTCGCCGCAGACCGGCCGGAAGGGAACGACGAGATGACCGACAGCGCCCCCACCCCCGACGATCGCGAACTGCAGAACGCGCAGCTGCAGAAGGCGGTGATCGTCGCCCTGCGCCCCGGCCAGCCGCGCCGGGTGCTCGCCGAGGCGATGCGGTTCGCCGGACTGCTGTCCGCGCCGCTCGTCGTCGTGCACGTCGACGTCACCCGGTTCGTGACCTTCGAGGACCCGGACGGCATGGTGCATTCGGCGCCGATCGACCTGAACATCGACACCGGCGCCGAGGAGTTCGCCGAGCTGCGCGCCGAGGTCGAGGACGCGCTCGCGGGGTCCGGTCTCACCTGGACCGCGCGCCAGCTGGTCGGCGACCCGGCGCTCGCGATCAAGCACCTGTCCGGCGAGCTCGACGCCCAGCTGATCGTGGTCGGCACCCGCAGTCGCGGCCTCGGCGAGTCGATCCGGGAGTTCTTCACCGGATCCGTCGCCGCGCGGCTCTCGCATCGTCAGTCCCGGCCGATCCTCGTCGTGCCGCTCGAAGAGCCCATCGCCGACGACAAGAAGGACCCCTGGGCGGAGTAGATCCGCTCCGCCCCCGTCCCGCCTGCCCGCGCCCGGCCGCCCGGCTGTGGCTGTGGGGGCCTGTTGACCGCGAGACCGAACCTGTGTCACGAGACCGACGATGGTTTGCTCGGTCTCGTGACGCAGGTTCGGTCTCGCGGTCGGTGGGCGTCGGCCCGGTGGGCGTCGGCCCGGTGGGCGTCAGTCCCGCGGGCGTGCCGGACCTGCGGCGGCGAGCGCCGCGGTGACCGCGTGCGCGGCCTCGTCGAGCGCGCGGTCGAGCTGCGTCACCACGGTGGCCGGCAGCAGGCCGCCCTTCGCGACGTGCGTGCGCAGGTCGGCCCGCACCCGCGCACGGAACTCGTTGATCGAGGCGTCGGCGCGGCGCAGCTCCTCGCGGCTGGCGATCCGCCCGTCGGCGCGGGCGGAGGCCTCGCGGTACGACGAGGCGGCGGCACCGGAGCGCTCTTCGCGGGCCGCGGCGGCGAGGTCGGCGCGGAGGCTCTTCATGGCCTCCTGCACGCTCTGGCGCACCTCGTTCGCGATCAGGCGCACCGAGTCGTTGAGACCCGCCTCGATCCCCTGCAGATCGCCCTCGCGGGCGGTGAGCTCGGCTCGCCCCGCGTCGGTGATCGCGTAGATCGTGGTGCGGCCGTCGGCCGTCTTGGTGACGAGGCCCTCCTCCTCGAGCTTGGCGAGCCGGGGGTAGATCGTGCCGGCGCTGGGCGTGTAGGTGCCGCCCGTGCGGTCGGTGAGGGCCTGGATGATGCCGTAGCCGTGCTGCGGCGATTCGGCGAGCAGCGCCAGCAGGTACAGCCGCAGGTCGCCGTGCGAGAAGACCGCGGGGCTCACAGCAGGTCCTCCCCGTCGGCGGTGAACGACACCGGACCCTCGGCCGCGTCGCGGCGCAGCACCGTGATGTCCCCCGAGACGGTGTTCACCCGCACGTCGGCGAAGGTGCCGGACAGCTCGCCCCGGGATCCGGTGAAGTTCGAGGGTCCGGAGCCGCCGCGGGGCACGCCGTCGATCGTGATGCGGCCGCTCAGTGCGCGGGCCACGTAGTTCGCGGCGAGGTTCTCGTCCAGGCGCACGGTGGCGTCGCCGGAGACGCTGTTCAGCGACACGGTGTTGACCGGGCCGGTCGCATCGATGAGCATCGCGCCCGACACGCTGTCGATCGTGGCCTTGCGCACCTCGCCGGTCACCGCGACGCCGCCCGAGACCGTGTTGGCCACGGCGGTGCCGGTGAGGCCGTGCACCTGCACGTCTCCCGAGACGGTGTTCACGTTCAGGTCGCCGGTGTGCGTGTCGACGATGAGGTCGCCCGAGACGGTGTTCAGGCGGGCGTCCTCGGTGAGGCCCGAGACGAGCGCGCCGGCGCTCACCACGCCGAGGTTGAGCGCGATGTCCCGCGGGACCGCGACGCTGATCTCGGCCTTGGGGCCGCCCGCGCCGAAGTTGCGGAACACCTCGAGGAAGTTGTCCCACCCGATCTGCGGGTGGTCGATCTCGATCTGGGTGCCGTCCGACTCGATCCGCAGATCCTTGATGGTGACGTTGTGCACCTCGATCCGGATGCCCGGCTCGTCGTGGGCGATGACGTCGACCTGTCCGCCGACGAGTCCGATCTTGAGCTTCGACGCGCGCTCGATGTCGATCACGCGCTCCTGCCCGGGGGCGATGAGCCACTTCTCGGTCATGTCTGTTCTCCTGTGGAAGAGGGATCCCGATCCAGCATCGAGATATATCGTGTTTCAGAGCATAACACGATATATCTCGAAATCGTCAAGAGCTTTCCCGGATCGCCCTCCGTCGGCTCCTGCCCGGGCAGGTCCGGCTCCTGCCCCGGTCTCGCCCGGATCCGGCCCGGTTCCCGCCCGGATCGCGGGCGGGCATCGTGCTGTTGCCCGCCGGGGTGGGGCGGGCGCGGGTCAGGCCGTCGGCGGGGTGTGCCAGATCCGCTCGATGTAGTCGCGGATGGAGCGGTCGGAGGAGAAGAATCCGCACCGGGCGACGTTGAGGATCGCGGAGCGCGTCCAGCCGTCGGGGTCGGCGTAGGCGGCGTCCACGCGCTCCTGCGCCGCCATGTACGAGGCGTAGTCGGCGAGCACCATGAACCGGTCGTCGTAGAGCAGGTTCGACACGATCGGCTCGAACACCGAGCGGTCGCCGCCGGAGAACGCGCCCGAGGCGATGAGGTCGATCGCCCGTCGGAGGCCCGCGTCGGCCTGGTAGAACTCCGCAGGGTGGTAGCCGTCGCGGCCGAGCTGCTCCGCCTCCGGCTCGGTCATCCCGAACAGGAAGAAGTTCTCGTCGCCGACCAGCTCGCGGATCTCGACGTTCGCCCCGTCGTCGGTGCCGATCGTGAGGGCTCCGTTCAGTGCGAACTTCATGTTGCCGGTGCCGGAGGCCTCCTTGCCGGCGAGCGAGATCTGCTCGCTGAGATCCGCGGCGGGGATGACGCTCTCGGCGAGGGTGACGTTGTAGTTCGGCGGGAACAGCACCTGGAGCCGCCCCTCCAGGCGGGGATCCGCGTTGACCACGGATCCGACCGCGTTGATGAGGTGGATGATCCGCTTGGCCATCGCGTAGCCCGGCGCGGCCTTGGCCCCGAACAGCACGGTGCGCGGCTGCAGGGCGTCGAGCGGGACGCGCCCCGAGACGACGCCTTCGTACTCGCTCACCACGTGCAGCACCTTGAGCAGCTGCCGCTTGTACTCGTGCAGGCGCTTGACCATCACGTCGATGAGGTGCCCGTCGCCGACCCGCATGCCGTCCCGCGCCTGCAGCACGTCGTTCAACCGCGCCTTGTTCGCGGCCTTCACGGCGGCGAACGAGGCGCGGAAGCCGGCGTCCTCGGCGAGCGGCTCGAGTGCGCGCAGGCGCTCCAGGTCCGTGATCCAGCCATCTCCGATCGCCTCGGTGATGAGCCCCGACAGCCCGGGATTCGCGAGCCGCAGGAAACGGCGCGGGGTGACGCCGTTGGTGACGTTGGTGAACTTCTGCGGGAAGAACTCGGCGAAGGCGGGGAGCACCTTGTCGCGCAGCAGCTGCGAGTGCAGCTCGGCGACGCCGTTGACCTTCGCACCCGCGACGGTCGCGAGATAGGCCATCCGCACGGCGCGCACCGGGAACTCGGCGATGATCGACATGTCGCGGATCCGCATCTCGTCGTCGCCGAAGCGGGCGCGTACGGCGTCGAGGAACTCCTCGTTGATGCGGTAGACGATCTCCAGATGCCGCGGCAGCAGGCGACCCAGCAGCTCCACCGGCCACACCTCGAGCGCCTCGGGCAGCAGGGTGTGGCAGGTGTACGCGAAGCACTGCTGCGCGACCGCCCACGCGGCGTCCCACTCCAGACCGCGCTCGTCGACCAGCACCCGCATCAGCTCGGGGACGGCGATCACCGGATGCGTGTCGTTGAGCTGGAAGATCACCCGCTCGGGCAGCCGCGCGAGGTCGAACCCCTCGGGCAGCCGCGCGAGGAAGTCCCGGATCGAGGCGGCCACGAAGAAGTACTGCTGCTGCAGACGCAGCTCCTTCCCCTGCGGGGTGGAGTCCTCGGGATAGAGCACCTTGGAGATGTTCTCCGCGAAGGTCTGCGCGCGCACCGCCTGCTCGTAGTCGCCCGAGTTGAAGATGCGCAGATCGAAGGCGTCGGTCGCCTTGGCGCGCCACAGCCGCAGGGTGTTCACACGGTCGTTCCCGAATCCCGGGACGAGGTAGTCGTAGGGCACGGCGCTGACGTTCCAGCCCGGGATCCACCGGCTCGCGCCCGCCGCATCGGTCTCGGTGCGTCCGCCGAACGAGACGGTCTGCGCGGCCTCGGGGCGCGGCTGCTCCCACGGAGCGCCGAGCGTGAGCCAGGCGTCCGGCTGCTCGACCTGCTGGCCGTCCTCGAAGGTCTGCCGGAAGATCCCGTACTCGTAGCGGATCCCGTAGCCGATGCTGGGCACGCCGAGCGTCGCGAGCGAGTCGATGAAGCAGGCGGCCAGGCGGCCCAGGCCGCCGTTGCCGAGCCCGGGCTCGATCTCGTGCCGGCGCAGCTCGTCGAGGTCGATGCCGCAGGCGGCCATCGCCCCCTCCGCCGCCTCCGTCAGACCCCCGGCGAGGAGGTCGTTGTCGAGCTGGTCTCCGAGCAGGTACTCCGCGGAGAGGTAGCAGACCGTCTTCGGCTGCTCCTCGGCCTGGCGGTGCTGGTCGTGCAGCCAGTGCACCATGAGGAAGTCGCGCACGGTCCGGGCGAGCGCGAG
Source organism: Microbacterium sp. USTB-Y (assembly GCF_023703415.1). GTDB lineage: Bacteria > Actinomycetota > Actinomycetes > Actinomycetales > Microbacteriaceae > Microbacterium. The sequence continues at coordinate 96,292 of NZ_JAGMTU010000007.1, read as the reverse complement.
GTAGCGGTCGTTGACGCTGGCCTCGTCCAGCGTCACACCGCCGGAGAAGCTCAGGTTGCGCAGGAACTGCGCGCGGAAGCCCTCGACGGTCGCGGGCAGCTCGAGTGCGGGGACGGGCGCGGTGGCGGAGGTGGTCACGGGACGACCGTACCGCAGGGGCTCCGGCCGTCATCCGACCTCTTCTTGACATTGACGCGACGTCAACTTCTACGCTGATCAGAGAACGACGGAAGGAGGATCCCATGGCGCACCGGGACTGGTCGATCCAGGAGATCGCACGGCTGACCGGCACCACGAGCCGCACCCTGCGGCACTACGACGACATCGGCCTGCTGCCCCCGACGCGGATCGCGTCGAACGGCTACCGGCACTACGACGAGGGCGCGCTCGTGCGGCTGCAGCGCATCCTGCTGCTGCGGGAGCTCGGGCTGGGCCTGCCCGCCATCGCCGGCGTCGTCGGCGCGGATCCGATCCCGTCGACGCGGCGGGAGGCCTCCGGCGCATCCCGGGGATCCCGGGGAGCCGAGGCCGAGGCCGCCGCGCTCGACACGCTCCTCGTGCAGCTGCGCACGGAGCAGGCCAGGCTGGCGCGGCAGATCGCGTCGGTCGAGCACACCATCACCACACTGAGAGAAGGAGAGGAACTCATGCCAGAGAACATGTTCGACGGCTTCGATCACACCCGGTACCAGGAAGAGGTCGAGTCCCGCTGGGGCAAGAAGGCCTACGCCGACGGCGACCGCTGGTGGCGCGGGCTGAGCGCCGACGAGAAGGCGGCGTGGAAGCAGCGCGTCGCCGACCTCGGCACCGACTGGATCGCGCTCGCCGAGGCGGGCGCCGACCCGGCATCGCCCGAGGCCCAGGACGTGGCGCGCCGTCACGTCGAATGGCTCACCGGCGTCCCCGGCACCCCTGCTTACGGCGCCGGGGGAGACCGCAAGGCGTACGTGATCGGCCTGGGCGAGATGTACGTGGCAGATCCGCGCTTCGGCGCGAACTACGCCACCGATGCCGACCGCGCCGGAACGGAGCAGGGCACGGCGGGCGCGGAGTTCGTCCGCGACGCCCTGCGCGTCTACGCCGAGGGGAACCTGTAGCCCCGCAGGAGGGGAGTGTCGCGGTGCGCACGTTCCCGCCGGCGAAAGAAGGAGACGTCGCCTCGATGCCCGTCGAGGCGACGTCTCCCCTCATCGGGGTGGATCCTGCTCCGCCGGGGCGGGATCCCTCCGGCCCGGATCCGCACGGCGCCTTCGACGCCCGGGATAGGCTGGCACCACGATGGGCATCTCGCGGCGAACCCTGCTCGTCGGCGCCGGAGCCGGTGCCGTCGCAGTGGTCCTCGCGGCCTGCACCCCCGAACCGCAGCCCACGACGTCGCCCACGAGCGCTCCGCCCTCGCCGACTCCGAGCGTGCCGCCCGGCGCCGCACCGGAGCCGACCGCCTGGATGCGCAGCACCTGGTCGACGGACGCGTACTCCCGCGGCGCGATGAGCTATTTGCCGGCCGGGGCGACGCCTCAGCTGCGCAAGGACCTCGCGGAGCCGGTCGGCGACCGGGTGCTCCTGGCCGGCGAGACGACGGACCCGGATCATCCCGGAACGGTTCCGGGCGCGATCGACGCGGGCCGGCGGGCCGCCGCACTGCTCATCGCCGCCTCGGCGAGCGGCGAGCGCGTCGCGGTGGTCGGAGCCGGTGCCGCCGGCGCCGCCGCCGCGCGCGCTCTCACGGACGCGGGGCGCGTGGTGACCGTGTTCGAGGCGCGCGAGCGCACGGGCGGGCGGATCCACTCGCTAGCCGAGAAGAAATGGCCGATCCCGGTGCAGTTGGGCGCGTGGCTCTCCGCGGGCGACGATGCGGGGAGCCTGGGCGGCGAACTGGCGGCGCAGGGCGTCCATCAGCTGACGTTCGACACCCCCACGGGCTGGTCGAAGGACGGTGCGGCGCCCGCGATCGACCCGGGGCCGCTGCGGCGCGCGATCGAGCAGGCGGCGAACGCGCCGGCCGACATGCCGGTCGACGCCGCGCTCAAGGCCGCCGGGGCCGATACCGCCGATCCGGCGCTCGCCGCGGCACTCGCCTGGCTGCAGGCGACCACGGGCGTCGACGCGGAGAAGGCATCGAGCTGGTTCCCGCCGGCCTTCGCCCCCGACGCGCTCAAGGGCGCCGACGGCGACGTCGGCGTGCTCGTGAACACGCCTCTGGACGGCATCAAGGTCACGCTCGCGTCGCCGGTGACGCGCATCGCCTACGACGACTCGGGGGTGAGCCTGCGCCTGGGCACCGGGGAGTCGCTGTCGTTCGATCGCGTGATCGTGACGGTGCCCCTCGGCGTGCTGCAGCACCGGGCGATCGAGTTCGCCCCGCCGCTGCCGTTCGCGCACCGGGGTGCGATCGCAGCGCTCGCCTCGGGATACGTGGAGACGGTGTGGGTGCAGTTCGACGAGGCGTTCTGGAACGTCGACGCCGACCTGTGGCACGTGGTGGGCGGCGACGCCCCCCTGCGCACCTGGTTGAACCTCCAGCCGGTGACCGGCAGGCCCGTGCTCGTGGGTCTCGTCGGCGGGCCCGAGGCCGAGGCCTTCGCGAAGCTCGGGGACGGCGAAGCGGAGGCCGTGGTCCGCGAGTCCCTGCGGGTCTTCATGGCGGCGACGCCGACGCCCTGATCTCAGGCCGGATCCGACCGTTCGACATGTGTCCGGTCAGGTCTCGCCAGATCCGTCCGCGCCATGGTGGGCAGCCGGCTCAGCGCGACGAGACCGCACGCGACCGCAGCGAAGATCGCCAGCGCGATCACGCAGGTCACGATCATCTCCGGCAGTCCCGACACCTGCCGCGGGTCGAGGAAGTAGTACGGATACCAGCCGACCAGGCTGCCCCGCCAGATCGTGAACACTCCCCAGACGACGGGGTAGAGCAGCACGTACGGCACGATCCGCCACGAGGCGGCCCGTCGTCCGGGGCCGAAGACCCAGGCGACGACGGTCCAGGCCGGCAGCACGAAGTGCAGCACGACATCCGACCACGGGACCCAGATCGGGATGCCGTGCAGGCCCGCCTGCCAGACGATGAGCGCGAACGCGATGCCCGCCGTGATGGTCCAGCTGAGCACGACCGCGCGGGCGGTGGTGAGCCAGGCGGGATCCTCGGTCGTGCGCAGCGCGACGATCCCCGCGATCAGGGCGAGCACGGCGAACACGATGTTCGACTCGATCGTGAGATAGGCGAGGAAGTTCTGGCCGGCGATGGTCTGCGAGCCCAGGCCCCAGAGCAGGCGGTCCACGAGGGCGAGTCCGCACATGGCCGCGGTCAGCAGACGCGACCAGCCGAAGGCCGTCCTCACAGTCACGCGTGCATCGTCCTCCTCGGCCGCATCGGGGGAGCGGATCCGTCGGGAAGGGCCGCCGCCACGCGGCCGAGTCTACGGAATCGACGTGGGAGCGGGGCCATCGTGCGCCGCTCGAAGGGCGCGCCGAGGCGCGAGGTCTAGGCTGGCGGGCGTGAACTCGCCCGTCCCGCTCCGCCTCGCACTCGTCGTGGCGGGGGGTGTGATCGGCACGGCCGCGCGTCTGGGGCTCGGGCTCGCCCTGCCCGCTCCGAGCGGCCACGGGCTGGCCGCGGTGCCGTGGGCCACGCTCATCGCCAACGTGGTCGGCGCCTTCCTCATTGGCGTGCTCGCCGCGCGGCTGCCCTCCTCCAGCGCCGTGCGCGTCTTCCTCGGAACCGGCGTGCTGGGCGGATTCACCACCTACAGCGCCTTCGCCGTGGGCAGCGTCACCCTGTGGCACGCGCAGCCCGCGCTGGCGGCGGCCTACGCCGTCGGCAGCGTCGTGCTCGGCATCGCCGCGGCGGCGCTGGGGCTCGACCTCGCCCGTCCCCGTTCCACGCACACGCAGGCGCACGGATGAGTCCCCTCGTCTTCCTGTTCGCCGCGCTCGCCGGGGGCCTGGGTGCGGCGCTCCGCTATCTCGTCGACCTCGGGGTCGCGCGGCTCGCCGGCACCCGGTATCCGTGGGGCGTGCTCGTGATCAACCTCACCGGCTCCTTCGCGCTCGGCGTGATCACCGGCGGGTTCCCGGGCGCCGCGTTCATCGTGGGCGCGGGTCTGCTCGGCGGGTACACCACCTTCAGCACGGCGATGCTGGACACGGTCGCGCTCTGGCGGGACGGATCCTCCCGGGCGGCCGCCTTCAACGCCGCCGGCATGCTTCTGCTGGGGATCCTCGCCGCCGTCGGCGGGCTCGCCCTCGGCGCGGCGCTCGCGGGCTGACCGCGGGAGAGCGACGGCAGCGATCGTCGCGAAGAGGGACGGCGGCGCCGGCGCTCAGCCCCGGGAGCGGAGGTCGTGCGGATCGACGCCGATGTCCTCGGCCCACAGCTCGGGACGCTCGCTCATCATCCGTTCCATGAGCGCGATGCAGTCGGCGTCATCGGCGACCACGAGCTCCTTCCCGTGCGAGCGCAGCCACGCCTCGGACTCCTGGAAGCTGCGGTTCTCGCCGATCACGATGCGCGGGATCTCGTAGAGCATCGCCGTGCCGGCGCACATGTAGCAGGGGGAGAGGGTCGTGTAGAGCACGCTCTCCCGGTAGACCCGGGCGGGCAGCCGGCCGGCGTTCTCCAGGCAGTCGGTCTCGCCGTGCCGGATCACGCTGCCCAGCTGCACGCGACGGTTGCGGCCCACGGCCAGCACCTCGCCGTCGTGCACGAGCACGGCGCCGATCGGGATGCCGCCCTCGTCCCACCCGATCCGGGCCTGGTCGACGGCGAGGTCCAGGAAGCGACGGTCCTGCGCGTTCAGCTGCATGCCGTCATCGTAGTCACGCGGGCCGGTCGGGCGGATCCGCCGTCCCGCGCCGGTTCAGTCGCGCACCCGCACCGAAAGGCAGGTCACGCAGCCCTCGAGCTTCTCGAACTCGCTGATCGGCGTCTCGATCACGGTGAGCCCGCGGTCGCGGAACAGCTGAGCGCTCTGCGGGGCGTCCGACGACATCAGCACCGTGTCCTCGTCGAGGACGACGACGGCGGTGCCGTGCTCCTCGGGCACGGCGAGGAACTGCGGGTAGATCGACGGGTCGTCGACGAGCGGCGGGTAGCCGATCACGGTCCCGTCGGGGAGCGCCGTGACCCCGCTCTTCAGGTGCAGCACCTTGGTGACCTCGACGGGGACGACCGTCCAGCCGCGGGGCGCGAGCAGCGCGTCCATCTGGCGGATGCCCTCGGGGTTCGTGCGCAGGGTCTGCCCGACGTAGACGGTGCGGCCGACCTTGAGCACGTCGCCACCGTCGAGCGTGCCCGGTGCCTCGATCGCGGCGAAGCCGATCCCGGCCTTCTCGAGGGCCGCGCGGGTCGTGTCGATCTCGCCGCGCCGCGAGTCCGCGCCGGGGCGGGTGAGCAGGGCGAGGTCGCCGAACATGACCACGGTGTCCTCGACGAACACCCCGTCGGCGTGCGCGTCGTCGGGCTCGATGTCGATCACGTCCCAGCCGAGGGAGCGGTACACGTCGACGTACGCCTCCCACTGACGCTGCGCGAGGGCCGGATCCACCGGGACGCGCTCGAGATGGGTGAGCTCGCCCTCGGCGAGGCGGGGCGACGGGCGACGGACGAGAAGGCGCGACATCGTCCCAGCGTAGACGCCGGGGGCGGGTGCCCGCCTTCGATACACGAACGCATCTAGACTCGTCACGTATCCGGGCCCGCCCGTGCCGCCGCGTGCGCGCCGGAGGTCCGCGTGCACCGATCGAGAGGTCTGACGTGTCCACACTCGCCGTCCTGAGCCTGCGCAACCGCGCCCTCATCGCCCTCATCACGATCGTGGCCGCCGTGTTCGGCGGGCTCGCCCTGACGAACCTCAAGCAGGAGCTGATCCCGTCGATCGAGTTCCCGCAGCTCGCGATCGTCGCCAGCTACCCCGGCGCCTCGCCCGAGGTCGTCGAGCACGACGTGTCGACCCCGATCGAGACGGCGATCCAGGGCGTGCCGGGCCTGGACACCTCGACCGCGACGAGCACGACGAACTCCTCCGTGATCCAGGCGTCCTTCACCTACGGGACGAACCTGGCGACGGCCGAGCAGAAGATCAACCAGGCCATCGGCCGGATCAAATCCCAGCTGCCCGACGGGGTGGATCCGCAGGTCATCACGGCGTCGATCGACGACTTCCCCGTGATCCAGGTCGCGGTCACCGGCTTCTCCGACGCGGAGGCGGCGCAGCAGCGCCTCACCACCACGATCATCCCGAAGATCGAGCGGCTCAAGGGCGTGAACGCGGCCTCGCTCGTCGGCGGCCAGGGCAAGCGCCTCACGATCACGCCCGACACCACCGCGCTGCTCGCGGCGGGGCTCTCCTCGAGCGCGATCAAGGACGCGCTGCAGCAGAACGGCACGCTGTTCCCGGGCGGATCCATCACCGAGGACGACAACACGCTCACGGTGCAGACCGGCGAGAAGCTCACCAGCGTCGAGCAGGTGCAGGCGATCCCGCTGATCGGCGCGACGGCGCCCGGCACCACGGTCGGGTCCGTCGCGAAGGTCGAGATCGACGGGGATCCGGTCACCTCGCTCTCCCGGGTCGACGGCAAGACCGCTCTGACGATCGCGGTGACCAAGCTCCCGTCGGCGAACACGGTCGACGTGTCCAAGGCCGTCACCGCGCTCATCCCGCAGCTCAAGAAGGACCTGCCCGGCGCGACGTTCACGACCGTGTTCGATCAGGCGCCGTTCATCCAGCAGTCGATCGAGTCGCTCGCGCAGGAGGGCCTGCTGGGCCTCCTCTTCGCGGTGGTCATCATCCTCATCTTCCTGCTCTCGGTGCGCTCGACCCTGGTCACCGCGATCTCGATCCCGACCAGCGTGCTCATCACGTTCATCGGCATCCAGGCCTTCGGGTACTCGCTCAACATCCTCACGCTCGGCGCGCTCACGATCGCGATCGGCCGCGTCGTCGACGACTCGATCGTCGTGATCGAGAACATCAAGCGGCACTACGTGCAGGGCGCGGACAAGAAGACCGCGATCCTCAGCGCCGTCCGCGAGGTCGCGATGGCCGTCACCGCCTCGACGATCACCACGGTCGCGGTGTTCCTGCCGATCGCCTTCGTCGGCGACATGACGGGCGAACTGTTCCGTCCGTTCGCGCTCACCGTGACGATCGCGATGGCGGCGTCGCTGCTCGTCGCGCTCACGATCGTGCCGGTGCTCGCCTACTGGTTCCTGCGTCCCGGCAAGCCGCTGCTCGGCCCCGACGGGCACGCGATCGACCCCGAGCACGAGGACGCCCCGCCGACCCTTCTGCAGCGCGCCTATCTCCCGATCCTGCGCTGGACCCTGCGGCACTCCTGGACCACGCTCGCGCTCGCCGTCGTGGTGCTCATCGGCACGATGGCCGCGGCTCCGCTCATGAAGGTGAACTTCCTCGGATCCAGCGGGCAGAACACCTTCACGATGACGCAGTCCCTGGGCCAGGCGCCGAGCCTCGACGCCGAGGACAAGGCCGCGCAGAAGGTCGAGGAGGCGATCAAGGACATCCACGGCATCAAGACCGTGCAGGTCTCGATCGGCTCGAGCGGATCCGCTCTGCGGGACGCGTTCTCCGGCGGCGGATCCGGCATCACCTACTCGATCACGACGGATCCTTCGGCGAACCAGGAGACGGTGCAGGCCGACGTCCGCGCCGCCGTCAAGAAGCTCGACGGCGTGGGGGACATCACGATCGCCGCCTCGGAGGGCTTCGGATCCAGCGACATCCAGGTGAAGATCACGGCGCCGGACGACAAGACGCTCGCGACGGCGACCGACGCCCTGGTGAAGGAGCTCAAGGGCTCGTCCGGCGTGAACCAGGTCACGAGCAACCTCTCGGCCTCGCTCCCGTTCATCTCTGTGGAGGTCGACCGCGCGGCCGCCGCGCAGCACGGTCTCAGCGAGGTCGCGGTCGGCGGCATCGTCTCGCAGGCGATGCGTCCGCAGCAGATCGGATCCGTGGAGATCGACGGCTCCTCGCTCTCCGTGTACCTGCAGAGCGCGAACCCGCCGAGCACGGTCGACGAGCTCAAGGCGCTGACGATCCCGAGTCGCACCGGCCTGCTCCGGCTCGACCAGATCGCGACCGTGCAGCAGAGCGAGAGCCCGGCGTCGGTCACGACCCAGCGCGGGCAGCGCACCGCGACCGTCTCGGTGTCGCCTGCGGGCAACGATCTCGCGAGCGCCTCGGCCTCGGTGTCGAAGGGGATCGCGAACGCGAAGCTCCCGTCGGGGGCCGACGCGTCGCTCGGCGGCGTGGTGACGCAGCAGCAGGACGCGTTCGGTCAGCTCGGGCTCGCGATGCTCGCGGCGATCCTCATCGTCTACATCGTGATGGTCGCGACGTTCAAGTCGCTGCGTCAGCCGATCCTGCTGCTGAGCTCGGTGCCGTTCGCGGCGACGGGCGCGATCCTGCTGCAGATCGCCACCGGCGTGCCCCTGGGCGTGGCGTCCCTCATCGGCGTTCTCATGCTCATCGGCATCGTGGTGACGAACGCGATCGTGCTCGTCGACCTGGTGAACCAGTACCGCGAGAAGGGCATGAACGCGCACGACGCCACCATCGCGGGCGGATCCCGGCGTCTGCGGCCGATCCTGATGACGGCGCTCGCGACGATCTTCGCGCTCACCCCGATGGCCCTCGGCATCACGGGCCATGGCGGCTTCATCTCGCAGCCGCTCGCGATCGTCGTGATTGGCGGCCTCGTGTCGTCGACCGTGCTGACCCTGCTCGTGCTGCCGACTCTCTACAACCTCGTCGAGGGCGCGCGGGAGCGGCGGGCCGCCCGGCGTGCGGCGAAGCGCGGAGAGGGTCCGGATGCGGCGGGCGGCTCGGGCGCCGGCGGGACGCCCGAGGCGCCGGGTGGTCCTGCGGCCGGTGCGGCCGGTGCGGCAGCGCTTCCGGGGGCGGATCCGGTGGGTTCGGCGGCTGCGGAGTCCGGCGCCGTCGACGCGGCGGCCGCGGCTCCGTCGGGAGCGCAGCCTGATCCGGAATCCTCGGATCGCGGGCCTGCGGATCTCGGGCTCTCGGATCGCGGGCCTGCGGATCTCGGGCTCTCGGATCGCGGGCCTGCGGATCTCGGGCTCTCGGATGTCGGGCCCGCGGATCCGAGACTCGCGAATCCGGAGTCCGCGGATCCGGGACCCACCGGGTCGGGAACCTTCGGGGCCGAGTCTGTCCTGACGGCTTCCGAACCGTCGACGTCCACGAGCAAGCTCGCGGCGATCGCCGCTGCATATGTGGATGGCACGGACGCGCCGGCGCACCACCCGACCCGCCGTGAGCTGCGTGAGAGCGGTCAGCCGGACGGTTCATCGGGTCAATGACGGGTCATTGACGGGTATTGACCGAAGGCATCGCTGGCGGCTGAGGTGACACGCGCCGCCCTGGCGGAGATGGCCTGCGCGGGGCGTCAAGCCACCCGGCGGAACCGTTGCGGCGGCGGGTCGATGCCCCGGAAGAGATACCGCAGGGCCGGCCGCTGCGGCAGCGGGATCTGCTCGCCGTCGCGGTGATGCAGCACGAACTCCTGTTTCCCGTTCCGGGTGATCCGCCATCGTCCGTGGTGCAGGTTCATGTGGTGGAACCGGCAGAGCAGGATCCCCCGGTCGACATCGGTGTTCCCGAGGTCTCGGTGCCATTCGTCGATGTGGTGCGCTTCGCAATACGATGCGGGTCTGTCGCAGCCGGACCAGCGGCAGCCGCCGTCCCGGATGGCGAGTCCGATCCGCTGCCGTGACGTGAACAGGCGCGATTCGCGCCCGACGTCGAGCGGGTTTCCGCACGAATCCACCGTCACCGTGACCGCCCCCGCTTCGCAACGTCGCCGCTCGGCGACTCCGGAGGGCAGCACGGTCAGACCGTCCTCGGTCATGACCACCGCACCGGCGGTGCCGTCGACGTCCACGGTCTGCACGAGTCGGAGTCCGGGCTGCCTGGCGCCGAGCACCGCTTTCGCGTCGGCGAGGACCCCGGCACGGACCAGATCCAGGAACAGGTCGTACACGAGCTGGTCGTTACGACGAGGATCGGCGGTCAGTTCAGCGGCCGCGGCCTTCTCCTCGGGATCGACGAAGCGGGGCCCGCCGCGGCGTGGGCGCATGGCGGCCGCGACGATCGCGTCGAAGAACGCGCCGCCTTCGTCGTCGAAAGAGATCGACGCCCGCCTCGCGCCATCCTGATCCGTCCAGGTCCGCAGTGCTCGCCGCTCGTACCTGGCCAGGAATCGCGCCTCGGCACCTTCAGGATCCAGGATGTCGCGGATCGCGCGAGCGGCGCCCGCCAGCTGCTCCGGCGAATCGTGTCCCGCAGCGGCGATGAGCTGCTCCGCCGCCGTCGCCCATGCCTGGCATGCGGCGTCGTCCCCGGCGCCTTCGCCTCGGCCGACGTCCGCGGCGTCTTCGCCTCGGCCGACGTCGACAGGGCCTCCCCGCGCGTCCGCAGGCGCACCTCGGGGGGCCGCGCGCGGTGCGGGCGGCTCGCCGAGCCCGCGTCGGATCGCATCGTGCTGCGCCGTCGTGATCGCACCCGACAGCACAGCCAGGCCCAGAGCGGCATGCCACGGCATGCCGCGCCCCGGCGGCGCACCCGCACAGTCGGTAGCACTGTCGTCGGCTCTCCGCCCGTCGGCTCCCCGCCCGCCGACCGCCAAGTCGCCGACCGCCGCGCCGCCCGGATCCGTCCCGCGCCCCGTCTCGTCGGCGCCGAGCCGGACCGCGTCCGCCTGCGCGATCTCGCGCAGCGCCTCGCCCACCCTCACCTGCCGGGCCGCCTCCGCCTGGGAAGACCCGGTCAGGTCCTGCACGAGCGCGATGGCGTTGCGATGACCGCGCGACTGCGCGAGCCCGCCGTGCCCGGCATCCCGGGGTGAACGCGCCGCAAGCGTTCCGGCTCCGACCGCGCGGAGCCGTTCGCTGAACCGCGCGAGCGCATCCGCGGCCGTGATCGCCCGCACGCAGTGGTCATCGTCGAGACGGTCCATCGCCGACACGAGATCCGCCGGCTCGAGCGCGTCACCGAGCAGCCCGCGCAGCAGAGCCAGCTGCGTGTCCGCCTCGGTGAAAAGTCCCATGCCTGATTCTCTCGGCCGTCACCATCGTTGCGAGAGGCGTTCGAGGATCTGTGCACAACTTCCCGATGCCGTGGCCTGTGCAGGCCGGGGTCAGCCGAGTTCGTGCTCGTGCACGGTCGTCGTGAGCGTCGTGCCGTTGAGGTCGAGGTAGAGCACCTGCTCGGTGACGGTCATGGTCACCGTATTGCGGCGTTCCAGCAGCGGTACCGCCGAGTCGATGAACCCCGGGTCGAAGCTGTAGACCCGGATCTCGTCCGCCCGGTGGATCCGCTTGCCCTCCCACGGCGCCATGACCTTGGCCGGGTCGCGGTGGGTGTAGACGACGGTGCGCTCGGCCAGCCGGGATCCGTAGTGCAGACGCTCGGCGTCAGGTGCGCCGACCTCGATCCAGCCGGTGGTGCGCCCGGTCAGGTCGCGCACCACCACCGCGGGCTCCTCCGTGCTGGAGAGCCCCTCGCTGAACGTGATCCCCTCGGTGAACTCCAGGCCGTACGCGAGCAGCCGGGTCAGCATGTACGCGTCGGTCTCGGAGGGATGCCGCGCGACGCGCAGCGAGTAGTCCTCGTACACGCCGCGATCGGTGTCCGCCAGCTGCACGTCGAAGGTGTGGATCGTCGCCCCGATAGCCATAGGGGTCAACTTTACGGGGTGAGGAGGCCGCGTCCCCGTGTGGTCGCCACAGCGGAGAAGACCGCCTCCGCCGATGTCAGCGGTGGTCGCCGCGGCCGCTCAGCTGGGCGAGGAGGTGGTCGAGGATCGGATCCAGCACCGCGAGGCCGTCGCGCACCCCGCCACGCGACCCGGGCAGGTTCATCACGACGGTGCGCCCGGCGACCCCGGCCACCCCGCGGGTGAGCAGGGCCATCGGGGTCGCGGCGAGGCCGCGGCGGCGCAGCTCCTCCATGAGCCCCGGGATCTCCCGGTCGAGCAGGGCGGCGGTCGCCTCGGGGGTGCGGTCGTCGGGGGAGAGCCCGGTGCCTCCCGTCGTGAGCAGCAGGTCCGGAGCGCCGGCGAGCGCGGTGGCGAGGGCTTCCGCGATGCCGGCGTCGGCGACGACGACCGGGTCGCCGACCGCGAACCCGCGCTCGGCCAGCCACGCGCGGATGACGGGCCCGGTCTCGTCGGCATAGACGCCCGCCGAGGCGCGGGTCGACGCCACGAGCACGGTCGCGGATCGGGCGGACGCGGGCGCTTCGGTCATTCCGCGGTCCAGTCGCCGCTCTTGCCGCCGGACTTCGCGAGCACGCGGATGTCGCCGATCACGGCGTGCTTGTCGACGGCCTTGATCATGTCGTAGAGGGTGAGCGCGGCCACGCTCGCGGCCGTGAGCGCCTCCATCTCGACCCCGGTGACGCCCTTCGTGACGGCGGTGGCGATGATGCGCACGCGGTCCCCTTCCGGCACGAGGTCGATCTCGACCCGGCTCAGCGGCAGCGGGTGGCAGAGCGGGATGAGGGCCGACGTCTGCTTGGCGCCCATGATCCCGGCGACGCGCGCGGTGCCGAGCGCCTCGCCCTTGGGGAGCGACCCGTCGGCGATCCGGGCGACCACCGCGGCGGTCGTCTGCAGCACGGCCTGCGCGCGCGCCTCGCGGCGGGTCACGGCCTTGTCGGTCACATCCACCATGTGCGCGGACCCATCGGCCCGCAGGTGCGTCAGCTCGCTCATCACGTCTCCATACTCGGGCACGCCCGTGCTCATGCGGATGCTCAGCCGCCGGCGAAGGGCGGCAGGATGTCGACGGTCTCGCCGAGGGTCCGGGAGTCGTCGCGGCTGACGGTGCCGTCGACGAGGAAGGATCCGGACTTCAGCACCTTCGCCATCGGGGCGCCGTAGCGCGCGAGCAGCTCGGCGCGCAGGGCGCCCACCGTCGACGCGGCATCCGGGTCGTCGAGGGTCAGTCTTTCCTGATCGCGTCCGGCGGCCTCGGCTGCTGCGGCGAAGTACCGCACGGTGATGGTGGCCATGTCCTCAATCTAACCCGTATCGCGGAAAACTGGATCCGCATCATGGAAAGTAGACCGTCCCGCGAGGAGTTCCCCGCGTACACTCGATCCTATGATCGCGCTCGTCGAGCCGGGGCCGGAACTGCCGCCCGAACACATCGTCCGGTACAGCCGCCAGCTCATGCTGCCCGGCTTCGGCGAGACGGCGCAGCGGCGCCTCCGTGCGGCCCGGGTGCTGGTGATCGGGGCGGGCGGCCTCGGTAGCGCGCTCGTCCCCGCGCTCGCCGGCAGCGGCGTCGGCACGATCGGAGTGATCGACGACGACGTCGTGGAGCTGTCCAATCTGCACCGCCAGCTCAGCCACGGCATGGACGACATCGGCCGGTCCAAGGTCGGGTCCCTCGCCGACACCGTTCGCGACATCGACCCCGGGATCCTGGTGCGCCCGTACCGCGAACGCGCGACCGCCGAGACGCTGCCCGGGATCCTCGCCGAGTACGACCTCCTCGTCGACGGCAGCGACAACTTCCCGACCCGCTACCTCGCAGACGACGCCGCGCGCCTCGCGGGCAAGCCCCTGGTGTGGGGATCCATCCTGCGCTTCCAGGGGCAGGTCGGCGTCGCCGTGCCCGAGGTCGGCTTCCGCGATCTCTTCCCCGTGCCGCCGGCCGCGGACGAGGTGCTGTCCTGCGAGCTCGGCGGCGTGCTCGCGAGCCTATGCACCGCGATCGGATCCTTCATGGCGACCGAGGTCGTGAAGCTCGTCACGGGCATCGGCGAGCCCCTCGTCGGCCGCGTGATGTTCTACGACGCGCTCACCGCGCGCACCCGGGAGATCGGGTTCCAGCGGCCCGAGGACGCGCCGGCGGTGAGCGAGCTCGTCGACTACGAGCTGTTCTGCGGCACCGGTCCCGCGGAGGAATCCGGGGCGCTGTCGGCCGCGGAGGTGCTGCGACTGAGGCGCGAGGGAGGGGTGCGGCTGCTCGACGTGCGGGAGCCGCACGAGACGCTCGTGCAGGGGATCCCCGACGCCGGCGTGCTGCCGCTCGGAGCGCTCGAGGAAGGCGCCGCGGTCCCCGCGTTCCTCGCCTCGGGCGACGGCCCGCTCGTCGTGTTCTGCGAGAAGGATCCGCGCTCGCGGCGGGCGGTGCGGGTGCTGCGCGAGCGCGGCGTCGAGGCGCACTACCTCGCGGGCGGGATCAGGGCGTTCGCCGCCGTCGGAGGCGAGACCGAGGGCCCCGGTGCAGCACCGGCGCCGAACGATCGGAAGGATTCGGAGTGACCGAACGCGCGATCATCAGCGATCAGCCGCTGAACGAGGAGGCCATCCGCGCGGCGGTGGGCGATGCGGCGCACGGAGCGACGGTGATGTTCTGCGGCGTCGTCCGCGACCACGACGGCGGGCAGGCGGTGCACTCGCTCGACTATCGGGCGCACCCCGACGCAGAGCGGTTCCTCGCGGAGATCGTCGAGCGCGTGGGGGCGGAGACGGGGCTGCTCGTCGCGGCCGCCCACCGCGTCGGCGACCTGCGGATCGGCGATGTCGCGCTGTTCGCCGCCGCGTCCGCGGGCCACCGCAAGGAGGCGTTCGAGGCGTGCGAGCGCCTGGTCGAGGAGATCAAGCGGGGCGTGCCCATCTGGAAGCGCCAGCACTACGCGGACGGCGTCTCGGAGTGGGTCGGGCTCTGAGCCGCCGGTGGCTCTGCCCGCACCCGCCCTTGCGTCGACGCCCCCTAGGGTGGCCGACGCCCCCTCGTGGGGACGTATCGCAGCGGAGGCGTGGATCGCAGGAGGGGGCGTCGACGCAGAGAGGGCGTTTCGGGCCGCGCGGCGCGGGGCGGTCAGCCGCCGATGTAGCTCATCTCGATGCGGTGCCGGTCGGCGCGCAGCTCGGGGGTCAGGCTCGAGCGGATCTCCGAGTACCGGTCGTCGCGCACGCCCCAGATGCGGGCGAGCGTCGCGGTGAGCTCGGCGTCGTCGGCGCCCCCGCGCAGCAGCGCGCGCAGGTCGTGGCCCTCGGTCGCGAACAGGCACGTGAACAGGCGTCCCTCTGTGGAGAGCCGCGCGCGGTTGCACGTGCCGCAGAACGCGTTCGTCACCGAGGAGATCACGCCGATCTCGCCGGATCCGTCGACGTAACGCCAGCGCTTCGCGGTCTCGCCCGGGGCGGCGGGGGAGACGGGCTCGAGCGGGAAGCGCGCATCGATCGCCTGGACGATCTCGGCTGAGGGGACGACCTCGTCCAGACTCCAGCCGTTCGTCGCGCCGACGTCCATGTACTCGATGAAGCGCAGCACGTGCCCCGTGCCGCGGAAGTGCTCCGCGAGGCTCAGGATCTCGCCGTCATTGAGCCCGCGCTTCACCACGGTGTTGAGCTTCACGGGCATGCCCGCCGCCTGCGCCGCATCGATGCCCTGCAGCACGCGCGCGACGGGGAACTCCACGTCGTTCATCCGCCGGAACAGCCCGTCGTCGAGGGAGTCGATCGAGACGGTGACCCGGTCGACGCCGGCTTCCCTGAGCGCCTCCGCTTTCACGGCCAGGGCGGATCCGTTGGTGGTCAGGGCGATCTCGGGCTTGGCCCCGTCGAGCGTGCGCAGGGCCGCGAGCCGGGCGACGAGGTCTTCGATCCCCCGGCGCAGCAGCGGCTCGCCGCCGGTGAGGCGCAGTTTGCGCACGCCGTTCGCCAGCGCGGCACGGGCGATCCGCTCGATCTCCTCGAAGCTGAGCAGTTCATGCCGTTCGAGGAATGCATAATCGCGGCCGAACACCTCTCGCGGCATGCAATAGACGCAGCGGAAGTTGCAGCGGTCGGTCACGGAGATCCGGAGGTCGCGCAGCGGCCGATCCCGGGCGTCGAGGACGCCGGACGACGGCAGCTGCGTGGGGGACATCGGTCGCCCTCCTTCCGAGGGGCAACCGTAGCACCGGCGCGACGGTATGGGATCCGTTCGGCGTCAGCGACCGGCGGAGGCGGCGGAGCGGAGCGAGACGTCGGCCTCGTCGATGCGGAACGCGAGACGCTGACCCTGTCGCAGCCCGAGCGCGACCGCGTGCGTCGACGGGCAGTCCACGGCGATGCCGGGATGCTCGACGGTGTGCAGGCGGATCCCGCCGGGGATCGGATCCCGTTGCGCGACGCGTCCGGCCCACCGGTTCGGACCGGAGGCGACCGTCTCCAGGGCCTCGGCATCCGCGCGCACGGATCCCGGTGCGAACACGGCGCTGGCGGGCTCTCCCGCCCCGACGGCGTCGCCGTGGCCGCGCAGCACGAGCCCTCCCGACGTCCGCACCGCGCCGTCGCCGGTGCCGACCGCCTCGACGCGGTTCACGCCGGCGAGCGCGGCGACGAACTCCGAGCGCGGGTGGCCGAGCACTTCGGCCGTCGGACCCGACTGCACGATCGCGCCGTCGTGCATGACGATCGTGCGCGCGGCGAGGATGAGCGCGTCCATCGGGTCGTGCGTGACGAGCACGATCGGGATCGCGCGGCGTCCCGAGCCCCGCTCCGCGTCCGCGGCCCCGTCGTACCGACCGTCGACCGTGCCCTGCTGTGCGGCGATGAGGCGCCGCGCCTGTGCGGCCGACGGGGCGTCGAGGGCTGCGAACGGCTCGTCCAGCAGCAGGGCGTCGGGCTCGGCGGCGAGGGCCCGGGCGATCGCCGCCCGCTGCTGCTGCCCGCCGGAGAGCTCCGCGGGTCTCCGGCCTGCGAGGCCGCCGAGCCCCACCTCCTCGA
This sequence comes from Microbacterium sp. USTB-Y, assembly GCF_023703415.1. Taxonomy (GTDB): domain Bacteria; phylum Actinomycetota; class Actinomycetes; order Actinomycetales; family Microbacteriaceae; genus Microbacterium. The sequence continues at coordinate 79,519 of NZ_JAGMTU010000007.1, read as the reverse complement.
GGCGCTGCTCGGCACGGCGACGGGCCTCGACGCGTCCGACGCCCTGCGCCCGAGGGCCGAACGCCACGTTCTCCCGCACCGACAGGTGGGGGAACAGCAGGGGGCGCTGCCCGAGCAGCGCGATCCTCCGGCGTGCGGGCGGCACATGCACCGCGCGCGTCCGCGGCGAGCCCGCCGGCTCGTCCAGCACGCGTCCGGCGACCTCCACCGAGCCGTGCAGGGGCAGGATCCCGGCGATGGCGTTCAGCAGCGTCGACTTCCCGGATCCGTTGGGGCCGATCACAGCGAGGATCTCGCCCGGGAGCGCCTCGAAGGCGGCGGAGAGGGCGAACCCGCCGCGTCGGGCCTGCAGGTCGACCCTCATCGCACGGCCCCCGGGCGCCAGCCGCGCACCAGCACCAGGGCGGCGACGGCGACGAGGATGAGCATGAGTGAGAGTGCGATCGCGGTGTCCTCCTCGACGCCGGCGCCGTTGAACGCCGTGTAGATCGCGAGCGGCATCGTGCGGGTGACGCCGGCCGCGTTGCCCGCGAACAGCGCCGTCGCGCCGAACTCCCCCAGCGCCCGGGCGAAGCACAGCACGGTGCCGGCCACGAGCCCGGGCGCCGCGAGCGGCAGGGTCACCCGGCGGAACACGGTGAACCGGCCGGCGCCGAGGCCTGCGGCGACGCGCTCGTGCTCGGTGCCGATCGCGCGCAGCGCCCCCTCGATCGAGATCACGAGGAACGGCAGCGCCACGAACGCCTGCGCGATCACGACCGCGGCGGTCGTGAAGGGGATCCGGATGCCGGCGAGGGCGAGGGCGCCGCCGAGCAGGCCGTTGCGTCCGAGCAGCGCGAGCAGGGCGATGCCCCCGACGAGCGGCGGCAGCACGAGGGGGAGGGTGGTCAGGGTGCGCAGCACCGCGGCGAGCCACGCGGGGCTGCGTGCCATCGCGACGGCGAGCGGCACGCCGAGGACCGCACAGATCGCCGTCGCGACGGTGGCGGTCGCGAGCGACAGCCCGAGCGCCTGCAGCGCCGCGGGGGAGGTCATGGCCGCGGGCACGGTGGCCCAGTCCAGGCGCGTCAGCAGGGCGACGAACGGCAGCACCAGCAGCAGCACGGCGACCACGGCGGGCACGAGGAGCCAGGCCGGGAGGTGCTCGCCGCGCGGACGCGGGGAGGGGATCCCGCCGAGGGCGGTCGCCGTCGTCGTCGACGAGGCGGCCACGTCGGACGGGATCCTCCCCCGCGCGCTCATTCCCCGCCGAATCCGAGGTCGGCGAGGATCTTCTGGCCCTTGTCCGAGAGCACGAACTTCTGGAAGGCCGCGGCCGCCTCCGGGTTCTTCGAGCCCTTCAGCACCGTGATCGGGTACTTGTTGATCGCCTTGTCGGCACCGGCGATCACGATGCCGTCCACGGCGGGGCCGGCGGCCTTGACGTCGGTCGTGTAGACGAGCCCGGCGTCGGCCTCCCCGGCCTTGACCTTCGCGAGGACGGCGGTCACGTTCTGCTCCTCGCTGACCGGGGTCACGGCGACGCCGGCCGCGTCGAGCAGGGTCTTGGCCGCGTTCCCGCAGGGCACGGCGGGGGCGCACAGCACGAGCTTGATCCCCGGGTCCGCGAGGGACGAGAGATCCTTCACCTTCAGCGGGTTGCCCGGGGCGACCGCGATCTGCAGCACGTTCGTGGTGAACACGGGGGCGTCTCCGGCGAGCGAGGCCTGCGTCACCTTGTCCATGTTCTTCTGGTCTGCGGAGGCGAACACGTCGACCGGCGCTCCCTCGATGATCTGGGTGGCGAGGGTGGACGACCCGTCGTAGGTGATCGGGTTCACGTGCACCTTGGGGTTCGCGGCCTCGAACTCGGTGGTGATCTGGTCGAACGCCTTGTTGAGCGAGGCCGCGGCGAACACGGTCAGCTCACCGCTCACGGCCGGTGCCGCGGTGGTCGCGGTCGGCGTGGGGGTCGACGCGGGGGCGGAGCCCGTCGAACAGGCGGTGAGGGCCAGTGCCGCGGCGAGCACGGTGGCGGCGATCGCGGGGAGGCGGAGGCGGGTCGGGTTCATTCCGGATCAGGCCCTTTCGGCTTCGATGATCATCATGGTGGCCTTGGTGACGGCGACGGCCTTGCTCCCGACCTCGAGCCCGAGCTCGACGGCGGCCTCGGCGCTCATCAGCGACACGATGCGGTGCGGGCCGCTCTGCAGCTCGACCTGCGCCATCAGCCCCTCCACGCGCACGGCGGTCACGAGGCCGACGAAGCGGTTGCGCGCGCTGCGCACCAGATCGTCGCCGGGATCCGGTTCGTTCGCGAGCGCCTTCGCGCGCTCGGCGAGCTCGGCGCCGGGCACGACCTGGTGTCCTGTGCCGTCCGTGGAGAGCGTGAGGATCCCGTCGGCGGCCCAGCGGCGCACGGTGTCATCGCTGACTCCCAGGAGGCTCGCGGCCTCGCGGATCCGAAAATGCGTCATGAGGATGACCATAGCGCCGCAGATGCGGAGGATCAAACAGATATACCGCGATGCGGAATGTGGATTCCGAAAAGTTGTGGACGGCGTGGGCGAACACTGTTACTGTCGACCCCAGCCCGAGGCCGCAACAGCCGTCTCGGGTGGGATGACAACCTAGCGGTTCGACGTACTTATCTCGAGGAAGGGCCCGAAGAGGGGCCCGACCGGAAGCCGTATCACTGCGACGACAGCAAGGAAGCTCTCCATGAACAGCACCCCTGTGCCTTCTCACAGCAGTGTGCCCTCGTCCGCCGCTGCGACGACGCCCGCCGAGTATCTCGCTCAGGCCGTCGCCCTCGCCACGGACAACGTCCGAAACGCCGGAGGTCCGTTCGGCGCCCTCGTCGTCTCGGCCGACGGCCGGGTCTTCGAGGGCGTCAACCGGGTCACCGCGAATCTCGATCCCTCGGCGCACGCCGAGGTGACCGCGATCCGCAATGCGTGCCAGCAGCTCGGCACGTTCGACCTCTCTGGCGCCACCCTCTACACGAGCTGCGAGCCGTGCCCGATGTGCCTCGCCACGTCGCTGTGGGCGCGCATCGACCGCGTCTACTTCGCGGCGAACCGCGACGACGCCGCCGATGCGGGCTTCGACGACGCGGTGTTCTACCGCTATTTCGAGGGAGGGCCCGAGGACAGGGCGATCATGCCCGTGAGCGACATCGCCCTGCCCGCTGAGGAGCGCGTCGCGCCCTTCACGGAGTGGAGCCTCACCACCACCCGCATCGAGTACTGACCCGAACCGAAGAAACCAGGAGCAGACAATGACGTCACCCACTCCCTCCCCCGACACCGAGGGCACGCCCGTCTCCTCAGGCGGCTCGCCGTTCTCCCGCACCGCGGAAGACCTGCCGCCCCTGAAGACGGGCACCAGCACCACCGTCGACGCCGAACCGAAGAACGCCTTCGACCGGTTCTTCGAGATCACCCGCCGCGGCTCGACCGTCGCCAGGGAGATCCGCGGCGGCATCGTGACCTTCGTCACGATGGCGTACATCGTGATCCTCAACCCTCTGATCCTCGGCGGCACGAAGGACGTCGCCGATCACGCGCTGCAAGCCGCGCAGATCGGCGCCGCGACCGGCCTCACCGCCGGCGTGATGACGATCCTGTTCGGCGTGATCGCCCGGCTGCCGTTCGCGCTCGCCGCGGGTCTGGGGATCAACTCCTTCCTCGCCGTGTCGGTCGTCGGCCAGGTCACGTGGCAGGAGGCCATGGGCCTCGTCGTCATCAACGGCGTGCTGATCGTGCTGTTCGGCGCCACCGGGATCCGGACCGCGATCTTCAAGGCCGTGCCGCAGGCGCTCAAGGCGGCGATCACCGTCGGCATCGGCCTGTTCATCGCCTTCATCGGCTTCGTCGACTCCGGCTTCGTGAACCGCACCCCGGCAGGACCTCCGGTGCAGCTCGGCGAGGGCGGATCGATCACCTCGGTGCCCACCCTCATCTTCCTGCTCGGCGTCGTCGTCATCGCGATCCTCGTGGCCCGCAAGGTGCCGGGCGGGATCCTGATCGGCATCGTCGCGACCACGATCATCGCGATCATCGCGCAGGCCGTGCTGCAGCTGGGTCCGTCCTTCAAGGACCCGAACGGATGGCACATGACCATCCCGCAGCTGCCCAGCACGTGGGTGACCGTCCCCGACTTCGGCCTCGTCGGCCAGTTCGACCTGTTCGGCGCCTTCGGACGCATCGGCGCGCTGTCTGCCACGATGCTCGTGTTCACCCTGGTGTTCTCGAACTTCTTCGACGCGATGGGCACCATGACGGGCCTCGCGAAGAACGCGGGCCTCGCGTACAAGGACGGCACGTTCCCGCGGCTGCGCTCCGCGTTCATCGTCGAGGGCTTCGGCGCGGTCGCCGGTGGTGCGACGTCGACCTCGTCGAACACCGTCTACGTCGACAGCGCCTCGGGCATCGGCGAGGGCGCCCGCACGGGGCTCGCCTCGCTCGTCGTGGGCGCGCTGTTCCTGCTGTCGATGTTCGTCACGCCGCTCACGCTGGTCGTGCCGATCGAGGTCGGATCCGCGGCGCTCGTCGTCGTCGGTGCGATGATGATGGCCCAGATCCGCGAGATCAAGTTCGACAAGTTCGCCGTCGCGCTGCCGGCCTTCCTCACGATCGTGACGATGCCGCTGACCTACTCGATCGCCAACGGCATCGGCGTCGGCTTCATCTCCTGGGCGCTGGTCAACGCGGCGTCCGGGCGGGCGCGCAAGGTGCACTGGCTGATGTGGGTTGTCGCCGCCGGCTTCGCGCTCTACTTCGTGCGCGGTCCGGTGGAGGCTCTGCTGCCGCACTGACGCCCGACGTCCGGGGCCCCGATCCGCATCCGCGGGTCGGGGCCTTCGGCGCGTGGTCACGGCGCTCGGTGCGCCGTTGTGCAGGGCGTCGGGTGCGGTATGCAGGACGACGGACTGTGTTTCGGAGGGCGGCGCCTGTGATTCCGCGGCATGGCGTCGACGAGGATGTCGGCGGCCCTGCACAACGGCGGGGCGGCCCTGCACAACGGCGTCGATCGCTGCGCAACGTCAGCGCGGGATGCGCAGCTCGGGCCAGGCGGCGAGGTCGGCGGGCTCGTCGATGTCGTCGCCTCGGCCCAGGTCGCCGCACTCCACGTCGTCGACGAGGTGCCGGTTGCGCGCGATCCAGGTGCGCGCGGCCGCATCCCCGGTGGCGAGGGCGGCGGCGGAGCACAGGTCGGCGGTGTCGAACACGACGGGGTTGCCGGGACTCCCGCTCCACATCGCACGGGTCACGCGTCCCGGCTCGTGTGCGGCGAGCAGGCGGCGGATCACGGCGGCATCGACGCCCGGCTGGTCCACGAGCAGCACCACCACGGCGTCCGGCGGGGTATCGGCGACCACGAGGGGCAGCACGGCGGCGCGCAGCGAGGCGGACATCCCGAGGTGCGCGTCGTGCACCTCGACCGCGCTCGCCGCGGGGCAGCGGGCCCGCAGCCAGCTCTGCACCGTGCCGCGGGCGGGGCCCACCGTCACGGCGACGGTGCAGCCGGCCTCCACCGCGGCACGGGCGGCGCGCGTGACGAGCACCTCGCCGTTCCACGGCAGCAGCGCCTTGGGCCCGCGGCCGAGCCGGGTCCCGCTGCCCGCGGCCAGCACGATCGCGTGCGGGTGCCGGCGGCTCATTCCGCGAGCCCTCGCGGAGCCGTCTCCTCGGTCGTCGAGCGAGCGGAGCGAGACGAGACGCGGTGCTCTCGCAGAGACCGCGTCTCGTCGCGGTCGCCTTCGGAGTCCTCGCTCGACGACCCTTCGGCATCGCGCTCCAGGATCGCGGTGTGGATCCGGTCCCGCGTGAACGGCGTCTCGGTCATCCGGATCCCCGTCGCGTCGCGGATCGCCGCGGCGAGCGCCGGGGCGATCGGGTTGAACGGCGACTCGCTCATCGACTTCGCGCCGAGCGGTCCGAGCACGTCCGAGGTCTGCGCGAAGTGCACCTCCGAGCGCGGGATGTCGGCGAACGTCGGCACGTGATACTGCCGCAGGATGTCCGTGGTCACCCTGCCGGACTCGTCCACCCGCACGATCTCGTGCAGCGCCGCACCGATGCCCTGGGCGATCCCGCCCTCGACCTGACCGCGGCACTGCTCCGGGTTGACCACGACCCCGGCGTCGGCGGCGTGGATCGACCTCAGGATCCGCAGCTCTCCCGTGCCCTCGTCGATCGCGACGCGGAAGCCCTGCACGTTGAAGGCGACCGAGCGCGGTGTGCCTCCCCAGTACCCCTTCTCCTCGAGCGGCTCTCCGCGCCGGGCCGCATCGTCGGCGAGGTCGGCGAGCGTCACCGACTGCTCGCCGCGGATCACGCGCCCGTCGATGAGCACGCACTCGCCGACGGGCGCGTCGAGCAGCTCCGCCGCGCGGGTCAGGATCCGCTCCGCCAGCGCGGTCGCGGCGGCGTGCGTGGCGCGGCCGGCGACGACGGTGCCCGTGGAGCCGAAGGCCCCGGTGTCATGCGGCACGAGATCGGAGTCGGACTGGCGCAGCCGGACGGTGCGGGTCGTGGTCCGCAGCACGGTCGCGGCGATCTGCTGGTGCACCGTGGACGTGCCGTTGCCGAACTCCGCCGTGCCCACGTCCAGGCCGAACGCCCCGTCGGCCTCGAGCCGGATCCTCGCGTGCGCGTGGTGCCCTCGCGGCGGGACCGTCGCGATCATCGCGACCGCGGATCCCTCCCCGAGCCGCCAGCCCGGCGCGAGTGCGGCCCGGTCGCCCTCGCGGTCCTGCGCCAGGCCGTCGCGCACGAGCCGGACGCACTCGTCGAGGCCGTAGCTGCCGATGATGAGATCCGGCTCCTCGTGCGCGGCGATCATCGCGTCGTCCTGCCCGATGAGGTTCGCGGCGCGGAACGCGAGCGGATCCGCGCCCAGCCGTCGGGCGAGCTCGTCGACGGTTGACTCGATCGCGAAGATCATCTGGCTCAGGCCGTAGCCGCGGAACGCGCCCGAGGGCACGGTGTTCGTGTAGACCACGTCGGCGTCGATCTTCTTCGCCGCCGCGCGGTACACGGCGATGGACTCGCCCACGCCGTGGAACATCACCCCGGGTCCGTGGTTGCCGTAGGCGCCGGTGTTGGAGCGCACGTCGACGCCGATGCCGGTGATCCGGCCGTCGGCGGTCGCGCCCATCCGCACCCGGATGCGGAACGGATGCCGCACGCTCGTCGCGGTCAGCACCTCCTTGCGGGAGAACTCGACGCGCACCGGACGGCCCGTCGCCATCGTCGCGAGCAGGGCCAGATCCTCGGTGAACACCTCCTGCTTGCCGCCGAAGCCGCCGCCGACGCGGGCGGAGTAGACGCGCAGCAGCTCCTTGTCGATGCCGAAGATCCGGGCCAGGGTGCGCCGGGCGAGGAACGGCACCTGGGTGCTGCTGCGCACCACCCACCGGCCGTCCGGATCCTGCCAGGCGAGGGATCCGTGGGTCTCGAGCGCCGTGTGCGAAACGCGGTGGGTGTGGAACGTGCGCTCCTCCACCACGTCGCTCGCCGCGAGCGCCGCGGCGAGGTCTCCGACCTCGGAGCTCATCTCCATCACGATGTTGGCCTCTGCGCGGGCGACGCCCTCGGGGTCGGGCACGGATCCGCCCGCGGCCTGCGCCCGCTGACCCGCGGCGGAGGCCGCGCCGTGCAGTGCGAGGGTGCCGGGGTGATCGGCGAGCTCCGGATCCGTGTTCGCGGGCAGGACCTCGTAGTCCACGACGACGAGACGAGCGGCGCGGTCAGCCGCACGCTGCGACTCGGCGACCACCAGCGCGACGCGCTGGCCCACGAAGCGCACGTACTCGTCGAACACCCGGGTGTCGGAGGGGTCGTCGGCCTCGATCTCGTGCTGCGCCGTCGAGAACGCGGTCGTGGGGGCGTCCTCGCGGCTGAGCACGCGGACGGCCCCTGGCTCCTCCAGCGCGCGGGTCGCGTCGACGCGCACGACCCGGGCGTGCGCGTGCGGGCTGCGCACCACGGCCGCGTACAGCAGCGGGGCGGGGAGCTCGCCGGGGTCGATGTCCATCGTGTAGCGGACGGTGCCGGTCACCACCCCGGTCGCTGCGGGGGCGCCCGTCGCGCGGCCGACGCCGCCGGCGCGGTCGTCGATGTTCACGGTGCCGCGCACCGCGTCCTCGATCGCGCGGTAGCCGGTGCAGCGGCAGATGTTGCCCTTGAGCGTGCGGCCGAGGTCCTCTTCGGCGCCGGCGGGCATCGAGGCGACCGTGCACACCATGCCCGCCGTGCAGAACCCGCACTGGAACCCGGCGGCGCGCCGGAACCGCTCCTGCACCGGATGCGGATCCTCGGGGGTGCCGAGTCCCTGGACCGTCACGATGTCGCGGCCGGCGGCGCGGTGCGCGGGGTACACGCAGCTGTGCACGGCGTCGCCGTCGACGATCACGGTGCAGGCGCCGCAGTCGCCGCCGTCGCAGCCCTTCTTCACTCCGGAGGAGCCCTGGCCGCGCAGCCAAGTGCGCAGGCACTGCCCGGGCTCGGGGGCCACGGCGACCGTGCGTCCGTCGACGGTCGCGGTCGGCCCGCCGGCGGGAGGCTCGTGCGAGAAACAACCGTCTGCGTGAGACATCACCGCAGCCGTGGCGTCTCGTGCAGGATCCGGCGTCTCGCGCGGTGAGCGGTAGCCGGTCCCGATGTTCTCGGCGGTCATCGTGCCGTCCTCTCGATGCGCAGGTCGCCGGTGACCCGCCCGATCGCGTCGTCGACGCCGGTCGCGAGCCCCGGCAGCAGCTCGGCGAGGATCTCGTCGCCGAGGCGGTGCGTCATGCGGCGCCGCCAGGCGGGCTCGCCGTGGATGTCGTCGTACCAGCCGCGGGTGCGTCCGACCGCGGCGTCGACGGCCGCACGCCAGGCGGCGCCGTCCGCGGGGACGACCGTCCCGCCCTCGCCCGGATCCGCGGCGACGTCGAGCACGATCGGGTGGAACGTCGAGGCGGTCACCGTGAGGCGCAGTGCGGACGCGGACGTGCGGCGCGCGATCAGCAGGGCCGCGGAGCGCCCGCGCTCGGTCAGCGAGATGCGACGGAACGCGGGCTCCTGCGCCAGCACGCTCCCCGGCACGACGAAGCTGCGGATCAGCTCGCCGTCGGCCAGACGGGTGCGCGCGGGGCCCACGACGAGCTCGGCGACCGGGGTGCGGCGGGTGGTGCCGTCGGGGCGCAGGATCACCGCTGTCGCATCCCAGGCGCTGAGCAGCGAGATCATGGGACCGGCGGGCAGCGCCGTGGCGACGTTGCCGCCGACGGTCGAGACGTTCCAGATCTTCCAGGAGGCGACGAACGCGTCGCAGGCCGGGGGGATGAGATCCAGCCCGGGCAGGCTCGCGCGGGGCATGCCGCCGGGGAAGGGGTCATCGGCGAGGGCGCGCAGGTCGGCGATCCGACAGGTGGCGGCGATCTCGAGCGCGGGCTCCTCCCCGGGCGCCGTCCCGTGCCAGGTGATCGGCGCCCAGCCGGCGCCGGTGATGTCGAGCAGGCGGGTCGGGGCGCCGCGGGTGATGTCGGTGCCGTAGGAGTAGATCACCGTGCCGCCGGCGAGCCACGAGTCGCCCGGCCGCCATCGCCGGGGATCGGCGCACATCAGCACCTCGTCGACGCTCGTCACATCCATGCGGCGTCCTCCGTGATCGCGGTCGCAGCGGCGTGTGCGGGGACGGCGGCGCAGCTGCGCCCCGCCGGAGTCCGGTCCCGCGGTGCCGGACGCCGTGCGGTGCGCCGGGAGTCGTGCACGTCGCCCGCGGTGTCGCGCAGCCGTACGGGAGAGATCGCGGACGCAACCGTCGCGGATCCGGATCCGGACCCCGCCCTCGCGGCCGATTCGACGAGGATCAGCTCGGCGAGGATCGAGATCGCCACCTCGGCCGGGGTGCGCGCGCCGAGGTCGAGGCCGATCGGGGAGTGCAGCCGCTCGAGGTGCGCCGCGGTGAGGCCGCCGGCCCGCAGCTCCTGCACCCGCTTCTCGTGCGTGACGCGAGATCCCATCGCCCCGACGTAGGCGACGTCGCGCCGCAGGACCGCGTCGAGCACCGGCAGGTCGAAGCGCGGGTCGTGGGTCAGCACGACGATCGCGGTGCGCGCGTCGATGCGGCCGGCGGCGATCTCCTGCGCCAGATGCTCGGCGGGATGCGCGAGCACCACCTCGTGCGCACCGGGGTGGCGGTCGCGGGTCGCGAACACCGGGCGCGCATCGCAGACGGTGACCCTCCGGCCGAGCGCCGCCGCGGCCTGTGCGAGCGCCGCCGAGAAGTCGTTCGCCCCGTAGATGATGAGCCGTGCGGAGGTCGCGGTCGACTCGACGAGCAGGCGCCGCACGACGGGGCACTCGGGCGTGGACCGGTCGGTCACGTCGACCACGTGGGCGCCGCCGCTGCGCAGGGCGGCGCGGATCCGGTCGGCGGCGTGCCCGGCGGCACGGGCGACCTCCGCCGGCAGCTCGTCGCCGTCGAAGGCCGCGCAGAGCGGGTCGGGGCGCTGTGCGATCCCGAGCCCTTCGGCGGTGAGCAGGGCGCCGGCGGTGGTGTCGTGCAGCGGGAGGTCGCGCACCAGATGCGCGCGCGCGTCGACGCCGCCGAAGGCGCGCAGCGGCTGCACGAGCACGCGCACGTCGCCGCCGCACATCAGCCCGATCGAGAGGCCGTCGTCGTCGGCGTAGCCGAAGGAATGCAGCTCGGTCGCGCCGGAGTCCAGGCAGGACACGGCGGCGTCCACGACGGCGCCCTCGACGCAGCCCCCGGAGACGGATCCGATCGTGCGGCCGTCGTCGCGCACCGCCATCGAGGTGCCGGCGGGGCGCGGGACGGATCCGGAGACCTCGACGATCGTCGCGATCGCCCAGCGGCCGGGGTCGGCGAAGCACTCCGCGTACTCGGGGATGCGGTCCAGCATGGGGCACCTTCCTCATCCAGGTGCCGGCCATCGGCGCCTGATCAGGGCGGTGCATCGGGACTCTGCGGGAGGAACCTATCTGGCGAGGAGGAACCCCGGGTCACAATCCACGGCGTCACCGCCTGGGATGCCCGGTAGATGGTTCACTGTCGTAACCCGCCTAGGCCTGGGATGATTCTACGGCCGTCCTCCGCGGAGAGCAAGAGGAAGATCCGCATAACGGACTTTGGTTTCCGTCATGCGGATTACTGACCGTCCGCACGGCGAGCGATTCCCCGCGTCCAGACAGGGCGGAGGGTCGGATCCGCGCTCCTCCGCTCTGCACGGTTAGCGTGGACCGGGAGGACCCATGAACACCGATTCCGAGCTCCACGCCCGGCTGGACGAGATCTTCGCCGCGCGCGACCGCGCGCGGATGGCGCCGACGATCGCGGCGTTCCTCGAAGTGCTCGCCGAGCACCCCGACGATCCGGCGGTGCTCTACGAGGTCGGCGGCGCCTATGACACCGACGGTCAGGAGGAGACCGCGCTCGGCTATTACCGCCGTGCGATGGCGGGAGGCCTGGACGGGCGTCGGCTGCGGCAGTGCTACCTGCAGTCCGGCAGCACGCTGCGCAACCTCGGACGTCTCGACGAGAGCCTCGCCGCGTTCGACGAGGGCATCGCGCGGTTCCCCGAATCGGAGTCGCTCGGCCTCTTCCGCGCGCTCACCCTGCACGCGATGGGGCGGCCGAGCGCCGCGCTCGGAGCCGTGCTCACCGTGATCGCGGACCGGTTCCCGACCGCGGAGGTGCAGCGCTACGAAGCCGCGCTCCGCGGCAACGCGGCGTATCTCGCGACCCTGGACGACTGACCCGCACCACGCCGAGCGCCGGTTTCGCCCGGCGGCCGGTGCGCCCGCCGCCGGGCTCGCCTCAGATGCGCCGCCCGCTGATGCTGAGGGCGCAGCCGAAGAAATGCCGACGCACCTCCACCTCGAGTCCGGGCTCGGCCCGGAAGGCCTCGACCGCCCGGGATCCGTCGCCGAAGCCGGCGAGGTAGCGGTGCAGCATCCGGTACTCGGTCGGATCCGTGAGCAGCAGCAGACCGGCGAGCGGCACGATCCAGCGCAGGTAGGCGCGGTATGCGGTGCGCAGCGGACCGCAGCCCGGTTCGGTGATGTCGATGAAGGCGAAGGATCCGCCTGGGCGCAGGGTCCGGACGACCTCGGCGGCGAGGCGCTCCAGCTGCCCGGCGTCGAAGGTCTTCAGGCCGTACGCGCTGACCACGACGTCGAAGGAGGCGTCCTGCGACGTCCCCGCGAGCGCATCCTCCTGGCGCAGCCGCACCCGTCCGCCGAATCGTGCCCGGTTGCGGATGCGCGCCTGTGCCGTCATCTGCGCGGAGAAGTCGACGGCGGTGATCTCGGCTCGGGGAAGGCGGCGCTCGATCTCGGCCCAGGTCTCGCCCCGTCCGCTCATGAGGTCGAGCACGCGCCGCGGCGACCCGGTGGCCCGCACCAGGGAGAGCAGCTGGCGCCGCCACAGCGCCGAGAACCCGAGCGACAGGACGAGGTTCATCCGGTCGTATGACGACGCCATGCGGTCGAAGAGCCGGCGCACGTCCGCGGGTTCGTAGAGCGGGTCGGCCGCGCGGCAGAGGGCGAGGGGCGGGCGGCGCAGGAGGTCGGTCATGGGGCGACTCTAGCGGGTGAACTGAACATGTTCAATAAAGCCTCGCGCGTGCACGCGAGACCCGGCGGGACCGCGGCTACTCCGCGACGGCCGCCTCGTCGATGAGCTGCAGGATCCGGGCCGCGACGCTCACCGCGATCACGGCCGGCTGCTTGCCTGACACCTCGGGGATCCCGATCGGCGTCGTCACGCGCGCCAGGTCGGCGTCGGTCTGGCCGAGCTCGCGCAGCTTCTTCTGGAAGCGCGCCCACTTCGACGCGGAACCGATCAGCCCGATGGATCCGACCTGATCCGAGCGCAGCGCCTGGTCGACGACCGCCAGGTCCTCGACATGGTCGTGGGTCATGACCAGCACGTGCGCGCCGGGGGTGAGGCCGGCGAGCGCCGCTTCGGGGACGGGTGCGTGCACGACCCGCACGCGGGCGACCGCGTCGCCGAGCACGCCGCTGCGCCCCGGAGCGCCGATCCGCTCCTCGGCGAGCATCTCCGCGCGCGAGTCGACGAGGACGAGCTCCAGCTCGTGCCGGGCGAGGATGCGGGCCAATTCGAGGCCGACGTGGCCGAGCCCGAACACGGCGACCGAGGGGGTGACCCGGATCGGCTCCAGCAGCATCGTGACCTCTCCTCCGCAGCACTGCACGCCGTACTCGGTGACGGCCTTGTCGCTGAGCGTGAGTGCGAGCAGCTCGGGCTCGGCGGAACCGCCGGCGAGCATCCGGCGCGCCTGCTCGATCGCGGTCTGCTCCAGGTTGCCGCCCCCGACCGTGCCGTGCACGGCGTCGGGGGAGACGACCATCTTCGCCCCGCCGTTGCGCGGGGCGTGGCCGCGCACCGTCGCGAGAGTCACGATCACGGCGGGGATCCGCCGCGATCGCAGCTCCTGCAGCGCGTCCAGCCAGTCCATGGTGTTCCTTGTTCTTCCGAGTCGTCCCCCTCAGCACGACCTATCGCCCGTGCTGAGGGGGACGACTCGGAGGTGGGAGAGGTGGGAGAGGGGGGAGAGGACGTCAGTCGCCGGCGGCGGTCACGAGGGGGCGGTCCGCGGCGGGCGCCGGTGCGGCCTCGACGCCCGCGTCCTGCGCGGCGCGGACGGCCCAGAACACGGCCTCGGGCGTCGCCGGCGACGCGAGCTCGACCGAGTGCCCCTCGGGCCCGAAGGCGGCGACCGCGTCCCGGAGCGCCTCGCGGGCGCTGAACGCGAGCATGAACGGCGGCTCGCCCACGGCCTTGGATCCGTAGACCGCGCCCTCCTCGCGCGCGTTCTCGAACAGCCGCACGTGGAACTCCTCCGGCATCTCGGAGAAGCTCGGCAGCTTGTACGTCGAGGCGGACTGCGTCTGCAGCCGGCCGCGGTGCGGTCCGTCGCTCTCGTCCCAGCGCAGCTCCTCGAGCGTCAGCCAGCCCACGCCCTGCACGTACGCGCCCTCGATCTGACCGATGTCGAGCATCGGGGAGAGCGAGTCGCCCACATCGTGGATGATGTCGACCCGGCGCACCCGGTAGGCGCCGGTGAACTCGTCCACCTCGACCTCCGTCGCGGCCGCGCCGTAGGCGAAGTACTTGAACGGGGATCCCTGCATGATCTCCGGGTTCCAGTGCAGGCCCTCGGTGCGGTAGTAGCCCGCGGCGAACAGCTGCACGCGCTGGAAGTACGCGGCCTTGACGACCTCGCCCCAGGAGACGCGGTTCACCGGAGCGCCGAGCGCCGTCACGAAGCCGCCGCCGAAGCGCACGTCGCGCTCGTCGACGCCGAGCATGCGCCCCGCGACCTTGGCGAGCCGGTCGCGGATCTGCTCGCAGGCGTTCTTCACCGCGCCGCCGTTGAGGTCGGCGCCCGAGGACGCCGCCGTGGCGGAGGTGTTCGGCACCTTGTCGGTACGGGTCGGGGCGAGGCGCACCCGGTGCAGCTCGACGCCGAGCGCCGTCGCCGCGACCTGCAGCATCTTCGTGTGCAGGCCCTGGCCCATCTCGGTGCCGCCGTGGTTGACGAGGATCGAGCCGTCCTTGTAGACGTGCACGAGCGCACCGGCCTGGTTGAACGCGGCGAAGTTGAACGAGATGCCGAACTTGATCGGCGTCATCGACAGGGCCCGCTTGACGTGCGGACTGGTCTCGTTGAACCGCGCGATCTCCTCGCGTCGGGCGGCCACCTCGGCCTCGTCCGAGAGCTGGCCCCAGATCGTCTCCAGCCGGCCCGCGTCCTTCACGAGCTGCCCGTACGGGGTCGTCTGGCCCGGCTGGTAGAAGTTGCGCCGGCGCAGTTCGAGCGGATCGATCCCGAGCGTCGGGGCGACCCGACCCAGGATGTCCTCGATGAGGAAGACGCCCTGCGGCCCGCCGAACCCGCGGTAGGCGGTGTTCGAGGTCTTGTTGGTCTTCACGATCTGCCCGTAGGCGTGCACGTTGGGGATCCAGTAGGAGTTGTCCAGGTGGCAGAGCGCACGGCCCAGCACCGGCTCGGACAGGTCGATCGACCAGCCGCCGTCGCAGGTGAGGGTGGTGTCGAGCGCCTGCAGCAGCCCGTTCTCGTCGAAGCCGACCTTCCATGCGATGTGGAAAGGGTGCCGCTTCCCGGTCATCGTGATGTCCTGCGTGCGGTTCAGGCGCAGCCGCACCGGGCGGCCGGTGAGCTTGGCGCCGAGGGCCGCGATCGCCGCGAATCCGTGCGGCTGCATCTCCTTGCCGCCGAAGCCGCCGCCCATGCGCAGGCACTGCACGGTGATCTCGTTCGCCGGGATCCCGAGCACGTGCGAGACCAGATCCTGGGTCTCGGTCGGGTGCTGGGTGGAGCACTGGATGAAGTACTGCCCCTCCGAGTCGCGGATCGCGAACGACGCGTGCGTCTCGAGGTAGAAGTGCTCCTGGCCGCCGAACTCGGTCACGCCCTCGAAGACGTGCGCCGAGGCCGCGAGACCCGCCGCGGCGTCGCCGCGCTGCACCGTGCGCGGGGTGCCCTGGAACGACTGCGCGGCGAGCGCGTCCTGCACCGTGATGAGCGAGGGCAGCGGCTCGTACTCGACCGTCACGCGCTCGGCGCCGAGTCGGGCGGCCTCCTGCGTCTCGCCGAGCACCCAGACCAGGGCATGGCCGTAGAACATGGCCTCGCTCGGGAACAGGGGCTCGTCGTTGCGGATCCCGGCGTCGTTGAGGCCGGGGACGTCGTCCGCCGTGAGCACGCGCACGACGCCGGGCACCTCGTAGGCGCCGGACACGTCGACGGTGACCTTCGCGTGCGCGTTCGTGGACTGCACCGGCCAGGCGGTGAGCACGCCCGCGGTCTGCTCCGCGATGTCGTCGGTGTACATCGCCGCGCCCGTGACGTGCAGGGCGGCGCTCTCGTGGGCGGCGCGCAGGCCGACGACGGGGTTCTCCGGGCGGTCGGCGAGAGTGCTCATGCCGACACCTCCTTCGATGCGAGAGTGGTCTGACTGTAGAGCTTGAGCAGCGCGGTGCCGAGCATGTGCGAGCGGTACGCGCTGCTGGCGCGGTGATCGGACATCGGCGTGCCCTCGCCGCGGAGCACCTCGGAGGCGGCCTTCACCGTGGCGATGTCCCAGGGCCTGCCGATCAGGGCCTCCTCGGTGGCGCGGGCGCGCAGCGGGGTGGCGGCGACGCCGCCGAGGCCGATCGTGGCGCCGGTCACGACCCCGCCGTCGATGTCGAGCGCGAACGCGACGGCGACGCTGGAGATGTCGTCGAAGCGGCGCTTCGCGATCTTCTGGAAGGCGGTCGTGGTCGCCAGCGGCAGCGGGATCCGGATCGCCTTGATGAGCTCGTCGGGCTGCTTGACGGTCTGCCGGTAGCCGGTGAAGTAGTCGGCCAGGTCGACCTCGCGCTCGCCGGCGACCGAGGCGAGCACGACGCTCGCGCGCAGCGCGAGCAGGGCCGGCGGGGTGTCGCCGATCGGGGAACCGGTGCCGAGGTTGCCGCCCAGCGTGCCGCGATTGCGGATGAGGCGCGAGGCGAATTGCGGGAGCAGCTGCGCGAGCAGCGGGACGCGTCCGTCCAGCCGCTTCTCGATGTCGGAGAGCGGGAGTGCGGCGCCGATCTCGACGTAGCCGTCCGCGCCGGAGGCGACGTCGTCCCCGACGGTCAGGGTGCGCAGCTCCGGCAGCTGCTCGATCGCGACGACGAGCGGGGCGCGACGGCCGCGGATGTTGACCTCGACGCCCCAGTCGGTGGATCCGGCCACCAGCAGCGCATCCTCCTCGTCGTGCAGGATCCGCAGCGCCTCGGCCAGAGTCGCGGGGCGGACGAAGCGCGCTCCGTCGACCTCGGCATCGGTCGCGACAGGCTGCGGCGCGGGCTGGGCGAGCCGCTGCTGCAGCGGGTCGTCGGCCTCGGGCGACCCGAGCGTGTAGGCGGCGTCGCGGATGGGGCGGTAGCCCGTGCAGCGGCACAGGTTGCCGCTCAGCGCGTGCAGGTCGAAGCCGTTCGGCCCGTGCTCGGGGTCGTGGACGGGCACGACTCGTCGGCCGCGTCGGCCGCGTGCCGGTCGGCGCGGTAGTACTCGCCCGCCATGCTGCAGGCGAAGCCGGGCGTGCAGTAGCCGCACTGCGATCCGCCCGCCTCGGCGAGCTTGGACTGCACGGGGTGCAGGTCGTCGGGGGAGCCCAGGCCCTCGGCGGTGACGACCTCCTGGCCGTCGAGTGCGTACACGGGCACGAGGCAGGCGTTGACCGGGGTCCATGCCGTGCCGCCGTCGGCGGTGGGCGTGGCGAGCAGCATCGCGCAGGCGCCGCATTCGCCCTCCGCGCAGCCCTCCTTGCTCCCGGAGAGACCGGTGTCGCGCAGCCAGTCCAGGGCGGTCGCATGCGCCGGGGTCCCTGCGAGCGGGCGCAGTTGTCCGTTGACGGTGACGGCGATGTCGGTCATGCGAATCTCCTCGATTCCGGCGACAGTGTGCGAAGCGGCTCGGGCCGTGCCTCTGTGAGACGGAGCCTAGGCCCGGGGGCCTCCGCGTGGGGGTCTTTCTCCTGTTGAGAGGAGCGCAACGCTGTGTGGTCAGGCGTCGTCGCCTCGGCCTTACCGCCAGTAGATTCGCGCTGTTTCCGGTATACGGAAACCGTGTTCCGAAAACATCGCCAGCCTAGGCCGACGGACACGGGTCCGTCAAGGGTGGACGGCCGAGCGCGTCGTGCTCAGTGCGCGTTCGTCGCGCTCGAGATGTCCGCCACGACCTCGCGCAGCACCGGGATCGCCTGGTCCGCGAAGTCCTCGCCGACGCGCGACACGGGGCCGGAGATCGAGACCGCGGTCAGCACCGGCATGCTCGGCACGGCCATGGCGAAGCAGCGCACGCCGATCTCGTGCTCGCCGTCGTCGACGGCGTATCCGCGTTCGCGGCTGAGGGCGAGATCCGCGAGCAGGGCATCGATGGTGTCGAGCGAGCGCTCGGTCGAGTGCGGCATGCCGGCGCGGCCGATGATCTCGCGCACCTGGTCGTCGTCGAGCTGGGCGAGGATCGCCTTGCCGACGCTCGTGGAGTGCAGCGGGGCGCGTCCGCCCACCTCGGTGAACATGCGCATGGCGTGCGGCGACGGCGCCTGCGAGACGTACACGACGCTGTCGCCGTCGATCGTGGCGAGGTTCGCGGTCTCGCCGAGCCGTGCCACGAGCGACTTCAGCTGCGGCATGGCGAGCTGGCCGAACTGCCGGTTCGCGACCTCTCCCAGCCGCACGAGCTTCGGACCGAGCGCGTATCGCCGATTGGCGAGCTGGCGCGCATAGCCCTCGGAGACGAGCGTGCGCAGCAGGCGGTGGATCGTGGGCAGCGGCAGCTCGGCCGCCGTGGCCAGCTGGCTGATGGTGGCGTCACCGCCCGCATCCGCGATGAGCTCGAGCAGGTCGAACACACGGGAGACCGACTTGACGCGCTCCGGACCCTCGGTGGCCATGCGGATCCTCTCGCCTCGCGATCACCGGCGCAGGATATCCGCATGCCGGAAGATGATTCCCGAGCAGAGTATCCCACGCCGGCAGAGACCGGGCCCGGCCTTCGTTCATCGAGGCGTGCGGCCACCGGTCGAAGTCATCGACGGAGTCGCCCGCACGCGCCCATCGCCGTGCACGGTGGACGGCCGTGCGATGAGGGACGGACTATTGGTCGTGGCGAGTGTATTTCCCCGGGCGATCGTGGACGGAGTGTCCCGGCGGAGGAGCCTGGTCCGCGTGATCGGCGTCGGTGTATGCGCCCTTGGTCTCGAGGTCCGGCCCCGTATCCTCGGTCCGCGTGTACCGGCCGCGCAGGGATCTGCGCGACGTCGGCTTGCCGTCGATGTCGGTGTACTGTCCCTCGTCTTCGTCAGCGGGTTCGCCTGTGCGGCCCGTTGCGACTTCCTCGTTCATGCTTCCTCCTCGGAGGACGGCTCGTCGCCCTGGGAGAAGCGTACGTCCGCGATCGCCGGGACGTCAGGGTCGCGGGCGAATGTCCATGTCGCGCTCAGCCGGGGGAGGGCTCTGCCGCAGACGCCGTCGGCTCAGGCGGCGAGCGTCACGCCCCACTGCACGGTCCAGGTCTCGCCCGGATCCAGGTGGCGGAGTCCGCGGCCGGAGTTGAACGCCTCGGCGGGCGCCGACATGGGCTCGAGGGCGACCACGAGCTCCTGACCGGGGTAGCTCGTGCTCGTGTACGCCTGGAGGTAGTCCAGTCCCGTGCCCTGCCAGAGCGTCACGACGCGACCGTCCGGAGCGGTGAGGGTGCTGTGCACGCGCCCGTCGTCCTCGCGCCGGAGCGTGGCGAAGCCCGTGTCGAGCTGCACGTCGGCGAGGCGCCGGGGCGTGCGCAGATCGGTGCCGTCGGAGACCGGCGACTCGCCGATCGGCAGCAGGCGGTCGTCCGTCTCGAAGAAGGTCTCGGCGGGGATGTGCAGCAGCAGCTGCTTCGGATCCGCGCCCGAGACGGTGAGGAAGGGATGCGTGCCGAGCGCGACGGGGGCCGGATCCCCGGAGCGGTTCACGATCGTGTGCTCCGCGGTGATGCCGTCGGGCCCGAGCGTGTAGCGCACGCTCGTCTCCAGCAGATAGGGGTAGCCGATCTGCGGCACCACGTCCGCGCGCAACAGCACGCTCGCGTCGCTCTGCTCCGCGATCTCGTAGGCGGTGTAGCGCAGCAGCCCGTGGATCGCGTTGTTCAGCTTCGGTTCGGTGATCGCCAGCGCCCTGGTCTCGTCGCCGTCGCTCCAGATCCCGTCGCGGATCCGGTTCGGCCACGGCACGAGGACGACGCCCGCGCAGGACGGGGCGGGACTGTCGTCGGGGTAGGGCGGCACGACGGTGGTGTCGCCGACGACGAGGTGCCGCAGCGAGGCGCCGACCTGCGAGATCTGCGCGCGGACACCGTCCGCGTCGAGGTGGATCTGGACGCCGGTCGGAGTGGTCATGCCGCCATCGTAGGACCGGCTGACGTCGTGGCGTCCGTCGGTGTCGGCGATCTTCCGGGACGGAGGGGGCTCCCAGGCGGCTCGGCTAGGATGGGGGCGTCGGCTTCGGGCGACCGTGACCTCCGGGATCCCCGGCGGGCGCGGTGCTGCGATTGTGTGTGAGCCCAGGGGCCGATGGTGAGTTCGGCGGACGTCGCCGAGCGCTTCATCCATCACATGAATGGCCCCCGGCCGACGACTGCCCGGGTATCCCCGCGCCCCACGAGGGCGGCGGGGCGCTGTTCTCGTGCGAGAACCAGACAAGGACATACCCGTGCCCAAGAACCACAAGCCCAAGGGCGGACGCCCGGCAGCGAACTTCGAGCCGCGCTACGCGAAGAAGACCTCCTTCCACGATCGCCACAACCAGGGCCGCCCGGCCCGCGACGGCGAGTCCGGTCGCGGCGGCTACGACCGCGACGCCCGCCCGGCCCGCGACGACCGCCGCGTGGACTCTCGTCCCGGAAGCCGTTCCCCGAACCATCGCGGCTACCGCGCCGAGCCCGCTGCGGGCGAGCGCGCGCCGAAGCAGCGCTGGTCCGCGCAGGAGCGCGCCGGCCGCGACGAGTCGCGCGCGATCCGCAACCGCGCCGAGTCCGGCCGCATCGACGCCCCGCACCGCCGGGACGAGCGTCCCCGTTTCGATCGGGACGACCGTCCGCGCCGCGACGACCGTCCGCGCTACGACGACCGCGCCGGCCGGACCGAGCGTCCCCGTTTCGACCGGAACGATCGTCCGCAGCGCGACGACCGTCCGCGTTACGAGGACCGTGCCGGTCGGGCCGAGCGCCCGCGTTTCGACCGGAATGACCGTCCGCAGCGCGACGACCGTCCCCGTTATGACCGGAACGATCGTCCGCAGCGCGACGACCGTCCGCGTTACGAGGACCGTGCCGGTCGGGCCGAGCGCCCGCGCTACGACCGCAGCGACCGGCCGCAGCGGGACGACCGTCCGCGTTTCGACCGGGACGACCGTCCGCGCCGCGACGACCGGAACGAGCGTCCGCGCTTCGAGCGGAACGAGCGTCCGCGCTTCGACCGGGACGACCGTCCCCGCCGCGACGACCGGCGCACGGCGCGTCCGGCGCGCGACGACTGGAACCGCGGCACGGACCGCGTGCCGAAGCAGGAGCAGCTGGAAGACGTCGTGCACGAGCGCCTCGAGGCGCAGACGGTGCAGGCGGCGGAGGTCGCGGACGTGACGTTCGCCGACCTCGGACTCGGATCCAACATCGTCGAGATCCTCGCGAACATGGGCGCCGAGACGCCGTTCCCGATCCAGGCCGCGTCGGTGCCCGCCGTGCTCGAGGGCCGCGACGTGCTCGCCCGCGGGCGCACCGGATCCGGCAAGACCATCGCCTTCGGCGCCCCCCTCGTCGAGAGCATCCTGCAGTCGCAGAAGGGCAAGAAGCGCGAGTTCGGCCGCGCGCCGCGGGCGATCATCCTCGCCCCCACGCGTGAGCTGGCGCTGCAGATCGATCGCACGGTGCAGCCGATCGCGCGCAGCGTGGGGCTGTTCACCACGCAGGTCTACGGCGGCGTGCCGCAGGCCCGCCAGGTCGGCGCGCTCAAGAAGGGCGTCGACATCGTCATCGGCACCCCCGGCCGCATCGAGGACCTCATCAACCAGGGCAAGCTCGACCTCTCCGACGTGCGGATCGCCGTGCTCGACGAGGCCGACCACATGTGCGAGCTCGGGTTCGTCGAGCCCGTGCAGCGGATCCTGCGCCACACGGGCACCGCGCTTCCCGGCGGGGCCTCCAGCCAGAAGCTGCTCTTCTCGGCGACGCTCGACCGCGAGGTCGCCGCCCTCGTCGACGAGTTCCTCGTGGATCCGGCCGTGTTCGAAGTCGCCGGCGAGACCCAGGACTCCGGCACGATCGAGCACCGGGTGCTCGTCATCGAGCACCGGGACAAGCCCGAGATCCTCGCCTCCCTCGTCGATCGTGACGGGCGCACCCTCGTCTTCTCGCGCACCCGCGCCTTCGCCGAGCAGCTCGCGGAGCAGTTCGAGGACGCCGGGATCCCGGCGGTCTCGCTGCACGGCGATCTGAACCAGGCCAAGCGCACCCGCAACCTGCAGAAGCTCACCTCCGGACGGGTGAACGTGCTCGTCGCGACGGACGTCGCCGCGCGCGGCATCCACGTCGACGACATCGACCTCGTCGTGCAGGCCGATGCCCCCGACGAGTACAAGACGTACCTGCACCGCGCGGGCCGCACCGGGCGCGCCGGCAACGCGGGCCGCGTCGTGACGCTGATCACCCGTCAGCGCCGCCGCCGCATGACCGAGCTGCTCGACCGCGCCGAGATCGACGCGCCGTTCGAAGAGGCCCGCCTCGGTGACGACCTCATCGAGGAGATCGCCGGTCGCGTGCCGACCGCGGCCGATCTCACCTCCTGATCGCGACGCACCCCGAGCGACACGAAGGGCCGAGGGGCGAGGATCCTGGATCCTCGCCCGTCGGCCCTTCGTCGTCTCAGAGGTCCAGGACCCAGTCGTTGCTGAGGAGCACGCCGCCGCGGAACGGGAACGGCGTGGTGCCGCGCAGGACGAAGCCCGCGCGACGGCAGAGCGCATTGGACGGCGCGTTGTCGACGGACGGATAGGCATGGAGCTCGTCATGTCGTCCGTCGGCACGGACCACGCCGATGAGCTCGTCAAGCGCCAGCCCCGCGTAGCCGTGGCCCTGGTGTTGCGGAAGAACTCCCCATCCGGTCTCCCAGGCGACCTTCTCGCCCTCGTGGATCTCCCAGTAGCCGATCGATCCGACGGGCTCCGACCCGTCGACGATCACGAGCATCCGCCCCGGCAGGTCCTCCTTCAGGTAGCGGAGATGTCGCTGCTCCAGCTCCTCCGCGCTCTCGGTCGTGACGAGATGCGCCGTCATCTCCGGGGTGTTGAAGGCATCGAGCAGCGGTCGGTCTCCGGGCTGCCAGGGGCGGAGGTTCACCATGGGGCGACGGTATCGGCCGGCACCGACATCGGGTCGAGACGGCCGCAACAGGGCCCCGACGACCGCGTGGATCCGAACCTGGGAATTCGAGCAAAATATCTTGCTACATCTCGGGATCCTCGGTGGGCTCCCAGGAACAGTGATGCAGGATCGTTACCTTGTACGCCCGACCCGAGGGCGTTGCGCCGCTACCCGAGCGGCCCCGAGGACTTCAAGGATCGTTACTTCGTCATGTCGAGAAACCCGTTCTTCCGCTCTGCCCGTCGCAAGACCGTCACCATCGTCGGCGCCGCCGCCGTGCTCGGAGCCCTCGCCGTCGGCGGGGCCGTGCTCGTCGCGCCGACCGTCGCCGCCGCCGCTCCGGCGATCGCCCAGGTCGACGACGTGACCGCCTACAACCAGCGCTCGCAGGTGCGCGCCGCGCTCGACACCGCGAAGACCGCGATGAGCGATGCCGCCGCCGTGAACGCCGACGTGAAGGCGTCGGGGCTCGATCTCGGGCAGGGGCGCAAGATCGTCGACGTGACCGGGCTCCGCTCGGCGCACGAGGTGCTGTCCGACGCGGCGTCCGACAAGGCCGCCGTGCACACCGACCTCGCCGTCGCCGTCGCCGACTACTCGGAGAAGGTCGAAGCGCAGGTGACCGAGGTGCGCGGCAACCTGAACAACGCCGTCGCGCAGAAGCAGGCGGCGGACGCGGCCGCGGCCCAGGCCGCCGCGGAGGCCCAGGCGGCCGCGGAGGCGCAGGCTGCCGCGAACACCCCGGACGGCGCCCGCGCCACCGCGCAGCAGCTGATGGCCAGCGAGTACGGCTGGGGTGATGACCAGTTCCAGTGCCTGAACTCGCTGTGGAACAAGGAGTCGGGCTGGGATTACCAGGCCTACAACCCGTCCGGTGCGACCGGCATCCCGCAGGCGCTGCCGGGTGACAAGATGGCGACCATCGCCGACGACTGGGCCACCAACGCGACCACGCAGATCAAGTGGGGCCTCGGCTACATCTCCAGCGTGTACGGCAGCCCCTGCTCGGCCTGGGGTCACTCGCAGGCCACGAACTGGTACTGAGCCCGGATCCGGCTCCGCGGCGGAGGCCGCGGACGTCAGAACAGGGTCGCCGACGGCTCCGGTGCGCGCACGGCGCGCACCGGAGCCGTTCCGCGTGCGCGGGCGGGACGGTCCTCGGAATGCAGCGCCTCGAGACCGTGCAGTCGGATCAGCGGCTTGACGCGCCGGCCGAGCCACTGCCGGTAGTCCTTCGGGGCCTCGGCGGCCGCACCCGGGTACAGTGCCCGATACGACGACAGCAGGTCGGGCCGATGCTCGGAGAGCCACTGGAGGAACCACGGCTTCACGCCGGGCCGCAGGTGCAGCGCTCCGTAGATCACGTGATCGGCGCCCGCCTCCTTGATCCGTCGCAGCGCATCGTCGATCGCGGCCACCGAATCGGTGAGATGCGGCAGGATCGGCATCAGGAACACCCCCACCCGGAATCCGGCGTCGCTGAGGGCCCGCACTGTGTCGAGTCGCGCCTGGGTCGACGGCGCCCCGTGCTCGATCGCCTCGCGCAGCGTCTCGTCGAACATCGCGATCGACAGCTGCACGTCGACCGGCACGCGGGTCGCGGCTTCGACGAGCACGGGGATGTCGCGGCGGATCAGCGTGCCCTTGGTGAGCACCGAGAACGGCGTACCGGAGTCCGCGAGCGCGCGGATGATCCCCGGCATGAGCCGGTACCGCCCCTCCGCGCGCTGATACGGATCCGTGTTGGTCCCGAGGGCCACCGTCTCGTGCCTCCAGGATCCCCGGCGCAGCTCCTTCTCGAGCGTCTCGACCACATTCACCTTGACGACGATCTGCGAGTCGAAGTCGCGCCCCGCATCCAGATCCAGGTAGGTGTGCGTCCCCCGGGCGAAGCAGTAGACGCAGGCATGACTGCAGCCGCGATACGGGTTGACCGTCCAGGAGAAGGGCATCTTCGACGGACCGGGCACGTGGTTCAGCGCCGACTTCGCCAGCACCTCGTGGAAGGTCATCCCCGCGAACTCCGGCGTCGTCACCGTCCGCAGGAATCCGGTGCGGTTCTCCATGCCCGGCAGCGCCTGCGCGTCGGTGTCGTCGATCCTCTGCCCCTGCCATCTCATGACGATATTCGAACATAAGAACGATAGTGGGTCAAGGCCGATGGGGAGAAAGATTCGAGGATGGGAGATCTTCAGGTCGGGCGGTGAGAATGGAGCCGTGGCATACCCGAGGCACCCGACACGCTCTCGCGGCATGCATTCGCGCGTGGTGCTGCTGTTGTTCGTCACGATCGGATTGGCTGTCGCGCTGATCGGCGCGCTCTGGTCGCTCGCCGACGGCTCGGCGCAGAACGGTCCCGCCGGCGCGGCCGAGGATCCGGATCCGGTCGCCGCGGTGGCGGGGATCGAGATGCCCGCGGCCGCGACGAGCCTGCCCGCGGTGCGGCTGCGCGCCGTCGCCGTCGCGGACCCGTGCGGGCAGGCCTCGGTGCAGCAGGCGCTGGCCTCGGGCGGGGATGACGCGGTGGTGTCGGCGTTCGGCGGGGGTGCCGCGTTCCGCGCCGCCGTGGCGACGGGGAACGCGCCGTGCATCGACCTGTCCGATCCGCACCGCGACTGGGTCGTGGTGAACAAGGCGCGCCCCCTGAACCCGGTGACGTTCGCGCCGTCCTCGTTCGGGGACGTCGCGCTGTCGGTGGACGGCGCCGGCTCCCTCCGCGCGGACACGGCCCAGGCGCTCGACCAGCTGTCCGCCGCCGCGGATGCCGCGGGCGTCGGGACGATCGCGCTCGCCAGCGGTTACCGCTCCTACGACACCCAGGTGCAGACCTACTCCGGGCAGATCGCGCAGTACGGACAGGCGCAGGGGGACGCGCTCTCCGCCCGTCCCGGACACAGCGAGCATCAGACCGGGCTCGCCGCGGACGTCGTCTCCTGCGCGGGCGGCTGCGGCAGCATCGACTCGTTCGGCGGCACCGACGCCGGCGCCTGGGTCGCGCAGAACGCCTGGCAGTACGGCTTCATCGTCCGCTACGGGGCCGGACAGACGGGGGTCACCGGCTACGACCCCGAGCCCTGGCATCTGCGCTACCTCGGCGTGCCGCTCGCGACGGCCTATCACGACGGCGGCTACGCCACCCTCGAGCAGTTCTTCGGGCTCCCCGCGGCCCCGGCGTACCCCGGCTGACCGGCCGCGCGGGGCCGCCCGGTCCGGGGTATGGACCCATCGCACAAACGTGACACGGAGTCTCACGCGGGGTGGGATGCATTCCCACAATCGACGCCGGGATCCGCGGGATCCCGCATAGGATCGCCAGTGCGAAGACGCATCAACGATCTGGAGGAGCGCGATGGAACGCGACATCTACGACGAGGATCACGAGGCTTTCCGGGGTCTCGTCAAGGACTTCATCGGCCGCCACGTCACGAACGAGGCCATCGACCGCTGGGAGGCGGCCGGCGAGATCGATCGCGCGACCATGCTCGCGGCGGGCGAGGCCGGCCTGATCGGGCTCTCCGTGCCCGAGGAGTTCGGCGGGGCCGGCATGCTGCAGGACTACCGCTTCCGCACCATCGTGATGGAGGAGGTCATCGCCGCAGGTGCGGGGTCGCTGGCCGGGGCCTTCGGGATCCAGGACGACCTGGCCGTCCCCTACCTCGTGCACATGGGCACCCCCGAGCAGAAGGCGAAGTGGCTGCCCCGCATGGCGACCGGCGAGGTGCTCGGCGCCCTCGCGATGACGGACCCCGGCGCCGGCTCCGACCTGCGCGGCATCAAGACCAACGCGAAGAAGGTCGACGGCGGCTACATCCTCAACGGCGCGAAGACGTTCATCTCCTCGGGCACCACGGCGGACATCGTGGTGACCTTCGTCAAGACGGGGGAGGGCAACCGGCCCGACGCGTTCAGCCTGCTGATCGTCGAGAAGGGCATGGAGGGCTTCGACCAGGGCAAGAAGCTCAGCAAGATGGGCTTCCACGGGTGGGACACCGCCGAGCTCAGCTTCACCGACGTCTTCATCCCCGACGAGAACCTCATCAGCGGCAAGGAGGGTCAGGGGTTCATCCAGCTCATGATGAACCTCCCGCTCGAGCGCTTGTCGATCGGCGTCGCCGCGGCGGCCGCGGCCGAGGCGGCGACGAACTGGACCATCGCCTACACGAAGGACCGCGAGGCGTTCGGAGAGCGCATCGCCGACTTCCAGAACACCCGCTTCCGCCTCGCCGACATGGTCACCACCACCGAGGTGATGTGGGCGTACGTCGACCGCGCGCTGCTCGCCTACAAGGACAGCAAGCTGTCGGCCGAGGACGCCGCGAAGGTCAAGTTCTGGACGACGGAGCGCGAGTGGGAGGTGCTCGACACCGGCGTGCAGCTCCACGGCGGCTACGGCTACATCATGGAGTACCCGATCGCGAAGGCCTTCACCGACGCCCGGGTGCACCGCATCTACGGCGGCACCAACGAGATCATGCGCGACCTCGTCGGACGCCAGATCGCGGGCAAGCGCTGAACGCCTCCTGAGCGCAGAAGGGCCCTCGGATCCACGGATCCGGGGGCCCTTCTCGTCGCCGTGCCGGATCGTCCTCCACAATCGCGGATCCGGAGCAGTTCTCCACCGATCCCGTGGGCGGCCGGCCGGACGCTTCGCCGGGCCGCCAGGCTGAGCGCATGAATCCCGACGCTCTGCGCGATCTCGCGCTCGATGACGATGACGACCTCCGCGACGCGGTGGAGCTGCTGCTCCACCGCGCGAACCAGCGGCAGCTGTGGCTGCTCTTCATCGACGGCCGGGGGCGGCTCGGTGAGCCGCTCATGCCGATGGCCGACTATCCCTCCGACCCGCTCGAGGTGGTGCCGATCGACGATCTCGGCGACGTGGCACAGGCGCAGGCCCTCGCGCACCGGATCGGAATGCTCCGTGAGATCACCGGCAATGCCGCCGTGGTGCTCGTGTGGGAGCGGGTCGGCGATGCGCGGGTGGGCGGAGAGGAGGACGATGTGCGTCTCTGGGCCCGGGCGATGCGGCGGCAGGCGTCGTCGCTCGGCGTTCCGCTGCGGGCGCAGTTCCTGCTGCACGCGTACGGTGTGCGCCAGCTCCACGCCGACGACTGGGCCTGAGCATGCCGGTGTCGCCGCAGGGGTAGGAAGAGAACTCCTACTTTGGTAGTATCCCGGGTGTGGCGCACGTGAAGGTCAGTCTCAGCCTGAGCGAGGAGGACCTCGCCTTCCTCGACGCGGAGACGCGCGACGGGCGTTACGCCTCCCGCTCGGCCGCCACCCAGGAGGCGGTACGCCTGCTGCGGGAGAGTCGTCTCGCCGATGCCTATGCCGCCGCTTATGCCGAGGGCTACGACCGGGAGTGGGACGGAGCCGTCGGGGACGGGCTCGCGCCCGCGTCCGCGTGAACGAGGGCTGGGCGCTTCGGCGCGGACAGATCGTGCTGGTCTCTCTCGATCCGGCGGTGGGTTCGGAGGCGAGGAAGACTCGTCCGGCCGTGATCGTGACCAACAACACGGCCAACGCGGTCGCCGGACGCAGCATCCGAGCGACCATCACGGTCGTGCCCCTGACGTCGAACACGGACCGGATCCTGCCTTTCCAGGTGCTGCTCTCGGTGGAGGCTACCGGGCTCGATCGCGATGCCAAGGCCCAGGCCGAGCAGGTCCGCACGATCGCCGTGGAGCGCGTCGTGCGACCGGTCGGCAGAGTCCCCGCGGAGCTCATGGGTGCACTCGACGAGGCGCTCCGCGTTCACTTGGCGCTCTAGGGTCCTGCAAGCGCGGAGCTCCGGGCGACGTGACGCCCGGCGGCGTCCTGCGGTGTCGTCCGACGCCCTCGGATCCACGGATCCGAGGGCGTTCTCCGTGCACGGCCGCCTGCGGGAAACCCGGCGGGAAGAACTTCGGTATTCAGTGTTGCTATGTACCGGTACTCAGTGTTACTGTCTACCAGTAGTCAACATCACTGAGTAGATGAAGGAGGCGATCGCGATGGCGAGTCAGATGACCGAGATGCTCAAGGGCACCCTCGAGGGGATCGTCCTGGCGATCCTGGCCGAGCGATCGGCCTATGGATACGAGATCACCACGCGGCTGCGGGACGGAGGCTTCTCCGACATCGCGGAGGGCACCGTCTACGCGCTGCTGGTGCGCATCGAGCAGAGGGGCCTCGTGGACGTCGAGAAGGTCCCGTCCGAGAAGGGGCCGCCGCGCAAGGTGTACTCGCTCAACACGCAGGGGCGGGATCAGCTCGCCGAGTTCTGGAGGACCTGGAGCTTCCTCGCAGAGCACATCGAACAGCTCCGCCGCACCGACAGCACCCGCACGACCGACACGAATGAAGGAGCCTGACATGGCCGCCAAGTGGATCGAAGCCCTCACCGGGTCCCTCGAGCAGAAGAAGCAGTACAAGCAGGACAAGGCCCGCATCGAGGCCCTTCCGTCCCCCTATGCGGAGGCCGCCACCGCGATGCACCGCTATCTCATGTACGCCGGCGGGATCACCGACGGCGACACCATGGTGCAGATGTACACCGACATGGCCGATCTCTGGGAGCGCGCCGCCGTCGACCGCACCCCGGTGCGCGACATCGTCGGCGATGACCCGGTCGACTTCGCCGAGACGTTCGCCAAGGCGTACGCCGGCCGCGAGTGGATCGACAAGGAGCGCGCCCGGTTCGCGAAGGCGATCGACGACGCCGAAGGAAAGGGGAACCGATCATGACCACCCTCACCGCCCCCGCGATCCGCGTGCGGGGCGTCACCAAGGCGTTCAAGGACCTGCAGGTCCTCCGCGGCGTCGACTTCGAGGTCGAGCGGGGCAGCATCTTCGCCCTGCTCGGCTCGAACGGCGCCGGCAAGACCACGCTGGTGCGGATCCTGTCGACGCTGCTCAAGGCCGACGGGGGATCCGCGACCGTGCACGGCAACGACGTCGCCGCGGCGCCGAACGCAGTGCGCGAGGCGATCAGCCTCACCGGGCAGTTCGCCGCCGTCGACGAGATCCTCACCGGCCGGGAGAACCTCGTGCTCGTCGCGAAGCTGCGTCACCTGAAGGATCCCGGATCCGTCGCCGACGCCCTGCTCGCCCGGTTCTCGCTCACCGACGCCGGAGGGCGGCGCGCCGGCACCTACTCCGGCGGCATGCGTCGCCGGCTCGACATCGCGATGAGCCTGATCGGCGATCCGCCGATCATCTTCCTCGACGAGCCGACCACCGGCCTCGACCCGCAGGCGCGGATCGAGGTGTGGGACACCGTGAAGGAGCTCGCGCACGGCGGCACCACGGTGCTGCTCACCACCCAGTACCTCGACGAGGCGGAGCAGCTGGCCGACCGGATCGCGATCCTGCACGAGGGCACCATCATCCAGAACGGCACCCTCGCCGAGCTGAAGAAGCTGCTGCCGCAGACGACCGTCGAGTACGTCGAGAAGCAGCCCACCCTCGAGGAGGTCTTCCTCGCCCTCGTCGGTCCGTCGGCGGCCGGCAGCCAGACCGAGAAGGAGGCATCGAAATGACCAGTCACGTCCTCAGCGACACCGGCACGCTCACCGGCCGTTCGCTCAAGCACATCCTGCGCAGTCCGGACACGATCATCACCACGGCGGTGACCCCGATCGCGCTCATGCTGCTGTTCGTCTACGTGCTCGGCGGGGCGATCCACACCGGATCCGACCAGTCGTACATCGACTACATGCTGCCCGGCATCCTGCTCATCACGATCGCCTCGGGCATCGCGTACACCTCGTACCGGCTGTTCCTGGACCTGCAGGGCGGGATCTTCGAGCGGTTCCAGTCCATGCCGATCGCGCGATCGAGCGTGCTCTGGGCGCACGTGCTCACCTCGCTCGTCGCGAACATCGTCTCGGTGGCGATCGTGGTCGGCGTCGCGTTCGCGATGGGCTTCCGCACCGGGGCCTCGGTCGGGGCGTGGCTCGCCGTGGCCGGGATCCTCATCCTGTTCACCCTGTCGCTGACCTGGCTCGCCGTGATCGCGGGCCTGAGCGCCAAGACCGTGGACGGTGCGAGCGCGTTCAGCTACCCGCTGATCTTCCTGCCGTTCATCAGCTCGGCGTTCGTGCCGACCTCGTCGATGCCCGGGCCCGTGGCCTGGTTCGCGGAGTACCAGCCCGTGACCTCGATCGTGAACACCATCCGCGCGCTGTTCGACGGCCGGCCCGTGGGATCCAGCATCGGGATCGCACTCGCCTGGATGGTCGGGATCCTGGTCGTCGCCTATGCCGCCGCGATCGTCATCTACCGGAAGAAGATCAGCTGAGCCGTGCTGCGACCGGCTGATCCGAACCGGATCGAACCGCCTTCGGCGCCCCGTGCGCCCGGAGGCGGTTCGAGGCGGTTCGGGCGGCGTCTCAGCTCAGCGGCACCGCGGCGGCCTCGCGTGCGGCGCGAGAGGCGGGCGAGGCGGATCCGATCCGCCAGTACCCGCAGAAGCTCACCTGCTCCTTGTCGACGCCGCGCTCGCCGACGAGCAGCTTGCGCGCACCGGAGGCCAGCGCCTGCTCGCCGGCGGCATAGGCGTGGAACGGTGCGTCCGGCAGCGACAGGTCGCGCAGGGCGGCGAGGACGCGCGATCCCGGCCGGTGCGCCGCGGTGCGCACGATCCGGTGCACCGCGATGCCGGCGGGATGCGGGAAGTCGAGCGCGTCCTCGGCGGTCGGCGCCTCGAGCAGCACGGATCCCGTCGCGTGCGCGGGAAGGGAGGCGCAGATCGATGCGATCGCGGGGAGGGCCGTCTCGTCGCCGACGAGCACGACCCGGTCGGTCCCCCGCGCGGGGTTGAAGGTGAGTCCCTCGTCGATGACGAGCACGGGCTCGCCGGGGCTGCAGGTCTCCGCCCAGCGGGACGCCGGGCCCGCGGTCCCCTCGGCGGCGGAGCCGTGCAGCACGAAGTCGACGTCGAGCTCGGCGCCGGCGGCGGTCGTCGCGGGCCGGAACGCGCGCACGCTGTAGTTGCGCATGACCGGGCGCTCGCCGTCGGGGATGCGCAGGAACTTCAGGTAGCCGAGCGTGCTGTTCGCCTTCGCCGGCACGCGGCCGAGCCCCGCATCGCCGCCGACGGGCAGGAAAAGCCGGAACCACTGGTCGTAGCCCATCGGCGTGAACCGCTCGATCTCACCGCCGCCGAAGGTGACGCGGATCCAGTGCGGCGCGAGCCGCTCCGTCCGCAGCACGGTGAGGGGCACGAGCCCGGCCGAGGCCGGCTTGACCATCTTGCTGTACGCCATCGGGAACCTTTCGGGGTCGGGTCAGAGCCGCCAGGGGAAGAACAGGACGAAGATCGTCGCGGATGCGGCGAGCATCAGGACGAGGAAGACGATGTCGCGCCCACCGAACGGCACCTCGTGCCGTTCGGTGCGGGTCGGATAGGCGCCGAAGGCCCGCGCGTCCATGGCGAGCGCCACGCGCTCGGCATGCCGGATCGCGCTCGCCAGCAGAGGCACGATGTACCCCCAGCCGCGTGCGATCCGAGCGAACGGGCCCCGTCCGCCGTGGGTTCCGCGCACCCGATGCGCCGCGCGGATGACGCCGAGCTCGTAGCCGAACCGCGGCACGAACCGGTACGCCGCGAGCGACGTGTAGCCGATCCGGTAGGGCACGCGCAGCTGCTGCACCCCCGCGCGCGCGAGGTCGGGGCCGGTGGTGGTGAGACCCGGGATGAGCGCCAGTCCGAGGATCGCCGCGAGCCGCAGGCCCGTCGCGAGCCCCGATTCCAGGGCGCCGGCATGCAGCACCCAGCCGCCGATCCGCAGCACCTCCGGGGTCGCGGCGACCCGCGCCGGATCCGTCCACAGCGCCATGGCGGCTGCGAGCACGAGGACGCCCGCGGGGACCGCCGCCAGCAGCAGCGCCCAGACGCGTCCGGTGAGGCGGGCGCCGGTGAGGACGACGGCGTAGGAGAGCGCGAGGAACGCCGTCGGCGTCGCCAGGTCGCGCACGAACAGCAGCACCACCATCGCGGGCACCACGGCGCCGAGCTTGGCGAGCGGGTTCAGGCGGTGCAGCCAGGCGTGCGGAGGATGCGGCGCGGCGTAGGGATCGAGGTGAGAGCGGTCGTCGGCGCGCGCGGCGGCCGGGTTCTCCGCCGGGGTGCCGGGAGGGGGCGCGACGGCGCCGGCTGCCGTGCTCGGGTCGTCGTCGTCCGCCGGGTTCGCGCCGGCTGCCGTGCTCGGGCCGTCGTCGCCGGACGGGGTGCGCGGCGGTGCCGCGTCGTCGGAGAGCAGGGTCCGCAGGGCGGGCGGGATCGCCGCATAGGCCGCGGGGAGGGGGATGCCGCCATCGCGCACCAGCGCCGGCGTCGCGCCCGCGGCGACGACGGATCCGCCCTCGACGAGCACGGTGTGCGTCGTGTGCCGCACGACGAGATCGAGGTCATGCGTGACGAGGAGGATCGTCGTGCCCTCGGCGCGCAGCTCGCGGAACAGGGCGAGCAGCTCGTCGGTGCGACGGAGATCCTGGCCGAAGGTCGGCTCGTCGAGCACCAGGATCCTCGGGCGGGCGATGAGCGCGGTGCCCACGGAGAGACGGCGCTTCTCGCCGCCGGAGAGCAGGTAGGGGTGCGTCCTGGCCTTGTCGGCGAGGCCGAATCGGTCGAGCATCGCCTGCACGCGTTCGGCGATCTCGGCCGGCGGCGTGTGCTGCAGTCGAAGCCCGTGCGCGAGCTCGTCGAACACGGTGTGCGCGATGAACTGGTGCTCCGGGTTCTGGAACACGAAGCCGCGGTGGGCGGCGAGGGCGCGCGGCGACGCCGTCGCCGGATCGATCCCGTCGAGGAGGACGCGACCGCGCGGCGGGGACACGACGCCGGCCAGCGCCTGCACGAGCGTGGTCTTGCCCGCGCCGTTCGGTCCGATGACGGCCGTGATCGAGGCGCGGGCGATGTCGAGGTCGATGCCGTGCAGGACCGGGACGCCGCCGCGCACCACCGCGAGGCCGCGCGCTGTGATGATCGGCTCGGTGGTGGTCGTGGCGTCGAACTCCGTCGATCCGGGGTCTTTCGCGGGCGATGCGCCGATCGTCCGCGAGGTCGACGGAGGTTCGGACAGCGGCGCATCCGGGTCCCGGCCGGACAGCGGCGCACCCGCATCCCGGTCACGCAGCGCGTCCTCGAGTTCCGCGGCGGTGAGCGGGAGCGGGTCGAGGGGATCCGCCCGCAGCCCCGGTACCCGGGCGTTCAGCCTTCGTGCGGCGAGGGCGGCGGTGGGCAGGCGCACCCCGAGCCCGATCAGGTCGTCGGCGTGCGCGCGGAGCACCTCCGCGGCGGGGCCGTCGAAGGCCTGCCGGCCTTCGTGGTCGAGCACGAGAGCCCGGGTCGCCAGGGGCAGGACCCCGTCGAGATCGTGCTCGACGAGGACGATCGCCCGGTCGGGGCCGGCGATGTCGGCGAGCGCGGCGTGCACCTCGGCGGCGCCCGCCGGATCGAGGTTCGCCGTGGGCTCGTCGAGGATCAGCACGGGCGCGGCGGTGGCGAGGGCGGCGGCGATCGCGAGGCGCTGCTTCCCGCCGCCGGACAGCCGGTCGGGATTCTCGTGCCTGCGCTCCCACAGGCCCATCCGGCGCAGGGCCCGCTCCGCCCGATCGAGCACCTCCGCGACCGGCAGGCAGAGGTTCTCCAGAGCGAACGCGACCTCGTCGAGCAGGGATCCGGTGACGATCTGCGCATCCGGATCCTGGAAGACGATGCTGACGTCGCGGCTCAGCACGGCGACCGGGGTCGTCGCGGTGTCGTGGCCCCGGATCGCGACGGATCCGATGACCCCGGCCTCGAGCGAGTGGGGGATCAGGCCGCCGAGCGCGAGCGCGAGAGTCGACTTGCCCGATCCGGAGGGGCCGAGGAGCAGCACGACCTCGCCGGCGCGCACGTCGAAGGACAGGTTCCGCACGGCGGGGTCGTCCGCACCGCGATGCGTGATCGTGAGATCGCGCACGCGCAGGAGCGGGGCGGGGGGCATGGGGCTCCGATCGGGAAGCTTGCTTAGGCAAGCCTAACCTAGGCGACGCAGGCGTCGCAGACGATCGGATGCGCTCAGTGCGGGGCGACGCCGGCGCGGCGCAGCGAGATCCCGATCCGCAGCCCGATCGCGGTCCAGGCGATCGGGCCGAGCACCGCCAGGGGGAGGTAGATGATCCGCGCCCAGAGGGGCAGTTTGTCCAGGTCGACGGCGAAGAACACCACGACCGCGATGATCACGCCGATGATCGCGGCAGAGACGAAGAACCGCCACGCACCCCAGGCGCGGTACCGCGTGAGGGCCGCGACGCCCTCCTGGATGAGGCCGAACAGCAGGGCGGTGCCGAGGAAGCGCGGGAACCAGATCGGATTGAAGGCGCTCGCCACCAGCGCGGCGAGCACGTGGGTGAGCAGCGCGACCAGGGGTCGGCGCAGCACCTCCTGCGCGATGATGCCCGGCAGCACATGCGAGCCCAGCACCAGCCCGTAGGCGAAGGGCGCGCCCGCGATCACGGGGATCGTGACCCACCCGGCCGCCGCGCCGAGGAGTCCCGTGGCGACCCCGATGGCGGCGCAGACGAGCAGGATCCGCGTGGGCAGCGGGGAGCGGGCGGCGGGCACCCGTCCAGCGTACCGGCGGCGTCGGACAGCGCGGCCGGGAGAAACCGGCCCCGGGTCGCACCCGTCCCGGAGGGCTCAGATCCGCCGGCGTCGCGGCATGAGACGCACCGGTGGGATCGGCGGTGCGGGGATCCGCTCGTCGCCGTGCCCGACGACGTGGCCGAACCGGTCGGATCCGGCCTCCCAGTCCTCGCGCGCCTGCGCGATCTCCTCGTGACTGCGGGCGGCGAAGTTCCACCACATCACGAGATCCTGCTCGAAGGGCTCGCCTCCGAGGACGAAGAGCAGCGCGCCGCCCTCGCTCGTCACGGTGACGGAGGCGCGGGAGTCGCCGAGGAACAGCACGTCGTCGACGTCGAGCGCGGTCTCCGCGAGCTCGGCTCCCGAGACGCGGGCGTCACCCGTGACGAGCAGCAGTCCGTGCTCCCAGGCCGGGTCGAAGGGCAGCGCGACGGTCGTGCCGGGTGCCACGCGGATCTCCGCGCCGACGATGGGCGTGTGGGCGGTCGCCGGGGAGGAGACACCGGCATAGGAGCCCATGACCACGGTGACCTCGGCGTCGGATCCGCTCTCCGCGCGCAGTGCGAGCCCCGGCAGGGACAGATGCTGCTCGAACCCGGGAGTCCCGGTCGCGGCGCCGTCCGGCAGCACCACCCAGAGCTGCAGGGCGTCGAGCGGCCCCGCCTCCTCGCCCACCGAGTACTCGGAGTGGGCGATGCCGTTCCCGGCGGTCATCAGGTTCAGCTGCCCGCGGCGCAGGACCACGTCGCTGTCGATCGTGTCGCGGTGCCGGATCTCGCCGACCAGCGGCCAGGTCACCGTCTGCAGGCCGATGTGCGGATGCGGCTCGACGCGCATGCGCACCTCGGCCGGGCCGAAGCGGTCGAGGAAGCACCAGGCGCCGATGGTCGGCACATCCTTGCTCGGCAGCACCCGCAGCACGTTCATCGCCCGCACGCCGCCGAGGGGCACCTCGCGCGCCTCGAGCAGCGCGGCGCGGGGGCCGTGCAGGCTCATGCCGGGTCCTCGGCGGACGGCTCGGCGGGGAAGCGCACCGTGGCGCCCGGCACCTCGTGCGTGCGCAGGTACTTGTTGATGTACGGGCAGTACGGCACGATCGTGTCGCCGGTGGCGGCCGCGTCGGTGAGCGCCTCCGCGGCGAGCTTCGACGCGAGACCCTGCCCCTGGAACGCCGGATCCACCTCGGTGTGGGTGAACAGGATCATCCCGGGGCGGCGCTGGAACTCGGCGAACCCGGCGAGCTCGCCGTCGCTGGTGATCTCATAGCGGGACTCTGCCTCGTTCAGGGTCACGGCGGTCTCGGGCATGACGCTCCTTCGTCGATGGCGGCGGTTCGCGTCCAACCTACGCCCGGACGGAGGCGCCGGGGCCGGGACGAACCCGGCTCCGTGCCCCCGGGGGCGCTCGCACAATTCAGGCTGGTCCGCGGCGGAAGGACGGAAAGTCCCCGGTTCCGTCCGCTTCTGCGCCCTCCAGCCTGAATCAGGATGGGCGAGGCGCCCTGTGGACAACGGCCTCGGGCGTCGGCCCGCCTCGTTACGCTGGAGGCATGCCCCAGAACGATCCGCGAGACCCCTATGCGGATCTGCCGTGGTCCGACGCGCCGCTCGACGACCCGTACGCCGACCTGCCCTACGCGGATGAGCCGTGGGAGGCTGCGCCCCCGCCCGAGGAGGGCGAGTGGGCGGGATCCCCGGGGGCGGTCCCGCAGAGCAGCTTCCCGGTTCCCGCCGCCCTTCGGGAGCCTCCGGCGCCGGCGGCTCCCGCGCCCAGCCGGTTCCCCACGCCGCTCGCCGCGCTCGCCACGGTCTACGGTTACGACGCGTTCCGCGGCGACCAGGCCGCGATCATCGACCAGGTGGTCGCCGGCGGCGACGCGGTCGTGCTCATGCCGACCGGAGGCGGCAAGAGCCTCTGCTACCAGATCCCCGCGCTCGTCCGCGAGGGCACCGGTCTCGTCGTCAGCCCGCTCATCGCGCTCATGCACGATCAGGTCGACGCCCTGCGCGCCAACGGCGTGCGCGCCGAGTACCTGAACTCCACGCAGACGGCGGCCGAGCGCGCCGAGGTCGAGCGGGCGTACCTCGCCGGCGAGGTCGACCTCCTCTACGTCGCCCCCGAGCGGCTCTCGAACGCGCAGACCCTGGGGCTCCTGCAGCGCGGATCCCTCAGCGTCATCGCGATCGACGAGGCGCACTGCGTGTCGCAGTGGGGTCACGACTTCCGCCCCGACTACCTCGCGCTCGGGGGCCTGGCCGAGCGCTTCCCCGGCGTCCCCCGCATCGCGCTCACGGCGACCGCGACGCGCGAGACGCATCGCGAGATCACCGAGCGGCTGCACCTGCCGCAGGCGAAGCACTTCGTCGCGAGCTTCGACCGGCCCAACATCCAGTACCGGATCGACCCCAAGGTCGACGTCCGCAAGCAGCTCGTCTCCTTCATCCGGAGCCAGCCCGAGGGATCCGCCGGCATCGTCTACGCGCTCAGCCGCTCCTCGGTCGAGCAGACGGCCGAGTACCTCAGCGCGCAGGGGCTCGACGCGATCCCGTACCACGCGGGGCTCGACGCGGGTACGCGCGCGGCGCACCAGTCGCGGTTCCTGCGCGAGGACGGCGTGATCGTGGTCGCCACGATCGCCTTCGGGATGGGCATCGACAAGCCGGACGTGCGCTTCGTGGCGCACGTCGATCTGCCGAAGTCGGTCGAGGGGTACTACCAGGAGACCGGTCGCGCGGGCCGCGACGGCGAGCCCTCGGTCGCGTGGATGGCGTACGGCCTCGGCGACGTGGTGCAGCAGCGCCGCTTCATCCAGCAGGGCGAGGGCGACCGCGCGACCAAGCAGCGGCAGAACCAGCACCTCGACGCGATGCTCGCGCTCTGCGAGACGGTCGACTGCCGTCGGCAGAACCTGCTCGGCTACTTCGGCCAGGCGGCGGAGCCGTGCGGCAACTGCGACACCTGCCTCACCCCTCCGGACAGCTGGGACGGGCTGATCCCCGCGCAGAAGCTCCTCTCCACGATCGTCCGGCTGCAGCGCGAGCGCCGCCAGTCCTTCGGGGCGGGGCACCTCATCGACATCCTCCGCGGCGCATCGACGGAGAAGATCCGCAAGTTCCGGCACGACGAGCTCGCGACCTACGGGATCGGATCCGACCTCACCGACGCGCAGTGGCGCTCGGTCGTGCGGCAGCTGCTCGCCCAGGGACTCATGCAGGCGCAGGGCGAATACGGCACCCTCGCCGTGAGCGAGGCGAGCGGCGGCGTGCTCGCCGGGACGACCCCGGTGAAGCTGCGCCACGATGTCGTCTCCCGCGCGGGTTCGGCCGGGGGAGGGCGCTCCGCCAAGAGGAACGCGGCCGAGGCGCTCGCCGAGGCAGATCGGGGGCTGTTCGAGGCGCTGCGGGCCTGGCGTGCGCAGACCGCGCGCGCACAGGGCGTGCCGGCGTACGTCGTGTTCGGCGATGCGACCCTGCGCGCCCTGGCCGAGCATCGCCCGGCGCAGGCGTCCGACCTGGTGGGCATCAGCGGCATCGGCGAGAAGAAGCGCGAGGCGTACGGCGAGGCCGTGCTCGAGGTCATCGCGGCCGAGGGATGACCCCGCCCGGCGGCGAGGGCCTTCGGGACTCACCGCGGCAACAATCGGCCGTGCGCCCGCGGCGAGGAGGTCGGGCCCGCGCCCGAGGGGACCTCCTGTCGTCACCTCGGTGAAACACACTCGCGAGGGCGTGCGCGACAGTGACACCATAGGGGTCCACCCCGAGCCCGATCGTCCGGCCCGGCGGTGCAGCACAAGGGGGTGCCGCCGATGATCCGCATCGCCGACAAGCAGCGGGAGCCCGGTCCGGGGATGCCGGTCAGCACGTGGCGGCTGCGTGCCGACGCCTGGGAGTTCCTGCGGTTCGCGGTGAAGCGCCTCGCCCTCGAGGGCGAAGCCCGCGACGCCGTCGCGAACGCCGAGGAGATCCGGCGCAACCTGCGGGCGCTCGAGACGATCGAGCTGTACTGGGCGGGTTTCGGACAACGCTACGTGCGCCGCATCGGCGAGCTCATCGAGCAGGGCGACCCGGCGGGCGCCCTCGATCGCATCGGCCGGGTCGTGCACCGCCTGCGCCGCACCTCGGTGCCGGGTGCGACGGAGCCGACCGCCGACGAGATCGAGCTGGCCGAGCAGCAGGACGACCACGATCCGCGGACGCGGTTCGAGGTGCTGCTGATCGACGAGACCACCGAGGCCGACCGCGACGGAGCCCATGCCGAGATGCGGCGGCTGCGCAGCGACGCCGACGACTTCATCTACGACCTGGTGATCGTGCCCTCGGCCGACGACGCGATCGCGGCGCTGCTCACGAACCCCGGCATCCTCGCCTGCATCGTGCGGCCGGGGTTCAGCGACCGCACGCGCCAGCCGCTCAGCCCCGACCTGCACGCGACGGTCGACCTCGCCCACGCGCAGGCCGCGGCAGCCCCCGCCGCGGCGCGCAGCTCGATCCCGTCGGTGCAGCGGGTGCTCCGCCTCGCCGACACCCTGCACGCGCTCCGTCCCGAGGTGGATCTGTACCTCGTCGCGGGCGCCCACATCGAGGATCTGGCGGGCGCGCTCACGCACCGGTTCCGCCGCGTGTTCCGCCGCGAGGACCAGCTCGAGCTGCACCTGTCGCTGCTGCGCCGGGTCTCGCACCTCTACGACGCGCCGTTCTTCGCGGCCATCCAGAACCACGCCCGCCGCCCGGTCGGGGTCTTCCACGCGCTGCCGGTGGGCCGTGGCGGCTCGGTCGTCAGCTCGAAGTGGATCCGGGATCTCGCCGACTTCTACGGCATGAACCTCCTGCTGGCCGAGACCTCGGCGACCTCGGGCGGGCTCGACTCGCTGCTCGCGCCGACCGGGGCCATCAAGAAGGCGCAGGATCTGGCCGCGCGCGCGTTCGGCGCGCAGCGCACCTTCCTCGTCA
This sequence comes from Microbacterium sp. USTB-Y, assembly GCF_023703415.1. Taxonomy (GTDB): domain Bacteria; phylum Actinomycetota; class Actinomycetes; order Actinomycetales; family Microbacteriaceae; genus Microbacterium. Next base: position 38,988 of record NZ_JAGMTU010000007.1, on the reverse strand, counting down.
CGAACGGCACCTCGACGGCGAACAAGATCGTCCATCAGGCCCTCGTCGAGCCGGACGACGTGGTGCTCGTGGACCGCAACTGCCACAAGTCGCACCACCACGCGCTCATGCTCACCGGCGGCAGGACGGCCTACCTCGAGGCCTACCCGCTGAACGACTTCGCCTTCTACGGGGCCGTGCCGATCGACCGGATCAAGCAGGTCCTGCTCGACTACCGCGCCGCGGGGCGGCTGCACGAGGTGCACCTGATCACGCTGACCAACTGCACGTTCGACGGCATCGTCTACGACCCGGCCCGGGTGATGGCCGAGTGCCTCGCGATCAAGCCCGACCTGGTGTTCCTCTGGGACGAGGCGTGGTTCGCGTTCGCCGCCTTCCATCCGATCACCCGCCAGCGCACCGCGATGGCGGCGGCGAAGCGCCTCGAGGAGACGCTGCGCTCCGCCGGGCACGCGGCCGCGTATCGGGCGCAGCGGGAGCGTCTGATCGATCCGGCGACGGGGGACCCCCGCGACGACGACGCGTGGAGGAGCGAGCAGCTGATCCCGCCGCCGGACGCGCGCATCCGGGTGTACGCCACGCAGTCGACGCACAAGACCCTCACCGCGCTGCGGCAGGGATCCATGATCCACGTCTACGACCAGGACTGGGCGCTGGAGGCCGAGTATGCCTTCCACGAGGCGTTCATGACGCACACCTCGACATCGCCGAACTACCAGATCCTGGCCTCGCTCGATCTGGGCCGGCGTCAGGTCGAGCTCGAAGGGTACGAGCTCGTGCAGCGCCAGCTCGACCTGGCGACCAGCCTCGCCCAGTCGGTGGCGCGGCATCCGCTGCTGCGGCGCACCTTCCGGGTGCTCACCGCGCGCGACCTCATCCCGCAGCAGTACCGGCAGACGCGGCGGCCGATGCCGCTGCGCGACGGGTTCTCCGAGATGTGGCGCGCGTGGACGCAGGACGAGTTCGTCATCGATCCGAGCCGGGTCACGATCGAGATCACCGGCACGGGCGTCGACGGCGACACCTTCAAGCACACGCACCTGATGGACCAGTACGGCATCCAGGTCAACAAGACCAGTCGCAACACGGTGCTGTTCATGACGAACATCGGCACCTCGCGCAGCGCGATCGCCTACCTCGTCGAGGTGCTCGTCAAGCTGGCGCAGCGGTTCGAGCGCGAGCGCGCCTCGGGGGAGCGTCCGCCCCTCGAGGAGGGACCGGCCATGCCGCCGCTGCCCGACTTCAGTGCTTTCGCGCCGGCGTATGCGGCGGGATCCGGGCTCCCGGACGGCGATCTGCGGGCGGCGTTCTACGACGGGCAGCGCCGCGGCCTGATCGAGTACGCGACCCCGGAGGCGCTGCGCGAGCGGGTGGCGCACGGCGAGCGCCCCGTCTCGGCGGGATTCGTGACGCCGTATCCGCCCGGGTTCCCCGTGCTCGTGCCCGGCCAGATCGTCACCGCCGAGGTGCTCGACTTCATGGCCGCGCTGGACACCCGGGAGATCCACGGCTTCGACCCGGTGCGGGGCTACCGCCTGATCCGCTGAGCCGCCGGGCCGCTCGGGGATCGCCCGCACCGCGATCCTGTGGGGAGCCGACAACCGCCCGGATCCTCGTCCGGCTGCTCCGTTGGGGGATCTCCACAGCGGCCTTCGCCTCACGTTGTGTCAGACCTACCATGAAGACATCCCCGAAACCTCACGAGAGGATCCTCATGGTCGACGCCGCCGTTCGGACGAACACCGCGAAAAGCACCCAGGACGACACCGCGACGCGCATCGACGTCGACGCGGTCGGAGACCTGCTGCTCGGCACCTGGGCCGATACCCGCCGTGAGGCCCGCGAGATGATCAAGGATCCGGCGTTCTGGCGCGACGACTCGCTCGGCAAGGACGAGCACCGCGAGCGCGTGCTGAGCCAGATGCACCTCCTCGTGCAGAACAAGGCCGTGCACCGCGCCTTCCCGAAGCGGCTCGGCGGCGAGGAGAACAACGGCGGCAACATCGCCGGGTTCGAGGAGCTCGTGTCCGCCGATCCGAGCCTGCAGATCAAGTCGGGCGTGCAGTGGGGACTGTTCGGATCCGCCGTGCTGCAGCTCGGCACTGCGGAGCACCACGACCGGTGGCTCCCCGGGATCATGAGCCTGGAGATCCCGGGCGCCTTCGCGATGACGGAGATCGGGCACGGCTCCGACGTCGCCTCGATCGGCACCACGGCGACGTACGACCCTGCGACCGAGGAGTTCGTGATCAACACGCCGTTCCGCGCGGCGACCAAGGAGTACCTCGGCAACGCGGCGCTGCACGGCGTCGCGGCGACCGTGTTCGCCCAGCTCATCACCGATGGCGTGAACCACGGCGTGCACTGCTTCTACGTGCCGCTGCGCGGCGAGGACGGCGTCGACCTCCCCGGCATCGGCCGTGAGGATGACGGGCTCAAGGGCGGCCTGAACGGCATCGACAACGGCCGGCTGAGCTTCGACCACGTGCGCGTGCCCCGTACCAACCTGCTCAACCGCTACGGCGACGTCGCGGCCGACGGCACCTACACGAGCGCGATCGACAGCCCCGGACGCCGCTTCTTCACGATGCTCGGCACCCTGGTGCAGGGCCGGGTCTCGCTCGACGGCGCCGCGTCCTGGGCCTCGGCCCTCGGCCTGTACATCGCGATCACCTATGCCACGCAGCGCCGCCAGTTCAACGGCGCGAGCGGCGAGGAGACCACGCTCCTCGACTACGGCAAGCACCAGCGCCGTCTGCTCCCGCGCCTGGCGACCACCTACGCGCAGCTGTTCGCGCACGACGAGTTCCTGCAGAAGTTCGACGGCGTGTTCTCCGGTCGCACCGACACCCCGGACGATCGCGAGGATCTGGAGACGCTCGCGGCGGCGCTCAAGCCGCTCTCGACCTGGCACGCGCTGGACACCCTTCAGGAGTGCCGCGAGGCCTGCGGCGGCGCCGGCTTCATGTTCGAGAACCGTTTCGTGGGCCTGCGGGCGGATCTCGACATCTACGTGACGTTCGAGGGCGACAACAACATCCTGCTCCAGCTGGTCGGCAAGCGGCTGCTCACCGACTACGCGCGTCAGTTCACGGGCGCCGACGCCAAGGCTCTCGCGAAGTTCGCGGTCGAGCAGACCGCGGGACGGGTGTTCCACGGTGCCGGGCTGCGCCAGTTCGGGCAGGCGGTCGCGGATCTCGGATCCACGGCGCGCTCGGTCGAGAACGGGCTGCGCGCCGAGCAGCAGCACGAGCTGCTGTCCGACCGGGTGCAGCAGATGGTCGCCGACATCGCGGGCCGGCTGCGCGCCGCGGGCAAGGACAAGGAGCTCGGCGAGAAGCTGTTCAACGAGAACCAGGCCGAGCTCATCGAGGCGGCCCGCGCGCACGGCGAGCTGCTGCAGTGGGAGGCGTTCACGGACGCGATCGGCCGCATCGAGGACGAGGACAGCAAGACCGTGCTCACCTGGCTGCGCGACCTGTTCGGCCTGCAGCTCATCGAGAAGCACCTCGCCTGGTACCTCATCAACGGGCGTCTGTCGACGCAGCGCGCGGCGTCGGTCTCGCGCTACATCGACCGGCTCTGCGCGCGTCTGCGTCCGCACGCCCTCGATCTCGTGAACGCGTTCGGCTACGAGCCCGAGCACGTGCGGGCCCCTCTCGCCTCGGGCGCGGAGCAGATCCGCCAGGACGAGGCCCGCGCGTACTACGCCGACCTCAAGGCCTCGGGCGAGGCCCCGGTCGACGAGAAGGCGCTGAAGAAGGCCCGCCAGCTGTAGCACGTGCCCGATGGCGTCGTGAGGCGAGCGACGGATCCGGATCCGCCTCCGGGGTCGTTGAGCGAGCGCAGCGAGACGAAACGCGGTGCCCCGTCGGAGCACCGCGTTTCGTCTCGGTCGCCTGCGGCGTCCTCGCTCAACGACCCCGTCGCGGACTCACTCCCCGGCGACGCGGGCGGTGAGGTGCTCGGCGAGCGGCAGATCGGTGGCGAGCACGACGCGCACGGTCGCGCCGTCGTGGTCGACTGCGCCGAGACGCTGTCCGCGCAGGTCGAAAACCGTCTGCCCGCGGCCGGGGCCGGAGGTGGTGTCGACCAGGGCGGGCACCGCGGGGGCGACCGTCGGCACCACCGTGCCGACGGCGATCGCCGCGGCGAGCGGGTCGTGCAGGGCGCTGCACCGGCGTCCGTAGGCGGGACGGTAGAAGTCCATGTAGAAGTCGAGCATCCCGGCGACCGAGCGCGCGACGGCGGATCCGGAAGCCGCGAGGCGGTCGCGGTGCGACTCCTCGAACACGTTCTCCATCGTCACGTCCAGCGGCACGACCACGACGGGCCATCCCGCGGCGAAGACCGCGGCCGCGGCCTCGGGGTCGTTGCCGATGTTCGCCTCGGCGAGCGCGGTGATGTTGCCCGGCACGAGCGCGGCCCCGCCCATGAGGGTCACCCGGGAGATCCGGGAGGGGAGCGTCGGATCCTGCGCGAGCGCGGCGGCGAGGTTCGTGAGCGGCCCGACCGCGAGCACCTGCAGCGATCCGGGGTGCTCGTGGGAGAGGCGGATCAGCAGATCGGCCGCGGTGCCCTCCGCGACCGCGCGCGCGGGCTCGGGGAGGGCGACGCCGCCGACGCCGTCGTCGCCGTGCACGTGCGGCGCACCGCCGTCGTACCCGTGGCTGAGGAAGTCGTGCGCGCCGATCGCGACGGGGACGTCGTCGCGATCGGCGAGGGCGAGCAGGCCCAGGGTGTTGCGCGCGGCCTGAGCCGCGGTGGTGTTGCCGCTGACCGTGCCGATCCCGGTGAGGACGATCTCGGGCGAGGCCAGCAGGTAGGCGAGCGCGAGCGAGTCGTCGATGCCGGTGTCGCAGTCGAAGTACAGCGCGGTGGGGGTTTCGGTCATCGGATCCTCCTCGGGATGCGGACGGGTCGGGGGCTCGGGGCGGCGTCGGGCGCGCGGGTCAGTCGGTCTTGGGCAGCAGGAACAGGCTCGCGACGAGGGCGAGCACGCTGATCCCCACGGAGATCCACAGTGCCACCCCGAAGCCGCCCGACACGACGAACGGTGCGACGACGGCGATGCCGAGGCTCGCGCCGAAGCCGAACGCGGTGCCGTTCATGCTGGGCAGGACCGCGGGGGCCTCGTTCGGCGACTGCAGCACGCCCAGTCCGTTGGTCGTCGTGAGCACGACGCCGTTGTAGGTGACGCCGAGCAAGGCGAACATCGCGAAGACGGTCCAGGGGCTGAACGGGAACAGCGCGATCACGATGAGCGCGGCGATCGAGAGCGCGAGGCCGATCCGCAGCATCGGGATCCAGCCCACCCGGCCGGCGAGCCAGCCCGACAGCGGGGCGGCGGCGAGGCCGATGAGCGCGGGCGGGGTCAGGTACAGCAGTGCGGACGTCGAGGCGTTCAGGCCGTAGCCGACCGCCTGGTTCTGGCTGAGGATCACGATGGTGAAGTTGATCACCGCGAACACGCTCGACAGGGTCAGCACCGTCACGACGAGCACCGGCCAGACCTGACGCGAGCGCAGGTGCTGCACGGCGACGAGAGGGGTGCGGCGGCGCTTCTCGATCATCACGAAGGCGCCGAAGGACACGGCGGTCCCCGCGAGGAGCAGCAGCGCGAGCGGCGAGAGCCAGCCCTGGCCCGACCCGGTCGACACGAAGTAGGTGACGCAGATGAGGCCGATCGACAGTGCGGCCGCGCCCCACCAGTCCATGCGCCCGGACGAGGACGGCTCGCCGTCCCGAGGCACGGCGAACAGGACGGCGACGATGGCGACCACCGCCACGACGAGGATCACGACGAACAGCGAGCGGAAGCCGTAGGCGTCGGCGAGCAGGCCGCCGATCCAGCCGTCGACACCGCCGACGCCGCCGTTGATCGCGGTGAGCACGCCGAGCACGGTCGGGAAGACCGCGGCGGGCAGGGTCTCGGCGAGGATCACGTAGGAGATCTGGAACGCGGCGCTCGAGGCGCCCTGCAGCACCCGGCCGACGAGCAGCACGGGGAGGTTCGGGGCGACGAGGCACAGCACCGTGCCGAGCGCGATGAGGGCGAGCACGATGAGCAGCGCGCGCTTGCGGCCGATGAAGTCGCTCCAGCGGGCGAGCACGATGCCGCCGACCGCCCCGGCGAGGAAGAAGAGCGACGACACCTGGGAGACCGCGTCCATGGGGGCGCCGAGCTGCTTCGAGATGTCGGGCAGCGCGGGGCTGATCATGCTCGAGTTCAGCTGGAAGGCGACGACCGTGAGGATCAGGGTCGCCACGAGCAGGACGGAGCGGCCGCCGCGGAGAGGCTCGGGCCGGTCGAGCGCGGCAGGGGCGGGGGAGAGCTGCACAGTGACTCCTTCGTCAGAGAGGGGCATCGCCACCTCGGGTTATATGATGTTATACCTCTGAGGTAGAACATCTGCAAAGTGTGATCCCATGCTTGAATGAACGGCGAGCGCGGCCCGACGACGGGCCGGCTGTGCGCGGTGGAGGAGATCCGATGACGGACGTGGAGCAGTTCCTGGGCAGGCCGCTGACCGCGCCCGTCGGCCAGCCGCTCCGCGTCGCGGTGTACTCCCGTCTCGCCGACGGGATCCGCTCGGGCGTCTTCGCCCTGGGATCCGCGCTGCCGAGGGAGACCGAGCTCGGCGTCGCGCTCGGGGTCTCCCGCACCGTCGTCCGCGAAGCGCTCATGCTGCTGGAGGAGGACGGACTGATCCGGACCCGCCGCGGGATCGGCCGCTTCGTCGCCGAGGACCTCCCTCTCGTCGGGCTCGAGGAGCTGCGCCCCCTCGAGGCCGCGCTCGCCGAGGGCGGCGACGACGTCGTCGTGCGCCAGACCGAGTTCGTCGTGCAGCCGACCACCGACTACGTCTCGAGCCACCTGGGCCTCGATGAGGCGGCGAACACCTGGTTCCGGGAGAGCGTGGTCGAGCGGGGCGGCGAGCCGATCGCGATCCTGCAGGAGCACCTGCCCGCGGGGCGCTACCTCACCGACGCGAATCCGCAGATCGCCGCCGTGCTCGAGGAGGCGACCGGCGATCCGAGCAGCCTGATGACGGCGCTCTCCGCCCGTGGCGCCGTGTTCGGCGCGGGGGTGTGCGAGATCACCGCGAACGTCGTCGGCCGCACCCGCGGCGCCCTGCTCGGACTCGCACCGGACTCGCCGGTGCTCATCCTCACGCAGACCGCCTCGTCGGGCGGAGCCCCCGTGTATCTCGCCAAGTGCATCGTCTCCGCGAAGGCGGGCGTCCTCTCGGTCGTGCAGACCGCGCAGTGACCCGCCCGCCCGCCCTCGCCCCGTCTGAACTGGAGTCCCCATGACCGCGCCCCTCGCCCTCGCCGTCGTCGGCAGCATCAACGTCGACCTGACCGCGCGCGCCGCGCGTCTGCCCGGACCGGGCGAGACCGTCGGCGGCGGACGGCTGTCGCGGGAAGCCGGCGGCAAGGGCGCCAACCAGGCCGCAGCCGCCGCGCGTCTCGGCGCCGCCGTGCGGATGGTGGGCGCAGTCGGACCCGATCAGGACGGATCCTGGATGCTCGACGAGCTGGCGACCGCCGGCGTCGACACGGGGGCGGTGCGGCGCGGCACGGAGCCCACCGGAGTGGCGCTCATCGTCGTGGACGCGGCGGGGGAGAACCAGATCGCGGTGTGCGAGGGCGCCAACGGCGAGGTGGGCCTGGACGGCGTCGTCTTCGGATCCGACGAGGCGGTGCTCGCGCAGCTGGAGATCTCGATGGAGGTGATCTCCGCGCTCGCCGCGGCCGCACCGGGCTACTTCGCGGTCAATGCGGCGCCGGCGCTCGACCTGCCCGCCGCGGTGGTCGAGCGGGCGGACCTCATCATCGTCAACGAGACCGAGTACGCCCTGCTGCCCGCGCTGCGCACCGCGCGACGCGTCGCCGTCACCTACGGCGGCGACGGCGCGAAGCTCTTCGAGCACGGGGAGCTCGTCGCGCAGGCGCCCGCGGTGAAGACGAGCGTGGTGAACAGCGTCGGCGCGGGTGACGCGTTCTGCGCCGCACTGACGATCGCGCTCGCCTCGGGTGTCGACGCGCAGCGCGCGCTCTCGGGCGCCTGCGCCGTGGGCGCGGCGGCGGTGGCCGACCCGCGCTCGCAGCCGCGTCTCGCCCGGCTGGAGCAGTACCTGCCGGCCAGATGACCGCACCCCCGCCGGGATGTCGGGGCCCTCGCCTAGCCTGGTCGTCATGACGATCCCCGCCGACGACCGCGTGCGCTGCCCCTGGACCGGAGAGGATCCGGAGTACCGCCGCTATCACGACGAGGAGTGGGGCACGCCCCTGCACGGCGATCGCGCGCTGTTCGAGAAGATGTCGCTCGAGGGGTTTCAGGCGGGGCTCAGCTGGATCACGATCCTGCGCAAGCGCCCGCGGTTCCGCGAGGTGTTCGCGGGGTTCGATCCCGCGGTGGTCGCGGAGTTCGGCGAGGACGACATCGCGCGTCTGATGGCCGATGCCGGGATCATCCGCAACCGCGCGAAGATCGAGGCGACGATCGGCAACGCCCGGCTCGTGCGCGAGATGGCCGACGGAGAGCTCGACGAGCTCATGTGGTCGTTCGCCCCCGCCGCCGCCGAGGTCCGCCCGCGCTCGATGACGGACGTCCCGGCGGTGACGCCGGAGTCGCTGGCGATGAGCAAGGCGCTGCGCAAGCGCGGGTTCCGCTTCGTCGGTCCCACCACGATGTATGCGCTCATGCAGTCCGCGGGCATGGTCGACGACCACCTCGTCGGCTGCTGGCGCGCCGCCTGAGACCCGAGGGCCCTGCGCCGCGCCTCGGACGGCGTCTGCCTCAGCCGCGCACCTCGCGCTCGTTCGCACCCGCCATGCGGGCCTCGCGGGCGCCGGTCACGCTGCGCACCGGCTGGTCGTAGCCCTGCGGGTTCGCCACCTCCGAGGCCGTCTCGGTCTCGTGGTGGTGCCGCTTGTCGGTGTTCCGGTAGCGCTGGTACTGGAACAGGAAGAACGCGGGGCCGGTGAGCAGGAACAGCAGCGGAACCCAGCTCCCGTCGCTCGAGGAGCCCGACGAGGCGTGCACGATCATCGTGGGCAGCGCCCCGGAGAACAGCAGGCCGGAGAGGTCCATCGTCACCTCCAGAAGATGAAGCCGGTCAGGACGGTGCCGATGATCCCGAACACCTCGGCGATGCCGGAGAAGATCCACAACCGGGTCGTGTTGATCGGCACCGAGCCCATCGTCTCGCCCGTGCGCCCGTTGACGGCGATGTAGTGCAGCAGCTGGCGGCCGTTGCCCTTCGTCTCCAGATAGCTGTACAGCCAGACCGGCAGATACGCCGAGATCCAGCGGTCGCCGACGACGTGGATGTCCTGCTGCTCCCAGCGCACCCCGCGGTCGTAGAAGCCGACGGTCTCCGCGGCCCGGAACCGGCCGATGTCCTCCGCCTGCTCCTGCGCGGGGGCGAACAGCGTGGTGAGGTCGAGGTCGCGGCGCTGCGAGGTGAAGCCGGAGAGGTAGTTGGCGTCGTAGCGCACCGCGTTCTTGGTGTCGAACGGCATGATCGCGTTGATGATGTTGTTCGTGTTGCGGCTCGCCTCGAAGTCCCGCTTGTCGGCGGCGGACTCGATCGTCAGGTCGTCGACGTAGAGCGAGAACGTGCGGCCCACCTGGTACACGTCGTAGTCGTAGCGGGTCTCGCGGTCGTCGCCCTGACCGACCGTGTACTTGCGCGTCGTGTGCTCGCCGGTGCCGGCGAACTGCACGTTCGCGTTGAAGTCGACGACGAGGTAGGGCAGGTACACGCCCATCACGTTCTCGGGGGCGAACTGGGCCGTGAACCGGCGGTTCGCGAAGAACCGCCGCTTCTTCACGAACTCCGCGATGCGCGCGACAGCCTCGTCCTTGGGCAGCGAGAACGGGAGCACCACGTCGGGCACCGCGCCGTTGTCGATCTGCTGATTCACCGAGAGCGTGTTGCGGCACCAGTGGCATCGCGCCTGCATCGCGTGCGCGGTGTCGATCGCGATCTCGGCGCCGCAGGCCTGGCACTTGAACGTGACGACCTCGTCCACTCCCGGAACGATGGATCCGGATCCGGATCCGATGTGCCGGCCGCGCAGCTCGCTGATCGGGGTGTCCAGTCCGAACGCGGCGACCGCGTTCTCCTGCGCCCAGCGATGCCGGCAGAAGCGGCAGAACAGCATGCCGGAGGCGATGTCGAAGCCGATGTCGGTGGATCCGCACTTGGGGCACTTGTCGAGCCCGTCGCCCTTGTCGGATCCGGTGCGGATCACCTGGGGCCCGTCGTGCTCGTCGTAGGTGATCTGCGGAGCCTCGCCGGGGGCATACCCTGCGTTCGCCTCCTGCTCGCGCACGTTCTTCACGTCGTCCCAGGTGGCGTCCTTCATCGCGTCGGCCGGCGTCTCCTCGGTCGCCTGCTCGCGGGGGATGACCCCGTCCGGGGGCGCGTACGCCGAGGGGCCCGCGCCCTCGGGGAGGGGAGCGGCAGGCGGAGGCGGTGGGGGTGGCGGAGGCGGCGGGGGCGGCGTCCCGGGGGCGGATCCACCCGGGCGAGACGGGTCGGACATCGGGGGAGGCTACAGTCCGAGGGCCTTGGCCTTGGCGGCGTCGTAGTCCGCCTGGGTGATGAGCCCCTGATCCAGCATCGCCTTGTACTGGGTGAGCTTGGCGAGCGGGTCATCGGCGGTGGGCGCCGCAGCCGCGGGCGCGGCTTCGGGCGCAGGGGCCTGCGCGGCCGGGGGCTGCGGCGTGGGGACCTGCTGGTAGGCCGGGGTGACGCCCTGCTGCTGGAGCCCTCCCATCGCGCCGCCCGCGGCGTTCAGGCCCATGCCCATCATCGCGATGTTGGTCGCGCCGCCGCCGCTCTCGCCGGCGGCCTGCATGCCCCGGGCCACCGACTGCTGCAGGAAGGAGTTGCCGCGGGCGCCGCCCAGGGCGTCGGCCTTCTGCACGTCGGCGAGCAGGGCGCGCGTGGTCTCGTCGTATTCGATGGCCTGCAGCGCGACGCTCACGATCGTGATCCCGCGGGCGCTCGTCCAGCGGTAGCCGTTCTCCACCGCGGCGGACAGCGACTGAGCGAAGCCCATCGAGTCGGCCTGGATCTTCGCCATCCGATTGCCCTTGGCGGGATCGTTCGTGTACAGCGAGAACGCCGGGGCGAGCGAGGAGACGACCTCGTTGAACAGCTGCGTCGCCGCGTCGTTGTCCATGTCGGTGAAGTCGAACACGCCGCCGCCGGGCTGCAGGTAGGTGAGCGGCACGAACTGCGACGCGAACAGGATCGGATCCACGATGCGCATCGTGTAGGTGCCGCGCGTGATCGCGCCGACCTGGGTGCCCAGGTAGGCGTCGTCCCAGTAGATCTCCGACTGCGTGCCGAAGCGGTTGTTGGGGAGCTCCCGCAGGTTCACGTAGAACACCAGCTGTTGGCTGCCCGGCTGCCCGCCGAACTTGAACCGCTCCCACGACTGGGTGATGAGCGGGCTCACGAACCCGTCTCCGGCGAAGATCGACTTCGAGTTCGGGTCGGAGCTTTGCCACTCGTAGCCGCCGGGCTGCGCGATGAAACCGGTGATGTGGCCGTCCTGGAAGGTGAGCACCCCGGTGCCCTCGGGGACGATGATCTTGGATCCGTTCGTGATGATGTTCTCGGATCCGCGCACGTTCGACCCGCGCCCGGCGTTCTGGCCCTGGGCGACGGCGGGGAAGATCGCGGCCGTCGGCGCGAGCCCCTGCGGCGGAACCAGGAAGTCCTTCCACTGGTCGGCGAGCGTGCCGCCGAGTGCACCGACGAATGCCTGGATGAATCCCATGATCGCGTCCCCTGACGTCGGGACGCCCCTGGCGGGGCGTCTGGGTCCGGCAGGAGGCCGGCGCCCCCTATCCACGCTCTTCCTACCACAGCGGCGTTCCGAGGGGGAGAGCGAACTGTCGGCCCGTGCGGCGGGAGGGGTCAGGCGGTCTCCGGCTTGCGGAACGCCTGACGCATGTGATCGCTGGTGAGGAAGTCGGCGACGCCGATCATGATGAGACTGAAGACGATCTGCTCGGTCACCATCCAGGCGGGATACAGCCCGGGGATGGCCGCCATCACGAGCGTGATGACGGGGAAGATCTGGGCGAACAGGCGCAGTCGCTGGTACGCCCAGCGCCAGCCCAGGGCGGCGCGCCACGCGAAGTAGAAGAGGGTGACGGTCATCGCGAGCACGATGAGCGCGCGCATCCACACCGCGAACGGCACCGCGGCGATGCTCCCCGCCTGCACCGCGATCACGACGGCCACGACGACCGCAGCGATCCCGATCACGAGCTCGACGGCGAGCAGCCAGAACACCCAGCGGAAAGCGCGGACGGTGCGGTGATGATCGCGATCGGCTTCGGCGATCTTCTCGTGGGCGTTGCGGCCGCCGGCGATGCGGTCCACGCGCAGCAGCAGCGGCTCCACGCGCCGCAGCACAGGGTCGAGGAACATGCTCCGAGCGTACGGCTCCGCCCTATGCCGAGCGCGCGGATCCTGGCCCGCCGGCGGGAAATCGATCGAAGGGTGGAGGGGCGGATAGGGGCGCACGTCAGCGGTGTCGGCCGTTCCTTCGGGGTCGTAGCGAGGACGCCGGAGGCGACCGTCCCTTGGGATCGTTGAGCGAGGACGCCGGAGGCGACCGAGACGAAACGCGGTCCCTCATCAGTGACGGCGTTTCGTTTCGTCTCGCTCCTCGCTGCGCTCGGTGCTCGCTCAACGACCCCGGGAGAACGGATCTGCGATTGCGGCGCACGTGCACCGCGAGCCGGAAAAGCGCGTCGGGCGTGGATCCGGATGGGGAGTTCTCCCCATCGCCGTTCCCAGGAAGCCGACATACACTCTTACAGTCCCCTGACAATTGCGCATGGGACAGCTGTGCTGCACGGTCGGGGGGAAATTCGTGGTGAAGTCGTTCGCGTGGTTGCGGATGCGACCGAAGACCCTCGCTTCTGCGGCCGGCGTGACCGCCGCGGCCCTCGCCGTCACCGGCATGGCGTTCGCCTATCAGGGCAACCCCACCGCCGAGGTCGACCTGCACGACGGCGGCGTGTGGCTCACCAAGACCTCGAGCCTGCTCGTCGGACACTTCAACAATCAGTCCCGGGTGCTCGACGGCGGACTGCGCACCGGCGGCGAGAACTACGACGTGCTCCAGTCGGGGGGCACCGTGCTGGTCGCCGACCGCTCCGCCTCGACCCTCACCGCCGTCTACCCGGCGCGCGTGGTGCTCAGCGACGCCGTGCTGGTGCCGGGCGGCGCCAAGTCGGCCCTCGGCGGCACGACCGTCGCCATCCTCGACCCCAAGGAGGGCAAGCTCTGGGTGCGCCAGGCCTCGTCGCTGAGCGGGTTCAAGGCCGCCGGAACGAAGCCCTCGGCGACCCTCGGGGCCGGTGCCGACATCGCGGTCGGCACGGACGGCACGGTCTACGGCGTCTCCGCCAAGGACCGCACCATCGTCACCGTGCACGTCGACGAGCAGGGGGATCCGCAGCCGCCGTCCACCGAGAAGATCGAGCTCGCCGACGACGCGAAGCCCACGATCACCGTCGTCGGCGACACCCCCGTGGTGCTCGATGCGGACGCCAAGACCGTCTTCGCCGGGGGACACCGCACGCAGCTCGACGGCGCGGAGGTGAAGAACCTCGATGCCGCGGTGCTGCAGCAGCCTTCGGCGGAGAACACCTCGGCGGTGCTGGCCACGGCCGACGCGCTGATCACCGTGCCCCTCGACGGCTCCGCGGCTTCGGCCCGGGACATCGGCGGCACCGGCGCCCCCGCGGCCCCCGTGTTCCTCAACGGGTGCACCTACGGCGCGTGGGGCGGATCCGCCAAGTTCCTCCGCGACTGCATCGGCTCCGCGGACGACCTCGCGACTTCGATCGAGGGCGCGGAGAGCAGCTCCACCCTGGTGTTCCGCGTCAACCGCGACGTGGTGGTGCTCAACGACACCGCGAGCGGGGCCGCCTGGATGGCCACCGACAACCTGCAGCGCGTCGACAACTGGCAGGACATCGTGCCGCCGGAGGGCAGCTCCGAGCAGCAGGACGAGACCACCGACGACCAGGTCGAGACCACCCTGCCCAAGCGCACGCCCGAGAACACGCCGCCGGTCGCGCACGACGACGAGTTCGGCGTCCGTCCGGGCCGCACCACGATGCTGCCCGTGCTCGACAACGACACCGACGCCGACGGGGACGTGCTGGTCGCCTCCCTCGCCCAGGAGCAGCCTCCGATCGGCGAGGTGCAGCCGATCAACAACGGCGGGGCGCTGCAGATCGCGGTGCCGGAGGACGCGACCGGATCCGCGTCGTTCCAGTATCAGGCCGATGACGGCCGGGGCGGCAAGGCCACCGCGAACGCGTCGATCAGCGTGCACGACTGGAGCGTGAACGCCGCCCCGAAGCAGCGGCGCACTCCCGGTCTGCTCGTCGAGGCCGGCGGGACCGTGACGTACAACGCCCTGCCCGACTGGATCGATCCGGACGGCGACGACGTGTACCTCAAGGATGTCGAGGCCGCGCCCGGCGACGAGGTCGACTACACGCCGGACGGGCAGCTCACCTACCGGGCCGTGGCGAGTCTGCCCGGCCGCAAGGAGATCCGGATCCAGGTCGCCGACGCGATGGGCGAGCTGACCAGCGGCACGATCCGACTCGACATCCGCCCTGCCGGCACCACGACCCCGAAGACGAACGCCGATCACTACGTCACCCGCGCGGGTGAGCAGGTCACGGCCGACCCCCTGCTGAACGACACGAGCTCGGGCAAGGAGCAGCTCCGCCTCACCCGCGTCGACGAGACGCCGGGCGCCGTGATCACCCCGAACTTCGCCGAGGGCACGTTCACGTTCCGCGCCGAGCTTCCCGGCACCTACTACATGCAGTACCTCGTCAGCGCCGGTCCCAATGCGGTGCCGGGGCTGGTCCGCGTGGACGTGCTCGACAAGACGGCCGAGGCGGCGCCGCCGACCGCGGTGCGCGACGTGGCGCTGCTGCCCAGCGGCGGCGACGTGCTCGTCGGGGTGCTGAACAACGACATCGACCCGGCCGGCGGGATCCTCGTCGTGCAGTCGGTCACCGTGCCCCCGCACAGCGGCGTGGGCGTGTCGGTGCTGAACCACGAGACCCTGCGGGTCACCGATCAGGGCAACCTCGACAAGGAGGTGCGGATCAGCTACCGCATCTCGAACGGATCCCAGACCGCGGACGGCGACGTCATCGTGATCCCGATCCCCGCGCCCGCCAAGCTCGACCCTCCGACCGCGAACGACGACACGGCCGTGGTGCGCGCGGGCGACGTGGTGACGATCCCGGTGCTCGCGAACGACAAGCACGCGCCCGGCACGACGCTGCACGTGGCGCCGAACCTCGTCGAGCCGCTCGTCGATCCGAAGTACGGCGAGGCGTTCGTGTCCCAGGACACCGTGCGCTTCCGCGCCGGCGACACCCCGCGCACGGTCTACGCGACCTATGAGGCGGTGGACTCCAACGGGCAGAAGGCCGCCGGGTACATCACGATCCAGATCCTGCCGGTCGACGAGAAGGCCAACACCGCGCCGCGCCCGCACGATCTCACCGTGCGGGCCCTGAGCGGCACCAGCGTGCGCATCCCTGTCCCGCTGGACGGGCTCGACGCCGAGGGCGACTCCGTGGAGCTCGTGGGCCTGGACTCCGCGCCGAAGCAGGGGCAGGTCACCGAGGTCGGCTCGAACTACCTCACCTACACGGCCTTCGACAAGACGAGCGGCATCGACACCTTCACCTACAAGGTGCGCGACCGCCTCGGCAAGGAGGCGACCGCCACGATCCGGGTCGGCATCGCCCCGGGCGCCAACATCAACCAGGCGCCCTACGCGGTCAAGGACTCGATCGTGATGCGGCCGGGCCGCACCGTCGCGGTCGCCGTGCTGACGAACGACTCGGATCCGGACGGCGACACGATCGGCCTGGTCAAGAACGGCATCGAGACCGCCGCGGGCGTGGACGGGCTCCAGGCCCGGGTGTCCGGCGACCGCGTGCTCATCACCGCGCCCGACCGCCCCGTGCAGACCTCGGTGCAGTACACCGTCGCCGACGCGCACGGCGCCACCGCCACGGCGCCGGTGCAGATCACGGTCGCCGAGGACGTCCCCCTCGTCGCACCGGTCGCCCGGGACGACCGCATCCAGGCATCCGACGTGAAGGGCGAGGCCCTGACGGTCGAGGTGCCGGTGCTGGACAACGACGAGGATCCGGACGGCACGATCGACGCGCTCAAGCTCAGCGTCGGCGACCCCACGGCGAAGGTGCTGCCGAACCGGAAGATCCAGGTCACCGTCACGGACCAGCGGCAGCTGGTGCAGTACTCCGTCACCGACCAGGACGAGCAGACCGCGTCCGCGTTCATCTTCGTCCCCGCCCTGTCCGAGCTCGCGCCGACCCTCCGCTCGACCAAGCCGGTCGAGGTCAAGAGCGGCGAGACCATCGAGCTCCCGCTGTCGAAGTACGTCGCCGTGGCGGGCGGCGGCGACGTGCGCATCACCGAGGCCGGCAAGGTCAGCGCCGTCAACGGCAACGGCGCGTCGCTGCTGAAGGACGAGCACACCCTCGTCTACACCTCCAAGCAGGGCTACTTCGGCGACGACGCGCTCACCTTCGAGGTGACCGACGGCACCGGACCCGACGATCCGAAGGGGCGCAAGTCCACCCTGAGCCTGCCGATCACCGTGCTCCCGCCGGACAACCAGCCGCCCGCGTTCACGAACGCGCAGGTGTCGGTCGCGCCCGGCGAGGACGCGCAGAAGGTCGACCTCGCGGCGCTCACGAAGGATCCGGATCCGGGCGATGCGAAGAAGATCAGCTACAAGATCACCGGACAGCCCGACCACGGCATCACGGCGAGCCTGGACGGCTCGACGCTGAGGGTGCAGGCCGACTCCCAGACGCCGAAGGGCTCCGGCTCGACCGTGCAGCTGAGCATCACCGACGGCACCACGGAGCCGGTCACCGGCACCGTCGCCGTGACGGTCGCCGCCTCCACGCGGCCGCTCGCCGTCGCCAACGAGGACACGGTGCCGCAGGCCGACCAGGGCAAGGCGGTCACGATCCCGGTGCTGCAGAACGACGTCAACCCGTTCCCGGACAAGCCGCTGAAGATCCGCTCCGTGAGCGTGCAGACCGGCGACGCCGACGGCGCGTCGGTGCAGGGCGACAAGGTCGTGATCACGCCCAGCAAGGCGTTCGTCGGCCAGATCGTGGCGACCTACCGGGTGCAGGACGCGACGAAGGATCCCGACCGCGAGGTGGACGGCCGCATCGTCGTCACGGTGCAGGGCGTTCCCGATGCGCCGGGCGCCCCGCAGGTGACGAGCGTGCAGGACCGCACGGTGGTGCTGAACTGGTCGCCGCCGTCGAACAACGGCGCCGAGATCACCGGCTACACCGTGCGCGCCACGAGCGGAGGCAGCTACTCCAAGCCGTGCACGTCGACCACGTGCACCCTGGACGGGCTGACGAACAACGTCGAGTACACGTTCGCGGTGACCGCCACGAACCGCGTGGGCGAGGGCAAGCCGTCGCCGACCTCGGCCGTGGCGCGCCCGGATGCGCGGCCGGACACCCCGAACCCGCCGACCCTGAAGTTCGGCGACAAGTCGCTGGACGTCTCGTGGACCACGCCGACGACCCCGGGATCCCCGGTGACCTCGTACAACCTCGAGATCTCCCCGGCGCCGCCGAGCGGCACCGCGACGAAGACCGGGGTGACCGGCACGTCGGTGAAGTGGGACGGCCTGGAGAACGGCGCGAACTACCAGGTGCGCGTGCAGGCGGTGAACCGCGCCCCCGAGCCCTCGAGCTGGTCGGGCTGGTCGGCGTCGGAGGTTCCGGCGGGTCCGCCGACGGCTCCCGGCACCCCGCAGGCGCAGAGCGCGCCGTCCGTGGGCAACCAGTCGCAGATGACCGTGAGCTGGACCCCGGCCGGCGCCAACGGCGACCCGATCTCCAGCTACGAGCTGCAGGTCATGCAGGGCGGATCCGTGGTGCGCACGATCACCGTCCCCGGCAGCTTGACGAGCCAGGCCGTGACGGTGGGCAACTCGACCGCCGACTACACGTTCCAGGTGCGCGGCAAGAACAAGTCGCCCTCGCCGGGCGCCTGGTCCGCGCCGTCCAGCCCGCGGCGCGCCTTCGGGCAGCCGGGGGCGACGACCCTCACCAAGGTGGTGGAGGGCGACAACAACATCGCCGTCGAGTACACGCTGGCGGACGCCAACGGGGCCAGCGGATCCGAGATCCACTACGAGTACTCGACCGGGGGCAACTGGAACCGTAACTGGGATGGGCGCAACATCCCGGCCACGAACAACAACAGCTACACGGTGTCGGTGCGCGCCTACTCGGTCGTCGGCGGGCAGGAGTCCCAGCCCGGTGACGCAGGCTCGAAGGGCAATGTCCGCCCGTACGGTCCGATCGGGAAGCCGGACGTCAGCGCGACCAACAACGGCCAGAGCATCACGCTCGCCTGGAACGCGCCGGCGCCGAACGGGCGCCCGGTCACCATGAAGGTGCGCATCGACGGCGGCGGATGGCAGTCGGTGGCGAACAACGGATCGACCGTGGTCGGCAACGGTTATGACCAGACGCACACGATCGACGCGCAGGCCTTCGTGAACGACGGCGGGGTCAGCCAGCAGTCCAGCGTGGTCTCCGCCTCGCGCAAGACCAACAGCCCGCCGCCGCCCCGCGTGTGGGTCACCCAGGGCGCCGCCGCCGGCAGCGGGTGCGTCAACGGATGCCGCCTGATGGTCGTGAACTGGCAGAACCTGAAGATCGGCAACTACACGGTGACCTGCCACTCCAGCGTGGACGGCCAGATCGGCGGCAACCACACCGTGAACTTCGACGGCTCCGGCAGCCAGCAGCTCTCCTGCTGGAAGGGCCGCGACGGCGTCGACGTCTGGGTCGACATCGTCGGCTGGGGCGGCGGAGTGGACACCGAGAAGAGCTTCTGGGCGAGACCGTAGCCGGGCGAGGACCGGCCCGCGCAGCACAGCAGACGAACGACGAGCAAGAGGAACCACAGACATGACGATGACCCCCGAGCAGGCGACCTGGTTCCAGGGCACCTTCAGCCGCCTGGCCGACAACGTCGACCGTGCCCTGCAGGGCAAGCGCGACGTGGTGAGCCTCGTGATCGCGTCGATGCTGGCCGAGGGGCACGTGCTCCTGGAGGACGCCCCCGGAACGGGCAAGACGAGCCTCGCGAAGGCGCTCGCCGCGACCGTGCAGGGCACCAGCAGCCGGATCCAGTTCACGCCCGACCTGCTGCCGTCGGACGTGACCGGCGTCACGATCTACGACCAGAACACCCACACGTTCGAGTTCCACCGCGGCCCGGTGTTCGCCTCGATCGTGCTCGCCGACGAGATCAACCGCGCCTCGCCCAAGACGCAGTCGGCCCTCCTCGAGGTGATGGAGGAGTCGCGGGTGACCGTCGACGGCGTCGCCCACGAGGCCGGCCGTCCGTTCCTCGTGATCGCGACGCAGAACCCCATCGAGCAGGCGGGCACCTACAAGCTGCCCGAGGCGCAGCTCGACCGCTTCCTCATCAAGACCTCGATCGGCTACCCCGACCTCGATGTCACGGCGTCGATCCTCGCGGGCGCCGCGGAGCGCAACCCGTCCGCGAAGCTCGCCCCGGTCATCACCACGAGCGCGGTCGCCGACATGGCCGACCTCGCCGCCGCCGTGCACGTCGAGCCCGCGGTGCTGCGCTACATCGCCGAGCTCGTCGAGGCGACCCGGGCCGACACCGCGATCCGCCTCGGCGTCTCGGTGCGCGGGGCGCTCGCCATGGTCCGCATCGCCAAGGTGTGGGCCGCCGCGCACGGTCGTCACTACGTGCTGCCCGACGACGTGAAGGCGCTCGCCCGGCCGGTGTGGCTGCACCGCCTGCTGCTCGACCCGGAGGCGGAGTTCGCCGGCACCACCGCCGAGACCGTCATCGCCCGCGTGGTCGAGAAGGTCGCCGCCCCCCAGGCGCGCGCCGCCTGATCCGGCGCCGGTCCGTCCCCGCACGGCGGTCCGCCACCCCGGCCCCTGCCCCGCAACGCCGGTCCCTGAGCCGCAACCCCGGTCCCTGAGCTTCGTCGAAGGGACATCCGAAGACAGAGAGCACGCATGACCACGACCGCCCCGGCGCGCAGCACCGATCGCCCGGCCGGATCCGACCGCGAGGCCGGCTGGCGCGACATCCTCGCGCTCGTGCTCGCGCGCGGGGGGACGCGGCTCCGCCTGATCGCCGGCGCGGTGCGCCCGCTGGCCTGGGTGCTCGCGGGTGCGGCCCTGGGATGCCTCCTGATCGCGCTGCCGCTCGGCTGGATCGAACTGGCCGTGATCGCGCTCGTGCTCGCCGTCGTGCTCGTGCTGTGCACGCTGTTCCTCATCGGGCGCACCGCCTACGACATCACCCTCGACCTGGCGCGCACCCGCGTCGTCGTCGGAGAGCGGGCGGTGGGGGCGCTGACCCTGGCCAACCGCGGCAGCAGGGCGATCCTGCCCTCGCGCGTCGTGCTGCCGGTCGGCGCCGGCCGCGGCGAGTTCGGCATCAAGCGGCTCGCCCCCGGGGAGGAGGCGGAGGAGCTCTTCGCCATCCCCACCCACCGGCGCGGCGTCGTGTCGGTCGGCCCGGTCAGCGTCGTCCGCGGCGATCCGCTCGGGCTGTTCGAGCGGGCGCACCGGCGCGACGATCCGATCGACCTCTTCGTGCACCCGCGCACGATCGCCTTCGACGGGCAGTCGCTCGGCTTCCTGCGCGACCTGGAGGGGCTGCCGGCGTCGGATCTGTCCCGCGACGACGTCTCCTTCCATGCGCTCAACGAGTATCAGCCGGGCGACGACCTGCGTCGGGTGCACTGGCGCTCCTCGGCGCGCACCGGGGTGCTCATGGTGCGTCAGTACGAGGAGACGCGCCGCTCGCACTTCGTCATCGGCCTGAGCCGCGCGAACTCCGAGTACGCCGAGCCGGAGGAGTTCGAGCTCGCGATCTCCCTGGCCGGATCCGTGGGCCTGCGTGCGATCCGCGATGCGCAGCACGTCGAGCTGCGCGTGCAGGGCCGGGCGCTGGCGTCCGGCACGGGCAAGCAACTCCTCGACTCGCTCGCGGGCGTCGAGGAGGGCCGCGCGAAGGACGGCGGGCTGGCGGCGCTGGCCGGCACCGTCGCCGCGCACATGCCGCTGTCCAGCGTCGTGGTGCTCGTCGGCGGCAGCCGCACCTCGCCGGAGGAGCTGCGCGCCGCCTGCGCCCGCCTGCCGTTCGGGTCGCGCGTGCTCGCCATCGTCGCCGATCTCGGCGAGGCCCCGTCACTGCGCCGCATCGGCGAGGCCGATGTGATCACGGTCGGCGCGCTCGAGCAGCTGCCGCTCGCCCTCGGGAAGGTGCTCGCATGATGGCCCGTCGCCTCACCGACCTCGTCGCGGTGGCCCTGCTCATGGGCGCCGGCATCGCCGGATGGTGGCCTTCGTTCGCGGGCGGATCCTTCCTGCCCGCCGCGCTCGGCGGCCTCGTGCTGGGTCTCGGTGTGGCCCTGCTCTGCGCCTGGCGCGGCTGGGGGATCCTGCCGACCGCCGGACTCACCGTGCTCGCCTACTTCGTCTTCGGCGGGGCGCTGGCCCTGCCGCAGACGACGCTGTTCGGCTTCGTGCCCACCGGCCAGACCCTGGGCGCGCTGTCGGCCGGCGCCGTCACCAGCTGGAAGGCGATGCTCACCACGGTCGCGCCGGTGGCGGTGGGGGACGGCTACGCGCTGGTGCCGTTCCTGTCCGCCCTCGTGTTCGGGGTGCTGACCGCCGCGCTCGCGCTGCGGCTGCGCCGGGTCGCGTGGGCGCTGATCCCCGCGGCGGCGCACCTCATGCTGGTGATCGCCATGGGCGTCCCGGATCCGGCGGCCCCGATCGCGCAGGGCGTCGTCTTCGCCCTCGTCTCGGTGGCCTGGCTCGCGCTGCGCGGCCTCGGCGGCGAGAGCGCGGACGCCGCGGTCCCGGTCGCGGCCGACGGGTCCCGCTCCTCCGCCCTGCGCCGTCGCCGCATCCTCGCCGGGGCGGCCGTGCTGGTCGTCGCCGGCCTCGCCGGCACGGGCGTCGCCGCCGCGACGACGCTCGCCGAGCCGCGGCACGTGTTCCGCGACGTGGTGCTGCCGCCGTTCGACGTGCACCAGTACGCGAGCCCGCTGCAGTCGTACCGCGGGTACGTGAAGGACCACCGCAAGGACACCCTGTTCACCGTGAAGGGGCTGCCCGAGGGCGCCCGCATCCGGGTCGGCACGATGGACGCCTACAACGGCGTCGTCTACGACGTGTCGGACAAAGGTGTCGGCTCGTCGGGGGCGTTCAGCCCCATCCGCGACAACATGTCGGCCGGAGCCACCGGCTCCGCGGCCACACTCGATGTCACGATGGACGCGTACACGGGCGTGTGGCTGCCCGACGCCGGCGCCGTCAGCCGGATCACGTTCGCCGGATCCGACGCCGATGCGCTGCGGCGCGGCACCTACTACAACGACTCGACCGGCACGGCGGTCGCCACCTCGAAGCTGCGCAAGGGCGACACGTACACCCTGGACACCACGATCCCCCGCACCTGGACGGACAAGCAGCTCGACGGCCTCGCCTTCGGATCCGTCGCGATGCCGAAGTCGGCCGAGGCGCCAGAGAAGCTGGCTTCGCTCGCCTCCGACACGGTCGCCGACGCGAAGACGCCCATCGCGCAGGTGCGGGCGCTGGTGAAGAAGTTCTCCGAGGAGGGCTTCTTCAGCCACGGCCTGGAGGGCGAGGCCCTCAGCCGCGCCGGGCACACCGAGGAGCGGATCTCCACGTTGATCGACGGGCAGCAGATGATCGGCGACGACGAGCAGTACGCCGTCGCGATGGCGCTCGCGGCCCGCTCCCTGGGCATCCCCGTCCGGGTCGTGATGGGCTTCTACCCGGAGAAGGGCCAGAAGGGCACGTTCTCCGCCAACGGCGACAACCTGCACGCCTGGGTCGAGGTGAACTTCGAGAAGGCCGGGTGGGTGGCCTTCGACCCGACCCCGCCGAAGGACAAGGTCCCGCAGGACCAGATCACCAAGCCCAAGGTCGTCCCCAAGCCGCAGGTGCTGCAGCCGCCGCCCCCGCCGCAGGAGCCGGTCGAGCTTCCGCCCAGCGTGCCCGACCAGCGCGGCAACCAGGACGGCCCGGACAACCTGTGGGGCATCCTCGGCACGATCCTCGCGATCGGCGGCAGCGTGCTGCTGGTGCTCGCGATCCTCGCCGCGCCGTTCATCGTGATCGGCGCCTGGAAGGCGGCCCGCCGGCGCCGGCGACGCGTCGCGGCACTCGCCGCCGACCGCATCAGCGGCGGCTGGGACGAGCTCACCGACCGCGCCGTGGACTACGGGGCGCGCCTGCCCTCCGGCGCCACCCGGGCCGAGGAGGCCCGCACCGTGGCCACCGCGCTCACGGTCCCCGCGGTGACCGCGCTCGCCGACCACGCGGACGCCCAGGTGTTCGGCCCGTCCGAGCCGACCGCCGAGGACGTCGATGCGTTCTGGCTCGAGGTCGACGGCATCGTGGCCGGGATGGGCAAGGAGGCGAGCTGGCGGCGCCGGATGATCGCGCGCCTCAGCCTGCGCTCGCTGCTCGGCGGCTCCCGTCTCTCGGCCGGGTTCCAGGGGCTGCGCGACGCCGCGACCGAACGCGTCCGCCGGCCCGGGTCCGGCTCTGGCGCGAGTTCGGGCGCACCTGGCACGATCGAGAGCACACCAGCCACGCAGCGCGGCACCCGAGCCGCACGCCGCGGATCCGAGAGCGAGACCTCATGACGAACGCCCCGAGCAGCGCCGGCGCGACGACGCCTCCGGTCGCGCCGACGTCTCCGGCCGCCCCGATCGCGCCGCTCCCGCGCCGCGTGGCCGCCTATCTCATCGACGCGGCGATCGCGTCGCTGCCCGCGATCATCGGATCGGCGGTCGCCTTCGCGATGGCCGGCGCGGCGAGCGGCGGGGGAGCGACGGCCGTCGCCTCGGCGCTCCTCACCGGGATGGGCATCACGAGCCTCGTGATGCTCGCCTGGTTCCTCGTCTACAGCTTCCTGCAGGGATCCGGCGGATCCATCGGCATGCGCATCCTGCGGCTGCGGCTCGTGCGGGACGGCAGCGAGGCGCCGCTGGGCTTCGGACGTGCGCTGCTGCGCAACGTCGTGTTCGGTCTCAGCGCCGCGATCGTCGTCGGCTACTTCACGCCGCTGTTCGACGGCTCCGGCCGGTTCCAGGGCTGGCACGACCGGGCGGCAGGCGCGATCATGCGCGATGCGCGCACCGCCTCAGGACCGTCGGCCGCACCCGCGGGCGCCGGCGTCATCGCCGAGCCCTCCGCTCCCGCGCCGACGCTCGCGACCGTGCCCGGCGCGCCGCAGCCCGCGGCCGGCTCTCGGGCGCCGTTCGTCCTGACGACGCCGGATCCGCTCCTGCTCCAGGCCGCCCCCGCCGCGTCGTTCGCCCCGCCGGCGGGTGCACCCGCCGCGTCCACGGGGCACACCCTGCCGAACGCCCCGAGCGCCGGCGGGCCCGTCGCGGCCCCCGCGGCCGAGGCCGACCCGCACGATGCGACGGTGCTGTCGGCCGCGGCGCAGGCCGCCGCCGACGCCGCGCACGCGATGATCACGGTCGTCCCCGGGGTGAGCCCGTCGGTGCCGGCCCCCGCCGCTCCCGTGGTCTCGGGGCCGGAGACCGTGGCGCCGGCGCGACCGCCCGTGCCGGCGGCCGCGCCCGCCACCGTCGCGGACGCCCTGGCCCTGACCCCCGTGGTGCATCCCGACGAGGAGGACCTGGAGGAGACGCGGATCTCGATCCCGGGGCACCGGCTGCAGTTCGTCTGGGACGACGGCGCACGCGCCACCGTCTCCGGGCGCACGCTGTTCGGTCGCAATCCGGCGCCCGAGGCCGGCGCGACGGTCGTCGTCGTCCGCGACGAGACCCTGTCGCTGTCCAAGACCCACTTCGAGGCCGCGGCCGAGGCCGCCGGCGGCTGGGTGATGGACCGGCACTCGACCAACGGCATGACGATCGTGCGCGACGGGGTGCGGATCGCCTGCCCGCCCGGCGAGCGCGTGCGGATCCGTCTCGGCGACGCCATCGAGATCGGCGACCGGATCGTCACCGTGGGCGGCTACGCATGACGCCGGCGATCGTCGCGCGGTCGGGCGCTGCCACGCACACCGGGCTGCGCCGTGCGCTCAACGAGGATGCGCTGCTCGCTCAGGCGCCGCTGTTCCTCGTCGCCGACGGCATGGGCGGGCATCAGGCCGGCGACGTCGCCAGCACGACCGTGATCGAGGGCTTCGCGCAGCTGCGGGGCCGGCCGGTGCTCACCATCGACGACGTCAGCTTCACCCTGGCCCGCGTGCGCGCGGCGGTCGACGCGATCGGCGGCACCACGGCTCCGGCGGACGGGGGCTCGATGGCCGGCACCACGCTCAGCGGCGTGACGATCGCCGCCGTCGACGGCGTCGGCTACTGGCTGGCGATCAACATCGGCGACTCGCGCACCTACCGGCTCTCCGGCGGCGTGCTGGAGCAGATCTCGGTCGACCACTCCGTGGTGCAGGAGCTCATCGACGCGGGCGAGCTGCGCGCGGCGGACGCCCCCCGGGACCGCCGCCGCAACATCATCACGCGGGCGATCGGCGCGGGCAGCACCGGCGAGGCCGACTACTGGATGATCCCGGCCCGCGTCGGCGATCGGATCCTGGTCTGCTCCGACGGTCTGAGCAGCGAGGTGGACGACGAGGAGATCCGGACCCTGCTCGCGATGCACGAGGATCCGCAGGCCGCCGCGGAGCGCCTGATCGACCGCGCCCTCGAGCACGGCGGGCGCGACAACGTGACCGCGGTCGTCGTGGACGCGCTCCACGTGAGCACGCGTCCGGGGCGCGACGGCGCAGCCGGCTTCGACGACGAGGACATCGACTCCGACACGCGACCGCGTGCCGAGGCCATGGGAGGGATGCGCTGATGAACACCGTCTACCGCGCAGGGTCGTGGTTCGCGCTGATCGGCCCCCGGGCCGTGATCGTACTGCCTCCGGATGCGGACGCCGCGCTCGTCGCGAGGCTGTGGGAGCGGGTCGCCGCCGACGAGGCCTCCTTCGCCGAGGTGGTCGATGCGCTGACGGCCGCGGGCGGCGGGTCGTTCGCCGCGATCCCGCCGTTCGCCGCCGTGGTGCGCGAGGGCGAGCACGCCCGGATCGCGGTGCGTGGGCGGGTGCGGGCGCGCGTGGTCGCCGCGGGCGACGAGCGCGAGATCACCGGGGCCGAGGTCACCACCTGGAGCGAGCGGTTCGTGCCCGGCATGACCGGCATCGAGATCCGGGTCGAGGACGGCGCGGAGGATCCGGCGCTGCCGATCGTCGCGGGCGTCGTGCGCGCCGGTGTGATCATCGCCGGCACCGCGCTCCTTCCCGAGCCGTCGGCCGAGGCTGCGCCCGAGGTCCGCGCGTCATCCGACGGCGACCCCGCTGTCCCGGCTCCGGGCTCGTCTGACGAGGAGCTCGCCCCGTCGCCAGCGTCGTCTGATGAGGCCCCCGTCCCGTCGCCCTCGTCGTCTGATGATGACGTCGTCTCGTCGCCCGCGTCGTCTGATGATGACGTCGTCTCGTCGCCCGCGTCGTCTGATGATGACGTCGTCTCGTCGCCCGCGTCGTCTGATGATGACGTCGTCCCGTCTCCGGGGTCGTCTGATGAGGACGACGTCCCGGCTCCGGGGTCGTCTGATGATGACGTCGTCCCGGCTCCGGGGTCGTCGAGCGAGGACGCCGCAGGCGACCGAGACGAGACGCCGTCCCCCGCGGATGAGCCCGATCCCGAGCCCGTCGAGGGGACCACCACACAGGATCCCGAGCCGGAACACCATCCCGCGCCGCTCGTCCCGGCCGCGGACGAGGACGACCTCGGCGACACGGTGATCAGTGCTCCGGCGCCGGTGGAGACGATCCTCCCCCCGGCCGACACCATCGCGGCGCCGCTGGGCGGGCACACCCTCGACTTCCGCCCGGCACCGACCGCCCCGGTGCAGGCCGGCCCTGCGCAGGCCGCCCCGGCGCAGGCCGCCCCGACGGCGCCGCAGACCGGGAGCGCCCCGGACGACGGCGACCACGACGGCGCGACCATCTCCCTCGCTCAGGCGCGGGCCCTGCGCGGCGACCTCCCCGTCGCGCCGACCGTCGCGGGCGCGGTTCCCACGCCCGCCGAGCCGGTGCCCGCGCCCGTGTCCGCCGTGCCCGGGATCACGCTGGAGCCCGCGCGCCCCGGTGCCGCGGACCCCGCCCCCGCTGCAGCCGTGACCACCGGCCCTCGGGTGCGGCTGTCCTCCGGGCAGGTCGTCGCGCTCGACCGCACGGTCGTGATCGGACGCCGCCCGCGGGCCACGCGTTCCAGCGGTGCCACCCTGCCGCACCTCGTGGCGGTCGACAGCCCGCAGCAGGACATCTCGCGCAGCCACCTCGAGATCCGCCCCGAGGCCGACGCGGTCGTCGTGCTCGACCTGCACACCACGAACGGATCCACGCTGCTGCGCCCCGGCGCCGAGCCGGTGCGGCTGCACCCCGGCGAGCAGACCATCGTGGTCACCGGGGACGTGATCGATCTCGGCGACGGGATCACCGTCGCGTTCGAGGATCTGCCGTGAGTCGTCCGCCGTCCCCGCCGCCGCAGCTGGAGGGGTTCGACTACGTCGAGCCGCTGGGCACCGGCGGGTTCGCCGACGTCTTCCTCTACGAGCAGCAGCAGCCGCGTCGCCGCGTGGCGGTCAAGGTGCTCCTCGCCGACCGGCTCGCGTCGGGCGCCGCCCAGGAGTTCGCCGACGAGGCGAACGTCATGGCGATGCTGTCCACGCATCCCGCGATCGTCACGATCTATCAGACCGGCGTCGCCGCCGACGGACGCCCGTACCTCGTCATGGAGTACTGCCCGCGGCCGAACCTGCAGCAGCGCGCCCGCAAGGAGCCGTTCAGCGTGGCCGAGGCGCTGCGCGTCGGCGTCCAGGTCGCCGGAGCCGTGGAGACCGCGCACCGCGCCGGGGTGCTGCACCGCGACATCAAGCCCGCGAACATCCTCGTCACGGCCTACAACCGGCCCGCCCTCACCGACTTCGGCATCGCCTCGACCACGGGCGCGGTGAGCGAGGCCGCGGGCATGTCGATCCCCTGGTCGCCGCCGGAGTCGTTCGGCGACCCGCCGCAGGGCGGGGTGCGCTCGGACGTCTACGCGCTCGCCGCCACCCTCTACACGCTGCTCACCGGGCGCAGCCCGTTCGAGAAGCCGGGGCAGCGCAACAGCGGCGCCGATCTGATCGCGCGGATCGAGGGCGAGCCGCTGCCGCCGCTGGGGCGCGCCGATGTGCCGGAGAGCCTCGCCCGCGTCCTCGAGCGCGGCATGGCGAAGAATCCCGCCGACCGCTTCGGCAGCGCCGTGGCGTTCGCCCGGGCGCTGCAGAAGGTGCAGATCGAGCTCTCGCACTCGGTGACCCCGATCGACATCGTCGACGACCATCAGCCGGAGCGCGAGCACGACGATGACGACGACGGCCTGACCCGGGTGCGCGAGGTCGTCAGCATCGACCCGAGTCACACCGCCACCCGGCCGTCGGCGACGACGAGCCCCGTGCAGGCCCCCGTCGTCCCTGCGGCGCCCGGCCCGCGGTTCGGCCCCGCCGGAGCAGCCGAGGACGAGACCTCCGCACGCACGATGATCCGGGTGCCCGCGGCAGCCGCGCCGGCGCCGCCGGTCGCCCCCGTCGCGCCGGTCGACGCCGGCGACGATGCGCCGACCGTGCTGCGCCCGCCGCGTACGGTGAGCCCGGACGCCGGGGCCGTCGCGGCGGAGAGGGTACCGGCCCCCGCCGCTCCCGCACCGACGGACCGCTCCGTCGCCCCGGCGTCCCGCCGAGGCCTGATCTGGGGCCTGGTCGCGGCGGCGGCGGTGGTCGTGCTCGCCGGCGGATCGGTGCTCGCGGTGAACCTGCTCAACGCGAACCCGCCGAAGCCGAAGCCGACCGCCGTGGAGAGCGCGGATCCGCAGGATCCTCTCGGCGACATGACGGCGACGCCGAAGGACGTCGTCGGCACGCCCGACGGCGCAGGCTCCGTGCGCTTCACCTGGACCAACCCGAGCCCGCAGAAGGGCGACTCCTACCTCGTCACGGTGGTGACGCTCGCGGGAGACGGCGACATGACCAAGGTCGACGCGCCGGAGATCACGGTCCCCGCGCAGCCCGGCGGCACGACCTGCATCGATGTCGTGCTGCGCCGGGAGAACGGCTCCGGTTCGTCGACGGTGAGAGGATGCACCTCATGACCATGGACCCCGAGGTCACGCAGGATCCGACCCGTGCGCGGGTGACGGTGGAGTTCGCGGGGGAGTACTTCCCGATCGAGGCCGGAGGCCGGTTCGTGGTGGGGCGCGAGGGCGACCTCGCCATCGACGACAACCTCTTCCTGCATCGGCACTTCCTCGAGATCGCCGAGTCGGCCGGCCTGTGGTGGCTCGCGAACATCGGCGCGCGCCTGCAGGCGACGGTGACCGATGCGACCGGCGGAGTGCAGGCCTGGCTCGCGCCCGGCGCCCGGCTCCCCCTGGTGTTCGCGACCACGAGCGTCGTGTTCTCCGCGGGGCCCACCACGTACGAGTTCACGATCCACGCCTCCGAGCCGACCTTCCGGGAGACCCGGCGCGAGCGCGAGTTCGACGGCGATTCGACGATCGGCGACGTGCCGTTGACGCTCAGCCAGAAGCAGCTTCTGGTGGCCCTCGCCGAACCGCTGCTGCGCCGCGACGGCACGGGCATGAGCGCCCTGCCGTCCAGCGCCGACGCCGCGGCGCGCCTGGGCTGGACCGTCACCCGCTTCAACCGCAAGCTCGACAACGTGTGCGACAAGTTCGACCGCATCGGCGTGCCCGGCATGCGCGGCGGGGTGGGCGGATCCGCGACCAACCGGCGGGCGCGCCTCGTCGAGCACGTGATCGCCTCGCGCCTCGTCGGCAAGGCCGATCTGCCGCTGCTCGACGTGAAGGATGCGGATCCCGGCGACGCGGAGTGACCGGATCCGACCGGACGACGGATGGGGAGTCGTCCCCATCGACGGCCCCGTCGGATCTTCCGTAGGCTGGACGAATGCTGCGGGTCGGGCTCTCCGATCCGGACGATCTCGGAGGGGTAGCTGGGCATGCCGGAGGTGAAGGCGGGCCGCTCGAACGCGCCTCAGGACATGATCTGGGAGGTCGAGGAGCACAAGCCGGTGATCGAGGGCCTCGACGCCGCAGGCCGCCCCGACCCCGCGTACGCCGCAGCCCTGGGGCTCGTGCGCGCGCCGTTCGGGCGCCGCGCGGCGTCGGCGGTGATCGACGCCGCGATCTGGTTCGTCGTCCAGCTGCCGCTGTGGTTCGGCGCGGTGCCCTTGCTGCTCAAGTTCGCCGCGGGGACGATCTCGCTGTACGGATTCGTGAACCACCCGGACTTCCGGCTCTCGGTGATCATGGCCGCGGTGACCGTCGTGCTCAGCCTCGCCTTCGCGGTGGTGCAGCTCGTGCTGCAGGGAGTCCGGGGGCTCACGATCGGGAAGGCGATCACCGGCCTGCGCCTCGTGAGCGTGCGCACGCTGGAGCGCGCGGGCGTCGGTGCCGTGCTGCTGCGCTTCCTCGTCCTGGTGGGTGCGAGCCTCGTGCCCCTGCTGGGGGTCGTGTTCCTCCTCTCGCCGCTGTTCGACCCGGAGGGGCGCGGCCGCGGATGGCATGACAGGGCGTCCCGGGTCTGGCTCGTCGACGTGCGCAACGGCCTGAACCCGCTCGACGAGAAGCGGATGCGCCTGGCCAGGAAGATGGTGAAGGCGGATCCGGTGCCGGAGCGCTCCGCGCTGCCGTCGCTCGCCACGCCGGTGGGGCCGACCGCGGCTCCCGCCTACCGCCCCGGCAGCCGCATCAGCGCCGGGGTGCTCGGCGTCGCCCGACCGCATGCCGCCCCCGGCGGCCTCGAGGCGCCGGCGACCCCGACGATGACGCCGCTCGCGCCGGTGGCGGTGCCCGACCCGACGCCCGTCCCCGACCCGGCGCCCGTCCCCACGGCCGCTCCGCCGCAGACGCCGGTCGCCCCGGTCGCGTCGCCGGCACCGGTGGCTCCGCCGCAGACGCCGGCCGCCCCGCCTGCTCCCGCGCCGCAGCCGACCGTCGCGGCTCAGCCGACCGTCGCGCCGCAGCCCGCGCAGCCCCCGGCCGCGCCTCAGCCGACCGTCGCGCCTCAGCCCGCGCAGCCCCCGGCCGCGCCGCAGACCCCGTCCGCGGCGCCGGTCGCGCGCTACGCGCTGCGGCTCGACACGGGGGAGAGCATCCCGGTCGTTGAGGCCGTGCTGCTCGGGCGGAACCCGGATGCCTCGGGCCACCCGGACGCGCGCCCGCTGCCGCTCGCGGATGCCAGCAAGTCGCTGTCGAAGACCCATCTGCTCGTGCGGCCGGTGGCGGCCGGATTCGAGATCACCGACTGCGGGTCGACCAACGGATCAGGACTGATCCGCGACGGGATCGAGTACGCCGCGCCCGCCGGAGCCCCGGTTCCGGTGCGCGACGGCGACACCATCCGCATGGGTGACCGCCTGGCGACCGTGGTGGCGCTGTGAGCGGATCGGGAGGGCCGAACGCGCGCGGCGTTCGGCCGAGGGGGGATGAAGGACACGCATGAGGCTGAAGCTGACGCTGCACCGGCCGGTGGGCGAACCCGCCGACATCGTGATCACGACGGACTCGACCGCGACGGCCGGTGATGTGGCGCGGCACGTCGCCGCCGCCGATCCGACGCGCGCCACCCCCGTCGCGGAGGGGGACGTCGTGACCCTCGCGGTCGCGCCGCCGAACGGCAAGCGGCTGATCCC
Source organism: Microbacterium sp. USTB-Y (assembly GCF_023703415.1). Classification (GTDB taxonomy): domain Bacteria; phylum Actinomycetota; class Actinomycetes; order Actinomycetales; family Microbacteriaceae; genus Microbacterium. The sequence goes on along the minus strand of NZ_JAGMTU010000007.1, from coordinate 7,049 downwards.
GCTCGAGCCGGATGTGCCCATCGGCGAGGCGGGGATCGGCTCGGGATTCGCGGCATCGATCGTCAACTACGGCCCGGAGTACGCGGCCTCGGGACGCAACGACATCGTCGGCATGCTCGTGGGGACGGCCGGCGCGCTCGCCGGACAGGAGTTCCCGATCCGGTCGGGGCACGTGATCCTGGGACGCGACGCGGCGAGCGATGTGGTCATCGCCGACCCCATGGCGTCCAAGCGGCATGCACGGCTCGAGGTCGGCGCGTACATCGAGGTCGTCGACCTGAACTCCGCGAACGGCGTGCTCGTCGACGGCGTCGCGGTGCAGCGCGTCCGCATCGAGGAGGGCGAACCGTTCGTCATCGGCAGCACCACGTTCGTGCTCCGCCTGGTCCGGTCCTTCGACGGCTCCGCCACAGAGGAGCCGATCATCGAGCGCGGGGGCGGGCTGCTCTTCAACCGGAGCCCCCGCGTCGAGGTGCGCTACCCGGGCACGCGGTTCACCCTCCCGCGCATCCCGACCGAGCGGATCGGCAAGCTCTTCCCGTGGCCGATCATGGTGACGCCGATCCTGATGGGCGCGGCGCTGTACATGATGAACGGCAACCCGCGATCCCTGCTCATGATCGTGATGACGCCGCTCATGGCGTTCGGCAACATCATCAACCAGTCGGTGCAGAGCAAGAAGACCGAGGGGCACGAGATCGGGGTCTTCGAGCGGCAGTTCGAGCAGCTCGAGGAGGACTTCTACCGCGGCAAGCCCGAGGAGGAGAAGGCGCGCAACGCCGAGGCGCCGCCCGTCGCCGAGATCTTCGACCACGCCCTGCGCCTCGGGCCGATGCTGTGGACGAGACGGCCGGAGCACTGGAACTTCCTCGGGCTCAGGCTCGGCAGCCGGCAGCTGCCGGCCCGCAACGACGTCGACGAGGAGGAGAGCCCCGAGGGCCTGCCCGAGTACGTCGATCGCATCGATCGGCTCCGTGCCCGCTACGAGCACGTCGACGACGTCCCGGTGTTCGACCTGCTCAGCGACGCCGGCTCGATCGGCATCGCCGGGCACCAGGGGCCGGCCGCCGACACCATGCGCGGCGTCGCCGTGCAGCTGCTGGGCCTGCACGCGCCCAACGACGTGGTGGCCGTCGCCTTCGCCGACTCCGCCTGGACGCCCGAGCTCGACTGGCTGAAGTGGATGCCGCACACGTCCAGCGAGCGGTCGCCGTTCCGCGACATCGCGCTCGCCGACTCCGCCCCGACCTCGGCGGCGCTGCTGAACCAGCTTGAGGAGCATGTGCGCCGGGCGGCCGGCGAGGGGCTGGACTCGGAGCCGCGGGGCCCGTTCAAGGAGGACTGGAACCCGCTGCTGTACGGCTCCGACGTCGCCCGTGCGGCGACCGAGCACAAGAAGACGCCGCCGGTCTCGGTGATCGTCTTCGTCAGCGGCGACGCGCCCGTCGACCGCGGCCGCCTCACGGACGTCCTGGAGCGCGGCGCCGACCACGGCGTGCACGCGGTGTTCGTCGCCCCGACCGTGGAATCCCTGCCCGCGGCGTGCCGGAGCTACATCGACGTCACCGCCGGACTCGAGTCCGCCACGGTGGGCCTGGTCCGCAACGGCGAGAGCTTCGACGACGTCCGCGTCGAGGGCGTGTCGAACGACTACATGAACATGCTGGCCCGGCGGCTGGCGCCCGTGGTCGATGCGAGCACCGTCGTGCACGACGCCTCGGACATCCCGGGATCGGTCATGTTCCTCCAGCTCGTCGATCCGCAGATCGCCGAGGACCCGCAGGTCGTGATCGAGCGGTGGCGGCAGAACAACACGATCGTGGACCGCTCGCCCAACCCTCGGCCGCGGCTGAAGAAGGCGGGCACTCTCCGCGCGATCATCGGCCAGGGCGCGAGCGATGCCATGACCCTCGACCTGCGCACCCAGGGCCCGCACGCCCTCGTCGGCGGCACGACCGGCGCCGGCAAGAGCGAGTTCCTGCAGGCCTGGGTGCTCGGCATGGCGGCGGCGCACAGCCCCGACCGGGTCACCTTCCTGTTCGTCGACTACAAGGGCGGATCCGCCTTCGCCGACTGCGTGGAGCTTCCGCACTGCGTCGGACTGGTCACCGACCTCAGCCCGCATCTGGTGCGGCGCGCGCTCACCAGCCTCCGCGCCGAGCTGCAGCACCGCGAGCACCTGCTGAACCGCAAGAAGGCCAAGGACCTTCTCGAACTCGAGAAGCGCCAGGATCCGGAGTGCCCGCCGGCGCTGGTGCTCGTCATCGACGAGTTCGCGGCTCTGGCCTCCGAGATGCCCGAGTTCGTCGACGGCGTGGTGGACATCGCGCAGCGCGGCCGGTCGCTGGGCATCCACCTGATCATGGCGACGCAGCGCCCCGCCGGCGTCATCAAGGACAACCTGCGGGCGAACACGAACCTGCGCGTCGCGCTGCGCATGGCCGACGAGGCCGACTCCCGCGACGTCGTGGACGACCCCATCGCCGCGACGTTCTCGCCGACCATCCCCGGCCGCGCGATCGCCAAGACCGGACCGGGCCGGCTCGTGCCGTTCCAGTCGGCGTACGCGGGCGGCTGGACCGGTGCCGACGAAGCGGCCGTCGCCGACGTGCGCGTGGCCGAGCTGCGCTTCGGCGCGACCGCCGAATGGGAACCCGATCGTCCGGCCGATTCCGACGCGCACGAGGAGGACCTCGGCCCGAACGATCAGAAGCGGATCGTGTCGACCCTCATCCACGCCGCGGACGTCGCGGGGCTCCCGCGGCCCCGGCGTCCGTGGCTCGACGACCTGCCGCTGCTCGTGGATCTGAACGACCTGCCCAACGACGGCGACACCCGGATCCCGCTGGCGCTCCTGGACGTGCCGGAGAAGCAGCTCCAGGAGGCGGCCGTGTTCGTCCCCGACCGCGACGGCTCGCTCGTGGTCTACGGCACGTCGGGTTCGGGCAAGTCGACCCTGCTCAAGAGCATCGCCACCGCGGCCGGCATGCGCCCCGATCGGGGGCGCGTGCAGGTCTACTGCCTCGACTTCGCCTCCGGGGCGCTCGGTTCGCTGAACACCCTGCCGCATGTCGGGTCGGTCGTGGACGGCGGCGACGTGGAGCGCATCCAGCGGCTGCTCCGCACGCTCGACAGCGAGATGGATCGCCGGTCGGCCCTGTTCTCCGCCGCCAGCGCGGCCTCCGTGCAGGAGTACCGCGAGCTCGCGGATCCGAACATGCCCCGCATCCTGCTGCTCGTCGACAACTACCCCGAGTTCAAGAAGGACTGGGAGGTGACGGCAGGACGGGGTCCGTTCTACCGGATCTTCATGCGGATCCTCGGCGAGGGACGCACGCTGGGCGTGCACACCGTGATCACCGCCGACCGCGGCAACGCGGTGCCCAGCGCGGTGGCGGCGAACATCTCCCGTCGCGTCGTGCTGCGCATGGGCGACCCGACGCAGTACATGCTGCTGGGCGCCCCGCGCGACGTCCTCGATGAGCAGTCGGCTCCGGGCCGCGCCGTCGTCGACGGGCACGAGGCGCAGATCGCGGTGCTGGGCGGCACGATGAACGTCGTGGAGCAGACCAAGGCGCTCGGCGCCCTCGGAGAGCGCCTGCGTGCGCAGGGGGTGCGCGACCTTCCCGAGATCGGCGCGCTGCCCACGCTCGTGCCCGCCTCGGAGATGCCGGCGCAGGTCGACGGGCTGCCGGTCTTCGGCGTCGCGGACGACACTCTCGCGCCGTACGGCTTCGAACCCGTCGGATCCTTCGTGATCGCCGGTCCCCCGGCGTCGGGCAGGACCAACGCCCTCAAGGCGCTCGTCGTGGCCATGGAGCGGTTCAACCCGCGGATCCAGATGTACCACTTCGGCACCCGGCGCTCCGAGCTCAAGGATTTCCGCCCCTGGACGCGCAGCGCGATCCGCCCGGAGGACGAGAAGGATCTGGCGACCGAGCTCGCGGAGCTGGTCGTCAGCGACGCCCCGGACGGCCGGATCCTCATCGTCATCGAGGACATCCCGCACCTCGCGGACGGTCCCGCGGATCGTCCCATGCGCGCCCTGCTGCAGGCCATGAACAACAGCGATCACATGCTGATCGCCGATGCGGAGATCAGCCGCGCGAGCGGCAGCATCGGCGTCCTCGGCGAGTGGAAGGCGGGGCGCCAGGGCATCGTGCTGAAGCCCGACACCTACGACGGCGACACGATCTTCAAGACGCCGTTCGGCCGGGTCAAGCGCAGCGACTTCCCCGTCGGCCGCGGCATCTTCGTGCAGGCCGGCCGGGCCGTCACGATGCAGATCCCCTTCGTCCCCGAGGCGCCTTGAGCGCCCGGGAATCGGGGATCGGCCGATGGGTAGTTCTCCCCATGTGCGGTCGGCGGATCGTTGGTTAGCCTGGGGGCAATGGGCTGAGCAGCCTGATTGAGAGACAGACCTGGAGGGGTTCGCATGGCCGGACACGATTTTGGCGCAACGTACAGCGAGATGGAAGGCGCGGCGTCGCGTCTGCGTGACGGACGCAGCAGCGTCACCGACACGCTGAAGGAGCTGCAGGGCGTCATCGACGACCTGGTGCAGGACGGCTTCAAGACGGAGAACGCGTCCGACGCGTACTCGTCGGCGTACGAGGAGCTCACCACCTCCCTCGACGACGCCGCAGAGGCCGTGAACGACATGGCGCAGGCGCTGGAGCGCATGGCGGACCAGATCCGCGACACCGACTCCAGCATGGCCGGTGGCGCCTGAGCCAACCCGCTGCCCGGGGTCGTGATGTCGAGAGGATCGGCGTCACGACCCCTTGCTGTGTGCGCGCCCGGTTCGTGCGCGCACACGGCGGCGTCTGCGCCTGCCGGCGGGCGCCGCATAGAATCGCCACGAGCACGATCGGAGCGCTGGACGGATGAGCGGAACGCAGAGCTACTACTGGTACACGTTGTCGACCCAGATGGTCGTCCAGGCCGACGAGCGGCCCACGGAGGACTCGATCGGGCCCTTCAGCAGCGCCGCCGAGGCGGAGGACTCGCCCGCCCTGCTGATCGAGCACGCGCGCGCCTGGCTCGAGAGCGAGGAGAGCGAGCCGTTCCGCGAGATGGCCGCCGAAGCCGACGAGAGCGCCGACTACGCGTGACGACCCCGTCGAACGCCGGGGTGCGCCGTCACGAGATCCGCAGGCGGCTCCTCGCGGCGGTGCTCGTGCTCCTGCTCGCCGCGGGGCTCGCGGCCTGCACCAAGGCGCGGTCGGGGAAGGCCTCGGCGGGGCCGGTGGCCGGCACGAAGGTGGTCGTCGGATGGTCGGGGGCATTCACCTCCGTGAACGCGGCGCAGTCGCCCACCGCGGGCAACCTCGACATCGCCGCGGCGACGCGCGGTCGGTTCGGTGACGTCGTCGATGGGCAGTTCGTGCCCGACACCGGGTTCGGCACGGTGAAGATCGTCTCCGAGTCGCCCTTCACGGTGCGCTACGACCTGGCCCAGCCGGCCTGGTCGGACGGCATCCCCGTCGACGCCGCCGACCTGCTGCTGGGATGGGCCGGCGCGTCCGGCCGCCTCGACCCGGCTCCCGGAGCGGACGCGCAGGAGGATGCGGATTCGGTCCCCCGGATCGACGAGTTCGCGCGATCGATCGACGTCACGTTCCCGCACCCGAGGATCGACTGGCAGAGCGCGGTCGGCGCTCCCGTGCCCGCCCATGTCGTCGGGCGCCTCGCCTTCGGGCTGGACGATCCGATGGAGGCCAAGCAGGCCGTCATCTCGGCGATCCGGAAGGGCGATACCACCGCGCTCGCCGAGATCGCCGAGGTGTGGAAGAAGGGGTTCGATCTCCCGAAGAAGGGGGCCGTCCCGGACCGGCTCCTGCTCTCCAGCGGTCCGTTCCGGGTCGATCGGGTCGAAGGCGCCCCGGGCGGGCAGAGCGTGCGACTGGTCGCGAACGCGGGATACGCCGGTGCGCCGAAGCCGAAGGTCGCCCGCATCGATCTCGTTCCTCCGGGCGCGCAGCCGGTGGCCGAGGCGGGCGCCGGGCTGGACATCGTCCAGGTGGCTCCCACGGCCGAGAACCGCGCGCCGATCCACGAGCTGGAGCTCAAGGACTTCACCGTCACGACCACCAACGACGGAACGCTGTGGACGATGATCCTCAACCCGGCCGGGGTGTTCGCGTCTCCGCAGGCCCGTACCGCGTTCTTCCACGCGGCACCCGCGAACGCGATGATCCAGGGCGGCGGAGGCGAGTGGGCATCGGCCTACGCCGGCACGTCGTCGATGGTCACCTCACCCGATTCCGCGGCCTACAAGGTCGTGGACGAGGGCTCGGGGTTCGCCTCGGCACTCGGCACGCCGGGCGACGATCCGGCGCTGCAGCGCCGGACGGCGGGAGTTGACGACGGCGCGCGGGTGTGCGTGCTGTACGACCGCGGCAGCGAGTTCGCGCGCGGGGCCTTCGCCGCGCTGCAGGCCGCGGCGGGCAAGGAGGGGTGGGGCGTCGCCGACTGCGGCAGCGACGATGTCGCCGCAGCCCTGCCGCAGCGCGCCTGGGATGCCGTGATCACCCGGGTGCCGCTTCCGCAGACGCCCGACCAGATCGCCGCGCAGTGGGGGGCAGGAGGGTCGGCCGCCCTCACGCCGTTCGCGGATCCGTCCCGTGATCAGCTGATCGCGCAGCTCGCGAAGACCACGGACGTGTATCAGGCGCGGGACCTGCGCGCCCAGATCGAGGCATCGATCGTGCGGTCCGCCGTGGCCCTCCCGATCGCGACGAACCCCCGGCTCACCGTCGCCGATCGCGGCACCGGGGGCGTGTCCGTGCGCAACGGAGAGGCCCCCTCCCTGCTGGGCGGCGCGGCCGCCTGGACCTCCGCGCGCTGAGCGGCGATGGGGAGTTCTCCCCATCGCGTCGTCGGGGGACGCTCTCGTAGGGTCGAGGGGAGGGGTCTTGGAAGGTCAGCGTCCGGAGGTGCTGTCGTGGGAATGATGTTGCCGAATGAGCTTGTCTGGGTGATGGAGAAGCTGGGTTTTGATTGGCCTGATATCGATGAGGATGAGGTCAGTAAGGGTGCGACTCTGG
>NZ_JAGMTU010000006.1 GCF_023703415.1 Microbacterium sp. USTB-Y | reverse complement strand
GAGTTGGTCTTTGATCCAAAGGAATTTCTCAACCAGCCCGAAGACTGGACGAGGAATAAATTGGCATTTGACAAGTGCACGCTGTTGAGTTCTCAAGGATCGGATGCTCCTACAGTTCAGCCTCGCGGCATCACAAGTAGGGCTAGATCTCACTCCCGCTCGCTGCGTCTTGCGACGAACCTGGGCCGGGAGTTACCCATCATACTCGATGATCTTCCACAGGGGAAGTTCTTCGTTGAGATGGGTTTTGTTCGCCGCTTGGGGAGTCAGGCCTTCCGGCCCTTCGCTCTACCGCTTGGGGCGAACAAGTAATAAGTTACGCGGATCCGGGGGTTCCGGCAAATCGCGGCCGCACCCCGGGCGTGTCGCACCCCTCGATTCGGCGGCTTCTGCAGGCGAAACACCTGATGAACGAGGAAACCCTCCCCCGTGCGGATGCCCAGAGGAGGGTTTCGGCGGACGGAACAGCATCCGCGGAGGTTCTTTCAGGTCACATCCCGAGAGCGTGAGCAGCCGACTGCGCACGCGCGACGAGCTCGGCGCGCTGCTCGGCGACGCGCACCGGGGCGGTACCGCCGACGCCATCGCGACTGGCCACGGACCCCTCGATCGTGAGCACTTCCCGGACGGCGGGAGTCAGGAGCGGCGACACCTCGGCGAGGAGCGCATCGTCGGCGTCCTCGAGACCGAGCCCGCGCTGCTCGCACGCGCGCACCAGGGAACCGGAGATCTCGTGCGCCTCCCGGAACGGGACCCGGTTCTTCACCAGCCACTCGGCGACGTCGGTCGCGAGCGAGAAGCCCTGGGGAGCGAGCTCGGCCATGCGGTCGGTGTCGAACCGCAGCGTCGCTACCATCCCGGTGAACGCCGGCAGCACGACCTCGAGGGTGCGGACCGAGTCGAAGACCGGCTCCTTGTCCTCCTGCAGATCGCGGTTGTACGCGAGCGGCAGACCCTTGAGGGTGGCCAGGAGCCCGGACAGGTTGCCGATGAGACGCCCGGACTTGCCGCGCGCGAGCTCGGCGATGTCGGGGTTCTTCTTCTGCGGCATGATGCTGGATCCCGTGGAGTAGCCGTCGTCGAGCGTGACGAAGCCGAACTCGCGGGTGTTCCAGAGGATGATCTCCTCGGAGAAGCGAGACAGGTTGACGCCGATCATCGCGGTGATGAAGGCGAACTCCGCGACGACATCGCGGGACGCGGTGCCGTCCAGCGAGTTCTCCGCGGGTCGGTCCAGGCCGAGTTCGCGGGCGACCAGGGCAGGGTCGAGTCCGAGCGTGGATCCGGCCAGCGCTCCCCCGCCGTACGGAGACACCCCGGCCCGCGCGCGCCAGTCGACCAGGCGCTCGAGGTCGCGCACCAGCGGCCAGGCGTGCGCCTGCAGGTGGTGCGCGAGGAGCACGGGCTGGGCGTGCTGCAGATGGGTGCGTCCGGGCAGGATCGCGCTGTCGTGCGCCTGCGCCTGGGCGACGAGCGCGTCGATGAGGCCCAGGACGTCGCGGCCGATGATCCGTGCGTGGTCGATGAGATACATGCGCACGAGCGTCGCGATCTGGTCGTTGCGGCTGCGCCCCGCGCGCAGGCGTCCGCCCAGATCGGCGCCGACCTCGGCGATGAGCGCCGCCTCGAGCGCACCGTGCACGTCCTCGTCGCCCGGCTGCGGGAGAAGCGTGCCGTCGGCGATCTTCGCGGCGAGGGCGTCCAGGCCGGCGTGCATGCGCACCGCCTCATCGGCCTCGAGATAGCCCGCGGCCTCGAGCGCCGTGGCGTGCGCGTGCGAACCGGCGATGTCGTAGGGCGCGAGGATCCAGTCGAAATGCGTCGACCGGCTCAGCTCGGCGAGCTCCGGGCTGGGACCGCCGGCGAACCGGCCGCCCCAGAGCGCGCCCTGATTGGTTCCGTGCGCGGCGGCGCGGCGAGTCTCGGTCACTTCGTTCCCTCGCTCGACGGTCCCGAAGACTTCCCGATGAGCCACACGAGCAGCGCCTTCTGGGCGTGCAGGCGGTTCTCCGCCTCGTCCCAGACCACGCTCTGGGGGCCGTCGATGACGTCGGAGTCGACCTCGTAGCCGCGGTCCGCGGGCAGGCAGTGGATGAAGATCGCCTCGCCGTCGGCGCGCGCCATGGTGCCGGTGGTCACCTTGTATGCGCCGAGGTCGCGCAGCCGCTGCGCCTTCTCCTCCTCCTTGCCCATCGACACCCAGGTGTCGGTGACGATGACATCGGCACCCGCCGCGGCCTCGTCCGGATCCGTGACCAGAGTCAGCGAACCGCCGGTCTCGGCGGCGCGGCGATGGGCGTCGGCCACCACGTCGGCGCGGGGCGCGTAGGCCTCGGGCGACGCGACCCGCACGTGCATGCCCGCGGTGACGCCCGCCAGCACGTAGGAGTGCGCCATGTTGCTTCGTCCGTCGCCGAAGAACGAGAGCGTGAGCCCGGCGAGGTCGCCCTTGTGCTCGCGGATCGTGAGCAGGTCGGCGAGCAGCTGGCACGGGTGGAAGTCGTCGGACAGCGCGTTGATGACCGGGACGCGCGTGCCCTCGGCCATCTCCTCGAGACCCGCCTGCGCGTACGTGCGCCACACGATCGCGGCGACCTGGCGCTCCAGCACCCGAGCCGTGTCGGCCGGGGTCTCCTTGCCTCCGAGCTGGCTGTTCGCCGTCGAGATGATCAGCGGGGATCCCCCGAGGTCGGCGATGCCCACCGCGAACGAGACGCGGGTGCGGGTCGAGGACTTGTCGAAGATCACCGCGACCGTCTGCGGACCGGCGAGGGTCTTGTCGGCCCAGCGGTCCTTCTTGAGCTCGAGCGCGAGGTCGAGGATCTCGGTCTGCTCGGCCGTGGTCAGGTCGTCGTCGCGCAGCAGGTGGCGGGTCATGCGTTCGTCTCCGTGAGAGCGGTGGCCGCGACCTCCGCGAGGGCGGCGGTGAACAGGTCGGTGAACTCGGCGATCTCGGCGTCGCCGATGGTGAGCGCGGGCGCGATCCGGACCGACGAGGGGTTCGCGGCGTTCACGATGAGGCCGAGGCGCTGGGCCGCGGCGACCACCTCGCCCGCCACGGGGGCGGCGAGAGCGACGCCGATGAGCAGCCCGCGTCCGCGGACGCCGGTGACCAGCGGGGATCCGATCCCCTCGACGGCCGCGCGCACCTGGGCGCCCCGGTCGCGCGCGTTCTGCACGAGCCCCGCCTGCTCGATCTCCTCGAGCACGGCGTTGCTGACCGCGGTGGCGAGCGGGTTGCCGCCGAACGTGGAGCCGTGCGAGCCCGGGCCCAGCAGGGCCGCGGCGTCGCCGAACGCGACGAGCGCGCCGATCGGGAAGCCGCCGCCGATGCCCTTCGCCAGGGTGATCGCGTCGGGCACGACGTCCTCGTACTGGAAGGCGAACCAGTCCCCGGTGCGGCCGGCACCGGTCTGGATCTCGTCCACGATGAGCAGCGCCCCGTGCTTCGCCGTCAGCTCGCGCGCAGCGCGGAGATAGCCGTCGGGCAGCTCGAGCACGCCGGCCTCGCCCTGGATGGGCTCGACGAACAGCGCGGCGACCCGGTCGTCCAGCGCCTGCTCGAGCGCCTCGATCGTGGCGGGGATGTGCTCGACGCCGCCGGGCAGCGGCTGGAACGGATCCCGCATCGATGCCTTCGCCGTGAGGGCGAGCGCGCCGATCGTGCGGCCGTGGAACGCGTTGTCGAGCGACAGGATGCGCGGGCGCTCCGCCCCGCCGTGCAGGCGCGCGAGCTTGAACGCGGCCTCGTTGGCCTCGGTCCCGGAGTTCCCGAAGAACACCCGGCCGGCGTCACCTGTGCCGGCGAGGCGCTTGAGCCGGGCCGCGAGCTCGAGCTGCGGCGGGGTGGCGAAGTAGTTCGACACGTGGGCGAGCGTGCCCGCCTGGCGGGACACGGCCTCGACGAAGACGGGGTGCGCATGCCCGAGAGCGGTGACCGCGATGCCCGCGAGGAAGTCGAGGTAGCGTCGCCCCTCGCCGTCCCACAGGTGCGATCCCTCACCGCGGACGAGCAGCTCGTACCGCGTGCCCGCATTCAAGATCAGGTCGCGCTCGGCGCTCTCCTGCCAAGTACCTTCGGCCGGCGACGTCATCCCGCCACCACCTCCGTTCCGATTCCCTTGCTGGTGAACAGTTCGACGAGCACCGAGTGCGGCACCCGCCCGTCGATGATGGCCGCCGCATGCACGCCCGACTCCACGGCCTCCAGGCATGCGGTCATCTTCGGGATCATCCCCGACTCGAGCGACGGGAGCATGGTCTTGAGCTCCGACGTGGTCAGGTGGGAGACGAGCGAGTCGCGGTTAGGCCAGTCCGCGTAGAGTCCGGCGACGTCGGTGAGGATCACGAGCTTGACCGCGCCGAGCGCCGTCGCCAGCGCCGCCGCCGCCGCGTCCGCGTTCACGTTCAGCGACTGGCCCGGATGATCCAGATCCGGGGCGATGCTGGAGACGACGGGGACTCGTCCGGCTGCGAGATGATCGTGGACCGGCGTCGGATCCACCTGGACGACGTCGCCGACGCGACCGAGGTCGACCTCTTCGCCGTCGATGATCACACCGCGGCGACGTCCGCCGAAGAGCCCGGCGTCCTCGCCGCTCAGCCCCGTCGCGATCGGTCCGTGCGAGTTGATCTTCGAGACGAGCTGCGGGTTGACCTGGCCGGTGAGCACCATCCGGACGACGCTGATCGCCTCGGTGTTCGTGACCCGGTAGCCGCCCTTGAACTCGCTGGGGATCTCGAGCCGCTCGAGCATGTCGGAGATCTGCGGCCCCCCGCCGTGCACGACGACCGGCTGCACGCCGACGTAGCGGAGATAGGCGATGTCCTGCGCGAACGCCTCCTGCAGGTCGTCGCTGATCATCGCGTTGCCGCCGTACTTGACCACGACGATCTGATCGCGGTACCTCTTCAGCCAGGGCAGCGACTCGATCAGCGTCTGCGCCTTGATCGCGGCCTCCTCGGGCGCGGTGTCCTGAAGATCGCTCATGAGGAGTACGCGCTGTTCTCGTGCACGTAGTCGTGGGTGAGGTCGTTGGTGCGGATCGTCGCCGCGGCCTCGCCGACCTTGAGGTCGATCACGACGTGCGTCGCGCGCGGCGTCAGGTCGACCTCCTCGCGCGGCCGGTCGGGACCGCCGGCGGTGCACACCCGCACGCCGTTCATCCAGACGTCGACGTCGTAGGGATCGAACGCGGCGCGGGTCGTGCCGATCGCGGCCAGCACACGCCCCCAGTTCGGGTCGTTGCCGAAGATCGCGGCCTTGAACAGGTTGTTGCGCGCGACCGCGCGGCCCACCTCGACCGCATCCTGCTCGCTCGCGGCGTGCAGGACCTCGATCGAGATCGCGTGGCTGGCGCCTTCGGCGTCGTCCTGCAGCTTGCGGGCCAGTTCGTCGGAGACCTCGGTGAGCGCGGCCGCGAAGTCGTCCAGATCGGGCCGGATCCCGCTCGCGCCGTTGGCGAGCAGCGTCACCTGGTCGTTGGTCGACATGCAGCCGTCCGAGTCGAGCCGGTCGAAGGTGGTGCCGGTCGCACGGCGCAGCAGCGCGTGGGCCTCGGCCGCGTCGAGCACGGCGTCGGTCGTGAGCACCACGAGCATCGTCGCCAGCCCCGGCGCGAGCATGCCCGCGCCCTTCGCCATGCCGCCGATGGTCCAGCCGTCGCGGGTCACGGCGACCGTCTTCGCGACGGTGTCGGTGGTCATGATCGCCTCGGCGGCGGCCTGTCCGCCGTCGGCGCTCAGCTGCGCGACCCCGGCCTCGACCCCGGCGAGCACCTTGCCCCGGAAGACCTCGTCCCCGGTGCCGATGAGGCCGGTGGAGCAGACCACCACGTCCCCCGCGCTGACGCCCAGCAGCTCTCCGGCGCGCTCGGCGGTGAGGTGGCTGGTCTGGAACCCGAACGGTCCCGTGAAGCAGTTGGCGCCGCCGGAGTTCAGCACGACGGCCTCGACGATGCCGTCCTTCACGACCTCCTGCGACCAGATGATCGGGTTGGCCTTGGCCCGGTTGCTGGTGAACACCGCCACGCCCACCTTCCGGGGCCCGCGGTTCACCACCAGGGCCACATCGGGCTTGCCGGTGGACTTGAGGCCCGCGACGACGCCGGCCGCCTCGAATCCCTGGGGTGCGGTCACGCTCATGGGGCGACTCCGTTGATGGTGAGCGCCGTGGTCTCGGTGAGACCGAGCGCGATGTTCATGGACTGGATGGCGGCGCCTGCGGTGCCCTTGACGAGGTTGTCGACGGCGGTGACCACCACGACGCGGTTCGCGGCGCGGTCGATCGCGAGGCCGAGGAGCGCCGTATTGGCGCCGAGCACGTCGGCGGTGCGCGGGACGGATCCCTCCGGCAGCAGCTGCACGAAGGTCTCTCCGTCGTAGGCGCTCTCCCACGCCTCGCGGATCTGGGCGTCGGTGGCACCGGGCGCGATCGGCGCGGTCGAGGTGGCGAGGATCCCGCGCGCCATCGGCACGATGACGGGGGTGAAGGAGATCCGGATCCCCTCCGGATCCACGATCCCGGAGACGGTCGACGGGCCCGACGCGGCGGCGAGCGCCTGACGGATCTCGGGGATGTGCCGGTGCGTGCCGCCCACCGCGTAGGGGTTGGCGGATCCGAGGATCTCGCTGCCCAGCAGGTGCGGCTTGAGGCTCTTGCCGGCGCCGGAGGGACCGACGGCGAGCACCGTCACGATGTCGGACGGGTCGATCACGCCGGCCGCGACGCCGGGGGCGAGGCTCAGGCTCACGGTGGAGGCGTTGCAGCCGGGGGCCGCGACCCGGGTCGCGCCGCGGAGGTGCTCGCGCTGCTTCCCTCCATCGACCAGGAGCTCGGGCACGCCGTAGCTCCACGGCTCGTGGAACGCTCCGCCGTAGAAGGCGTCCCACGCGGTCTGCGACGTCAGCCGGTGGTCGGCCCCCGCGTCGATCACGAGCGGGACGTCGCCGAGCGCATCGGTGTACTGCCCCGACTGCCCGTGCGGCAGTGCGAGGAACACGATGTCGTGGCCGGCGAGGATCTCGGGCGTCGTGTCCTGCAGGGTCAGGTGAGCCAGGGAGCGCAGATGCGGCTGGTGCTCGGAGAGCTTCTGGCCGGCGTTCGAGTGCGCCGTGACGGTGCGGATCTCGACGTCGGGATGGCTCGCGAGCAGGCGAAGGATCTCGCCGCCCGCATAGCCGGATGCGCCGGAGACGGCGACGGAATACGTCATGCTTCCACCTTAACGGTCGGGTCTGCCGCGGACGCCCAAGAAGACGGCGCGCGGCAGGAGTGCGATGCGGGGCCGGAGGCGGCGACGCCGGCGCTCGACCGCGTACGACACGGGAGCGCAGGGTCGCCTAGAGTCGGCGGTCGCCCGAGCGGCGTCGACGCACCACGGTGACACCCGCCGGGGTGGTCGTGTGCGGAGCCGGAAGCATGCGGCGACCCTATCGCGGGGCCGGGCCCTCGTCCAAATCGAGGGCCCAGCCCCGCGTCATCGCACCGGAGACCGGGCGGATCCCCTCAATCGCGGAGGTCGGCTGCGGCGAAGAACGCGCGTTCGTGCTCGCTCGAGCGCACGAAGGCGACCCGCATCCGCTCGCGCGTGACCGGGTCGGCCGCGGCGGCGTGCGCGGAGACGATCCGGATCGCCTCCTCGGTGGCTTCGGCGAACCGCGGATCCGCGTACTCGTCGAGCCACTCCGCGAAGGGGTGCACGGCGTAAGGGCGCACCGGGTCCGCCTTCGCCTGCGCATGCAGCCGGGTGCCGACGTCGGCGTAGATCCAGAAGCAGGGCAGCAGAGCCGCGATGAGCACCCGGTAGTCGCCGTCGAACGCCGCACCCCGCAGATGGTCCAGGTAGGCGGTCGTCGCCGGCACGGGCTCCGCGCGGAACGTGGCCGCGCCGATCCCCTCCGGCGACAGCAGGCTGGCGTGCAGCTGCAGCTCCCCGATGACGGACTGCTCGGCGGAGTGCGCCCAGAACGCCTGCTCCGCGGAGTCCGGCGCGAGGCGCGCCGCCTCGGCGAGGGTGCGCGCATAGTCGCGCAGATACAGGGCGTCCTGCGCGAGGTACGCCCGGAACGGGGCCTCCGGCAGGCTTCCGTCGGCGAGGCGGCGCAGGAACGGCAGGTCGTCGATCGCGCGACGGATCGGGGCGATCGACGACCACCACGCTGCGGCGACCTCCTCGCGAGCGGGATGCGCCTCGAGCCCGCCGCGACGCCACAGCCCGGCGAAGTGGCTGACCGGGCCGTGACCGGATCCGACCTGCAGTCCGGCCCCGGCGGCGATCGACTCGCGGAGCCACGACCGCACCTCGGTCACCGCTTCGCGCCAGTCGCGGTCCGCGGCCCGCCGGGTCGCGAGCGCGGCGGAGAGCGAGCAGCCGGTGCCGTGCGTGCTGGCGGTGCGGATCCGGGATCCGGGGTACTCCCGCACCGGCCCGAACGGGCCGACGAGCGCGTCGGGCGCCTCGTCTCCGCCGAGATGCCCGCCCTTCACGAGCACCAGAGCGCCGGTCTCCGCAGAGAGCCGCTGCGCCTGGGCGAGCGCGCCTGCCCAGCTCGCTGCGGCGGATTCGCGCACGAGGACGGCCAGCTCCGGAAGGTTCGGCGTGATCAGGTCGGCCAGCGGCAGCAGCGCGCACAGCGCCTGCTCCGCTGCCGCATCCAGGAGCCGGTCGCCGCTCGTGGAGACCATCACGGGATCCAGCACGACGGTCGGCGGGCGATGCACGCGCAGCCAGGATCCGACCTCGGCGATCACCTCCGCGTCGGCGAGCATCCCGATCTTCACCGCGTCGACGCGCACGTCGTCGCCGAGGGCATCGAGCTGGGCGCGCAGGAACGAGGCGGGAGGCACGTGCACACCGCGGACGCCCCGGGTGTTCTGGGCGGTCAGCGCGGTGATCGCGGCCATGCCGTAGCCGCCGTTCGCGGCGATCGACTTGAGGTCGGCCTGGATCCCGGCACCCCCGGAGGGGTCGCTGCCGGCGATCGAGAGCACGCGCGCGATCCCGCCCGCGCCCCACGCGCGCAGCAGCTTGCGTGCGGCGACCCGCGGATCCGGGGCGGCGCAGAGCGCCGACACCACCGCGACCCCCGCGGCACCGCCGGCGCGGAGCGCAGCGACGTCGGCGCGCTCGATGCCGCCGATCGCGACGCAGGGCAGCGGGCTGTCGGCGGCGAACGCGGCGAACCCCGCCACGCCGAGGGGAGCCGGGTGGTCGGGCTTGGTGCTCGTCGGGTGGATGACGCCGACGCCGAGGTAGTCCACGGTGCCGGAGGGCAGCGCCCGCACGGCGTCGAGGTGCGCTGGCGTGTTCGCGGTGAGCCCGACGATCGCGTCGGGGCCGAGGAGGGAGCGCGCGGTGAGCGGCGAGGCGTCGGACTGCCCGAGGTGGATCCCGTCCACGCGGGCTCCGCGGCGACGCGCCTCCACGACCGCGTCGAGGCGGTCGTCCACGACGAGCAGCGCCCGCCCTGCGATGACCTCGGACAGCGCGCACAGCTGCTCCACGATCGACGCGTCGTCGGCGTCCTTGTCGCGCAGCTGCACGATCCGCGCCCCGCCGGAGACGGCCGCGTCGACGACCGCGGCCACGCCACGCTCCCCGCAGAGCGCCGGATCCGTGACGAGGTAGAGCGCGAGATCGTCGCGGCGGAGACGGGCAGCACGGCGGGCCGGCACCGCCTCGGGTGCGGCCTCCTGCGGCGCGGTGAGGACCTCCGCCCCGATCATGCGGCCACTCCCTGCCCCGCCTCGACGCGAGCGCGGACGGCGAGATGCTCCGGACGGACCGCCGAGAGCGCGTCGAGGAGCCGGACGGCGAAGGATCCGGGTCCGGCTGCACCCTCCGCCGCGTCCTCGGCGGCGACGGTGTAGACGAGGGTCGCCGCCGTCGCGGCGACCAGCGGGTCGTGCCCGGTCCGTCGCGCCGTACCGAGGAACGCGGCCATCACGGCGCCGAGGGCGCAGCCGCCCCCGGTGACCCGGGTGAGCAGGGCGTCGCCGTTCGCGACGCGGATCGTGCGCTCGGCGTCGACGAGGAGGTCGACCGGGCCGGAGACGGCGACCGCTCCCCCGGTCCGTCGCGCGAGGTCGCGAGCCGCGTCCGCCGCCGCCTCCGTCGCGTCGAGCGCGTCCACGCCGCGCCCGCCCTGGCTGAGGCCGGCGAGCGCGAGGATCTCGGACGCGTTGCCGCGGATGAGCGTGGGACGCAGGCCCAGCAGATCCTGCGCCAGCGCGGTCCGCACCGGGAGAGCCCCCACGGCCACCGGGTCGAGCACCCAGGGCGTGCCCGCCGTGCGCGCCCCTCCGACGGCCTCGAGGCTCGCCGACCGCTGCTCGGGCGTGGGGGTGCCGAGGTTCACCAGGAGACCGGAGGAGATCGCGGCGAACATGCCGGCTTCGCCCGTAATGTCCACCATCGCCGGCGCGGCGCCGAGGGCGAGCAGCACATTGGCGGTGAACCCGGTGACCACCGAGTTGGTGATGCAGTGCACGAGCGGGGGCTCCACCCGCAGCTCCCGCAGAAGGTCCGCGGCGGATCCCACCACGGACTCGGACGACGTTTCCAGACGCGCGCTCATCGCGACATCCCTTCGCTAGTACGACCTAGATCAGGTTCGACGGGTGTGATCTCAGCCGCGGATGCGGCACCCCGTGTCACTGCCGGTCAGTCTAGCCAGGAACGCCGCCAGGGCCTTGCGGGTCGAAGGTCCCCGGCGCGACGAGAGCGCCAGCACGACCGATCCGCGGATCCGGTCATTCAGGCGCTCTTCGCCGTGCGATCGTCAGGTCTCAGTCGCGGAGCTGGGCTCCGAACCGCTCGGTCGCCACGGCGACGCCCGCGAGCTTGGCCTCGGTCGCCTCGGCGGCGGTGAGGGTGCGGTCCTCTGCCCGGAACCGCAGCGCGAAGCTGAGGCTCTTGGATCCGGCCGGAACGCCCTCGCCGCGGTAGTCGTCGACGAGGCGGACCGACTCGAGGAGCGCACCGGAACCCTCGGAGAGCGCCGCGCTCACCTCCGCCGCGGGGATCCCCGCGTCCACCACGAGCGACACGTCCTGGGTCGCGGCGGGGTAGGTCGACAGCGAGGCCGCGACCACGCGCTCCCCCGCCCGTGCCAGGACGCCGTCGAGATCGAGCTCGAGCACCACCGCGCGTCCCGGCAGATCCGCATCCGCGGACACCTGCGGGTGCAGCTCACCGACGTAGCCGACCTCGACGCCGCGCACCCGGAGCACGCCCGTGCGTCCCGGATGGAGCGCGGCACGGGTGCCCTGCACGACCTCGATCGGGACGCCCGCCGCCTCGGCGACGACGCGCACGGCGTCGAGCGCCTCGCTGAGTCCGTACTCCTCGGCCGCTCGCCCGGGCTGGCGGGGAGTGACGTGCCCCGTGAACAGCGCCGCGAGATGGCGGGCCTGCGGCGGGATCGAGGCGTTCAGCGCCTCGAGCGTCTCGTCCGAGGGCCTGGCGCCCAGCGGCGGCACCTCCTCGGTGCCGTACACGACGCCGGGCTCGGGCAGGAACACGATGCCGGTCTCGAAGATCGCGAGATCGACGAGGCCGCGCGCGAGGTTGCGGTGCGCGATCTGCAGCAGGCCGGGAAGCAGCGAACGGCGCAGGAACGGCGCCTGCCCGTCGAGCGGGTTGGCCAGGCGCACGCCGGGGATGCTCTCCCCCGAGGCGGAGCCGTGCAGGTCGTTCTGCTCCTGCGTCGTGAACGGGAACGCCGGGGTCTCCACGAGCCCCGCGGCGGCCAGGGCGTTCGCGACGCGACGCCGACCCTGCTGCAGGTCGGTGAGTCCACGACCGGACGGCGGCGTGGGCAACACGGACGGGATCCGGTCCAGTCCGTGGATGCGCGCGACCTCCTCGGCCAGCGTCCACTTGTCGGTGAGGTCGGGCCGCCAGCTCGGCGGGATCACGGTCCAGCCGGCCCCTGAGCCCGTCAAAGCGTCGACCGGGGTCACCTCGGCGCCGATCGTCTCGAGGGCGCCGGTCACCTCGGCGTCCGTGTAGTCGACGCCGATGAGCCCCTGCACGAAGCCGGCCGGCAGCTCGATGCCCGAGACGAAGACCTCGGCGAAGAGCGCACCGCCCTCGTCGGTCAGCGTGCCGCCCGCGAGCTCGACCATGAGGTCGGCCACGCGCCGCGCCGCCGCGAACGGGATGAGCGGATCCACACCGCGCTCGAAGCGCTTGGAGGCCTCGCTCGGGAGCTTGTGGCGACGCGCCGAACGCGCGATCGTGATCGGATCGAACGTGGCAGCCTCGATCAGCACGTTGCGGGTGGTCTCGCTCATCTCCGTGGTGCCGCCGCCCATGACGCCGGCCAGGCCGATCGGCCCCGATCCGTCGGTGATGAGGAGGTCCTCGGCGCTGAGCGTGCGCTCCTGGCCGTCGAGCGTGACCATGGTCTCGCCCTCCGCGGCACGACGGATCACGATGTTCCCGTCGAGCTTGTCCAGGTCGTAGCCGTGCACGGGGTTGCCGAGCTCGAGCATCACGTAGTTCGTGATGTCGACGAGCACGCCGAGCGAGCGCATGCCCGCGAGCGTGAGGCGGGCGATCATCCACGGCGGGGTGGGACGGGACGGATCCACGTCGCGCACCACGCGCGTCACGAACTCGGTCGCCCCGGCGTTGCCGCGGATCGGCGCCGCGTCCTCGACGACGGCGGTGAAGCCCGTGCCGGGCTGGAGCTCGGCGAAGTCGCGCTCCGCGGGGTCGCGGAAGGCCGCGCCGGTCGCGTGCGCGTACTCGCGCGCGACGCCGCGGATCGAGAACGCATAGCCGCGGTCGGGGGTGACGTTGATGTCGACGGCCACGTCGTCCAGCCCCAGCAGGGCGATCGCGTCGGTTCCGACGGGCGCGTCGATGCCGAGCTCGGACAGGATGAGGATCCCGTTGTGCTCGTCGCCGAGGCCCAGCTCGCGCGCGGACGCGATCATGCCGTCCGAGACGTGCCCGTAGGTCTTGCGCGCGGCGATCGGGAACGGCCCCGGCAGCACCGCGCCCGGCAGGGTCACGACCACCTTGTCGCCCACGGCGAAGTTGTGCGCGCCGCAGACGATGCCGCGGACGCCCCCCTGGGCGTCACCGACGTCGACCTGGCACCACCGGATGGTCTTGCCGTTGGACTGGGGCTCCTCCTCGAAGGAGAGCACCTGTCCCACCACGACCGGACCCGAGATGCCGAAGCCGTGCAGCTCCTCCTCCTCGAAGCCCACCGAGACGAGCGCCGCGAAGACGTCGTCCGGCGTCGCCGAGTCGGCCACATCCACGTACTCACGCAGCCACGAAAGCGGGACGCGCATCACACCACCATCCCGAACTGCTCGCTGAAACGGACATCGCCCTCTGCCATGTCGCGCATGTCCTGCACGTCGCTGCGGAACATGAGCGCCCTCTCGACGCCCATGCCGAACGCGAAGCCGCTGTACACGTCGGGGTCGATCCCCGCCGCGCGCAGCACGTTGGGGCTGATCATGCCGCAGCCGCCCCACTCGATCCAGCGCGCGCCGCCCTTGAAGGTCGGGTGCCAGAGGTCCAGTTCGGCGGACGGCTCCGTGAAGGGGAAGAAGTTCGTGCGGAAGCGGGTCTTCGCCTCCGGGCCGAAGAGCTGGCGCGCGACGTGGTCGAGCGTGCCCTTGAGGTGGGCCATCGAGATGCCCTTGTCGACGACGAGGCCCTCGAACTGCGTGAAGACGGGAAGGTGCGTCGCGTCGAACTCGTCGGTGCGGTACACCCGCCCGGGGCAGAGCACGTAGATCGGCACCTCGCGGTCGAGCATCGAGCGCACCTGCACCGGGCTGGTGTGCGTGCGCATGACGAGGTGGCGCGAGGGCGGATCCACGTAGAACGTGTCCTGCTCCTGACGCGCCGGGTGGTCGACGTCGAAGTTCAGCGCGTCGAAGTTGAACCACTCGTGCTCGAGCTCGGGGCCTTCGGCGATCTCCCAGCCCATGCCGACGAACACGTCGCTGATCTGATCCTGCAGCAGGGTCAGCGGATGCCGGGCGCCGACGCGGCTGCGCGAGGCGACCGCGGTCATGTCGACCCGCTCGGCCTCGAGGCGCGCGGCGATCTCGGCCTCGGCCAGCTCCGCCTCCTTCGCCGCGAGGGCCTGCGTGACGCGCCCGCGGCCCTGGCCGATGAGCTTGCCGAACGCCGCCTTGTGCTCGGGCGCGACCTGGCGCATCGACGCGTTGAGGATCGCGAGCGGCGACCCCTCGGCGACGTGCGCGGCGCGTGCCGCCTTCAGCTCGGCGGTGTCTGCCGCGGATCCGATCGCGGCGAGCGCGGCCTCGACGGCGGTCTCCACCGCCTCGGGCGTGATCTCAGGGGAAGTCTGTGCGTTGTCGGACACGAGAATCGAGTCTACCGGCGCGCACCCGCAGGCTCAGACGCTCGGACCGGTGCTGGTGCCGTCGAACTTGCCCGCGCCGCGCTGCATCGCGATGACCTCCGTGACGGTGCTGCCGTCGTGGATCCGAGGATCGCCACCGCCCGCATCCGGGGTGTAGCCCTTCATCTTCGGCGAGCGCCGGGTGCGCACCTCGAGCCACTTCGCGATGCCGGAGAGGATCAGGCACATCGAGATGTAGATCACGGCGACGATGAGCCCGGCCTGCAGGAGCGGGCGGCCCGGCTGCGAGCTGAGGTACTTCGCGTAGTAGATGAGCTCGGGGTAGGTGATGATGAAGCCGAGCGCGGTGTCCTTGAGCGTCACCACGAGCTGGGCGACGATGACCGGCAGCATGGCGCGGATAGCCTGCGGCAGCAGGATGAACGCCATCACGCCGGACTTGCGCAGGCCGATCGCGTACCCGGCCTCCTTCTGGCCCCTCGGGAGCGCCTCGATGCCCGCGCGCAGCGCCTCGGCGAGCACCGAGCCGTTGTAGAGCACCAGGCCGATCACGACCGCGGCGTAGGCCGACATCCGGAACGTGGATCCGGGGATCGAGTTCACGCCGTAGAAGAAGATCATCATCATGACCAGCACCGGCACGGCGCGCAGCAGCTCGATCACCACGGTGACCGGGACCCGCACCCAGGCGTGGTCCGAGAGCCGTCCGATCGCGAGCACGAAGCCGAGCACGATGCTGCCGACGCCGGCGGCGAGGAACGCGCTCACCGTCGCCCACAGCGCCTGGGCCATGCCCTGCCACACGAGCGAGTAGGTGAAGAGGTTCCAGCGGCTCGCGTCGAACTGGCCCGTGGCCGCGAAGCGGTACACGATGAAGCCGACGGCGGCGAGGACGATCAGTACCGTCACGAGACCGAGGATGCGGTTGCGCAGCACCGCACGGGGACCGGGGACGTCGTAGAGAACGGATGCGCCGCTCATCGGACGATCCTCCACTTCTTCTCGAAGTGCCGTTGCACGAGGCTCAGCAGGAACACGAGGACGATGAACACGACGGCGACCCAGAGCAAGATCTCCATGACCGTGCCGGGCCGGTTCGCCGAATCGGCGACCGTGGCGCGGAGGGCGGCGAGCTCAGCGATGGAGAAGCCCGCGGCGACCGTGGTGTTCTTCAGCAGCGCGATGAACACGCTCATCATGGGCGGCACGACCGAGCGGAACGCCTGCGGCATGACGACCAGGGTCATCACCTGTCCGAAGGAGAGGCCGATCGCGCGCGCCGCCTCCGCCTGCCCGACGGGCACCGTGTTGATGCCGGCGCGGAGCACCTCGGCGACATAGGTGGCCGTGTAGATGCCGAGGGCGATGATGCCCAGCGGCATGAACGGGATCTCCGGGAGGTCGAGCTTCGGATATCCGAACACGAAGAAGAAGAACACCAGGGTCAGCGGGGTGTTGCGGACGAGGTTCACGTAGACGGTGCCGACGCCCCTCGCGATCGGGACTGGCGAGACGCGCATGGCGCCCACGACCGTGCCGAGCACGAGGGCCAGCGCGCCGCCGCCGAGGAAGAGCAGGACCGTATTGAGGGTCGCCTGACCCCACAGGTCGAGGTTGCCCAGGAGTGCATCCACGCCATCTCTCCTTCGAGTTCGAGGACTGGGTTCGGAGGCGTCCGCGGACGCCGGGAGGGAAGACGCGGCCGGCGGGGATCAGCCCCGCCGGCCGCCCCGGATCACTTGTCGACTGCGGGCTGAGTGACCTTCAGGCCGCTCGCCCCCAGGTTCTTCTCGAAGATCGCGGTCCAGGTGTCCCCTCCGTCGGTGAACATCGTGTTGATGAACGTCTGCAGCGCGGTGTCGCCCTTGGCGAGGCCGACTCCGTAGCGCTCGGTCGTGAAGGGCTCGCCGACGACCTTGAGCTCCTCGGGATCCTGCGCGGCGTAGCCGATGAGGATCGCCTGGTCCGTCGTGACCGCGTCGACCTGCTTGTTGATCAGCTGCTCCACGCACGCGGAGTACAGGTCGAGGCCGACCGTCTTGGTGTCGGGGAAGTTCGCCTGGATGTTCTGCAGCGGCGTGGATCCGGTCGCCGAGCACACGGTCTTGCCGGCGAGGTCCTTCTCGCTCTTGATCGTGTCCTCGCCCTTGCGGACGAGCAGGCCCTGCCCCGTGACGAAGTAGGGGCCGGCGAAGTCGATCACGGCCTTGCGCTTGTCGGTGATCGAGTAGGTGCCCACGTAGTAGTCGATGTCGCCGTTCACGATCGACTGCTCACGGTTCGCGGAGGGGATCGCCTTGAACTCGATCTTGTCCTCGCTGTAGCCGAGCGACGCGGCGATCCAGCGCGCGATGTCGACGTCGAAGCCGGTGCGCTCGCCCGTGGTCGCGTCCTTGAAGCCGAGACCCGGCTGGTCCTCCTTGACGCCGATCGTGATCTTGCCGTTCTTGGTGATCCGGTCGAACGTGGGGCTGCCCTCGAGCTTGACGTCCTTGGCGACCTCGAACAGCGGCTTGTCGCTGGTGGGGGCGACGCCCTCCCCGGTCGCGCCGGGGCTGGTCGGGCTGCCGCTGTTGCAGCCCGTGAGGGCGATCAGGGCGACGGCGGCGATGCCGATGCCGGTGAGGATCCGTGACTTTCGCATGTGCTTCTCCTTCGGTGCAGGTGCTGTGGTGCGGGGATCAGGTCAGTGGGTGAGCAGCTTGGACAGGAAGTCCTTGGCCCGGTCCGACTGCGGGTTCGTGAAGAACTCC
Source organism: Microbacterium sp. USTB-Y (assembly GCF_023703415.1). Classification (GTDB taxonomy): domain Bacteria; phylum Actinomycetota; class Actinomycetes; order Actinomycetales; family Microbacteriaceae; genus Microbacterium. The sequence goes on along the minus strand of NZ_JAGMTU010000006.1, from coordinate 265,411 downwards.
TCGGGCTCGGCCTCCTCGAGGATCCGGCCGTCGGCCATGAACACGACGCGGTTCGCGGCCTTGCGCGCGAAGCCCATCTCGTGCGTGACGACGATCATCGTCATGCCGCTCGCGGCGAGCTCGACCATGACGTCGAGCACCTCCGTGATCATCTCCGGATCCAGGGCGCTGGTCGGCTCGTCGAAGAGCATCACCTTCGGGTGCATGGCGAGCGCCCGTGCGATCGCGACGCGCTGCTGCTGACCGCCGGAGAGCTGCGCGGGGAGCTTGGAGGCCTGCTTGGCGACCCCGACGCGCTCGAGGAGCTGCATGGCCTCCTTCTCGGCGTCCGCCTTCTTCATCCCGCGCACCTTGATGGGACCGAGGGTGACGTTCTCCAGGATCGTCAGATGCGCGAAGAGGTTGAACGACTGGAACACCATGCCGACGTCCGCGCGGAGCTGGGCGAGGCCCTTGCCCTCCGCGGGCAGCTCCTCGCCGTCGATCGTGATGGAACCGCTGGTGATCGTCTCCAGGCGGTTGATCGTGCGGCAGAGCGTGGACTTGCCGGATCCGGACGGACCGATGATCACGACCACCTCGCCCTTGTGCACGGTGAGGTCGATGTCGGTCAGCGCCTGGAATTCGCCGTAGTGCTTCTGCACGTTCTGCACGACCACGAGAGGGGCGCCGAGGGCAGCAGGGGTGACGTCGGTCATGACTGACTCTCCGATGAATCGAATGGCCGGATGGTTCGGGTTCTCGCCAGGACCCTGCGGGCCCCGACGCGATGACGTTATTGGCTCCGCGGCCCGCGGAACGCCTCGCTTGAGGATTCCTTGAGGGTTTCGTCGCTCCGGTTTCCGGGGTGTTTCCCGCCGGCGACGACGATGTTCCGGAGGAGGGGGTCGCGACCTCAGTCGTGGGTCTCGCGGTAGTAGCGCACCGCGCCGTCGTGCAGGGCGATCGGGTCCGTGAAGATCGCCTGACGACGATCGAGCAGGGCGGCGGCCGGGGCGCCCCGGGCGATCTCGCCGCGCTGCTCGAACAGCACCGCGGTCGCGTCGTGGATGAGCCCTTCGGGGGCGTCGGCACGCGTGACCAGGTAGTTGGGCACCGTCATCGTCACGGTCGACGCGTCGATGCCGTAGGCGCCGACGGGGAAGTCCGCCTGCCGGTACGCGCCCGCGTGCGCGGCGTTGACCGCGTCGACGACCGCCGGCGGGATCGACAGCAGCCGGATCGGGGTGTCCGCGGCGAGCGTGGCGATACCGGGCGTGGGCAGCCCGCCCACCCAGAAGAAGCCGTCGATCTCGCCGCGCCGCAAGGCCCCGATCGAGGCCTCCAGCCCGAGCTCCGGGTTGCGGATGCCGGCCGGATCGACGTCCGCCGCCCCGAGGATCCGCCGGGCGACGAGATCCACGCCGGAGCCGCGCGCGCCGAGCGAGACCGCGCGTCCGGCGAGGTCGCGGAGGTCGTGCACGTCCGACCCCGCCCGCACCACGATGTGCACGTACTCGTCGTACAGCCGCGCCACCGCCACGATCGGGAGCGGCTCGGAGAACGCTCCGGTGCCCGCGACGGCGTCGGCCACGGCGTCGCCCTGCGCGAAGCCGAACACGGCGGTGCCCGCGCCGATGCGCTCCAGGTTGTCGACGGATCCGTTGGTCGCCTGCGCGGTGAACGTCGCGCCGAGGTGCGCGCTCAGCGCGGCCGCGAACCGCTGCCCGTACGCGTAGTACACGCCCGTCGCTCCCCCGCCGGCGATCGCCTGCGGCCGGTCCGCCCAGCCGCGATCGGCCGGGGCGCAGGCCGCCAGTCCGAGCACGGTCAGCAGGCACAGCACCAGGGCGAGCGCCCGCGCCGCCCGGGTCCTCCCGCGCACGCGACGGCCGGCCTCCGCACTCATCGCGTCTCCGTCCCGGGCAGCATCAGCACCACGCGGAGGCCGCCGCCGTCGGCCGCCTCGACCCGCACGCCTGCATCGACGGTGGCGAGCAGATCGGTGGCGATGGCGAGGCCGAGACCCGTGCCCGGCGTGGTGCGGGTGCGATCGCTGCGCCAGAACCGGTCGGTCGCGTGCGCGAGCTCCTCCTCGGGCAGTCCAGGACCGTGGTCGCGCACCGTCAGCTCGCATCGGTCCTGGACGCGCGCCGCGGTGACCTCGATCTGCGCGCCCGCGGGCGAGAACTTCACCGCGTTGTCGATCACCGCGTCGAGCGCGCTCTCCGCGATCGTCTCATCGGTGCTGGAGAGCACGCGGCCGCCGGCCCCCGGCCCGGGGGCGAGCAGGACCAGGGCGACGCCCTTCGCCGCCGCCGCGTCCCGCCAGGACTCCACCCGGCGGCGCGCGAGGGCGACGAGGTCGATCGGATCGCGCGACGGAGCCGGATCCGCGCCGCGCGCGAACGCGAGCAGGGTGTCCAGGATCCGGGTCATGCGGCGTCCCTCCTCCCGGGTCGCCTCGACGTCGCGGTCCCAGCTGCGGTCCAGGCCGGTCGCGAGCGACTCCACCCGCAGCAGGAGCGCGCTCAGGGGGTTGCGCAGCTCGTGCGAGGCGTTGAGCGCGAACTCCTGCTGGCGCGACACCACCCGCTCGATCTCCTCCGCCATCCGGTTGAACAGCAGGATCATCCGGTGCAGTTCCGGCGGGCCCGTGTCGTCGGCGATCCGCGCCTCCATGTCGCCGCGTTCGATCGCCTCCATCGCCTCGTCCACCCGGTGCACCGGGCGCAGCACCCAGCCGGCCAGACGCACGACCACGAGCAGGCCGACTCCGATCGCGAGCACGCTCACGACGCCGAGCAGGATCCACTGCCGCACGATCTCGGAGCGCGGCGCGTCCACGCTCGCGGACATCACCACCGCGCCGATCACGTCGCTGCCGTCGAAGATGGGCTCGACGAGCGACTGCTCCGCGAACTGCCACGGCAGCAGCACCGGCTCGGGCAGGTCGCTGCGCCGCCCGGAGAGCGCGAGCTGCACCTTGTCGGCGGTCGGCTGGTCGAGCACCTCCGCGTCGGCCTGCTGCGGCGACCAGGGTCGCCCGGAGCGGTCGACGACGACCACCCGTGTTCCGTACAGCGCGCTGTAGCGGCGCAGCTCCCCGTCCAGGACCTCGGCGCTGCCCGAGAGCAGCGCCTGGCGCGCGCTCGTCACGAACGTGCCGATATCGCCGATCTGCTGGGTGTAGAAGGACTGCTGCACGCTGCGCGAGGCCGCCCATCCGTACGCGCCGCCGAGCAGCAGCAGCACCGCCGCCAGCGGCACCAGGAACACGACGAACAGACGACGACGCACGGTCAGAGGCCCGTCAGGCGGTATCCGATCCCGCGCACGGTCTCGATGAGCGCGGGACGGCCGATCTTGCGGCGGATGGAGGCGACGTGCACCTCGAGCGAACGGGCGAAGCTCTGCCAGTCGGTGTTCCACACCTCGCGGATGAGGCGCTCCCGCGGCACGGCGACGCCCGGATACCGGGCCAGCACCGCGATGACGTCGAACTCCTTGCGGGTCAGCTCCACCGGCTCGCCGTCGACCAGCACCCGGCGCGCGACGAGGTCGATGCGGACGCCGTCGATGTCGATGCCGACCTGGCCCAGCCCGCCGCCGATCGCCTGGCTGCGGCGCGTCACCGCTTCGATACGGGCGAGGAGCTCCTGCACGTCGTACGGCTTGACGAGGAAGTCGTCGGCCCCGGCCCGCAGCCCGCGGATGCGCTCGTGCACCTGGCTGCGCGCCGTGGCGATGAGGATCGGCACGCCGCTGACCGTACGGATGCGACGGCACAGCTCGATCCCGTCGATGTCGGGGAGCCCGAGGTCCAGGATGACCGCCTCGGTGTCGGTGCCGAGCATCTCGAGCGCACCGCGTCCGTCGCCGGCGCGCTCCACCGCGTAGCCGGCGCGGCCCAGGAATCCGGCGAGGGCGTCCGCCACGCGTTCGTCGTCCTCGACGATCAGGATCTTCATGAACGCCGTCCCCTCGCGTGCCCCGGCTCCGTCGACCGGATCCGCACCACGGTATCAGCCGTCCCGGCCGGGGAAGCCGGTCAGGCGCGCTGCGCGAACGCGCTCTCGTAGAGGCACACGCTCGCCGCGGTCGCGAGGTTCAACGATTCCGCGCGGCCGAAGATCGGGAGCCGCAGCGCCCGGTCCGCGAGCTCGAGCGCGTCGTCCTCGAGGCCGCGCGCCTCGTTGCCGAACAGCCACGCCGTCGGCCGGGCCAGCGCCCCCTCCGCCCGCGCCGCGAGCAGATCGTCGCCCTTCACGTCGGCGGCGACCACCTGAAGGCCCGCGGCGTGTGCGCGGGCGACGACGTCGGCGAGATCGCCCCCGACAGAGACGGGGAGATGGAACAGGGATCCCGTGGTCGAGCGCACCACCTTCGGGTTGTACAGGTCGACCGTGCGACCGGTGAGCACGACGGCGTCCGCGCCGGTGGCGTCGGCGGCGCGGATGATCGTGCCGAGGTTTCCGGGATCGCGCACCTCCTCGCAGATCGCGATGAGGCGCGGCGATGCGGCGAAGATGTCGCGGACCGATGTCGGCGTCTGCCGCGCGACGGCCACCACGCCCTGCGGGGTGACGGTGTCGGCCATCGCCGCGAGGACGAACTCGGTCACGTACTCGAGGCGCACGTCGGCCTCGGCGGCGGCATGACGCAGGTCGGTGTGCCGGTCCCATGCGGTCGGCGTCGCGAAGAGCTCCACGATCGCGTCCGGGCGGTAGGACAGCGCCTCGCGGACCGCCTGCGGCCCCTCCAGGAGGAACAGGCCGGTCTCGGTTCGGGCACTGCGCTTGGTCAGCTTGGCGACGGCGCGCACGCGCGGGGATCGGGGATTCTCCAGCACGCTCACAGTCTAGGGACACGGAAGGGGCGCCGTCCTCACGGACGACGCCCCTTCGAGCCCTTCGACGGGCTCAGGAACCGTGCTTACGCAGCCGACTTGGGCGCGTTGACGTCCGCCGGCAGAGCCTTGCGGGCCGTCTCGACGAGAGCGGCGAAGGTCGCCGGCTCGTTCACCGCGAGCTCGGCGAGCATGCGGCGGTCGACCTGGACGCCGGCGAGACCGAGGCCCTGGATGAAGCGGTTGTACGTGATGCCGTTCTGGCGGGCAGCGGCGTTGATGCGCTGGATCCACAGACGACGGAAGTCGCCCTTGCGCTTGCGACGGTCGCGGTACGCGTAGACGAGGGAGTGGGTGACCTGCTCCTTCGCCTTGCGGTACAGGCGCGAGCGCTGGCCACGGTAACCCGAGGCGCGCTCGAGGATGACGCGGCGCTTCTTCTGAGCGTTGACGGCGCGCTTGACTCTAGCCATTTTCGTGTATTCCTATCGTGCGATCGGGCGCGTCAGCGGCCGAGGAGCTTCTTGGCGACCTTGGCGTCTGCCTTCGACAGCACCTGGTCCTGGTTGAGGCGGCGGGTGCGACGGCTCGACTTCAGCTCGAGGTTGTGGCGCATGCCGGCCTGCTGCTTCTTCAGCTTGCCGCTGCCGGTGATCTTGAAGCGCTTCTTGGCACCCGAGTGGGTCTTCTGCTTCGGCATCTTCTCTTCCTTCGTATGGCGCCCAGCTGGGCGACAGGGTTCTGCCCGCATGCAGCGGGAGGTCTGTGTGGGGCTACGGGATCCGGCGGATCACTCAGCCGGTGCGGCCGGGGCGCTCGGCGCCGCGGGCGCCTTGGCGTCGCGGGCGGCCTGCTTGTTGGCCGCGCGCTGCGCGTCGCGCACCGCGTTCTGCTCGGCCTTCGCCTCGGACTTGTTCTTGAGCGGGGCGATCACCATGACCATGTTGCGTCCGTCGATGGTGGGGTTGGACTCCACCGTGCCGAACTCGGCCACGTCCTCGGCGAACTTGCGGAGGAGCCGCACGCCCTGCTCGGGACGGGACTGCTCGCGACCGCGGAACAGGATCATCGCCTTCACCTTGTCGCCGGACTTGAGGAAGCCCTCGGCGCGCTTGAGCTTGGTCGTGTAGTCGTGCGCCTCGATCTTCAGACGGAAGCGCACCTCCTTGAGGATGGTGTTCGCCTGGTTGCGGCGAGCTTCCTTCGCCTTCTGCGCAGCCTCGTACTTGAACTTGCCGTAGTCCATGATCTTGACCACGGGAGGCTTCGAGTTCGGGGCCACCTCGACGAGGTCGAGGTCGGCTTCCTGCGCAAGACGCAGCGCGGCCTCGATGCGGACGACGCCGATCTGCTCACCCGCGGGACCGACGAGGCGGACCTCGGGGACGCGGATGCGCTCATTGGTGCGGGGATCGCTGATGCGGACTCCTTAGACGATGGTTTCGGCCACCGCGATCCGGACGGATCACGGGCGAAAGCGGAATCGTCCCACCCGCCGGCACTCAGACGCCGGCGGCACCCTGACGCCTGCACAACTGTCGCTGCGCGGTGCCTCCCGAGATGACTCGGGCTACCGACGTGAATCGGCGGAGTGCTGGACCCGGTAGCCTTGAGCGGCAAGCGCGGGTGGGAAGTGAATCCTCTTTCGTGCCGGGGCCTAAGCCCCGGAGCCCGCAGAAGTCTATCAGAAGGCAAGACCTTCGGAAAGCCGGCACAGTGAGCACTCCCGCGCCCGACGGCCACGAGCACGTCTCCCCCGTCTCCACGACCGATGACGGCGCCGCGGGAGCGGCCCGCGACATCGCCGACGTCGCCGCCGTCGAGGTCATCACCACGGCCGCCGTGCACCTGCTCAGCGCCGCCGCCGTCAAGGTCGGCCTCGCCGACGACCCTGAGTCGCAGAAGGACCTGGACGAGGCCCGCAAGCTCATCAACGCGCTCGCCGGGCTCATCACCGCCGCAGCGCCGGAGATCAGTGACATGCACGCGCGCTCACTGCGCGACGGCCTGCGTTCGGTGCAGCTCGCCTTCCGCGAGGCGTCCGTCATCCCCGACCCGATCGGTCAGGGCCCGGGCGAGAAGTGGACCGGCCCGGTCACCTGACCGGGCCCGCCCTCCGGGGCGGAGCTCAGGCGCCGGCGCGCAGCCGCACCGTGAGCGAGTCGACCAGCACGGCGATCCGGTCGTCCGCGGCCCAGCGCTGGGCGAGACGCGCCAGCACCGCATCCAGCGTCTCGCGGTCCATGCCCTGCACGAGCTCGAGGGTCACCACGAGCTCGGGGCCGCGCAGCCGCGCGTCCGGGTCGCCCGCCGAGACGGCGACGTCGATCACGGCGAGCTCGCTGCCGACGCTCGCCTGCAGCCCGGCGTAGACCTCGGGCGAGAAGAAGCTCGGCTCCCAGCGCTGGCCCTGCGCGACCGCCCACACGGCGGGGCGGCGCAGCACGAACTCGGTCGCGGATCCGGGATCCAGCACGATCAGCTCGGCGTCGCCGGACGACGCAGACAGCGCGACCCGCGCGGCCTCGACCGGGATGGGGCGCGCCACGGGGTCCCATGCGCGCAGGGTGTCGACGCTCGTGAACGCCGGCTGGACCGTGCGTCCGTCCGGCGACGCGACCGTCACGAGCGACAGCTCCTGCGTCTTGTCCACGGTCAGGCCGGACGGGGCGACACCCTCCTCGCCCTTCTCCGCGACGAGGGGCACCAGCACGCGCGCGGCGCGGAACGCGTCCACGACCTCGACCTGGGAGCCCTCCCCCGCGCGGAAGCGCGTCAGCGCATCCCAGAGCGCCGGATCCGCCGACCCGTCGTCACCGGCGCGGGTGTTCTCCTGGAACGAGCGACCGGCCCAGGGCACGCCGGCGGAGTCTCCGGTCCCGGCGTGCGGGCCGTGGTCGTGGTCGCACGCCGCGGACGCGGTGTCGTCAGGATCCGGCGACATCCAGCGCCTCGGCCAGGGTGAACGCACCGGCGTACAGCGCCTTGCCGACGATCGCGCCCTCGACGCCGAGCGGCACGAGCTCGCGCAGCGCGGCGATGTCGTCGAGGTTGGCGATGCCGCCCGAGGCCACGACGGGCTTCGGGGTGCGCGCGGTGATCTCGCGGAGCAGGTCGAGGTTCGGGCCCTTGAGGGTGCCGTCCTTCGTCACGTCCGTGACCACGTAGCGGCTGCAGCCCGCGTCCTCCAGGCGGTCCAGCACCGTCCAGAGGTCGCCGCCCTCCTTGGTCCAGCCGCGCGCCGCGAGCGTCGTGCCGCGGACGTCGAGGCCGACCGCGACCGCGTCGCCGTACCGGGCGATCACGTCGGCGGCCCACTCGGGGTTCTCCAGCGCGGCCGTGCCGAGGTTGATCCGGGCGGCGCCCGACTCCATCGCGGCCTCGAGGCTCGCGTCGTCGCGGATCCCGCCGGAGAGCTCGACGTTGACACCGCGGAACTGCTTGATGACGCGACGCAGGATGGGCGCGTTGCTGCCGCGGCCGAACGCCGCGTCGAGGTCGACGAGGTGGATCCACTCGGCGCCCTGGTCGACCCACTCGGCGGCCGCGTCGAGCGGATCGCCGTAGCTGGTCTCGCTTCCGGCCTCGCCCTGGGTCAGGCGCACGGCCTGACCGCCGGCCACGTCGACGGCCGGGAGGAGGGTCAGGGAGGGGGACTGCGCGAACTCGTTCATGTCGTCCTTCGGGTCACGGTGCGCCGGCCCGCTGCAGGCTCGGCACGAGAGAAGAGAGTAGTCCGGGCGACGGTGGGGCACCAATCCCCTCCGCCGCACGGCCGCGGAGGTCAGAGCGTGGAGATCCAGTTGCCCAGAAGCCGGATCCCCGCATCGCCGGACTTCTCCGGGTGGAACTGCGTGGCCGAGAGCGGTCCGTTCTCGACAGCCGCGAGGAATCGGGATCCGTGCTCCGCCCAGGTGAGCCGCGGCTGCGGGAACGGGGGCATGACCTCCAGCTCCCAGGACTGCGCGGCGAACGAGTGCACGAAGTAGAACCGCTCGTGCTCGATGCCGCGGAACAGCACGCTGCCCTCGTCCGGCTCGACGGTGTTCCAGCCCATGTGCGGGAGCACCGGAGCATCGAGCTCCGTCACCACTCCCGGCCATTCGCCGAGCCCGTCGACCTCGGCCCCGCGCTCGACCCCGCCGGCGAACAGCACCTGCATGCCGACGCAGATCCCCAGCACCGGGCGACCGCCGGCGAGGCGACGCTCGATGATCTCATCGCCGCGGTGAGCGGCCAGGGCCTCGCGGACGGCGGCGAACGCGCCCACACCAGGGACCACGAGTCCGTCCGCCTCGAGGGCCTCCGTGCGATCGCCGGTCAGCCGGGCGTCCGCGCCGGCGCGGATGAGCGCCTTCACGGCCGAGTGCACGTTGCCGGAGCCGTAGTCGAACACCGCGACGGTGGGGCGACGCCCCTCGGCGGACGCGCTCACAGGGCGCCCTTGGTCGACGGCACACCGACCACCAGCGGGTCGAGGGCCTTCGCCTGCCGGAACGCACGCGCGAACGCCTTGAACTCGGCCTCCGCGATGTGGTGCGGGTCGCGGCCGCTGATCACGCGCACGTGCACGGTGAGGGCGGCGTTGTAGGCGATGGCCTCGAAGACGTGCCGCACGAGGGAACCCGTGAAGTGACCGCCGATGAGGTGGTGCTCGTAGCCCGCCGGCTCGCCCTCGTGCACGAGGTACGGCCGCCCGGAGATGTCGACCACGGCCTGCACGAGCGCCTCGTCCAGGGGCACGAGCGCATCGCCGTAGCGGGAGATCCCGCTCTTGTCGCCGAGGGCCTCCCGGATCGCCTGGCCGAGCACGATCGCGACGTCCTCCACCGTGTGGTGCGCGTCGATGTGGATGTCGCCCGAGGCGCGCACCGTGAGGTCGGTCAGCGAGTGCTTCGCGAACGCGGTGAGCAGGTGATCGAAGAAGGGCACCGAGGTGTCGATGTGGCTCTGACCGGTGCCGTCCAGGTTCAGCTCGAGCTCGATCGTCGACTCGGAGGTGGAGCGGGTGCGGCGGGCGGAACGAGCGGTCATGAGGCCGATCCTATCGAGGCGAGCGCGTCCAGGAACGCGGTGGTCTCGGCCTCGGTGCCGGCCGTGACGCGCAGGTGATTCGGGATCCCGACATCACGGATCAGGACCCCCTTGTCGTAGAGCGCGCGCCAGGTCGCGGCGGGGTCGGTCACGCCGCCGAACAGCACGAAGTTCGACCAGGAGCGATGCGGTGGGTATCCCAGCGCCTCGAGGGTCGCGGTGATGCGATCCCGCTGGGAGACGATCTCATCGACCATCCCCAGCATGATCGGCGCGTTGCGCAGCGCCGCGATCGCCGCCGCCTGGGTCAGCGCGCTGAGGTGGTAGGGCAGCCGCACCAGACGGAGCGCGTCGATGAACGCAGGGTCCGCGGCGAGGTAGCCGACCCGCGCCCCGGCGAAGGCGAAGGCCTTGCTCATCGTGCGCGAGACGGCCAGCCGCGGCCGCCCGTCGAGCAGGGACAGCGCGGAGGGCGAGTCCTTGGGAGCGAACTCCTGGTACGCCTCGTCCACGATGACGATGCCGCGGGCGGCGTCGTAGACGGCCTCGACCACCTCGAGCGGAAGGGGCGTCCCGGTGGGGTTGTTCGGCGCGCAGAGCAGGATCACGTCGGGGTCGTGCTCGCGCACCTGCGCGACCGCCTCGTCGACGGTGATCTCGTAGTCGGGGTGCCTCGTGCCGGCGACCCAGGTCGCACCCGTCCCCTGGGCCAGCAGGGGGTACATCGAGTATGTCGGGGCGAAGCCGAAAACCGTGCGCCCGGGACCGGCGAACGCCTGGAGGATGTGCTGGAGCACCTCGTTGGATCCGTTGCCCGCCCAGATGTTCGAGGCTTCGAGGCCGTGGCCGAGGTAGCCCGCGAACGCCTCCCGGAGCTCGGTGAACTCCCGGTCCGGGTAGCGGTTCACGTCGCGCAGCGCCACCGCGATGTCGTCGAGGATGTCGCTCGCGACGCTCTCGGGCACCGGATGGGTGTTCTCGTTCACGTTCAGCGCCACGGGCAGCGGCGCCTGCGGGGCTCCATACGGGCGGAGCCCGCGGAGGTCGTCACGAAGGGGTAAGTCGTCGAGCGAGGCAGTCACCCTGCCATGCTAGGCGGCTCGGATGTGCACCGGCGCACAGATGTCGGCGGTTGCAGAGCTCCGGCGGAGCACGGGTGCCGAGTCCGGCGCGGTGCGAGTCAGCGCTGCGTCGCGCTGTACTGCGCGGGGATCGCCAGGTGCTGACCGACCTCGATCACGCCGCCGCCGATCATGTTGAGCTGGGAGATGTCGGCCACGACGTCACGCGGATCCGCGTCGGGTGCGATCTCGCCCGCGATCGACCACAGCGTGTCCCCGGGCTGCACCGTGACCGTCGCGAACGCGCCTCCCGCGGTGTGCTCGCCCGAGGCGAGAGCCGATCCCCCGCTCAGTGCGGCGAAGGCGATCCCGGCGGCCACCGGCAGCGCGACCAGCGCCGCCAGCACGCGCCGACCGCGGGCGGTGATCCGCAGACGCGTGGCGGGGACCGGTGCGGCGAAGGTGATGCTGCTCATGGTGCTTCTCCTCTGTTGTGTGCGGGTCCGCCTCTCCCCGGATCCCGATAGCTCCTCTGTGTGAGCTTCCGGGGGTCCGGGCCTCTGGAGAGGCGAACCTACGTTCCGAAACTACTTTCGAGTTCGAACATCTGTCAAGCGTTCTTCGAAAATCGGGGATCCGAATTCATCGACACGCTCGAACAGATCTACCGATTCCGCTCCGGTCTCGGATACGGTTTCGATAACAAGACCCCATCACGGACCACCGACGTTCGAACCGCCGCCCCCGGACAGGCGGGATCGAACGGCTCCGCGAAGGCCGGACGCACACGAAGGAGATGGCATGAGCGACGGCGCGACCCCCGGCTCCGAGGCCCCGCGGACGCGGCGCCGCAAGAGCCTCAGTGCGAAGCAGATGGCGATCCTCGAGGTCATCCAGACCTCGATCGCCCGGTACGGCTACCCGCCGAGCATGCGCGAGATCGGCGACGCCGTCGGCCTCAAGTCGCTGAGCAGCGTGACGCATCAGCTCGGCCAGCTCGAGCTGAGCGGCTACCTGCGCCGCGACGCCGGCAAGACCCGCGCCATGGAGGTGCTGATCGACCTTCCGGGGACCTCCACGGAGAACCCCGCCGACACGGCGCCGTCGGTCGGCGACGCGGCCCTGGTGCCGCTCGTCGGCCGGATCGCGGCGGGTGTGCCGATCACGGCGGAGCAGCAGGTCGAGGAGATCTTCCCGCTCCCCCGCCAGCTCGTCGGGAAGGGCGACCTGTTCATGCTGAAGGTCTCCGGCGAGTCGATGATCGACGCCGCGATCTGCGACGGGGACTGGGTGGTCGTGCGCTCCCAGGGCACGGCCGAGAACGGCGAGATCGTCGCCGCGATGCTCGACGGCGAGGCCACCGTCAAGACGTTCCGCCGCCGCGACGGTCACGTGTGGCTGCTGCCGCGCAACAGCGCGTTCGAGCCCATCCTGGGCGATGACGCGACCGTTCTGGGCAAGGTCGTGGCCGTGCTGCGCGCCGTCTGATCCTCACGCGCCATCGCGCCATCGAGCCATCCGCGTCGATACCCCCTCTGCGCACCGAGGCCCCCTCTCAGATCCGGATCTGAGAGGGGGCCTCGGTGCTGCGAGGGGGCCTCGACGAGCAGAACGACCTACACGGTCAGACCGCGACCGAGACGTCCTCGCGGACGCGACGGGTGGCCTCGACGATGTTGCGCAGCGAGGCGTTGGTCTCCTCGTAGCCACGCGTCTTCAGGCCGCAGTCCGGGTTGACCCAGAGCTGACGCGTGGGGATCTCCTCGACGGCGCGACGCAGCAGCGTCTCGATCTCGGCGGTCTCCGGCACGCGCGGGGAATGGATGTCATAGACGCCCGGGCCGATGCCGTGGTCGAAGCCCGAGGCGGCGATGTCGGTGACGACCTCCATGCGGCTGCGGGCGGCCTCGATCGACGTCACGTCGGCGTCCAGAGCGCGGATCGCGTCGATGACCACGCCGAACTCCGAGTAGCAGAGGTGGGTGTGCACCTGCGTGGCGGTCTCCGCACCGGCGGTGGAGAGACGGAACGAGGCGACGGACCAGTCGAGATAGGCCGGCTGGTCGGCCTTCTTGAGCGGCAGCAGCTCGCGCAGCGCCGGCTCGTCGACCTGGATCACGCCGATGCCGGCGGCCTCGAGATCGGCGATCTCGTCGCGCAGCGCCAGCGCCACCTGGTTCGCGGTCTCCGCGAGCGGCTGGTCGTCGCGCACGAACGACCACGCCAGGATCGTGACGGGACCCGTCAGCATGCCCTTCATCGGCTTCGCGGTGAGGGACTGGGCGTACTGCGACCAGGCGACCGTGATCGGCGCGGGGCGGGAGACGTCCCCCCACAGGATCGACGGACGCGTGGCGCGGGATCCGTAGGACTGCACCCAGCCGTTCTCGGTGACGTCGAAGCCGTCGAGGTTCTCGGCGAAGTACTGCACCATGTCGTTGCGCTCGGGCTCGCCGTGCACGAGCACGTCCAGGCCCAGCTCCTCCTGGAGCTCGACGACGCGGCCGATCTCGTCGCGGAGGAAGCCGTCGTACTCGTCGGCGGTGATCTCGCCCCTGGTGAACTGCGCACGGGCGCGACGGATCTCGCCGGTCTGCGGGAAGGATCCGATCGTGGTGAGCGGCAGCGCGGGCAGGTTCAGCGCGTTCTCCTGCGCCACGACGCGGGCGTCGTAGTCCCCGCGGCTGAAGTCGCCCTCGGTGAGGCCCGCGGTCCGCGCACGCACGGCCTCGACGCGCACGCCGGGGGCGCTCAGGCGATCGGCGAGAGCGGCGGACGCGGCGTCGAGCTCGGCGGCGATCGCGTCGCGGCCCTCGGCGAGACCCGTGGCGAGGGTCGTGACCTGGGCGACCTTCTGGTCGGCGAAGGCGAGCCAGCTCACCAGCCGGGCATCGAGCTTCGTCTCGTCCTCGACGTCGTGCGGCACGTGCTGCAGCGACGTGGAGGTCGCGGCGGAGACGCCGGCCGCGCCGAGACCGCGCAGCGCCTCGAGGGTGTCGAAGGCCGCAGCGAGGTCGCCGCGCCAGATGTTGTGACCGTCGATCACGCCGCCGACGAGCACCTTGTCCGCGAGCCCGGGGACGGCAGCGGGCACGGTGCCGCGCACCAGGTCGAGGCCGATCGCCTCGATCGGGGCCGCGGCGAGGACCTCGAGGTTCGCGTCGAGCGCCGCGTACGGCGCGGCGACGAAGATCGCCGGGCGCTCGGCGAGCCCGCCGAGGACGCCGTAGGCGCGTGCGGCGGCGGCGCCGAGCTCGGCGACCGAGGCGGGCAGGGACTCGCTCACGAGGGCCGGCTCGTCGAGCTGCACCCACTCCGCACCCGCGGCCTTGAGCGCGCCGAGCAGCTCGGCGTACACCGGCAGCAGGTCGTCCAGGCGCGACAGCGGGTCGAAGCCCGCGGGCGCCTCGTCGGCCGCCTTGGCGAGGGCGAGGAAGGTGACGGGACCGACGACCACCGGACGCGTGCGGAAGCCGGCTTCCGCCGCCTCCTGCACCTGGCGCACGATGCGGTCGCTGGACAGCGAGAACACGGTGTCGGGGCCGATCTCCGGCACGAGGTAGTGGTAGTTCGTGTCGAACCACTTCGTCATCTCGAGCGGCGCGCGCTCGCCCTCGCCGCGGGCGACGGTGAAGTAGGCGGGCAGGCCAATCGTGCCGTCCTCGGAGCGGAGATCCTCGAAGCGCGCCGGGATCGCGCCGACCGTGACGGCGGCGTCGAGCACCTGGTCGTAGTACGAGAACGACTCGGGGATCGCCGAGTCGTCACGGCCCAGCCCCTGCGCGGCGAGGCGCTCCCGGGTGGTCGCGCGCAGCTCGGCGGCGGTGCGCTCGAGCTCGGCCTCGTCGATCCGCCCGGCCCAGAACGCCTCGACGGCCTTCTTGAGCTCGCGGCGACGGCCGATGCGGGGGTAGCCCAGGACGGTGCCCTCGGGGAATGCGGTCATGACGGTCCTCTCTGACGGAAGGGGGAAGGTGCGGCTCAGCGCGCGCCGACGGTCTGGAGCACGCCGGCGTTCTCGAGCACGTCGAGCACGGTGCGGTGCTGGTTGAAGGCGTACAGGTGCACGCCGGGTGCGCCGCCGTCGACGAGCTCGCGAACGAGGGCGGCCGCCTGGGCGATGCCGATCTCGGTGCGCCCCTCGGCGGTGGGCTCGACCTCGAGCGCGATGGACAGTTCGGCGGGCAGCTCCTCGCCGCTGAGCTCCAGCACGCGGCGGAGCCGGGCGGGCGAGGTGATCGGCATGATCCCGGGCAGGATCGGGATCGTCACCCCGGCGCGGCGGGCCCGCTCGACGAAGGCGAAGTAGTCGTCGGGATGGAAGAAGAGCTGCGTGATCGCGAGCGTCGCCCCCGCCGCCTGCTTGGCCAGCAGCGCGTCGATGTCCTGGTTCCGATAGGTCGAGCGCGGGTGCCCGTTCGGATAGGCGGCGACCGCGATGTTCACCTTGCGGCGCGGGGTCACCTGCACGGCGCCCGGGACGCCGGGGATGGGGCGCTCCTGGTAGGGCGCACGCTCGGCCTGCGCCCGGTCGATGAGCTGCACGAGCTGAGCCGAGCTCTCCAGGTCGCCGAGGAACGGCGCGCTCTCGTCGATCGGCGGATCCCCGCGCAGGGCGAGGAAGCTGAGGATCCCCGCGTCGAGGAACTCCCGGATCAGCCGGGAGGCCCCGGCGTACGTGCTGCCGACGCAGGTGAGGTGCGCCAGCGGCTCGACCGAGGTGTGCTCGCGGATGTAGCGCAGCACGTCGAGCGAGCGGCCCCCCACGGAGCCGCCGGCGCCGTAGGTGACGGAGATGAAGCGCGGCGTCACCGAGGCGAGCTGCTGGATGGTCTCGTGCAGCGCCTCGACCGGCGCCGGGGTACGCGGCGGATACAGCTCGAAGGAGATCGGCACGCGCGGCGCGACGACCCCGATCGGGGCGAACGGCGGCGCATCGAAGGACATCTCTCTCCTGCATCGGGGTGGTCCCCCCACGGTAGGCGGCGCCGAGGGGCGACGCATTCTGTGTTTCATCATGTGTCGCGCTCTCCGCGAACCGCGGCCGGCGGGATCCGCGCCCGCATCCGCCGCGCGCTCTTCTAGGCTCGAAGCATGAGCGCTGCACACGGTTCCTGGCCCTCCCCGCTGACCTCGGCCGACCTCGCCGCCGCGGGCGTGCGGATCGACGGCGCACGGTTCGCCGCGGACGGGATCTGGTGGAGCGAGTCGGTGCCGCAGGAGCGCGGACGCATGCGCGTGCTCCGCACCGCGCCCGACGGCACGGTGCACGAGGTGCTGCCGGCGCCGTGGGGCGCGCGCTCCCGCGTGCACGAGTACGGCGGCGGCGCGTGGACCGTGGCGGATGACGGCACGCTGTTCTTCGTCGACGGCGACGATCAGCGCGTGCGCCGGTGGGATCCGGAAGCCGTCGCACCCGTGCCGCTGACGCCCTCGGGAGCGCAGTACGGAGGACTCCGGCTGCAGCAAGGGCGTCTCTTCGCCGTGCGGGAGGACCTGCGACCCGACCCGCATGTGCGTGCCATCGTGGAGATCCCCGTCGACGGATCCGCGGCGGAGGACGACGGGGCCGTCCGCGTGATCGTCTCCCACGGCGGCTTCTACGCCCACCCCGCGCTCTCACCCGACGGATCCCGCCTCGCCTATGTGCTCTGGCCGGACACGCGCATGCCCTGGGACGCCGCCCTCGCCTGCGTCGTGGATCTCGCCTCGGGCGCCGACGGCGCGATCCCGAGCCGGGCGGCGCTGCAGCCCGAATGGGTCTCGGATGACGAGCTGCTGTTCGCCGATGATGCGACGGGCCGGTGGAATCTGCACCGGGCACGCATCGGCGCGCAGCCGGCGCCTCCGATCCCGACACCCCTCGCAACCCGCGAGGACTTCTCGCGCGCCGACGCCGACACCGGCGGCGGGCTCTGGGTGCTCGGCCAGCGCTGGTTCCGGATCCTGGACGACGGACGGATCCTCGCGGTCCGGACGAACGGCTCGGACTCGCTGGTCCTGCTGGACCGGGACGGCGCGCTCCTCCGCGAGCTGGACGTGCCGTTCGACGCCGACCTCAGCCTCGAGGATGCCCGTGGCTCCCGAGTGCTCGTCACGGGTCAGGGGCGGCGGGTCACCCCCGGTCTCTGGGAGCTCGACGTCGACGCCGGCACCGTCCGGGCGATCCGCGCCGGCGACGCGGTGGATCCGGCCTGGGTGCCGGGGGCGCGCCCGGTGACCTTCGCAGGACCGCACGGCCCCGTGCACGCGTTCGACCACGCGCCCGCGAATCCCGGCGTCCGCGCCGAGGCGGGCGCTCTGCCTCCGTACATCGTGCAGGTGCACGGCGGCCCCACCGCGCACGCGACCGGAGCGCAGGCGAGCTGGATCACCGCGTTCACCAGCCGCGGGATCGGCGTGCTCGAGGTGAACTACGGCGGGTCGACCGGGTACGGCCGGGCCTACCGCGAGCGGCTCGACGGTCAGTGGGGCGTCGTCGACGTGGACGACGTCCTCGCCGCGGCGCAGGGTCTCGCCGACGCCGGGATCGCGGACCCGGCGCGCATCGCCATCCGCGGCGGCTCCGCCGGCGGATGGACCGTGCTGTCCGCACTCGTGCGCGGCGGGGTGTTCGCCGCGGGGATCGACCGCTACGGGGTCGTCGACCTCCGCCTTCTCGCGGAGGAGACGCACGACTTCGAGCGCTACTACCTGGACGGACTGGTCGGGCCGCTGCCCGAAGCCGAGCAGACGTACATCGACCGCTCGCCGCTCACCCACGCGGACCGGATCGACGTGCCCGTGCTGATCCTGCAGGGGGCGGATGACGCCGTGGTCCCGCCGTCGCAGTCCGAGGCGATCCGCGATGCGCTCGCCGCGCGCGGCGTGCGGCACGAGTACCTGCTGTTCCCCGGAGAGGGGCACGGATTCCGGCGGGCGGAGACGATCATCGCCGCGGCGGAGGCCGAACTGCGCTTCCTCGGCGAGGTGTTCGGATTCGATCCTGCCCCGTAGCTCGGGCTCAGACGCCCGCGCGCGAAGAGGTCACTCCCCCAGGCGGTTGCGGGAGCGCATCGCGCGCTCCGCCTCGCGGGTGTCCTGACGCTCACGCAGGGTCTGCCGCTTGTCGTACTCGCGCTTGCCCTTCGCGAGGGCGATCTCGACCTTGGCGCGCCCATCCGAGAAGTACAGGCGCAGCGGGATGAGCGTGTAGCCACCGGCGGAGACCGCGTGCGAGAGCTTCGCGATCTCCTCCTTGTGCAGCAGGAGCTTGCGGATCCGCTTGGCCGAATGGTTCGTCCAGTGCCCCTGCGAGTACTCCGGGATGTGCACCGCATCGAGGAACGCCTCGTTGCCCTTGATGAACGCGTATCCGTCCGTCAGGTTGGCGCGCCCCTGGCGCAGCGACTTCACCTCGGTGCCCGTGAGCACGAGTCCCGCCTCGTACGACTTCTCGAGGTTGTAGTCGTGACGTGCGCGACGATTGGTCGCGATGACCTTCTCCCCGCGTTCCCTGGGCATGGCGATCTCCTGATTCTGCGCCGCGCGGGCGCACGGCAGCCTGTCAGCCTATCAGGCGCGGAGCCACCGGCGGATCGCGAACCCGGCGCTGAGCGCCGCAAGGATCACGCCGATGCCGATCAGCACCGGGACGACGAGGAGCGCCTCGTTGAGGCCGACCCACGTGGTGATGAACGCGACCCGCTTCGTCAGGTACTCCTGCACGCCGAAGTGGACACCCAGCAGCACCGCGGCGCTCGCGAGCACCGAACCGATCACGGCGGCGAACACGCCCTCCAGGACGAACGGCGTCTGGATGAAGCGGTTCGACGCTCCGACCAGGCGCATGATCCCGATCTCCCGCCGTCGCGCGTACGCCGACAATCGGATCGTGGTGCCGATCAGCAGCACCGCGGCGATGAGCATCAGCACGGCGATCCCGACGGCGATGTACGTCGCGACGGTGAGCGCGTTGAAGAGGGGATCCAGGTACTCGAGCTGGTCCTTCACCTCGTCCACGCCCTTGAGGCCGCTGAAGGCCTCCGCGATCACGGCCGACTGGGTCTGGTCCTTGAGGTTCACCTTGAAGACGGCGTTGACCTGATCGGGGGTGAGCACACCGGCGTAGTCCTTGCCGACGAGCTTCAGCGTCTCCTGGTAGGCCTCGTCCGCCGTCTGGAACGAGCTCTTGGCGATCAGCGGCTTCAGCGTGTCGCCGTCGAGCTCGGCCTGGACGGCCTTGATCTGATCCTCCGTCGCGACGCCGCCGACGCACCCGGGCGACGTGGAGACCGAGGAGCACATGTAGATCGCGACCTGCGCGCGGTCCTGCCAGTAGGCCCGCATCGTGCCGATCTGGGCCTGCATGAGGATCGCCGCGCCGACGAACGTGAGGGACACGAACGTCACCAGCACGACGGAGATGACCATGGAGGCGTTGCGGCGCAGGCCGGTCAGCGCCTCGCCGAGGATGAGTCCGAACCTCATGACACGGGACCCACTTCCTCGTCGTCGCCGGTATCGAGCCCGAGCCGGTCGGCGACCCCGAGTTCGGCGAGGTCCACAGGCGGGACGACGATCGGCGGCGAAGCCGGCGGCGCGTCGTCGGCCGTCGAGGCCGTCGGTCGCGGATTCCTCGGCGCATCGGCGGGCGCGGGGGCGGCCACCGGTTCGGCGATCGCGGCCTCGGTCTCCCGGTGCACCTCCCGCACGGTCTGCAGGGCGGCGGTCGCCGCCGCACCACGGATCGCCTCGGGCTCCAGACGCGGCACGTTGGAGGTGTCGCCGTAGCCGCCGCCGACCTCGTCGCGCACCATCTCGCCGTCGCGCAGCTCGATCACGCGGCGCTGCATCTGATCGACGAACGCCGCCTCGTGCGTGGCCATGACCACCGTGGTGCCGCCGGCATTGATGCGCGCGAGCAGCTGCATGATGTCGACGGACGTGCCGGGGTCGAGGTTGCCGGTCGGCTCGTCGGCGAGCACGATCTGCGGGCGGTTGACGATGGCCCGCGCGATCGCCACGCGCTGCTGCTCACCACCGGAGAGCTCGTGCGGCAGGCGCTTCTCCTTGCCGCTCAAGCCCACGAGCGCGAGGGCCTCGGGCACCGCCTGCTGGATGAAGCCCCGCGAGGCGCCGGTCACCTGCAGGGTGAACGCGACGTTCTGGTACACGGTCTTCGACGGCAGCAGACGGAAGTCCTGGAAGACCGACCCGATGCTGCGACGGAAGTAGGGGACCTTGCGGTTCGCGATGGATTTGAGGTCGCGCCCGAGCACGGCGACGCGGCCGGAGGTCGGTGACTCCTCGCGGAGGATCAGCTGCAGACAGGAGCTCTTCCCGGATCCCGACGCGCCGACGAGGAAGACGAACTCGCCTCGCTGCACCTCGAAATCGACCCCGGAGAGCGCGGGACGCTTGGTGCCGCGATAGCGCTTGGTGACGTTCTCGAATCGGATCATGGCGTGTCGAGCCTAAGCGGGCGTGGCCCGCAGCCCGCGAGCGACACCCCCGCGCGGCGGGTTGGCGGCGCCGAGTCGGCGGGATGCCGGTCCGGCGAGTTTGCTGTCCCGGATGATTCTGGGAAGACTCTGTGCGAGTGTTATTGGAACGCTGAGGATATCGCCGATGGGGCGCGATCCTCGCCAACGGGAGGGGCTCCATGGAAACGCCGGCAGGCTGGTACGACGACGGATCCGGAAGGCAGCGCTGGTGGGACGGCCGGCAGTGGACCGACCAGTACGCCGGCCCGCAGCAGCCATCGACCCCTCCGGTCGTTCCGGGCTCCCCCGCCCCCTCAATGGACGCGCCGCAGATGGCCGCACCCCAGATGGCCGTGCCCGGGACGGCCGTCCCCGCGATGGCCGTACCCGCGCCCGGGACCAAGCGCGTCGGGGTGCTCGGCTGGATCGCGCTGGGAGTCACCGCCGTCGGCGCGATCGTCTCCTGGATTCCGCCGATCATGCTCTTCGGCTGGATCCTGCTGGGTATCGGATTCGTGCTCTCGATCGTCTCGCTGTTCCTCCGGGGCGCGAAGTGGCCGGGAATCGTGGGGATCGCGCTCTCGATCGTCGCGGGCATCGTCTCCGGCATCGTGCTGTTCACGGTCTTCCTCGGCTACGCGAGCACGCATCCGGACGAGTTCGACGGATCCGCTCCGGCGGCATCCGATGCGGCGACGGATCCGGGCACCACGACCACCGATGCCGCGGACAGGCCCTCTGCTCAGGAGGTCGCCGACGGGTTCCTCGTCATCATGGACGCGGCGGGCGCCGGCGGCCAGTACACCGACGATGAGGCGCTGTGTATCGGACAGCATCTCGTCGACTCGGAGGTCTCGACCGAGAGTCTCATCAACGTGGCGGACGGACGCGACATCCAGTCCGACGAGACCGAGCGGCAGCTGGTCGTTCAGACGACCATGGAGGCGGTCACGGCCTGCAAGACGGCGCCGTGATCCGCGGCGCCGCGCCGGGCGCTCAGAGCCGGATGTAGATCGGCGGGCCCGAACTCGCCCACGGCGCGTGGTGCTCGACGTAGCGCCCCCAGTCGGGCGAGTCGATGATGCCCCCGGCGCCGTCCCAGATGCCGATGTGTCGCCCCGGCCACCAGACCAGATCCCCCGCCCGCGCCTCGTCGGCGGAGATCACGGTGCCGAGCGCGGCCTGGTTGTCGGCGCCGCGGGGAAGACTGATCCCGAAGTGGCCGAACACGTACTGGACCAGTCCGTCGCAGCCGAAGGAGTCGCTCGGGTCGGCGCCCCAGCCGTAGGGGACCACGCCGACGAAGGTCTCGGCGTAGGCGACGACGGCCTCACCGGAGAACGACTGCGGCGCGGCGGATGCCGATGCGGCCGTCGCCGAGGACGCGGGCGCCTCGGAGGCAGCGGGTGCGGCGGGCGGCGCCGGCGGCGTGTAGACCTCGAACGCGGCGCGGGAGAGGGTCTGCTCCTGAGCGGCGGACGCGACCGTGTAACTCTGCGGATCCACGACGAGCGACACCGCGCTGCGCCCGGCGGACGGGTCCGCGGGAGGGAAGGCGAACGCCGCCGTCGCCGCGGCAGGAAGGATCAGCGCTGCGATGGCGCAGCCGGCCGCCGTCTTCCGGGTCAGAGTCATCGGGATTCTCCGTGTCACCGTCATCGGGAGACCACCCTACGGGGATTCCCGTGCTCCGTCACCTGGGAAGGCGCTGAGCAACCGGGAGTCCGACGGCAATCAGTCGTCTTCGTCCTTGCGCTTGCGCCAGCGGATCCCGGCCGAGATGAAGCCGTCCAGGTCGCCGTCGAAGACCGTCGCAGGGTTGCCGGACTCGTGTCCGGTGCGCAGATCCTTGACGAGCTGCTGGCCGTAGAGGAAGTAGGAGCGCATCTGGTCGCCCCAGCTCGCCGTGATGTTGCCCGCGAGCTCCTTCTTCTTGGCGGCCTCCTCCTCCTTCTGCAGCAGCAGCAGGCGGGTCTGCAGCACGCGCATGGCGGCGGCGCGGTTCTGGATCTGCGACTTCTCGTTCTGCATCGACACGACGATGCCGGTCGGCAGGTGCGTGATGCGCACCGCGGAGTCGGTCGTGTTGACCGACTGGCCGCCGGGACCCGAGGAGCGGAACACGTCGACGCGGATGTCGCCCTCGGGGATGTCGACCTCGGTCGCCTCCTCCATGAGCGGGATGACCTCGACGGCGGCGAACGACGTCTGGCGCTTGTCGGCGGATCCGAACGGGCTGATCCGGGCGAGGCGGTGGGTGCCCGCCTCCACAGAGAGGGTGCCGAAGGCGTAGGGCGCATCGACCTCGAAGGTCGTGGACTTGATGCCCGCGCCCTCGGCGTAGGAGGTGTCCATGACCTTGACCGGGAATTTGTGGCGCTCGGCGTAGCGCAGGTACATGCGCAGCAGCATCTCGGCGAAGTCGGTGGCGTCGTCGCCGCCCGCACCCGAGCGGATCGTGATGATCGCGGCGCGCTCGTCGTACTCGCCGTCCAGCAGGGTCTGCACCTCGAGCTGGTTCACCGTGTCGGTGAGGGAGGCGAGCTCGGCGCGCGCCTCGGCGGCGGAGTCCTCGTCCTCCATCTCGTTGGCGAGCTCGACCAGCACCTCGAGGTCGTCGAGACGCTGCTCCACCTCGGTGACGCGCTTGAGGTCCGCCTGGCGGTGGCTGAGGGCGCTCGTCACCTTCTGCGCCTTCTCGGGGTCGTCCCAGAGGTCGGGCGCGCCCGCTTCCTCGCTGAGGCGTTCGATGTCGGCGCGGAGTCCCTCGACGTCGGCGACCTCGCGGATGTCGCCGAAGGTCTGACGGAGGGCCGCGATTTCGGCGGAGAGATCAAGTTCGAGCATGGCACCTCAGAGTATCGCGCGCAGCGATGCCCTGACGAACCCTCGGGCCAGATCGTCGTCGCCCGCGGGTGCGCGACCCGGCATCCGCGCACGGGTCTACCGTGGAGTCGTGGCGGAACGGGCGATCTCTGTGCTGTGGAAGTTCGGCCCGATGGTGTACCTGCCCACGCTCCTCTTCTCGCTCGGCGAGGGCGCGGTCGTGCCGCTCATCCCCGTGATCGCGGCGAGCCGGGGGGCGACCCTCGCGTCGGCCGGCCTCATCGCCTCGGCGCTCGTGGTGGGACAGCTGTGCGGCAACATCCCCGCGGGCTGGCTGGTGTCGCGGGTCGGCGAGCGGTACACGATGGTGATCGCCGGTGCCCTCTCCCTCATCGGCGTGGTCGCGGGAGCGCTCGCGCCGAGCCTCGTCGTGTTCACGGTCGCCGTGTTCGTGGTCGGCATGTCGGCGGCGGCGTTCGGACTGGCCCGGCACGCGTTCATGACGACCCGTGTTCCGGTCGAGTTCCGCGCCCGCGCGCTGTCGCTGCTGGGCGGCTCCTTCCGTGCCGGCATGTTCGTGGGGCCCTTCATCGCCGCGGCGCTGCTGGCTCTGTTCCACACCGAGAACGCCGCCCTGTGGTTCTTCGTCGTGCTGCTGGTCGCGCTGATCCTGCTCGTGCTGTTCGGGCCGGATCCGGAGGCGCAGGCCGCGGCCGCCGATCGCGATCCCGGCGATGTCGAGGACACCGGTGAGGCGGTGAGCGGATCGATCCCCACGATCGAGCGCGCAGGCGTCTTCCGCACGATGTGGCGCAACCGCGGGGTGCTGGGGCGCCTGGGCCTCGCCGCGGCGAGCCTCTCGGCCGTGCGCTCCGCCCGCCAGGTGGTGCTGCCGCTGTGGGGCGTCTCGATCGGGCTGGACGCCTCGTCGATCGCGCTCGTGGTCGGCGTCTCCGGCGCGATCGACTTCGCCCTGTTCTACGCGAGCGGTCAGGTCATGGACCGCTTCGGCCGCCTCTGGGCCGCGCTGCCGGCGATGGTGCTGATGGGCGCCGGCTTCCTCGTGCTCTCCCTCACGCACGACGCGAGCACGAACGTGCTCTGGTTCGGCATGATCGCCGCGGTGCTCGGCGTCGGCAACGGGCTCTCCAGCGGAATACTGCTCACGCTCGGAGCCGACGTCGCCCCGCAGTCCGAGCCCGCCGCGTTCCTCGGCTCCTGGCGCACGCTCACCGACGCCGGCGGCGCGATCGCTCCCCTGCTGTTCTCGGGGATCGCGGCGATCAGCTCGCTCGCGATCGGAGCAGCCGCCATGGGCGCGATCGGGATCATCGGCGCCGTCGGGTTCCTGCGGTTCATCCCCCGCTTCGTCCCGCGGCGGACCCTGCCCTAGCGCCCCGCAGCGGGCGCTCCGACACCGGCTCTTCGCTACCGTGGATCGAGGAGGTGTCCGATGACACGCAGGAGAAGCCCCCGCCCGATCCGCGACGCGGCTGCCGAGGCACGAGAGCAGGTGCGCGCCCTGGACGCGGCTGTCTTCTCCGCGGTCGCGACGACGCCCAGCCCGGTCCTGGACCGCTGGATGCCTCGGCTCACGAACGCCGCCGACCACTCCCTGCTGTGGCTCGGGATCGCGGGGGGCCTCTACCTGACCGGACGCAGCCGCGCGCGGCGCGCCGGCCTGCGCGGGGTCGTGACCCTCGGGGCGACGAGCCTCATCGCGAACCAGCTCGCCAAGCGCCTGCATCATCGCGAGCGTCCGATCCAGACGCTCGTCCCGCTCGGCCGGCTGTCCCGCAGGACGCCGCTTTCCTCCTCGTTCCCCAGCGGACATGCGGCGAGCGCGGCGGCCTTCGCGGCCGGGGTCAGCGCCGAGCTTCCGGCGGCGGGCGTGCCGCTCCAGGTGCTCGCGGGACTCGTGGGCTTCTCCCGGGTCGCCACCGGAGCGCACTACCCTTCGGATGTCGCCGCGGGTCTCGTCCTGGGCAGCACGGTCGCGGCCATCGGTCGCCGGCTCGTGCCGCCCGTGCCGACGCCGGCCGTGTCCGCCCCTCGCGAGCTCGACCAGCTGCAGCCCCGCCCCCGTGGCAAGGGCGTCACGCTGGTCGTCAACCCGGCGTCCCACAGCGGGCGCGGCGCGGATCTCACGCGCGTCCTGCGGCGGGCGCTGCCCGACATGGGGATCGTCGAGCTGCACGAGTCCGACGACGTCGCGGCGGTGATGCGCCGAGCGGCCGCCGGAGCGGACGTGCTCGCGGTCGCCGGCGGCGACGGCACCGTGGCCGCCGCCGCGCAGGCCGCGATCGAGAGGGATCTCCCGCTCGCGGTGTTCCCCGGCGGAACCTTCAATCACTTCGCCCGCACGATCGGCGCCGACCGGGTGAAGGACACGGTGCGCGCGATCCGGCGCGGCACGGCGACGAAGGTCGATGTCGGCTACCTCAACGACCAGATCTTCCTCAACACGGCCAGCGTCGGCGCCTACACCGATTTCGTGCGCATCCGCGAGGGGAGGGAGAAGAGGATCGGCAAGCCGCTCGCGGCGCTCGTCGCCGGGTGGCGAACGATGCGCAAGGACCGCGCGGTCTCCGTGACGGTCGACGGAAGGACCCGGGAATCGAGTCTCCTGTTCATCGGGAACGGCCAGTACCAGCCGCACGGCTTCGCCCCCACCGTGCGCGAAGACCTTCAGGACGGCCTGATCGATCTGCGGATCCTCGACGTGTCCGGCCGCTGGTCGCGCTTCGTCGTCCTGCTCGCGACACTCACCGGACAGCTGGCCCGGGTGAAGCAATACCACGAGGTGTCCGCTCCGGAGTTCGAGATCGGCCTCCCCGGCGGACCCGAGCGCATCGCGCGCGACGGCGAGGTGGGCGAGGCGAGCGATCACCTGCGTGTGCGCGCGGCGCGTCGTGCGCTGACGGTCTATCGGGCGCATCGCAGCTGAGCGCGACGACGAAGCGGTCGCGCCTCTTGCGAGCCGCCATCGGGCTCACTCGAGCGAGGTGCGGCTCGTCCCCGTGGAGCGGATCGAGACCACCGCCGGCACGAGGTCGCTGAGCAGCGGCGGCGACCACGTGGCCTTCACCGTCACGCGGGCGGAGAGCCCGTCCGGACTGCTCGCGGAGACGAGTTCCGTGCCGTCGTCGAGCACCGCGATCACCGCGGCCGCCTGCTCCGCGACGTCCGCATCATCGAGCCGTGCACGGATCCCCGCCCCGTCCACCTGCAGCCGGAAGCCGTCCGCTCCGGCGAGCGCCGCCGCATCCGCCACGGAGTCGAGGCGCTTCTGCGCGATGTAGAGATCCGTGGCGCACACGCATACCCAGATCAGGGCGATCGCGAGCACCAGGTATCCGAGGATGAGGGGCACCGTGCTCCCCCGCTCATCGGCGAGCAGGTTCCGTCGGCGAGCGCCCTGCGCCCGTCCCTGGAACGTCTCCGATCCGCGCACCACGCTCATCCGCCTGTCCACGTGCGCGAGACCTTGTACGCCGATGAAGCCTGCACCGGCACGGCGCCGATCCGGTCCCTGCCGGACATCGGCGGCAGGAACGGCAGTGCGACCTTCGCGGTGACCGTGACCACGACGGTCGCACCGGCGGACGGGCATTCCGCGCCGCGCGGCGCGCATCGGATGTCGACCTCGACGGTGTCCGGATCCATCTCGTACTCCGCGATCGCAGACCGCACGGCGGCGTCGGCGCGAGCGGTCGCATCCGCCCCGTCCGTCGCCGCGCTCATGGTCCGGGCCATATGCCTCGCGGCGGACTCGACTCCGAGCATCTCCTCCTGGATCGCACCGAGGGCGATCACGAGGTACAGGAGCGGAACCAGCAGGATCACGCCCAGTCCGATGAACTCCACGGCTGCGGATCCTGTCTCGCTGGAGTGCCGCAGCCGACGTCTCTCCGACAGCGGGGACGACATCTCACCCGGCTGCGGCGAACGACTCCACGGGAGCACGGCCGGTCACCTCCAGTGCCGACGGCACCCCGAGCAGGCCGATGACCGGCAGCGTGGTGCGCACCGTCACCTCCATCGTGGGCACACCCAGCGCCGTCGTCTCACGCACGCTGACGTCCCGGGCGTCGTCGGCGCCGAGGGCACGGGCGATGACCGCCTCGGTGCGCTGAGCTCCTTCACCGGGTTCCGTGTCGGCGAGGGCCGCGATATGCGCGCCCTCGACGGCCGCATCGTGCACGACGTTGCGCACGTAGACCGCGAGCGCGAGCTGCAGCACGGCGAGGGTGAGCAGCGTCAGCAACGCACCCACCAGCACGAACTCGACCGGCCCGGAACCGCGATCGTCACCGGGAGCACCGCTCCCTCGCATCACACCGTTCATGTCGGATCAGAGCCCGCTCACGCGCGCGATCGCCTGCTCGAACAGGTTGGTGAGCGCGGGCCCCGCCACGGCCCAGATCAAGACGACGAGCCCCGCGGTCATCAAGGTGATCAGCACCCAGCCGGGGACGTCACCCCGTTCCGGGTCCTCGGACGGATCGAGAGACGACGGGTCCGGACGGGCGGGCGACGCGGGCGCACGTTCAGCGAGCATGTGAGGTTCCTTTCAGGGAGGCGCTCGGACCGGATCAGCCGATGCCGAGCCGCAGGATGAAGACGCCGGGGAACACGGCGAAGAGGACGCTGAGGGGAAGGATCAGGAAGACCAGCGGCAGGAGCATCAGGATCTCCTTGCGGCCGGCCTGCTCGATCAGGCCGCGTTTGGTCTCCTCCCGCGCGTCCGAGGCCTGTGCCTGGAGCACGGCAGCCAGCGGGGCGCCGCGTTCCAGGGCGGCGACGATCTGATCGACGGCACGGGTCAGTGGCCGGATCTGGAGCCGATGCGCGCCGTCACCGAGGGCGTCCGCGAGCGAGGATCCCGTATTCGCGGCGAGTGTGACGCCGCGCAGCTCGGCGCTGAGCTCACCCGACCCGGCCGCGCCCACGCGGCGCAGCGCGTCGGGCAGGCCCTCTCCGGCGGACAGGCAGAGCGCGAGGAACTCGAGCACGGTCGGCAGCTCCTCGACGAGACGGGACACTCGCGCTCTCGCCCGGGCGCCGAGCAGCGCGTCGCAGGTCACACCGCCGGTCACCGCCGACAGCAGCGGAAGCAGCGCGACCGGTGCCGACAGCCGTCCGATCAGAGCGAGG
Source organism: Microbacterium sp. USTB-Y (assembly GCF_023703415.1). Lineage (GTDB taxonomy): Bacteria > Actinomycetota > Actinomycetes > Actinomycetales > Microbacteriaceae > Microbacterium. The sequence continues at coordinate 237,041 of NZ_JAGMTU010000006.1, read as the reverse complement.
AGGACGGTCGCGGCGGCCCCCGCGGCCAGCCCGGTCAGCACCCACATCAGCTGTCGGCTGCGGAAGGCGCCCGACCCGCCGCTCAGCCCGGCCTGCGCCATCCGCAGGGTCACCCCGGCGTCTCCCCCGCCGAACAGTCCCAGGGCGCCCTTGAGCCGGGTCGACCACGACCCGCCCGCGGGCATCCGCCACGGCAGCCGGGGGGTCGGCTCGGCGAGGTCGACGATGTCCCGCAGGTGCGGCGCGATCCGCGCACCCAGATCCGCCCAGCGCCACCGCGGGAAGGCCGCGAGGACGAGGAGGACGCCGGCGGCGAACGCGCCACCGAACAGCACGGCGATGGCCAGCCCCGAGATCGCGCTCACCGGAACCACCTCCGCTGCTCGGGCAGCCGACCGATCCGCAGCATGATCCGGAACGCGACGAACGACACCACGGCACCGCCCAGGATCAGGGCGATCCCCTCGGGGGTGGCATAGGCCCGCGAGCCTTCGGGCCGCAGCAGGAGCAGCACCAGGATCACCCAGGGAGCGATCGCCCCCAGTACCGCGGCCCCGCGGATCCACGACTGCCGCGCCTCCACCTCGGCGCGCAGTGCCGCCTCCGCCCGCACAGAACCCGACAGCGCGCGCAGCACGGTGCTGAGCTCGGTTCCGCCGACCTCGCGGGCCATCCGCAGCGTCTCGATGATCCTGTCCCCGACCGGATCCGCGAGCGCGTCCTTGAGTTTCGCGGCGGCATCATCGAAACGCCCCGTGCCGTGCAGATCGCGCGCGAACGCCGCGAAGGCCGGACGCAGCGGCCCCGGCGCCGCCCGCTCCAGCGCCGCCACGGCATCCGGCAGCGGCATGCCCACACGGATCGAGGCGATGAGCAGGTCGCACACGTCGGGCCAGAGACCGCGTCGCATCCGGAGCAGGCGCTGACGGCGCGAACGCAGGAACACCACCGGTGCCGCAGCGCCCGCCACGCTCAGTACGAGCACGAAGGCGACGGCGCCGGTCATCAGCCACGCGACCGCACCCGAGACGAGGCCGCCGGAGAGCACCACGAGCGCGAACACCCGCACGTCGGCGCGGAATCCCGCCTCGCGCAGCAGCCGCGTCGGCACCCCGGCGCGCGGCAGCCGCACCCGCCCCGCGCCGGCCGGCCACAGCCACGGGCTGGCTGCGAGAACGACACCGGCTGCGAGCAGCGCACCCAGCAGCAGAGTCATGCGACGGCCTCGTCGACGCGGGTACCCGCGGTGACGGCTCGGTAGCCGATGCGACCGTCGGGTTCGACGGCGGTCGGGGCGATGACCTCGACCACCCGGCGCCTCCCGTCGGACTCCCGCCGGCAGTGCACGACGAGGTCGACGGACGCGGCGAGCGCGGGCGCGATGAAGGCCCGATCGATGTTGCGTCCGGCGAGCAGCGGCAGCATGCTCAGCTTCTCCAGCGCGTCCGCGGCCGAGTTCGCGTGCACGGTCGCCGCGCCGGGAACGCCCGTGTTCAGGGCGAGCACGAGGTCGAGCGCCTCCGCGTCGCGCACCTCGCCGACGACGAGCCGATCCGGCCGCATCCGCAGCGCCTCCTTCACCAGGCGCCGCAGGGTGATCTCACCGGCGCCCTCCAGGCTCGCCTGCCGCCCCTGGAGGGCGACGAGGTCGGGTGCTCGCACGCCGAGCTCGAACGTCTCCTCGACCGTGATCACGCGCTGGTGCCCGCACTCCGCGACGAGCGCGGCCAGCAGTGTCGTCTTCCCGGCATGGGTCGGACCCGAGACGATCACGCTGCGACCGCCCCGCATCGCCTCGGCGAGCAGTGCGGCCGTCGCCGGGGGCAGCATCCCCTGCGCGACGAGGGACTCCAGGCTCCGATAGCGCGGCACGAACTTCCGGATGTTCACCGCCCAGCCGTCGCGGACCACAAACCCTCGCATGTTGCAGTGAATGCAACTGTTCACACTTGCAAACGACGTCTATTCCCCTGAGGAGGTGCGGAACCGCCCTGACCATAACAGCGAGATCTAGCGAATACTGTGATCTGAGTTGACAAGGTGATGCACTGTCCCATACTTTGTTGCATCTAATGCAAGATTTTGGGGCCTCTCCAGCGGCGCTTCGACTGATCACTTCATCCTCGAACGTCGCACTGGCGAACCCGGAAGCGCAGGTCTTCAGCGCGATGATTGATGGTTGGCGGAACCAGCAGCTGTCGCGCGGGCTCCGTGAGCAGACGATCCGGAATCGGACGGCGACGGTGACGCGGTTCCGTGATTTCGTGGACAAACCGCCGTGGAGGTGGACGGTCGCGGATGTGGATGAGTTCACTGCTGAGTCTGGCGGTCGCACCCGGACGCTGTCGACGATGCGCGCCAACCATGGGTCTATCCGTGGGTTCTGTGACTACCTCACGAACCCGTTGTACGACTGGATGGAGATCTGCGATCGCGAGTTTGGGGAGGTCCCCTCGCAGGTGTGCTTGCCGTGGAACACGGTGGCGCACCGGTTCGAGTTCGAAGGCGATGGGAAGCGTCGCCCGTTCACGTACGACGAGATCGAGAGCCTGTTTGACACGGCCGACGCCCGCGTCGAGCTGCTCGTGAACTCCGGGCGAAAGGGTGCTCTCGGCGCGTTGCGGGATGCCCAGTTGCTGAAGACGGTCTACGCGTTTGGTCTACGCCGCACCGAGGCGGTGATGCTCGATACCGTCGACTTGCACCACAACGCCAAGATGCGCCAGTGGGGGCCCTACGGCGCGGTCCACGTGCGATGGGCGAAGGCCGCGGGCGGTGGCGCGCCACGACGTCGCACGGTGCTGCTGGTGCCGGAATTCGACTGGTGGGTCCCCGGCATGCAGCAATGGCTCGAGCAGGCAAGGGAGCGCTTCGCGCCCGGAGACGACCTCAACGCGCTCTGGGTGACCGAGCGGCGTACGCGGCTGTCCGCTGGGTATCTCGACCGGAGGTTCGCGGAGGTGCGGGACGAGGCCGGCCTGTCGAAGGATCTGACGCTGCACAGCCTCCGACATTCCTATGTCACTCACCTTCTGGAATTCGGGTATACCGATCGATTCGTCCAAGAGCAGGTCGGGCACATGCATGCCTCGACGACCTCGATCTACGCCTCCGTCAGCTCGGACTACAAGAACCGTGTGCTCGCCGAAGCGCTGAAGGCCCTCATCGAAGGAGAAGCTGATGAACGTTGAACTCGACACAGGCTGGAATCTGCGCAGCGTGATGGCCTCGCGCGGGATCTTCCAGACCTCCAAGCTGAAGCCCCTGCTCGAAGAGCGCGGCATCGACCTGTCCCGGGAGCAGGTCTATCGGCTGGTGACTCAGCCGCCACAGCGGGTGCGTCTCGACGTGTTGGCGGCGTTGTGCGATGCGCTGGAGTGCTCGCTCGACGATCTCGTGACGATCACTCGCCGGGAGGTCACGGCCCCGGTGGCGGTGGGCGAGGAGGCGACACGGGGGTCGATCGGTGATCTCCGTCCTGTTCGCGCGGCGATTCGTCGGCCGCGTACGAAGTAGCCGCGGTGGCCAAGCCTCCGCAGCTGCCGCGAGTCGCGGAAGTCGTCGCTCTCGTCCGCCCTCTCATTCCCGAAATCTCTCCCGAGCGACTCGCTGAGATCGTGCATTCGGTCGCGCCAGCACCCCTCACGCAGCGGCTTCTTGAGCTCGCGCTGATCAAGCAGCCCGGAGTCCTGGAGGGGCAGCATGCGAACGTCCCGGTGACCGTTCAGGATCTGGCCCGTGTGTTGGTCGAAGAAGGGGCAAGCCGGGTGGTGCTGCCGACGTGCGAGTCCTGCGGACGTGCGGTGAGAATGCCCCACAAGACGCCGAGCGGTGGTCGGCACTGTTCCCGATGCGAGCGGAACGCCCGGTCCGTCTCGTGCGCGTCCTGTGGCCGGGTCCGGCCCGTGCAGCGCACGATCGACGGACAGCGCTTCTGCCGTGACTGTTGGCGAGCCGACCCTCGATCGTTCGGCGACTGCTCGCGATGCGGTCAGCATGCGACCATCATCGTCCGCCGCCCGCAACTCGTCTGTCTGGCCTGTTACACCGCGCCGGTCAAGACCTGTGGTCTCTGCGGAGAACCTGGTCGCGTTGCTTCGCACCTTGACGGACGACGAGTATGCGCGCGCTGCTACTACGCGATGCGCAGACCACAACCTTGTCCCGAGTGCACGCGCAGGGTGTTCCTGACGGGCTTCATGAACGGTCAGAAGGTCTGCGCTGATTGCGCGGGCGCTCCGATCACGATGGCCTGTCCCGGATGCGGCTCGATTGAGGAGATTCGCAAACATCACCTCTGCGTCGAGTGCCGCCGGCCAGTCGCGATCCAACAGCTTCTCGCCGACGATGCGGGAGAGATCCGCGCGGACCTCCACCCCCTTGCTGACTATCTGCTCACGCACCATGGCAAAGCGGCGTCGCTTGAACGCTGGCTACACAAGAGCAAGTGCGCGATGGTGCTCCGCGAGCTCGCGGACGGGACCCTGCCACTCACCGCCGAGGCGATCATCACCCGAGCCCGCTCGGGACAGTCGGTCGCGTTCCTCCTCTCACTGCTGGTCCGTTCCGGCGTGCTGCCGGAGCTTGACGTCGAGAGCACGCGTTTCGACCACTGGCTCAACGGCTGGCTCGATGACATCGAGGATCCTGAAGACCGGCTGATACTGCGCCGCTACTGCACCTGGGAGCTCCTCCGTTCCGCTCGGACCCTGCGCAGCGCGTCCAGCCCTGCTTCCGGCTTCCTGAGGCAACGGGCTGCGCTGAAGTACTGCGCCGCGTTCCTTCGAGAGATCCGGTCGCAGCAGGAGACGTTGGCGACCTTCCCGCAGCGCCGACTTGACGCGTATCTGACCGATTCGCCGAGCCAACGCGACGCGCTGGCACCATTCACTCGCTGGCTGCGAAAGCACCGGCTGAGCACCGTTCGGGTCGAGTTCCGATCCCATCGTCTCGAAGGCCGAGACTACGCCTCCGACCACCGATGGCAAATGGCCCGCAGGTTCCTCTCCGCTGCCGACATGGACCCGAAGACCCGAGCCGCGGGCCTCCTCGTGCTGCTCTACGGGATCCAGCTGACCCGCATCGTCACGATCACACGGGCACAGGTCGATACGAACTCGCGGCCCGTAACGCTCACCGTCGGGGCCGAGCCGATCGAACTCCCTGAAATCCTCGGGAATGCGATGGTCAACCTCGTCGCCGCATCCGCGAGGCATCCCGAGGGATGGCTCTTCCCCGGTCGGAACCCTGGCAAACACCTCACCCCAGGCCCGCTGAGCCGCCGTCTTCGCGCCGAAGGCCTGCTCACCGGAAGCGCCCGCACAACAGCGCTCATCGAGCTCACCCGGCAAATGCATCCCCGGATCGTCTCGGATCTCCTCGGCATCACGACCGCGTCCGCTGCCGCATGGTCGCGTCTCGCCGGCGGTGAGTGGTCCGACTATCCGGCACTCCGTTCCACCCATGCCTGACCGAGCATCACACCTCGGAGCCTTGGCCCGATATCGCTACACGCAGCTGGTCGACGGTTGGCGACCCGGCGAGCCCCGCTGGGGTGCGGAACACCCTGCAGGCGAGCCCGACAGTGGCGTGCTCGTCAGCGAAGGGGTCCACACCGTCGACGAGCACGGTCGGGGACCCGTGGAACCCAAGTCGCACCGCGTCCTCAGCGGTCTCGACTCGCTGATGCGTGATCCGGACATCTGATCGGCCATCGACGACCTGAGCGAGCCGCTGGTCGAGCGCCTCCCAGTTGGGGCAGCCGTCGAAGTATTGCAGGGTGATCTCCATGGTTGGTCCTCTCAGTTCTCGGCGCTGCGGAGCATCAGGAGCGCTCCGGCGATCGCGGCGATGACGATGACGATGTCGGCGACGTTCCCGATGAACCAGTTGCCGTAGGCGAGGAAGTCCACGACGTGCCCCTGCGCGAATCCTGGTTGGCGGAAAAGCCGGTCGCCGGCGTGCGAGGCTGCGGCCCCGCCGAGCGCACCGATCACGATCGCCCATCCGGGGCGTCGGACTCGGAAGGCGAACACGATCGCGGTGACCGTGGCCGCGACGGCGATGAGAGCGAACACCCAGGTGGAGCCCTCGCCGAAGGAGAATGCCGCGCCGGGGTTGTAGGCGAGTTGCAGGCCGAGCAGGTCGCCGATCAGCGGGATGCGCTCGTGCTCCGACAGAGTGGCCTCGGCCCATGCCTTCGTCCCCTGATCGATGAAGACGACGACCACGGCGATCAGGAGTGCCCAGGCAGTGAGCCGCCAGCGCCCCCTCTGCGGCCGCTGTTCCGATGCCGACTCAACGTCTGCGTTCGTGTCCGGAGTCATGCGAGGACCTCGAAGAGACGGACGATGACGCCGGACTCGATCAGGATGAACAGGCCCAGGCCGATGAACACGACCGGGACGAGCCAGTGCTCGACGCGCTCGAGCGTCTCGGTGACCGCCTTGTGCGTGCCGATCAGGCGTCCGGCGGCACACCAGACGGCGACGAGGATCAGGAACACGACGATCATGATCACGACGTCGCCGGGAGTGCTGGTGCGGAAGATCGGCGTGTAGAGGGAGATGTTGTCCGCCCCGTTGGCGATCGTGATCCCCGCGACGCCCCACAGGCCTACTGCGCTGATCTTGTCGTCGTCGTCATCATCATCGTCGCCGTTGCGGCGCAGGCCGCGCACTAGGGTCCAGATGCCGATGCCGAGCGGGATGAGACCGAGGAAGCCCACCCATTCGTCCGGGACGATCGTGAGACCGAGCGCGGCGATCACGCTGATCACGACGAGGGTGATGAACCCGAGATACTGGCCAGCAATGATCTGCCACGGCCGTGGCTTCCCCCGGCTGGAGGCAAGGAACAGCACCGTGAGCACGACGATGTCGTCGATGTTGGTCGCAGCGAACAGGCCGATCGCTGAGCCGATGGTCGCGAGCATCAGCTCGCCAACCGTGGTGTGCGGGTGCGTGCGGCGCGCAGGCCGTTGAGGATCACGATGACCTCCGCGACCTCGTGGACCAGGACGACAGCCGCAAGTCCCAGCACACCGAACAGCGCCAGCGGGAGCAGTGCGGTGATGATCAGCAGCGACAGGATGATGTTCTGGTTGATGATCCGCCGGCCCCGCCGGGCGTGGTCGAACGCCCGCGGGATGAGACGCAGGTCATGGCCGGTGAAGGCCACGTCCGCGGACTCGATCGCTGCATCGGAGCCGGTCGCCCCCATCGCGATGCCGATGTCCGCGGACGCCAGGGCCGGGGCGTCGTTGATGCCGTCGCCGATCATCGCGACCGATCCCGCCTTCGACAACTCGCCGATCGCGGCCGCCTTGTCCTCGGGACGCAGCTCCGCGCGCACGTCACCGATCCCCGCCTGCGCAGCCAGCGCACGAGCAGTGCGGGCGTTGTCCCCGGTGAGCATCGTCACGCCGATACCCTGATCCGCGAGCGTGCGGACGACTTCGGGGACTTCGGGGCGCAGCTCGTCGCGGACACCGATCGCGGCGACCGCCACTCCACCGCGGTGGACGATCACGACGGTCATGCCCTGTTCCTCAAGAAGCGCGACCCGGTCGCCGAGCTCGCCGGCGTCGAGCCAGCGGGGGCTGCCGACGGTGATCGTCACGCCGTCGACGGTGCCTTCGATGCCGTGTCCGGCCTGCTCGGTCACGTCCGCGGCCGCGGGAACGCCCGGGGCGGCGGCGGTGATCGCGGAGGCGAGGGGGTGCGTGCTGTGCTGCTCCAGCGCCGCCGCCCAGGCCAGTGCCTGCGTCTCGGTCACGCCGTCCGCGGTGAGGACGGCGGTGACCGCGGGCTCGTTGCGGGTGAGGGTGCCGGTCTTGTCGACCGCGACGTGCCGGACCGTTCCGAAGCGCTCGAACACCGCGCCGGATTTGATGATCACGCCGAACTTGCTCGCCGCGCCGATCGCGGCGACGACCGTCAGCGGCACAGAGATCGCCAGCGCGCACGGAGAGGCGGCGACCAGCACGACGAGCGCGCGGGTGATCCATACCTCCGGGTCGCCCAGCAGCGACCCGATGATCGCGACGAGGGCGGCGAGGATCAGCACACCCGGGACCAGCGGCCGCGCGATCCGGTCGGCGAGACGCGCCCGCTCGCCCTTCTCGGTCTGCGCCTGCTCCACCAGCTCGACGATCGTGGTGAGCGAGTTGTCGGTGCCCGCCGCGGTCGTCTCGACCTCCAGCGCGCCGGCGCTGTTGATCGCGCCGGCCGACACCGCAGCGCCGGGCTCGACCTCAACCGGGATCGACTCTCCGGTGATCGCCGAGGTGTCCAGGCTGGAACGCCCCGCCCGGACGATCCCGTCGGTCGCGATCCGCTCACCCGGACGGACCACCATGACCTGGCCGACCGTCAGCTCTTTCGCCTGAACCTGCACGGACACCCCGTCGCGCAGCACTGTCGCCGTCTCCGGCACGAGCTTCAGCAGCGCCCGCAGTCCGCCACGGGCGCGGTCCATCGCCTTGTCCTCGAGGGCCTCTGCGATTGAGTACAGGAACGCCAGCGCCGCGGCCTCTTCGACGTAGCCGAGGATGACCGCGCCGATCGCGCTGATCGTCATCAGCAGCCCGATGCCGAGTTTGCCCTTGAACAGCTTGCGAATCGCGCCGGGCGTGAACGTCGACGCGCCCAGCAACAGGCCGGCCCAGAACAGCATGAGCGCCGGGATCTCGAGAACGGACCACTCGAAGACCAGACCTGTCAGGAACGCGACACCGGAGAAGACCGGCACCATGATCCCGCGGTCCTTCCACCAGGGCCGCTCCACCTCTTCGGGCTCATCCGCCGCAACGGCAGGCTCGTGCTCGCAGCCACACGCCGCACTCACGCGTCCGCCCCTGTACCGCAGCAGCCCGGCACCGTGCACGCTGAGTCCACGCAAGGTGCGTGCTCATCTACAGCCAGCGTCACATCCACGAGCACGACGAGCGCAGCAGCAAGATGCGGGTCAGCGATCTCGTAGCGAGTCTGGCGGCCCTCAGGCTCAGCGACCACGATCCCGCAGTCTCGCAGACAAGTGAGGTGGTTCGACACGTTCGAGCGAGTTAGGTCGAGCTCACGTGAGAGCACCGCCGGGTAGCTCGGTCCCCCGAGCAACGTCATCAGGATCCGAGAGCGCGTCGGGTCTGCCATGGCCCGGCCAAGCCGGTTCATGACGTCGAGACGCGAAGAAATAGTCAGCATGCACTGAACTATACAGCACCGGCTGATCAATCAGCGCTCCACCAACAAGCGGCACAGCTACCGATTGCTCGTGAATACGCGACTCAGCAACAATCGGTGCTACCAGTATCCGCGATCGCGACGTGCAGACGGGATCCGTCGGGGAGGGATGCGTCGACGAACGGCTGCCCGATGTCCACACGGCGCCCCGCGGTGTGCAGCATCCGTTCGACCACGTCGCGCAGCTGCGCCTCGCTCACGTCGATCGGCACGCGTTCGCTGCGCCCCGCGCGCGCGACGAACACCTGCGACGGGCCGTTCAGCCAGATCTCCTCGACCGTGTCGTCGTCGAGCAGCGGCTGCAGGGGCCCGTACCCCGCGACTCCCGCCAGGACATCGCGCACGCAGGCGTCCTCGTCATCGATCGTCGCCGTGCCGCGGGCGAGGGCCTGATCGTTGTGCCGGCGCACTTCGAACTGGGCGATCCGGCGCGCCTCGCCGGGGTGGAGGGACGGGTCCGTGCGCTCGGCGCGCAGGCGTGCACGCACCCTCTCGGTGACGGCGGCGGTGGTGAGGCTCACCCCCGCATCGTGGCAGGATCCGCGGATCCGCCTCGGAAGTTATCCACAGGCCTCCGCGGACGGAGGCTCAGCCGGCGCGGGCGACGTCGTGCAGCGCGTCGACCATCGGCAGCAGCTCCGGCTGCTCGGCGGCATCCGCGAGGACGCGCTCCAGGGTCTCGTCGTGCACGGGACGGGCGCGCTCGTACAGCTCCTGCCCGCTCGGAGTGAGCTCGGTGTAGATCCCCCGACGATCGTCGAGGCACAGGATCCGGGTCAGCAGCCCGCGATCCTCGAGACGGTTCACCAGGCGCGTGGTCGCGCTCGGGCTGAGGGCGGCGGCGCGGGCGAGCTGCTGCATGCGCATATGCCAGCCGTCCTGGCGGCTCAGCGCCTCCAGCACCGTGTACTCGACCACGGAGAGCCCCGCCTCCGCGGACAGGGCGCGCTCCAGCTCCGCCTCGATCATGGCGTGCAGAGCGGCCATCGTGCGCCACCCGCGAGCACGGATCTCGACGGCGTCATCGGCGATGCCCATGGATCCTCCAAAGTAGTTGCTTGCGCATTTTATTTGCGCGTGCAAGTATTGTCATCACCGACGCAAAAGACCGCGTCTGCAACTATCTCAACTGTACCAGGAGTCCTCCCATGCCTCTCGGCCTGATCGCCCTCGCCCTCGGCGCCTTCGGAATCGGCCTCACCGAGTTCGTCATCATGGGCCTGCTGCCCGAGGTGGCCGCCGACTTCGGCGTCACCGAGGCCGCCGCCGGCTGGCTCATCTCCGGCTACGCGCTGAGCGTCGTCGTCGGTGCGCTGTTCCTCACCGCCGCCACCACGCGCCTCCCCCGCAAGCCCGTGCTGCTCGGCCTCATCGTGCTCTTCATCATCGGCAACGCGCTCACCGCCCTCGCGCCCGGCTACGGCCTCGCCATGGTGGGCCGCATCATCGCCGCCCTCACGCACGGCGCGTTCTTCGGCATCGGATCCGTGCTCGCCGCCTCGCTCGTCCCGGCCGCGAAGAAGGCCGGTGCGATCGCGATCATGTTCACGGGCCTCACCGCGGCCAACGTGCTCGGCGTGCCCTTCGGGACGTTCCTCGGCCAGCAGCTGGGCTGGCGCGCCACGTTCTGGGCGATCGCCGTCATCGGGGTCGTGGCCTTCGCCGGGATCGCACTGCTCGTCCCCGCCACCCACGACATCCCGCCGACCCGCCTGCGCGATGAGCTCGGCGCCTTCCGGTCAGGGCAGGTGTGGCTGTCGCTCATCGTCACCGTGCTCGCATACGGAGGCATGTTCGGGGCCTTCACCTACATCGCCTACACGCTCACCGAGGTCAGCGGCTTCGCGTCGAGCATGGTGCCGTGGCTGCTGGTGTTGTTCGGCGTGGGACTGTTCCTCGGGAACTGGGCCGGCGGCAAGGCGGCAGACCGGTCGATCGACGCGACCCTCCTCGTCTTCATCGCGGCCCTCCTCCTCGTGCTCGTGGGTTTCGCGCTCGTGGCATCGAGCGGGCCGGCCACCGTCGTCGCGCTCTTCCTCATGGGCGGCTTCGGGTTCGGCACGGTCCCCGGCCTGCAGTCGCGGATCATGGGCTATGCCGCATCGGCCCCGACACTGGCTTCCGGAGCGAACATCGGGGCGTTCAACGTCGGCAACGCCCTGGGCGCCTGGGCCGGCGGTGTCGGCATCGCAGCGGGCCTCGGCTACACCTCCCCCATCTGGATCGGCGCCGGGATCACCGCGCTGGCCCTCGTCGTGATGGCCGTAGCAGCCCTGGCCGCCCGCCGCGGCGGCGCCGGCGCGCGCACCACGACGCCGGCCACCACGACCGCGACTCCGGTCCCCGCGGGCTCGGGGCGCTGATCCCGCTCCCCTTCGGCGACACCCCGCCGCCGCATCGACACTCTTCGCAAACCGACAGAAGGACGAACGACATGACCGTTCCCACCATCACGCTGAACAACGGCGTGGCCATGCCCCAGCTCGGCTTCGGGGTCTTCCAGGTCCCCGACGACGAGACCACCGCCGCCGTCGCGAGCGCCCTGCAGACCGGGTACCGCAGCATCGACACCGCGGCGATCTACGGCAACGAGCGCGGCGTCGGTCGCGCGATCGCCGAAGCCGGCATCGCGCGCGACGACCTGTTCATCACCTCGAAGGCATGGAACGCCGAGCAGGGCTACGACGCGACCCTGCGCGCCTACGACGCGAGCCTGGAGAAGCTGGGCCTGGACGCCCTCGACCTCTACCTCATCCACTGGCCCGAGCTCGGCGACGGCGACTACGCCGGCACCTGGCGCGGGCTCGAGGCGCTCTACGCCGAGGGCCGGGTGCGCGCGATCGGCGTCTCCAACTTCGAGCCGGTCCACCTCGCGCGGATCCTCGAGACCGGATCCGTCATCCCCGCCGTCAATCAGGTGGAGCTGCACCCCGCCTTCCAGAACCGCGCGGTGGTCGCGGCGGACGCCGCCGCCGGCGTGGCGACCGAGGCCTGGAGCCCGCTCGCCCAGGGCGCGGTGCTGCAGGATCCGGCCGTCACCGCGATCGCCGCCCGGCACGGCCGCACGCCGGCGCAGGTCGTGCTGCGCTGGCACCTGCAGCAGGGTCGCGTGGTGATCCCGAAGTCGGTGACGCCGAGCCGCATCGCCGAGAACTTCGACGTGTTCGGCTTCGACCTCGACCCCGCAGAGCTCGCCGCCGTCGACGCGCTCGACCGCGATGGACGCACGGGCCCGCACCCGCAGGAGTTCCACGGCTGATCGCCCGACGAAGCGAGTGGATCCGGTCTCAGTAGACTGGATCCACTCGCGGGAGTGGTGAAATTGGCAGACACGCAGGATTTAGGTTCCTGTGCCTCCGGGCGTGTGGGTTCAAGTCCCACCTTCCGCACATGAGCGCCGGGGCGGCCGCAGGCCACCCGCCGGCGCCCTTTCCGTTCCGTGCGCCGCACTCCCAGCCGGACGAGACCTGGCCGCTCTAGACTGCAGAGCAGCCGGCATCTCGGCATCACTCCAGCGACGACTCCACGGACGGGAATCACCTGTGCACCACGCCGCCCTCATCCCCTGGCTCGACCCGAACGTCATCATCAACGGCGCCGGCCCCTGGGCGCTCGCCGTGGTGCTGTTCATCATCTTCGCCGAGACCGGTCTGCTCATCGGATTCCTGCTTCCGGGTGACACGCTGCTGATCATCTCGGGTCTGCTCACCCACACGAACCACGTGTTCGGGGTGGACATCTGGGTCGTCGGCCTGCTGATCGCCCTGGCGGCCTTCCTCGGCGGCGAGGTGGGCTATCTGATCGGGCACAAGGGCGGTCCCGCCGTGTTCGAGCGCAAGGAGTCCGGCCTGTTCAGCCGGAAGAACGTCGAGCGCACGAACCACTTCTTCGAGCGCTTCGGCGGACTGACCGTGATCCTGGCGCGCTTCGTGCCTGTGGTCCGCACCTTCGCGCCGGTCGCGGCGGGAGTCGGGCACATGCCGTGGCGCAAGTACAGCCTGTACAACCTCATCGGCGCGCTGATCTGGGGCTTCGGCCTCACCTACGTCGGCTACCTCATCGCGTACATCCCCTGGATCGCCGACCTCGTCACCAAGTACATCGACGTGATCCTGCTCGGCGTCGTCGCCCTCACGCTCGCGGTCACCGTCTGGCACTACCTCAACGAGCGGCGCAAGGCGAAGAAGGAGTCCGCCGCAGGGATCCCGGCCGTCGAGCCGGAGATCTGAGCCGGGCTCAGCCCGCGTCGCGGACGCCCGCGTCGCCCTTCTCGGACGAGGCGGCGCGCGCGGCCTTCGACTTCTCGACGCTCGCCCGCAGGGCCTCCATGAGGTCGATGACCTCGCCACCCTTCTCGGCCGGCGCGAACGTCTCCTCCGTCTCGAACGCCTCCCCCTTCTCGATCTTGGCGTCGATGAGGGTGCGCAGCTCGACCTGGTACTCGTCGACGAACGCGTTCGGATCGAAGTCGCCCGAGAAGCCCTCGACGAGGCTCGCGGACAGCTCCAGCTCCTTGTCCGAGATCGTGACGTCCTCCGTGAGCGCGGGGAAGTCCGCCTCGCGCACCTCGTCGGCCCAGAGCAGCGTCTGCAGCACGAGCACGTCGCCGCGCACCCGCAGCGCCGCCAGGCGCGTCTTCTGCCGCAGCGTGAACCGCACGATCGCCGTCCGATCGGTGGCTTCGAGGGTCTTGCGCAGCAGCACATAGGCCTTGGGGGACTTCGAGTCCGGCTCCAGGTAGTACGCCTTGTCGAGCGTCAGCAGATCGACCTGGTCCGAGGGCACGAACTCCACGACGTCGATCTCGCGGCTGCGCTCGGCGGGCAGCGACTCCAGGTCCTCCTTGGTCAGGACCACGGTCTGCGTCTCGTCCTGATAAGCCCGGTCGATCTCGGAGTAGGCGACGGTCTCGCCGCAGATCTCGCACACCCGCTTGTACCGGATGCGCCCGCCGTCCGCATCGTGCACCTGGTGCAGCGCGACATCGTGGTCCTCCGTCGCCGAGTACACCTTGACCGGCACGTTGACCAGGCCGAAGGTGAGCGAGCCCTTCCAGATCGTCCTCATGGCACCAGTACACACCACGCGCACGGGGGCGGGATAGCCTGACCGCATGGCAGAGGGCCCGCAGTTCGTGCGCATCGGCGAGCGAAAGCTGCGCGTCACGAACCTCGACAAGGTCGTCTATCCCGAGACCGGCACCACCAAGGGCGAGGTCATCGACTACTACGCGCGGATCGCCCCGCTGTTGTTGCCGGTCGTCGAGGGACGCCCCGTCACGCGCAAGCGCTGGGTCGAGGGCGTCGGCACCGAGGCGGATCCGCAGGGCTCGTTCTTCGCGAAGCAGCTCGAACCGGGCGCCCCCGGGTGGATCCGCCGCCAGGAGATCCCGCACTCCGGCGGCGCCAAGGACTACCCGCTCGTCGACGAGGTCGCGACCCTCGTCTGGATGGCCCAGGTCGCCGCGATCGAGCTGCACATCCCGCAGTGGCGCTTCGCCCCCGACGGGGGCCGGGGCAATCCCGATCGGCTCGTGCTCGACCTGGATCCGGGTCCGGGCGTGACTCTGGCGCAGTGCGCGGAGGTCGCCTTCCTCGCCCGCCGGATCCTGGACGGGATGGGCATGGACGCGGTGCCCGTGACGAGCGGCAGCAAGGGCATCCACCTGTACGCACCGCTTCCCGGCGACCGCACGAGCGACGAGATCTCCGCCTTCGCGCACGCCCTGGCGCGGGCGATCGAGACCGATCGGCCCGACCTCGTCACGAGCGTCATGACCAAGACCCTGCGCGCCGGGAAGGTCTTCCTCGACTGGAGCCAGAACAACGGCAAGAAGACGACGATCGCGCCCTATTCGCTGCGCGGCCGCCCCCAGCCCTGGGTCGCGGCCCCGCGCACCTGGGAGGAGCTGCAGGATCCCGACCTCCGCCAGTTGCGGTTCGACGAGGTGCTCGAGCGGGCCGGGCGCGGGCTCGATCCGTTCGCCGCGATCACGGCCGCGGCTCCGATGCGGGCCGCAGCCTCGACCCGGGCCGCGACGCCCCATTCCGGGGCATCGGACGCCGGGGAGTCCGGCTCCGCTCTCCCCCGCAGCACGCCCCCGCGCCTCGACGCTCCCCAGGCGGAGACGCCGGACACCCCCGTCCCCGTCTACTCCCCCATGCTCGCGGAACACGGCACGCCCGGCACGGCGCGCGGGCTCGGCTGGGCCGAGATCAAGTGGGACGGGATCCGCGCGATCGGCACCTGGTCGGGGGGCCGCTTCCGGCTCAGGGCCCGCAGCGGCACCGACATCACGGACCGCTATCCCGAGCTCACCGCCGACGGCGCTCCGGGCTTCCCGGTCGGGGAGGCCGTGGTCGACGGCGAGATCGTGGCGTTCGACGCGGCGGGCCGGCCCAGCTTCCACCGCCTGCAGGATCGGATGCACCTGACCCGGGCGCGCGAGATCGAGCGCGAGGTCGTCCGCACCCCGGTGCGCTACCACCTGTTCGACCTGCTGCGCCTCGAGGGCCACGACCTGACCCGTCTGCCTTTGCGGGATCGCCGGGAGCTGCTGGAGCAGATCGCGACGGACCTCCCCGCACCGGTGATCGTGCCGCCCGTCTTCGACGATGTGGACGCCGCCCTCGCGACCAGCGCCGCGCTCGACCTCGAAGGAGTGGTGGTGAAGGATCCCGCCTCCGGGTATCTTCCCGGCGCACGCTCCCCGCGGTGGCAGAAGCTCAAGCTCACCCGCACCCAGGAGGCGGTGATCGTGGGGATCCGGCCCGGGAAGGGCGACCGCGCGGGGCGCATCGGGTCGCTGCTGCTCGCCATCCCCGAGCCCGCGCTGCCGTCGGGGCTGCGCTACGTCGGACGCGTCGGGACCGGCTTCACCGACCGGGCGCTGCACGACCTCGGCGCACGGCTGGAACCGCTCCGCTCCTCCGCGCCCGCCGTGGACGGCGTGCCGGTCGCCGACGCCTCGGACGCGCTCTGGGTGCGCCCCGAGCTCGTCGGAGAGGTGGAGTTCGCGAACTGGACCGACGACGGCGTGCTGCGGCACGCGCGATGGCGCGGACTGCGGCCCGACAAGCGCCCGGACGAGGTGGTCGTGGAGGGCTGAGACCCTGCGAAGCCCTCAGGGACCGCCCTCAGGCGTGCACGGCCTCGCAGTCGCCGGCGCTGCCGGATCCCGAGGCGTCCGGCTCGATCTGGAACGTGGAGTGCTCCACGTCGAAATGATCCGCGAGGCAGGACTGCAACTGCGCGAGCAGACCCGACGCGCCCCCGTCGGCGAATGCCGCGGGCTGCACGGACACGTGCGCGGTGAACACGGGCGCCCCGCGGGTGAGCTGCCACACGTGCACGTCATGCACGCCGGTCACACCGGGGTAGTCGAGAAGGTGCTGACGGATCTCGCTCACCGCGGTGCCCTTCGGCGCCGACTCGGCGAGCACCGAGAACACCTCGCGCAGCAGCGAGACCGCCCGCGGGATGATCATCGCGGCGATGATGAGCGAGGCGATGGCGTCGGCGGGCATCCAGCCCGTGGTGATGATGACGATCGCGGCGACGATCACCATCGCGGAGCCGATCAGATCCCCCATGACCTCCAGGTACGCGCCGCGCACGTTGATGCTCGTGCGCTGCGCGGCGCTGAGCAGCCACATCGAGACGCCGTTCGCCACGAGCCCGACGGCGGCGACGGTCAGCATGAGGGGACCGGCGACCTCGACCTCGGACGGATGCAGCAGCCGCGAGACGCCTTCGAACGCAACCCAGGCGGAGAGCAGGATGAGGATGATCGCGTTGACGAGCGCTCCGAAGACCTCGGCGCGCTGGTATCCGAAGGTGCGCCGGTCGTCGGCGGGACGGGCGGCGACCGCGCTCGCGATGAGCGCGATGACGAGGGCGGATGCGTCGGTGAACATGTGCGCCGCGTCGGCGAGCAGTGCCAGCGACCCGCTGAGGATCGCCCCGACCACCTGCACCAGCATGATCGTGCTGGTCAGCGTGAGGGAGATCGCGAGCAGGCGACGGTGACCTGCGGAGCGGATCCCGGAGGCGGGGGCGTGATCGTGCATGCCTCCAGGGTAGAGCCGGGATCCCCCGGTCGGAGGCGTTTTCGCCTAGTCGGGAATGGGGATGATTCTCACTAGCGACCGACGCGACCCTGCCGGGCCGCGACCGCCGGGTTCAGAGCTCGGCGAGCAGCGGCACGAGCGCCACGAAGGCGCGCGCGCGATGCGACTGCGCCTGCTTCTCGTCGGAGGTGAACTCCCCGACCGTGCGCTTGGGATCGGACTGCCCCTCGGGCACGAACACCGGGTCGTAGCCGAATCCGCCCTCGCCGGCGGGGGCGTGCGCGAGGCGGCCCGGCCACTCGCCGCGGACGGTCCATTCCCGCCCGTCGGGCAGGGCGAGCGCGATGACGCTGACGTAGCGGGCGGCTCGGTGCGGATCCGCGATGTCCCGGAGCTGGTCCAGGAGGAGCTCCCGGTTCGCGACGTCGTCCTTCTTCTGCCCCGCCCAGTACGCGGAGAACACCCCGGGCGATCCGCCCAGCACGTCCACCGCGATCCCCGAGTCATCGGCGAGCGCCGGGAGTCCCGTGTGCGCGGCCGCGGCGCGCGCCTTGATGAGCGCGTTCTGCTCGAAGGTCACGCCGTCCTCGACGGGCTCCGGTCCGTCGTAGCCCACGACCTCGAGATCGGGCCGGGTCGCGGCCACGATCTGGCCGAACTCGGCGACCTTGTGCGCGTTGTGCGTCGCGAGGACGATCCTCACGCCCGCTCCTCCGCGAGGGTCGCCACCTGGCGGTCGCGCAGGTCGGCGCAGCCGTTCACGCCGAGCTCGAGCAGGGCGTCGAGCTCGCGCTTGTCGAAGGGGGCGCCCTCGGCGGTTCCCTGCACCTCGACGAAGAGACCGCGTCCGGTGACGACGACGTTCATGTCGGTCTCGGCGCGCACGTCCTCGACGTAGGCCAGATCGAGCATGGGCTCGCCGTCGATGATGCCGACCGAGACCGCCGCGACGGAGTCGTGCAGCACCTGGGCCTTCTGCCCGATGAACTTCTTGCGCCGACCCCACTCGATCGCGTCGGCCAGGGCGACGTACGCCCCGGTGATCGCCGCGGTCCGGGTGCCGCCGTCGGCCTGCAGGACGTCGCAGTCGATCACGATGGTGTTCTCGCCGAGCGCCTTGGTGTCGACCACGGCGCGCAGGGCCCGGCCGATCAGGCGGGAGATCTCGTGCGTGCGTCCGCCGATGCGGCCCTTGACGCTCTCGCGGTCGTTGCGGTCGTTGGTGGCCCGCGGCAGCATCGCGTACTCGGCCGTGACCCAGCCCTTGCCCTTGCCGGTCAGCCAGCGCGGCACGCCGTTGGTGAACGACGCCGTGCACAGCACCTTGGTGTTCCCGAAGCTGATGAGGGCGGATCCCTCGGCCTGGGCGCTCCAGCCGCGCTCGATCGTGATCGGGCGGAGCTGGTCGACGGTGCGGCCATCGGCACGGACGGTGGACTCGGTCATGGGATCTCCTTGAGGTGGGGAAGGTCGATGACGCCGGTCTGCACCAGCCGGACGCCGCGCACCTCCTGGCCCATCAGGCGGTTGGCGAGGGCGGTGAAGTCGTCGGCCGAGGCGCCGGTCGCCTCGTACACGTAGCGCGGGCGGGCATCGGTCGAGGCGAGCAGGTCGCCGCGAACGAGCTGCCGGTACACGTCGCCGGCGGTCTCGTCGTCGCTGGAGACGAGCGAGACGCCCTCCCCCATGACGTAGCCGATCGCGCCGCGCAGGAACGGATAGTGCGTGCAGCCCAGCACGAGCGTGTCGACCTCCGCATCGCGCAACGGCGCCAGGTACTCCTCGGCGACCCGGAGCACCTCGGGGGTGTCCGTGATCCCCGCCTCGACGAACTCGACGAAGCGCGGGCATGCCGCCGTGAACACGGCGAGGTTCTCATTCACCTCGAGCATGTCCTGATACGCGCGGGATCCGATCGTGCCGATCGTGCCGATCACGCCGATCCGGCCGTTGCGCGTGGTCGAGATCGCCCGGCGGACGGCCGGGCCGATCACCTCGACGACGGGCACGTCGTAGCGCTCGCGGGCATCGCGCAGCATCGCCGAGGAGGCGGTGTTGCACGCGATCACGAGCATCTTCACGCCCTGGTCGACAAGGGTGTCGAGCACTTCGAGCGAGTAGCGGCGCACGTCGGCGATGGGCTTCGGCCCGTACGGCGAATGGGCCGTGTCGCCGATGTAGACGAAGGACTCCCGGGGCAGCTGCGCGCGGATCGCGCGCGCCACGGTGAGGCCGCCGACTCCGGAGTCGAAGATCCCGATCGGCGCGTCGTTCATGATGATCCAGCCTAGTCGGCGCACGCGTCCCCACGCGCAGGTCGCGCCCCGCGCCCGTATGCTGATCGCCATGACCGCGTCCAGCGCCCTCAAGACCGATCGCTACGAGCTCACGATGCTGGAGGCGGCGCTGCGCGACGGCACCGCCTCGCGGCAGAGCGTGTTCGAGCTGTTCTCCCGGCGTCTGTCCGGCGGACGCCGCTTCGGAGTGGTGGCCGGCACCGGGCGCCTGCTCTCCCTGCTTCGCGACTTCCGGTTCGGCGACGAGGAGCTGAGCTACCTCCGTGACGCGAAGGTCGTGGATGCGGAGGCGCTCCGCTACCTCGAGGGCTATCGCTTCTCCGGCACGATCCGCGGCTACCGCGAGGGCGAGCTGTACTTCCCCGGATCCCCGATCCTCACGGTCGAGGGCACCTTCGCCGACGCCGTGATCCTGGAGACCCTGGCGCTGAGCGTGCTGAACCACGACTCGGCCGTCGCGACCGCGGCCTCGCGGATGAGCATCGCCGCCGGAGAGCGCCCGCTGGCCGAGATGGGGTCCCGGCGCGCCGCGGAGGACTCGGCCATCGCGGCCGCTCGGGCCGCGTTCATCGCGGGCTTCGGCGCCACCAGCAACCTCGAGGCGGGGCGCACCTGGGGCATCCCCACGATGGGTACCGCGGCGCACTCGTGGACCCTGCTGCACGACAGCGAGGAGGACGCCTTCCGCGCCCAGATCGCCGCGCTCGGCACCGGCACGACGCTGCTCGTCGACACCTACGACATCCGGCAGGGCGTCGAGACGGCCATCCGCGTGGCGGGCACGGAGCTGGGCGGGGTGCGCATCGACTCCGGCGACCTGCCGATCATGGCGGCCGAGGTGCGCGCGCAGCTCGACGAGCTCGGCGCGACCGGCACGCGGATCACCGTGACCAGCGATCTGGACGAATACGCGATCGCTGCCCTCGCCGCGTCGCCGGTGGACGCCTACGGGGTCGGGACCTCGGTCGTCACCGGCTCCGGCTACCCCACCGCGAGCATGGTCTACAAGCTCGTCGCCCGCCAGGGCGCGGACGGAGGCTGGGTCGCGGTGGCCAAGGCTTCGGCGGACAAGGCCTCGAAGGGCGGGCGCAAGGCCGCGTTCCGGGTGCTGGCCGACGGGGTCGCGCAGTCCGAGACCGTGCTCGTGGCCGACGGCTTCGAGGAGCTGGGTGCACAGGACCACCCCGAGGGGCGTCCGCTGCAGGTCACCCTCGTCGAGGGCGGCGAGATCGACACCGCGTTCGAGGGCCCCGCCGGCACCGTCGCGGCCCGCGAGCACCACCTCCGGGTGCGGGAAGAACTGCCGGTGCGCGCCCTCGCGCTCAGCAAGTCGGATCCGGCGATCCCCACCGTCTTCGAGGACGTCCGCTAGACCCGGGCGTTTCCCGAGCGAGAGGCGGAGCGACGCGTCGAAAGGTCGTCAGCCGACCATCGACTCGTAGATCTCCTTGCAGGTGGGGCACACGGGGAACTTCTCCGGATCACGACCCGGGGTCCATTTCTTTCCGCACAGGGCCCGCACGGGCTTGCCGGTCAGAGCGGACTCGAGGATCTTCTCCTTCTTCACGTAGTGGGAGAACCGCTCGTGGTCTCCCGGCTCCTGGAGCTCCTCGTTGAGGAGCTGCTCGAGTTCGCGATCGAGGGTGGCGACGCCGCCCTGATCCGGGGCGTCCAGCGGGGTACTCATGACGGCGAGTCTAATCGCGCGGCGCCGCTCGGGCGCCGCGCGATCGAGGATCCGTGATCCGCTCAGACCGTCTCGACGAACTCCATCAGCTCGGCACCGCGTCGATCGAACGCCCAGGCACCCGTGCGGACGCCCGCGGCGAGGACCACCACGCCGGTGACCAGCCCGGTCCACACCGCCGGCGCCGTCGACACCGTGTCGTCGGTGAGCGCGTGCCACGCCAGCAGAAGGGTGGGCAGGCTCAGCACCACGGCTCCGATCAGGGCCCCGGCCTGGCCCAGCGCGCCGCCACGCGAGCGCTGCGGCTGCTGGAAAGGGCTGTCGCCGGGACGGGACACGCCGTACGGCGCCACCGCCGAGACCACGCTGGAGATACCGAGGCCGGTCAGCAGCAGGCTCGTGACCACGCCGATGAGCACCGGGAGCAGCGACCAGCGTCCGATCACCGCGAGGGTGACCGGGATCGCCACCGCGAGCGTCGGGACGGCGATGAGCACGACCGGGACGAGGCGTCCGAGTCGATCGGGCACCCCGCGGACGCCGCTGGCGACGTGGATCCAGAACGCCGTGGAGTCGTAGGCGACGTCGTTGTGCGGCAGCCATCCGAAGAACAGGGCCATCACCGCGACCGGCAGTGCCGCGGCGACCGAGATCGGCACACCCGCGACGAGCAGCGGCACGGCGGTGAGCACTCCGGCGACGGGCACGATCACGACGTTGATGATGTAGCGGCGATCACGCAGCCAGTACACGAGGCTCCGCGCCGCCACGGCGCCGAACGCGTTCGACGGCAGCAGCGCGAACCAGCCGAGGCCGGGTCGCTCGCGCACCGCAGTGGGCCGCTCCCGGGTGGTCAGGGCACGGTGCACGAGCGCGAGCCAGCCTGCCGCGACACCCGCGACGCTCAGCACGGCGACGACCCCGGCCACCCAGGCGGCGCCGGTCTGCCCTGCGGTGACCAGGAACGGGAAGGCCGCGGAGGCGCCGAGGGGCGTCATTCCGAGCACCGCGGCCGCCGAGTGCAGGAGCGGCGGAACCGCGCCGGCCCAGCCGAGGGAGGCGACGAACACGCCCACCGGCACGGCCACCACGATCACGGCGAGCGCGAACAGCGCAGTGAGCTCCCGCGAGCGCCGCTCCGGCAGCAGTCGAGCACTGAGCGCCATCCCCGCCCTCGCCGCCAGCACCGCGGTGGCGAGCGTGACCAGTCCGGACAGCACGGCGACCGCCCACGGCGCGCCGAACGAGATCGCGACCCCGACCACCGCCCCCTGGACCAGCAGCAGGGCCAGGCTCGGCACGCTGACGAAGGCGGCGAGCGCGAGGATCGCCGGGAGCCGCCGCTCGTCGACGCCGAAGACGGCGAAGCGGCGCGGATCCAGCTGATCCACCGAGCCTGCGAGGATGGGCGCGACGAAGAAGCCCAGCACCACGGCCGAGCTGCCCAGCACGATCACCGTGTGCGCGGCAGCCTCCGAGGTCTGCGACAGGCTGCGGATGGCGATGACGGCGACGGCCGTCGCGGCGGCGGTGAGCAGCAGCGCCGCCACCGTCCTGGCCACCCGGCTGCGATCGCCGCGCAGGGCGCCGAGCGCGAGCATCAGCCTCAGGCGGAGAACGTGTGCAACCACTCCAGGCCCTCCACCTCGCCGGCCGAGCCGGACAGCTCGACGAACCGCTGCTCGAGGGTCTGGCCCGCCCGCACCTCGTCGACGGTGCCCTCGGCGAGGACCTCTCCGCCCACGATGATCGCGATCCTCTCGCAGACCTGCTCGATCAGGTCCATGCCGTGACTGGAGAGGATGACCGTGCCGCCGTGGGCGACGTACGCACGGAGGATGTCGAGGATGACGCCGGACGACACCGGGTCGACCGACTCGAACGGCTCGTCCAGCACCAGCACGCGCGGGGAATGGATCATCGCACCGGCGAGCATGATCTTCTTGGTCATGCCGGCGGAGTAGTCGGAGACCACCCGGCTGAGCGCGCCGGTCAGATCGAAGGCGCGGGCGAGATCCGCGACGCGCTTCTCGACGACATCGGCGGCGAGGCCGCGCAGCAGCCCGTAGTAGTGCAGCAGCTGTCGGCCGGTGAGCCGGTCGAAGGTGCGCAGCCGGTCCGGCAGCACACCGAGCGCCTTCTTCGCCGCGGCGCTGTCGGCCCTCTGGTCGATGCCGCTGATCAGCACCGTCCCCGCGTCCGGGCGCAGGAGCCCCGCGATGATCGACAGCGTGGTGGTCTTGCCCGCGCCGTTCGGGCCGACGATGCCGTAGAAGGACCCCGCGGGGGCGGTCAGGTCGATGCCGCCGACCGCGACGGTGTCCCCGAAGCGCTTCACCAGCCCGCGGACGACGAGCGCCTGACCCTCGTGCGACGCCGGTACCCGGTCGTCTTCGCCCGGAGCATCAGGCTCGGGCGCCGACGGTGCCGGAGCGGCCGCGCTCTCGGCGCCGATCCCGACGGGGTCGGACGGCTCGTCCGCCACGGCCGGTTCCGATGCCGTCGTGCTCTCCGGCGCGGTCGGTGCGACCGGCACCTGCTCGGCTTCCGTCACCGCTGCGTCCGCCGTCGCCTCCGCCGCCCTCGACGTGGCTTCCCCCACCGGCCCAGCCGCCCCAGAATCGCTGTCCACAGAAGCATCATGCCCTGCGGCATTCCCTTCAGGCGAGGGGTTCTCGACGGTCTCGTCCGCCGCAGGGGTCGTCTCCTCCGCGGCGGGGACGGTTCCGGCGCCGGCGGTGGCCGTGTCATCCACCGTGGCGGTCGTCTCCTCCGCGGAGGAGGTCGCCTCGTCCGCGGTGGTGGTCACCTCGTCCGCGGAGGTGATCGTCTCCGCGGTCGTGGTCGTCTCGTCGACGGTCGTCGCCGGATCGGCGGGGGCGGTGGGCGCCTCACCCGCGGTCGCGGCCGCAGCGGCAGCGACAGCGGCAGCCGTGGGAGCCTTCCGTGGCGCCCGCCGGGCAGTCGTAGCCTTCGGGGTGGTGCTCTTCGCCGGGGTGCGCTTCGCGGCCGCGGTCCTCGACGCGGTGGTGCTCTCCCCCGCGGCGGCGCTCTTCGCGGCGGCGGTGCTCTTCGCCGTCGTGGTCTTCGCGGCCGCGGTCTTCGCCGTCGTGGCCCTCGCAGCCGTGGTCTTCGCGGCGGTGCTCTTCGCGGTCGTGGTCCGCGGTGTCGCGGCCTTGGCCGCTGCGGTCCGGGCCGTCGAGGTCTTCGCGGCTTGCCGCTTCGGCGCAGCGCCGGCGCCTTCGTCCGCGGCGCCCCCCGACGCTGCGGCGGGTGCCGTCGCACTCTTCGCGGCCGTCGCCTTCTTCGTCGTCGTGCGCGCCGTCCGCGCGGGAGCCGGCGTCGCGGCCTTGACCGCCGCGACCTTGGCCGCCTGCGCCTTGGCGTTCTCGGAGGCGGCCTGCGCCTTGGCGGCGGCCGCCTTCTCGTTCGCGGTCTTCGTCGCGGCGGTGCGCGCCGCGGTCGTGCGCGCTGCCGTGCGCTTGGCCGTGGCCGAGCGCACGGCAGCGGCCTCCCCTTCGGCCTTCACGCGCGCGGTCTGCGCGGCCGACTCCTTTGAGGTGCCGGAGGCGGTCCGGCGAGGCCTCGAGGGAGGAGAGGAATCTTTGGGCGCATGGGGGTCATGGGATGCTCCGGTCATGCCTTTCACGGTATCAACCGACGACGGCGAGGACGGGGGCGACGACCCGAACCGACGTGATCGGGGCCGGAACCGGATCCTCTGACGAACCTGGGAATGCACCGAGCACTCGATAACGGAATGGCATCTCGCCCCTCCTCCGCATGTCCCGCGCGGGGCGGATCGATACCATGGCTTCTGGCACGAGGAAGTGTCCCATCGGTGACTTGACCGTGAACACACGTAACAGGAGCATTTCTGTGACTCTTCAGACCATCATTCTGGCTGCCGGGATGGGCTCGCGCCTCGGGCGCTCCCTCCCCAAGCCGCTGACCGAGCTCAACGACGGACGCTCGATCATGCAGCAGCAGCACGACAACATCCATGCGGCCTTCGGCGAAGACGTGCGCATCACGACCATCGTCGGCTACCGCGCCGAGACGATCATCGAGGCCTTCCCCGATGTGAACTACGTGCACAACGAGCGCTACGACCAGACCAACACGTCCAAGAGCCTCCTGCGCGGTCTCTCCGCGACCGGACGCAGCGGCGTGCTCTGGATGAACGGCGACGTCGTCTTCGACCCGCGCATCCTCGGCCGCGCGATCGCGTTCATCGAGCGCGACCAGTCCTTCGTCACCGTCAACACCGCCAAGGTGAGCGACGAAGAGGTCAAGTACACGGTCGACGCCGAGGGATACATCAAGGAGCTCTCCAAGACCGTCAAGGGCGGCATCGGCGAGGCCGTCGGCATCAACTACGTCTCCTCGCGCGACAAGCAGGCGTTCCTGCGCCAGCTCCAGCGCGTCGACGACCAGGACTACTTCGAGCGCGGCCTCGAGCTGGCGATCGTCGAGAACGGCCTCCTCCTGGAGCCGATGGACATCTCCGACCTCTACGCGGTCGAGGTCGACTTCGCCGAGGACCTGGAGCGGGCGAACCTGTTCGTCTGACCCCCCTCCCTCCGAGCGGGCCCGTGCGATAAGCACGGGCCCGCTCGCGTTAACGGCCGATCTTCAGACGGAGCCGTCCTAGGCTCTGGTCCATGGGGAAGAGCGATGCGAAGCGCAGCAAGCGCGACCAGTCCGTGCAGCGGATCCACTCCCTGCCCGACGACGCCCCGTGGGCCGGCGGGCTGCCTCCGGCGGGATCCTCCGAGCACCCGATGCACATCCGCGGTCTCGACCGGGTCCTCGCCGTGCAGCGTCCGCTCGTGCTCGCGCACATCCGCAGCATCCGGCTGCGGCACCCCGACGCCACACCGTCGCAGATCATCACGCTGCTGGAGCGCCGTTACCTCGCCGCGGTGACGACCGGAGGAGCCGCGGTCGGCGCGACGGCCGTGATCCCCGGCATCGGCACCGGGGTCACCCTCGCGCTGTCGGGCGTCGAGACCGCGGGGTTCGTCGAGACGACGGCGCTGTTCGCCCAGTCGATCGCCGAGGTCCACGGCATCACCGTGGAGAATCCCGATCGCGCCAGGGCGCTCGTGATGACCCTCATGCTCGGCAAGGAGGGCGTGGATCTGATCCGCCAGCTCGCCGGGCAGGCGACGGGCAAGGGCGCAGGCCGTCCCGCCTACTGGGGCGAGCTCGTGACCAAGTCCCTCCCCCGGGCGGCGGTGGGTCCGCTGGCCGACCGGCTCAAGAGCATGCTGATCAAGCAGTTCGCCGGCGTCGGCGGCGCCTCGTTCCTCGGCAAGGCGCTTCCCTTCGGCGTGGGGGCGGTGATCGGCGGCGCGGGCAATCACGTGCTGGGGCGGCGCGTGCTGACCAGTTCCCGTCGTGCCTTCGGGCTCCCGCCGCAGACGCTGCCCGCCGAGCTCGAACCGCAGGAGGGCGCCCAGCGCATCGAGCGCAGGATCGCCCGGGGTGCGCAGCTCGCAGGCGCCGCCGTCGCCGGAGCGGCCGGATCCGCGGCGCGCGGCGTCGGCGTGGTCGGCCGACGCGCGGCGGAGGTCGTGCGACGCCGCCCCGCGCCGGTGTCGGCACCCGAGGCGCCCGGCCCGGAACTGCATCCGACGGCGCCGGATCGGGAGCTCTGAGCGGTCCGCACAGCGGCGCTTCCGGAGGAGTTCTGCACAGCCGTCGTCGCGACCGCGTCCGACGGCGCCGAGCCGTCGGCACCCGCTCTTATCGTGGCGCCATGACCCGCCCATCCGATCCCCCGTCGGCACGGTTCCCCGACGTCTCGTACCCTGTGCCCTGGCGCGTCGATCGGCGCGATCGCACGCATCCGGTCGTGACCAACGCCGACGGCGGCCTCGATTTCGTGCGCGCCTTCGCCCGCACCTCGACGAATCCGGGGCGCACCCTGCTCTGGGGAAGGGTGCGCCCCGGCG
Organism: Microbacterium sp. USTB-Y; assembly: GCF_023703415.1. GTDB lineage: Bacteria > Actinomycetota > Actinomycetes > Actinomycetales > Microbacteriaceae > Microbacterium. The sequence continues at coordinate 209,786 of NZ_JAGMTU010000006.1, read as the reverse complement.
AGCAGATGGAGATCTGCCTGTGCGACACCGACGTGGACGACGTGGTCGTCACCCTGGCCTGGTTCCGCCCGGAAGACGGCCTGGAGTACGTCTGGCGGTTCGTCGTCTGAGCGCCGCGGCCGCCGCGGTACTCTCGAATCCGCTCCCCGGGGAGCGCCGAGAACGAGGACGGGATCATGAGCTCTACACTGACCGGCAACAGCCGCACCACACGGCTGGCGCTGCTCGTGGGCGTCGCCGCCGCAACCGTGGGCATCATCTACGGCTACGACTCCTCCAACATCGGCGGGGCGATGCTGTACCTGGCCAAGGACTTCCACCTCGATCCCGCCGCGCAGTCCTGGGTCACCACCACGGTGGTCGTCGGCGAGATCCTCGGGGCGCTCTTCGGCGGCGCGCTGGCCAACCGCATCGGCCGTAAGCCGACCATGGTCGCCGTCGCCCTGGCCTTCGCCGTGTTCTCCCTGCTGTCCGGTCTCGCCCCGGCCCTGTGGGTGCTGGTCGCCGCCCGTTTCCTGCTCGGACTCACCATCGGCGTCTCGGTCGTCGTCGTCCCGGTCTTCGTCGCCGAGTCCGCGCCCACCCGCTCGCGCGGCGCGTTCCTCGTGCTGTACCAGGTCGCCACCGTCTCCGGCATCATCCTCGGCTACCTCGTGGCCATGGCCCTCGCGCCGACCGAGAGCTGGCGATGGATGCTGGGGCTCGCGGCGATCCCCGGCGTGGTCATCACCCTGGTCCTGCTGCGCCTGCCCGACACCGCGCGCTGGTACGTCATGAAGGGCCGCACCTCGGAGGCCCGTGCCACCCTCGCCCGCATCGAGGGCCCCGAGATCGACGTCGACGCCGAGATCGAGACGATCACCGCGGGCTTCGCCTCCGCGCACACCGCATCGTGGCGCGATCTGCTGCGCAAGCCGTTCCTCCGTGCCACGCTGTTCGTCGTCGGACTCGGGTTCTTCGTGCAGCTTACCGGCATCAACGCGATCGTCTACTACAGCCCCCGGATCTTCGAGGCGATGGGGTTCACGGACGACATCGTGAAGCTGGGACTCTCCGCCCTGGTCCAGGTCGCCGGGCTCGTCGCGGTCTTCATCGCCCTGCTCGTGATCGACCGGATGGGGCGCCGCCCGGTGCTGCTGATCGGCATCGGAACCATGATCCTGGCGAACCTGCTGCTCGTGATCGTGTTCGCGATCGGGGGCGGCCACTTCGACGGCGCCCTCACGATCGCCGGGTTCATCGGACTCGTGCTCTTCACCGCCGGCTTCACGTTCGGTTTCGGTTCCCTGGTCTGGGTCTACGCCGGCGAGGCGATGCCGGCGCACCTGCGCTCGCTCGGTGCGAGCGTGATGCTGACGAGCGACCTGGTGGCGAACGTCATCGTCGGCGCGCTCTTCCTGACGATGCTCAATGCCCTCGGCGGCGCGGGCACCTTCGCCGCCTTCGGGGTGATCGCGATCCTCGCCTTCTTCTTCGTGGTGTGGCTGGCTCCCGAGACCAAGGGGCGCCCGCTCGAGGACATCGGCCAGTACTGGCAGAACGGCGGACGCTGGTAGCCCGACGCGCCCGGACGGCCCTCCCGCCGGTCTTGCAGGCCGGACGTGCAAGGATCGACGGGTGAGCCACCCCGACCCGTCCTCCCCCGGCGCGGATGCCCCGCTGTCCGGCGCGGGCGTGTCGTTCGTGATGCCGGTGCTGAACGAGCGCACCTATCTCGAGCACGCCGTGGAGTCGGTGCTCGCGCAGGACGTGGACGGCCCCACGGAGCTCGTGCTCGCGCTCGGCCCGTCCTCCGACGGCACCACCGACCTCGCCGAGCGCCTGGCGGCCCGCGAGCCGCGGCTGCGGATCGTGCACAACCCGGCCGCCGACATCCCGGTCGGCCTCAACGCGGCGATCCGCGCCAGCGCGCATCCGACCATCATCCGGGTCGACGCGCACTCCGAGCTCTCCCCCGGGTACGCCCGGCGCGCGATCCAGACGCTGGAGCGAACCGGCGCCGCGAACGTCGGAGGGGTCATGCGTGCCGACGGCCGCACCCCGTTCCAGGCGGCCGTGGCCCGCGCGTACAATTCGCCGGTCGGTCTCGGCGGCGGCAGCTACCACGGAGGGACCAGGGAGGGAGCCGCCGAATCGGCCTACCTGGGCGTCATGCGCCGCAGCGTGCTGGACGAGGTCGGCCTGTTCGACGAGTCGATCCGCCGCGGCGAGGACTGGGAGCTCAATCTGCGGATCCGCCAGGCGGGGTACGCGGTGTGGTTCGATCCGCAGCTCGCGGTGACCTACTGGCCGCGGGAGAGCTGGATCCGGCTGGCGCGGCAGTTCCGCTCGACCGGAGCCTGGCGCGGCGAGCTGGTGCGCCGCTACGGGCGCAGCAACGGCGTGCGCTTCTTCGCGCCCCCGGCGCTCCTCGTCCTCCTCGCGCTCGCCGTGGTCACGGGGGTGCTGCAGCTCACGGGCGTCCTCTCGGGCGTCGCCGGCGTGATCGCGTCGGCGGTGTATCTGCCGCTCGTCGCCTATGCGCTGCTCGTGATCGCGATGGCGCTGGCTCCGGGGCGCCCGACCGATCCGCCGCGGAGCCCGCGGGAGCGCATCTGGACGCTCGCCGTGCTGCCGACGATGCACCTCTCCTGGGGGCTCGGGTTCCTCATGGGCGTGCTGCGCGGCGCGCACGACACGGTCGACACCTCACGGCTCGGCACGCGGAACACCCCGCTGCCCTGAGCGGCCTCCGCGCTCGGCGGCCCCGGGCGGGACGGCTCAGCCGTCGAGCCAGCCGAGATCCAGGATCCGGTCGACGACCCGCGCGGACGCGGACCCGTCGTCGCGGCCGTTGAACTGCGCCTGCCAGGCGACGTAGGACGCGGCGTGCTCCGCGACCGCCGACACGTCGGAGAGCGCCGCCACGAGCTCCTCCTGCGTGCGCACAAGGGGGCCGGGCGCACGGGCCGGGAGGTCGAAGTAGAAGCCGCGGAGCTTGCCGCGGTAGTGCTCGAGATCCGGCACCAGGAAGTAGATGGGCTTGCCGGTGGCGCTGAAGTCGAACATCACCGACGAGTAGTCGGTGATCAGCGCATCGGCGGCGAGCAGCAGCTCCGCGGTATCGGGATAGCCGGTGACGTCGATGACCCGGGATCCGGCCTGGTCGCGGCCGGGGCGGATGGTGCGGGAGTGGCCGCGGACGAGCACGACCGCGTCGGCGGCCTCGGCGAGCGCGGTCGGATCCAGGAAGTCGACCATCTCCGACCGGTCGTCCCGCCAGGTCGGCGCGTACAGCAGCACCCGCTCCGACGGACCGATGCCGAGCGCATCGCGGATGCGCGCGGCATCGCCGGTGACGAGCACATCGTTGCGCGGGTAGCCGTCCACCCACACCGGCCGCTGCAGGAAGGCGTAGGCCTTGCGCAGCACCCGCTCCGCGTACGGGTTCTGGGCGAGCAGGGCGTCCCAGCGTCGCGATTCGCGGAACACGGCGAGCCAGCGCCGCGGGTGCAGGCCGGGGCGATGCAGGGCGAGACGCTTGAGGGGCGTGCCGTGCCAGGTCTGGAGCACGCGTTGCCCGGGCTTGCGGTCGAAGCGGCGGCGCAGCCAGTCGTTCACCACGAGCAGCCGTGCATCGGCACGCGCCCGCCACCACTCCGGCGATCCTTCCACGACCGCGATCGCCCCCTCCGGGACCGGGATCGAGAGGTCGACCACGCTCCAGTACCGGGTCACTCCTGGGGCGCGCGCCGCGAGCTCGCGGTCGATCGCGCCCGGGTTGCAGCCGCTGGACTGCCCGTAGAAGGACTCGAAGAACACCGCGTTCTCCCCCGCGCCGGGAAGCGAGGCGTAGCGCCCCTCCAGGGCGAGCCGCCCCTCGGCGGTCTCGTACACCGGGTCGACCGGCGGGTCGATGCGCACGGCGCCGTCCGCGCCGACGCGGAGCCCGGCCAGCACGACGGTCTCGAGCACGGGCACGTCGACCGCGCGTCCGTCGAGCAGGAGCGCGTAGTCGCCGCTCGGCAGCGGGAGCACCGGCCCGCCCCATCGCGCAGCCTGCAGCGGCAGCACGGCGCTCCAGCCGCGGTCGTCCCGGTCCGCATCGACGCCGGCCCGGGAGACGGCACGGCGGCCGGCGAGCTCGATCTCGGCGGGAGCGGTCCCCTCTCCGCCGATCAGCAGCGCCTGCTGCTCCTCGTCGACGCGGACGCTCGTGACGCGGCTCGTCATGGGGTTCCCTTCGCTGCGGGGGTCGGGCGGGCGGCGCTCCTGGCGTCGCCGGTACGGGCGAGGATCGCGCCGAGGACGCGGGCCGTGTTCCGGCCGTCCCGATGGGCGTGCATGCGCGCGCTGAGCGCGCGGGAGAGCTCGGCGCGGCGGTCGCGCTCTTCGACGTCGGAGAGGGTCGCCTCGAGCTGACCCCCGGCCTCCGCCCAGTCGCCCGCAGGGTCGCCGCCGGCGACCTCGGCGTACGTCCCGTAGAAGCCGCGGGCGGCGGCGTACTCCTCGGGATCCGGGGCGAGATAGACGACGGGCATGGACAGCAGCCCCACGTCATAGGCGAGTGACGAGTAGTCGGTCACGAGCACATCGACCGCGGGCAGCACGGGCGTGATGTCCGCGACGGTCGAGGAACCGATCATCCGCACGCGGTCTGTGGGGACCGGCGGGCTGTAGTCGCCCTCGCCGAGCGGGTGCGAGCGCACGAGCAGCACGCTGTCGGTGCGCTCCAGCACGCCGAGCAGATCCGCCCACTCCGCAGCGGTCGGGACCGAGGGGTCCGGCGCCCCGTCCCGCCAGGTGGGCGCGTACAGCACGACGCGCGCGCTGTCCGCGATCGGTCCGACCGCGGCGTCCCGTCGCGCGATCGCGCGCGCTCGGCGTTCCTCCGGATCCCCGGCGGAGAGCACGTCGACGCGCGGCTCGCCGGTGACGAGAACCTGCCGGACGCCGAGGGCGAACGCCGATTCCAGGCGCCCGCGGGACCGGTCGGATGCGGCGGGGAGCACCCGGATGCGCCGGGTCTGGCCGCGGTACAGGAACCCGAGCAGGCGCTGCAGCGGGACGAAGCCCGGCAGGAACGCGCTCTGCACGGTGGCCGGGGAGTCCAGCCCGATGCGCTTGAGCGGGATGCCGTGCCAGAGCTGCACGATCACAGGAGGGCGTGGGAACGCACCCGAGGTGGCGTACCGGTTGACGTCGCCGAAGCCGTGCGTGACCACGACCACTCCGGCCCGGGCGGTCGCCCACCAGCCGCGCAGACCGCTCTTCGGGATCGACCTGATGCCGAGTTCGTCCGCATCGCGTCGCTCGCGCTCGGACCCCGTCAGCCAGAGCGGCTCGAGACCGCTCTCCACGGCCGCGTGCCAGAGGGCGAGGGCGCCGTCGCCGATGCCGGCGCCGCACCCGATCACCCAGCCCCGCCCCCGCGGGACGACGAGGGTTCCCAGCCTGCCGAGCAGATACAGCGGGATCCTCAGCAGCTTGCCGGCGTTACCCGCACGGAAGGAGAAGGACGCCACCCCGCGAGCCTACCGGCCGGGGACTCGGTGCGGAAAAGGAGAGCGCCGCCGTCCCGGCCACAGCGCGGATTCGCGCCCCCGACGGAGAAGACGCCACCCGCGACGTGTCGCGGGTGGCGTCTTCCTCAGCGCAAGGATCAGGAGCGGCCGCTCACGGGGCGAGGGTCCCCAGGGTGACCTTGATCTCCTGGCTCTGACCGTTGCGGACGACGGTCAGCGTGGCCGTGCTCCCCCCGGCGACGGAGCGCACCTGCGCGGTCAGGTCGCTGGCGTCGGTGATCGGGTTCCCGTTGAAGCCCGTGACGACGTCGCCCGCCTGGATGCCGGCGTTCGCCGCGGCGCCCCCGTTCGTGACCGACGCGATCGCCGCGCCGACGACCGTCGCGCCCTTCTGAGCGCTCGCGTCCTGCACCGTCGCACCCAGCAGGCCGTGCGTGGCCTTGCCGTCGGCGATGATGTCGTTGGCGATGCGCTTGGCGATGTTCGACGGGATCGCGAAGCCGACCCCGATGTTGCCGGACTGTCCCGACGAGGAGGACGAGGATCCGGCGCTCGCGATCGCGACGTTCACTCCGATGAGCTTGCCGTCGCTGTCGACGAGTGCGCCGCCCGAGTTGCCGGGGTTGATCGCCGCGTCGGTCTGGATGACCGAGATCGAGATCGTCGCGGCGGAGCTCTGCGAGCCGGAGCCGCGGCCCGGGATGTCGAACTGGAACGGCTGCTGCGAGCCGTCCTGGTTCGGGCTCTGCTGCTGGTCGCCGCTCGAGCCCTGAGACGGGGCCGCCGAGGACTGGATCTGGATGCTGCGGTTGAGCGCGCTGACGATGCCGGTCGTGACGGAGTTGGAGAGCCCCAGCGGCGCGCCGACGGCGACCGTCATGGACCCGACGTTGAGCTTGGACGAGTCGGCGAACTCCATCGGAGTCAGGCTCGAGCCGTCCTTGACCTGGATCACCGCCATGTCGTAGGTCGCGTCGATCCCGACCACGGTGGCCTCGAGGATGCGGCCGTCCGAGGTCGTCACCGTGATGGCGGGGTCGGAGACCTCGCCGTCCAGGGTCACCACGTGCGCATTGGTGAGGATGTGCCCCTGCTTGTCGAGCACGATGCCGGATCCGGATCCTGCGGCGCTGGATCCCGAGACCTCGATCGTCACGACCGACGGCACGGCCTTCGCCGCGATCGCCGTGGCTTCCGACACGGACTCGGGGTTGTTCACGGTCACGGTGCTGGGCCCCGTCACGCCCTTCGAGGACGACGAGCTCGAGGCGGTCAGCGAGCCGTAGCCGACCGCGCCGCCGACGCCGGCGATGCCGCCGACCAGGGCCGCCGCGATGATGATGGCGGCGATCTTGCCGCCGCCGACGCCGCTCTTCGCCTTGTGCTCGATGGTCGGGGTCGCGGCCGCGCCGAAGGCGGCGCCGGTGTGGACGCCCGGGTGACCGGGGTTGCCCGGCTGTGCCGGGTGGGCCTGCCCCTGCGGCGCGTACATCCCGGTCGGCGGGAGGGGAGTGGTGGGAGCCGTCGCGCCGGCCTGTGCGGCGGCGTCGGCGGCGGGGGTGGACGAGAACGCCGGGGGCACGGAGTGTCCGGCGTCGGGGTGAGGCGTCTGCTCGTTCATGTCTGCTCCTTCGAACCTTGCCCTTACAGACTGACGGCCGTTTCTGTGTTTTTCTTATGCCCGCTGGGAGATTCCGCTATGGCGTTACCCTGGGCGCCATGGGAATCCTTCCGGGCGCATGGCGCCGCACCGCGGCCGGCGCCGGCCTGCTCTCCGAGGCCGGCGAGGTCGCCCCCACCATCTTCGCCGAGATCTCCGCGCTCGCGGCCCGCACCGGGGCGATCAACCTCGGGCAGGGCTTCCCGGACGAGGACGGGCCCGCGGAAGTGCTCGAGGCCGCGCGCACCGCCATCCTCGAGGGCGCCAACCAGTACCCTCCGGGGCGCGGCGTGCCCGATCTGCTCCAGGCGATCGCCGAGCATCAGCATCGTTTCTACGGTCTCGAGGTGGATCCGGATCGCGAGGTCGTGGTCACGGCGGGTGCCACGGAGGCGATCGCCGCGGCGCTCCTCGCGCTCGTGGACGGGCCCGCCGACGAGATCGTGGTGTTCGAGCCGTACTACGACTCCTACGCCGCCATCGCGGCGCTGAGCGGCGCGACCCTGCGCACCGTGCCGCTGCGCCTGCCCGATTTCCAGCCCGACCTCGAGGAGCTCGCCGCGACGGTGACGGATCGCTGCCGCGTGATCCTCGTGAACGATCCGCACAACCCGACCGGCGCGGTGCTCAACGACGCCGCGCGGGCGGAGATCGTGCGCCTCGCACACGCGCACGACGCGATCATCGTCACCGACGAGGTGTACGAGCACCTCTCGTTCACGGCGCCGCATGTGCCGATCGCGACCCTGCCGGGCGCCGCCGAGCGCACGCTCACGATCTCCTCCGCGGGCAAGACCTTCGCGGTCACCGGATGGAAGATCGGCTGGATCCACGGGCCGGCCGAGCTCATCACGGCAGTGCTCAGCGTCAAGCAGTTCCTCACCTACGTCAACGGAGGCCCGTTCCAGCCGGCGGTCGCCGTCGGATTGCGCCTGCCCGAGACGTTCTTCACCGATGCGGCGGAACGACTGCGGGCGAAGCACGACCTGCTCGCGGAGGGCCTCGCCGCGGCGGGCTTCGAGGTGCACCGCCCCGACGGCGGCTACTTCACCGTCGCCGACGCGACCGCGATCGGGGGCGTCGATGCGGATGCGTTCTGCCGGACCCTCCCCGAGCGGATCGGCGTGGCCGCGATCCCGCTCACGGCGTTCGTGCGCCCCGAGCACCGCGACGCCTACCGGGGCCTCGTCCGTTTCGCCGCGTGCAAGCGGCCCGAGGTGATCGCCGAGGCGTCGGAGCGGCTGGCCGGGCTGCGGTAGTCCGCGCGCCGCGATCAGCGCGGCGAGACCCGGTAGCGCCGCAATCGCAGCACGGGGTTGACCTCGCGCACCCGTGCGACCGCGGCGGGATCGAGCTCGGCGACCGCGATCCCCTCCCCCGTGCCGACCCCGGCGACGACGACGCCCTGCGGATCGACGACCGCGGAATGACCGACTCCCACCGGCACCGGGTGATCGGCCGCGACGACGTAGGCCGTGCTCTCGATCGCCCGCGCCGCGAGGAGAGTGGTCCAGTGGTGCTCCTTGAGCGGACCGCGCACCCACTCGGCGGGGATGACGAGCACGTCGGCCCCGGCGTCGACGAGGGTGCGCGCCACCTCGGGGAAGCGCAGGTCGTAGCAGGTCATCAGCCCGAACGTCAGGGCGTCCACGACGAACGTCGCCGCTCCCCCGACCCGGCCCGGCTCGATCCACCGCGACTCGGTCTGCCCGAACGCATCGTACAGGTGCTGCTTGCGGTAGACCGCCAGGATGCCCGTGGCATCCACCGCGACGACCGCGTTGCGGATCCGCCCCTCGTCCGCGCGCTCCACCAGCCCCGCGACGATCACGGCATCGTGCCGCGCGGCGAGGCGGCGCAGCTCACCGGTGAACTCGCCGTCGAGGTCCTCCGCGTTCGCGGCGAGGGTCTCGTCGAACGGGTCCACGAAGTAGCTCGAGTACTCCGGCAGCACGACCACCCGCGCCCCGCGCGCCGCCGCGCCTGCGACGAGCGCGCCGATGCGCTCGCGGTTGGCGGAGCGATCCGCCACGGGCGAGAACTGGCAGACGGCGACGATCACGGATCCGGAGGGCATGGATCCATCATCCCGTACGGGCGACGACCGCGCCCGGCCCGGACGGCATCCGCGTCAGAGCTCCCAGCGCCGCATGATCGGCACTCCGACCCGCGACGCGAGCGCGCCGAGCGCGGCGATCGCGCGGCGCGTGGCCGCCGGAAGATGGGCGGCCTGCACGGCGCTGTATTCGATCGCCGGCTCCCCTCCGCGGAGCCGCTTGAACTGCGCGGCGCCCGCCCTGAGGTTGAGCTCGGCGCCCCGCTGCCGCGTCGAGCGCAGCACGTGCGCCATCAGCAGACGGTAGAGGCCCGCCTGCTGCGGCCAGGACGTGTCGTAGCCCACGACGGGTGCGGTGAGCGCCGCGCCCTGCCCGAACATGCCCACCACCGCCCGGAGGGTTCCCTCCGCGTCGCGGAAGCCTGCGAGCTCGAGCAGGCCGGCACGATGCCAGGCTCGGAGGAACGCGGCGCTGTAGCGCGGGTTCAAGGTCGAGTACTTGTGCAGGTAGAGCTGCGCGTACAGTCGCTCGGCCTGCGCGAAATCCTCCTCCGTGAAAGCGTCGTGGCGGACCGCGGTGAGCTCCGTGCGGTCGAGAAGCCGCAGATCGCGGCGCAGGTCCCTGCTCGGGCGCACCGCGGAGAGATCGCGGAACAGGTAGACCTGACGGCTCGGGATGAGCGTGAAGCCCGCCTCCGCGGCCGCGCGCAGCCAGTCGGGGTGCTGGACGGCGTTCAGCGAGCGCATCCAGATCGCATGCTCGGGCCAGCGCTCCCGCGCCTCCCGGACGAGCCGGTTCAGGTCGATCCCGGCGAGGTCGGGATGCAGGTTCGTGCTCAGCAGCCAGTTGTCCACCGCCACGGCCCGATCCAGGCGTCGGCGCCGCATGCCGCGGTCCACGCCGGCGATCGTCGCGCGCAGCGGAGGACGCAGCAGCCCGGGAAGAAGCCGCTCCGATTCCTCGAGCGCGTACCGCCCGTAGGTGGTGGTGGGCGAGCACACCCAGGCGTTGCCCGGAGGCTCTGATGCGTCGTTCACGGTGACGGGGAGGATCAGGTCGCCCGCCGTCACCGCGTCGATCCGGGTGACGAGATTGCCGGCGAAGTACGTGGAGTCCTGCCCGCGGTGCACGTCCAGGAACGCCCGCGCCTTCTCCGCGAAGAGCGCGTGCGGCACGCTGCCGGGACGGCTCACTCCGGACCGCCGGGAACGGAGGCCGACGGCGCCCCCGAGAGAGCCGGCCGCGCCTCATCGCCGTCCCACTCGATGTCCGCCGTCGCAGCCTCACGCAGACTCTGCCGCGCGGCGCGCGCCCGCCTGGCATGCCCGGCGAGGTCGCGCAGCCCGCCCCGCAGCGGCGCGCGATCCCCGGCGACCGCCAGCACATCCTCTGCGGCCCGCCGGTCCGCCGCCCACTGCGCGATCCGTCCGGTTCGCACGGCCTCGCGCAGGCCCTCGGTGAGCATCATCGGCGCGATCATCCGCGGCCGCGGATCGATCGGCTCGATGCAGCCGTCGAGCTCGCCGGCGAGCGCCGCGGGCAGCGGGTCGTCCGCCCCGAACAGGTGCAGGCCGCTCGTCGCGCGCGGATTGCACTCGAGCGGGCGGATCCGGCCGTCGGCCTGCCGGATCCAATCCAGCGAGATCTGCCCGGTGAAGCCGATCCCGGCCACCAGCCGCCGTACCTCCGCACGGATGAGGTCGTCCCGAGCGGGGGCGAAGTAGAAGCTCGCACCGCCGGGCATCGACCATCGCGGGCGATACACGGCGTGGGCCAGCACGCGCCCCCGATGGGCCACGGCGTAGGAGCACCGTTCATCGCCGGTGAGCAGCTCCTGCACGACCCAGGCGCCGCCCTCCCCCAGTTCCGGCGCGTCCCGCGGGATGCCCGAGGCATACCGCCGCACGTGCACGCCGAACCGGGAGAACTCGGGTTTGAGCACCACGCCGCGTCCCTGCGCCCATGCGCGCGCCTCACGCAGCGTGCGCACCCGGGCGGTCTCCGGAACGTCCAGCCCGTGCTCCGCCGCGAGGACCGGGAACTCCGCCTTGCTGTGCAGGCGGCGGAGCGTGCCGAGCTCTTCGGCGAGCACCGACACGTACTCGGGCAGCCGGTGCCGCCACCGCGCGACGTGGAAGACCTCCTCGCACGTCGGCAGGACCAGATCGATCGCGTGCGCGCGCACCGCCCCCTCCAGGTCGGCGGCGAAGCGCTCGGGCTCGCGCCGGGGCGAGGCGAGTCGCACGACCGAGGCGACCGACACCGAGGATCCGCTGATCCGGCAGGGCGCGCTGTCGGCGACCCGCGCGGTCCAGCCCGCGTGCGCGAAGCGGCGGGCGAGATCGAGCGCGACCGGGGCGCGACCGCCCAGGATCAGCACGTTCGGCATGTGCGGCGATCCCTTCGAGCCGGCGCCGTCGCGGAGCGCGCGGCGGGTCCGGCCAGTCTAGGCGCGGCCCACCCGCGGACCTGCGTCGATCCCGCCCCCGAACGGCGCCGCCGTCCGCGGGCGGGAGGAGAATGGGAGCACGGCCCGCGGCACGTCACCGGAGCCGGAGGAGGCGGTCCCCATGACCCCGCTCATCATCCTCAGTGTCGTGGTGATCCTCGCGATCATCGCGTTCTTCCTGTCCGCGCGGATCGTGCGGCAGTACGAGCGCGGCGTGGTGCTGCGCTTCGGCCGTCTGCACAACGTGCGCGAGCCGGGGATCCGGTTCATCCTCCCCCTCGCCGACGTGCTGATCCCGGTGTCGCTGCGGATCGTGACGATGCCGATCCAGTCGCAGGGCATCATCACCAAGGACAACGTCACCGTCGGCGTCTCGGCGGTCGCCTACTTCCGGATCCAGGATCCGGTGAAGTCGGTGATCGCGATCGAGAACGTCCGCGCCGCGATCGATCAGATCGCGCAGACCACGCTGCGCCGGGTCGTCGGCCAGCACCACCTCGACGAGATCCTCTCCGACACGGCGGCGCTGAATGCGAACATCCGCGAGATCCTGGACGTCACGACGGTCGAGTGGGGCGTCGAGGTGACCCTCGTCGAGCTCAAGGACATCCTGCTGCCCGACTCGATGAAGCGCGCGATGGCCAAGCAGGCCGAGGCCGAGCGGGAGAAGAGGGCCAAGATCATCGCCGCGGAGGGCGAGGCGCTCGCCGCCGCCCAGCTGGGCACCGCGTCGGACACGATGATGTCGCACCCCCTCGCACTCCAGTTGCGCACCCTGCAGACGCTCGTCGAGATCGGCGTGGACAAGAACACGCTCGTGATCGCGCCGGCCCCGCTCGTGAACTCGATCGGCGACGTGATGAACCTGATCGATCGGGAGGCGGCGGTCGCGCAGATGCGCGCGCACTAGCGACGGCGGCCGCGATCCGGTCTCCGAAGCGCTGAAGAACCCGGGAAAGCCGAAGGCCCCCGATCGGGATTTCTCCTGATCAGGGGCCTTCTCTTGTTGCGGGGACAGGATTTGAACCTGCGACCTCCGGGTTATGAGCCCGGCGAGCTACCGAACTGCTCCACCCCGCGGCACAAGAAATGAGCTTAGCACGGGATTCGGCAGTGCGCGAATCGGGACCCCTTCCGACTACTTCCCGGGCGTGTTGGCGTTGCCCTGCAGCTGGATCAGCTTGTTCACCGCATCGGTGAGCTGCTGATCCGCGGTCGCGAACGCCGCGAGGTCGCCCGCCTTGAGCGCCGCGTCGCGGGCGAGCATGGCCGCCTTGGCGTCCGACAGCGCGGCCTGGAACGCCGCATCCCCCGTGGGAGCCGTCGTGCCCGTCCCGCTCCCGGTGCCGGGCGTCGGCGTGGGCGTCGGGGTGACGTTGCCGTCACCGCCGGTCGCGCCGGCGTCGCCGCCGAAGAGCTGATCCAGCGCCTCGGTGAGGGTGTCCGCGAAAGCGATCTTGTCGCCGAACGCGACCAGGATCTTCTGCAGGCGCGGCACCTGCGTGCCGCCCGAGGACTGCACGAACACCGGCTGCACGTAGAGGAAGCCGCCGCCGACCGGCAGGGTCAGCAGGTTGCCGTGGGTGACCTTGGACTGCCCCTGCTTGAGCAGGTTCAGCTGCTGGCCGACGGTCGGATCCGAGTCGAACGAGTTCTGCACCTGGCCGGGGCCCGGCACGGTCGTATCCGCATCGATCTCCAGCATGCGCAGCTTGCCGTACGAAGCCGACTTCTTGCCCGACGTCGACCCCGCGTCGGCATCCACCGACAGGTATCCCATCAGCACGTTCCGGCTGTTCGCCCCCTGTGATGCGGGGATGAACGTCGTGTACATCGAGAACTGCGTCGCGTCCTGTCCCGGCATCTTCATGCTCAGGTAGTACGGCGGCTGCAGTTCGGGGTTCGCCGAATCGCTCTGCGGGTCGTTCGGGGTCTCCCAGAGGTTGTCCTGGCGCGCGAAGGACGCGGCGTCGTTGACGTGGTAGGTGCCGAGCATGGCGCGCTGCACCTTGAACAGGTCCGTGGGGTAGCGCACGTGGCTCATCAGCTGCGACGACATGTCGCTGATCGGCTTGAGCGTCGACGGGTAGATCTTCTGCCACGTCTTCAGCACCGGATCGGTCGGATCCCAGGCGTACAGGGTCACCTTGCCGTCGTAGGCGTCGACGGTCGCCTTGACCGAGTTGCGGATGTAGTTGATGTCGTCCGTCACGAACCCGGGCTGCGTGTTGACGGAGTCGCTGATGGCCTTGGGCAGGTTCACCGTCGTCGAGTACGGGTAGCTCGAGCTCGTGGTGTAGCCGTCGACGATCCACACGATCCGACCGTCCACGATGCTCGGGTACGGGTCGCTGTCGAGCGTGAGGTAGGGCGCGGCCTTCTGCACGCGCGTCGCCGGGTCCCGGTCGTAGAGGATCTGGGAGTCCGGGTTCACGCTGTCCGAGAAGAGGATCTGCTCGGACTGGAACTTCAGCGCGTACAGGAGCTTCGTGAAGAAGTTGCCGATGCGGGGGCCGCCGTCGCCCGTGAAGGTGGTCTTCGTCTGGTTCTCGCTCGAGTCCTGACCGCGCGGGTAGTCGATCTCGATCGGGGACGTGCCCTTCGGGGCGCCCACGATCGAGTAGGGCGGCGAGTTCTCACCGAAGTACACCCGCGGCTCGAACTTCTCGCTGTTCGTCAGCACGCCCGAGGTCGGGATGCCCCGCTCCAGGAACACCGGCTCGCCGTCGTCCGTGCGCTGGTTGCCCGCCGCGGCGACCAGGCCGTAGCCGTGCGTGTACACGAGCGTGCTGTTGTTCCAGGTCGGGCTGGGGATGCGGTTCGTGTCGATCTCACGGACCGCGACCACCGCGTCCTGCGTCTTGCCGTCGATCGCGTAGCGGTCGACGTCGAGCTTCGTCGGGAACTTGTAGTAGCTGCGGTACTGCTCCAGCTGCTGGAAGGTGGGGCCGATGACGTTCGGATCCATGATCCGGATGGACGCCGTGGTGTCGGCGTCGCTGCGCAGCTGCCCCGTCTCGGCCGTCGTCTGCGCCTTGAACGGCGTGGTCTCCACTCCGTCGATGCCGTAGGCGGCCTTCGTCGCCTTCAGGTTGCGCTCGTAGTACTGGGCCTGCAGCTGGTTCTGGTTCGGCTTCACCTGGAACGTGTTCACGGCCCAGGGGTAGGCGATGCCCAGTACGAGCGCGGCGACGATGAGCAGTGCGGTCGCCGCAAGCGGGAAGCGCCAGCGGCCGATCACCGCGGTGACGAAGAACAGGACGGCGACGAGCGCAGCGATGATCGCGAGGATCGCGAGGCCGGGGATCGTCGCGTTGACACCGGTGAACGCCGCACCGGTGATCTTGTCCTCGGGCGCGGTCAGGGTCTTGTACCGGTCGACCCACAGGCTCACGGCCTGGACCAGCAGGTACACGCCCGCGATCACGGCCAGCTGCACGCGCGCGGCCTTGGAGATCCGCAGCTCCCCCTGGCCGATGCGCACCGAGCCGTAGAGGTACAGCACCAGGGCCGACACCAGCAGGCACAGGATCAGGACGGCGGAGACGAAGCCGAGCAGCGCCTCGTAGAAGGGCAGGTCGAACAGGTAGAACCCGGTGTCGAGATGGAACTGGGCATCGGTCTGCCCCGTGGCGGTGCCGTTCGCCCACTGCCACACGATTTCCCACTGCCCGGCCGCGGCGAAGCCGGCGAACAGGCCGAAGAACACCGGCATCCCCCACATCGCGAGGCGCCGCAGCGGCTCCACGACCTCCTGATAGCGGTCGAGCTGCGAGCTCAGACGCACGTACACGGGGCGCAGGCGATAGGCCAGCTGGATGGCGACGAACATCGGCGCCGCCATTCCGAGGAAGCCGACCACGAACATCGTGGCCGTGGCGATCCACCGGGTGGTGAGCACCTGGGCGAAGTTCAGCTGGTCGTACCAGAGGAAATCGGTGTACATCGTCGCGAACACGAAGAACGCGGCGATGAGCACGGCGAGGATCACCACCGTCGCGAGGACGATGCGTCGGGCAGTTCGGGGCGCGGCCGGTGCGGGTGAGGTCACCGTTCCATCCTAGGTCGGCGGATTCCCGTCGTCCTGAGCGCAGCCGCGGCCGGCTTCGCCCGTCGCGAACGCACCCCCGCCTGCGGCGGCTACTTCTTGACGTCGGCGGCGGTGCAGGCGGGGAGCTTCGCGACGTCCCCGCCGTCGGCGATGACCTTCAGCGCATCCAGCGACTGGCTCAGGCTGTCGGTGCGCACGACCGTGAGACCCGAGGGGATGTGCCCGTAGACCTCGTCGCAGTTGGATCCCGGGGCGAGGAAGTAGGTCGCCCCCGCGGAGCGGGCGCCGTAGAGCTTCTGCCTGATGCCGCCGATGGGACCGACCGTGCCGTCGGCGGTGATGGTGCCGGTGCCCGCCACCTGCTTCCCGCCGTTGAGCGCACCGGGGGTCAGGGTGTCGATGATCCCGAGCGCGAACATCATGCCGGCGCTCGGCCCGCCCACGTTGTCGAGCTGCAGCTTCACGTCGACCGGGAAGCTGTACTCCTGCTGCAGGGTGATCCCGAGCAGCCAGCGGCTCGTACCGTCGACGGTCTGCTCCCGCGGGGTGACCGAGACGTCCTGGCGCTGTCCGTCGCGCTCGATCGTGAGCGTGACCGGGGATCCCTTCGCGTCCTGGATCTCGGCGCGCATCGCGTCGGAGTCGGCGGGGTTGGCGCCGTTCACGGCCACGACCGTGTCGTCCTTCTGGAGAATGCCGTGCGCCGCGCCGTCATCGGTGACCGAGGCCACCTGGATCGTCACCGGGACCGTGTAGCCCAGCTCGCGCAGGGCCGCGGCCGTCGCCTCCTGCTGCGAGTCGACCATCATCAGCTGGTTCGCCTGATCGCGCTGGGTCGTGGTGACGCCCTGCGGGAACACCGCGTCCACCGGGACGACCGCCTTGGACGAGTCGAACCAGGCCAGCACGATCTGCATCCAGCTCGGCGGCGCCTCCCTGTTGCCGACCACCTGGACGGTGGTGAGGTCGAGTGCGCCCTTGGTCGGGTGCGTCTCGGCGCCGCTCACGGAGATCAGCGGCACGCTCTTGCCCTGGGCGTCCTTCACCTCGCCCAGCGTGTTGAAGACCGGCCCCGGCTGCTCGATCACGTACGGGAGCGGAAGGAACGTGAGCACCAGCAGCGCCGCGAGCGAGGCGATGAACGCGATGAGACCGATCCGACCTGCGCGGCTGGAGCGCGTGCTCGTCACTGTGTCTCCCCCCGGGGTCGTGGATGCTCGTTCGCGAGCGGCGTACAGCGGGGCGGCCCGGTTCGGGGCACTCCCACTGGTGGTGCAACTAGCGTAGTCAGCACGGGCTATACACGTGCTGAGAGGGCTCCCCATGGCTGACAACGACCCGAACCCCGACGACTTCATGGAGATGCTGCGCCGCATGCTCGGCGGATCGGCGGAGGGCCTCGATCTGAGCGCCCTGCAGGGCATGGAGGGGCTGAACATCGACCCCGCCATGATGCAGCAGCTGATGCAGCAGATGCAGCACGCGATGAGCGTCGACCCCTGGGAGACCGCGCTGCGCCAGGCGCTGCACATCGCCAACCGCGACGGACTGGGCATCGACTCCGGAGCGCGGTCGTCGATCGCCGACGCGTTCGCCCTCGCGGACCTGTGGGTCGGCGAGGCGACCACGATCTCCGAGCTGGGCTCGCCTCCGCGCGCGCTCACCCGCGGCGAGTGGGTCGAGCAGACCATGCCGGTGTGGAAGGAGGTCGCGGCCCCGGTGTCCACGAGCATCGCCGACGCGCTGATGAGCGCGCTCGAGGGGCAGACCCCGGAGGAGATGCAGGGCGCCGTGCAGGGCGCGGGCCGTCTCATGCGCGGCATCGGCAGCTCGGTGTTCGCGATGCAGTTCGGCCAGGTGCTCGGCAACCTGTCGCTCGAGGTGGTCTCGGGCGGCGACGTCGGGATCCCGGTCCTGCCCGCGGGCACCGCGGCCGTCATCCCGCAGAACCTGTCGGCGTTCGGCGAGGGCCTGGAGATCCCCGAGGACCAGATCGCGCTGTACCTCGCGGCCCGGGAGATCGCCTACGCCCGCCTCTACCGGCACGCGCGCTGGCTGCACCTGCACGTGATGACCCAGATCACCGAGTTCGCGAAGGGCGTGACCGTCGACGTCGCCAAGCTCGAGGACGTGGCGGGGCGCCTGGACCCGTCCAACCCGGAGGAGCTGCGCGAGGCGATCGAGGGCGGCGCGCTCCTGCCCGAGCTCTCCGAGGTGCAGCGCGAGGCGCTGGAGCGCCTGGAGAACCTCATCGCCACGATCGACGGCTGGGTCGACGTGGTCACCACGCAGGCGACGTCCCGCCTGCCCGACAGCGTCCGCATCGCGGAGGCCGCCCGGCGGCGCCGCGCGGCAGGCGGTCCGGCCGAAGACGCTCTCGGCGCGCTGGTCGGGCTGAAGATCCGTCCCCGCCGGCTGCGCGAGGCCGCGGCGATGTGGCGCGCGGTCACCGACGCGGTGGGTGTGGAGGCCCGCGACGCCCTCTGGGACTACCCCGATCTGATGCCGGACGCCTCGGACATCGACGACCCCGCCGCACTGGTGGCGCGCCTGCAGGCGCGCGCCCGGGGCGAGCAGCCGGTGCAGGACGAGATGGACGAGGCGCTGGAGCGCCTGCTCCGGGGCGACGACTTCGGCGGCCCCGATGCCCCCGGCGACGACCCCGCACCGGACGCACCGGCGTCGGACGGCCCGGACGGCGGATCCGGCGAGAAGCCGGTCTGAGCGAGTTCTCCACCGATTCCGGAACGGGATCCGGCCGCGGCGGCGATGCGGTCATGATCGGGGCATGCCCACGATCCGACTCGACCCCGCGCTGCCCGTGCTGTGGCGCGATGCCGACTGCGTGCAGCTCGGCGCCGACGCCGCTCTGACGCTGTCCGTGGACGGACCATGGATCCCGCGGATGCTGCAGAAGCTGACGCACGGGATCGACGAGCGCGCGTTCGAAGTGGTCGCCCACGGCCTCGGCGCGCCGCTCCCCGCGGCACGCCGGCTCCGCGCCCTGCTCGGTCCGGCTCTCGTCGGCGATCTCCCCCGCTCCCTCGTGCGCCTCGACGCCGCCGCGGTCGGCGTGCGCACAGCGCTGCGGCTGGAGGAGGCGCTCGCGGACGCGGGCGTCGACGTCACCGACGCCCGCGACGCCGTCACCGTGGTGGTGCGCCACGGTGCGGTGGCGGCGCGGGATGCGATCGGTCTCCTCGCCGACGACCGCCCTCATCTCCCGGTCGCCATCGACGCCGGAGGATCCACGGTCGGCCCCCTGGTGGTGCCGGGGAGCACGCCGTGTCTCTCCTGCCGCGACGGCCACGATCGCGCGCGGGACCCCGCCTGGGCGGCCCTGCACGTGCAACTGCTGGAGCGCGATCCGGGACGGGTGCCGTTGCGTGCCGTCGCCGCGGCCGCGGACGCGGCGGCGGACCTCCTCGCCGTGCGAGCCGAGTCGGAGCGGGACGGATCCGGCCGGCGGATCAGGATCCGCCGCGACGGGACCCGATCATCGCAGACGGCGGAATTTCACGCAGACTGCCTCTGCCGATCTCCGCGAGGAAGCGCGAGGGACGCCGCCCTGCCCGATCCACGTCGCGCGACCAGGTCAGCGTCAGCGCTCGCGCGGCCCGCGTGACGCCGACGTACGCGAGGCGCCGCTCCTCGTCGATCGCCTCGAACCCGCTCGCGTACGAGATCGGCAGGAGCCCCTCCGAGCACCCCACCAGATACACCTCGGGCCACTCGAGACCCTTCGCCGCATGCAGCGTGGACAGGGTCACGGTGCGCAGCACGGGTTCGTGCTGGTCCTTGGCCCGCGCGAAGAGGTCATCGGCGAAATCGCGCATCGTGGTGCCGACCGGCGCGTCCTCGGCGAGACGCAGCACCGCGCGTCGCGCCTCCCAGGCGTCGCGCAGGGCTCCGCCGGCCTCGGGAGGGTCGTCGCTGTACCCGAGACCGCGCAGCACATCCCGCACCGCGTCGAGGAAGGAGTGCTGCTGCGGGGCCACGGCGGCCGCCCGCAGGGCCTGCACGGCCTGGCGCACCTCCGGCAGGTCGAAGAAGCGCTTGCCGCCGAGCACGGTAGCGGCCACGCCGGCGGCGGCGAGCGCCTGCAGCAGCGCCGCGGACTGCGAATGCGCCCGGTAGAGCACCGCGATCTCCTCGGGCGGCACGCCGGACGCGATGCGGCCGGCGATCGCGGCCGCGACCCCGCGGGCCTCGTCCGCGTCGTCGTCGAACGCGACGACCACCGCGGTCTCCGCCACCGCGCGTTCCGCGGGCGCCCCGGCCTGCGACGCGGCCGACTGTACCGCAGGGACGAGCTCGAGGGCTCCGGGGCGCCCCTTCATCAGAGCGTTCGCGACGTGCAGCACTCCCTCGGCGGAACGGTAGTTGGTCTCCAGCCGCACGACCGTGGCATCCGCGTGCCGCCGGGCGAAGTCGAGGAGGTAGCCCTGATCGGCGCCGGCGAACGAGTAGATGGTCTGGGACGCATCGCCCACGACGCAGAGGTCGCCCCGATCGCCGAGCCACAGCTCCAGCAGACGGTGCTGCAGCGGCGAGACGTCCTGGTACTCGTCCACCGTGAAGTGCCGGTACTGCTCGTGCACGGCCGCCGCCACCCGCGGTTCGGCCTCCAGCATGCCGGCGCAGGCGAGGAGCACGTCCTCGAAGTCGAGCTGATGCCGGTCGTCCTTGAGGGTCTCGTAGGCGCGGGAGAGATCGGCGACCTGACCGGGATCCAGCCGGCCGATCGATCGGCCGCGGGCGGCCGCCTCCTCGATCGAGAGCATCGAGACCTTGCGCCACTCGATCGCGGACGCCAGGTCCCGCAGCGTCGCTGTGTCCGGCCGCAGCCGCAGCATGTCGGCGGCCTGCGCGAGCAGGCGGACCTTGTTGTCGACGATCGCCGGGGCCGGGGCACCGGCCAGCTGCGGCCAGAAGAAGCCGAGCTGCGCGAGCGCCGCCGCGTGGAAGGTACGGGCGGAGACGCCCTGCACCCCGAGGCCGCGGAGGCGACCCCGCAGCTCACCGGCCGCCTTCGCGGTGAACGTCACCGCCATCACCCGTGCCGGGGAGTACGCGCCGGTCTCCACGCCGTGCGCGATGCGATGCGTGATCACGCGCGTCTTGCCGGTCCCTGCCCCCGCGAGGACCGCCACCGGTCCGCGCAGCACCGATGCGGCCTCCCTCTGGCGTTCGTCGAGTCCGTCGAGCGCGCTCACCGCCGATACCAGTCGACGATGAGGCGATGGGCGATGGACGCCTCGCCCGGAAGCCCCACGGGCCCGTCTCCGGCGAGGGCGGATCCGATCTCGGCGCGGCTCAGCCAGCGCACGTCGACGATCTCCTCGCCGTCGCCGTGCACCTCGGCGTCGTCAACGGCCGTCGCGTGGAACCCCACCATGAGCGAGCGCGGGAACGGCCACGGCTGCGACGAGAAGTACGTCACATCGCGCACGCGCACCCCCGCCTCTTCGAACAGCTCGCGGTGCACGGTGGTCTCCAGCGCCTCCCCCGCCTCGACGAAGCCGGCGAAGCAGGAGTAGAAGCGGCCCTTCCACTGCGCGTTGGCCCCGAGCAGGAGCCGCTCGCCGTCGGCGCTCTGCACGGCGACGATGACGGCCGGGTCGGTGCGGGGGAAGTGCTCGCGTCCGCAGGACCCGCAGTGCCGGGACCAGCCGCTCTGCCGCAGCTCGGCCGGGCTGCCGCACGCGGGGCAGAAGCCCGCGTCGCGCAGCCAGCCGGCCAGGGCGATCGCCGCGACGACCAGCTCGCCGTCGGCCGCGTCGACGAGGGGAAGCGCCTCGCGCAGATCGCTCCAGCGCGGAGCCCAGGATCCATCGGCGTCGGTGTCGTCCTCCGGCTCCTGCAGCGCGAGCAGCAGCCCGCTGCCGTCCGGCCTGCGGCCCAGCAGCGCCCACTCGCGGGTGCGGGCCAGCACGGCGTCGTCGGCCGGCACCAGGATGAGGCCGTCGCCCAGGGGCACCCGGCGCTCGCGCACCACCAGGACCCGGGTGCGGGGATCGGCGCGCAGGCGCGGCAGCGTCTGCGGATCGTCGCGCCACTCCGCCGCGCGGTCGAGCGATGCGCCCTCGGAGGCGGCGTCGGCGAGAGGCGCCACGCCGACGGCGGATGGTTCGGGGACGGTCTCCGGCACGGTCACGACTCCCCTTCTCACAGGCGTGGCGGGCCCTGTGCGGACGAGGCTCGACCTACCCTGGTGACATGGCTCGCTCACCCTTCACTCTAGCCGCGGCGGTCACGGCGGCGGTGCCCGGAGCCGATGTCGTCGGCGTCCGCGCCCTGTCATCGGACGGCGACGCCCGTTTCGACTCCGCCGTGGCGACCCTCGCGGACGGCACGGAGGTCGCGATCCGCGCCTCGAACGATGACGAGACCGCCTCCGAACTCGCCCGGGAGAGTCTGGCGCTGCGCGCGCTGACCCCCGGCGCCCGCTCGATGCTGCGCTTCGACGCGCCGGAGCACCTGGGCGACGGCCGGGTCGGCGACGCCCGCGCCCTCGTCACCACGCTGCTCCCCGGCTTCCAGATCGACGCCGCCGACGTGCCGCCGGGTCCCGGCGCCGCGGTGGCGATCGGCAAGGCCATCGCCGGCGTGCATGCGCTGCCGGCCTCCGTGGTGCGCGGGGCGGGCCTCGCCGAGCGCACCCCCGCGGACGCCCGCGACGACGTCCGCGTGCTCATCGACCGCGCTGCGGCCACCGGACGCGTCTCGGCGCGGCTCACCGTGCGCTGGCGCGAGGCGGTCGACGCCGACGACCTGTGGCGGTTCGAGTCCGCGGTCACCCTCGGCGGCGCGCATGCGGAATCGTTCCTCTTCGCCGATGACGACGAACGCGGTCCGCGCGTCACGGGGGTGCTCGGCTGGCACGCGCTCGCGATCGGCGACCCCGCCGTCGACCTCGCCTGGCTCACCATGGCCGCGGACGCCCGCGACGACGTGCTGGACGCGTACGCGTCCGCGACGCTGCGCGCCCCCGACGCCGGCCTCGGCATCCGCGCCCGCCTGCTCGCCGAGCTCGAGCTGGCGCGCTGGCTGCTGCACGGCCACGACACCCACCGCCCCGACGTCGTCGACGATGCCGCGCAACTGCTCGATGCCCTGGCGGACGGGATCCACGACGACCTCGCCCCCCGGGCGAGCGCGGGGGCGGGGGTCGACGAGGCGATGTCGGCGCTGGACCGTGTTCCGGCGACGGGGGCCACACGCGTCGACACCTCCATGCAGACCGACGCCTACGATGCCAGCGCCTTCGTGGGGATCACGATGGACGACACGTCCGCGTTCGGTCCGCGGGGGCTGTCGTCCGAGCGCGACTCCGCCGCGGCGGCGGACGAGCACCGGGACTCCGCGGACGCGGCCACCGACGACGCCGCCGACCGGGACGCGCAGGATCTCACCGCGACCGGCGCGCTCGAGGATCTGGATCCGAACGCCACCGAGGACCTCAGCGACCTGCGCCCGTCCGCCGAGGTCCGCGACGACCGCGACTCCCGGGGCGACGAGGACGACCGTCCGGCCCGCTCCGGCACGCTGCTGCCCAGCGAGGGCGGGATCGCCGGCTCGGAAGCGGACGTCGCCGACGCTCACCGTGCGGCGCGCGCCGCGTTCCAGCGCTGGACCAGCGCCTCCTCCGAGTAGACCGTGTCGCCGCGGAGCACGAGGTCGTCGGCGACGTAGAACAGCGCGACGTCGATCTCCTCGAGCGGCACGCCGTAGCGGCGGTGGTACGCGAGCCGATACAGCGCGAGCTGCAGCATGCGCTCCTCGCGCTCCGCCGCAGTGGCCGGCGGTCGCCCCGTCTTCCAGTCGACGATCTCGATCCGCCCCCCGCGATCCGCACGACGATAGACCGCGTCGAGCTTGCAGATGACGATGCGCGGCGGCTCCCCCTCGCCCACCGGGAGCGCGAAGTCGATCTCGGTCTCGACCGCGATCGGCTGCAGCTGCGCCCACTCGCTCCGTTCGAAGACGGCCCGCAGACGGGCGAGGTCCTCGGCGTCCGCACGGGCGATCTCGTCATCGGCCGGGGCGTCCAAGCCGCCCGATGCCCCGGGAGCGGCGAAGTCGTCGTCGAGATCCCAGAGCGCATCGTCCAGCGAGGTGCCGACGCCCACGGATCCGGACCGGTGCTCGACCCAGGCGTGGAACAGGGTGCCGAGTCGGGTCTGCCGATAGGGCCGCTCGGGCATCGGCCGGGTGAGGGCGCTGATCGTGCCGCGGTAGTCGGACACGTAGTCCTTGAACCGCGACGCGGGAACGCGCGTCGGGGCGTCCGCCGCGGTTCCGCGCTGACGGGCCGCGCGCTCGGCGAGCAGTCGCTCGAGCTCCTCCGTCGGCGTGGCGCGCTCCGCATCGCTCATCGCCCGGCGCACCTCCTCGGCCGCCGCGGTCACCCTGCCCCGGCGGGCGCCGAGCGGATCCAGCGGCCACGCGCTGGTCCGCGCAGCCCCCTCGTAGGGGTTCTCCGCACCTTCCGGCTCGCCGATCGGATCGAGGCCGAGCACCTCGATCGCCTCGGCGAGGTAGGGGCTCACCCGGCGCGGGTTCTTCTGCCCCGACCAGTGCGCGCCGGTGAGGAGCAGGTCGGTGCGCGCGCGGGTGACGGCGACGTACGCGAGCCGCCGCTCCTCGGCCCGCTGATAGTCGCGATAGGCGTCCTTGAACCGCCGCAACGCCCCGCCATGCGGATACTCCTTGGTCTCGCCGGCGAGGAGGGAGGCCTTCGCGGCCTTCTCCCGCTTCGCCGGATCCGGCCCCGCGGCCTCGCGCGCCGCATCGGGATCCCAGGAGAACCGCGGCAGGGCCGCCGCGTCGCCGCGCAGCGCGAACGGCACCACGCCGAAACCGAACCAGCCCTGCGTGTCGGCGATGCGGCCGGGCAGCTCGTCCTCGACGAGGCGGACCACCGCCACCGCATCCCATTCCAGCCCCTTCGAGCCGTGGATCGTCAGCAGCTGCACGACGCCGGGCTCGGGCGGCTCCGTGCGGGGCATCAGCTCGTCGGTGACCTCGGCCTTGTCGAGCCACGCGAGCAGGCTGGAGATCGTGCCCCGGTCGTCGGCGGCGAGGAACGCGCGTACCTCGTCTCCGAAGGCGCGCAGCTGGGTCGCCGCGACCCTGGCGGGCCCGCGCGTCTCGTTCACGGCGAGCTCGATGTCCAGCCGCAGCTCGATCTCGATGAGCCGGATCAGCTCGAGGATCGGCTGCCCCGCGGCGCGCCGCAGCCGCTCCAGCAGGTCTCCGGCCTGGCGCAGCCTCGCCCGCCCCTCCGCGCTGATCCCCTCCAGGAGCCGGTAGTCGTCGCGCGCGGTGCGCACGAAGTCGACGGCGTCCACGATCGAGACCGCCTCGTCCGCGCCCTGGGACGAGCGCAGCCGCTGCTTGAGCTCGTCGCCGAGGGGCGCGAGCGCGCCGTCGCGCTGGGCGAGTTGCGCGGCCAGGTCGTAGAGCGCGCCCATGTCGGCGACGCCGATGCCGAACCGCGGCCCCACCAGCAGCCGGATCAGGGCGGATCCGGCCGTCGGGTCGTGGATCACCCGCAGAGCGGAGACGACGTCGACCACCTCGGGCGTCGCGAGCAGTCCGCCCAGCCCGAGGATGCGGTGCGGGATGCCCCGGGCGGCGAGCCCGGCCGCGAACGTCTGCATGTGCCGCTTCGAACGGAACAGGATCGCGCCCGTGTGCGGCCGCCCCGCGGCCGCTTCGTCGTGCGCGGCACGGCGATCCGCGAACCAGCGCGCGACCTCGTCGGCCTCGTCGTCGACGGTCTCCGGGAAGCGGACCTCGACGCGGCCCTGCCCCGATCCCGGACGCGGCTCGAGCGCGGGCACGTCCAGTCCCGGCCGCTGCAGCGGCTCGAGCACGCGGTTCGCGACGTCGAGGATCCGCGCATCGTTGCGCCAGCTGGTCATGAGCGAATAGCTCGCCGGCGCCTGCTCCTCGGCGAAGGTGCGCCCGAATGCGTAGAGGTTGTCCGCGCTCGCACCGCGCCAGCCGTAGATGGACTGATGCGGATCGCCCACCGCCATCACGGCACCGTCGCGGAACAGCGCCGACAGGAACCGGGTCTGGATGACCGAGGTGTCCTGATACTCGTCCAGCAGCACGACCCGATGCTCGGCGCGCAGTTGCGCGCGCACCTCGGGCGAGGCCTCCACGATGTCGAAGGCGCCGCCGACCTGATCCGCGAAGTCGAGCACGCCGCGGCGCTCCTTCTCGGCCCTGTAGTCGCGGACGAGTCCGGTGAGGACGGGCATCGCCCGCAGGTTCGCGACGATCTTGTCCAGGTCGGTCTGCGGCAGGAAGGGCTCGAACTCGTCCGCCTGCCGGGCGGCGATGCGCATCATCGCATCCAGGTCGACGCGATGGTCGAGCACGTCCCCGGCGAGGCGCTGCACGGCGTCGATCACCCCCGTCGCGCTGCGCTCGATGTCGCCGAGCCCTGCATGATCCGAGCGCAGCACGACCGCCCGCGCGATGAGCCACGATGCCGACTGGCTGAGCATCGCCGAATCCGGGTCGCGGCCGATGTGCGCGGCGTGCTCGCGCACGATGCCGTCCGCGAACGCGTTGTAGGTCGACACCCGGGGCCGGCTGATGAGGTCGTCCGCGGAGCGCGGGGCGGTCGGATCCCAGCCGGTGTCGAAGCGCTCGGCGAGCGCGTCCAGCACCTCCCGCTGCAGGAGCGCCCGCTGAGCGGGCGTGCGAGCGGCGTCCAGGCGGGCGAGGGCGCCGGTCGCGACGATCTCCGGCAGGTGCGGCAGCAGGCCGCGTCGGCCGTACTCGTCGATGCGGTCCAGGCGCAGTGCGATCCGCTCGGCCAGCTCTCCCGCGGCCTTGCGCGTGAACGTGAGTCCGAGCACCTCCTCCCGGGCGACGAGCCCGTTCGCGACGAGCCACACCACGCGGCCCGACATGGTCTCGGTCTTGCCGCTGCCCGCACCGGCGACCACGAGCGCCGGTACCGGCGGCGCCTCGATCACCCGCTGCTGCGCCGGGGTCGGCGACGGCAGGCCCAGGGCCGCGGCGATGTCGGTGGCGGCGATGCCGTGCCCGCCCTCCCAGCCGGCCGCTCCCGTCGCCGCGCTCACGCGCTCACCGCCGGGATCGTGTGGATCCGGCAGATCTCGACCCGGTTCGCGGAGGTGTCCGCGCAGTGCGCCTCGACCTGGGCGGTGAAGCTCGACGCGGCCATGCCGCGGCCCGCCTCGACGACGCGGTCCAGGAACCGCTCGCGGGCCTCGTCCTCCAGCCGGTGCTGGTGCGCGACCCGGTAGGTGCTCCGGCCGATCGTCTTGGAGACGATCACGAGACGTGCACCGGCCAGCCCGTCCGGATCCGCCCCCGGCACGAGCCCCTCCTCCACCGCCAGCTGATACGCCGCCAGCTGGGCGTGCTCGCGCACCTTGTCCTCCGTCACGTTCGTCTCGCTCTTGCCCGTCTTCAGATCCACCACGACGACCCGCTCCTCGGCGGCGCCTGCCGACATCGGCGCCCAGTTGCGGGCCGGCCCCCGGGCCTCGGCATGGTCGCCGGCCCCGGGCGGATACGCCTCGACCCGGTCGATCGCTCCGCTCACGACCACCTGTCCCGCGGGGCGCTCGGGATCGACCGGATGCGTGCGCGGCTGCGCGTCGGGATCCAGTTCGATCGCGAACCGGAACGTGCCCTCCGCGGAGAGCAGCCGCCCCTCGTCGCGCTGGACCGCGGCGAGGTAGTCGTGGAGGCTGTCCAGGTACTGCTCGGCGCGGCGTCGTTCCTTGGCCGCCATCCAGGGCGCCTCGAAGTCGAGCTCGCCCCAGCGCTCGTCGAGCACCGCCCGCATGCGCTCCCGGTCGCCGTCCGGGACGCGCTCCATCGCCGCATGCACGATCGTGCCGATGCCGGCGGACGGCGAGCTGCTCGTGTCCCCGCCGAGCGCCGCGATCGCCCAGTTCACCCCGCAGGTCTCGAACGCCTCCAGCCGGGACGGCGAGACCCGCACGGAGCCGGTCTCCAGGTCCTCCAGCGGACCGGCATCGGACACGGGCCGCACGCCGAACCACTCCCCCGGATCCGCGCCCGGCACCTCGGCCTCCGCGAGCAGGCGCAGCTGCCCCGCCGCAGCGGCACGCGCCGCCGGATCCGCCGAGGTCGTGAGCACCCGGCGGTGCCGGGCCACGAGCCCGCGCAGCGTGAGCGGGTGCGCGTGCCGCTCGTCGACCGGCAGCGGATCCGGCAGGAAGCCGAAGAACGCGCTCGGACTCTGATCGTCGTCGTCCACGGCGGTCACCAGCAGCCGATGGCGGGCGCGGGAGGCCGCGCGCACGAAGAGGCGCAGCTCGTCGTGGAGCGCGGCGCGGCGCCGGTCGAGCGTGGAGTGCACGTGCTCCGGCTCTCCCGAACGCGCGGCACCGGTCGCCTCGACGAGCCGCCAGGTCTCGAGCAGGCCGCCGCGCAGCCGCACGTTCGGCCACACCCCGTCCTGCACGCCCGCGATGACGACGGCGTCGAACTCGGTGCCGAGCGCGGTCGCCGGCGTCATCAGGGTCACGGTCCCCGGCCGCTCCGGCGCCGAGAGGGAGTCCTCCGGCACCTCGCTGTCGAGGATGTCGTGGATGAACGCCTCAGGGCCCTTCTCCGGCGCGCGTTCGACCGATCGCTTCGCCGCATCGAAGAGGGCGACCAGCGCGTCCAGGGCGCGCGCGGTCTCCGTCCCCGCCGCACCGGAACCCCGCGCCGAACCGCCCGAGCCCGGCCCGTCGGCGATCTCCCGCCAGGCGACGGCGAGCCGCCGGCCGTCCGGCGCGCGGGAGCCGTCCCACACCCGCCAGAGCAGCTCATGGATCGTCTCGCCGCGCTGCCAGCCCTCGCGCACCTCGCGCAGCACCGTGCCGAAACGGTCCGCCGTGCGCGCCTCGGCGGTGTCGACGCGGGCGAGCTGAGCGGGCTCCGCGATCCCGTCGCGCAGCAGCAGCCGCGCAGGGGCGGATCCTCCGGCCTCGAGCTCGAGGTGCCGCAGCCGTGCGCGCAGCCGGCGCAGCCCGACGCCGTCCAGCCCTCCGAACGGCGTCCGCAGCGCCTCGGCGAGCAGCTGCGGGTCGCGCTCGGCCGGCTCCGTGAGCGCGAGTCGGACGATGCCGACGATGTCGCGCACCACGGTCTCGCTGCCCAGCGGACGCTGCACGCCGGCTGCCCTGGTCGGAACCTCCCGGGCGGCGAGCTCGGCCTCGAGCGCGGCGACCTGGCGGGTGTCGTGCGCGATCACCGCCATCCGCTCCCACCGCACGCCCTGCAGCAGGTGCCATTCCCGCAGCGTCCGCGCGATGAGATCGTGCTCCTCGTGGGGCGAAGGAGCGATGTACGCCTGCACCGCGCCGGGATGATCCGCCGCGTCGGACGCGATGGGGGCTCTGCGGTGCTCGACCCGGCCCGATGCGCCGATCGTCTGCACGACGGTGCGGGTGAGCGCGGTGAGCGGCGGATCCTGCCGATGCGGCTCGTCGAGCACATGGACGTCACCGAGCATGCCCACCAGCTCCGCGAACAGTTCGGGCCCGGCCCCGCGGAAGGCGCCGGAGGAGATGTCCGGATCCCCGAAGGCGAGCACGGCGACGCCCCGCGCGCGCAGGGCGTCGACCAGCGCCACCCCTCCGGCGGTGAGCTCCTGCGCGTCGTCGATGAGCACCGTGCTCAGCCGGCTCAGGGCGCCCAGCTCGTCCGGTGCTGCGCCGCGCAGGGTCGTGGCGGCCTCGGCCAGCAGGTCGGCTGCGTCCCGGTGCGCGGAGCGGGCGCGGTCCAGCACCCGGCGGTAGGAGCGGGCGAAGGATCCCACCGCGCGCCAGGCGGGACGCTCGGAGGTCTCGAGATCGGCCAGGGTCAGGCCGAGCTCGGTGCACTCGGCGAGGAACGCGCGCAACTCCGATCGGAACGCCCGCGACGCGCGCACGGTGGCGCCGAGGCTCTCCGGCCAGCGGCTGCGGATCCCCTCGCGCTCGTCCTCCGCGTCTCCCGCGAGGAGGTCGGCGATGATCCGGTCCTGGTCGGCGCCGGTGAGCAGCGCGGGCGGCTCGAGGCCCGCATGCACCATGGCCCCGCGCACGAGCTGGAACGCGAAGGACCCGAGCGAGCGCGCCATCGGTCCGGGCGTGGCGACCCGCACGCGCACGCCGATCCGATCGCGCAGAGCGGTGGCCGCCTGCCGGCTGGGCGTCAGCGCGAGCACCTGCTCGGGAGCGAGGCCGCGCTCCAGCAGCGTTGCGACGCGCTCCACCAGCGCATGCGTCTTGCCGGTGCCCGGGGCTCCGATCACCGTGCCGACGGCGTTCGCCGGGGCATCGATCACGGCCGCCTGCGCGGGAGTCGGAGCGGAGGCGTCGGGCATGCCTCCACGCTATCGGCCGCGGCCGACATCGATCCGGCCGAGCAGGACGTCCATCCACGGAGAACATCGAAGCAGCCGGTCTCGGGAACTGCGGCCGGGTCGGCGGCGCTGCTCAGGCGAGTTTTTCGGTGCGTGCTCTGCCGCCGGGGCGGGGTGGGGCACCGGTTCCGAGTGGGGGCAGGAACCAGACCTTCGCGTGGATGCCGGTGCCATCGACGCGGATGGTCCAGTCGTTGTCGTGGACGAGGTGGTGGCAGGTCTCGCACAGCAGCACCCCGTTGTTGAGGTCGGTTTCGCCGTGGTCGCGGGCCCACCACGCGATGTGGTGCGCTTTCGTCATCCCGGGTGGGAGCCCGCAGAACGCGCACCCACCATCGCGTTCGACCAGGGCGAGACGCTGCGCGCGACTGAACAACCGCCGATCCCGCCCCCAGTGCAGAACCTCCCCATCCTCCCCGCACACCCACCGGCTCACCCCGCCCCCGCCCGCCATGCGGCGCACCGTGTCCATGCTGACGGGCTGGTCGAGCCCGTCGATGAGCCCGAACCCGGTCCCGGCCTCCAGGTCGGTCGCGTTCACGCGGACGATCACCGTCGCCCCGTTCAGGGTCCCCTTGCCCTCACAGGTCAGGGCGTGCTCAGCGAGGTGCACGAGCGCGTCAGCCTGGACCTGGACCACCGTGCGCCGATCCGCGTCCGGCGCGTTCGGATCGCGGCCGTCCCGCTTCGCGGCGAACTCCGCCGACACGAACCCTCCGATCGCGGTCTTCACCGCCGCACCCCGCACAGGGTCCAGGACCGCGGTCACATGCAGCATCCCCTCCCGCTCGAACAGGGTCACCGACGCCCGGGCCCGCAGCTCCTCCTCCCGCGGGGCCACCCCGTCCGGATCCAGGTGTGCCTCCAACCGGGTGAGCATCCGCCGCACCTCATCGTGCGACAACCCCGGCGCCTTCCCGACCAGGAACTCCTCCGCCTCCGCGGTCTTCTCCCGCCCCACCCTCACGATCATCCGGTCCAGAAACCCCACGATCACCCCGGCCGTCGCCGCCCCGATCCGCCCCGCGACCAGCGCCTCCCGCACATGAGGGAACTTCGCCGGCAACACCTCCCCGACCAGGTTCGCCCGCGGCGCCGTCGCCTCACCGACCTTGACGAGTCGGGCCGCATCACCGGTCGACGCCCCGGTGGTCGTCGCGATCAACTGGGCCGTGTTCCGGAACCCCTGCTGCCTCGCCAACGACCCCGGCCCCAACCCCGGCCGGGACTCCTCCGCCAACCGGGCAGCCACCTCCGCATGCACCCCATCCGCGGTGCGCTTCACCCGCCCGATCGCCTCATTCACCGCCACCAACTGCGCCCGCGACAATCCCGCCCCGGACGCCGCCGCACCCCACGCATCCACCAGAAGCCGAGTGGCCTCCAGGAGCGGATCAAGAGTGCTGGTCATACCCCGATTCTACCGAGAATCGAAACTAGCTTCGAAAGTTATCCACAGGCATTCCCCTCTTGCTCTGAGGAGTCCCCGCGCGCAACGGCGACGGACCGCCGAAGAGGATCCGGGGCATCCGACCCGACAAGGCCCGGCACCGGGCTCCGCAATCGCCCTCGGCGAACACCGCCCCGCACACGATCCCACCCCGCAGAGCCCGCGATAGAGTGACGGAACCTCAACCTTTCAAGGAGCATTCCGTGGAGATCCGCATCGGCATCATCAACACCGGCCGCGAGCTCAGCTTCGAGACCTCGGCCGACGCCTCCGAGGTGCGCGCGGCCATCGCCGGCGCGCTCGACCAGGGCGCGAGCCACGTCGAGCTGAGCGACACCAAGGGCAACTCCTACATCGTGCCGACGGCGAGCCTCGGCTACGTCGAGCTCGGGACCGAGGAGTCCCGCCGCGTCGGCTTCGTGGCCTGAGCCCCGTGTACATCCTGCTCGCGCTGATCGCCGCCTGCGTGCTGGGCGTGATCGTGCACTTCGCGATCCCCCATCGGGATGTGCGAGGGGTCGCGCTCGTCCCGGCGGTCGCGACCGCGGTCGCCGCGGCGGCCTACACGCTCGGGCAGTGGGCCGGGTTGAAGGAGTCCAGCTTCTGGCTGTGGCTGATCGCCCTCGGCGGTGCGGTCGTGGTCTCCGCCCTCGTCGGAGTGGTCCTCACCCGCGTGCGGCACCACGGCGACGCGGTGCGGCGCGCGGAGCTCGGCGTCTGAGCCGACGGTGACGGCCTCCGCGAGCGGGGACCGTGTCCGCACCCTGCGCGGGATCAGGATCTGCCTCAGCA
Organism: Microbacterium sp. USTB-Y; assembly: GCF_023703415.1. Classification (GTDB taxonomy): domain Bacteria; phylum Actinomycetota; class Actinomycetes; order Actinomycetales; family Microbacteriaceae; genus Microbacterium. The sequence continues at coordinate 177,404 of NZ_JAGMTU010000006.1, read as the reverse complement.
TCCTCATCCTCGGACTGATCGTGAGCGGCGTCACCGCCTTCCCGCTGCGGGAGGAGCTCGGCCTGGCCGCCAGGATCCTGGACGGATCCCCCGTGTCCGCGCTCTTCCCCGACGCTGCCGGGTGGGTGGACCGCGTGGCCGCCGCCCTCGCCGACACCGGCGCGCGATACCCCTTCCTCGCCTACGGCACGGATTGGCTCGCCTTCGCGCACCTGATCATCGCGGTGGTGTTCCTGGGCCCGCTGATCGATCCGGTGCGCAACATCTGGGTGATCCAGTTCGGGGTGATCGCCTGCGCCGGGATCATCCCGCTCGCCCTCATCGCGGGAACGCTGCGCGGAATCCCGCTGGGGTGGCAGCTCATCGACATGTCGTTCGGGATCCTCGGGGTGATCCCGGTCGTCATCGCCTGGCGGCTGACCCGGCGCCTCGAAAGGCTTCCGGTCGAGGCGGGCTGAGCCCGTCGCCGGTCCCGCCTGCTAGGACGCGAGCCCCATCGCGTCCATGCGCCGCGCGTGGGCGCCCATCAGCTCTGTGAAGACCGGCTCGAGACGATCGTCCTCGGCACCGGGCAAATGCGGGCGCAGCGCGGCACGCGCGACGAGGATCGTGTCGCCGACGAGTCTCCGGCCCCACATCGACAGCAGGGAACGCCACTGCTCGTCGCTCGCGATCGTGGCCTGCACGATCCCGATGATCTCGTGGCGGTCGTCGGCCTCGGAGAGGATCGTTGCCACCTTCGCCCCGGTCTCGCCGTAGCTGGACGCGAGCGCGATGTAGAAGTCGTCGAGCATGCCGGCCGTGAGGTAGACCGCGAGCATGGTCTCCGCGATGCGCGGGCCGAGGGTCTTGCGGCGGAACGCGTCCAGCTGCTCCCGGAACGGCAGCATCACCTCGGTCGGGTCGTCCCCGTGCGCGGTGATGATGTCGACGATCCCGCGGTGCTTGACCAGGGCGGCGCCCGCGGCACGCGAGAGGATCTCCTTCTCCGCGAGATCGCTCGTGGCGCGGATGAGGCGCGTGAGCGTCTCGAAGTAGCCCAGCTGCAGATACGCGGCCTGGCCGAGGAAGGTGTTCAGCTCGGGCGCCAGCTCGGCGAAGTCGACGCGGGTCGCGTCGCCCACGTCGCCCCGGGAGCGGAGCACCAGGGCGCGTCGCGGCGCCTTGTCGCGCTGCCAGAACCACCTCACCACGCGCCCAGCCTAGTGGAGCCGCTCCCCCGGGATCGGCGGCGGCGCGCACCGTGCGCACTCCGCTCCCGGAGTCGGGGGCGCACTCCGGTAGGCTGGATCCCGCTCCGGCGACGGATCGGAGCCCCGCGCCTGTGCATTCGGATTCGGCGTGGACCCCATCAACGAGGCGGCGCCGCGATCGCAAGGCCCGCCGGACAGGCAATCAAAGACTGTGACTTCTTTCGCCGATCTCGGCATCGATCAGGACATCGTGGACGCCCTCGCGGCGAAGGGCATCGTCGACGCCTTCCCGATCCAGGAGCAGACCATCCCCCTGGGCCTGCCCGGCCAGGACATCATCGGACAGGCCAAGACCGGCACGGGCAAGACCTTCGGCTTCGGCATCCCCGTGGTGCAGCGCCTGGGCCTCGACCCCGAGCCCGGCGTCAAGGCGCTCATCGTCGTCCCCACCCGCGAGCTCGCGGTGCAGGTGTACGAGGACATGGACCTGCTCACCTCCGGCCGCTCCACGAGCGTCGTCGCGATCTACGGCGGCAAGGCCTACGAGGGCCAGATCGAGCAGCTCAAGGCCGGCGCGCAGATCGTCGTCGGCACGCCCGGCCGCCTCATCGACCTCGCCAACCAGCGCCTGCTCGACCTCTCGCACGCCACCGAGGTGGTGCTCGACGAGGCCGACAAGATGCTGGATCTCGGCTTCCTGGCCGACATCGAGAAGATCTTCTCCAAGGTCCCCGCGGTGCGGCACACGCAGCTGTTCTCGGCGACCATGCCCGGCCCGATCGTGGCCCTGGCGCGCCGGTTCATGACGAACCCGATCCACATCCGCGCGAACGACCCCGACGAGGGCCTCACCCAGGCGAACATCCGCCACCTGGTCTACCGGGCGCACTCGCTCGACAAGGACGAGGTCATCGCCCGGATCCTCCAGGCCGAGGGCCGCGGCAAGACGGTGATCTTCACGCGCACGAAGCGCGCGGCCCAGCGTCTGGTCGACGAACTCAGCGACCGCGGCTTCAACGTCGGCGGTGTGCACGGCGACATGGGGCAGGACCAGCGCGAGCGCTCCATGGCCGCGTTCAAGGCCGGCAAGCGGGACGTGCTCGTCGCGACCGACGTCGCCGCCCGCGGCATCGACGTCGATGACGTCACCCACGTCATCAACCACACCATCCCCGACGAGGACAAGACGTACCTGCACCGCGCGGGCCGCACCGGCCGCGCCGGCCGCACCGGCATCGCGGTGACGTTCGTGGACTGGGAGGACCTGCACAAGTGGGCCCTCATCAACCGCGCCCTCGAGTTCGGCCAGCCCGAGCCGATCGAGACCTACTCGTCCAGCCCGCACCTGTACGAGGACCTCGACATCCCCGCCGGCACCAAGGGCCGCCTCGTCACCGCTCCGGTGTCCGAGAAGCCGGCCCGCAAGCAGCGCGAGCCGCAGCGTGCGACCGAGGCCGCCGCCGAGGGCACGAGCGAGGGCACGACGCGCCGTCGCCGCCGCCGTCGCCGTGCGGCGGAGGGCGTGGGATCCACGTTCACCGAGGGCGCCGAGACCGCCGTCGCCAAGGGCGCACCGGCGGGCGACGCCGACCGCGGCGCGGAGGGATCCGGCACGCACGACGGCCAGGGCGCCGAGCACCACGACGGCAAGCCGGCCGCGCAGCGTCGTCGCCGTCGGCGTCGCCCCTCCGGGGGCGCGGCCGGTGGCAGCGCCCCGCAGACCGGGGCCTGAGGCTCCCTCCCGGTCGCGGGCGCTCAGCCCCCGACCGGGTAGACCGGGGCCGCTCCGGATCCGCGGTCGATGATCCGCTGCAGCATCGCCGGGGTCGTGGTGTTCTCACCCGGCACGTTGGGCTTGCCCGCCCCGTGGTAGTCGCTGGATCCGGTCACGATGAGGTCGTGCTCGGCGGCGATGCGGTGCAGCCAGGCCCGCCCTTCCGGGGTGTTCTCGCGGTGGTCGATCTCAAGGCCCGCGAGGCCCGCGTCGATGAGACGGCGCAGCGTCGCGTCGGTCATCCGCTCCCGGCCGGCCGGATGGGCGATCACGGCGACGCCGCCGGCGGCGGCGATCAGCTCGATCGCGGTGACCGGATCCGGCGCGTAGTGCCCCTCGTAGTAGCCCTCGCGCGGGTGCAGGATCCCGTCGAACGCCTCGCCGCGGTCACGTACGATGCCCTGCGCGACGAGCGCGTCGGCGATGTGCGGGCGCCCGACGGTGGCGTCGGGGTCGGTCTGCTCCAGGACGTCCTCCCAGCGCAGCGGATAGTCGCGGGCGATGTTGCGGACGATCCGCTCGGCCCTGCCGATCCGGTCCTCGCGGATCCGTGTGGTCTCCGCGACGAGATCCGGATCCGTCGGGTCGAACAGGTAGGCGAGCACATGGACGCTGCGCCACCCGTCCTTCGACGACATCTCCATGCCGGGGATGAAGGTCATCCCGTGCGCGGCCGCCGCGGCGGCTGCCTCACCCCAGCCCGCCGTCGTGTCGTGGTCGGTGAGCGCCAGGGTGCCCAGGCCCTGCTGCGCCGCCTGCGCGACGAGCTCGGCCGGATCCTCGGTGCCGTCGGAGCGGTTCGAGTGCAGATGCAGATCGATCGGGCCTGCGAACAGGGCGGGTCGCGGCGTCGGATCGGCATCGGTCATCCTTCGAGCGTAGCGATGCAGGGGCGCCACCGGCGCACGGCGCTTCCCCGGCTCCGCACCAGACGGCTCACAGACGCGGTCGCCTAGGCTCGAGGGCGATGCTTCGTCTGATCGGGATCCTGCTCACCGTCCTCTTCGCGATCGCTGCAGCGGTCGTGACCTGGCCGCAGTTCTTCCATCTGGAGCAGACGTTCCCGATCACGCAGATCGTCGCCTCCCGGGCGGTGCTCGTGCTCGCGTTCGCGGGCATCCTGCTGCTCGCCCTCCTGCTGATGCTCGCCCGGCCCCTGCGCGGGTTCGCGGCCTCGATCGCCCTGATCGCGCTGCTCGCCGGCGGCGCGTCGGCGGGGATCCTCGCGCTGCGCGGAGTCGACACCGCCGACGCGCTGCCGGCGAAGGCGGCGAAGAGCGTGCGGGTACTCGCGTGGAACACCGCGGGAGAGGCCGTCTCCGCGGACGAGATCGCCGACACCGTCGTCGCGCAGCAGGCCGACATCGTCGCCCTGCCCGAGACCACGGAGGCGGTCGGCGAGGACATCGCGCTGAAGCTGCGCGAGGCGGGGCACCCGATGTGGGTGCACCATGTGCAGTACCGTCCGGAGGTGACGCAGGGGCCGGATTCCTGGCAGACGACCGTGCTCATCTCCCCCGCCCTGGGCGACTACTCGGTGATCCCCTCCTCCGCCGACGGATCGAGCAACACGTCCTCGGTGCCCAGCGCGGTGGTCATGCCCGTGAGCGGCGACGGCCCGACCGTCGTCGCGGTGCACACGGTCGCCCCGCGGCAGGACGAGATGGACGGCTGGTCGCAGGATCTGCGCTGGGTGGCCGATCAGTGCCCCGCCGGAAAGAACGTCATCCTCGCCGGCGACTTCAACGCGACGCTGGACCACATGGCCGGCCTCGGCACGGCCGGAGGGGACCTCGGCGCCTGCCGCGACGCGGCATCGCGCACCGGCTCGGGCGCCGTCGGCACCTGGCCGACGTCGGTGCCCGCGCTCGTCGGCGCGCCGATCGATCACGTCATGGCCACCGAGCAGTGGCGGCCCTCCGGATCCGCTGTGCTCCCCGCCGGCGCCGGCGGGAGCGATCACCGGGCGCTCATCGTGCAGCTGGAGCCCGCGAAGTCCTGAGGCCGACCGGCCGCGCGCTCAGCGGCTCGAGCGCACCCGGGCGACGAGCGCCGCGATCCCGCGCCACCCGACGAGGAACACCAGCAGCGTCACCGTGGCGACGATGATGAACGCGACGGCGGTGGTGCCGCCCGCGAGGACGCGCAGCAGCATCCCCAGAACGACGGTGATCACGACCAGTCCGACGCCCGTGCGCAGCGGCGCGGCCGGCGCCCGCCACGCCCGCAGCACCAGCCAGCCGACCGCGAGACCCGCGAGGAAGGGCCAGGCCGTCTCCAGCACGCCCAGGGCATCGACTCCGTGCTCGTGGCTCGCACGCCCGATCGCGGCGAACACGATCACGAGCACGACGTCGATCCCCGCGGCCCACGGCCAGGACGGAGCGGATCGGCGGACGGAAGCGGCTTCGGTCATGCCTCCACGCTAGCCCGGCCGGCTGTGCGCTCGGACGGCCTCGGCCCGCGGACCGGCGTCCGCACGCGATGGGTCCGCCGGTGCTCTGCGCGAGGGAGTGTGTGACGATCAGCACAGCCCGGCACGATCTGCACACGGATCCGGCCGATCCGTGTGCAGATCGTCACAACGTGTGCGGATCGTTGCATGGCCGGCAGACGCCACGCGAGAGGGCGGGGCGACGCGGTGAGAGGATGGATCCATGACCTCCGAGCAAGACACGATCGAGCAGCCGGGCGACGCCGCCACCGCGACCACCTCGACCACGACCAACCGCCGCCAGCCCTTCCCCCAGGGGTTCCTCGACACGATCTCCACAGGCTGGGCCGAGCGACCCGAATCCCTGCCCGCACCGCGCGCGCAGGCAGAGTACGCGGCCGCCCGTCGCGCCGCCGTCTCCGCGGCCTTCCCCGGCAAGCGCCTCGTGATCCCGGCCGGATCCCTCAAGCAGCGCAGCAACGACACCGACTATCCGTTCCGCGCCCATTCGGCGTTCGCGCACCTCACCGGGTGGGCCGCCGACTCCGAGCCCGACTCGCTGTTGGTCTTCGAGCCCACGGCCGGCGGCCACGACGTCACCCTGTACTTCCGCGAGCGCGCCGACCGCACCACGAGCGAGTTCTACTCGGACGCCACGATCGGAGAGTTCTGGATCGGCCCGCGTCCCGCCCTCGCCGGCGTCGCCGCCGACCTGGCCGTCGCCACCGCGCACCTCGACGACTTCGCCGCGGGCGAGTCCGACCTCGTGGTCGACGAGGACGACGAGCTCACCCGATTCGTGTCCGAGTTGCGCCTCGTCAAGGACGAGTACGAGATCGCCGAGATGCGCCGCGCCGTCGAGATCACCGCGAACGGCTTCGACGACATCATCCGCGACCTTCCGCGGGCGGTCGCCCACCCGCGCGGCGAGCGCATCGTCGAGGGCGCCTTCCACCAGCGCGCCCGTAGCGACGGCAACTGGGAGGGCTACGACACGATCGCGGCATCCGGTCCGCACGCCTGCTACCTGCACTGGACGCGCAACGACGGCGCGGTGCTGCCGGGCGACCTGATCCTCATCGACGCGGGCGCCGAGGCCGACAGCCTCTACACCGCCGACATCACGCGCACGCTGCCGGTGAACGGCACGTTCAGCGACGTGCAGCGCCGCATCTACGACACCGTGGTCGAGGCCGCAGACGCCGCGTTCGCGGCGGCGCAGGTCGGTGTGCCGTTCCGCGAGGTACACGGCGCCGCGATGGACGTCATCGCCCGCCGCACCGCCGAGTGGGGCCTGCTTCCTGTCTCCGCCGAGGAGGCGCTCGACGCCGACAAGGGCGGCCAGCACCGCCGTTACATGGTGCACGGCACGAGCCACCATCTCGGCATCGACGTGCACGACTGCGCGCAGGCGCGGCGCGAGATGTACTACGACGGCCTCATCGAGCCGGGCATGGTGTTCACGATCGAGCCCGGTCTGTACTTCCAGATCGACGATCTGACCGTGCCCGAGGAGTACCGCGGCATCGGCGTGCGCATCGAGGACGACATCCTCATCACGGCCGACGGGCCCGTGAACCTCTCCGCCGGCATCCCGCGCACCTCGGCCGAGGTCGAGGCGTGGATCGCCCGCGTGCAGGGATCCGCGTCCTGACCGAGGACATGCATCCGGGGCAGCTCCGGGTGGGCGAGGCCGCCGCGGCCGCACGGATCGCGGCGGCCTTTCCCGAACTCGCGGGGCTTCCCGTGTCCGCGCTCGCGACACCGGGTACGGTGAACGCGCTGTTCCGGATCGGCGCGACGCACGTCGCGCGCTTCCCGCTGCAGCCGACCGCGCATGCCGAGATCGCCGCCGAGGTGGCCGCACTCGAGGAGTTCGCCGCGGTCGCGCCCTTCCCCGCTCCGGTCCCCCTGGGCGTCGTCGACGGCGACGCCGCCTACCCCTCGGCCTGGTCGGTGCAGACGTGGATCCAGGGACGCACGGCGGCGGAAGCGCTCCCCGACGCGGATCCGGGTCCGCTCCCCGGCCTCGCCGACGATCTCGCGCACCTGATCGGGGCCCTCCGCCGCGCCTCGCTGCGCGGACGCTCCTTCGACGGCCGCGGCCGCGGCGGAGACCTCCGCGTGCACGAGGAGTGGATGACCGAGTGCTTCGCGCGCAGTGAGCACCTGCTCGACGTCGCCGCGGCGCGCTCGCTCTGGGCACGGCTGTCGCGGATCCCGCATCCCGGCGTCGAGGTCCTGTCGCATCGGGACCTGATCCCGCCGAACCTCGTGCTCTCCGAGGACGGGCGGCTCGACGGTGTTCTCGACGGCGGGTCCTTCGGCCCGGCCGACCCCTCCCTCGACCTCGTGATCGCGTGGCACCTGCTCGGACTCGACGACCGGCGCCGGCTCCGTGCGGCCCTCGGCTCCGACGACCGCGAGTGGCGCCGCGGGGGCGCGTGGGCGCTGCAGCAGGCGATGGGCCTGGGCTGGTACTACGAGCGGACGAACCCGGTCATGGCCGCGCTCGGTCTGCGCACGATGGGGCGCCTGCTGGAGGATCCGGATCTGGTGGGCTGATCGCCGGATCGGCTGGATCAGCCCACTGGGCCGCACTTACACGGACCGACTCCTCATGGCATGCTCGCGCAGCGCGTCCGCCATCTGTCGAACGGCCTGCTCGATGATCGGACGCGGAGTCGCGAGGATGAAGCGCAGGTGGCCCTCCCCCGCCGGGCCGCAGGCCAGCCCGTCCGTCATCGCGACGCCGGCGTGCTCGCGGAAGAACTCGGCCGGCGATCCTTCGATGCCCAGAGCCCGGGCGTCCAGCCAAGCGATGTAGGTGCCCTCGGGGGCGCGGTAGCCCATAGCGGGCATGTGCGCGGCGAGCAGCTCACCCAGGACGCGCCGGTTGCCGTCCAGGTAGCCGAGGGTCTCGGCGAGCCACTCCCTGCCTTCGTCGAATGCCGCGGTCGTGGCGACGACACCGAGGTTCGCCGTGCCGTGCTCGGCCCACGCGACCTCGGGGCGCGCCCAGGTCTCGGCGTCGGCATCGTTCGTGAGGATCACCTGAGCCGCCTTGAGACCCGGCAGGTTCCAGGCCTTCGAGGCGCTCACCGCAGTGATCGTGTGCGCCGCCGCAGCGGGACCGGTGCTCGCATACGGCACATGCCGGTGCGGGGCGAACACGAGAGGCGCATGGATCTCGTCCGAGAAGACCCGCGCTCCGCGCCGTTCCACGACGGCGGAGACGGCCTCCAGCTCGGCCCGCTCGAACACCCGCCCGAGCGGGTTGTACGGATTGCAGAGGATCAGCAGGCCGCCGCCGTCCGCCAGCGCCCGGTCGATGCCGTCGAGGTCGTACACGGAGCGACCTCCGTCGACGAGCATCGGCACTTCGATGATCTCCCGGTCGTGCATCGCGGGGATCGTCAGGAACGGCATGTACGCGGGCGTCGGGAGCACGATCTTCGACCCGGGGGTCGTGAAGAAGTCGATCGTGGTGCGCAGCGCGGTCAGCACGTCCGGGACCGGGCGGATCCGCTCGGCGGGCACCTCCCAGCCGTAGCGGTCGCGCTGCCAGCGCGCCACGGCGTCGGCCATCCGATCCCGGACCGCCGCGGGCAGGTAGCCGGTCAGCCCCCGGTCGAGGGCGTCCCGGATCGCCGCATCGACCGCAGGCGCCGCAGGGAAGTCCATCTCGGCGACGAACGCGCCAATCGCCTCGGGGAAGACCGACCACTTCAGACTGCCGTTCTCCCGCAGCCGATCGATCCCGATCGCGTCCAGCTCCTCCGCCGTGCTCATACCCCTGCTGCTCCCATCCTCACGAACTCCGCGACCAGCGGTGCGATCCCCGCGCCCACCTCGGCGGGCGGGCGCTTGCGCCCCTTCACCTCGAACGAGTGCCCGCCGCCGTCGACCCAGGCGATCCGGGCGTCCCGGCACGAGGCGACCGCGTCCTCGAGCTGCGCGAGCGGCTGCACGAACGGGTCGTTCGTCCCCTCCACGAAGAGCTGCGGCTGCCGCACCGCGGGCAGGTGCTCGATCCGCGGCTTCTCCGGCTTGCCGGGCGGATGCAGGGGGTACCCGAGGTAGGCCAGGCCGGCGACGTCGAGACCGGGCTCCTCCGCGGCCGCCATCGACGCCATCCGGCCGCCGTACGACTTGCCGCAGCCGAACACGGGTCCCCGGGTGCGCCGTCTCGCCTCCGCGACCACGGCGCGCCAGGTCACGATGGCGTGCGCGGCCGGTCCCGGCATCCGCCGGCCGGCCTCGAGATACGGGAAGGTGAAGCGCAGGGTGTGCAGCCCGTCGGCCCGCAGCGCCGCGGCGAACCCGAGCAGGAAGGGATGATCCATCCCCGCCCCGGCGCCGTGGGCGATCACGACGAGCGGTGCGTCCTCGACGGGCGCCGCGAGCGCGGGTCCGAAGACGGCGGAGACCTCGACGCCACCCGCCGGAAGCGGAACCGGAATCGGGAACCGCTCCTCGGCGGACTCCGTCATCGTGAGGAGCCGTCGCCCGGCTGCTCGTCGCCCTCCGGCTGCGGGCCCTCGTCGCCCTGCGGGGCGCCCTCGGGCGCGGGGGCCGGGGTGACCGGCGGCGCGGCGACCGGCTCGGCCGGCACCGGGGACGCGGGGACCGCGGGGGGCATCGGCGGCATCGGCGGACGCTCGGGGGTCACGCGCTCGCCGTAGCGCGGCGGCTCCTCCACGCGCTCCCCGTACTGCGGCGGCTCGGCCGCGGTCGCGGACGGCGCGGGGCGCGGGATCGGCGTGACGGCGCGCCCCAGCACCTGGCGCGCCTTGCCGACGGAGTCCGGCAGCACGGTCACCTCGTAGTGGTCGGCCTTGAGCTGCATGACGCTCGCGTAGTCGCGGCGGCGGCGCACGATCGAGTAGGTGATGAGGCTGAGGATCATGCCGATCGCGACGCCGACGAACAGGATCCCGATGAAGGCCTGCATGGGGACCGAGGGGTTGCCCAGCACGAAGATCGCCGAGAGGAAGAGCCCGATGAGCACGCCGTTCACGGCGCCGGAACGCGCGGCGTTCGCATACCCGAGGCGTCCGGTGACGCGCTCCACCGTCTGCACGCCGACGCCGACGATCGCGATCGCCCTGGCGGGGATCTCGCCCGCGATCAGCTGCGAGACGAGCTTCTGCGCGGCCTCGTACTCGGCCACCGTGGCGACCGTCTCGCCGATCTCGCCCGCCGGACCCGACGCATTCATCATGCTCATCGGTCCATTGTTCCACGCGGCCGTCCGGAGTCCGCCGGATGCCGTCACCCGCCCCGGATCCCGAGGTGCAGGACAGTACGCTGGAAGCATGAGCACACAGCGGGTTTTCGTCGCGCGCCTGGCCGGGTGCGCCGTGTTCGACCCCGCCGGCGACCGGATCGGCAAAGTCCGAGATGTCGTCGTCGTGTACCGAAGTAGCGCGGCCCCCCGTGTGATCGGCCTGGTGTGCGAGATCCCCGGCCGCCGCCAGGTCTTCCTCTCCATCGGACGGGTCGGATCGATCAGCACCGGGCAGGTCATCACGTCGGGGCTGATGAACGTGCGCCGGTTCAAGCCGCGCAACGGCGAGGTGCGCATCATGGCCGAGCTCATCGGCCGCCGGGTCGACTTCGCGGACGCCTCCGGAACGGCCGTGATCGAGGACGTCGCGATCGAGCCGAACCGGCTCGGCGAATGGTCGGTCAGCCAGCTCTTCCTGCGCAAGCCGAAGACCAGCGCATCTCCCTTCGCGAAGGGTCCCACCACGTTCGCGACCTGGACCGAGGTGCGCGAGCATCACCGTCCCGGCGAGGCGCAGTCGGCCGAGCAGCTCGTCGCGACGTTCTCCGAGATGCACCCCGCCGACCTCGCGAACACGCTGCTCGACCTCCCCCAGCAGCGCCGCATCGAGGTCGCCGAGGAGCTCCCGGACGAGCGGCTCGCCGACGCCCTCGAGGAGATGCCCGAGGACGACCAGATGGACATCCTGGACCGGCTGGGCGACGAGCGCGCCGCCGACATCCTGGACCAGATGGAGCCCGACGACGCCGCCGACCTCCTCGCCCAGCTCCCCCAGGGCCGTCTGGAGCACCTCCTCGAGCTGATGGAGCCCGAGGAGGCCGAGGACGTGAGGATGCTGCTCCGCTACAGCCCCGACACCGCGGGCGGGCTGATGACGCCGGAGCCGATCATCCTCTCCGCCGACGCCACCGTGGCCGAGGCGCTGGCGCTGATCCGGCGGCACGAGCTGCACCCCGCCCTCGCCGCGGCCGTGTTCATCACGCTCCCGCCGTTCGAGACCCCCACCGGACGCCTGCTCGGAGTGGTGCACTTCCAGCGCATGCTGCGCTATCCGCCGCACGAACGGCTGGGCGCGATCGTCGACGACACACTGGAACCGGTGCCCGCCACCGCTTCCGCCGCGGAGGTGGCGCGCATGCTGGCCAGCTACGACCTCGTCTCGCTCCCGGTCGTCGATCAGGCGCACCGGCTGGTCGGCGCGATCAGCGTCGACGACGTGCTCGACTACCTGCTGCCCGATGACTGGCGCTCGCACGACGCGGACACGTCCGTCCCGACGCAGGGCGCGGCCGGATGATGGCGAAGTCGGGCCGCCGGGGCCTGGATCTGCCCCGCGGTCGCTCCGGCATGCTCGGGCGCAGCGCGACCTCCTCCGGCTCGAGCGACACCTTCGGGCGCTTCTCCGAAGCCTTCGCGCGCGCGATGGGCACCTCGGGCTTCCTCATCGGGATGAGCGTGTTCGTCATCGTCTGGCTGTGGTGGAACATCGCCATGCCCCGGGACTGGCAGTTCGACCCCGCCGCGACGAACTTCACGCTGCTCACGCTGATCCTGTCGCTGCAGGCGTCCTACGCCGCCCCGCTGATCCTGCTCGCGCAGAACCGTCAGGACGACCGGGATCGGGTCCAGATCGAGCAGGACCGCCAGCGCGCCGAGCGCAATCTCGCCGACACCGAGTACCTCGCGCGCGAGATCGTGGCGCTGCGGATGGCCCTCGAGGAGCGCTCCTCGCAGGGCGTCACCCGCGAGGTGCTGCGCGCCGAGCTCCGGGCGATGCTGAGCGAGCTGCGCGACGAGGATCCGGCGGAGCAGACTCCGTGACCGCCGATCTCGCCGCCGCGGTCCGTCGTGCCGTCGGCGCCGTCACCGACCCCGAGCTGCGCCGCCCGCTCGCCGATCTCGACATGCTCCGCGACATCACGGTCGACGGGGCCGTCGCACACGTCGGCATCGCTCTCACGATCGTCGGCTGTCCCGCGGCGACCCGGATCGAGGCCGATGTGCGCGCCGCGGCAGCCTCGGTGCCCGGCGTCGAGGGCGTCGAGGTCGCGGTCGGGGTGATGACGCCGGACGAACGGCGCGCCCTGACCGATCGCCTCCGCGACGGCAGGGCTCCGCGGCAGATGCCCTTCGGCCCGGACTCGCTCACGCGCGTGATCGCGGTCACGAGCGGGAAGGGCGGCGTCGGGAAATCGTCGCTCACCGCGAACCTCGCGGTCGCCCTCGCGGCCCGCGGCCGCCGGGTCGGTCTCATCGACGCCGACGTGCACGGCTTCTCGATCCCCGGTCTGCTCGGCATCGCCCCCGGCACGCAGCCCACCCGCATCGACGACCTCATGCTGCCGCCCGTCGCGCACGACGTGAAGGCGATCTCGATCGGGATGTTCCTGCGGGAGGGCGAGTCCGTGGTGGCCTGGCGCGGCCCGATGCTGCACCGCACGGTCCAGCAGTTCCTCACTGACGTGTTCTTCGGCGACCTCGATGTGCTGCTCATCGACATGCCGCCCGGCACCGGCGACATCGCGATCACCCTCGGCCAGCTGCTCCCGCACGCCGACGTGCTCGTGGTGACGACACCCCAGGAGGCGGCCGCAGAGGTCGCTATCCGCAGCGGCCTGGTGGCCCGTCAGACGGGTCAGCGCGTGATCGGCGTCGTGGAGAACATGGCCGCGCTCACCCTGCCCGACGGCAGCTCGCTCGACCTCTTCGGCTCGGGCGGCGGGCAGGCGGTGGCGGAGGCGCTCTCGCAGGATGCGGATCCGGTCCCGCTGCTCGCCTCGGTGCCGCTGAGCCCCGCGCTGCGCACCGGCGGTGACGCGGGTGTGCCCGTCGTGCTCGCGGATGCGCGCGACCCTGCCGCGGGCGCGATCCTCGCCGTCGCCGACGCGATCGACCGCGCGGGTCGCGGTCTCTCCGGCAGGCGGCTGCCGGTCAGCCCGCGGTGAGCGGCCCCGATGGGGCCGTTGAGCGAGGACGCGCGAAGCGCGACCGAGACGAAACGCGGCACCCTCGCGAGGTGACCGCGTTTCGTCTCCCTCCGGCTCCGCCGGTGCTCGCTCAACGCCCCCGAAGGGGACGTCAGGTGGCTTCGCTGTCGTAGGGCGGCAGCTCTTCGGCGGAGAAGACCTTGGGCGCCCGGGAGGCCGGAGCGTCCGGCGCCGGTTCTGCGGACGCGGAAGCGGCGTTCATCGCCGTCGCGGAGGCCAGCAGCGCCGCCGCCGATCCCGCAGCGGGAGCCGCGGCCGCGGGCGTCTCGGCCGCGACGGCCGGCGCCGCGGGGCGCGCCGGGGCGGGGCTGTCGTCCATCAGCGCATCGCGGATGATGCGACGCGGGTCGTACTGACGCGGATCGAGCTTGCGCCAGTCCAGCTCGTCGATCTCGGGGCCGACCTCCTCGCGCATGCGGTCCTTGGCGCCGCGCAGGTAGTCGCCGGCCCGCTTGACCAGGCGCGCGAACGACTCCGCATACCGCGGAAGCCGCTCGGGGCCCACGAGAAGGGCCGCGATCACGCCGATCACGAGGAGCTTCTCGATGGTGATGCCGAAGAACATGTCACAAGGGTACCGCCGCGCCTGGCCGCATCGGACACGCAGGACGCCTACGCTCGTAAGATATGCGGCGCACTGAGTGACCGCGAGGGAGTCGAAGTGAGCGAGCAGGACGCCAACGCACGGTACGTACGCGAGGCCATCGTCGAACCGGACGAGATCGCCCGGGCGCGTGCGCATGCCGTCGAGCTCGGCGCGCAGCCCATCAGCGCTGCCGTCGGCGCGCAGATCGCCCTGCTCGCTGCGGCCTCGGATGCCCGTTCGATCGTCGAGATCGGCACCGGCGCCGGCGTCTCGGGGCTGTGGCTGCTGCGCGGCGCTCCGAAGGCGGTGCTCACCTCGATCGACAACGAGCCGGAGCATCTGGCCGCGGCGCGCAGCGCCTTCCAGGACGCGCGGATCGCCCCGACCAGGGCCCGCTTCATCGCCGGCCGGGCCGCCGACGTGCTGCCGCGCATGAACGAGGCCGCCTACGACATCGTGCTGGTGGACGCGGATCCGGAGAACGTCATCGAGTACGTCGAGCACGGTCTCCGGCTCGTGCGCGCGGGCGGAACGGTGCTGGTGCCCCGTGTCCTCGCCGGCGGGCGGGTCGCGGATCCGGTGCAGCGCGACGACGTGACCGTCGCCTACCGCTCGCTCATCCAGGAGACCCAGCAGTCCCCTGCCGTGCTGGCGGCGCTGAACACGGCGGGCGAGGGGCTGCTCCAGCTCACCGGCGTCTCCGTCTGAGCGGGAGGGCCTTCCCTCCGGAGCGCGAGGAAGACGTCCGGGAATGACGAAAGGCCCGCAGAACGCGGGCCTTTCGACGATCTGAAAGAACTCAGGCGGCTGCCACGACGCTGCTCAGCACGTCGTGCAGCTCCTTCGCCTCGGCGTCATTGACGGAGACGACCAGGCGCCCGCCGCCCTCGAGCGGCACGCGCACGATGATCAGCCGGCCCTCCTTCACGGCCTCCATGGGTCCGTCGCCAGTCCTCGGCTTCATCGCTGCCATCGCGGTGCTCCCTTTCCTCGGTGGTCTACAGCTTCCATATTAGTGGGTGCTGGGACACCGCTTACCGCTTCGGCGCCCGAGGAGCTCAGGGCACGCGCCAGAACGTGTCCGCATAGCCGTAGACGTTCGCGATCCAGACCCACTGGAGCCACAGGCAAACGATGAGCACGCCGACGCGGAGCCACCACGACCGTCGCCAGCCGACGGCGCCCCACAGCGGCGCGAGCGGGAACAACAGCCGCAGCGTGCTGGACTGAGGGAAGAACACCGCCAGCAGATAGAGCGCATAGCTCGCCGCGTAGAGCCGGATCTCGGGCCCGAGCCGCCGCACGCCGGGGCCCGCGATCAGCGCCGCCGCGAACAGGGCGACGAGCACACCGAGGACGACCAGCCCGAGCCAGCCGGGCAGCCCGAGCATCTTGGCCCAGTACGGCATCGCCGACAGCCAGCCCTCGAACGGGGAGAACGACGGCTTCCCGTCCTGCGGCATCCAGAAACCGCGCCAGCTCAGCTCGGTCTCCAGATAGGCGTTCGGCACTCCGGTCGCGATGCCCGCGATCACCTGCCAGGCGAAGCCCACGGCCACGGCGAGCGCACCGAGGCCGAGGTAGTGCGCGATCTCCCGGCCCCTCAGCGGATCCGTGCGGCGCCGGAGCCATCGCAGCACGAGCATGAGACCGAGCATCAGCGCGAACGCGAGCACACCGGGGCGGGTGAACCCCATGAGCACGATGAGGGGGTACAGCCGCACGTAGCGCCGGCGGATGAGGCCGTCCAGGGCCAGGAGCAGGAACAGCATGTTCAGCACCTCGGCATAGCCGACCTGGAAGAGGGCGCCGAGGGGTCCGGCCGCGAAGAAGATCACGGTCCAGACGGCGGCCATCCGGCCGATCCTGCCCCGCATCATCCGGAAGAGGACGAGACAGCAGAAGTATCCGGCGATGAGTGAGACGATCGCGGCGCCGACGGGCCAGCCGCCCTCGCCGAACGGCAGCCCGACCACCTGCGAGACCCAGGAGTACACCGGCAGGAACGCCCACGAGTTCTGGGTGACGTGTCCGTCCGCCCCGAGCGGCAGAGTGGTCGGATAGCCGTAGACGGCGATGTACCAGTACCACTGCGCGTCCCAGCCGCTCACGAACGAGGCGATCGTGGCGTGCGCGCCGAACCTCGATCCGGGGCCGCCGGAGAGCCCGGTCGCGATCAGCAGCAGCGCCGTGGTGATCAGGCGCGCGCCGAGGTAGACCGCGAGGATGCCGGCCCAGGCGGGCGTGCGGGCGTAGACGCGTCCCGCCCAGCGGGGCAGGGCCGCGAGGTCAGACACCGCGAAGCCAGGATCGCAGACCCTGCTCCGTGGCGGTGATCTGCGCGATCGGAACCCGCTCCTCGTCGTGGTGCGCGAGATGCGGGTCGCCGGGTCCGTAGTTGACCGCGGGGATGCCCAGCGCGGAGAAGCGCGCGACGTCGGTCCAGCCGTACTTGGGCTTCGGCGTCGCGCCGACGGCGGCGACGAACTCCTGCGCGATCGGCGCGTCCAGGCCGGGACGCGCACCCTCGGCGACATCGGTGATCTCCACCGTGAAGCCGGCGAACACGTTGCGCACGTGCGCCTCGGCGTCGGCCGCGGACTTGCTCGGCGCGAACCGGTAATTGACCTCGACCTCGCAGAGATCGGGGATGACGTTGCCGGCGATGCCGCCGCTGATGCGGACCGCGTTCAGTCCTTCGCGGTACTCCAGGCCGTCGACCGCGATCTCGCGGGGGCGGTACTCGGCGAGGCGCGCCAGGATCGGCGCCGCGCGGTGGATCGCGTTCTCGCCGATCCAGGCCCGCGCGGAGTGCGCGCGCACCCCGGTCGTGCGGACGACGGCGCGGAGGGTGCCGTTGCAGCCGCCCTCGACCTCGCCGTTCGAGGGCTCGCCGAGGATCGCGAAATCGGCCCGGAACAGTTCGGGCCGGCTCTCGGCGAGCAGCTTGAGGCCGTTGCGGGCCGCCTCGACCTCCTCGTTGTCGTACCACATCCAGGTGATGTCGACGGCGGGATCGACGAGTTCGGCGGCGAGCTTCAGCTGCACCGCGACCCCCGCCTTCATGTCGACCGTCCCGCGGCCCCAGATCATCGGCACGCCGTCGATCTCGACGTCGCGGGTCGGGACGTTGCCGTTGATCGGCACCGTGTCGATGTGACCGGCGATCGCCACGCGCTGCGCACGACCGAGGTTCGTGCGGGCGACGATCGTGTTGCCCTCGCGGATCACCTCGAGATGCTCGCGATCGCGCATCGCCTCCTCGATGAGGTCGGCGAGATGCGCCTCGGATCCCGATTCGCTGGGGATGTCGCAGATCGCGCGGGTGATGTCCGCCGCAGAGGCGGTGAGATCGAGCGGCATGTCCCCCACCCTAGCGCCGCGTCATGAAGCCGAAGCTGGAGGCGCCGATTCGCTACCGTGGTTCCATGACCGACGCGCGCACGATCCATGGCTCAGGGCTCACCACGATCGCGGGTGACGGCACCGTGCTGGATGCGTGGTTCGCGGAGATCGGCACCGATGCCCCCTCCGCCGGCGATCTCGCCGCCGCCGCGCTGACCCTCGAGTCCTCCGCCGGGCCCGACGAGCGGCGGAACGTGACCGTCGAGCTCGTGCAGCTGACGATCGACCTCGACGACGCGCCGGCCTCGACGGCGGACGCCTACCTCCGGTTGCACGCGCTCTCGCATCTGCTGGTGCGCCCGAACGAGGTGAACCTCGACGGGATCTTCGCGCACCTCCCGAACGTCGCCTGGACCAGCGCCGGCCCGATGCTCCCCTCCGACGCTGCGCGCCTCCGCCCGCTGCTGCAGCGGGCCGGGATCCAGATCACCGGGGTCGACAAGTTCCCCCGGCTCACCGACTACGTGCTGCCGGCCGGTGTGCGCATCGCCGATGCCTCCCGGGTGCGCCTCGGCGCCCATCTCGCCCCGGGCACCACGGTCATGCACGAGGGCTTCGTGAACTTCAACGCCGGCACCCTGGGCGCGTCGATGGTCGAGGGCCGGATCTCGCAGGGCGTCGTGGTCGGCGACGGCTCCGACATCGGCGGCGGATCCTCGATCATGGGCACGCTGTCCGGCGGCGGCACGCACCGCGTCTCCATCGGCGCGCGCACGCTGCTCGGCGCGAACGCGGGCATCGGGATCTCCCTCGGCGACGACTGCATCGTCGAGGCGGGGCTGTACGTCACGGCCGGCACGAAGATCGTGCTCGCCGACGCGGCCCCGACGGCCGACGGCGGCCGCCCGGTCGTCAAGGGCGCCGAGCTCAGCGGCGAGAACGGGATCCTGTTCCGCCGCAATTCGCTGTCGGGAGCGGTGGAGGCGGTCCGCCGGGCCGGGGTCGGAGTGACGCTGAACGAGGCGCTGCACGCCTAGGCGCGCAGCGATCCGATCGCGAGTCCCAGCACGCGGCGGCGCTGCGCCTCGTCGTCGTAGGCGACCGCGCTGACTCCGGCGATGAGCTTGACGACGTCGGCGATCGCGAGATCCGCCTTCACCGCGCCGGCGGCCTGGGCGCGCGCCAGGAGCGGCTCCCCCGCTCCGAGCATCACCCCGCGGCACTCGGCGAACACCGAGGACTCGCGGTTCAGCCCGTCCAGCAGCACGTGCTTGGTGCCGACGTATTCGACGAACCGGTCGAGCCAGGTCTCGAACGCCGGTCCGGGCTCGAGGTCGGCGACCTCGTCCGCGGCATCCGCGAGCGCGGCGACCTCGCGGAGGTAGAGCGTCTCGATGAGGTCGTCCCGCGTCGGGAAGTTGCGATACAGGGTGCCGATGCCGACACCCGCACGACGGGCGATGTCCTCGAGGGAGGCGTCGGATCCGTCCTCGGCGAACGCCTCGCGACCCGCGACGACGAGCGCGTCGAAGTTGCGCGCCGCGTCGGCGCGGCGCGGGCGCCGCTCCTCCAGCGTCGTCGCCGCCCGGTTCTGACCGCCCATCGCGTCGTCCCTTCAGAAAAGCCTTCAGAAAAGTCTCGGAAGACCCCTTGCAAAACGGAGGCGCCCTCCGGTACCGTCAATCCGGAGGCAGCCTCCGTTCGGAGGTCTCCTCCCACTTTACCTCTCTCATCCAGGCTTCGGAAGGGAACTCATGTCCCGCTCATCCACCTCGATCCTGGTCGCCATCGCCGTGGCGGTCTCGTCCATCGCACTCCTGCAGAACCTCGTCATCCCCCTCGTCCCCCTGGTGCAGGCCGAGTTCGGCGTCAGCGCCGATGCGGCCAGCTGGACGATGACCGCCTGGCTCATCGCGGCCGCGGTCGCCACGCCCACGCTCGGCCGCGTCGGGGACCTGCGCGGCCGGCGCACCACCTTCCTGATCACCCTCGGGGTCACCGCAGCGGGCGACGTCCTCGCCGCCGTCGCACCCGGCCTCGAGATCCTCATCGTCGCCCGCGTGCTGCAGGGCATCGGCGGCGCTCTGTTCCCGCTCGCCTACGGACTGCTCCGCGACGCCCTCCCGCGGGAACGCGTGACCGGCGCGATCGGCATCGTCAGCGCCGTCATCGGCATCGGGGGCGCCGCGGGCACCGTCCTCGCCGGCCCGCTCGCCGACCTGGTCGGCTGGCGCGGCACGTTCGCCGTGCCGTTCCTCGTCGCCGCGCTCGGCGCTCTCCTCACCCTCGCCGTCGTGCGCGACACGGGCGTGCGCGCCCGAGGCCGGGTGAACACGCGGTCCTCCGTGCTGCTGTCGCTGTGGCTGGTGGCGCTGCTCGTGCCGCTCAGCACCGGCGCGCGCTGGGGCTGGACCTCTCCTGCCGTCCTTGCGCTGTTCGGACTCGCCACCGCGGCCTTCGCCGCATGGATCGTGTCGGAGCTGCGCTCCGCAGAGCCGCTCGTGGATCTGCGGCTGCTCGCCTCGCCCGCAATCTGGCCGGTGAACGCGGCCTCGCTGCTCATCGGCGCCGGCGTCTTCGCCTTCTGGGGCTACCTGCCGCAGTTCCTCGAGCTCACCGAGTCGGCCGGAGGTGCGGGTCTCACGGTGCGCGACGCCGGCCTCATGCTCGTCCCGATGCTCATCGGAATGAGCGGCGTGGGCTTCGCCACCGGCGCGCTGAACCGGATCCTGTCGCTGCGCACGCTGCTGGTGATGGGCTCTCTGCTGATGGGTCTCTCCGCGGCGTCCGCCGCCCTCGCCCACTCGGCACCGTGGCAGCTCGCCGCGGCGGGCGCCGGGTTCGGGATCGGCTGCGGCCTGGCCTACGCGGCTTCCGCGGGGATCGTCGTGCAGAGCGTGCCCGCCGCCGTGACCGGTGTCGCGACCGGGGTGAACGCCAACCTCCGCACGATCGGCTCCGCGATCGGCTCCGCGGCGACCGGTGCGATCGTGTTCGGCGCGGCTCCGCACGGCACGGGCTCCGGCTTCGCCACCGCCTGGATGCTCGTCGCGGTCGCCACGCTCCTCGCCGGTGCCATCGTCTGGGCGGTGCGCACGCGTCCTGCGGCGACGACGTCCGCGACCGCGCTCCCCGAGCTCGTCGAGGCGTGAACCGAGGATCCGGGGATCCGCGATAGGATGGACCCGATGTCGGATCTTCCGGCATCTCGTCGCCATCCCGGATCCCTGGATTCATCATCCCTGGAAGTGGAGCCCCGCTCCCCCTCGCGATCCGGTTCTCGAGCGGCGACCTCTCGCGTCGACAACGACGCCCTTATGCGGCCGGCGAATCCGGCCCAGGAGATATCCATGCCTTCCTTCCTCGATCTCGGCGTGCCCGCGCCGCTCGCCGCGGTGCTCGCCGCCGACGGCAAGACCGAAGCCTTCCCCATCCAGCAGGGCACCCTGCCCGACTCGCTCGCCGGTCGCGACCTGCTCGGTCGTGGCCGCACCGGCAGCGGCAAGACCCTCGCGTTCTCGATCCCTCTCGTCGCCCGGCTCACCGGCGCGACCTCCCGCCCGCAGCACCCGCGCGGCCTCGTTCTCGCGCCGACGCGCGAGCTGGCCACCCAGATCGCGGCGACCATCGCCCCGCTCGCGAAGGCGGCGGGGCTGCGCGTCACGACCGTGTTCGGCGGCGTCAGCCAGCGCCCCCAGGAGGAGGCGCTGCGTCGCGGCGTCGACATCGTCGTGGCCTGCCCCGGCCGCCTGGAAGACCTCATGAAGCAGGGCGTCGTGCGCCTCGACGAGGTGCGCGTCACCGTGCTCGACGAGGCCGACCACATGGCCGACCTGGGCTTCCTGCCCGGAGTCACGCGGATCCTCGCGGCGACCCCGCAGGGCGGCCAGCGCCTGCTGTTCAGTGCGACGCTGGACAACGGCATCGACGTGCTCGCACGCCGCTTCCTCTCGAACGCGGTCAGCCACGAGGTCGACGAGTCCAGCGTCCCGGTGGGCGAGATGACCCACCGTGTGCTCGAGGTCGCCGACGCTGAAGCCAAGAAGACCCTCGTCCAGACCCTCGCCTCGGGCACCGGCCGGCGCATCCTGTTCACACGCACCAAGCACCAGGCGAAGAAGCTCGCCAAGGTCCTGACGACGGCCGGGATCCCCGCCGTCGACCTGCACGGCAACCTCGGCCAGAACGCCCGTGAGCGCAACCTCGCGGCCTTCTCCGCCGACCCGGCCGAGGGCGGCGTGCGCGTGCTCGTCGCCACCGACGTGGCCGCGCGCGGGGTGCACGTCGACGACGTCGACCTGGTCGTGCACGTGGATCCGCCCGCCGAGCACAAGGCGTACCTGCACCGCTCCGGGCGCACCGCGCGCGCCGGCGCCGCAGGCACCGTCGTGACCGTCCTCCTGCCCGAGCAGCGGCGCGACGTGAAGGACCTGCTCCGCAAGGCCCAGATCACCGCGGCGATCGAGCAGGTCTCCGCGGCGTCCCCCGCGGTGTCCGGCCTGGTCGGCGAGACCGCGCCCTACGTGAAGCCCGCGCCGAAGCCGGTCGCGCAGCAGCCCGCCAAGAAGAAGCCGGCCGCCGCCGGCAGCGCGACCCGCCAGCGGCAGGGCCAGCCCCGTCAGGGACAGAGCCAGGCGCAGCCCCAGGGTCAGCGGCGTACCGCGGCATCCGGTGATGTCGCCGCCGCGCCCGCCCGCCGTCGCCGTCGTCGTTCGTCGCGTCCGCAGGGCACGCCGAGCGCCCGCTGAGCCGCAACGCGATGCAGTGAGGGCGGGGATCCGATCGGATCCCCGCCCTCACTGCATCATCGCGCCGTCGGCTCAGCCGCGGCGGAAGTCGCGCTCCGGGGAGCCCGTGTAGAGCTGCTGCGGACGGCCGATCTTCGTCTGCGGGTCGAGATTCAGCTCACGCCACTGCGCCAGCCAGCCGGGCAGACGGCCGATCGCGAACAGCACCGTGAACATCCGCGTCGGGAAGCCCATCGCCTTGTAGATCACGCCGGTGTAGAAGTCGACGTTCGGGTAGAGACGGCGCTCCTGGAAGTAGTCGTCCGCGAGCGCGATCTCCTCGAGCTCCTTCGCGAGGTCCAGCAGCGGATCCGTCACGCCGAGCTCGGCGAGCACCTGGTCCGCAGCGGCCTTGACCAGCTTCGCCCGCGGGTCGTAGTTCTTGTAGACGCGGTGCCCGAAGCCCATGAGCTTCACGCCGTCTTCCTTGTTCTTCACCCGCTCCACGAAGCGCTGCATGCTCTGACCGGAGTCGCGGATCTGCGCGAGCATCGTCAGCACGGCCTCGTTCGCACCGCCGTGCAGCGGGCCCGAGAGCGCCTGGATGCCGGCCGAGATCGACGCGAACTGGTTCGCCCCGGTCGAGCCGACCAGGCGCACCGTGGAGGTCGAGGCGTTCTGCTCGTGGTCCTCGTGCAGGATCAGCAGCAGTTCGAGGGCCTTCGACATGACCGGGTTGATCTCGTACGGCTCGCTGTGCACGCCGAAGTTGAGCTTGAGGAAGTTGTCCACGAAGCTCAGCGAGTTGTCGGGGTAGAGGAACGCCTGACCGATGCTCTTCTTGTGCGCGTAGGCCGCGATCACCGGGAGCTTGGCGAGCATGCGGATCGTGTTCAGCTCCACGTGCTCCGGGTTGTGCGGATCCGACTCGTTCTCGTAGTACGTCGACAGCGCGGCGACCGCGGAGGACAGCACCGCCATCGGGTGCGCATTGTCGGGAAGGGCCTGGAAGAAATGCTTCAGGTCCTCGTGCAGCAGGGTGTGCCGGCGGATCTTCTCGTCGAAGTCGGCGAGCTCGGCGGGCGTGGGCAGCTCTCCGTAGATGAGCAGCCACGCGACCTCGAGATAGGAGCAGGAGTTCGCGATCTGCTCGATCGGGTAGCCGCGATAGCGCAGGATGCCCTGGTCGCCGTCGATGAACGTGATCGCCGACTTGGTCGACGCCGTGTTCACGAACCCGTAGTCCAGCCCCGTGTGCCCGGTCTGCCGGGTGAGGGTGGAGAAGTCGATGCTGCTGTGTCCGTCGGTGCCGTGCAGGATCGGGAACTCCGCGGTCGTCTCGCCTACCGTCAGCGTCGCCTTGGTCGGCCGCTCGCCCGCTGCGCTCACGCAGTCCTCCTCATGCGTCTGTCGATTGGGGGATGTGCGATCGGTGCCGATGGGCCCGGATCGCGACGCTTCTACAGCCTATCCCCCGTGCGGTCCTACTGTGAAAACAGCCAAGACTGAAGCGGGAACGACTGTGGAGACCTACGAAACACTCCCCCGGAGCCGCTGCGCTGCCGCCTCGATGCGCTCGAGCGGCGCCGTGAGGGACAGCCGCACGTGGTCGGCGGAGTGGCCGCCGTAGAACGGCCCCGGACCGGCCAGGATCCCGAGGTCCGCCAGGCGCCCCATCGACTCCCAGGCGTCGCGCCCCTCGGTCGCCCACAGATAGAGACCGGCCTCGGAGCCGTCGATCCGGAAGCCCGCCTCGACGAGCGCCGGCCGCAGCGCATCCCGGCGCCGGCGGTACAGCTCCTTCTGCGCGGCCACATGCTCGTCGTCGCGCAGGGCGACCTCCATCGCGTGCTGCACGGGGGCCGGCGGCATCAGGCCGAGGTGCTTGCGGGCCGTGAGGATGTCGCCGACGATGCGAGCGCACCCCGCCACGAACGCCGCCCGGTAGCCGGCCAGGTTCGACTGCTTGCTCAGCGAGTAGACGCTGAGCAAGCCCGATCGGGTACCGCCGGTGACACGAGGATCCAGCACGCTCGGCACGCGTTCCGTGGCCCACGGCCCGTCCCAGCCGAGCTCTGCGTAGCACTCGTCGCTCGCGAGGACGGCGCCCAGCTCCCGCGCACGACGCACGGCCTCGGTCAGCTCCTCGACGGTCCAGGTACGGCCGTCGGGGTTCCCGGGGGTGTTGATCCAGATGAGCCGCGCGCCCTCGGGCCAGAGCGCCGGGTCGTCCTCGCTGACGACGGTCGCGCCGACGACCTGTGCGCCGACGGCGTAGGTCGGATAGGCGAC
Organism: Microbacterium sp. USTB-Y; assembly: GCF_023703415.1. Taxonomy (GTDB): domain Bacteria; phylum Actinomycetota; class Actinomycetes; order Actinomycetales; family Microbacteriaceae; genus Microbacterium. The sequence goes on along the minus strand of NZ_JAGMTU010000006.1, from coordinate 152,776 downwards.
CCGCGGCTGCACCACGATGTCCCCCTCGCCCAGGCCGAGCAGGGTCGGGAGCAGGGCCACCAGCTCCTTCGAGCCGATCGTGGGCATGACGTTGTCCACGCGCAGGTCGGGGACGCCCCGGCGTCGGGCGTACCAGTCCACGATCGCCTCCCGCAGCGCCGGAGTGCCCACGGTCTGCGGGTAGGAGTGCGCGTCCGTGGCCTCGGAGAGCGCCCGGCGGATGATCTCGGGCGTCGGATCCACCGGCGATCCGATGGCGAGGTCGACGATCCCGTCCGGATGCGCGGCCGCGCGCTCACGGAACGGGGCGACCGCGTCCCAGGGGTAGTCGGCGAGGTCGCGGACGCTCATGACGTCACTCGCCCTGAGGCGGGAGAGCGGCGATGACCGCGTGGTCGTGATGGATCACGCCGACCTTGGCGGCGCCGCCCGGGGACCCGATCTCGTCGAAGAACTCGACGTTCGCCTTGTAGTAGTCGGCCCACTCCTCGGGCAGGTCGTCCTCGTAGTAGATCGCCTCCACGGGGCAGACCGGCTCGCAGGCGCCGCAGTCCACGCACTCGTCGGGGTGGATGTACAAAGAGCGCTCACCCTCGTAGATGCAGTCCACAGGGCACTCGTCGACGCACGCGCGGTCCTTGACGTCGACACAGGGAAGAGCGATCACATAGGTCACCGCCCCAGTCTACGACCCGTCGGCGGGAGCCTCTCCCTGACCCCGAGGATCCTGCCTCTCCCCCGACCCCTGCCTGTCCGCCGGCCCCTGAGCCTGTCGAAGGGCGGCCTGCTCCTGCTGGATCCGGCGGATGCGCGAGAAGTCGGGCCAGGCTGCGACGAGCAGCACCATCCCGGCGACCGTCCAGGTCCACACGACGCCCAGCAGGTCGTTCGGCACGATCACCGAGCCGCCCGGGCCGCGTCCGGAGATCACGATCATCCCCGCGAGCATGCCCAGGCCGGTGAGGAGCGCCGCCCAGCGGTCGCGCAGCAGCAGGCGCACCGCCAGGAGCATCCCGCCGCACGCGATCACGCCGAGCACGATGCCCGCCCAGCCGAAGCCCCAGAGCGAGGAGGCGTGAGTGACGGTCGCGGCGAGCCCGAAGACCACGCCCACGATCAGCAGGGCCACCCAGGAGAGCACTCGATTGAGCCAGGATCCGCGCACGCCTCGAGCTTACGCGGCCACCCTGTCCGCCGCCCTCAGGCCGCCCAGCCCACCAGGCGCAGAAGGGCGGCCACCACGGCCGCGGCGATCACCACGACGAGGAACGACTGCCGCAGCCACAGCAGCCCGGCGGCCACGAGCACCGCAGGGACCCGTGCGTCCACGACGATGTGCTGCCCCGAGGCGAGCGCCTGCACGGCGACGAGGGCCGCCAGCAGGGCGACGGTGAGCAGATCCGTGATGCGCGCCGGCCGCGGCGCCTCCAGCACCGAGGCCGGCACGAGGTATCCGGCCGCCTTGAGCGCCAGACACCCGATCGCCGCGAGCAGCACCGCGTTCCACAGCGTCATGCCTCTCCCCCCGCCGGTTCGGCTCCCTCGCGCCCCAGCCAGTTGAACCACCCGACGACGACGGCCACGAGCGCGGCGACGAGCACCGGCAGCCCGGGGATCAGCACGGGCGTGAGCGCGGTCGCCACGGTCGCGGCGGCGATCCCCACCGCGATCGCCTGGCGTCGGCGCAGCCGGGGCCAGAGCAGGGCGAGGAACGCCGCGGCCGCCGCCGCGTCCAGGCCATAGGTCCTGGGATCCCCGAGGACGTCGCCGAGCAGCGCGCCGAGCAGCGTCGTCAGATTCCAGCCGGCGTAGATGCCGAGCCCGGTGATCCAGAAGCCGAGGGTGCGGGCCCGCGGCGAGGTCTGCGCGAGCGAGACCGCGGTGGACTCGTCGATGGTGAAGGGGGCGGCGGCGGCGCGCTTGAGCGCACCACGGCCGATCACCGGAGACATCCGCATGCCGTAGGCGACGTTGCGCACGCCCAGCAGCAGCGCCGAGGCGATCGCCGCCGGCGCCGCCGCGATCCCGCCGGCGCCGATCACACCGACGAAGGCGAACTGCGACCCGCCGGTGAACATGAGCAGACTGAGCACGCAGGTCTGCCACACGTCGAAGCCGCTGGCGACGGCCAGCGCCCCGAACGACACGCCGTAGGCGCTGGTGGCGAGGGCGACGCCGAGCGCCTCACGGCGCGCGCCGCGGACCTCTGCGGCGATCTCGTCGCCGTCACGGTCGACCGTTCGCTCCTCTGAACGCATGACGATCATTCTGAACATCGGCGCAATGTTTGTCAAGGCGAACGATCGTTTGGAATACTGGCCGCATGGATGATCTCCGCGAGCGCATCTCCCGATCCCTCCGTCGCGAACGCGAGACGGCCGGGATCTCCGTGTCCGAGCTCGCACGCCGCGCCGGCGTCTCCAAGGCCACGGTGTCGCAGCTGGAGAGCGGATCCACCGGCCCGAGCGTCGAGACGCTGTGGGCGATCGCCGACGCGCTGGGCCTCCCCTTCGCCGCATTCGTCGAGGAGCGCGTCAGCGCCCCGACCCTGATCCGCGCCGGCGAGCACGCCGGCGTGCCCTCGGCAGCGGCACAGTATCTGGCGACGCTGATCGCGGCCTGTCCCCCGGGTGCCCGACGCGACCTGTACATCATCCAGGCGGAGCCCGGCGAGCCGCGCCGCTCCCAGCCGCACCACGTCGGCACCACCGAGCACGTGGTGCTGATCAGCGGGCGCGCGCTGGTCGGCCCGGCGGACGGGGCCGTCGAACTGCGCCCCGGCGACTATCTGTCCTACCCGGGCGACGCCGGGCACGTCTTCGAGGCGCTCGAGCCCGGCACCTCCGCCGTGCTCGTCTCCGAGCTGCGCTGACCGGCGCCGCGCACGAGAAAGGCCCGCCTGCCGGAGCAGACGGGCCTTTGCGCGGATCAGGCGCCCGAGTCCTGGCGCTTCTGACGCGAGGCCTCGCGGCCGCGGACGGTCGCGTCCAGGATCACCTTGCGGATGCGGACCTTCTCGGGGGTGACCTCGACGCATTCGTCGTCACGGGCGAACTCGAGGCTCTCCTCGAGGGTCAGCAGGCGCGGCGGCGTCATCGACTCGAAGTTGTCGGCCGTGGAGGAGCGCATGTTGGTGAGCTTCTTCTCCTTGGTGATGTTCACGTCCATGTCGTCGGCGCGCGAGTTCTCGCCGATGACCATGCCCTCGTAGACCTCTTCGGTGGGCTGCACGAAGAACGACATGCGCTCCTGCAGGGCGATCATCGCGAAGGGGGTGACCACGCCGGAGCGGTCGGCGACGATCGAGCCGTTCTGGCGCGTCGTGATCTGACCGGCCCACGGCTCGTAGCCGTGCGAGATCGCGTTCGCGATGCCGGTGCCGCGGGTCGTGGTGAGGAACTCGCTGCGGAAGCCGATGAGCCCGCGCGAGGGGACGATGAACTCCATGCGCACCCAGCCGGTGCCGTGGTTGGTCATGTTGTCCATGCGCCCCTTGCGGTTCGCGAGGAGCTGGGTGATCGCGCCGAGGTGCTCCTCCGGCGTGTCGATCGTGAGGTGCTCGAACGGCTCGTAGGTCTTGCCGTCGATCTTCTTCGTGACCACCTGCGGCTTGCCGACGGTGAGCTCGAAGCCCTCGCGACGCATGTTCTCGACGAGGATCGCGAGCGCGAGCTCGCCGCGGCCCTGCACCTCCCACGCGTCCGGACGCCCGATGTCCTCGACCTTGAGCGAGACGTTTCCGATGAGCTCGCGGTCCAGGCGGTCCTTCACCATGCGCGCCGTGAGCTTGTGGCCCTTGACCTTGCCCATGAGGGGCGAGGTGTTGGTGCCGATCGTCATCGAGATCGCGGGGTCGTCGACCGTGATGGCCGGGAGCGGACGCACGTCCTCGGGATCCGCGATCGTCTCGCCGATCGTGATGTCGGCGATGCCGGCGATCGCGACGATGTCGCCGGGGCCGGCCTCCTCCGCGGGGTAGCGCTCGAGGGCGCGGGTCTTCAGCAGCTCCGTGATGCGGGCGTTGCTCGTCGAGCCGTCACCGCGCACCCAGGCGACGGTCTGCCCCTTCTTCAGCGTGCCGTTGAAGACGCGCAGCAGCGCGAGGCGGCCGAGGAAGGGCGAGGAGTCGAGGTTCGTGACCCAGGCCTGCAGCGGCGCCTCGTCGTCGTAGGCGGGAGCCGGCACGTGCTCGAGGATCGCCTCGAACAGCGGCTCGAGGTTGTCGTTGTCGGGCAGCGAGCCGTTCTCGGGACGCGTGCGCGAGGCCGCGCCGGCGCGGCCCGAAGCGTACACCACGGGGACGTCGAGCAGGGCGTCGACATCGAGGTCGGGGACGTCGTCGACGAGGTCGGATGCGAGGCCCAGCAGCAGGTCGTGCGCCTCCTCCTCGACCTCGGCGATGCGCGCGTCGGGACGGTCGGTCTTGTTCACGAGCAGGATGACCGGGAGCTTGGCCTCGAGCGCCTTGCGCAGCACGAAGCGGGTCTGCGGCAGCGGGCCCTCGGACGCGTCGACGAGCAGCACCACGCCGTCGACCATGGACAGGCCGCGCTCGACCTCGCCGCCGAAGTCGGCGTGACCCGGGGTGTCGATCACGTTGATCGTGATCGGGGTGTCGGTGTGCGCGCCGTTGTAGGTGATCGCCGTGTTCTTGGCGAGGATCGTGATGCCCTTCTCACGCTCCAGGTCGTTGGAGTCCATCGCGCGCTCTTCGACGTGCGCGTGCTCGCCGAAGGATCCGGTCTGGCGGAGCATGGCGTCGACCAGCGTGGTCTTGCCGTGGTCGACGTGCGCGACGATGGCGACGTTGCGGAGATCGGAACGGAGGGCGTGCGCCATGAAGGAATCCAATGCAGATGGGGTTTCGCCCGGGATTCCGGACTCTTCAGGATACAACACGGCACCTGGACGGAGCCTTACGCTCATCAGACGGCCCCGTACGCTCATCACATGAAGATCGCGGTCCCCCTGTCCCCGCCGGATGCCCCGTCCCGGATCCGGATCGGCTGGGAGATCGCGATCGTGCTCGCGCTCGGGCTGGGCCAGTCCGCCGTGTACGCGATCGTGCAGCTCATCGACAGCGCGACCCGCTCCACGCCGATCGCGCAGCAGAGCACGTCCCTGAACCCCGCACTGTCCAGCCGGGAGGTCTTCGACCTCCTCTACCAGCTGCTCGGTCTCGCCTTCGCCGTGGCGCCCGTGCTGCTGGTGTGCTTCCTGCTGTGGCGCCCGACGCGGCCGCATCTGGGCGCACTCGGCCTCGACGGCCGCCGCATCGGACGCGATACGGCCTGGGGCACTGGCCTCGTGCTCGCGATCGGCGTCCCCGGCCTCGCGCTGTACGTCGCGGGGCGCGCGCTCGGACTGTCGCTCGCCGTGGATGCGGGATCCGCGAGCGCCTACTGGTGGACGATCCCCGTGCTGCTGCTGTCGGCGGCCCGCGCGGCGCTGCAGGAGGAGTTCGTCGTCCTCGGGTACCTGTTCGCCCGCCTGCGCCAGCTCGGCTGGAGCCCCTGGGCCATCGTGCTCGGCACGTCCGTCCTCCGCGCGAGCTACCACCTGTACCAGGGCCTGCCGGGTTTCGTCGGCAACCTCGCGATGGGCCTCCTGTTCGGCACCCTCTTCCTGCGCAGCGGCCGCCTGCTGCCGTTCCTCGTGGCGCACTTCCTCATCGACGCCGCCGCGTTCGTCGGCTACCCCGTGGTCGCGGCCCTGTGGCCGTCCCTGTTCGGGATCGGCGGTCACTGACCCCCGCCCCGCCCCGTCGCCCCGTCGCCCCGCCCCGTCCCGTCCCGTCGCCCCGTCCCGCCCCCTGACCGCGAGACCGAACCTGCGTCCCGAGACCCGCGTTGCCAACGTCGGTTTCGGGACGGGAGTTCGGTCTCGCTGACGACGGCTGTCGTCCTCCACAGGCGGGAGGTGCGGCGGGTTCCTCACCGTTGCGGCGATGGGCCCCCGGGTCGTCCGGAGCGTGGTGAGAATCAGGGGGATGAACGGCACCTCCGAATCCATCGCTGTCGACGGGATCGCCCCCGTCCCGATCGAACTGCTACGAGAGCGCAGCCCGCTGAACGCGAGTCGCCTGAACCGGGCCTGGCATCGCGGCGAGATCATCCGGATCATGCCCGGTGTCTATGCCGAGTCGAAACGCTGGCAGACGCTGCCGCCGTGGGCTCGCTACCTCGCGCACGTCCATGCCGTGGCGCTGAAGAAGCCGGACGCCGTGTTCTGCGGCGTCTCCGCGGCCGCCCTGCGCGGCGTCTATCTCGGCCGGCCCGATGAGCCGGTCCATGTGCTCGAACCCCTCGGATCCAGTCGGCTCGCCGGCAGGATCCGTGTCCACACCGGCGGCCACGAGCGCGTGATCGAGGAGGTCGGCGGAACACTGCTCACCGGGATCCCGGATACGGCCGTGGATGTCGCGCGCTCCGTCCCGCCGATCGAGGGCCTCGCGTACGTCGACGCGCTGCTTCGTCGCGCCAGGAATCCGAGGCCGGACGAGCTGCGAGCTCTCAACGAGAGCCGTGAGACCTCACGCGGTCGCAGGAATGCACGATGGGCGCTCGAACGCGCGACCGGCGTGCCCGAGAGTCCGCTGGAGTCGCTGAGCCTCGGAGTCATGGAGGCGGCGGGGTTCGAGCTTCCCGAGCTCCAGGTCGAGTTCCACCTGGAGGGATGCGTCGATCGCGCGGACTTCTTCTGGCGGAGCAGGAGGATCATCGGCGAGGCCGATGGCCGGATCAAGTACGACGGAACGCTTCAGGATCCGATGAGCGCGATCATGCGGGAGAAGCAGCGGGACTCCCGTCTGCGCCGCCAGGCCTCGGGCCTCCTGCACTGGGGCTGGAGCGAGGTCCGGGACTTCGCCATCCTCACCGGCATCCTGATGAGCGCCGGCGTGCCGCGCCCGCATCGCCGGGACGCGGCGCTACTCGCGACGCTCCGGGATCTCGCGTGACGGTGCGCGGCCACCGCACCGTGAGACCGAACCTGGCGCACGAGACCGACGATGCGATCGCGAGTCTCGGCACGGAAACTCGGTCTCACGGTCGCCCGCCGGACGGCCGGAGCAAGGTACCAACGGACGGCCGCACGCCGGACGAACGGACCGGACGGACGGCCGGGTCAGCGGGTGACGGCGATCGCGATCGCGGCCCAGACGACGATGACGACCAGCGCGCCGATCGCCGGCCAGTCCCAGCTGCGCCGGATGGAGGCGTCCACGCCCTCGCCCGTCGTGCCGACCGGGCGCTCCACCGCGTTCTCCCAGCGGGCGCGCACGTCGGTGAGCGCCTGCAGACTCTGCGGAACGGTGACCTCGCCCGAGCGCTTCATCCGTGGCGACTGGATCCGGCCCGGGCCGCCCCAGCAGGCGAGCTTCCGGCCGTCGTCGAGTGTGAAGTCCAGCTGCCAGCGCAGATCGAGCTCGGTGACCCTGCGCCAGCCGAAGCGGGTGCGGCGCAGGAAGTTCTGCACCGAGGCGCCCTCCTCGTCGACGTGCACCATCGACGCCACGCTCACCACGTAGATGAGCCACAGCACGAGCAGGACCCAGGGCACGAACAGGAGCATGAGCCCCCAGCTGCCCCGCACCACCGCGTCGCCGAGCAGGAACACGGACAGCACCGCGCACACGACGAGAACGGCGACACCCGTGGTCGCGCGGTAGGTCCGCGCGCCCACGGGCGTCTGATCCATCGAGCTCACGCGCTGCGACCGCCCAGGGCGATCGAGACGCCCGGGATGGCCTGGAGCAGGCGCTCCGTGTACTCCTGCTGCGGGTTCGCGAAGATCCCGTCCACCGTGCCCTGCTCGACCAGCTTGCCCTTCTCCATCACGCACACCAGGTCGGCGGCGACGCGCACGACGGCGAGGTCGTGCGTGATGAACAGGTACGTGAGGTCGAGCTCGCTCTGCAGCTCGGCGAGCAGCTTCAGGATCTGGTCCTGCACCAGCACGTCGAGCGCGGAGACCGCCTCGTCGAGGACGACGATGTCGGGCTTGAGCGCGAGCGCACGCGCGATCGCGACGCGCTGACGCTGACCGCCGGACAGCTCGTTCGGATACCGCGTCGCCAGCTCCCGCGGCAGCGAGACCTGATCCAGCAGCTCGAGCACCCGCGCGCGGCGCGACGCCTGGTCGCCCACGCCGTGGATGTCCAGCGGCTCCGAGATCGTGTTGCCGATGTTGCGCAGCGGGTCCATGGACCCATAGGGATCCTGGAAGACCGGCTGCATGCGCCGGCGCAGCGCCAGGGTCTCGCGTCCGGAGAGACCCGAGATGTCGGCGCCATCGATCTGGATCGTTCCCGAGCTCGGCTCCTCGAGCTTGAGGACCATCTTGGCGACGGTCGACTTGCCCGAGCCCGACTCGCCCACGAGGGCGAGCGTCTTGCCGCGCGGGATGTCGAAGGACACGGCGTCGACGGCACGGAACGGCACACTGCGGAACGACCCCTGACGGATCTTGTAGTCCTTGGTGAGCTCGCGCACGCTGACGGTCGGCGGGATGCCCGCGATGTCCTCGCTCGTCTCGATGCCGCGCTTCTCGACCACGGCCTGGATCCGCTGCGAAGCGATGCTCGGGGCTGCGGCCACGAGCTTCTTCGTGTACGGATGCAGCGGGTTCTCCAGGATCTCCCGGCTCGGTCCCGCCTCGACGATCTCGCCGTTCTGCATGACGATGATCTTCTCGGCGCGCTCGGCCGCGAGCCCCAGGTCATGCGTGATCAGGAGCACCGCGGTGCCCTTCTCCTTGGTGAGCCCCGCGAGGTGGTCCAGGATCACGCGCTGCACGGTCACGTCGAGCGCCGAGGTGGGCTCGTCCGCGATGAGCAGCTTCGGGTCGGCCGCGAGGCCGATGCCGATGAGCGCGCGCTGGCGCATGCCGCCGGAGAACTGATGCGGGTACTGGTGCAGGCGCTTGGCCGCGTCCGCGAGTCCCGCCTGCTGGAGCACCTCGATCGCGCGGGCCTCGATCTCCTTGCGGCCCTGGGCGAGCCCGTTCGCACGGATCGCCTCCTTGACCTGGAAGCCGATCGACCACACGGGGTTGAGGTTGGACATCGGGTCCTGGGGCACGTACCCGATTTCGCGACCGCGGATCTTCTCCATCTGCCCCTCGGTGAGCGAGGTCAGCTCCTGACCGTCGAGCATGATGCTGCCCGCGGTCACGTGCCCGGTTCCAGGCAGCAGATTGATGATCGCGGAGGCCGTGGTGGACTTGCCCGAACCGGACTCGCCCACGATCGCCAGCGTCTCGCCCGCATACAGCTCGAGGTTGACGCCGTGCACGACCTCGCGCGAGCTCTTCTGCGTGTCGAAGGCGATCCTCAGATCGCGGATCTGAAGAAGCGGTGTGTCGGTCATCGCAGTCATCGACGGGCCCTCGCTCTCGGGTCGAGGGCGTCTCGCACGAGCTCGCCCAGCATGATGAACGCGAGCACCGTGATGGTCAGCGCGATCGAAGGGTAGATGAGCGCCATCGGGGCGACGCGCAGCGAGGCCTGGGCCTGGCCGATGTCATTTCCCCAACTCATCGTGTCGGATCCGAGTCCCACACCGAGATACGACAGAGTCGCCTCGGCGACGATCGCGGCGGCGAGGCTCAGCGTGGTGATCACGAGCAGCGGTGCGATCGCGTTCGGGATGACGTGCGAGATGAGCGTGCCGAAGCGCGACTTCCCGAGCGCTCGCGAGGCCGTCACGAAATCGGCCTGGCGCACTCTCAGGACTTCCGCACGCACCACGCGCGCCGTGGACGCCCATGCGAACCCGCCGATCGCGAACGCCAGCGTGAACACGTTGCGGTACTGCGCAAAAACGCTCATCACGACGACCGCTGCGAGGATGTAGGGAATCGAGAAGAAGATGTCGCCCACGCGGGACAGCACCCCATCCAGCCAGCCTCCGTAGAAGCCGGCCAGGGCGCCCATGACGAGGCCGATGATCGAACCGATGAGCGTCGCGATGATGCCGACGGAAAGCGACGTCCTCGCTCCCCACACGGTGCGGGCGTAGATGTCGCAGCCCTGGAAGGTGAAGCCGAGCGGATGCCCGGCTGCGGGACCGCCGTTCGAGTTCGACAGCTGGCAGTTGTTGTTCGGCGGCGTCTGCGTGAACAGCGTCGGCCAGACGGCCATCAGGAGCACGATGAGCACGATCACCAACGAGATCCAGAACATCGGACGCTTGCGGATGTCGGACCAGGCGTCGCGCCAGAGGTTGGACGGCTTGTCCGCGATCTTGATGGCGTCGACGGCGACGGTGCCCTCGGGGATGGGTGCGACGTAGTGCGTCGCGCTGGTGTCAGACATAGCGGATCCTCGGGTCGAGCAGGCCGTACAGCAGATCCACGAGCAGGTTGACGAGCACGTAGATGATCACGAACACGGTCACGAAGGACACCACGGTCGGTCCCTCGTGCTGCTGGATCGCGTGGAACAGCGTGTTGCCGACGCCGGGGACGTTGAAGATCCCCTCGGTGACGGTGGCGCCGACGAGCAGCACGCCGAAGTTCGTGGCGGAGTTGGTGATCACCGGGATCAGGGAGTTGCGCAGCACGTGCACGGGGATGACGCGTCGTCGCGGCAGACCCTTGCTGTAGGCGGTGCGCACCCAGTCCTGGTTGAGCGTGTCGATGACCGAGCCGCGCATCAGCCGCATGCTCGTCGCGTACAGGCTGACGCCGAGCACGATCGCCGGCAGCCAGAGGTCGCCCCAGTCGTTGTCGGCGCCCACGGTCGGGCTGAACCACTGCAGCTTGACCGCGAGGAAGTACTGCGCGAGGAACGCGATGACGAAGATCGGGATCGAGATGAAGATCAGCGACAAGACGAGCATCGAGTTGTCGAAGATCTTGCCCTTGCGCAGCGCGGAGAAGGTGCCGATGATGATCGCGAGCACGAACTCGAGCGCGATCGCCATGACTGCCAGACGCCCCGTGACCGGCAGCGTCGCCGCGAGCACGTCATTGACGGACCGGCCGGAGAACGTGGTGCCCATGTTCCCCTGGAAGATGCCGACCAGGTAGTACCAGTACTGCACGATGAACGGCTGGTCCAGGTGGTACTGAGCCGTGAGAGCCGCGTGCAGCTGCGGGCTCGGCTGCTTGTCGCCGAAGAGCGCCGCGATCGGGTCGCCGGGCATGGCGAACACCAGAAAGTAGATGAGCAGGGTGGCCCCGAGGAACACGGGGATGACCTGCAAGAGGCGTTTGAGGATATATCCGAACATTCGCCCTCCCTCCAGATGAGGAGGCGCCTCGGGTCCCCGGCACGATCTGTGCGGGTGCGACGCCTCGCTGAGAGAATCGTGTCACGTGTTCGACGTGCACGACACTTTGGGTTTGCGCTGTTTTGACAGCGCGCGAGGCGGTGACGTGGTCGTCACCGCCTCGCGGGTGTGATCCCTCGGGCCGGTCAGCCCTTGGTGATCTCGTAGTACAGCGGAACCGAGTTCCAACCGAACTGGACGTTGTTCACGCCCTTGGCGAAGCCGCCGTTCACGTTGGAGTACCACAGCGGGATCGCCGGGAGGTCCTGGAGGAGGATCTCCTGCGCCTGCGAGTAGTCCTTCGTGGCCTCGGACTGGTCGGAAGCCGAAGCGCCCTTCGCGAGCAGCGCGTCGAACTCGGGGTTCGAGTAGTCGCTGTCGTTCGACGAGGCCTTGGTGCCGTAGAGCGGCTGCAGGAAGTTGTACTGCGCCGGGTAGTCCGCCTGCCAGCCGGTGCGGAACGCGGTCTGGATGGTGCGGGCGTTCACGTCCTTGCGGAGCGAGGCGAAGTCGACGTAGGGGTTGCCCGAGGCGTCGATGCCGAGGTTGTTCTTCAGCTGGTTCGAGACCGCGTCGACCCACGCCTGGTGGGAGGAGTCGGAGTTGTACGCGATCTGGAACTTACCGGACCACGGCGAGATCTTGTCGGCCTCGGCCCACAGCTCCTTCGCCTTCTTGGCGTCGAACTTCAGCACGTCGGCGCCCTTGAGCGAGTCCGACCAGCCCGCGATGACCGGCGAGGTGAAGTCGCTGGCCGGGGTGCGGGTGTTGTTGAAGATCGTCTTCGTGATCGCCGCGCGGTCGATGGCGAGCGAGATCGCCTCCTTGCGGAGCTTGCCCTCGTCGCCCGTGAAGTGCGCCAGGTTGCCCGGAAGGGTGAACGACTGGAAGATCGCCGCCGGCTGGTTGACCGCACGGTCGCCCAGGTCGGACTCGAACGTCTGCTGCGCCGAGGCGGGAATCAGGTCGATGACGTCGACCTTGTTGCTCTGCAGGTCGGCGTACGCGGCGTCGGCGGTCGCGTAGAACACGAAGGTCACGCCGCCGTTCTTGGCCTGACGCGCACCCTTGTAGCTGTCGCTCTTGACGAGGTCGAGCTCGACCTTGTGCTGCCACGCGCCCGTCTTGGCGAACTTGTACGGGCCGTTGCCGATCGGGTTCTCGCCGAACGCGGCCATGTCCTTCAGACCGGCCTCGGGGATCGGGTAGTACGCCGAGTAGCCGAGACGCTGCGAGAAGTCCGCCGCGACCGGGTTGGAGAGCTTGATCGTGAAGGTGTAGTCGTCGACCTTCTTCAGACCGGTCAGCGGGGAGTCCGCGTCGGCGCTGAAGCCCTCGATGTCGCTGAACCAGGACTGGTTGAGCTGCTTGTTCGAGAACAGCGCACCGTACTGCCAGGCGTTGATGAAGCTGTCGGCGGTGACCTTCTCGCCGTTGGAGAAGGTGTTGCCCTGCTTGACCTTGATCGTGAGGTCACTGGCGTCGTCGACCTTGATCGATTCGGCCATGTCGTTGACGAGCTTGCCCTTGGCGTCGTAGAACGCCAGACCGGCGAAGATCGAGTCGAGGATCTTGCCGCCGCCGACCTCGTTGGTGTTGGCGGGGAGCAGCGGGTTCTCGGGCTCGCTTCCGCTCACACGGATGATCGACTTCGAGTCCCCACCCGTCGAGGCGGTGGCGTCGCCGCCGGACTTGCTGGAGCAGCCGGCGAGGGCGAGTGCGCCCGCCGCAAGCAGCCCGATGCCCGCGAGGGCGATCTTGTTGCGCTTCACGTTGTGTCCTCCTGTGGACAATTGACAGCAATCTGCGCACTCGTCGTCGAGTGCTCAGGGATACTCGAGCCTAACCGCCGATCCGCGGATCGCACGAATGCGCGGCGTTAACCGTTATTCACTGGTGACCTGAACGACGAGACGCCCCGGAAGCGGATTCCGGGGCGTCTCGACGGCTCTTCATCGGGTCCCGACGACTACAGCGCGAACGCCTCCACGGGCGGGCAGGCGCACACCAGGTTGCGGTCGCCGTAGGCGTTGTCGATGCGACGCACCGGCGGCCAGTACTTGCCCGCGATGAGCGCATGCGTCGGGTAGGCCGCCTGCTCGCGGGAGTAGGCGTGATCCCACTCCCCCATGAGCAGCGAGGCCGCGGTGTGCGGTGCGTGCACGAGCGGGTTGTCGTCGGCCGGCCAGACGCCCGCGGCGACCTCGGCCGCCTCGGCCCTGATCTGGATCATGGCCTCGACGAAGCGCTCCAGCTCACCGAGGTCCTCCGACTCCGTGGGCTCCACCATGAGCGTGCCCGCGACGGGGAACGACATGGTCGGGGCGTGGAAGCCGTAGTCGATGAGGCGCTTGGCCACGTCGTCCACGGTGATCCCGGTCGCCTCCTTGAGCGGGCGCAGGTCGAGGATGCACTCGTGCGCCACCCGGCCCTGTTCCCCCGAGTACAGCACCGGGTAGTGCTCGCCCAGGCGCGCGGCGACGTAGTTGGCCGCGAGGACCGCCGCCGCCGTCGCGTCGCGCAGGCCGTCGGCGCCCATCATGCGCACGTACGCCCACGAGATCGGCAGCACACCGGCGGAGCCGTACGGCGCCGCGGAGACCGGACCGCCCTCGAAGACGTAGCCGCCCGCGTGCGTCTCGCGCTGGGCCTGCGGGTGCCCGGGCAGGTACGGAGCGAGGTGCGCCTTGGCCGCGACCGGGCCCACACCGGGGCCGCCGCCGCCGTGCGGGATCGCGAACGTCTTGTGCAGGTTGAGGTGCGAGACGTCGCCGCCCAGGTCGCCGAACCGGGAGTAGCCGAGCAGCGCGTTGAGGTTCGCGCCGTCGATGTACACCTGACCGCCGGCCGCGTGCACCGCCGCCGTGATGTCGAGCACGTCGTGCTCGTACACGCCGTGCGTGGACGGGTAGGTGATCATGAGCGCAGCGATCTCGTCGGCGTGCTGCGCGATCTTGGCGCGCACGTCGTCGAGGTCGACGTTGCCCAGCTCATCGGTCGCGACGACGACCACCTTCATGCCGGCCAGCACCGCCGAGGCGGCGTTGGTGCCGTGCGCGGACGACGGGATCAGGCACACCGTGCGGTGATCGTCGCCGTTCGCGAGGTGGTAGCCGCGGATCGCGAGCAGGCCCGCGAGCTCTCCCTGCGAACCGGCGTTCGGCTGCAGGGACACCGCGTCGTAACCGGTCACGTCGGCGAGCCACGCCTCGAGCTGGTCGATCAGCTCGAGCGTGCCGCGCACGTCCGCCTCCGGGGCGAACGGGTGCAGCTGCGCGAACTCGGGCCAGGTGATCGCCGCCATCTCGGTCGCCGCGTTGAGCTTCATCGTGCAGGATCCGAGCGGGATCATGCCGCGGTCGAGCGCGTAGTCCCGGTCCGCGAGGCTCTTCAGATACCGCATCATGGCGGTCTCCGAGCGGTGCGCGTGGAACACGGGATGCGTGAGGTACTCGTCCTGACGGGCGAGGGCCGCGGGCACGCTGGTGACCGGGATGTAGGCGAAGGATCCCTCTCCCGCGCCGAAGACCGTCGCCACCGCGAGGATGTCCTCGTAGGTCGTGGTCTCGTCGGCGGCGATGCTCACCGTGTCGGCGTCGACCGGGTTCAGCAGGATCCCCGCCGCGTGGGCGTCGGCGACGAGCGCCTGCGCCCGGCCGGGGACGCGGACCGTGATCGTGTCGAAGTAGTCCGTGTGCACGATCTCGGCGCCGGCCTTCTCCAGCTGGGTGGCCAGGAAGCGCGCCTTGGACGCGACGCCGGTCGCGATCTCCCTGAGCCCCTCCGGGCCGTGGTAGACCGCGTACATCGAGGCCATCACGGCCAGCAGCACCTGGGCGGTGCAGATGTTCGAGGTGGCCTTCTCCCGGCGGATGTGCTGCTCGCGGGTCTGCAGCGCGAGGCGGTAGGCCGGGTGGCCGTCCGCATCCTGCGAGACGCCGACGAGGCGACCGGGGAGCTGCCGCTCCAGACCGCTGCGCACCGCCATGTAGCCCGCGTGCGGCCCGCCGAAGCCCATCGGCACGCCGAAGCGCTGCGTGGTGCCCACGGCGACGTCGGCGCCGAGCGATCCCGGCGAGGCGATCAGGGTGAGCGCGAGCAGGTCGGCCGCGACGACGGCGAGGGCGCCGGCGAGGTGGGCCGCGTCGATGACCGCGGACGGATCCCAGATCCGGCCGGAGGCGCCCGGGTACTGCACGAAGACGCCGAACAGCTCCTCGGGCAGCGTCTCGCCCGCGGCGAGATCGCGCTCGACGAGCTCGATGCCGACGGCGTCGGCACGCGTCGCGAGCAGTGCCTTGGTCTGCGGGAGCGCATCGGCGTCGACCACGAAGACGGAGGAGGCGGACTTGGATCCGCGCCGCGCGAGCAGCATGCCCTCGGCGACCGCGGAGGACTCGTCGAGCATCGACGCGTTCGCGGTGTCGAGGCCGGTCAGCTCCGAGACCATGGTCTGGAAGTTGATCAGCGCCTCGAGCCGGCCCTGCGAGATCTCCGGCTGATAGGGCGTGTAGGCCGTGTACCAGGACGGGTTCTCCAGCACGTTGCGCTGGATCACGCTCGGCGTGATGGTGCCGTAATAGCCCAGGCCGATCATGGCGCGGTTCACCGTGTTGCCGTCGGCCAGGGCGCGCAGCTCGGCGAGGGCCTCGGCCTCGCTCGCGGCGGCCGGAAGCACGCTGACGCGGTCTGCCGCCGAGCGGATCGAAGCGGGCACGGCCTCGCGCATGAGCGCATCGACGGGGCGCTCATCGGCGCCGTACGCGATGCCGATGGCGTCGAGCATCGCCCGCTGGGCGTCGGCCGTGGTGCCGATGTGGCGGTCTGCGAACGAGGTCACTCTCAGCCCTCCGTGTGCGCCACGTACGCGTCGCGGTCCAGCAGACCGTCGACCGCGCCCGCGGCGAGGGAGACCTTGATCAGCCAGCCGCCCTCGAAGGGGGCGGAGTTGACCAGCGACGGGTCGCCGACCACGGCGTCGTTGATCTCGACGACCGTGCCGTCGACCGGCGCGTAGAGCTCGGAGACGGACTTGGTCGACTCGGCCTCGCCGAAGACGTCGCCGCGGCTGAAGGAGGTGCCCACGGCCGGCAGCTCGACGAAGACGATGTCGCCGAGGGCGTCGGCGGCGAAGTCGGTGATGCCGATGGTGGCATTGTCGCCGTCCACGGCGACCCACTCGTGCTCTTCGCTGTAGCGCAGGGTGTTCAGATCGGTCATTTCTTCCTCCGGTAGAAAGGCAGGGCGGTGAGGGATGCGGGGATCTTCGTCCCGCGGACGTCGAGGAACAGGGGCACGGAGCCGTCGGCGACCGCGGGGTCGACGAAGGCCATCGCGATCGGGTGGCCGAGCGTGGGGCTGAGGGCGCCGCTGGTGATCTCGCCGACCACCGTGCCGTCCTCGCTCACGACCGCGTACTCCGCACGGCCGGCTCGGCGGCCCTCGGCGGCCAGGCCGACAAGCACGCGCGCGCCCTCGGCCGGCGTGATGCCGTCCTTGCCGACGAAGCTCTCCTTGTCGGCGACGACGACGCGGCCGAGACCGGCCTGGGCCGGCTTCGTCTCGCGGTTCAGTTCGTGCCCGTAAAGGGGCATGCCGGCTTCGAGGCGCAGGGTGTCGCGTGCGGCGAGACCCGCGGGGACGAGCCCGTGCTCCGCGCCGGCGGCGACGACCGCGTCCCAGAGCGCCGCGGCGTCCGCGGCGGCCACGAGCAGTTCGAACCCGTCCTCGCCCGTGTAGCCCGTGCGCGCGAGCAGCAGCGGCTTGCCGTCGTAGTCCGCACTCGCCCAGGCGTAGTACTTCTGCTCCGCCCAGGGGACGGAGACCTCGTCGATGCCCGCGGTCTCCGCGAGGATGGCCTCGGCGTTCGGACCCTGCACGGCGATGAGCGCGTAGTCGTCGGAGACGTCCGCCACGACGACCTCGCGATCGGCGGTGCGGGCGAGCAGCGCCTCGCGCACGGCGTCGCGGTTGCCCGCGTTGCTGATGATGAGGAAGTCCTCGTCGCCGAGCCGGTAGACGATGACGTCGTCGATGATCCCGCCGTCCTCGGCGAGCAGGAGGGAGTACTTCGCCTTGCCGACCGCGAGAGCCGAGAGCCGGCCGGCGAGGGCGTAGTCGAGATACTCCGCGGCGCCGGCGCCGCGGATCGTGAACTCGGCCATGTGCGAGATGTCGAAGATCCCGGCCGCCTCGCGCACGGCGTGGTGCTCGGCGAGGTCGGACGTGTAGCGGACCGGCATCTGCCAGCCGCCGAAATCGGTGAACGAGGCTCCGAGCGCCTCGTGGCGCTCGCGGAGCGGGGTGTAGCGGGCGTCTGTCATGGAGCTCTCCCGTGCGGATGGGTGAGGATCCGGGCGGCGCGCGGATCCGAGAACTCCCCCTCTGTCATGGGCCTGAGAGCTTCGCCCGCGCGCGTGCGCGAGGGCTTTCACCGTCGGCGGATCCGTCGTGAAGCAACAAGAGGTGGAGATCCGCGGGGATCTGCTCACCGGGGTTTCGGCTCGGACGCCTTCGGCGGCCTCGCTCAACCCGATTTCTTGCTTCGCTCGAAATCGCTTTTCAGAGCGGCCGGATCTGCGCGGTGCGGTTACCTGAGAGATTGGCGGGGAGGCTTGCTCCTTCGGTGTCCGGCTGCGATCACCGGACTCTCCCGCGCGGACCATGCGGCCACGTGTTCAGTTGATCCCCCCAGCATAGCGGCACGGCCCGCGCGGGCGCAGGGGTCGGCGGGCCATCGTCGCCCGAACGGGGATCCTCGCCCTAGGCTCGTGGTGTGACCCAGGCGAGGACAGAGGACGACGCGATCCGCGTCGCCGTCTCGGCCGTCATCTTCTCCCTGCGCGCCTCGGACGACGGCGACCGGCTCATGCTGCCGCTGGTCCGGCGCACCCGGGAGCCGTACCGCGGGATGTGGGCGCTGCCGGGCGGCTGGCTGGGCGTCGACGAGGACCTCGACGCGGCCGCGGCGCACACCCTGGCCGAGACGACCGGACTCACGCCGAGCTACCTCGAGCAGCTGTACACGTTCGGCGACGTGGATCGCTCACCGAACCGTACGATCTCGGTGGTCTACTGGGCCCTGCTCCGCTCGGACCTCGTCGACGCCCAGCGCTCGGCGGCCGGCGCGCCCGAGAACGTCGAGTGGCTGGACGTGGACGCGATCCCCCCGCTCGCCTTCGATCACAACCGCATCGCGGCCTACGCCCTCGACCGCCTGCGCAACAAGGTCGGCTACAGCCGGATCGCGGCGGGGCTCCTCCCCGACGAGTTCACCCTCGCGGAGCTGCGCGAGGTCTACGAGACCGTGCTCGGACGGCGTCTGGATCCGTCGAACTTCCGCCGCCTGCTCGAAGGCTCGGGCGAGCTCGTCCCCACCGAGTCGTTCCGCACCGGCAACCATCGGCCCGCCCGGCTGTACCGCTACTGCTCCGAGAGCTGAGCCCCTCAGGGCGCCGCGCTCCCGGGCCCTCCCGCCCCTCCGCTTGCACTTCTGGTCATTTCGACTTAATGTGCACTCAGCGACACTAAATGTCGATTCGACCAGAAGGCGGCGCGCCATGTCCTCCTCCCCCCTCCTCGATCCCTCCGTCGATCACGCGCTTCAGCTGATCGTCACCGGCGCCTCCACCGAGGAGACCTGCGCGACCGATCTCGCCGCCGGCCCGTGGAACTTCGACACCGTCCCGGGGTACGGCCCCGGATCCTCGATGGGCGACGTGATCCCCACGGGCGCCCCGCGCCAGGGCGAGCTGCCCGCGTCCTACCGCGAGGCCGCGGAGCCCGAGCTGCACGAAAGGATCCGGGCCGCGAAGGCCGCTCTGGGCGAACGGGTCGTGGTGCTCGGGCACTTCTACCAGCGCGAGGAGGTCGTGCAGCACGCCGACTACGTGGGCGACTCCTTCCAGCTCGCGACCGCGGCGAAGGAGCACCCGGATGCGGAGGCGATCGTCTTCTGCGGCGTGCACTTCATGGCCGAGACCGCGGACCTCCTCTCCGGACCCGACCAGGCCGTGATCCTGCCGAACCTCGCTGCCGGCTGCTCGATGGCCGACATGGCCTCGATCGACCAGGTCGAGGAGTGCTGGGAGCAGCTCGCCGAGGTCCTCGGCCCGCTCGACGCACCGGATGCCGACGGCCTCGTCCCCGTGATCCCCGTCACCTACATGAACTCCTCCGCCGCGATCAAGGGCTTCGTGGGCCGGCACGGCGGCATCGTGTGCACCTCCTCCAACGCCCGCACGGTGCTGGAGTGGGCCTTCGCGCGCGGCCGCCGCGTGCTGTTCTTCCCCGACCAGCACCTCGGACGCAACACGGCGAAGGCGATGGGCGTGCCGCTCTCCGAGATGCCGCTGTGGAATCCGCGCCGTCCGCTCGGCGGGTCCTCCGCGGCGGAGCTGCAGGACTCGCGCGTCATCCTCTGGCACGGGTTCTGCTCCGTGCACCGCCGCTTCACCGTCGCCCAGATCGACCAGGCGCGCGCCGCGCACGCCGGCGTGCGGGTGATCGTGCACCCCGAGTGCCCGATGGAGGTCGTGGACGCCGCGGACGAGGCCGGATCCACCGATTTCATCCGCCGTGCGATCGACGCCGCGACCGAGCCCACGACGTTCGCGATCGGCACCGAGATCAACCTCGTGCGCCGGCTCGCCGCCCAGTATCCGCAGCACGAGATCTTCTGCCTGGATCCGGTGGTCTGCCCGTGCTCCACGATGTACCGGATCCACCCCGGCTACCTCGCCTGGGTGCTCGAGGAGCTCGTGGCGGGACGCACGCCGAACCGGATCACGGTGACCGCCGATGTGGCGGATCCCGCGCGGGTCGCGCTCGAGCGCATGCTGGCGGCACGCCCTCCGGTGGCGGTCGGCTGATGGACGTCCTCGTCGTCGGCGGCGGCATCGGCGGTCTCACCGCGGCGCTGCACGCGCACGAGGCCGGCCATCGCGTCACGATGGTCGTGAAGGACGCCCTGGGCGACGGCGCGACCGCGCTGGCTCAGGGCGGGATCGCGGGCGCCTACGGGGCCGGCGACTCCCCGGCCGCGCACGCCGAGGACACCCTGGTCGCCGGATCCGGTCTGTCCGATCCCGAGGCCGTCGAGGTGCTGGTCGGCGACGCGAGCGCGCGGATCGCCGAGCTCATCGCGCGCGGCGTGCCCTTCGACCGCGACGCCGGCGGGGCGCTGCGGCTCGGGCTCGAGGCGGCGCACTCGGCGGCGCGCATCGCACACGCGGGCGGCGACGCGACCGGAGCCGGGATCTCCGCCGCGCTGTGCGCCCGGCTGCGGGAGACGGGTGTCCCGGTCCGCGAGCATGCGGTGCTCGCCGATCTGCTGACCGCCGACGGTCGCGTGCGCGGCGCGCTGCTCCTCGCGGAAGGCCGCCTCCAGGAGGTGACCGCCGACGCGGTGATCCTCGCGACGGGCGGCGCGGGCCAGCTGTTCCGCCACACCACCGCCCCGGTCGTCTGCACCGGCGACGGCATCGCCGCGGCGCTGCGCGCCGGCGCGGCGGTCGCCGACCTGGAGTTCGTGCAGTTCCATCCCACGATCCTCGTCTCCCCCGGTCCCGCCTTCCTCGTCTCCGAGGCGGTGCGCGGCGAGGGGGCGACCCTCATCGACGACGACGGCCGGCGGTTCGCGTTCGACGCGCACCCCGACGGCGAGCTCGCCCCGCGCGACGTCGTGGCGCGTGCCATCGTGCGCCGCGCCGCCGAGCAAGGCTCCCCGGTGCGGCTCGACGCCACGGCGCTCGGGGCCGACCGGCTGGCCGCGCGCTTCCCGACGATCGACCGGGTGACGCACGAGCGCGGCTTCGACTGGGCGCGGGAGCCGATCCCGGTGACCCCGGCGGCGCACTACCTCATGGGCGGCGTCGTCACCGACGTCGACGGACGCACCACCCTGCCCGGATTCTTCGCGGTCGGCGAGTGCGCCCGCACCGGGGTGCACGGCGCGAACCGGCTCGCCTCGAACTCGCTGCTCGAAGGCGCGGTGTTCGGCGCACGCGCGGCGGCGGCGCTCGTCTCGGCCCCTCCGCGGGACTCCTCGAGCGCGCCGCAGCAGCCCCGGGAACAGGCGACGGGTGTCGAGGACGGATCCCGCCGGACCCCGTTCTCCCGTCCCGCCCTGCAGGAGCTCATGTGGGACCTCGTCGGTCCGCTGCGCACCCCCGACGGGCTCGGACAGGCGCTCGCGACGGTCCGCTCCTGGCGCCCGCCGGAGGGCCTCACCCGGACGGCCGTCGAAGACCGCAACCTGCTCCAGCTCGCGGAGGCGATGATCGCGGCCGCCCTCTCACGCCCGGTCTCGGTCGGCGCGCATCACCTCGAAGCCCCCGCCCTGATCGGAGCGCGATGATCACCCCCGCCGTCCTGAACCGCGTCGTGGGCGCCGCCCTGGAGGAGGACGCCCCCTGGGGCGATCTGACCAGCACCGCCCTGCTCCCCGTCGATGCGACCGCCACCGCCGACCTGGTCGCCCGCGAGCCCGGGGTGTTCGCGGGGGGCGACGTCTTCACCGCCGCGTTCGCGCTGACCGACCCGACCATCTCGGTGGATCTGCACTTCGCGGACGGCGACGCCTTCGCCGCGGGTGACGTGCTCGCGACCGTGACGGGATCCGCCCGCAGCGTGCTCACGGCCGAGCGAGTGGCGCTGAACTTCACGCAGCGCCTCAGCGGCATCGCGACCCTCACGGCCGCCTACGTCGCCGCCGTCGACGGCGCCGGCCCCGACGGCAAGCGGGTCCGGATCGCCGACACCCGCAAGACCACGCCGGGTCTGCGCGCCTTCGAGCGGCACGCCGTCGTGGCGGGCGGCGGGCGCAACCACCGCTTCTCGCTCTCCGACGCGGTGATGGCGAAGGACAACCATCTCGCCGTGCTGCGCAGAGGGGGGCGGGATCTCGCGACGGCGCTGCGCGAGGCCATCGCGACACTGCCGCACACGACGCACGTCGTGGTCGAGGTGGACCGGCTGGACCAGATCCCCGCCGTGCTCGAGGGCGGTGCGGACACCGTGCTGCTGGACAACTTCTCCCTCGACGACCTCCGTTCCGGTGTCGCACTGATCGCCGGCCGTGCGACGGCGGAGGCCTCGGGCGGCGTGAACCTCGACACCGTGCGCGCGATCGCCGGCACCGGGGTCGACGTCATCTCGGTGGGTGCGCTCACCCACTCCGCGCGGGCGCTGGACCTCGGGCTCGACGTGCGGATCGACTGACATGAGCGGTCCGCTGTACCTGGATCACGCGGCGACCTCCCCCGTGCGCGCCGAGGTGCTCGAGGCGATGGCACCGTACCTCACCCGGGCGTTCGGCAACCCGTCCAGTCACCACACGGTGGGCGAGACCGCGGCGGCGGGGCTGGAGGACGCCCGCGCGCGCGTCGCCCGTGTGCTCGGCATGCGCACCGGCGACGTCGTGTTCACCGCCGGCGGCACCGAGGCGAACAACCTCGCGGTCAAGGGCATCGTGCTCGCCGCGCTCTCCCCGGGCCGCCGTCACGTCGTCACGACGCCGATCGAGCACGAGTCGATCCTGGAGTCCGTGCACCACCTCGAGCGCTTCCACGGCGTCGAGTCGACCCTCGTGCCCGTCGACGGCACGGGTCGGGTGGATCCGTCCGACATCGCGGCCGCGATCCGCCCCGACACCGCGCTGATCGCCGTCGGGCACGCGAACAACGAGATCGGCACCGTCCAGGACATCGCCGGCATCGTGGCCGCGGCGGCGGGCTCGGGCCGGATCCCGGTGCACGTGGACGCCGTCCAGTCCGCGGGCTGGCTGCCCCTGGCCGGCCTCGGGGCCGATGCCGTCGCGATCGCCGGGCACAAGCTCGGCGCTCCCAAGGGGATCGGCGCGCTGGCCGTGCGCGGACGCGTGCCGCTCGAACCGCTCGTGCACGGCGGCGGCCAGGAGCGCGGCCGCCGGTCGGGCACCGAGAACGTCGCCGGCGCCGTCGCGCTGGCGACGGCGCTGGAGCTCGCGGAGGCCGAGCGCGCCGCGGCGTCGGCGCAGGTCGGCGCGCAGTCCGCACGGCTCATCGCCGGCGTCCTCGCCGCCGTGCCGTCGGCGCGTCTCACGGGGGATCCCGTCCGGCGGCTGCCCGGCACGGTGAGCTTCACCTTCAGCGAGGTCTCCGGCGAGGCCGTGCTGCTCGAGCTGGAGCGTCGTGGCGTCGTGTCCTCGAGCGGATCCGCGTGCGCGGCCGGCAGCGACGAGCCCTCGCACGTGCTGCTCGCCTGCGGCGTCGCACCGGCCGTCGCGCAGACCTCGGTGCGGTTCACGCTCGGCCGCACCGGACTCCCCGGCGACGCGCCGGAGCGGCTGGCCGCGCTGGTCGCCGATGCCGTGGCCGCCGTGCGCTCCTGACGGCCGGCGCACGGCGCGAGACCCGCCGGCGCCACCGACCGGGCGCGCTCCTAGACTGACAGGGTGCCTGCCCCGCTCGTGACCGTGATCGTGCCCGGGCGCGACATCGCCGCCTTCGCTCCGGCCGCGCTGGACTCGTTGCGCGCGCAGACGCTGACCGCATGGCGGGCCCTGCTCGTCGACGACGGATCCGCCGACGACACCGGACGGATCTTCGCCGCCGCGGCCGAGGCGGATCCGCGGTTCGCAGTGCTGCACCACACCGAGCCCCGCGGGCTCGGCGGCGCCCGCAACGCCGCGCTCGACCTCGTCGACACCGACTACGTCGGCTTCCTGGACGGCGACGACGAGCTGACCCCGTTGGCGCTCGAACGCCTCACCGGCACGCTCGCCGCGAGCGGCAGCGACTTCGTGGCCGGTGCCTACGTGCGCTCGCGCTGGGACGGCGAGCGCTACGCGCCGGGTCGGATCCAGCCCTGGGTCGCGGCCGCGACGGATCCGGAGCGCCTGGGCACGACGATCTTCGACCACCCGGCCGCGTCGGCGAACATCGTGGCGTGGTCGAAGGTGAGCCGCACCGGTTTCTGGGACGGCCTGCGGTTCCCCGAGGGCGTCGCCTACGAGGACCAGATCGTCGCACAGCGCATGTACACGTCGGCGCGGGCCTTCGACGTGATCCCCGACGCCGTCGTCCGGTGGCGCCTGCGCGCCGACGGCAGCTCGATCACCCAGGGCAAGGACCGGCTGCCGGTGCTGCGCGACTACCTCGCCGCCCTCCGCGGCGGAATCGCGGTGCTGCACGATGCGGGCGCCCATGCCGCGGTGGCCGCTAGGCTCGGTCTCATCCTCGCGATGGACGTGCCGCCGCTCCAGGAGATCGCCGGCACCCACCCCGACCCCGCCTATCCCGCGGCGGTCCGAGCCTTCCTCGACGAGCTCGAGGCGCTCCCGGAGTTCACCGACGCCCTCGTCGATCCCTCCCTCGTCGCCGCGCTGCGCTGGTAGCCGCGGCCCGTCCCCGACCGCGCGCGCCCTGCGTCGCCGTCAGAAACAGGACCACCATGAACGCCTACCTCTCCGAACTGTTCTCCCTCGACGGCCGCACGGCCGTGGTCACCGGGGGCAGCTCCGGCATCGGCCGCGGCATCGCGACCGCCCTCGCGCGAGCGGGAGCGGCGACCGTGATCGTCGCGCGCGGCGCCGAGCGCGTCGACGAGACCGTGCGCGAGCTCACCGACCTCGGCTGCCGCGCCGCCGGCGTCGTCGGCGACCTCGGCACCCGAGAGGGGATCCGTACGGTCGCCGAGGCCGCGGCGGCGCCGTTCGGTGAGCCGGACATCCTCGTGAACTCCGCCGGCATCAACATCCGTCCCGCCTTCGCCGACATCACCGAGGACGACTGGGACGCCACGATGACCGTGAACTCCCTCGCCCCGTTCCTGCTGGGCCAGCGCTACGCCGTCGGCATGGCCGAGCGGGGCTATGGCCGCCTCATCCACATCAGCTCCCAGCAGGCCCATCGCGCCTTCGTGGGCAGCGGAGTCTACGGCGTCTCCAAGGGCGCGGTCGAGTCGCTCATGCGCTCCGAGGCCGAGGCGTGGGGAGGCACCGGAGTGACCAGCAACACCCTCGTCCCCGGATTCGTGCTGACTCCGCTGAATGCGCGTCTGCAGGAGGATCCGGTGCAGATCGCGGCCCTCGCGGCGCGGACGATGATCGGGCGCAACGGCCTTCCCTCCGATTTCGCGGGGGCGGCCGTGTTCCTCGCCGGCGCGGGCTCGGCGTACGTCACGGGGCACTCGCTCTTCGTCGACGGCGGCCTTTCGGCGCACTGAGTGTCGGATCCGGGGGTCGTCGCCGGTCCCCGGATCCGCGCTCAGGCCGAGCGGATGTCGTCGTCGATCCTCGCCGCCGCCACCTGCTGGGCGGCGAGATCCGCGTACAGGCCGCCGTGCGCGAGCAGCTCCGCGTGCGTGCCGGACTCGACGATCCGCCCCTCCTCGACCACGTGGATGACATCGGCGCCGATCACGGTCGACAGGCGGTGGGCGATGGTGAGGGTGGTGCGGCCACGGGCCGCCTCGTCGAGGGCCTCCTGCACGACGCGCTCCGAGACCGTGTCCAGCGCCGAGGTCGCCTCGTCCAGCAGCAGCACCGGCGGATCCTTCAGCAGCACCCGTGCGATCGCGATGCGCTGCTTCTCGCCGCCCGACAGGCGGTACCCGCGCTCGCCGACCACGGTGTCGTAGCCCTGCTCGAATCCGGCGATCACGTGATGGATGTTGGCCGCCGTGCACGCCGCGACCAGCTCGTCTTCGGTGGCGTCCGGCTTCGCATAGAGCAGGTTCTCGCGGATCGTCGCGTGGAAGAGATACGTCTCCTGCGAGACGATGCCGATCTCGTCGATGATCGACTCCTGCGTCAGCGTGCGCACGTCGGCGCCGTCGAACAGCACCGCTCCCCCGCTCGCCTCGTAGAGCCGGGGCGCGAGATACAGGATCGTGGTCTTGCCCGCCCCCGAGGGTCCGACGAAGGCGACGTGCTGCCCGGGCTTCGCGGTGAACGAGACCCCCTGCAGCGTGTCCCGCGCGGCCGGCGATGCGTCCGGATAGCGGAAGCGCACGTCACGGAACTCGAGCAGTCCGCGCGGACCCGGGGCGGCGGTCGCCGGCAGGGCGTCGGGGGCGTCGGTGATCTGCGGCACCATGTCGAGGTACTCGAAGATGCGCGCGAACAGCGCCTGCGAGGTCTGCACGTCCAGCGCCACGCGCATGAGCCCGATCAGCGGCATGAGCAGCCGCGCCTGCACGGTGGTGAACGCGACGATGGCGCCGGCGCTGATGGACCCGGTGCCTCCGGCGACGAGGAAGCCCGCGACCAGGTAGATGATCGCCGGGACGCTCGACATCAGCACCGAGACGACGGCGAAGAAGCCCTGCCCGCTCATCGCTGTACGCACCTGCAGACGGATCTGCGTGCGGTTCTGCGCCTGGTACCGGGCCGACTCGGAGCGCTGCCGGTTGAACGACTTGGACAGCAGGATCCCGGAGACGCTCAGCGTCTCCTGGGTGATCGCGGTGAGCTCGGACAGCGACTCCTGCGTCTCGCCCGCGATCCGCGCCCGCACCTGGCCCACGCGGCGCTGCACGAGCACGAGGATCGGCATGACGCAGACCGCGATGATGGTGAGCCGCCAGTCCAGGAGGATCATGGCGACGAGCGAGGCGATCACCGTCACGGTGTTGCCGAGGATGCTCGTCACCGTGCTGGTGAGGACGCCGGAGACCCCGCCGACGTCGTTCTGCAGCCGCGATTGGATGACCCCGGTCTTGGTACGGGTGAAGAAGCCCAGCTCCATCGCCTGCAGATGCTCGAAGAGGCGCACCCGCAGGTCGCCCGTCACGCTGTTGCCGACGGTCGAGGTGAGCCAGGTCTGCACGACGCCGAGCCCGGACGAGAGCAGGTACAGGCCGATCATCGACACGACCAGGGTGACCAGGAGCCCGAGCTGCGGACCGGAACCGTCCTGGGGGAACAGCGCGTCGTCGAAGACGCGCTGCACGAGCAGGGGAGGGATGACGCCGAGCGCGGCGCCGAGGACGACGAGCAGGACCGTCGTGAGGATCCGGTTCCGGTAGGGCCGGAACAGCGTCACCACGCGGCGACCGAGGTTCGGGATCCGGGGCGCCTCGGCGTTCTGCCTGCGCTGAGCCGCCTCGTCCACGGGCCGGCCGCCGCGCGCGCCGCCCATCCTGGCCATCATGCTCATCCGCTCACCCCTGCCCGCCGCGGGTCACCTGCACCTTCGGCACCCCGCAAGCGTATGACCACGAGCTCGGCACGGGCTTCGCGCGCGGGCCCCGTCCGCTCAGGGCGCAACGTCGCGGGCGCGGTCCAGCGGCGATGCCCCGCTTCAGGGAATGGAATGTCCGACCCTGTGGTTACGCTGATAGTCGCTGGTCGCTCTGCCGGCCCATCCCCCATCTTTCGCCCCCGCCGAGCCGGAGGAACACATGTCTGCCATCGATACCGGATCCACCCCCGCCGTCTCCGACGGGGGTCTGATCCCGCGCCGCGACATGGGCGTGATCTGGGTCCTGCTCGCCGCCGCATTCGTCGCGATCCTGAACGAGACGACGATGAACATGGCGATCCCGCATCTCATCGACGATCTCGGCATCACGCCGCTGGCGGCCCAGTGGGTCACCAGCGCCTTCATGCTCACCATGGCCGTCGTCATCCCGACGACCGGCTTCCTGCTGCAGCGCTTCACCACGCGGCAGATGTTCCTGACCGCGCTCGCGCTGTTCTCGGCGGGCACACTGCTCGCCGCGCTCGCGATCGGCTTCCCGATGCTGCTCGGTGGCCGCATCGTGCAGGCGTCGGGCACGGCGATCATGATGCCGCTGCTCATGACGACGGTGATGAACCTGGTGCCGCCGTCGTCGCGCGGCCGCATGATGGGCCGCGTCAGCATCGTGATCTCGCTGGCCCCGGCGATCGGCCCGACGCTCGCCGGCTTCCTGCTCGATCACTTCAGCTGGCGCTCGATCTTCGTGGTGGTGCTGCCGATCGCGCTGGTCGCGATGTTCATCGGCTGGCGCTGGCTCACGAACGTGGGCGAGCAGACCCACGCGCCGCTGGACGCGCTGTCCATCGTGCTCAGCGCGTTCGGCTTCGGCGGCCTCGTGTTCGGGCTCAGCCAGATCGGCGAGCTCTCCGGCGGCGAGGGCTCGCCGCTGCCGATGGCGATCGCGCTGATCGTGGGCGCGATCGGACTGGCGCTCTTCCTCTGGCGTCAGGTCGTGCTGCAGCGCAAGGACGATGCCCTGCTGGATCTGCGCGTCTTCGCGTCGCGCGACTTCTCGCTCTCCATGGTGCAGATGTTCCTGCTCTCGATCGCGTTCTTCGGCGCGATCACCGTGCTGCCGCTGTTCCTGCAGAAGGGCCTCTCGCTGGGCACCACCGAGGCCGGCCTCGTGGTGCTGCCCGGGGCGCTCGCGATGGGCCTGCTGGGACCGGTGATCGGCCGGATCTACGACGCCCGCGGCACGAGGATCCTGCTGATCCCCGGCTCGATCCTCGCCGCGAGCATGCTGTGGCTGTTCACGACCCTGAGCACCAGCACGCCGGTGTGGGTGCTCATCGTCGCGCAGACGCTGCTGTCCATGGGGCTCGCACTGTCCTTCACGCCGCTGTTCACCGCGTCGCTCGCCTCGCTGAAGCCGAGGTTCTACTCCTACGGCAGCGCGGTGATCTCGACGATCCAGCAGGTCGCGGGCGCCGCCGGCATCGCGGTGATGATGGCGGTCTTCACGGTGATCGTGAACGCGAACGGCGGCACCGAGCAGCCGGCCGCGGTGGCCGCGGGCTCCCGCACGACGTTCGTGATCGCGGCAGTCATCGCGACGCTGACGATCGTCGGCGCCTTCGTGATCCGCAAGCCGGAGGACCAGCCGCACGAGGAGGGCACCGCTCCGGCGATGCACTGACCTGGGCCTCCGCCACATTCGAGTCGTCCCCCTGCGCACGGTCCTTTGGTGGTGCTCTGGGGGACGACTCGCGTTCTGTGGAGAACTCGACGCATGATCCGCCGTGCTGCGGCACTGTTTCCAGGCATGGGATGGCGAGAGCTCGCGGGAGCGCAGGACGGTCTGATCACGCGCGCACAGCTCCGCGCTCACGGGATCGACAACGACGCGGTGCGACATCGAATCGCGACCGAGCGCTGGGTCGCCCGCTCGGCTACCGTCATCGGCACCACCACCGGTGGCCTCACCCGTGCGCAACGGATGCGACTCGGCGTTCTCCATGCCGGCGCTCCGGCGATCATCGGCGACCTCAGCGCCGCCGAGGTGTCCGGCCTGCGCAGCTGGCACCGTGAGGAGATCACGGTGCTGGTTCCCCGGGGCAGCGATCTGGGGCAACCCCTCGCCGGGATCCGGTTCGTCGAGACCCGGCGATCACTGGCCGCGATGCGCGATCCTGCTCGCCGGCTTCCGACATGCCGGTTGGAGCCCGCGATACTTCACTTCGCGGCGTACCAGCACTCCCCGCGCACCGCCGAGGGCGTCGTTGCGGCGGCGGTTCAGCAAGGCCTGACCACTCCGGCACGACTGGCTGCCTGGATCCCCCGGATGCGACCGCTGCGATGGGCACGGATGTTCCGCGAGACGCTGAGCGAGATCGCGGACGGGGCCCAGTCAGTCGCCGAGCTCGATGTGCTCCATCTCTGCCGTGCCTTCGGGCTGGCCACGCCTCGGCGCCAGACCATGCGCCGTGGCACAGACGGACGGGCCCGCTATACCGACTGCGAATGGTCGCTTCCCGACGGCAAGACGCTCATCCTCGAGGTCGACGGCGCGTTCCACATGGAGGTCGCGCACTGGGAGGCGGATCTGGCACGCCAGCGTGCGCTCGCCGCGCCGGATCGCATTCAGATCCGCTGCACATCGCGCGAACTTCGGGACTCACCGGACCGCATCGCTCGCGACCTGCGCCTCCTCGGCGTTCCACGCGCCGTATGACCGCGTCGTCCCCCTGAGCACGGCCCATAGGTCGTGCTCAGGGGGACGACTCGAATGTGGGAGGTCAGTCCTTCGCGCCCGGGAGACGGCAGAAGCCGCCGATGCAGAGTCCGGCGTCCGTCGCTTCGTCGCCCGCAAGCAGGGTGAGTCCCGGCGCGGCCGCCGGCGTCGGACGCTCGGCGTCCGCGGGGGCCTGCGATTGGGGGTCAGCTGCCGTGGTCATCCCTCGATGCTACGCCCGTCCGGATCGGACGGCGCCGTTCTCGGGATCCGGCACGGCGAAGCACGGTGGCGGATGCCCACCCATACCGTCCGGCGCGCGCCAGGCGTAGTCTTCGCTCGGGCGCTGGCACTGGGGTCCTCCCGCTCAGGAGGCGCGCCGGCGCGGACGCGAAGGAGCTTCCCATGATCATCAGCACTCCCCCCGCGGAGACCGCCGAGGGACATGTCGCCGAGATGTACGCCGACGACCTCTCCTCGGACGGGTTCGTCTTCGCCCACACGAGAGCCATGGCGGTGAACCCCGAGGCGCACGCCGCGTTCATGGCCCTCATCGCGGCGATCGTGCCGTCGATCGGCATCCGGGTCTACGAGGCGGCGACCCTGGGCGCGGCGAGGGCGATCGGCTCTCCGCACTGCCTTCTCGCCCACGGACGCAAGTCCCTCCGGGCAGAGGTCCTCGACGACGAGGCCCTCGCCGCTTTCGCGTACCGGGACGACAGCGGCTTCACCCCGGCCGAGCGCGCTGTCGTCCGCTACGCCGAGCGCCTGTCGTCGGATCCGCGATCGATGACGGACGCCGACACCGGAGCACTCCGCGATGCCGGCTTCGACGACCGCCAGATCGTGGACATCACGCTGGCCGCCGCGGCGCGCAACTACTTCAGCCGTGCGCTGCTCGCGCTCGCCGTGCCGACGGAGGACGTGCCGGGACTGACTCCCGAGACGGCCGCCGCGCTGCGCGCCGCCGCCCTCTGACAGCGGAGATCGCCCGCCGGTCCTTCGGTGGGAAGATCCTCCGAATCGGCCCGAAACGCCGCAACGCGGTTGAGGGACCGGCCCGTACGAGGAATCGTGGCCCGGACATGTCGTGACCGCGACGTGTCCGCAACCGGAAGGAGTGCCTCATGCTCACCTTGACCGACAGCGCCACCGCGCTCGTCACCACGCTCGTCCGTCGTCGCACCGACGCGGAGGGCGCGGGACTGCGCATCCACACCGCCGATGCCGCAGGGCAGGCGGACCAGCATCGCCTGGCCGCCGATGTCGTCGTCGCGCCCGAGCCGGATGACCAGATCCTGGATCTGCCCGGTGCTCCCGTCTTCCTGGAAGGGGAGGCCGCCGTCGTCCTGGACGGCAAGGTCCTCGACGCGAACGTCACGGACGAGGGCGCGGTGTCGTTCTCGCTGCTGCCGCAGGCCGTCTGACCGCCCCGCGGCCGGGCCCGGGCGGACGTCCTTCACGTCCGCCCGGGCCTTCTTCATGCGCAGCACGGAATACGCCGGGCCCTACGGTGGACGGATGTTCAAACGCCTCGCCGCACGCGTGTTCTGGACCTGCAGTCGCTGGTCGCTCCGCAGCGAGCCGGCGCCGACGCGCCCGACCGTGCTCATCGGCGCACCGCACACCTCGAACTGGGACTTCGTGCTCATGCTCGGCATCGCGTGGCGGCTGGGGATCGACGTGCACTGGCTGGGCAAGAAGAGCCTGTTCACCGGCTGGCGGGGCCCGATCATGCGCCGGCTCGGCGGCATCCCGGTCGATCGCTCGGATCCGGCGCGCGTCGTCGGCGAGGTCGTCGAGCAGATCCGCACCGGCGCGGTGTTCGGGCTGGTGGTGACGCCCGACGGCACCCGTGGCGGCAACGACCACTGGAAGAGCGGCTTCTATCGCATCGCCCGCGAGACAGGGATGCCGGTGACCCTGGGATATGTCGATCGCAGCACCATGACCACGGGCCTCGGACCGACCCTCGATCTCACCGGCGACGTCGCCGCGGACATGGATCGGATCCGTGCCTTCTACGCCGACAAGGCGGGAGTGCGCCCCGAGCGCCGCACCGAGCCGCGACTGCGCGAGGAGCTGGCGGCGGTCATCCCAGCCCCGTGACGAGATTGATGATCGTGCCGAGGATGAGCGCGCCGAACACGTAGGCGATCGTCGTCTGAGCGATCACGATCCGCCGGATCGCGTTGCGCGTGACGTTGGTGTCGGCGACCTGGTAGGTCATGCCGAGGCCGACCGAGAAGTAGGCGAAGTCGGTGTACTCGGGATCCTCGTCCTGATTGAAGAGGATGCCGCCGGATCCGTCGTAGTAGAGCTTCGCGTAGCGCAGCATGTAGTCGGCCTGGATCAGCCCCCACGAGGCGGCGACGCTGAGCACGGCGCTCCCGGCGAGGGCGAACTGCACCCAGCCGTGCGCATGCCGGGCCTGCAGCACGACGACCAGCACGGCCGCGATGCTGACGAAGCTCCCGATCACGGCCACGACCCGGGCGATGCGGCGGCCGGGGTCCTCCTCGGTGGCGTGCGAGCGCGTCTGCTCGGCGTTCATCGGCCACACCACGAGCAGGATCCACACGGTGCTGACGAGCGCCAGCGTGCCCCAGGCCGCGAGGAGTCCTGCCGCCAGCCCCAGGGAGGGCGTGACGGCGAAACCGACCGCGGTTCCGGCCAGGATCGCGACGGCGGTGCGCACACGCCAGCGATGGCGCAGGGGAAGCGGGCTCACCTCGGAATGCTAACCCGCATGCCGACTCATGCCGGGGAGCGCTCGGGCTGGCAGTGCGGGCAGAACTGTGCAGAGGCGCCGGAGAACACCCGGTCGACGATGGTCGTGCCGCACACCGGGCACGCCTCGCCGCCGCGGCCGTGCACGGCCATCGCGGCGACCTTGGCCGGCTTGAGCTGTTCGGGCGCCAGGCCGCGTCGGTCTGCGACGGCGGCGCGCAGCACCGTGGTCGTGGCAGCGAACAGTCGATCCCGCTCGTCGCCGTCGAGCAGCGCGGCGTGCACCGCGGGGGCGATCCGCGCGCGATGCAGGATCTCGTCGGAATAGGCGTTGCCGATTCCCGCGAGCGACGTCTGCTCCTGCAGCAGTGCCTTGATCTGCTTGCGCCTGCTGCCCAGGGCGCGCTCGAACGCGTCGCGGGCGAAGTCGGGACTCAGCGGATCCGGTCCCAGCGCGGCGATTCCCGCCACGTCCTGCGGGCCGTCGACGACGGAGAGCGTGACCGCGAGGAAGTCGCCGGTGTCCACGATCCGCATCGCCGCACCGTCGTCGAGCACGATCCGCGCGACCTCCGGCACGAGCTCGTCGCCGGGCTGCTCCCCCGCGTCCAGCCAGCGGATCCATCCGTTGCGCCCGAAGCCGAGCATCAGCCAGCCCTCCGGGGTGTCGAAACCGACGTGCTTGCCGAATCGGGTCAGACCGTCGATGCGCGCGCCGACGAGCGATCCCGGCGGCCGGTCGCGCGTCTTGACCACGCGGAACTCATCGATCTCGACCGCGGCGATGACGCGACCGCGGATCCGCTCGTCGAGGAACTCGACCAGCGCCTGCACCTCCGGAGACTCGGGCATGCGCCCCATCCTCGCATCGGGGTCGGACATCCGCGCGCCTGGAGGTCATGGCAGACCCAGGAAGTCCCGGAGCCAGAGGTCCACCTCGCGCATCGTCGCGACGTCGACCTGACCGAGCGCGCCGGTGATTCGGTCCCGGGTGATCGTGCGCGGCTGTTCCGTCAGCGCGAAAGTCGCTCGCGGCAGGGTCAGCTCCGGTCCGCGCAGGCGCACGTGATTGGGCCAGCCCCGATCGACGCTCGACGCCGGGACGACGATCGCGAGGCTGTCCGCCTGCTCCAGGAAAAGGTCGCTCGCGATGACCAGGACTGGCCGGCGACCGGAGTGCTCCCGTCCGCGCGTCGGATCCAGATCGGCCCAGACGACGTCGCCCCTCCGTAGCGTCGTCACGTCGTCAGTCCGCCAGCGCGATGTCCCACTCGTGGAACTCATCCCAGTAACCGCCGTCGGCCGCGCTGACAGCGCGGCCGAACGCATCCATCCGCCTCCGCCGTTCATAGGCATCCAGAAGGCGCTCGATCAGACCCGCTGCCGAAACGCCCGTCGCCCGTGCGTCGTCGTTGATCCGATCGCGCAGCTCGGTCGTCACCTTGATGGTGGTCATCGCCATGCTCCGATTCTAAGGCGGACGTATACCGATCCGTATACCTCCTCTCTGATCCCCCGCGTCGAGGATGCCCGCTCGCGCTCCCGGGGAACGCGTTCGAGGCGAGATCGGCGCGAAACCCGGAAGGTGCCCGGGTTGTGGAGGCCAGCCGCACGTCAGGCCAGCGCGACCTCGTCGTGCCGGGCGACGGCGAACTCCTGCCCCGGGTAGCGGAGACCGGAGAAGTACATGTTGGTGTGGGCGACGATCTGCTCGCCCGTGATCCGGACGCCGTCCACGGTCGCGTCGACCGTCGTGTGCGCATCGCGCACGAGCGTGACGTCGTAGCCCTCGGCGGCTGCCCGCTGCGTGGTGGTGCGCACGCAGAAGTCCGACTGCGCGCCGGCGACCACCAGGCGAGTCGCGCCGAAGGCATCGAGCACCTCCTGCAGATCGGTGCCGGCGAAGGCGTCGCGGTAGCTCTTGCGCACGAGCGGCTCCCCGTCGGCACGCGCGAGCGGCGAAGCGAGCTCCCAGTCGGGCGTGCCCACGCCGACCGGATCGTGGTGCACCCACACCACCGGAACCCCTTCGCTGCGCGCCCGGCGCACGAGGGCGTCGGTCCGCTCGAGCACTCCGCGCTCGTCGAAGCAGCCGGGCATGACGCCGTTCTGCATGTCGATCACGAGCAGGACGGTGCGTTCCGGCGAGTCCGCAATGGACCCGATCATCAGTCCCAGGCCAGGTAGTCCTCGATGGCGAAGGCCGTGTCGACCGGATCGCTCACCGGGAACAGGTGGCCGCCGCCCTCGATCGTGACGACGCTCGCGCGCTCCTTCGCGGAGTCGCGCAGCTTCTCGCCGTTCGCCGGGGGCATGACGTCGTCCGCGGACCCCTGGATGATGAGGATCGGCACGGAGGGCGCGATCGGCACGTCGACGTCCTCGACCCCGAGCAGCAGCACGCCGAGAGCACGGTCGGTGCGCTTCGCGGACAGTGCACGGGCGACGGTCCCGCCGACCCCGTGGCCGCCGATCCAGGTGGCGCCGATGCCGACGTGATCCATCACGTCGCTCGCGTCCTGGACGCGCTCGTCGAGCGTCGCGTCGTCGGCGGCGCGGTTGCCGATCCGCAGCACGCGGATCCCCTCGCCGGCGAGGATGTGCGCGACCGAGCCGAGCGCGCCGCCCTCCAGGCCGCGGCCCGGGATCAGCACCAGAACGGGCCCGTCGCCCTCCGACATCTCGTCGACGTAGGGGATCGCGCGGCCATCGGGTTCGAAGATGCTGTTGTTCTCGGTAGTCACCGAGCCATCGTACCGAGTCCCGCCGCGGCCTCTGCTGGGCCGGCGTCGGGACAGGAGAGCCGATCCGGATCCTCGTTCCGGGCTCGAGAGCCCGGAATCCCGCGGCGTACGATCGCGAGAGGGCCCGTGACCGCACGGGCGACGCGAGGAGCGGCGATGACTCAGTACATCATCTACTTCAACCAGCAGTGGGTGGGCGATCACAGCCCCGAGTGGTTCGCGGAACGCGGGCCGCTCGCCAATGCCGTCGTGTCGGACATCAGGGACGCCGGGGCCC
The DNA here is from genome assembly GCF_023703415.1 of Microbacterium sp. USTB-Y. GTDB lineage: Bacteria > Actinomycetota > Actinomycetes > Actinomycetales > Microbacteriaceae > Microbacterium. The sequence continues at coordinate 116,855 of NZ_JAGMTU010000006.1, read as the reverse complement.
TCGTCTTCGCCGGAGGCGTGCACGAGGACGATGCTGCGGCGTTCACCGCCGACGCGACGAGCGGAACGACGGTGATCGACGCGGGACCCTTCGCCCCCACCGAGCAGCGCATCGGCGGCCTCACGATCATCGACGTCGCCGACGACGACACCGCGAGGCACTGGGCGGGCAGGATCGCCGAAGCCTGCGGCTGGCCCCAGGAGGTGCGCCGGGTCAGCTGACCTGATCGTCCTCATCCGGTTCGGCGCGGAGCAGATCCGCGATCTCCTCCTCCGGTCGAGGTGCGATGTTCTCGTCGACCTCGAGTTCGGGGATCGTCGGCTCACCGGGTGCCGGGACATGCGGTGCCGTGGGCTGCTCATCGCTATCGGACATGGGCCGTGCCTCCTCTGGACGACACCGTCATCCTACGAGCCTCGCGTGCGCGGGGACGCTCAGCGCAGAACCCGATCCACCCAGTCGTGGATCAGCGCGCGGAGCAGCTCGGGCCGCTCGTGCGGCAGCGCGTGCCCGGCGTCGTCCAGGACCGCGGCCGTCGCGCGCGGGTAGCGGTCCACAAGATCGAGCGCGGCGGCGTACCCGACCGTCGAATCGAGCCGGCCCGCCACGACGAGCGTCGGCCCGGCGAACGGTGTGCCCTCCCCCGGCGCGAGCTCCCACTGCTCGGCGATCCGCTCCATCGCGCCCTCATCGGCGAGAGCCATACCGGGCACCACGAACCGCTCGTACCGCTCCAGCATCTCCGGCGTCTGCACGACGAAGTACCCCCGGAACTCGTCATCGCCGAGATCGCCGGATCCGTCGATCACGCGATGCTCCGGTACATCCCGGGTGTCCGGAAGCAGCGGGCAGACCAGGGCGAGGCCCGCCGTCCGCTCGGGATTCCGCGCCGCAATCGCCCGCGCAAAATGCGCACCCGCCGAGTGGGCCACGAGGAGCCAGGACTCGCCGTCGCTCACCTGCTCCGCGAAGTCGAGGAGCACGACCACGACGTCCTCTGCGCTGCGAAGATCCTCCGGCGCCGACGTGCGGCCCATGCCTGGCAGATCGGGATAGATCCTCCGGACTCCGCGGATCCCGGAGAACGCCGGCTCGAAGCAGGCCTCGGACTCGCGATGGTCGACGCCCGCGCCGTGGAGGATCAGCGCAGGAAGTCCCCGGCCATGCTCGACGTAGTGCACCGAGGTCTTGCTCCCGCGCGCTTCCACGACCCCACGGTAGTGCGCCGGTCCACGCGACGACACCCTCCCGGTGAATCCGTGTGCAGCGCATCGTGCGACGAAGCCCCGTACGCTGGACGACGCCGCGATCCGCGCGCGAGAGGACGGATTTCCATGAAGATCACCCACCTGAGGGGATTCGTCGCCGTCGCCGAGGAGCTGCACTTCCCGCGCGCGGCAGCCCGCCTAAGCATCCCGCTCGCCGCGCTGTACTCGTCCATCGAGAAGCTCGAGGAGGAGGTCGGGCACCCGCTCGTCACCCGCGGCGGTTCCACCCGTCTGACCAGTGCCGGCCTTCTCCTGCTCCCCGAGGCGCGGGACAGGATCGCCGCGGCGCCCACGCCTCCGCAGAAGTCGGATGCGCCGTCCGGCGGCAAGGCGAAGGCGTCCAAGGGAAAGGGCCGGGCACCCGCCGTGAAGGGCCAGCCCAAGCCCTACAAGAAGCGCCAGGGACGCTGACCCGGACTCGAACCCTGGCTTCAGGGGCCGGGCTCGGAACGGAGCAGCTCGGAATCGTTCCACATCACCGGCATCGCGCCTACCGGCTCGAACTGCAATCGCGCGTCATTCGACGGCACGAGACAGATGACCAGACTCTCGCGAGATGGAGCGACCTCCACGACTTGAGTCTCGCCACTCCTCAGCGTCTGCGATTCAACCGCTCAAGACGGGCTTCCAGCGCCGCGGTCTCCTCGGAATCCGAGAGCACGCCTGCCTCGATGACCTCCCGCATAGCTTCGACGTCGTCGTAGAACGCTCGGAAGACCGTCGGCACATCGATCGCATGGTCTGGGCGGGAGAGCACCGTAATCGTCTCGCCTGGCCGGACGAATCCCGGCCGCTCGACGGACAGATAGGCACCTGACAGGCCATGATCGACGAACCGCTTGAGCCAGCCCGCCTCCCCCATGTGCATGCGGAACGTGCCGCACGGGATCCGGGGTCCCTCGACCCGGAGCACCACGGCGTCCCCCACCTGCCAGCGCTCACCGATGAGCGCGTGGTCGATATCGATACCGGTCGTGGTGAGGTTCTCCCCGAACATGCCGTCATCCAGATGACGACCGAGCTCCTTGCCCCACCAGTCCAGCTCCTCACGGGAGACCGCGTACACGGCTTGATAGTCGCCGCCGTGGTGCTGCCGGTCGCCGATGAAGTCACCCACGACGCCGCTGCCGAGTCCCCCGTGCTTCGAGCCGGGTCGTCGCAGCTCGATAATCTCCACCGGCCGCTTATGGATGCCGGTAGGGGTGTCCTTGGCGGCGTTCGGTCGCTCCGCGCCGACGTTCACTGAGACGACATGGGCCATTGTGGCTCCCTTTCCAGTCTGCCGAAATGGCTCTGCAGACTGATCTGTATCTGAACGCAACCACGTTCCCCGGTTCGCAGAACGTCATGCGAGGGCACGAGCCATCACCACTTGCTGAACGGGCATCACGGAGCGCTTGAACTCGTAGCCGACGAATGACCCGTGCACGATCGCTTCCGAGCTGACTTCGCGCCCGCGGACGAAGGGCGGGCAGGGCGCGAGTCGGACCCCGGTCGGAGCCGTGTCAAGCAATATTCGCATCCGTCCAACGAAAACAGATCCGTCAACCCACTCATCCGCGACCAGGAGCAATGACATCGAGGCCAGCGGCCCGCGCCGCTTCAGCAAGCCGATGGTCGTACGTGAGGACGGCATCGACGTCCAGGCGGATCGCCGCCTCCAAATGGAGTGCGTCGAGAGTGCGCAGATAGGGCATCGGCAAGAACCCCGCCGAGCGGTACACGGCACGATCGAGCGCCGCAAGAGAAACGCCCTCGAGGATCGCACTGACCTTCGCCTGGTCCCGTCCCTCGCGCACGGCCATCCGACGCAGCTCCGTCTCGAGCAGATCGCTCGAGACGAGGCTGACGTCCGCACCGTCGAGCCACTCCACCAGCGCCTCGGTCTCGACCTGGGAGATGAGAAGCGCTCCGAATGCGGAGGTATCGACGTAGACGAGTGGAGCGCTGCTCACACCCGGTCCTCGCGAAGCTCGTCGACGATGCGCGACAAGAGTCGATCACTCTCGACGGGCTGAGGGCTCAGCGCGGCCCAGCCTCCGACGCGCTTCGCAGCCCGAACGATCGGCAGCGTGGCGGCGGGCGCGTCGAGCGGGACGATACGACCGACGGCGACGCCTCGGTTGGTCAGAACGAACGACTGACCCTCGCCGACAAGACGAAGAACACGCCCGGACTCGTTGCGCAGCTCACGCTGGGAGAGGCTCTCGATGTGCGAATCGCTCACACTCATGCGACGAGTGTAGCACCCGCGCTACGTAATTGGAGCGAAACGTCACCGAACCGTACTCCTCGGAGCCGAGAGTCGGGATCAGAAGGGTGAGGGCCTGCTGAACGTCCGACATGACGTGCAGCACAACGGCCTCCGCCACAGACATCGACACGACGACGCCGTCGGAGGTGTGAGCTGCCCTCATCCGAGCATTGCCTCAGACGTCCGATGCGAATTACGCCATCGCGCAGGCGCTAGTACCACGCCAGCTCACAGTTCAGATTCAGACGTTGAAACGGAACTCCACCACGTCGCCATCCTGCATGACGTAGTCCTTGCCCTCCAGGCGCGCCTTGCCCTTCGAGCGGGCCTCGACGACGGATCCGGTGTCCACCAGATCCTGGAACGAGATGACCTCGGCCTTGATGAAGCCCTTCTCGAAGTCGGTGTGGATCACGCCGGCGGCCTGCGGGGCCTTGTCGCCCTTGTGGATCGTCCAGGCGCGGGCTTCCTTCGGGCCGGCGGTGAGGTAGGTCTGCAGGCCGAGGGTGTCGAACCCGATGCGGGCGAGCTGGTCGAGGCCCGACTCGTCCTGACCGGTGGAGGCGAGGAGCTCTGCGGCATCCTCCGGATCCAGGTCGATGAGCTCCGACTCGATCTTCGCGTCGAGGAAGATCGCCTGGGCGGGCGCGACGAGGGCGGCGAGCTCGGCCTTGCGGGCGTCGTCCGTCAGCACGGCCTCGTCGACGTTGAAGACGAAGATCACGGGCTTCGAGGTCAGCAGACCGAGCTCCTTGATCGGCGTCAGGTCGATGCCGCTCGTGGAGAGCAGCTGGCCCCGCTCGAGCGCGTCCTTCGCGGCCTTCGCCGCCTCGAGCACCGAGGCGTCGGTCTTGCGGCCGCGCACTTCCTTCTCGATGCGCACGATCGCCTTCTCGAGCGTCTGGAGGTCGGCGAGCATGAGCTCGGCGTTGATCGTCTCGAGGTCGTTCTTGGGGTCGATCGCCCCGTCGACGTGCACGACATCGTCGTCGGCGAAGCCACGGACGACCTGGGCGATCGCGTCGGCCTCGCGGATGTTCGCGAGGAACTGGTTGCCCAGCCCCTCCCCCTCGCTCGCGCCGCGCACGATGCCGGCGATGTCGACGAACGACACCGTCGCGGGCAGGATCCGCTCGCTGCCGAAGATCTCGGCGAGCGCGTTCAGCCGCGCATCCGGCAGGTTCACCACGCCGACGTTCGGCTCGATCGTCGCGAACGGGTAGTTCGCCGCGAGCACATCGTTCTTGGTGAGGGCGTTGAAGAGGGTGGACTTGCCGACGTTGGGCAGTCCTACGATTCCGATGGTGAGAGCCACGGGGTACGAGTCTACCGGGGCCCGCGCCCGCTCACGATCCGCGGATCGCGCGGTAGGCCGCGGTCACGTACGGCATCGACAGCGTTCCGCCTTCGACGAGGGGACCTCGCGTCGCAGAAGTCGCGCAGCCTGATGATTGAACCGGCTCGACAGGCTGAGCAGGCGGTCACCGAGTCGTCGAGCCGACTATGATCTCATCGCGAACGAGACTATTGACGAGGACGACGGCGTCCCCAACTCCGACTTCGTCAACGATTGACCCGAGAGGCCTCCGATGACGAACCCGAGCGCTCCGGCCGCGTGGTACCCAGACCCCGCGGGCCGGCACCAACATCGCTATTGGGATGGGTCGTTGTGGACCGAGTACGTGGCGACCGATGGCGCCCAGAGCATCGATCCACTCGGTGTCGCTCCGCTTACCCGCCGCGCAGCACGTCAGCAAGCCGCGCAAGAGACGGTGGCGAGCAACACCCGGACAACATTTACTGAGCGTCGCGCCGCAGCACGCGCTGAGCGAGAGCGGCTGCGGGAAGAACGGGAGATGGTGACGCGCCAGCGAGAGGCTTTGCGTCAGCGCGAACAACTGGAGGAGCTCGCTCGCAAAGCTCACGCACTTGAGGAATCCCAGCAGTTGGCGCGACAGCAGGCAGAGCAGCGTGAACGGATCCGACTTGCCGAGCTCGCTCGTGTCCGTGCCGAGCAGGAAGCGGCGGAGGCTGCGAAACGAGGGGCCCGCGAGGCCGCTGCACGTGAATCTCGCGAAGCGCAGGAACGGGAAGCTCGGGTACTGGAGTATCCGTCCTTCTATCTACCGGAATACAACGGTCATGCGGGGACCGAGGTCGCTGGTGAGTTTGCCCGCCTCGATGCCATCCACAAGGTGCTGGGACGTAGGCCGAAGCTCGACGAGGAAATCGTCCGGGACGGGCTCCTCGCAGCACTTGTGCCTGAGCCATCAAATGCTTACGACCGGAACGCGGTGAAGGTCCTGATCGATGGGCAGCACGTCGGATACCTCGAGAAAGAGGTCGCGGTCGTCACGCAGCCGATCATGCGTCGCATTATCGAGGCTGGATATCTCCCGACGACCGGTGCCCGGATCTGGGCAGTGGCACGACGTGACAACTACGATGCGAGAAAGCTCCGCCACCATGCGAACGTGCGCCTTGCGCTGTCCTACACCGGATCGATGCTGCCCTTGAATGATCCACCCTTCGAGGGCTACAGCATCATTCCCTGGGGTGGGAGCTTGCAGGTCACAGGCGAGGAACATCACCAAGAAGTGCTGGCCGAGTATGTAACCGATGATCCGAGCGCACTCGTCATCGGCACTCTCACGCTCATCCAGCGCGGGACGCCGAAGGCACCGAAGGAACTCATCGAGATCAGCATCGACGGTCAGCGCATCGGACAACTCACTCCAGGGTCCAGTCAGCACTTCATCCCGACCGTTCAGCACCTCGAAAGGCAGGGGCAGACAGCGGCTGCGTGGCTGCGGGTATCCGGTAGCGCGATCGCCGCTCAGGTCACGATCCATGCAACGCGTGCTCATGAACTCCCTTCCGAGTGGTTCGATGCGCCCCACACAGCCCCGCGCCTCCACGGCGTTTCCAGGCCCAGCACTAACGATGGCGAAATTGACGATGCTGAGATCCGCACCAAGATGCGTGAGCCGATGTGGGACGATTCCTGACTGACATGCGGGTCTCAGGGCTGAGCTCGGCCCGTACCTGATTGAGATCAATGCCCCGAGCGCGCTTTCTACCGGGGCCCGCGCCCGCTCACGATCCGCGGATCGCGCGGTAGGCCGCGGTCACGTACGGCATCGACAGCGTTCCGCCTTCGACGAGGCCGAGCTCGTCGAAGAGCTCGTCCATCGCCTGCGCGATCCGCGCCTTCTCCTCCGGCGACGACGTGATGATGACACTGCGGGAGCTCGCCATCGCATGCAGCTCGGCGCGCGTCATCTCGCGCGACCACTCCCAGCGCCGCTCCTCCAGCGCTCCGAAGGGCGCCGCGACCCGCACGGTGTTCTCGCCGATCATCTGCTCCGCCGCGCTGCCGCCCATGATCGCGGTCAGCCGGCGCACCCACTCGGTGCGGCCGTCCCGTACGTTCCAGATGAGCCCGAGCACGCCACCGGGGCGCACGACGCGGCCGATCTCCGCGGAGGCGGCGACGGGGTCCACCCAGTGCCAGGCCTGCCCGAGGGTCGCGGCGTCGGCACTCGCGTCCGGCAGCGGCAGCGCTTCCGCCGTGCCGGTGACAGCCTCGACGCCGGGAGTCTTCTCGCACAGGGCCTCGAGCATCTGCGGATCCGGATCCACGGCCGTCACGCCCGTGCCCCAGAGGCCCCGCACGGCGCGGGTGAGCTTGCCGGTCCCCGCGCCGATGTCGACCACCGCCCTGTCGCCGTCCGCCAGCGGCTCCAGCAGCCAGGCGACCGCGTCCGACCGATACTCCGGCCGCCCCTTCTCATAGCTGCCCGTCTCGGATCCGAAGCTCGTCGCACGTTCCACCATGCTCCCGAGACTACGCCCGCCGATCACGCCCTCCGCGGCGCGCCTGCCCCGTCGGCGCACATGGTCGACGGAAGGTGGATCCGTGGCCCTGGACTTCACCGCGATCGACTTCGAGACGGCGAACTCCTCCCCGGCCTCGGCATGCTCGGTCGGTCTGGTCCGAGTGCGGGACGGCATCGTCGTCGCGCAGACCGGCTGGCTGATTCGCCCGCCGGCCGGGCATGACGAGTTCCAGGAATGGAACGTCCGGATCCACGGCATCCGCGCGCACGAGGTGCAGGGCGCCCCGGGATGGAGCGAGCAGCTCGATCGGCTCTGCGCGTTCGCCGGCGCGGACGTGCTGGTCGCGCACAACGCCGGGTTCGACCTCAACGTCATCCGACGTGCGTGCGAGGCGACCGGCGACGACTGCCCGCCCTACCGTTCGCTGTGCAGCCTCGCCGTGGCCCGCAAGGTCTACGACCTCGACTCCTACAAGCTCCCGGTCGCGGCCGAGGCCGCCGGGTTCGGCGCCTTCCCGCATCACGACGCGCTCGCCGACGCCCGCGCGTGCGCGCAGATCGTGATCGATGCGGCACAGCGCACCGGATCCGCCACCGTGCAGCAGCTGGCCGAGACGATCGGCGTCCGCCTCGGAGACCCTCTCGCCCCGGCCGCCCCGGCGAAGGTGCGCGCCGCGGCCTGACACGCGACCGCGCGTCCCCGGCGATGTCGGTGGCCCCGCCCATCATGGACGCATGGACGCGCTCGCACTGCTCATCGCCGCTCTCACCGCGGTCGCCGGCCTGGCCGTCGGCTGGTTCCTCGGCCGCAGCCGCGGCGCCGCCGACCTCGCCCGCGCCGATGCCGAGCTCTCGGTGGTCCGCGAAGACCGCGACCGGCAGCACGACCTCTACCGCGACGCCGTCGAGCACGCTCGCCTTCAGCAGCACGACGCGGCCGAGCGCGCCCGGCAGGAGAGCGCGGTGCTCACCGCCCTCGCCCCGGTGCGCGAGAGCCTGCACCGCATGCAGCAGACGGTGACCGTGCTGGAGCGCGAGCGCCACGCCCAGTTCGGTCAGCTCAGCGAGCAGCTGCGCCGCACCGAGGAGAGCGGCGAGGCGCTGCGGTCGACGACCGAGTCCCTGGCCGGTGCACTGCGCTCCACCTCGGCACGCGGGGTCTGGGGCGAGACCCAGCTGCGCCGCGTCGTGGAGGCCGCCGGCCTCACCCGGCACGTCGACTTCGACCTGCAGACGACCATCCGCTCCGATGCCGGCCAGGGGCGCCCCGACATGGTGATCCGCCTCGCCGGCGGCGCCTCGATCGCCGTCGATGCGAAGGCTCCGCTCGACGCGTTCCTCGCAGCCGGCGCGCTCGGCTCCGAGGATCCGCAGCGCCGGATCCTGATGCAGCAGCATGTCAAGGCGGTGCGCGCGCACGTGGACGCACTCGCCAAGAAGGCGTACTGGTCGGGACTCGAGGTGAGCCCCGAGTTCGTCATCTGCTTCCTGCCCAGCGAGTCGCTGCTGTCCGCCGCCCTCGACGAGGATCCGGCCCTGCTCGACTACGCCTTCGGCAAGCGCGTGGCCCTGGCGACCCCGGTGAATCTCTGGGCCGTGCTGAAGACCGTCGCCTACACGTGGAAGCAGCAGGAGCTGTCGGCCGAGGCCGCCGTGCTGCTCGAACTCGGCACCCAGCTGTACGACCGGCTCGGCGTGCTCGCCGGCCATGCGGACGACCTGCGCCGGGCGCTGGAGCGCACGGTAGAGAGCTACAACCGCTTCGCGGGGTCGCTGGAAGGGCGGGTCCTCGTGACCGCCCGGCGGTTCCCCGGTGTCGATGCCGACGCGCTGGCCGCACCCTCGCCGGTCACCGGCGCGACCCGGCGGTTCACCGCGGAGGAGCTGACCTCACCCACGACGGTGGAGGATCCCGCGTCGTCTGCCACCGCGGACGCGATGCAGGCGGACCTCGGCGAGCTGCGTGCGCGACTGGCCGGGCAGGACGAAGCCCGGGAGGAGGTCAGGCGCTCCCCGGAACCCCGCTGAGCAGGAAGACGACGGTCGCGGAGAAGAGCACGAACGCGCCGATCATCCACCAGGCGCTGATCTCGTGGCCCTCTTCGCGACGGACGCGGAAGAGCACGTCGGGGCGGCGCGCGGCCTCCATCTCGACGACCTTCACCGTGCCGGTGTCGGTGACCGTCTCATGGCGATAGATGTTCTCCGTAGCCATCCTCATCACCTTCCTGCTCCGCATTCCGCGTCGCGCCGAATGCGCCGTGCACGCCGATGGCGCCTCCCCCATTGTGCCAGGTGCCGAGGGAATCAGCCGGACTGAGGCCAGGTCGTTATCGCGACCCGGCCCGCCGCCGCGGGATGAGGATCAGAGCCACTTGGAGACGAGGTGCTCCGAGGCGATGCGCCGCAGGGTGCCCGAGGCACTGCGCAGCACGACGCTCTCGGTGTAGAGGTAGTCGCCCTCGCGGCGCACGCCGGCGACGAGCTGCCCGTCCGTCACACCCGTGGCGACGAAGATCGTGTTGTTTCCGCTCACCAGGTCGTCGGCCTCGTAGACCTTGTCCATGTCGAGGCCGGCATCGATGCCGCGCTGGCGCTCATCATCGTCGCGGGGCCACAGCCGGCCCTGGATGTGACCGCCGAGAGCCTTGATCGCGCAGGCGGTGACGATGCCCTCCGGGCTGCCGCCGATGCCGATGCACATGTCGGTGCGCGCGCCGTGACGGGCGGCGTTGATGCCGCCCGCGACGTCGCCGTCGCTCATCAGACGCGTGCCGGCACCGGCCTCGCGGATCTCCCGGATGAGCTTCTCGTGACGAGGACGGTTCAGCACCGAGACGACGAGCTCCTCGACCGGCTTGCCCAGGGCGCCGGCGAGACGCTGGATGTTCTCCGCGACGGGGAGGCGGATGTCGACCACTCCGACGCCCGCGGGGCCGGTGACGAGCTTGTCCATGTAGAAGACGCTCGAGGCGTCGAGCATCGTGCCGCGGTCGGACACCGCGATGACGGACACGGCGTTCTGGCGCCCCTCGGCGGTGAGGGTGGTGCCGTCGATCGGATCGACGGCGATGTCGTACTGCTGCGCCCACTCGACGCCGCTGCCGACATGCTCGCCGTTGAAGAGCATCGGGGCGTTGTCCTTCTCGCCCTCGCCGATCACGACGCGACCGTCGAAGTCGACCGTCCCGAGGAAAGCCCGCATGGCGTCGACGGCGGCGCCGTCGGCCTCCTCCTTCGCACCGCGGCCGATGAAGGGGACGGCACGGATCGCCGCCGCCTCCGTGGCACGGACGAGTTCCAGTGCGAGGTTGCGGTCGGGGCTGAGGGGGCTGAGATCGGCTGTGAGGCGCACCATGGCCCCCAGCGTAGGGCCGCGAAGCGTACGGATCAGCAGTTTTCCGCTCCGGGAAAGCGAAAGATCTTCCCTTCTTTACCAGGCGGAAGATCCGGCTCCCCAGGCCGTCGGTCACGCGCTCTGAAACGCGGATCCTACGGCGCTAGAGTGGCACCGACCCCCGTCATCCAGCACAGGAGAAGCCATGCCCGTTGCCACCCCGGATCAGTACGCCGAGATGCTCGACCGCGCGAAGGCGGGCGGCTTCGCCTACCCGGCGTTCAACGTCTCCAGCTCGCAGACCATCCACGCCGTGCTGCAGGGTCTCACCGAGGCCGGCTCCGACGGCATCATCCAGGTCACCACGGGCGGCGCCGACTACTTCGCCGGTCAGACCGTCAAGGCCCGCGCCACGGGCGCGCTGGCCTTCGCCAAGTTCGCCACCGAGGTCGCGAAGTCCTACCCCGTCACCGTCGCGCTGCACACCGACCACTGCCCGAAGGACGCCCTCGCCGGCTTCGTCGAGCCCCTCATCGCGGCAAGCGAGGAAGAGGTGCGGGCCGGACGCAACCCCATCTTCCAGTCGCACATGTGGGACGGCTCGGCCGTGCCGCTCGCGGAGAACATCGAGATCGCCAAGGATCTCCTCCCCCGCATGAAGGCGATCAACGCGATCCTCGAGGTCGAGATCGGCGTCGTCGGCGGCGAGGAGGACGGCGTCGCGCACGAGGGCTCGAACGAGGCGCTCTACACCACCTTCGCCGACGTCGACCAGGCCGTCCAGGCGCTGGGCCTCGGCGAGCAGGGCCGCTACATCGCCGCGCTCACCTTCGGCAACGTGCACGGCGTGTACAAGCCCGGCGGCGTGAAGCTGCGCCCCGAGCTGCTCGGCGAGATCCAGGCGCAGGTCGCCGCGAAGTACGGCACGGGCGCGAAGCCGCTCGACCTCGTCTTCCACGGCGGATCCGGTTCCACCGACGCGGAGATCGCCCTCGCGGTCGCGAACGGCGTCGTGAAGATGAACATCGACACCGACACGCAGTACGCGTTCACCCGCTCGATCGCGGGCTACATGTTCAGCAACTACGACGGCGTCCTGAAGGTCGACGGCGAGGTCGGCAACAAGAAGGTCTACGACCCGCGCGCCTGGGGCAAGGTCGCCGAGACCGCGATGGCCCAGCGCGTCATCGAGTCGACCCGTCAGCTGGGCTCGTACGGCCAGTCGAAGAGCTGACCGCACCTCAGCCGCATCGGAAGCGCCGCCGGGATCCGTCCCGGCGGCGCTTCCGTCGTCTGCGGGTCAGCCGCCGATCTTCGCGCCCGTCGCGTCCACGACCCACCAGATGCCCTGCACGCCCTGGCCCTTCACGTCACCGGCCGCCGCGTCACCGGAGTAGGTGTAGAGGGGCCAGCCGTCGAGCGTGACCTGCTTCTTGCCGTCAGGCGTCGGGATCGTGCCGAGCGTGCCGGTGATGCCGTCTCCCTGGGGCGTGCCACCGGTGGCGAGGATGGGCGGCCACAATCCGACGCAGGCCCCCGTGCACGCGCTCGCCTGCGTGCCCTGGGTGTCCTTATCGAACATGTAGGCGGTCATGCCGGCCGAGGTCACCACGACCTCGCCGAGAGACGTCTTCGCGACCTTCAGGCCCGTGCTCGCCGCGGTACTGCTCGTCCCGGAGCCGTAGCCGCCGCCCCCGTACCCGTCGCTCGATGCCGGAGGCGCCGAGGATCCGGTCGTCGCCGGCGAGCTGCATCCGGCCAGCAGCAATCCCAGTGCAAGGGCTCCGATCGCCCAGGTTCTGCGCATGTCCTCATCCTTTCGACCGCGCTCCGTGCGGTGCGCTCCAGGGGAAGAACGAGGGCGAGCGCGTGGCGGTTCACCCCGACGCGGATCCGCCGCGGATGTCCCGGCTCAGCACGACGTCTCCGGCCGCCGTGCGGATCTCGACCGTCCGGATGTCGTCGAGCGCCGCCGCGGTGCCCGCGGAGAGCGTCGCCGTCCGCCCCGGCTGGACCTTCCAGGTCGACAGGTCGGTCGCTGTGCCGTCCTTGCCCACGACGGTGAGGACGTAGGTCCACCCGGCATCGGGCGCCCCGGCGTCGTACAGGCACGCCATGTCGATCCTCGTGCCCCAGGCGACGGGCGTCAGCGAGACCGTGGCGCTCACCGGAACGGATCTCTCCGCCTCCAGCGCCACGGACACCGCCGGGCGCGGCGCGATCGCGACGACGGTGACGGGTACGGCGATCGCGAGCGCGGCGGCGATGCCGATGCCGGTCCAGAGCGCACGGCGGCGACGCCGGCGGCGTGCACGCGCGATGGAGAGCAGCTTCGGAGCGACCGGATCGGGTTCGCCCGTGCCGATGCGCTCCGCGTCCTCGGCGCGCACGCGCGACAGCAGGCTCACCGCCGGCACGAGCTCGGCCACGGCGGCACGGCAGTCCGGGCATTCCGCCAGATGCGCCTCGTAGCGCGCGCGGTCCGGCGCGGACAGCGCACCCATCGCATAGGCGGCATCCCACGTGGCGAACGGGTCCGGATCGATGCTCACCGGATCACCCCTCTCTCCTGCAGCGCGAGCCGCAGGGCCCGCAGTCCATAGTGCATGCGCGACTTCACCGTTCCGGCGGGGATCGCGAGCTCCTGTGCGATCTCGTCGACGCTGCGACCGCCGTAGTATCCGGCCACGATCACGGCGCGATGCTCGGCGCTGAGGTCGGCGAGCGCGTCCTCGATGAGGATCGCGTCGAACAGGCGATCCGTCGTGTCGTCGGTGCCCTGCTCCGGCACCTCGGCGACGGGATGCTCATGGCGCCGGCGCGCGCTGCGGGCCTCGTCGATGACGAGATGCCGCGCGACGGTGAACATCCAGGACCGGGTCGTCGCGACCTCCTGCTCCAGGATCCGCGGGGTGCGCCAGGCCCGCAGCAGCGTCTCCTGCACGACGTCGTCCGCGGAGGAGCTGCTGCCCGTCAGGTGCACGACGTAGCGACGGATCGGCCCGGCGTGCACGTCGTAGAGCGCGGTCAGCCGCTCGTCCTCATCCTCCATCGTCGCCTCCTACCGGGGAAACGAGATCCGGGAACGAAAGGTTCATCGCGGACGGATCGGATCCGCGCCGATCGGATCCGGTGAACCCGGTGCGCCCGCGCGCCGTTCTCCCAGTATGACCGCCTTGCTCGCCTCCGGCCCCTTCACGCTTCTCGGCCTCCCGCTGCACCCGCTGCTGGTGCACGCCACGGTGATCCTCGCTCCCGTGACGGCGCTCGCCGTGGCTCTCACGGCGATCTGGCCCGCTGCCCGACGCCGTCTGGGCCTGGCGATGCCGATCGCCGCGGCACTCGTCGCGGTCCTGGTGCCGGTGACCGTTCTCGCCGGCCTCGACCTGGCAGCGAAGGTCGGATCCACGCCCGCGATCCGGCAGCACGAGGCGCTCGGGCTCCTGCTGATCCCCTGGAGCATCGCCCTCCTGATCGCGGCCGTCGCCGTTCACCTGCGGGAGCGGATGACGGCCCGGATCCGGCGGATCCGCATCGCGTCCGCGATCTCCGCGACGATCACCACCATCGCGGCGGTGTGCGCGATCGGGACGATCGTCACCGTCGTCCTGGCGGGCGAGGCCGGCGCACGTGCCGTCTGGGGCGGGATCGCCTGACGGCACCGGCAGCCCGATTCCGGGATCATCCGCCCGATGGCACCGGAAGTAGCCGATCGGCTGATGCGACGATCGGGGCCCGATTCCTAGCGTGGAAGACATGAACATCACCTTCTCCCGCAAGCTCATCGCCGCCTCGACGATCGCCCTCGCGGCCGTCACCATCGTCCCGACGGTCGCCGCCGCAGCCGCTCCGGCTGCCGCGACCGCATCGTTCGCCTCCGGCCACCGGGCGCTGACGCCGTTCGAGACGCTGGCCTCGACCCCGTGGAAGACCACGAGCGCGCTCGACGCCCAGGGCCGCCGCGTCGCTCTCGACGACCCGGCCGTGAAGAACTTCGTGGGCTGGGCGTACTTCAAGGCCGACGGCACGTTCACGATGTACAACCTCGACGACAGCCCGAAGATGCACGGCGACTGGAACGTGCCCGCTGACGGCGCCACGCGGTGGATCGCCGCGAAGGACGCGAACGGCGCCGTGCTGTTCGAGCGCGTCGTCCCGATCGTGGAGCTCAACAAGAACGTCTTCACCTACCGGGTGTTCCCGAACGCGGCCGACACGAGCGTCTACTACGACATCGTGCACACCAAGACCAACCACGTCGAGCCCGGCACCGGAGGTCGCGGCCCCGGGGCGCACGGCAACGGTCACCACAAGGGCGACCACCACTTCAACAACGGCAACGCGCACTGACGGGCCGCTCGTCGTTGGTCCGGCTCCCCGAGGGGGCCGGACCTTCGGCGTCCGCGGACGCTACTTCTGGAGCTGCCCGTTCAGGAACGAGACGACGCTCGGATCCGTCATGAAGGGCACCGCGATGCAGACCGACGCCAGCATGCCGAACACGATGCCGCCGGCCACCGGGAGCCACCACGTGAGCTTGCCGCGCCGCAGCCGGGCCACGGACCATGCGGCGGTCACGATCCAGCCGACGATGAGGACGATACCCGCGACGATCCCCGCGGTCCGCGCCGGTCCGTAGTTCGAGAAGGTGCCGGTGATCCCCATCATCCGCATCATCGAGGTCATGAGCGAGGACGGGTCGAGGTAGGCGATGACCGTCGTGATGACGTTCCAGACCCCGTAGGCGAGCAGCGCGATCGACGCCATCCTGTCGACGGGGTGAGCCGGGCGCTCCGCCGTGTCCTGCGCCGGTGGGACCACCGGAAGCACGGTCGGCGGAACGGGCACGACGGGCGGCGGCATGGGCCTTCCCGCCCGCCTGCTCTGCTCCTCCGGAGTCGCGTACTCGCCGAAAGCCGGCCGTCGCGGCTGCTCCGCGGGCCCGGAGCCGGTCATCGGCTGCGTCCTCCGAGCGCCCGCTCGTCGCGCTGGCCCGTGATGTCCTGGCGCAGCTCCTTGGGGAGGGAGAACATGAGGTCCTCCTCGGCCGTGCGCACCTCCTCGACGTCTCCGTAACCCGCCTCGGCGAGGGCCGCGAGCACCTCCTGCACGAGCACCTCGGGCACGGAGGCCCCGCTCGTCACCCCGACGGTGGCGACGCCGTCCAGCCACTCCTGGCGCACCTCGTCGGCGTAGTCGACGCGGTAGGCGGCCCGGGCGCCGTATTCGCGCGCGACCTCGACCAGGCGCACGCTGTTGGACGAGTTCGCGGATCCGACCACGATCACGAGATCCGCGTCCTTGGCGACCTTCTTAATCGCGACCTGCCGGTTCTGCGTCGCGTAGCAGATGTCGTCGGAGGGCGGATCCTGCAGCTCGGGGAACCGGGTGCGCAGCCGGTTGACGGTCTCCATCGTCTCGTCGACGGAGAGGGTGGTCTGCGACAGCCACACCACCTTGCTGGGGTCGCGCACCTCGACCGTGTCGGCCTCGGCCGGCGAGTTCACGACCGTGACGTGGTCGGGCGCCTCCCCGGCGGTTCCCTCGACCTCCTCGTGGCCGTCGTGGCCGATGAGCAGGATCTCGTAGTCGTCGCGGGCGAAGCGCACCGCCTCGCGGTGCACCTTGGTCACCAGAGGGCAGGTCGCGTCGATCGCGTGCAGGTGGCGGTCCTCCGCGGCGGAGACCACCATCGGCGAGACGCCGTGGGCGCTGAAGACCACGTGGGATCCCTCGGGGATCTCGTCCACCTCGTCGACGAAGATCGCCCCCTGCTCCTCGAGCTCGGTCACGACGTGGATGTTGTGCACGATCTGCTTGCGCACGTACACGGGCGCACCGTAGCGCTGCAGCGCCTTCTCGACCGCGACGACGGCGCGGTCGACCCCCGCGCAGTAGCCGCGGGGCGCGGCGAGCAGCACGCGCTTGACGCCCTCGACCGGGCGGTTCTGGAGCGGCTCGCGCGCGCCCTCGGGGCGACGGCGGGGAATCTGCGGCACGGGCAGCGCGACGGGAGAACTCACCCCGCGATTCTATCGGCGCCTCCTGGCAGGAGGCCGGGACGGGCCGCCCTGCGTACCGGGCCGGGCCGCGTCGGGAGCCCGCGTTATCCTGAACCCGCCCCGATCGACAGGATGCGATGACCGTCTTCGAAGCCGCCCCCGGCGAGACCCCGCCGGCCGACGCCGTCTCCCCCCGCGACTCGACCGCGGACGCGCCGACCTCCATCGCCCGCCTCAACGCCACGATCCGCGACTTCGTGGCCCAGTGGGGCACTGTCTGGGTCGAGGGCGAGATCACGAGCTGGAACCTGCGTGCCGGCAACGTCTTCGCCCGGCTCAAGGACACCCGCTCCGATGCGCAGATCTCGATCCGGATCTGGTCGAGCGTGCGCGCGCGGATCCCGGCCGATCTCGCGGTCGGCGACCACGTGGTCGCCGCAGTCAAGGCGGACTACTTCGTCAAGGCCGGCGACTTCAGCTTCGCCGTCTCCGCCATGAAGCACGTCGGGCTCGGCGATCAGCTCGAACGCCTGGAGCGGCTGCGCGCCCAGCTGCGCCAGGAAGGGCTGTTCGACGCCTCCCGCAAGAAGCCGCTGCCGTTCCTGCCGCACATGATCGGGCTGATCACGGGCGAGAACTCCGACGCGGAGAAGGACGTGCACCGCAACGCCGAGCTGCGTTGGCCTCAGGTGCGCTTCCGCACCGTGCACGCCGCGGTGCAGGGCGACCGCTGCGTGCCGGAGACGCTCGCCGCACTGAAGCGGCTCGATGCGGATCCGGAGGTCGACGTGATCGTGATCGCCCGCGGCGGCGGTGACCCGCAGACCCTTCTCGGCTTCAGCGACGAGCGTCTCGTGCGGGCGGTCGCCGCCGCGACGACCCCCGTGGTCAGCGCGATCGGACACGAGAACGACCACCCACTGCTCGACGACGTCGCCGACCTCCGCGCCTCGACGCCGACCGACGCCGCCAAGCGCGTCGTGCCCGACGTCGGCGAGCAGCGCGCGCTCGTCGCCCAGCTGCGCGCGAGGGCCGCCACCCGCGTCTCCCAGCGCATCGCGCACGACATCGCCCAGCTCGAGCAGCTGCGCTCCCGTCCGGCGCTGCGGGATCCGGATCCGCTCATCGAGCGCCGCGCACAGGAGGTGTGGCTGCTGTCCGCACGGTCGCGCGACGCGCTCGGCCGCACCGTCGACGCGGCGGCCCGCCGTACCGCAGAGCTGCGCGCCTCCTTGCGCGCGCTCTCGCCCGCGGCGACCCTCGCCCGCGGGTACGCCATCGCGCACCGCGACGACGGGCGCATCGTGCGCGACGCCGCCGACGCCCCCTCCGGCACCGTGCTCACGCTCACGGTCGACCGCGGTTCGCTGCGCGCCGTGTCGGAGGGCGAGATCGCCGAGGCCGCGGACGGCGGTGCCGACGCGGCCGGTGGCGCCGACGCACGCCGGTAGGATGGAGGCGTGACTGTGTCGAACGAGCCGTCCGCCTCCGCAGGGACCTCTGCGCCGACCGTCGCCGATCCGGCTTCTCTCAGCTTCGAGCAGGCCAGGGACGAGCTGGTCCGCGTCGTCGCCGAGCTCGAGCAGGGCGCGCCCACGCTCGAGCAGTCGCTCACGCTGTGGGAGCGCGGCGAAGCGCTCGCTGCACGCTGCGAGGAGTGGCTGCTGGGTGCGAAGCGCCGCCTCGACTCCGCGCGCTCGCACGCCGAGTCCGAGGAGGCCGGACGATGAGCCGCGCACCGAAACAGCCGCCCGTCGTCGCCGAGCTGGGGCGCCCGGAGACCGCGCAGGAGACGGCCGACCGCAAGGCGGCGTCGTCGGCCGCCTACCGGGGCAGCCAGACCTTCCGCGGCCTCATCGCCGCCCTCATCGCCACCGTGGGCGTCGTGCTGCTCATCGTGCTGATCGTGCCGCGCGGCGACTTCACCGGCACCAACGCCGTCGACCTCCCCGCCGCGGCCAGGAACGCGCAGAGCAGTCTGAACCGCCCCGTGCTGCTTCCGACGCCGCCCAACAACTGGCGTGTGAACAAGGCCGTCCTGGTCGACGGCAAGCCGATCGTGTGGGACATCACCATCGCCCCGCAGGCCGATGACGCCCGCGGCTACGCGCACATCGCGCAGGCCTTCGACGCCGACGCCGACTGGGCGCTCACGCCGCTGCGCGGCACGGCTTCGAAGAACACCGTGACCATCGGCGGACGCGCCTGGGACGAGTACGTGATCTCGCGCCCCGACGAGTCGGCGAACATCAACTACGCCCTCGGAACGCAGGTCGGCAAGGACTACGTCCTGGTCTACGGCGCGCTCGGCAAGGCCGGCACGGCGGAACTCGTGGCGAAGATCAGCCCCCAGATCGACGAACTCGGAAGCGGACGATGACCGGTAACAGCACTCTGACCCCCGACGAGGCCTGGCGGCTCATGAGCGAGGGGAACCGGCGGTTCGTCGCCGGCACGCCCCAGCACCCGAACCAGGACGTCGGCAAGCGTCACGAACTCGTGGACGGGCAGGCGCCGATGGCGACGCTGTTCGGCTGCTCCGATTCGCGCCTGGCGGCGGAGATCATCTTCGACAAGGGCCTCGGCGACCTCTTCGTCGTGCGCAACGCCGGTCAGGTGATCGGCGAGTCGATCGTCGCGAGCCTCGAGTACGCGGTCGCCGTCCTCGGTGTGCCGCTCATCGTCGTCCTCGCGCACGACAGCTGCGGCGCCGTGCGCGCGGCGATCGACGGCACCGCCATCGACGCGGCCCCGCTGCCGCCGCACATCTGGAAGCTCGTGGCGCCGATCGTCCCCGCAGCACGCAAGGTGCTCTCCGAGCAGGGCGGATCCACCGTGGCCGACATCGATCCCGAGCTCGTCGGCCAGGAGCACCTGCGCAACACCGTGCACGATCTGCTGCAGTCCTCCGAGCTCATCGCCCAGGCCGTGACGGAGGGCCGTCTCGGCATCGTCGGCGCGAACTACCGGCTGAACGAGGGCACGGCCGTGCCCGTCGTCACCGCGGGTCTCGGCGACCTCCCCTGAACATCCCCCCACATCACCCCGGCACAACTGGAGGAACAGCAGTGACCGACACACACCAGCGGAGCGGCGAGAACTCGCTGCAGTACCGCATCGAGCACGACACCATGGGCGAGGTGCGCGTGCCCGTGAACGCGCTCTACGGAGCCCAGACGCAGCGCGCCGTCGAGAACTTCCCGATCTCGGGCAAGGGGCTGGAGTCGACGCAGATCGCGGCGCTCGCCCGGATCAAGAAGGCCGCGGCGCTCGCGAACAAGGAGCTCGGCACCCTGGACGGCGCCATCGCCGATGCGATCGCCCAGGCCGCGGACGAGGTCGCCGCGGGCAAGCACGACGGCGAGTTCCCCGTCGACACGTACCAGACCGGATCCGGCACCTCCTCGAACATGAACATGAACGAAGTGCTCGCGACCCTCGCGACCCGGATCCTGGGCGCGACGGTGCACCCGAACGACCACGTGAACGCCTCGCAGTCCTCGAATGACGTGTTCCCGACCTCGGTGCACATCGCCGTCACCCAGGCGCTCATCGACACCCTCATCCCCTCGCTCGACCACCTCGCGGTGGCCCTCGAGGCGAAGGCGGAGTTGTGGAAGGACGCGGTCAAGTCCGGCCGCACCCACCTCATGGACGCCACCCCGGTCACCCTCGGCCAGGAGTTCGGCGGCTACGCCCGCCAGATCCGCCTCGGCATCGAGCGCGTGCAGGCGGCCCTCCCCCGCGTCGCCGAGGTCCCGCTCGGCGGCACCGCGGTCGGCACCGGCATCAACACCCCGCTCGGCTTCCCGCAGAAGGTCATCGCCCTGCTCGCCGCCGAGACCGAGCTGCCGATCACCGAGGCCAAGGACCACTTCGAGGCCCAGGCGAACCGCGACGGCCTCGTCGAGGCGTCGGGTGCACTGCGCACGATCGCGGTCTCGCTGACCAAGATCAACAACGACCTGCGCTGGATGGGCTCGGGCCCCAACACCGGCCTCGGCGAACTGCACATCCCCGACCTGCAGCCGGGCTCCTCGATCATGCCGGGCAAGGTCAACCCGGTCATCCCCGAGGCGACCCTGATGGTGTGCGCGCGCGTGATCGGCAACGACGCGACCGTCGCATGGGCCGGCGCCTCCGGCTCGTTCGAGCTCAACGTCGCGATCCCCGTCATGGGCACCGCGCTGCTCGAGTCGATCCGCCTGCTCTCGAACGCCGTGCGCGTGCTCGCCGACAAGACCGTCGACGGCCTGCAGGCCAACGTCGAGCGCGCCGCCGCGTTCGCGGGCATGAGCCCGTCGATCGTCACGCCGCTGAACAAGGTCATCGGCTACGAGGCCGCGGCGAAGATCGCGAAGCACGCCGTCGCCCAGGGCATCACCGTCCGCGACGCCGTGATCGACCTCGGCTACGTGGAGCGCGGGGAGATCACCCTCGAGGAGCTCGACGCCAAGCTCGACCTGCTCTCGATGACGCACGCCGGCTGATCCCGGATCCCTCACGCGGATGCCGCGGTCCCCTCGGGGCCGCGGCATCCGTCGTCTCCGGCGGGCCGTGCGGGCCTCGGGCCGCCGACGCGAAGCGCGTCAGGCCGGCAGGACGCGGAAGCGGACGAGCACGGCGGGGGTGCCGTCGTCGACCGTGAAGGACGGATCGCCGATGGCCGAGCGGTACTCGGCGCCGTGCCAGAAGCGCTCGTGACCGGCGCGCCACGCGGCGACCGTCTCGAAGCCCTCGCCCTCGGCGACCGCATGAGCGAGATCCACGTCGCCGACGCAGGCGACCCGCACGTCGGTGATCTCCTCGACCGCGATCCGTTCACCGGCTGAGTCCACGATCGCCGCACGATCGCCGACGGACGGCAGTGCCTCGCCCTCGAGCTCGTAATCGGCCACGAGGCTCGTCGTCGCGGTCTTCTCCCCGCCCAGGATCGCCGCGATCAGCCTGTCGCGCAGAGGTCCGGGGAAGGCGTACTCGGAGACGGGGAGGTCATCGATCGAGGTCACGGCTCCAGCCTAGGTCCGCCCGCGCAAGGGAGGATGACGGCGTCACCCCGTGCCTGAATCAGGTCGGATCCGGGCCGGAAGCCCGGATCCGACCTGATTCACGCCATCCGATGAGCTCTGGCCTGAGTTCGGCTCCCGAACCCGGCCCGCCCCGTTCTCAGCTGAGCTCGCCGACCTCCAGGAGCTCGGTGACGAGGGCTGCGATCGCCGACCGCTCGGAGCGCTGCAGCGTGACGTGCCCGAAGAGGTCGTGCCCCTTGAGGGACTCGATCACGCTCGCGATGCCGTCGTGCCGTCCGACGCGCAGGTTGTCGCGCTGCCCGACGTCGTGGGTGAGCACGACGCGCGAGTTCTGGCCCATCCGGCTCAGCACGGTGAGCAGCACGTTGCGCTCGAGCGACTGCGCCTCGTCGACGATCACGAACGCGTCGTGCAGCGAACGTCCGCGGATGTGCGTGAGCGGGAGCACCTCGAGCATCCCGCGCGCCACGATCTCCTCCACGACGTTTCCGGAGACGACGGATCCGAGCGTGTCGAACACCGCCTGCCCCCACGGGCTCATCTTCTCGTCCTTGTCGCCGGGCAGGTAGCCGAGCTCCTGACCGCCCACGGCGAACAGCGGGCGGAAGACGATGATCTTCTTCTGCTGCTGCCGCTCCAGCACCGCCTCGAGCCCGGCGCACAGGGCGAGGGCCGACTTGCCGGTGCCCGCGCGTCCGCCGAGCGAGACGATCCCGACCTCGGGGTCGAGGAGCAGGTCGATCGCGATGCGCTGCTCGGCCGAGCGCCCGTGCAGGCCGAACACCTCGCGGTCGCCGCGGACGAGCGCGTACTCGCCGTCCCCCGTGACGCGACCGAGGGCGGAGCCCCGCTCGGAGTGGATGATGAGCCCGGTGTTCACGGGGAGACCGAGCGCCTCCTCGCTCGTGCCGACCTCGCTCTCGTACAGGTCGCTCATCTCATCGCCGGAGAGCGAGATCGAGCTGATCCCGGTCCAGCCCGAGTCCACGGCCTGCTCGGCCAGGTACTCCTCGGCGTTGATGCCCAGCGACGCCGCCTTGACGCGCATCGGCAGGTCCTTCGAGACGACGGTGACGTCCTGCCCGTCGTCGGCGAGGTGCATCGCGACGGCGAGGATCCGGCTGTCGTTGTCTCCGAGGCGGATGCCGCTCGGCAACACCGAGAGGTCGGTGTTGTTGAGCTCGACGCGCAGGGTGCCGCCGTCGCCGATGGGCACCGGGAAGTCGAGCCGGCCGTGCTCGACGCGCAGCTCGTCGAGATGGCGGAGGGCCCGCCGGGCGAAGTATCCGAGCTCGGGATCGTGGCGCTTGCCCTCCAGCTCGCCGATCACGACGACCGGCAGGACGATGGAGTGCTCGGCGAAGCGGAAGAACGCCTGCGGATCCGACAGCAGCACGGACGTGTCGAGCACGTACGTCTTCAGATCCTGATCGGGCGCTGCCCCTCCTCGAGATCCCGCCGTCTCGTCGACGGCAGGTCCTGCCGCTTCGCCGGCGGCGTTCACGGCGCTGGTGCGAGTGCTGCTGTTCAGTGCGGTACGTGCGGCCACGACCCTCTCCCGACCCGGGGATTCCCGGAACTAGGCGAGTCGGCCAGGGCCACGAGTCGCGATCCTTGAGGCCGACTCGATCGGACGCCGTGTCCGATGCCATGACCGTACGACTTCCCCGCACCCCGGCGCATCCGCGACACGCGTGGTTGAAGGTTAAGAGCCGATGAACTCCTGAGCGCCGGCCAGCGCCGCGTCGAGCATCGCGAGGGTGTCCTCCGACGTGCCCGCGTGCGGAGAGACGCGCACCGTCCCGGCGCGCTGGGTCACATCGACGCCCGCGGCGGCCAACGCCGCGCCGAGCTCCTCCGGCCGGGCGACCTCGAGCACCACGATCCCCGCGCGCTCGGCCTCGCCGCGTGGCGAGGCCACCGGGATCCGGTGCCGGTCGGCGATGGCGAGCACGGCGTCGACGCGGTCCGCAAGCGCCGCGGCGACAGCGGCGACGCCGGCGCCGCGGATCTCCGTCGCGGCCGCGGCGAGCCGGGCGGCCGCCAGGGGATCCGGCGCGCTCACGGCGAAGGCCTGCGCGGAGGCGACGGGCGCGGGGAGCGCATCGGTGGGCAGGCCGTCCGCCGCGGTCGCGATCCGGCCGCTCAGCACCGGGCGGATCCGCTCCCGCGCGGCGTCGCCGAACCGTGCGAAACCGGTGCCGCGCCCCGCTCTCAGCCACTTGTACCCGTGCCCGACGACGACATCGGCCACGGACCAGTCCTCGTCCACCACGCCGAACGACTGCACGGCATCGACGATCAGCAGCCGATCGGGACCGAGCACCTCGCGCAGCGCGGCGAGGTCGGCGCGATAGCCGGAGCGGAAGTCCACGTGGCTCACGACGAGGGCGGACACCGCCGGATCGAGCGCCTCGGCGACGGCGCCGGGGGTCACGCGGGTCCGGGCCGGCGAGATCCAGCGCGGCAGAAGGCGCCCCTGGGCGGCCGCCGCGGCGCGGTCGAGGGTGATCGTCACGCTCGGGAACTCCGCGGCGGAGGCGATGACGGCGCCGTCCAGCCCGGCGAGCGCCTGCTGCAGCGCATGGGTCGACGAGGGATGCAGCGTGACCTCGTCGGACGCGGCGCCGAGCAGGTCGGCGACTCCGGTGCGCGCGGCGACGCCGGCCGCCGACGCCGCATCGACATCGGCTCTCCGCCCGGTCGCGAGCAGCGCGGCGGTGTCGCGCAGCGCGGTCGCCGCCCCGGGGGACATCGGCCCGAACGCGGCCCAGTCCAGGTATCCGGGCTGCTCGCCGAAGGTGTCCGTGTACTGGTCGATGGCGCGCATCCGGCCAGTCTGACACGGCCGATCGACGTCAGCGCCCGAAGCGCCGGTCGCGGTCGGCGTAGTCCCGGATCGCGCGCAGGAAGTCGACCTGACGGAGGTCCGGCCCCAGCGCCTCCACGAAGTAGAACTCGCTGTGCGCGCTCTGCCAGAGCAGGAAGTCGCTGAGCCGCTGCTCGCCGCTCGTGCGGATCACGAGATCCGGATCCGGCTGGCCCCCGGTGTACAGGTGCTCGCCGATCATCTCGGGCGTGAGATGCGCGGCGAGATCCTCCATCGTGCCGCCCGAGGCGTCGTGCTGGGCGAGGATCGACCGCACGGCGTCGACGATCTCGTTGCGCCCGCCGTAGCCGACCGCGAGGTTGACGTGCAGGCCCGTGTGCGTGCGGGTGCGCTCCTCGGCGTCGGCCAGCACCCGCGCCAGTTCGGGCGGGAGGATCTCGGCGCGGCCGACATGCTTGACCCGCCAGTTGCCCTCGCGCGAGAGGGCGTCGGCGAGCTCTCCGATGATCTCGATGAGGTCGGCGAGCTCGGCGGAGTCGCGCTTTCGCAGGTTGTCCGCGGAGAGCAGATACAGCGACACCACGCCGATCCCGAGCTCGTCGCACCACCCCAGGAACTCGTGCATCTTCGCGGCCCCCGCCCGATGCCCGTGCGCCGGAGTCGCGTAGCCGAGCTGTCGCGCCCAGCGGCGGTTGCCGTCGATCATCATGGCGATGTGGTGCGGCACGGTCGACGGGTCGAGCCTCCGCCGCAGCCGTCGGGTGTACAGCCGATAGAGGGGGCCGCTCCCTGGCTGATCGGACCGTGCGCTCACGTGAATACGCTACCGCGCGCACGGCGCCCCGCGATGTGCGGGTGCCCATGTCGCGCTCGGGATATGTACGGCTCGCGGCATGCGGGGCGGCCTAGCATGCAAGCATGCGCAGAGCGACCCGAACCGCTGCCGAAGTGCCCGAGCTGCCTCTCATGGAGGCGGCCACCGTCGATGCGCAGGTCGAGCTCAAGCCGACCTGGCGCGGCTGGATCCACGCGGGCACCTTCCCCGTCGCAGTCGCCGCGGGCATCGTGCTCATCGTCCTGGCGCAGGGCGCGCCCGCCAAATGGGCCGCGGTCGTGTTCACCGCCACCTCGATGCTGCTGTTCGGCAACTCCGCGCTCTACCACCGCTTCAACTGGAAGCCGCGGACCAAGTCGATCCTCAAGCGGATCGACCACGCCAACATCCTCCTGCTCATCGCCGGCACGTACACCCCGCTCGCGGTCCTCGCGCTGCCGCCCGGCAAGGGCGCGCTGCTCCTGATCGTGGTCTGGTCCGGAGCGCTGCTCGGGATCCTGTTCCGGGTGTTCTGGATCAACGCGCCGCGCTGGCTCTACGTCGCGCTGTACCTCCTGCTCGGCTGGGCCGCCGTGATGTACATGGTGGACCTGGTGCAGGCGAACGTCGCGATGATGGTCCTGGTCTGCGTCGGCGGACTGCTCTACACCGGCGGCGCGATCGTCTACGCGCTGAAGAAGCCCAACCCGTGGCCCGGGCGGTTCGGCTTCCACGAGATCTTCCACGTGTGCACGGTGCTCGCCTTCCTCTGCCACTGGACCGCGTGCCTGCTCATCTCGCTGGCGCCGCTGCAGCCCTCGCTGGGGATTCCCGGCTGAGTCCGATCGCCTCGCCGAGGTCAGGCCTTCGGGTCGGCCTCTCCCGCGCCGTCGCCGTTCGTCGCCGCCTCCTCGGCGTCGAGCTCGGCACGGACCTCTTCGCGGTAGCGCACGCGCCGGATGCGGCGCTGCATGTCCCAGATGAGGAGGGCGGCGAACACGACGACCACCGCGACGATCACGAAGCCCACCGGCCCCGGGGTGACCAGGTTCGGGTCGACCGTGGGGGTGGGGGTGGGGGTGGCCGCCGCAGCGAGGATCGCCTCGATCATCAGAACGCCTTTCGTCTTCACCCCTCCGGGCCGATCGGCCTGCGGACTCGAGCCCTTCGGGTACGGGGCTCTCGAGGTGGTCGGCCGCGTTCGGGCGGAGGCCCTGCGCGGGATAACCTGGAACCTCAAGCCTAACGATCGGATGCACCCCGCCGTGACGACCCCCGCCCAGCTCGACGAGCGCTACGGTCGCGGACCCCGTCGGCGCCTTCCGATGATCCTCGCCATCGCCGTCGCCGCGGTCGTCGTCGGCGTGTTCGGCTGGTGGACCTGGCAGGGATCGGCCGACACCGTCGACGTGACGGGAACGGGCTTCCACCTCGTCGACGATCACAGCGTCACGGTGTCCTTCCAGATCACCGCGCCCCCGAACCGGCCCGTGCACTGCATCGTGGAGGCGCAGGACGAGGAGTTCGGGATCGTGGGCTGGCGCCTCGTCACCTACCCCGGATCCGAGAAGCACTCCCGTGCCTTCACCGAGCACGTGCCGATCGTCTCGGCGGCGACGACCGGTTTGGTGAACTCCTGCTGGGTGTCCTAGGCTCATCGTGTTGATCGACGCCCCGGCAGGTGCCGGGGCGTCTTGGCATATCCGGGGCGCTCTGCATCCGGATCCGATTCGCAAGGAGTTCACCGTGTCGAACGACGCACAGGTCCCCTTCCTCACGCAGGAGGCCTACGACCGTCTTGTCGCGGAGCTGGAGAACCTCTCCACGGTCGGCCGCGAGGAGATCGCCAAGCGCATCGAGGTCGCGCGCGAGGAGGGCGATCTCAAGGAGAACGGCGGCTACCACGCCGCCAAGGACGAGCAGGGCAAGATCGAGGCGCGCATCCGCACCCTCGAGACCCTGCTGAAGACGGCCAAGGTCAGCGAGGCCCCGGCCAGCCGTGGCATCGTCGAGCCGGGGACCGTCGTCACGGCCACGGTCGCCGGCGGCGAGGAGGTCTTCCTCCTCGGCAGCCGCGAGATCGCGGGCGGCACCGACCTCGACGTCTACAGCGAGGCGAGCCCGCTCGGATCCGCGATCCAGGGCCTCAAGGTCGGCGACAAGACGTCCTACGAGGCGCCCAACGGCCGCTCGATCCAGGTCGAGATCCTGAAGGTCGAGACCTTCGCGGGCTGACCGCATCCGCAGACGACGAACCCGCCGCGCCATCGAGGGCCGGCGGGTTCGTCGTCTGCTCTGGTCTCCGCGGGGCCGTCAGTCCTGCACCACGATCGGATCGAAGCCGGCCGCGCGCAGCGTGTCCAGGGTGAGCTCGGAGTGCTCCGGACCGCGGGTCTCCACGCTGAGCTCCAGGATGACGTCGTTGATCTGCAGGCCGTGCCCGTGTCGCGTGTGCATCGCCTCGATGACGTTCGCGCCGGCGTGCGCGATGAGCTCGGAGACCTGGGCCAGCTGGCCGGGGCGGTCCGGCAGCGGGATCCGCACGGTCATGTAGCGCCCCGAGGCCGCCAGACCGTGCGAGACCACGCGCTGCAGGAGCAGCGGGTCGATGTTGCCGCCGGAGAGCACCGCGAGCGTCGTGCCGGTGCCGGCCACCTTGCCCGCGACGATCGCGGCCACGCCCACGGCTCCGGCGGGCTCCACCACGACCTTGGCCTGCTCGAGCAGGAGCAGCAGCGCTCGGGCGATGTCGTCGTCGCTCACCGTCACGACCTCGTCGACCAGCTCCCGGATCATCTCGAACGGCACGTCACCGGGGCGCGCCACGAGGATACCGTCGGCGATCGTGGGCTGCGTGACGATCTCGACCGGATGCCCCGCCTCGAGGGACGGCCCCATGGCCGCGGCGTTCTCCGCCTGCACGCCGACGATCCGCACCGTGCGCCCCTGCTCGGCCGCGCGGGCCTTCACGGCCGCCGCGACGCCGGCGATGAGACCGCCGCCGCCGATGCCGACGAGGATCGTGTCGACGTCCGGCACGTCCTCCATGAGCTCCAGGCCGAGGGTGGCCTGCCCGGTGACGATGTCGCGGTGGTCGAACGGCGGGATCAGCACCGCGCCGGTGCGCTCGGCGAACTCGGCCGCCAGGCGCAGCGAGGTCGCCACGGTCTCCCCCTCGAGCACGACCTCGGCGCCGTACCCGCGGGTCGCGAGCAGCTTCGGCACCGGCACGCCCATGGGCATGAAGATCGTCGCGGGGATGCCGAGCGCCTGGGCGGCGAGCGCCACGCCCTGGGCGTGGTTGCCGGCCGACGCGGCGACGACCCCGCGGCTGCGCTCCTCGGGCGTGAGCCGGGAGAGGCGGTGCACGGCGCCGCGGATCTTGAACGACCCGGTGCGCTGCAGGTTCTCCATCTTCAGCAGCACGGGCGCGCCCAGCACCTTGGTGAGCGCGACCGAGGGCAGCGTCGGGGTGCGCACGATGACGCCGTCCAGGCCGTCCGCCGCCTGCTGGATCTCCGCCAGGGTCGGGATCTCGGCGAGCGTGGGGGTCGCGTCGTTCGTCATCGCTTGCTCCTTCTCCGCGCCCGCGGCACGGTCTGCCAGATGTAGTCGCCGTCGGGATCGGCGCCGGTGCGCCACGCACCGGAGTTGATGGTCACGGCCGCCACGTTCACGAACGCCGCGAGCGGCACCGCGAACAGGGCGCCGGGGATGCCGGCGATCAGGGCGCCACCGGCCACGACGAGCACCACCGCGAGCGGGTGCACCTTGACCGCGGATCCCATCAGGATCGGCTGCAGGATGTGCCCCTCGATCTGCTGCACCGCGAGCACGACGACGAGCATCCACAGGGCGATCCACGGCCCGTTGTAGACGAGGGCGAGGAAGACCGCCAGGGTTCCGGTGACGACCGCGCCGACGATGGGGATGAACGATCCGAGGAACACCAGCACGGCGACGGGGACGGCCAGCGGCACCCCCAGCAGGAACGCGCCGAGGCCGATGCCGAGCGCGTCGATGAAGGCGACCAGCATCTGCGTGCGCGCGTAGTTGATCACGGTGGCCCAGCCGTTGCGCGCGGCGGCGTCGACCGCGGGGCGCGAGGCCTTCGGGAAGAGCTTGAGGGTCCAGTTCCAGATGCCGCCGCCGTCGGCGAGCAGGCAGAGCAGGATGAACAGGGTGAGCACGGCCCCGGTCGCGACGTGCCCGAACGTGGTGCCGACCGCGATCGCCCCGCTCTTGAGCAGCTCCCCCTGCTCGCTGAGGAAGGTCACGGCCTGGTCGAGCAGATCCTGGATCTGCTTCGCGGTCAGGTGCAGCGGGCCGTCGAGGAGGAACTGCTGGAACTGGCCCCAGGCGGCGACGGACCGCGCCTGCACCCCGTCCCATTGCTGGGTGATCTGCCAGATCGCGAGCCACAGCAGGCCGACCACGATCGCCAGGGTTCCGATGAGGGCCACCACGATCGCGAGCCAGCGCGGCCAGCGCGCCCGCAGCATGGTGCTGAACACGGGCCAGAGCAGGGCCGTGAGCAGGATCGCGACCAGGAGCGGGATCACCAGGATCTTGAACAGCATGACCAGCCAGATGATCACGCCGAGAGCCGCCGCGATGACGAGCAGCCGCCAGGAGTACGCCGTGGCGATGCGCAGTCCCGACGGCAGCGTGCGCTGCACGTCGTCGCGCACATCGATACGGCCGGTGACCGAGCGCTGTCGGAGCAGATCGCGCAGCCGGGGTGTGCTTTCCTCGCTCATCGACCCAGTCTACGGGCGTGTCGGACCGCTCCCCGCGCCGTGTCGGCCCCGGGGTACGGGGACGTCCGGGCGGTGTCGGCGGCGGTCGCTACGCTGGCGGACGTGACAGGATCCGCCGCCGTCCCCTCCCCCGTCGACACCCTGAGCGCGGCCGAGGCCCGGAGGATGGCGCTCGCGGCGCAGGGCTTCTCGCGCCGTCGCCCCGCCTCGCCGGGAGTGCGGCACCTGCACACGGCGATGGAGCGCATGGGCGTGCTGCAGATCGACTCGGTGAACGTGTTCGCCCGGTCGCACTACCTTCCGCTGTTCTCGCGGCTGGGCGCATACGACCCCGCGGTGCTGGAGCGCGCGTTCCTGGCTCGGCCCGGCATCGGGCGGACGGGGCGCTACACGGAGTATCTGGCGCACGAGGCCACGTTCCTGCCCGTCGAGGACTGGCCCCTCTGGGGCTTCCGCCGGGATGCGTTCCGGGCCAAGCGGGGCGCATTCTGGGGGCAGAGCTCCTCGGCGCGCACGCTGGACTGGGTGCGCGCCGAGCTGCGGGACCGCGGCCCGTCCCGCCCCGCCGAGATCCGCGGCGACGCGCCCGGCGGGCGCGGCGGCTGGTGGGAGTGGGACGAGGTCAAGCACGCGCTCGAGTACCTCTGGCGGATCGGGGACGTGGCGATCGCCGGGCGGGACGGCTTCGAGCGCCGGTATGCGCTGGCGGAGGACGTCGTGCCCGCCGAGCTGCTCGGCCGGGACGCCGACCGCGCGACGGCCGTCGGCGAGCTCGTCCGGCGGGCGGCGAGATCGTCCGGGGTGGCGACCGCCGCCGACATCGCGGACTACTACCGCATCAAGGACCGGGCTCTGGTGCTGGCGTCGATCGCCGACCTGGTGGAGCAGGGCGAGCTGGTGCCGGTGCGCGTGCGCGGCTGGGAGCGCGACGGACGCCCCGTGCGGGCCTGGCGCCACGCCGAGGCGTCCCTCCCCCGGCGCATCGACACGACGGCCGTCCTCACCCCGTTCGACCCCGTGGTCTGGTTCCGCGATCGCGCCCTGCGGACGTTCGGTCTGGACTACCGGATCGAGATCTACACACCGGCGGCGAAGCGGCGCTACGGCTACTACTCGCTCCCCGTGCTGGTCGGCGACCGCATCGCGGCGCGCGTGGATCTCAAGGCCGACCGGTCGACCGGGACGCTGCGCGTGCAGTCGGCATGGTGGGAGCCGTCGGCGCGGCCCGCCGAGGACGCGGAGCCCATCGCGGCCGAGCTCCGCGCGGCGGCACGATGGCAGGGGCTGGAGCACGTCTCGGTCTCAGGGTGGGGCAACGCGTCGAGCGCCCTGGCCGGCGCTCTCGACGCGCATCCGGAGCGCGTGCGACGGCATGACGCGGGGCGCGCGGATCAGGTGCCCCTGGGGGCGTGAACACCTCCGCGGACGTCGAACGACGTCCCGTCAGAACTGGACGCGGGGCGGCTCGGCGATCGCCGTGCCGTCGGCCACCTCGAAGAACTCCCGCTCGGTGAAGCCCAGGTTGCGGGCGAACAGGTTGTTCGGGAACACCTTGATCTTGGTGTTCAGCTCCCGGACGCCGCCGTTGTAGAACCGGCGGGAGGCCTGGATCTTGTCCTCGGTGTCGACGAGGGCGGACTGCAGTTGCAGGAAGTTCTGGCTCGCCTGCAGCTGCGGGTAGGCCTCGGCGACCGCGAACAGGCTCTTCAGCGCCTGCTGCAGGTGCCCCTCCGCCGCCCCGGCCTCACCCGGTGTGGAGGCCGAGAGCGTCTCCGCCCGAGCGCGCGTGACGTTCTCGAAGACGGCCTTCTCGTGCGCGGCGTACCCCTTGACGGTGTCGATGAGGTTCGGGATCAGATCCGCTCGGCGCTTGAGCTGCACCGTGATGTCGCTCCACGCCTCGTCGACGCGGACCCCCAGCTGCACGAGCGAGTTGTACGTGGCCCACAGATAGATGCCGACGGCGACGATCAGAACGACGATCACTCCGACGACGACGAGCACTGGAACGAGAACATCCACGGACGACGACCCCCCTTTGCAGACGCGATTTCGCCCATCCTATCCCGGCACCCTTCGTGTTTGCCGGGCTGCCAGGCAACAGTCAGGCGCCGAGGACGCGCTCCAGATACCGATTGCCGAAACGGCGTTCCGGGTCCAGCCGATCGCGCAGCGCGACGAAGTCGCCGAAGCGCGGATAGAGTTCGCGGAACCGCTCCGCGTCGAGCGAGTGCATCTTGCCCCAGTGCGGCCGCCCGCCGTGCTCGACGCAGATCGCCTCGACCGCGCCGAAGTACTCGCGCGGATCGTGCCGCCAGTAGCGGTGCACGGCGATGTAGGCGGAATCGCGTTCGTGCGCCGTGGACAGCCACCGGTCGTCGGCGGCGGCGAAGCGCACCTCGATCGGGAACTCCACGCGCCAGCCGCGCCTCGCGATCAGCGCCTGCACCGCGCGGAACACGGGCACCACCTGGTCCCGGGGCAGCGCGTACTCCATCTCGCGGAAGCGCACCGTGCGGCTCTGCGTCAGCACCCGATGCGAGAGGTCGGTGTACTCCCGGTCGCCCGTGAGCTTCACCGCGAGCCGGCTGAACGGCGGCGTGATCGCCGGCACGGCGACCCCGGCGGCGCACACCGCCCGGTACACGCCGTTGGAGAGGAGGGTCTCGTCGATCCACTTCCCCACCGCGGGCAGCGGATGCCGGACCGCGGACTCGGGCAGGCGTTCGGTGGTCTTCGTCAGCGCGACGTCGGTATGCGGGAACCAGTAGAACTCGAAGTGGTCGGCGGCGGCGACCCGGTCGTGCACGGTCTCCAGCACCTCGTCCAGGGGCGCCGGCGCGTCCACCGCGTGCATGACGAACGCGGGGACGCACTGCAGCGTGACCTCGACGAGGATTCCCAGCGCGCCGAGCCCGAGCGCGACCGCGGGCAGCAGCTCGGCGTTGTGCTCCTCGTCGACGCGCAGGAACTCGCCGGCGGCGGTGATGAGCGTGACGCCGACGACCTGCGCGGCGATGCCGCGGAAACCCGCGCCGGTACCGTGCGTCCCGGTCGAGATCGCGCCGGAGATCGACTGCCGGTCGATGTCGCCGAGGTTCTCCATCGCCAGCCCGAACGGCGCGAGCAGCGCCGGGATCCGGTGCAGGCGGGTGCCGGCGAGAAGCGTGACGCGTCCTCGCGCCTCATCGACGGACACCGTCCCCTGCAGATCGTCGAGCTCGAGCAGGACGTCGGGAGCGACGGCCACGTCGGTGAAGCTGTGCCCGGCGCCGACCGCCTTGATGCGCAGGCCCTGCGCCGCCGCGGCCCGCACGGCGCGCTGCACGCCCTCCGGCGAGCGCGGACGCTCCACCCGGATCGGTCGGATCGAGGTTGAACGGCCCCAGTTCTGCCAGGTCCCGCCGGGTCGTGTCACAGGAACGCCTTTCCCTCGCCGCGATACGTCGGCAGCTCGCCGACGACACGGTCGCCGTCGACGAGGTGATAGCTCAGGATCCGCTCGGCGGGCTCGCCGCTCTTCGCATGCCGCAGCCAGACGCGGTCGCCGACCCGCAGCGTGCGGGCGGCGTCGCCGCGCAGCGGCGTCTGCACCTCGCCCGCGGCTTCCCGGGGCGCGGTGCGCAGCCCCTGCGGCCACACCGGCAGCGGTTGCCGCGACGCCACAGGCGGCCCGGAGGCGATCCAGCCGCCGCCCAGGATCGTGGCGATGTCGGCGGCGGGCCGGCGCACCACGTCGAAGGCGAAGGCGCTCGCCGGGGCGAGCTCGAAGGAGCGGTAGCCGTCGAACAGGTGCCCGGCGAGCAGGCCGCTGCCCGCGGTGATCTCGGTGAGGGCGGGATCGGATCCGGTGTACTCCAGAGATCCGGTGCCGCCGCCGGTGACGAACTCCAGCGGCACCAGCGCGCGCACGGCCTCGGCGATGCGGGCGCGGCGCTCGCGCAGCTCCTGACGGGACTGCGCCTGCACCGTGCGGATCACCGCGTCGCCGCTGCCGGTGTCGTCGCCCTGTCCCGCGATCTGGGCCTCGTACATCTGCAGCCCGACGAGGCGGAACCCGTCGCGCTCCGCCGCGCGCCGGGCGAAGCGCGCCACCTCGTCCGCGGAGTGCAGCGGCGAGCGGAACACCCCGATGTGCCCGAGGGCCGGCGCTCGCCAGGAGGCGTCCGCGTCGATCGCGATGCGCACGCGCGGGCGCTGCGCGGGCGCGACGACCGCATCGATGAGGTCGAGCTGCGATTCGTCGTCCACCATGAGGGTGATCCGCTGGCAGGCCTGCTCATCGGCCAGCAGGCGCCGCAGCGCCGGGCGATCGGCCGTGGGATACGCCAGCACGATGTCGTCGTGGTCTTCGGCGAGCCACAGCGCCTCGGCGAGGGTGAAGGCCAGCAGGCCGCGGTATCCGGGTACCCGCAGGGCCGCGTCGATGACCTCGCGCACCCGGACCGACTTCGTCGCGACGCGGATCGGCAGCCCGCCCGCTCGCACGACCATGTCCATCGCGTTGTAGCGCAGCGCCTCGAGGTCGATCACGGCGACGGGCGCGGGCAGGTGCGCGGTGGCCGCGGTCAGCCGGGGCCACCATCGCGCGGGGTCCCGCCACGGGTGGGCGCGCAGGGGCGCGGACGCGGGGATGCTGCCCTGATCGGCGATGAGCTCGAGCACCCCTCCACCCTATTGGCTCGGAGTCAACATCGCGCCGGCCCTCCCCCTCGCTAGGCTCGGGACAGGCCCCCGTAGCCCAACGGCAGAGGCAGGCGACTTAAAATCGCTTCAGTCCGGGTTCGAATCCCGGCGGGGGCACTGCGAAGTACTCAGATTGATCTGCAGACCGTTCCGGCGCGCGCCTCGCACCGGTTCCGGCCCAGGTTGCGCGGCCATCGGAGGGCGCCGATAGCGGAGGGGAACACCCCCCTTCGCAGGAGGAGTCAATCCCACGTCGGGTGAGCACGTCGGTGGCGAACACCGCGGCCACAGCCGTCGAACGCACCGTCGACATCGGACCCGACACGCTGCGCCGCGACCTCAGTTGACGTCTTCACCACGGCCCCCTTGCCTTCTTGAGTTCTCGTGGCCTTCTTGAGTTCTCGTGGTCGTTACGGCCCAGCCCGCCTACCGCCTTCGTTCCGGGTCGCGCAAGCCCGTAGCTGCTCTCGTTGTTCAGGCCGTAGCTTGCCAGGACACGAGCACACAGGTCCGCGGTTGCCGCGGCTTTGCGAGAGCGAGGAACGCGATGGCCGCCACGAATCCGAGGTCGGAGGAGAAGTCCGGTCGGTCAGGAGAGACGGTCGGGTCCGACGATGGGGAGAACAAGAAGCGCAATCCGGTGATGCGTTTCCTCCGGGTGCTGGGGCCGGGGCTCGTGACGGGCGCCGCAGATGACGACCCCTCTGGTGTGGCGACGTACTCACAGGCCGGTGCGACGTTCGGTAACGGGCTGCTGTGGACCGTTCCGCTGTCGTTGCCGTTGATGATGGCGGTGCAGGAGATCTGCGACCGGATGGCGCTCGCGACCGGAGACAGCCTCGGCGCGTTGATCCGTCGCAGATTCCGTCGAGGTGTCGGTATCGCGATCGGTGTGCTGATCGTCGCTCTGATCGCGGCGAACTGCCTGAACCTCGCCGCGGACCTCAACGCGATCGGACAGGGCATGCAACTCCTGCACGCCGGACCGGCGTGGATCTGGAGCATCGTCGCAGGCATCGCGATCCTCGTCACCGTCGTCGTCGGGTCCTTCGAACTGATCGGGAAGATCTTCAAATGGCTGTGCCTGGTCCTGCTCGTCTACATCGGAGTGCTCTTCGCAACGCACGTGAACTGGGGCAGCGTCGCCTCCGGCCTTGCAGGGTTCCAGCTCCAGCTCTCGCCGGCGTACCTGGGCCTCGCGGTCGGTGTCCTCGGGACGACCGTCTCGCCGTACATGTTCTTCTGGCAATCCGCGCAACGCGTTGAAGAGCTCCGGGAGGAGAAACGCGGCGGCGATGAAGCACCCGCCCTTGACGAGCGGCCCGCGCGGGAAGCGCATCGCCGGCTTCGCAACGGGCGAGTCGACGTGTTCACCGGGATGATCTTCAGCGTCCTCATCATGTTCGCGATCATCGCCTCGTCCGCCGCGACCCTCGGAGCGCACCACAAGACGGTCTCCAGCGCGGCCGAAGCGGCGAAGGCTCTCGAGCCCATCGCGGGCAATTTCGCCAGCGTCCTGTTCGCCCTCGGATTCATCGGCTCGGGAATGCTCGCCGTCCCCGTCCTCGCCGCTGCAGGGGCGGCGGGCCTGTCCGCGCTGATGAACAAGAACTGGGGGCTCGAAGAGGGCCCCCGCAAGGCGCCCCTGTTCTACGTCCTGCTGGGCGTCGGGATGATCGGCGGCACGATCCTCGCGGTGGTCTCGACGGACCCTATCGGACTGCTCGTGCTCAGCGCGATCGTCAACGGGATCGCCGCGGGCCCGTTCCTCATCGTGCTCATGCTCATCTCCCGCGACAAGAACATCATGGGCGAGTACCGCAACGGCAAGCTCGCGGCCACCCTGGGCTGGCTCACGACCGTGCTCATGTGCATCGCCGGAATCTACGGGATCTGGTTCACGATATGGGGCGGATAGCCCGCTATCCGAGGATGTGCTCTTCGGGGATGAGGATCCCTCCGGACGTGTTCGCGGAGTTCGCATACGCCTGAATCCGCTCCGGATCCAGCGGTGGGGGTGTCGGCTCGTCGAACTCGAATCGGAGCTGGATCGCGGGGTGCAGCCAGATCGTGGAGCGCCCGCGCGGCTGCGTGTCGTCATGCATCCAGGAGAGCGTGAAGCTCTCGTTACGACGGAGCTTGGTTGCGATCACGACCTTGAGATGCGCGAGGGCGACATCCTCGATCTCGATCGCATGCTCAGAGCTGCCATAGAAAAGCACACCCATGAGGATCACCATTCTCGTCTGCTTGCCGCCACGGGAACCCGTTGCCAGGAGGCACGACCAAGGTGATCGCTCTGTGGTGACGACATCCACCGTCCCACGCATAGACGCCGAAAGACAGGCGACACGGGTGCGTCCACCGACGTATCGGCCCCGACCTCGCACGGCAGGCACGATCACGGTCGGGGCGTCACGGACGGTGCGGACGCTCTTCGCCTCAAGATCGATGACGTGCTCAT
Organism: Microbacterium sp. USTB-Y; assembly: GCF_023703415.1. GTDB lineage: Bacteria > Actinomycetota > Actinomycetes > Actinomycetales > Microbacteriaceae > Microbacterium. Next base: position 79,571 of record NZ_JAGMTU010000006.1, on the reverse strand, counting down.
CGATCGCAGCGGTCTCCGCCACGGGGCGCTTACGCCTGTGAGCCTGCACAGGTTGGGGGCGTAACGTCGATTCATGAACACACAATCGAAGATCGCGGGGCAGCGCCCCGGTTTGCTGGGTTTGGATTCCGTCCTTGTTGGCTCGCTTCCGGCGACGTTGATGACGGATGATGCTCCTGACCGCTACACCGTGGAAGCGGTGTTCACACGGAAGGCGGATCGTGACGAGGTCGCCGCGATCCAAGGCAGTCAGACGCGTGACTACTTGTCCGATCGCGGGTTCTCGACCGTGGAGCTGCACGTCTCTGATCGTCGGTTGGAGATCGGGAACACCAATCTGGAAGAACTCCGTGACGCGCTTGCCGCGGTGATCGCGGATCGACTCGCGGAGATCAGCACGACTCTTCGAGCGGACCGTGAAACGGCCCGCAATCGGGTCCAAGATGCCTCCGATCGGGAGCAGGAGCGCGCAGCGCTGGTTGCTGCCTTGGCTGGCTCGGTGGCATTCGCTCGTCACCCCACGGCTGCCTCCGATGATGCTGCGGAACTGGCCGTGACGACCAGCCGCCCATGATCCACTGATCCGGGGTTATGCCGGCCCCAGTGCGGGTGTAGCGTGCGACCTGGGGCTGGCCGCGACACTCTGGGGAGTGCTCCGGCTCACGGCCCTGGTTGATGGGAACGCTCGCCCGCGCTGCTGCGAAGACGCCGGTAAGGGTGACGTTCCCATCCCTGCTACCCGATCATCGGTCCCCGCATCGGTACAGCGAGGTCGTCGAGCGGGCCTCGTTCCCAGGGAGATGGGGTATGGTCGATCTCAGGTTATTGAGGTTGCGTTTCTGCCGGAGTCAGCTCCGGACCTTCTTCTGGCCCTGGATCGACATCCGGGCGGGCATTCAGTTCAGTGGCTCTGGTCGCATCAGCCAACGTGATGTGCTTCTCCGCCGATTGGCCCCCCCATCTCTCTCATCTCTTTTCCGGCTGTCTCGTCGTCACCGACCTCGCCAACTGTATGGCGACAAGCCGCCGACGATGTGTTCGCAGCGACATCACGCTCAGGCGAGTTCGCAGGCTTCGTCGCGCAGGACGAGTCCGGTTATGCGGCCTACGACGCCCAAGGACGTCGACTCCGTCGCGCAGCATCGTTGGGCGACGCCCGAGCCTCGGTAGAAGCCGCGACCGCTTCGACCCAATCCCGGCACACGCCCGCGCCGACCGGCGCCCACCACACGTCGCGACGAGATCGTCGCGCACTCACGGATCACACACTTGGTCCCAGACAACAAAGGAATGACGTCATGGCCACTGGCACCGTCAAATGGTTCAACTCCGAAAAGGGCTTCGGCTTCATCGCTCCCGACGACGGCACCGCCGACGTCTTCGCGCACTTCAGCGCGATCACCGGCGACGGATACCGCAACCTCGAAGAGAACCAGAAGGTCTCCTTCGACGCGGAGCGCGGCCCGAAGGGCATGCAGGCGGCGAACATCCAGCTCGTCTGACTGCAACACGCGAGGGTCAGGGTCCCGGTCTTGTACCGGGACCCTCACCCTCGTTCTACGGCGGATTGAAGGGCACCCGGACGAGCCGCACATTGCCGCCACCTGCGCTGTCGGCTCGCTCATGGAGGAGCCATCGGCTCGATTTCGTCGTCATACACCCGCGTTGGTGATAGCGCTCACTCACCGGCAGAGTCAGATGTGGCTGGCAATGTTGATGATCTGACCCGCGGGATCCCTGAGAAAGAACCTGCGGATGCCCCACTGCTCGTCGCGGATATCTCGGACGATCTCGAGTCCGTCCGCCTTGGCCCTCACGTACGCAGCGTCCACATCGGCAACCTCGATCGACACGTCCACGGATACGAGCTCCGGGTCTGCTGCCGTCTCACTCGCCCAGGCCACGATCATCTGGGTCGTCGGGTTGCTCGGCGAGGCGAGCATGAGCATCCCGTCCTCGTCCATCGCAGTTCGGAAGCCGAGAAGGCCCTCATAGAACTTGCGTGTCTCGGCGGGGTGACTGGTTGTGATCACTGGCATCGCCCGACGAATGTCCATGGTCGCAGTCTGTCGCACCAGTAACGATGAGTCCAGCGGTGCCGCGCGGACTGTCCGCGGCTCCAGTAGGTATTGAAGCCATGAACGTGCGGGTGACGTCTCGGAGCGAACCATCGGATGCCGCTTGGCGGCGGTCTGGTGACATCGGAGCCCGGATCCTCGTCAACCTCGCAGAGCGCGATCGCGAGGCACAGGCCGCCGCAAAAGCAGAGGCGGCCATCGTTTACTCATCGAGGAAACACCTCGCCCACCCGGACGAAGTCCACACCCCGGATCGTAGCCCTCGCCGCTTCCTCACGCGGACGACGTCATGCCGATACCCCGCACCTGACGACCCCTGCTAGCTTGTCGGTTGCAGAGCGCTCAGGACTCCGGGGAGGTCGTGCGATGCGTCTTCCACGTACAGCGGGCCCGTTCGTCGGGCGGGAGCAGGACCTGGCGAGCGTGGAGGCCCACCTGGCGGCCCACCGTCTCGTGACGCTTCGCGGTCCGGCGGGAGTCGGAAAGACCCGTCTGGCGATCGAGTTCGCCACGGGGCTGATCGCCGGAGGGCGGGACCGGGTGTGGTTCGTCCCTCTCGGGACGCTGGGTTCGGGTGCGCTGCTCGCCGAGACCGTCATCGCCACGCTGGGCATCAAGTCGACCCTGGCCGAGCCCCTCGCCGCGCTGAGCTCCTACCTGGATGAGGAGCCGAGTCTCGTGCTCCTGGACAACTGCGAGCACATCGCCGCGGCCGTGTCGGAGTTCGTGAGCGCTCTCCTGGCGACGACCCGCAACGTGCGGGTGATCGCGACCAGTCGGCAGCCGCTGGGCGTGGATGAGGAGGTCACCGTCGCGCTCGGCGGCCTGGACACCTCTGCCCGGGGCGCCTCGGTGGAGCTGTTCGCGGCCGTGGCGCGGCGGTCGGATCCGGCCTTCCGCGGCACCGGCACGGGCGACGGCGAGGTCGCCGAGATCTGCCGCCTCGTGGACGGCCTGCCCTTGGCGATCGAACTGGCGGCCTGCCGCATCGGAGCCCTCTCGCCTCTCCAGATCCTGGAGCAGACGCGGACGTCGATCGGCCTGCTGCGGCGCGCGGGCCGCGAGCCGGGACGCACGACGTCGCTGATCGCGTCGATCGCGGACAGCTACTCGCTCTGCAGTGCGCGGGAGCGCCTGCTGTGGGATTCCCTGTCGGCCCTGGCGGGTCCGTTCGCGCTCGACGACGCGGTCCAGGTCAGCGGACTGGAGGCCGCCGAGGTCCTGGATCTCATCGAGGCCCTCCTCGAGAAGTCGGTGCTGCTTCGCGCCGACGACGACCAGGATCGACGGGCGCGCTACCGCATGCTCTACGTGCTGCGCCGGTTCGGGCGGGAGCGGCTCGCCGAGGACCCGGAACGGGAGAGCGCGGTGCTCGACGCGCACGCCCAGTGGTTCGCGACGGTGGCCGCCCGCGCTGAGGAGGAGTGGATCGGTCCGCAGCAGCAGCGCCTCGTCGCGAATCTCGAGGCTGCCTTGCCGGACATCCGGGCCGCGAGCGAGCACGCGATCGGCCGCGGCGACGCCGCGACCGCGTACCGCGCGTGCGTGGTGTGCACCCCGCAGCTGTGGTGGGCTTCGGGACGCATCGACGAGGGCCGCCACTGGGTCGAGCGGGCTCTCTGTCTCATGAGCGAGCCTTCGGACGAGCTGCTGATCGCACTGCTCGATGCCGAGTCGCTCGCCCTGGCGAAGGGTGACCTCGCGTCCGCGGACGCTCATCTCCGGCGCGCGGCAGAGGTGGCGGCGGCCCCCGGCGTCGCCTCCGCGGACTCCCGTGCCCGGATGGCGTTCGGGCGTGCGTTCCGGCACCTGCTGCTCGGGCAGTTCGACGATGCGGCTGCCGTCGCCACGGCCGGCATCGAGCACTCCCGGACGATGGACCCCGCGGACGCGACACCGTACCGGCTCCGCCAGGTGCTGGTCTACGCCTGCAACGCACTCGGCGACGTGGAACGGGGAACCCGCTCCTGCAACGAGCTGATCGACCTGTCGGCCGCCGCGGGCGAGACCTACTACCGGGCGTTCGCCCAGCACGTGCTCGCCCTGTACGCCTGGCGGCAGGGGGAACTGGGCGATGCGCGCCGTCTCTCCGACTCGGCGATGCGCTCCTCGGTGTGGGTGCCGAACCGCCCGGAGAACCCCGACGCGCTGCTGATCGCAGGCTTCATCGCCGCCGCGGACGATCAGACGGAGCGTGCGGCGACGCTGTTCGGCGCGTCCGTGGGGACGTCGACGACCCACATCGCATCCACCGCGCTCTTCTCCGAGACGATCGAGGAGCGCGACCGCCTCGCGCAGCGGCACGCCCAGATCACCGAGGTCCTCCACCCTGCCGCCACCCTTCGCGGCTACCGGATGACTCCCGCGCAGGCCGTGGAGTACGCCCTGCAGCGGCACCCCGCTGCGGACGCCGCGGTCCTGTCCCCCCGGGAGCTCGAAGTGGCGGCGTTGATCGCGGAAGGCCGCATCAACAAGGAGATCGCCGCAGCCCTGACCATCTCCGTGCGCACCGCAGAGGGCCACGTCGAGCGCATCCGCCGCAAGCTCGGAGTCCGCTCCCGGGTCGACATCAGCACCTGGTATGTGCGCCGCACCGTCGATGGCGCGAACGGCGCAGCGGGATCGGAGTAGCTCCTCCGCCGCCGCTCCGCGCGCGGGCGACCAGGTAGTCGAACAGGTAGTTCCACGGATCGCGGCCGACGGATCGTGCGCGACAGCATGGTTCTTAGCTGCGCGTCACGCGTCGTGCTCTCACCCAGGGGGGCTTGAGGGACGACCGGCGGTATCCGGCGTCAACGTCGGCAAGCCATCTCAGAACAACCAAGGGGAGAACCATGCTCGAAACCCCACAGCCGAACGATCAGGCCACGGGGGCGACGACGTCGCGCGGGATCGGCCGCCGTGCGATCGTCAAGGGTGCGGCCTGGAGCGTGCCGGTCATCGCCGCAGCGGCCGCAGCGCCGCTGGCGGCGGCGAGCGGCTGCACGCCGGGTACGCTCACGATCCTTGGCACAGGCGCGACCCTGTCCATGACGACCGTGACGATTCCAGCCTGTGCGAAGAAAGTCACGTTCGTCCTGGCCGGCGGGGACGGCGGTCGCTACAGCGGGACCGCCGCCGGTCGCGGCGCCACGATCTCGGGCGACCTCGTGCTGACCCCGGGGACCCATGTGCTGACGCTCATCGCGGGCGGTGCGGGTGCCGGAGGCGGATCCACCAACCCGCGTGCGGGCGGAGCCGGCTTCGGCAGCGGCGGCGATGCCTGGGGAGCCGTGGGAGCCGGCGGCGCGGGCAGCGCGATCCTGGTCGACGGCACGCCCGTCGTCGTGGCCGGTGGCGGCGGAGGCGGAGCCAACGTCAACATCTCCATGAGCGGCACCGGAACCGAGACGCTCACCGCGCCGAAGTACGGTGTCGACGCCGGCCTCGGCTCATCGGGCGGCAGCGCGGTGGGCTACGGCTTCGGCTTCAGCAACAGCGGCACGCTCGTGTTCGCTGCGGGCGGCGGCGGCGCAGCGATCGGTGCCGTCGGGGGCGCCGGCGCGGCGCCCCTGGTCAATGGCAGCGGCACGGCGACCGAGTACCCCGGCGGCGCGGGCGGAGCCAACGGATCCGGCGCCAATGGCGGCGGGGACGGCGGCGACGGTCCGTTCATCAGCTCCCCCACCGGGCAGGGCCTGTCCAGCGGCGTCAACGGCGGGGGCGGCGGAGGCGGCTGGGCTGGCGGCGGTGGCGGTCGTGCGTTCTCGAAGACCTCAGGCCCCTCTGGGCTGCTCGAAGGAGGCTCCGCCGGCGGTGCGGGATCCAGCTTCGTGAACGCTTCCGGGGCCACCGCGACCGCACCCGTGCCACGCTCGGACGCACGAGGCGAAGGCCTCGTCACCGTCACCTGGTCATGATCCCGGGGACTCCGGCTGCGACTTCGCCGCACACCGGTTGACATCAAGACCCGCAGGCGCTGCTGCTGCCTGCGCTCTCCGCACAATGGGGATGTGCGGAGACCGCCCCTGTCTCTCGTTTCCCGCTTTGGCGAGGGGCAGGGGCCTCCACACCCTTCACCATCGGTCCCTCCCCGGTCGATGGTGAAGGGCGGAGGGAGGGGGGAAGCTCCCGTCCGCCGAGAGGCGGACGGGAGCTTCCGATTTCTCCGCCCTTCAGAACGTGATCCGGCGCAGAGGACGGGTCAGTGCGTGAAGCCGGTTCCAGCCGTCGAACGGTCGGGCAGCGGTGAGGTCAGCGCATCCAGGTAGGCGACCTCTTCTCGGATCGTGGCGAGCAGCGCCTCGGCCAGATCCATCGTCACGCCGTTGCGGATCACGATCCGCTGCACGGTGATCTGCTCCAGATCCGCGGGAAGCGGATACGCCGGCACCAGCCACCCCCGCATGCGCAGACGGTCCGACAGGTCGTAGAGCGTCCAGTTCGCGGTGTGACCGTCGAGCAGCCGCCAGGCGAACACCGGGATCGTCGAGCCGTCGCTGATCAGGGCGAACGGCTCGAGGCCGCCGATGCCGTCCGCGAGATAGCGCGCCACCGCCCGCGACGTGCCCTGCACCTCCGCGTAGCCCTCCCTGCCGAGCCGCAGGAAGAGATAGAACTGCAGCAGCACCTGGGCGCCGGGACGCGAGAAGTTCAGGGCGAGCGTCGGCATGTCCCCGCCGAGATAGCTGACCCGGAACACCATCGACTCCGGCAGCGCCTCGGCGTCACGCCATACGACCCAGCCCAGGCCGGGATACACGAGACCGTACTTGTGACCGGAGGTGTTGATCGACGCGACGCGCTCCACGCGGAAGTCCCAGGCCAGATCCGGATCCAGGAACGGCGCGACCATCCCGCCCGACGCGGCATCGACGTGGATCGGCACGTCGTGGCCGGCCGTGGCCGCGATGCGGTCGAGGGCCGCCGCGATCTCGGCGACCGGCTCGTAGGCACCGGTGTAGGTGACGCCGAGGATCGCGACGACGCCGACCGTGTTCTCGTCGACGTACTGCGCGAGCAGATCGCCGTCCAGGGCCGGGTGCTCGGCGCTCACCGGCACGTACCGGGGCTCGACCTCGAAGTAGTTGCAGAACTTCTCCCAGCACACCTGCACAGCGCTCGACATCACGAGGTTGGGGCGAGTGGCATCCGCGCCCGCCTGGCGCCGCTTCTCCTGCCAGCGCCGCTTGAGCGCGATGCCGGCGAGCATGCACGCCTCGCTCGATCCGATCGTCGAGGTGGCCGGCGCCGCGGCGGGATCCGGCGCGTACCAGAGTTCGGCGATCATGCGCTGGCAGTAGGTCTCGATCGCCGCGGTCTGCGGATACTCGTCCTTGTCGATCATGTTCTTGTCGACCGCTTCCGCGTACAGCCGCTGCGCCTCCTCGTCCATCCACGTCGTGACGAAGGTGGCGAGGTTGAGGCGGGCGTTGCCGTCGAGCATGGTCTCGTCGCTGACCACGTGATAGGCCGTCAGCGGGTCCATGCCCCGATCGGGGATCCGGTGCTTGTCGACGGAGACGCCGGATCCCGCCCGGCGATGCAGCGGGTTGATGTGGATGCGTTCCTGCGACATGGGCCACTCCCGAATGCGTTCGCGATGTTCGGGCGTCACCCTAGCATCGCCGGCGATCGGTGCGGTGAACGAAGAACGCCCCCGCTCCGTGGAGGAGCAGGGGCGTTCCCGAGGGGTCTTACTTGGCTGCGGCCTCGGCCGGCTTCTTGGCCGCGGCCGCCTTCGGCGCGGCGACCGGCTTGCTGTCGGCCGGAGCGGGCGCGGCCACCGCGGCGGGCGCCGGAGCGGCGTCGACCGCAGGGCGCGGGCGGGCGGCGAACTCGTCGAACACCGCGCGCGGCGTCTGCACGGCCTCGAGGCCGACGATGTCGCGGCCGAGCCACAGGTTGTTCCACCAGCCCCACAGCACGCGCCACTTGCGCTCCCAGGACGGCATCGCGAGGCCGTGGTAACCGCGGTGCGCGAGCCAGGCGATGAAGCCCTTCAGCGCGAGGTTGCCGGACTGGAACACGCCGTTGTAGAGACCGAGGCCCGCGACGGCGCCGAGGTTCTTGTGCACGTAGTCCTTCGGCGTCTCTCCGCGCAGCACCGCGACGAGGTTCTTCGCGAGGAGCTTGGCCTGACGGACGGCGTGCTGCGCGTTGGGCACGCACATGCCGCCGACGCCGCCGCCGGACAGGTCGGGGACGGCCGAGACGTCGCCCGCGGCCCACGCGCCCTCGACGAACGCGTCGGGGGTGCCGACCCGCAGGTCGGCACGCGTCTGGATGCGTCCGCGCTCCTCGACCGGCAGATCGCCGCCGCGCACGACGGTGGGGTTGGCCATGACGCCCGCGGTCCAGACGATGAGGTCGGTCGGGATGACCTCACCGGTGGAGAGCTCGACGTTGCCGTCGACGGCGCCCTTGACCTGGGTGTCCAGGTGCACGTTCGCACCGCGCTTGGCGAGGTCCTTGAGCACCCACTCGCTCGTCTTCAGGGAGACCTCGGGCATGATGCGGCCCATCGCCTCGATGAGGTGGAAGTGCGTGTCCTCGAACGACAGCTGCGGGTACTTGGAGATGAGCGCCGAGGCGAACGAGCGCAGTTCGGCGAACGCCTCGATGCCGGCGAAGCCGCCGCCCACGACGACGACCGTGAGCAGCCGGTCGCGCTCCGGCCCGGCAGGGATGGAGGCGGCCTTGTCGAAGTTCGAGAGCAGCTTGTCGCGCACGGCGACGGCCTCTTCGATCGTCTTGAGCCCGATCGCGTTGTCGGCGATGCCGGGGATCGGGAACGTGCGGGAGACGGCGCCGGCCGTGACCACGATCTGGTCGTATGCGAACTCGTAGGGCTCGCCCACCGACGGCGTGATCGTCGCGACCTTGTCGGCGTGGTTGATGCCGGTGACCTTCGCGGTGACCACGTGGGTGCGCTTGAGGTGGCGACGGTGTGCGACGACGGCATGCCGCGCCTCGATCGACCCGGCAGCGACCTCGGGCAGGAAGGGCTGGTAGGTCATGTAGGGCAGCGGGTCCACCATCGTGACCTCGGCCTCACCCTTGCGGAGGTGCTTCTCGAGCTTCCACGCGGTGTAGAAACCGGCGTAACCACCGCCCACGATCAGGATCTTGGGCGCAGCAGCGCTCTTTGCCACGGTGCTCTCAGTCACGGAGGCTAACTCCTCAGTCATCGGGATTTTGGCGTGCGGAAGCGCGCGCCGAACGGATGCGCCGGGCAGCAGCGGTGACGCCAAGCGCTATAAGGATACCAGGCACCGTGAGCGCCGCGAGCGGGAGGGTACCGTACAGCAGCGAATCCGGGCTGGGGATCAGCGGCGAGGTCGCCTTCGTCGGGGCATCGGCCTTCGGCAGAGGCGGGATGGCGAGCGGTGTCGAGGTGGACTGCGCGGGCGCCGGAGCCTCGGCGCGGCGGTGCAACCGGATCCAGTCCGACAGGTCGCCGAGCGGGTTCTCGTCGACGGGCGGCACGGCCGAGCTCACGGCGGCGGAGGCGTCGATCAGTCCGTAGCCGTACAGAGGATCCGGATGCGCCGTCGCCTGCGGCGCGGGCCGGGCGGTCTGGATGATCTGGTTGATCACGTTGTTCGCATCCATGTCCGGATGCGCGGCGCGCACCAGCGCCACCACGCCGGCGACGATGGGGGCCGCGCCGCTGGTCCCGTTCCAGGTCTCGACGGTGCCGTCGGCGTCGACGCCGAGCAGCGACTCGCTGGGTGCCGAGACCGCGATCGAGATGCCCTGCGTCGAGGCCGCACGGCTGGCGACCCCGCGCTGGTCGACGCCTCCGACCGCGAGCACGCCCGGGATGGTCGCGGGGGCCCCGACCATGGCGGTGCCGCTGCCACGGTTGCCGGCCGCGACGACGACCACGACATCGTGCTGGAACGCGTAGAGGAACGCGTCGTCCCAGCTGCGGTCCCACTCCAGGGTGTTCGTGGTGAAGGACAGGTTGATCACGTTCGCGCCGTGATCCACCGCCCACCGCATCGCGTCCGCGACCTGCTTCGTGAAGGGCACCGGGGCCGTCGTGCCGAACCCCAGCGAGATCGAGAGCAGCTTGGCCTCCGGCGCCACCCCGATCATGCCCGTCCCGTCGGCGTTCGGGCGTCCGGCGGCGAGCGAGGCGACCCGGGAGCCGTGGTCGCTGTCCAGGGGCCCGAGCGGCGTGCGACCGTCGTCGGATCCGATGCCCGACACGTCCGTGCCGTCGGTGACGGCGCCCTGGAACGCGCTCGGCCCGTTCGCGATGCCGGTGTCGATGATCGCGATCGTCACGCCCGCGCCGCGCGTGGTCTTCCAGGCGGCGTCGATGTGCGCACCCTCGAGCCAGTACTCCGCCGCGCGCTCGGGATCCGCCGTCGGAGTCGGGGTGGGCGTCGCCGCCATCGCCAGCGGCGTCGCGACGGCGAGCACGAGGAGCGCGACGACGGTGCGGAGCCGTCGGGCGCGGGGCGTGATGCGGGGCGCGGTCATCGGGCTCGGCTCACCGTCCCCGCGCGGCTCCCGGCTCGACGCACTCGCAGCGCTCCGGCGACCACCGGGCGCGGCGCAGAGCCTCGTCCCCGATGGGGTTGACGCCCTCCCCCGCGGCGAGCGCGTGGCCGGCCAGCGCGTGCAGGCACTTCACGCGAGTGGGCATGCCCCCCGCGGACACCCCGGCGATCTCGGGCACGTCGCCGTACTGCGACCGGTCCGCGAGGAAGGCCTGATGCGCGCGCAGGTAGGCGGCGGCGACCTCCTCGTCGTCGAGCAGCTGGGCGAGCTCCGGCATCGCGTGCTCGGCCTCGAGGGTCGACATCGCGGCCGCCGCGACGGGGTGCGTGAGGTAGTAGAACGTGGGGAACGGCGAGCCGTCGGGCAGCCGCGGCAGCGTCGCCACGACCGTCGGGTTGCCGCACACGCAGCGGGCGGCGATGCCCACGACTCCGCGGGCCTCGCGGCCGAGCTGTGCGGAGACGACCGCGATCTCGGCGTCGGTGGGCGGGGCGAAGGGCGGCGTGGTCACCCCTCCAGGGTACGGGGTCGAACCGGGAGGGTCCTCAGCGGCCGGTCGAGCCGGTCGCGGTCTTGGCGAGCCCGGCCTCGGTCACGCTGCGCAGCAGCTGGCCCGCCCAGTCGGAGGACTTCTCCTGCACGGTGTCGCTGACCCTCGCCTGCTCGACCGGACGAGCCGCGGGATCGATGTCGTTGTCGATGAGGTAGACGACCTCTCCCGGCTTGACGTAGAAGAGCCGCTGACGCGCCTGCGCGGTGATGTACGCGGGGTCGTTCCAGCGCGCCCGCTCGGCCTTGAGATCGTCGATCTGCTTCTGAGTGACCGTCACGGAGTGCTCGAGCGCCGCGATCCGCTGCCTCTGGTCGAGGTAGGTGCCCAGCGTCGGCACCAGGACCCAGGCTCCCAGCACGACGAGGGAGAGCATGATCACCATGAACCCGCTGAGCCGGATGCCGCCGACCCAGCCCCGCACGTCCACGGCGCGGGCGCCGGCCTGGCGCGGCGCGGCGGTCGCTCTCGGAGACGACGAAGGAGGAGTCCGCCGTTCGGTCATGACTCCTCCTCCACCGTCAGCCGGTTGACAGAGCGTGTCAGCAGATGTGCTGGTCAGCCCTTGAAACGCGGGAAGGCGGAACGCCCGGCGAACACCGCGGCGTCACCCAGCTCCTCCTCGATGCGCAGAAGCTGATTGTACTTCGCGACGCGCTCCGACCGAGCGGGCGCGCCGCTCTTGATCTGGCCCGAGTTCACGGCGACGACGAGGTCGGCGATCGTGGTGTCCTCGGTCTCGCCCGAGCGGTGCGAAAGCATCGTGGTGTAGCCCGAGCGGTGCGCGAGGCTGATCGCGTCGAGGGTCTCGGACAGCGTGCCGATCTGGTTGACCTTGACGAGCAGCGAGTTGGCGACGCCCAGGTCGATGCCCTTCTGCAGACGCTCCGGGTTGGTGACGAACAGGTCGTCGCCGACGAGCTGGATCTGCGAGCCGAGCTTCTCGGTGAGTGCCTTCCAGCCGTCCCAGTCGTCCTCGGCGAGAGCGTCCTCGATCGTGACGATCGGGAAGTCCTTCACCAGGCTCACGTAGTAGTCGGTGAGCGACGCCGCGTCCCAGTCCTTGTCGTCGAGGCGGTACGCGCCGTCGTTGAAGAACTCCGTGGCGGCGGCGTCGAGGCCCAGGGCGATGTCGGTGCCCGGCGTGAAGCCGGCCTTCTCGATGGCCTTGACCAGGAACTCGAGGCCCTCGCGGTTGCTGGGCAGGTCGGGGGCGAAGCCGCCCTCGTCGCCGAGGCCGGTGGCGAAGCCCGCCGCCTTCAGCTCTCCCTTGAGCACGTGGTAGACCTCGGTGCCCCAGCGCAGCGCCTCGGAGAAGCTGTCCGCACCGATCGGGGCGAGGAAGAACTCCTGCATGTCGATGCCGTTGTCGGCGTGCGAACCGCCGTTGATGACGTTGAACAGCGGAACGGGCAGCAGGTGCGCGTTCGGGCCGCCCAGGTAGCGGAACAGCGGCAGGTCGGCGGAGTCCGCGGCGGCCTTGGCGACCGCGAGGCTGACGCCGAGGATCGCGTTCGCGCCGACCCGGCTCTTGTTGTCGGTGCCGTCGACCTCGATGAGGATCTCGTCGATGATGCGCTGCTCGCTGGCCTCGACGCCTTCGATCGCCGGGCCGAGCTCGTCGATGACCGCCTCGACGGCCTTGAGCACGCCCTTGCCGCCGTAGCGGCTCTTGTCGCCGTCGCGCAGCTCGTACGCCTCGAACGCACCGGTGGACGCACCGGAGGGGACGGCGGCGCGCTGCACGATGCCGTCGTCGAGGAGCACCTCCACCTCGACGGTCGGGTTGCCACGGGAGTCGAGAATCTCGCGTGCGCCTACAGCCTCGATCAGTGCCACAGGGTGCTCCTTGTTCAAGAGGTGAGTGGGTGGGTGGAGCGACGTCGATCCGCCGCCCAGTCTAGTCAGAGCGGCCCTCGCGGCGCTGATGATGAAGCACCACCCGCGCGCACGACGCCGCTGCCCTGCGCCCGGTGCGGCTCGCTATCCTTTCGACATGGTCCTCGACTCCGCCGCGGCGCTGGTCGCCGCGCCGCGGCGGCGATCGCGCGACGGGAGCGGGAACGTGCGCTCGATCGCCGAGGTCGCGGGAGCCGCACCGCTGTGGTTCTCGGTGCCCGAGGAGCACGCGGACCTGCTCGGCGATCGTGCGGACCACGTGGCCGTCGCCCTGCTGCTGCCCGCCATGCGCTACGGGCGCGCGCTGCACGTCGGAGGATCCGTCACGGACGTGCTCCTGCACCGGCTGAACCACGATCTGCAGGCGCTCGTGCGCGCGGTGCACGCGGAGTACCGTCGCATCCCCGTGACCGCCGACGGCACCGTCGCCTCGGGTGCGCCGGCACCCGGCGTCGTGACCGGCTTCTCCGGCGGCGTCGACAGCTTCGCGACGCTCGCGGAGTACGCGCTCGCCTCGGACATCCCGGCCGGCATGCGCATCACCCACCTGCTCAACAACAACGTCGGCGCCCACGGCGACCGCAACGACGCGCTCTGGGAGGCGCGCTGGCGGGCGCTGGCACCGCTGGCCGCGGAGCTCGGGCTGCCCTTCCTCCGCATCGACAGCAATCTCGACGCGCACTATCCGCAGATGGGCTTCATGGAGACCGTGACCTTCCGCAACGCGGCCGCGGCGCATCTGCTCGGCGGCGGGATGGGGCGCTCCTACCATGCCTCGGAGGGCGCCTACCGGAACGTGCGGATGCCGCCTCCGCACGGCGACATCGGCCTCGCCGGCGCGATGACCTTCCCGATGCTGTCGACCCCGGCGCTGACGCTGGAGTCGACGAGCTCCGGCCTCTCCCGCATCGATCGGACCCTCGCCCTCGCCGGCACGCCGTACGCGAGGTATCTCGATGTCTGCGTGGAGGCGGATCCGGGACGCGCGACCAACTGCTCGCGCTGCTGGAAGTGCATGCGGACCATGCTGACGCTGGACATCGCCGGCCGGCTCGAACCGTTCCTGCCGACGGTCTTCCGGCGCGAGCCGTATCTGGCGAGGCGCGCCGAGTACTCGGTCGCGCTCCTGGCCTCGGAGGAGCCGAACGACATCGAGCTCGTCGCATTCGGCGACGCGCACGACTGGCGCTGGGGCGTCTCCGCCCGCCCGCGCGCGGCCGTGCTGCGCGCCGTGCGCACCGCACGCAGCACGGCCGCCGCCGCACGACGGCGCCTGCGTGCGCGACCCGGCGCCGACCGCCGCGGAACGGCCTGATCCTCCGCCCCTCGGGCCGGGTACGACGAAGGGCCGCGCGGTGCTGTCCGCGCGGCCCTTCGCGATACGGGTGTTACTTGTACGACTTGACGATCTCGAGGAGGTTCGGGACGTTGGCGTACGCCTCCGCCGCGTTCTCCTTGGTCACGATGACCGGAGCGAGCAGGTAGGACGGGACGACCTTGACGCCGTTGTTGTACGACTTGGTGTCGTTGACGTCGACCTTCTCGCCCTTCTGCAGCTGCTCGGTCATCTTGATCGCCTGGGCGACGAGCAGCGTGGTGTCCTTGTTGATCGTGGAGTACTGCACGCCCTCCATGATCGACTTGACGGACTCGACCTCGGAGTCCTGGCCGGTGACGACCGGAACCGGCTTGCCGGCCTGCTGCACCGAGGTGATGATGGCGCGGGCCAGGGTGTCGTTCGGGCTCAGCACGCCGTCGATCGTGGCGGAGCTGTAGTTCGCCGTGAGCAGGGCGTCCATGCGGCGCTGCGCGTTCTCGGCCTTCCAGCCGTCGGTCGCCGTCTGGGTGATCTCGGTCTGGCCGGAGACCACCTTGAGCGTGCCGTCCTTGATCTTCGGCTCGAGCACGTCCATGGCGCCCTTGAAGAAGACCGCCGAGTTCGCGTCGTCCGCGGATCCGGAGAACAGCTCGATGTTGTACGGCGCCGGGTGGCCCGCGCGCTTGGCGAGACCGTCGAGCAGGGCCTGGCCCTGCAGCTGGCCGACCTTGAAGTTGTCGAACGCGACGTAGTAGTCGACCGCGTCGGTGTTCTCGATCAGGCGGTCGTAGGCGATGACGGTCGCGCCGGCGTCGTGCGCCGCCTTGACCTGGGTGGACAGCTGCTTGCCGTCCTTGGCGCCGATGATGATGACCTTCGCACCACCGGTGACCATCGCCTGGATCTGGTTCTGCTGCTCGGCGACCGTGTTGCTGGCCGGCGCGTACTGCACGTCGGGCTTGAAGCCCGCCTTGGTCAGCCCGTCGGTGAACAGCTTCCCCGCCAGCACCCAGTTCTCACTGGTCTTGTCCGGCAGGGCGACACCGATCTTCGCGTCGGCTGCGAAGCCCTTGGCCGTGCTGTCGCCGCTCGCGGCGGGGGTTCCGCCACGCTCGGACGAGCAGCCGGTCAGGGCGAAGGCACCCGCGACGACGAGCGCTGTCGCCGAAAGGAGGATCTTCTTCATTGGGATCTCTTTCTCTCTTGGTGTTGCATCTCAGGTGAATGCAGGATCGCGCCGCGCGAGCGGCCCGGACCTCTTCTTACTTTCCGCTCGCAGTGCCGCCAGCGGTGGTGGGGAACGGCTCCTCCGCGCGGGAGAACCGTCGGGTGATGAATCCGGTGATGGACGGCCGGCCCTGCTGCTTGTTCCAGACGTCGACGGCGACGGCCCCGAGCAGCACGAGTCCCTTCACCATCGCGACCGTGTCGGCGCCCGCGCCGAGCAGCGCCATGCCGTTGTTGAGGAAGGCCATGACCAGGCCACCGATGATCGAGCCGATCACGGTGCCGATGCCGCCGGAGACGGCCGCGCCGCCGATGAACACGGCCGCGATCGCGTCGAGCTCCCAGCCGTTGCCGTCCTGAGGACCGGAGGCCGTGGCGCGGGCGACGTAGATCATCGCCGCGACCGAGGCGAGCACCGACATGTTCATCATGACGAAGAAGTCGGTCCACCGGTCCTTCACGCCGCTGAGGCGAGCCGCCTGGCGGTTGCCGCCGACCGCGTAGATGTGGCGGCCGAAGACGGTGTTGTTGGTGACGAAGGTGTAGACGATGACGAGCACCAGCAGGATGAGCCCCGAGATCGGGAAGCTCGTGCCCGGCCGTCCGTTGGCGAACAGCCAGCCGGCCGCGAGGATGATCGCGGCGAGGACCACGATCTTCACCACGCTCACCCAGAGCGGGGCGCTCTCGGTGCCGGCCTTGCGCTGCGAGGCGCGCATGCGGAACTCGAAGAACACGACCCATGCCGCGGCCAGGACCGCGAGCAGCATCGTCAGCACGTTGAAGTTGAGCGGCACGGCGAGCTCGGGAAGGTAGCCCGCGCCGATGAACTGGAAGTCGGCCGGAACCGCCACCGACGTCGACTGCCCGACCGCCTGGTTGGCGCCTCGGAAGAACAGCATGCCGGCGAGGGTGACGATGAACGCGGGCACCCGCACGAACGCGACCCAGAAGCCCTGCCAGGCGCCGACGAGCGCGCCGAGGGCGAGGCCGAGCAGGATCGCCGCCCACCACGGGAAGTGCCAGTTCGCCATGGACTGGGCCACGACGATGCCGACGAACGCGGCCACCGAGCCGACCGAGAGATCGATGTGGCCCATGATGATGACCATCACCATGCCGATGGCCAGGATCAGGATGTAGGAGTACTGGCTGACGACGTTGATCAGGTTGCCCGACGACAGCGTCAGACCTCCGGTCCAGACCTGGAAGATCAGGATGATGACGATCAGTGATCCGAGGATGCCGAACTGACGTCCGGTGGACTGGCCGCCGCCCATCATCTTGCCGAGATCGCGGAAGCGGAAGCCCGGCTCGGGCGCGGGTACCTGCGGTGCGGGCGTGGTCGTGGTGCTCATGCGGACGCCTTCTGAGTAAGGGAGGTCATGCTGCGCATGAGCGCCTCCGGGGTTGCTTCGGATGCGGGGAGGCAGTCGGTGACGCGTCCCTCGAACACGGTGTAGATGCGGTCGGACATGCCGAGCAGCTCGGGCAGCTCGCTGGAGATCACGATGACGCCCTTGCCCTGCGCCGCGAGCTCGTTGATGATGCCGTAGATCTCGTACTTGGCGCCGACGTCGATGCCGCGGGTCGGCTCGTCCAGGATCAGCAGATCCGGATCCGTGAACATCCACTTGGCCAGCACGACCTTCTGCTGGTTCCCGCCCGAGAGCGTGCCCACGCCCTGGTCGACCGTCGGCGTCTTGATGCGCAGGGACTTCCGGTACCGCTCGGCCACCTGCGCCTCCTCGATGTCGTTGACGACGCCGTTGCGGGAGATCTTGGAGAGCTTCGCCGAGACGATCGAGCGCTTGATGGTGTCCAGCAGGTTGAGGCCGAGCACCTTGCGGTCCTCGCTCACGTAGGCGAGACCGTGCCGGATCGCGCTGCGCACGTCGGGCAGCGCGATCTCCTGGCCGTCCTTGACGATCGTGCCGGAGAGGAACTGCCCGTAGGAGCGGCCGAAGATGCTCATCGCGAACTCGGTGCGCCCTGCCCCCATGAGGCCGGCGATGCCGACGACCTCCCCGCGGCGCACCTCGATGCTGGAACCCTTCACGACCATGCGCTCGGAGACCGAGGGGTGGCGCACCCACCAGTCCTTGACCTCGAAGAACACCTCGCCGATCTCGGGGGTGCGGTCGGGGTAGCGGCTCTCCAGCGAGCGGCCGACCATGCCGCGGATGATGCGGTCCTCGTTGATCTCGCCGCGTCCGACGTCGAGCGTCTCGACCGTGCGGCCGTCGCGGATGATCGTGATCTCGTCGGCGATCTGCTCGATCTCGTTGAGCTTGTGGCTGATGATGATCGACGTGATCCCCTTGGCCTTGAGGCCGAGGATCAGGTCGAGCAGGTGCTGCGAGTCGTTCTCGTTGAGCGCCGCGGTGGGCTCGTCGAGGATCAGCAGCTTGACGTCCTTGTTGAGCGCCTTGGCGATCTCGATGAGCTGCTGCTTGCCGACGCCGAGGTGCTTGATCGCGACGTCGGGATCCTCCTTGAGGCCGACGCGGGCGAGGAGCTCGACCGTGCGCTGCTTCTGCGCGGTCCAGTCGATGCGGGCGCCGCGGCGGATCTCATTGCCGAGGAAGATGTTCTCGGTGATCGAGAGCTCGGGGATCAGCGCGAGCTCCTGGTGGATGATCACGATTCCGGCATGTTCGCTCGCGGCGATGTCTCGGAAGCGCTGCTCCTGCCCGTAGAGCAGGATCTCGCCGTCGTACGTGCCGTAGGGGTAGACCCCGGACAGCACCTTCATCAGGGTCGACTTGCCCGCGCCGTTCTCGCCGCAGATGGCGTGCACCTCGCCGGTGCGGACGGTGATGGACACATCGGAGAGGGCTTTCACGCCCGGGAACTCCTTCGTGATGCTGCGCATCTCGAGGATCGGTCCCGCCACGGTGGGCAACGCCGTCGTCTCGCTCACGGATCTCCTTCGATACCAGGTCCGATGATGTTCCGGTCAATGTTACCGTTCACATCGGGTTACATGGTGCCTTGCGCGCTTCGGCAGTGTCAAGTGCCGACGCCGATTTCGTGTCCTTACCGTGACGCGGCGGACTCGCGTCCGCACAGCACCGGCACGACCGGCCCGAACTCCGGCGCCGCGTCCCCGCGCAGCTGCGCCAGCAGGATCCGCACCGCCCGCCGGCCGAGCTCGGCGAAGTCCTGGTGCACGGTCGTCAGCGGCGGCGCGACGTGCGCCGCCACCGGGATGTCGTCGAAGCCCACGACGCTCACATCGATCGGCACCCGCAGCCCCGCGTCGCGGAAGCCGTGCATCAGGCCGATCGCCATCAGGTCGTTGGCGGCGAACACGGCGGTGAAGTCACGGCGCCGCGCGAGCTCCTGACCGGCGAAGTAGCCGAAGTCGGCGGTCCAGTCGCCGCGGATGGGCGGGATGGTGGGCAGATCGGCGTCGCGCATCGCATCCAGGTACCCGCGCATGCGCGACTCGGCCTCGATCCAGTCCTGCGGACCCGCCAGGTGCAGGATGTCGCTGTGCCCGAGCCGGATGAGGTACTCGGTGATCATGCGCGCGCCGGCGAGCTGATCCGCGGAATGGCTGAAGCCGTCCGAGCCGGAGGCGGTCTGCAGGCTGACGAACGGCACCGTCACCGCCATCCCCCGCAGCACGTTGAACACCCGCACCTGCGGCGCGAGCACCACGATGCCGTCGACGGACTCGCCGACGAGCTGCCGCACCGCGGCGCCGATCGCCTCCGGGGTGGTGTCGGGCAGGTTGAGCGTGCTGACCGAGTAGCCCTCGGCCCGCGCCGCGTCCTCGATCGCCGCGATCGAGGACGTCGGGCCGAACTCGCCGGTGGTCGCCGAGAGCACGCCCAGGATGTTCGACCGGCTCGTGGCGAGCGCGCGCGCCGCCACGTTCGGCCGGTAGTCCAGCACGCGGATCGCGTCGAGCACCCGCTCCTTCGTCTCCGGCCGGATGCTGGGGTGGTCGTTGAGCACCCGCGAGACGGTCTGGTGCGAGACCCCGGCCAGGCGTGCCACGTCGCGGATGCTGGGCATCCGGGCACGCTCGGAGGAGGTCGACATGCAGAGCCTCCTCGATGTGCACGGTCACATGGATGAGTCCATTATGGAGGCCAAGCCGCCGACGCGCACGCACGGACCCGATCCGCCCGGCGCGAGACGGAGGATCGGCTCAGGACTCGATCGAGACGACGTGCGCGCCGCGCACCGGCCCGTGCGCCCGCAGCGCCGTGCGCCCCCAGCCGCGGAGCATCTCGGCGGTGGCGTCCGCCCCCTCGGCCGTCTCGCAGAGGAACGCGAGGGTCGGACCGGACCCCGACACGATCCCGCCGACGACCGGCCCGCCGCCTCCGCCGATCACCCTGTCGATGGTCTCCTCCAATTGCGGGCGCAGCCGGAAGGATCCCGCCTCCAGCTGGTTGCGCAGGCTCTGCCCGAGCTCGAACGCCTCCCCCGAGAGGAGCGACTCGAAGAAGGACGGAGGCACCTGCACGGGGTCCAGCCGGCGCCGCTCGGCGTGGCGCTCCGCATCGCTCTGCCGGTCCTCCGCCATCACCAGGTCGAAAGCCCGGTACACCGCGGGAGTGGACAGCCCCTCGTCGTCGAGGAGCAGCACCCACTGGTACCGGCCACGGGAGAGCGCGGGGGTCAGCACATCGCCGCGCCCCGAGCCGACGGCGGTGCCGCCCAGGAGCGAGAAGGGCACATCGGCGCCGAGCCTGGCCCCGAGCTCCTGCAGGCGACCGTGGTCGAGCCCCGTGCGCCACAGCTCGTTGCAGGCGACGAGGGCGGCCGCGGCATCCGCGGATCCGCCGCCCATCCCCCCGGCGACCGGCACGCTCTTGCGCACGTCCAGGTGCGCTCCCCCCGCGTACCCCGTGGCCGCGGCGAGGAGCTTCGCCGCGCGCATCGCGAGGTTGCGGTCGTCGAGCGGGACCGTGGACGGATCCGCGACGCCCGACACGCTGATCGTGAAGTCGTCGGCGGGCGTCGCGATGACGTCCTCGTAGAGGGACACCGCCTGGAAGACCGTGGACAGCTCGTGATAGCCGTCGTCGTCGAGGTCTCCCACGCCGAGGAAGAGGTTGACCTTCCCCGGAGCCCGCACGTGCACCCGGCGCACGGGCTGGTCGTCCGGCGCCTCCTCCGCGATGCTCATCGCCTCAGAGCTCCGAGGAGACCGACCACAGGTTCACATCGAGACCCGCGCCGGCCACCCGATCGATGCGCGCGAGCTCCTCGGCCGTGAGCTCGGGCGCGTCGAGCGCCCCGAGGTTCTCGTCGAGCTGCGCGGGCCGCGAGGCGCCGATGAGCGCCGAGGCCACGACGCCGTCGCGCAGCACCCACTGCAGGGCCAGCTGGGCGAGACTCTGACCGCGCTCCCGGGCGAGGTCGTTCAGCGCACGCAGGACCCCGAGGCCCTCGTCGCTGAGCGGGCGGTCCGGCAGGGAGCCGCGCTTCTGGGCGCGCTCGGCGGTGCCGTCGTCGAGGTACTTGCCGGTGAGCAGCCCCTGCGCGAGCGGTGTGAACGCGATCGCCCCCATCCCCTCCTCGCGGAGCGTCTCGGTGAGACCGTCCTCCACCCAGCGGTTCAGGATCGAGTACGAGGGCTGATGGATCACGAGGGGCGTGCCGAGCTCGCGGGCGATGTCCGCCGCGGCCTCCGTGCGCTCCGCGCTGTAGGACGAGATGCCGACGTACAGCGCCTTGCCCTGCCGGACGAGAGTGTCCAGCGCGCCGATGGTCTCCTCGATGGGCGTCTCCGGATCCACCCGGTGCGAATAGAAGATGTCGACGTAGTCCAGCCCCATCCGGGTCAGCGACTGCTCGGCGCTGGCCAGGATGTACTTGCGGCTGCCGAGGTCTCCGTACGGCCCCGGCCACATGTCCCAGCCCGCTTTCGACGAGATGATCAGTTCGTCACGGTAGGGCCGCAGGTCCTCGGCGAAGATCCGCCCGAAGTTCTTCTCCGCGGAGCCGTACGGCGGGCCGTAGTTGTTCGCCAGGTCGAAGTGCGTGATCCCCCGGTCGAACGCGTGCCGCAGGAGGGCGCGCTGATCGTCCATCGGGATGTTGTCGCCGAAGTTCCACCACAGCCCGAGCGAGATCGCCGGCAGGAAGAGGCCGGACGACCCGACCTGCCGGAAATGGGCCCCCTCATAGCGGTCCGCGGCGGCGGTGTGGGGGCGATGGATGTCGAGGACGTCTGGGCGGAAGCGCGGCTCGGTCACCGTCCCAGGTTAGCGGCGCTGCGCCTCGTCGCACCCGATTCCCCGGCTCTCTTTCCGCAGTTCGGGCGGGCCGGGGCCCCGGGCGGCGCTCGCCGATATCTCGCAGACTCGCTAGGATGATCGGCCAACCGCGGACCGAGCCCGATCCGCGTCCGATCACGCTCGCCCCCAGTGCGGATCTCCACCCGAAAAGTGCATTCGCCCGAGCGTGCGGCGACAGGATCCGTCATGCACTGGCCTCGGCGTACCCCCCTCGTGCTCCTGGCCGCGGGAGTGCTCTGCGTATGCATTCCCGCAGCCGCGCTGACCACCGCCGACCCCCGGTGGTGGCTCTCCTGCTTCAGCAGGCTCGGAGCGATGCAGGACGACTCCAGCGCGTACTTCAACCTCGGGATGGTGCTCGCGGGTGCGGTGATCGCCCTCGCCGCCGTGCCGGTCCGTCGCGGCCTCAAGAGCGGATCCCTCGCGGGAATCGGCGCGAATGCGGCTGTTTCGACGGTCGTGCCGCTGCTCATCGTCGGGCTCGGCCTCAGCCTCGCGCTCGTCGGCGTCCTGCCGCTCTCCTACAACGTGTTCGCGCATGAGCGCGCCGCCAACGGCGCCCTCGCCTCCTCCGCGGGGCTGCTCCTCATGCATCGCCTGCACCTGCGCGGGGCGTCCCGCACGCTCGACCGCCTCGCCGTCGGAGCGACGATCGTGCTCGCCGTCGGCATGACGGCCCTGGTCGCCGGGGTCATCACGCTCACGGTGTTCGAGGCGCTCGCCTTCGGCTCCGTGATCGCCTGGCTGCACACCCTCGAGACGCGGGTACGGCGCCCGCGCCCCGCCGCGCCGCGCCCATTCACGGCAAACTCTCAGCATTTGTCCTTGTCCCCCATTTGGGGGACAAGGTGATCCGGTGTTATTGTCGAGACCTCAGCTGAGGAAGTCGACCGGGATCTGGGGACTCGGTCGACGTGAAGGTACCTCCAAGTGAAGTGAATGTGCCCTCTCGGGAACCCGAAACCCGAGAGGGCACAACTTCGGGGGAAACGGATCCGGGCTCGATCCGCTCAGTCCTTCGGCGCGACCCGCGCGATGCGGTGATAGTCGTCCACGGTGAGATCCTCACCCCGCGCCGTCGGCGCGACGCCGGCCGATTCGAGCACGGCGGAGGCCTCGGCGGAACTGCCGAAGATCCCGGACAGCGCCTGACGCAGCATCTTGCGCCGCTGGTTGAACGCGGCGTCCACGATCGCGAACGTGCGCAGACGCTCCTGGTCGGATCCGCGCGGCTGCGGATCCCGATGGAACCCGACGAGCAGGCTGTCGACGTTCGGCACCGGCCAGAACACCTGTCGCGACACCGTGCCGCTGAGCTTCCACGGCCCGTACCAGGCGGCCTTGACGCTCGGGGCTCCGTAGATCTTGGAGCCGGGCTTCGCCGCCAGCCGCTCCGCGACCTCGGCCTGCACCATGACGACGCCGCGCTGGAGGTAGGGGAAGGTCTCGAGGAAGTGCAGCAGCACCGGCACCGAGACGTTGTAGGGCAGGTTCGCGACGAGCACGGCCGGCTCGCCCGGCAGCTCCGTCACCCGCATCGCGTCGGCGTCCACGACGGTCAGCGCCCCCTCCGGCACGCCGCGGTCGCGCGCGGTCTGCGGCAGGCGCGCGGCGAGGCGGTGGTCGATCTCCACCGCGGTGACGCTCGCGCCCGTCTCGAGGATCGCCAGGGTCAGCGATCCGAGACCCGGGCCGATCTCCACGACCCGCTCCGACGGCTGCACGGCGGCGGCCTGGACGATCTTGCGCACGGTGTTCGCATCGACGACGAAGTTCTGGCCGAGCTTCTTGGTGGGCGTCACATCGAGTTCGGCGGCGAGCCGGCGGATATCGGCGGCGCCGAGCAGGGAGACGGTCATCTGACCATTGTCCCCTACCGTCGATAGTCTTCTCGGATGTCCTGGATCGGTGAAGTCGTCGCGCCGCGCCGCCTGGGCACCGACTTCCGCTGGCTGCTCGCCTCGAGCTGGACCAGCAACGTCGGCGACGGCGTGGCGCTGGCCGCCGCCCCCCTGCTGATCGCGTCGATGACCTCCTCGCCGATCCTCGTGGCGGCCGGGGCGATCCTGCAGTTCCTGCCCTGGCTGGTGTTCGGCCTGCACGCGGGCGCGATCGCCGACCGCTTCGACCGCCGCCGGCTGGTCATGGTGGCGAACGGTGCGCGCGCGCTCGTGCTGCTCGCGCTGTGCGCGTTCCTCGTGACCGGCATGGCGAACATCTGGATCGTGCTGGCCTCCGCGTTCCTCTACGGCACCGCGGAGGTGTTCGTCGACACCGCGGGATCCACACTGCTGCCGATGCTCCTGAAGCCGGTGGACCTCGGGCTCGGCAACGCCCGCCTGCAGGCGGGGTTCCTCGTCGCGAACCAGTTCGCCGGTCCTCCGCTCGGCGCGTTCCTGTTCGCCGCGGGCCACGCCTGGCCGTTCCTGCTCGAGGCCGTGTGCGTGAGCCTGGCGGTCGTGCTGATCTCCCGGATCGCGCGGACTTCGGTGCCTCCGCGCGACGCGGGCGGCTCGACGACGGCCGCTGCGGATCCGCGCCCCGCGAAGGTGCACACCGACACTTCGACGAGCTCAGTGCATCGCATCGCCGAGGGCCTGCGCTGGCTGTGGCGGAACCCTCCGGTGCGGATGCTCGTGGTGATCATCCTGCTGTTCAACGTGACCTGGGCGGCACCCTGGGGCGTGCTCGTGCTCTACGCGACCGAGCATCTGCGCATGGGGGCGATCGGCTACGGCATGCTCACGACCGCGTCGGCCGCCGGCGGACTGCTCGCGACGATGAGCTTCGGCTGGCTGGAGCGGCACGTGTCGTTCGCCACCATGATGCGCGTCTGCCTCTCGCTCGAGGTCGTCATGCACCTCGCGTTCGCCCTGACCACCCAGGGCTGGATCGCCCTGATCATCATGTTCGTGTTCGGCTTCTACGCGTTCGTCTGGGGCACGATCTCGACCACGGTGCGGCAGCGGCTCGTGCCGCATGAGCTGCAGGGCCGGGTGTCGTCGGTGAACTCCGTCGGGGTGTTCGGCGGGATGGTCATCGGCCAGGCGCTCGGCGGGGTGCTCGCGCAGGCGTGGGGGCTCACCGCGCCGTGGTGGTTCGCCTTCGCCGGAGCGGCGCTCACCCTGCTGTTCGTCTGGCGGCCGATCTCGCAGATCGTCTCCGCGCGTCCCGTGCTCGACGAGGTTCAGGCGAACGAGCCGTAGACCTCGAGCGTGTTCGCGGCGATCTGCGCGGCGAGCTCGTCGACGTCGACGCCGAGTTCGGCAGCCAGGAAGCGCAGCGTGATCGGGATCAGGTAGGGCGCGTTCGGGCGCCCCCGCAGCGGCACCGGCGTCAGGAACGGCGCATCGGTCTCGACGAGGATCCGCTCACGCGGCGTGACGGCGAGCGCGTCGCGCAGGTTCTGCGCGTTCTTGAACGTCACGTTCCCGGCGAAGGAGAGGTAGTACCCGGCATCGGCGCAGACCCGCGCCATCGCCTCGTCGCCCGAGAAGCAGTGGAACACCGTGCGCTCCGGGGCGCCGACGCGGCCCAGGGTCTCCAGCACGTCGTCGTGGGCGTCGCGGTCGTGGATCTGCATCGCGATCCCGTGCTTCTTCGCGAGCGCGATGTGCGCCTCGAACGAGGCGTGCTGGGCGGCGCGCCCCGGCTCCTCGGTGCGGAAGTAGTCCAGCCCGGTCTCGCCGATCGCCCGGGTGCGCGGGCGGGCGGCGAGACCGTCGATCACCGCGAGCGCCTCGTCCAGACGTCCGGCGTCGGCGTAGGCGGGAGCGTCATTCGGGTGGATCGCGACGGCGGCGAGCACGCGCGGATCCGACTCGGCGGCATCGACGGCCCAGCGCGACGACTCGATGTCGCCGGAGGCCTGCACGACGCCGGCGATCCCGACGGCCTCAGCCCGGTCCAGCTGCTCGGTGAGCGACAGGCCCACGTCCCCGTCGGCGATCTCGAGGTGGCAGTGGTTGTCGTACACCGGCACCGCGAGCGGCTCGGGCGCCTCGGGGTAGCGCAGGTCCTTGCGCCCCTCGGTCGCCCGCTCGCGCACATAGGTGTCCGGGGTCTCGCTCATGCGGTCAGGCCGTGGCCTCGATGCGCGGGAAGAGCGGTGCGAGCGCCTGCACGCGGATCCCCGCCGGCAGCTGCCCCCAGCGCCCGGCGTCGCGCAGCGGCTGCGCGGTGAGCGCGCCGAGGCCGCCCTCCGCGCCCAGGGCGTCCCAGAGCTTCGCGGTCGACTGCGGCATCACCGGCGACAGCAGGACCGCGAGCGCACGCAGCCCCTCGGCACAGGTGTACAGCACGGTCCCGAGGCGGTCGCGCTGCTCCTCGTCCTTGGCGAGCGCCCACGGCTCGTTCTCGGTGATGTAGCCGTTGAGCGCGTCGACGATCGTCCACACATCGGCGATCGCCTCGTCGATGCGGAACCGCTCGACGGCGGCGTCCGCGTCGACCGCGGCCTTCGCCACGAGCTCCTGCACCGCGAGATCCTGCGGGGTGTACTCCCCCGCCGCCGGCACGACGCCGTCGAAGTAGCGCTCGATCATCGCGATCGTGCGCGAGGCGAGGTTGCCGAACCCGTTCGCGAGCTCGGCCTGGTAGCGGGCGGAGAGGTCCTCCCAGGAGAAGGATCCGTCCTGCCCGAACGCGATCGCGGAGAGGAAGTAGAACCGGTAGGCGTCGGATCCGAAGACGTCGGTGATCTCGGTCGGCGCGATGCCGGTGAGCTTCGACTTCGACATCTTCTCGCCGCCCACGAGCAGCCAGCCGTGCGCGAACACGCCCTTGGGCACCTCGAGGCCCGCCGCCATGAGCATGGCCGGCCAGATCACCGCGTGGAAGCGCAGGATGTCCTTGCCCACCACGTGGTACGCCGGCCAGCGGCGCGCGAAGGTCTCCTCGTCGGAGCCGTAGCCGACGGCGGTCGCGTAGTTGAGGAGCGCGTCGACCCACACGTAGATGACGTGCGAGGTGTCCCACGGCAGCGGGATACCCCAGTCGAACGTGGAACGCGAGATGGAGAGGTCCTTGAGTCCCTGCGAGACGAACGAGACGACCTCGTTGCGCGCCGAGTCGGGGCGCACGAAGTCGGGCTCGGTCTTGTAGAGCTCGAGCAGGCGGTCCTGGAATTCGCTGAGCTTGAAGAAGTAGTTCTTCTCCTGCAGCAGCTCGAGCGGCTTGGAGTGGATCGCGCAGACCTTGAGGCCCTCGAAGGGACCGGTGCCGTCGACGATCTCGGACTCGGGCTTGAACTCCTCGCAGCCCACGCAGTACAGCGCCTCGTACTCGCCTGCGTAGATGTAGCCCGCGTCGTAGAGCTTCTGGAAGAACACCTGCACGTTGGTCTCGTGCCGCTCCTGGGTGGTGCGGATGAAGTCGTCGTTGGCGACGTCGAGGGTCTTCAGCAGCGGGAACCAGCTCTCGCTGACGAGCTTGTCCACCCACTCCTGCGGGGTCACGCCGTTCGCGGCCGCCGCACGCAGCATCTTCTGGCCGTGCTCGTCGGTGCCGGTGAGCATCCAGGTGTCGTCACCCGACTGGCGGTGCCAGCGCGCGAGGGTGTCCACGGCGACGCTGGTGTAGCCATGCCCGATGTGGGGCACGTCGGAGGGGTAGTAGATCGGCGTGGTGATGTAGAAGGACTCGCCTGCGGGCATGCGTTCGATTCTAGGCGGGATGCGGGGCGCGGTTCCGACGATGACGACGGCGGACGCTTCGCTCGGAGAAGGACGCGATCTTCGGACGGGATCCGCAGATCCGGTCCGAGCCCGGCGGGCGCCTCGCGCGGAGATGTGCGCTTCGATCGGACGGAATCACCCGTTTCGTCCGAAGCAATCGCACATCTCCGAGCGGCGCGCACGCCGCTGCGCGCGGCGGAACCCCCTGCCAGGGGCCCGGACCCTGTCTCGACCCGTCTTCAACGGCGTTCGGCGATCACGGCCCCGTGCGGTCGGACGCTGCCCGCGGCGCCCGGCTCTCGCTCCCGTCGTTCGGCGTGCACGACGTCGAGCCCCGCGTCGCCGAGCCGCGCGGCAAGGGCCGGCGCCGACCAGTAGCGGGCGGGTGCGACGGCGTGGGCGAACTCCTCGCCCGGTGCGCCGTCGAAGAAGCCGATGAGGATCCGGCCTCCGGGGGCGGTCACCCGCGCCAGTTCGGCGAGCATCCCCGGCAGCTCCTCGGGCTCCGCGTGGATCAGCGAGTACCAGGCGAGGATCCCTCCGAAGGCGCCGTCGGGGTACGGAAGGTCGCGGATCGACGCCGCCTCGAAACGCAGGCCCGGATGCGCGGCACGCGCCGCGGCGAGGAACTCGACGGAGACGTCCGCCCCGATCACGTCCCGTCCGCTCTCCGCGAGGAACGCGGTCCACAGGCCCGGCCCGCAGCCGGCGTCGAGGAGCTGTCCGGGGGTCTCGTCCCGCCAGCGCGCGATGAGCGCCACATCGGCGTCCTCCAGCTGCTCGATGCTCCCGATCAGCGCGATGTACTCGGCCGCCCGCGCGTCGTAGGCCGCCGCCACCTGCTCATCCCGCATCCTCCCAGCCTTCCCTTCGACCCGGATCCACGGCCCGCGCCGCGCCGTCGAGGACGCCGAGGAGGCCCCACCCGGAAGAATCGTGAACACGAACGACTCCTCCGAGGAATACAGGATGTGAACAACGACAACACGGTGATCGCGAGGTCGGTGACGGATCCGTCGGCCTTCGGCGAGATCTTCCACCGCTACGCAGGAGCAGTGCATCGCTACGCGGCCCGACGGGCCGGTGACGCCGTCGCCGACGACGTCACGAGCGAGACCTTCCTGATCGCGTTCCAGCGCCGCGCCCGGTTCGATCCCGCACGGGAGGATGCCCGACCCTGGCTGTTCGGCATTGCGACGAACCTCATCCACCGCCATCGCATCGCCACCGCGCGGGTGCTGAAGGCGATGGAGCGCAGCGCGCCATCGCCGGTGACGACGCACCACCCCGACGAGGCGCTGGACGCGCAGCTCGCGGTCGGACGTCTCGCCGGGCGGATCCGCCGGCTCTCCGCCGGGGACCGCGACTGCCTGCTGCTGTTCGCCTGGGCCGAGCTCTCGTACGACGAGATCGCCGAGGCCCTGCACATCCCCGTCGGCACGGTGAAGTCGAGACTCAACCGTGCCCGGCGCCTGCTCCGCTCCACACCTGAGGAGGGTGAAAATGGACGACCTGACCTTGCTCCGCAGACTGCGTGACGACGTCGCCGAGCCCGACGCGGCCCGGCTCGCTCCTGCGTACCGGAAGCTCGAGACCGCGATGCGCGCGGCCGAGAAGACCTCCGCATCCCGCGCGCCGCGCCGCCGGCACCCGGTGCGCTGGGCCGCCGTCGGCCTCACCGCCGCGGCCGCCGTCGCCGCGGCCGTCGTCGTGGGCGGCGTGCTCGCCCCGCCGCATCCGCAATCGGCGAGCGCCGCGGCGATCGTGCTGCGCCAGGCCGCCGCCGAGGCGATCACCTACAGCGATCCCGAGGCGGGACCGGGGCAGTACCTGAAGTTCCACACCCGCGCCGACTGGGCCAGCTACCAGGGCACGTCCGACCAGACGGTCACGAGGCTGCCGTCGAACATCCAGAACGTCGACGTCTACATCCCCTCCGATCCGGGCGCCGAATGGGCGCTGTACCGGGACTGGGAGCACGGCCAGACCGGAGACGGCGCGTTCGTCGCGGAGACGATCCACGCCCCGGAGGGCCGGTTCTACGGCAGCCCCTGGGCCTCGCAGGACCTGAGCGCGATCCCGATCGGATCCGGCGCCGAGACCCTCGCCTACTTCGACGCGCAGTACCAGGGCGGCTCGGCGAGCCGGGACGAGGACGACTTCGTGCGGATCACGGATCTGCTGCGCACCTACCCGGTGCCGGCTCCCGTGCGCGCGCGTCTCTTCGAGGCGCTCGCGCTGATCCCGGGCACCACGTCGACCGACGGCGTGGCGAACCTCGACGGGCGGGTCGGCGTGGCGATCGGGCGTGACGAGCCGCAGCGCTCGGGCGAGCGCCAGGAGATCATCATCGACCCCGGCACGGGCCAGGTCATCGGAGAACGCCGGTTCTTCCCCGCGGGCGCGGTGGCGGCGGGCGAGGAGCAGACGGTCCTGACCGCGATGTCCGTCACGGTCGTCGACACCGCACCACCGGCGACCACGCCCGCGCGCGACGAGAACGGGTGACGGCGATGCGACCCGCACTCACCCCCTCCGCGCTGACGCTGCCGCCGACGATCAGCGTGCCTGTGCCGCCGATCTTCCGACCGCCCGCCGATCCCGCCGTCCCCGACCCGCGGCAGTGACGCGACGACAGGATCCGGTGCTCCTCGAAGGCACCGGATCCTGTCGAGTGCACGGGAACTCCGCGCGGAAGACCCGTGCGCTCGACGGCACGGCGTGCCCTCGACAGCGCAGCGAGCGCGCGGCCGGCGCCGGAGGCACGGCGTCGGAGGGGTCAGGCGCTGCGGGCGGCGAGCGCCGCCTGGTACAGATCGCGGGATCCGAGTCCCGTGGCGGCGGCGACCTCGGCGCAGGCGTCCTTCAGCCGCACCCCCGAGGCCACCAGCGCCTGCACCTGGGACAGCGCGTCCTCCGGCGAGACGACGCGGGGCGCCGCGCCCTCCACGACGACGACGATCTCGCCCTTCACGCCCTCGGCCGCCCAGGCGGCCAGCTCGGCCGCACCGCCGCGACGCACCTCTTCGAACAGCTTCGTGAGCTCGCGGCACACGGCGGCGCGGCGGTCCGCGCCGAACGCCGTCGCCATGTCGTCCAGGGTCGCGGCCAGGCGCGACGGCGACTCGAAGAACACCATCGTGCGGGGCTCGGTCGCGAGCGCCGCGAGTGCGGAGCGGCGCTCCCCCGGCTTGCGCGGCAGGAACCCCTCGAACGTGAACCGGTCGGTGGGCAGCCCCGACACGGCGAGGGCCGTCACGACCGCGCTCGGCCCCGGGATCGCGGTGACGGTGACGCCCCGCGCGGCGGCCGCGGCGACCAGCCCGTACCCGGGGTCGCTCACGGTCGGCATGCCCGCATCGCTGAGCACCACGATGTCCTCGGAGGCGGCGAGCTCGGCGAGCTCCGCGGCCTTGGCCTTCTCGTTGTGGTCGTGCAGCGCGATGAGCCTCGGCCGGTTCGCGATGCCGAGGGCCTGCAGCAGCCGCTGCGTGGTGCGGGTGTCCTCCGCGGCGATGATCGTGGCGCCCTCCAGCACCTCGACCAGGCGGCGGGACGCGTCGCCGAGATTTCCGATCGGAGTGGCCGCGAGGATGATCACCCGCCCCAGCATAGGCTGAGCGGGTGACCGCGCCCCTGCTGCCGCCCCTCGAGGAACGGCACGACGACCGTCCCACCGGCTGGGAGCGTCTGCGCGACGCGTGGCTCGGGGATCCGGCGAGGCTGCGGCTGGTGAGCTGGCTCGCCCCGGCCCTCGTCACGCTGCTCGCCGCGGTGCTGCGGATCACGGGGATCGGGCATCCGCACGCGATCGTCTTCGACGAGACGTACTACGTCAAGGACGCCTGGTCGCTGTGGGTGCAGGGCTACGAGGGCACCTGGGGCGACAAGGCGAACGAGCTGTTCGCGTCCGGCGACACGAGCGCCCTGCAGACCGCGGGCTCCTTCGTGGTGCACCCGCCGCTCGGCAAATGGCTGATCGCGCTGGGCATCGCCGCCTTCGGCCCCGGATCCAGCTTCGGCTGGCGCATCTCCACGGCGATCATCGGCACGCTGACGGTGCTCGTCGTGTACCTGCTCGCCAAGGCGCTGACCCGCTCCGTCGTCGCGGCCACCCTGGCCGGACTCCTGCTGGCCGTCGACGGGCTCGGCATCGTGCTGAGCCGGATCGGCCTGCTGGACGGGATCCTGACGTTCTTCATCGTGCTCGGGATCCTCTTCCTCGTGTACGACCGGCAGCGGGTGATGCCCCGCCTGGAGGACCGGACCTCGCACGAGCGCGGCGACGCGCCGACGCTGTGGGGCCGGGTGTTCTGGGGCCGCCCCTGGGTCGTCCTGGCAGGACTCGCGCTCGGCGCCGCGACCAGCGTGAAGTGGTCGGGCGCCTACGTCCTCGCCGCCGCGGGGATCTATCTCGTCGTCACCGACGCGCTGGCGCGACGCCGCGCGGGCGTCGCCCTGTGGCCGACCGATGCCGTGCTGCG
This sequence comes from Microbacterium sp. USTB-Y, assembly GCF_023703415.1. GTDB lineage: Bacteria > Actinomycetota > Actinomycetes > Actinomycetales > Microbacteriaceae > Microbacterium. The sequence goes on along the minus strand of NZ_JAGMTU010000006.1, from coordinate 47,584 downwards.
CCAGGGGCCGGTGAGCTTCCTGCTGCTCGTGCCGGTGGCCGCCGCCACCTACCTCGCGTCCTGGAGCGGATGGTTCCTGACCTCGGGCGGCTACGACCGCAACGCGGCGGACGGCGCGCTCGCCTCCTGGCTCAAGTACCACTCGGACATCCTGGCGTTCCATGTGGGGCTCACCTCCTCGCACCCGTACGCCAGCCCGGCGTGGCAGTGGCCGCTGCTCATCCGCCCCACCGCGTTCTGGGTCGGCGGCCAGGACGCCCCCTGCTTCGGCACCGATCACTGCATCGGCACGATCACGTCGATCCCGAACCCGCTCATCTGGTACCTCGGCGTCGCCGCCGCGGTCTACCTGCTGGTGCGCTTCGTGCGCGGCCTCGTGCTGCGCTCCCCGATGCCCTGGAGCTACGCGATCCCGCTGGTCGGGCTCGCCGCCACGTACCTGCCGTGGCTGGCGTTCCCCGAGCGCACGATCTTCCAGTTCTACACGGTGGTGATGGCGCCGTTCCTGATCCTCGCCCTGGTGCTCGCGCTGCGCGACATCGCCGGACGACGCAGCGCTCCTCGCCATCGCCGGCAGGCCGGTCAGCGCACCGTTCTGGTGATCGTGGTGCTGATCCTGCTCGTCAGCGCCTTCTGGTATCCGCTGTGGATCGGGCTGCCGGTGCCGTGGTGGTTCTGGCAGGCCCACAACTGGATGATCACCTGGATCTGACATGCGCATCCTGGACACGTTCGACGAGGAGCTCATCGCGCAGCTGCGCGCGCAGGACGAGTTCTTCTGGCTGGATCTGATCGCGCCCTCCGCCGAGGAGATCCAGCGGATCGGGACGGCGCTGGGCTGGCATCCGCTGTCCATCGAGGACACCCAGAGGATGGGGCAGCGGCCCAAGCTGGACGTGTACGGCGACGGGGCGCTGCTCGTGCTGCAGGCCGCGATCGCCGCGCACCCGGAGGACGAGAACGACCATCCGCTGGAAGAGGTGCACTGCCACCTCACCGGCGACTACGTCATCACGGTGCACGGCGGCCGGTTCACCGACCTGAGCCAGGTGCGGACCCTGCTGCAGAACTCGACCAGTCCGAAGACCGAGCGGTACTACGTCTACAAGATCATCGACGTGATCGTGGACAGCTACTTCCCCGTGCTCAGCGACCTGGACGAGGAGATCAACGCCCTCGAGGACGCGATCGTCGCGGGCGGCGGCCGCAAGGAGCTGCAGCAGACCTTCGGCCTCAAGCGCCTGCTGCTCACCCTGCGCCGCGCCGTGGTGCCGATGCGCGACCTGTTCGCCCGGCAGGTCGAGGTGATCACGGATCTCGCGGGTCTGGAGGCCGACAGCCACGACTACTTCCGCGACATCTACGACCACCTCATCCGCATCACCGATGAGCTCGACGGCTACCACGACATGGTCGCCGGCTGCACCGACCTCTACCTCTCGATGGTCGCGAACCGTCAGGGCGAGACCTCCAAGCAGCTCGCGATCATCGCGTCGATCTTCCTGCCGCTGAGCTTCCTCACCGGCTTCTTCGGGATGAACTTCGACTGGTCGATCGCCCACGTGCTGTCCGGTCCGTGGTCCTTCTTCCTGCTCGGCATCGGATCCATGGTGATCTCGGGGGCGATCATGTGGTGGTGGTTCCGCCGCAAGGGCTGGACCGGGAACGACGAGTAGGACGATGCCGGCACCTTCGGGCTTCACCTACGCCGTGCGCGGCGAGGACGTCGTCATCACGCACCGCGGCGCGGTCGCGACCACGCTGCGCGGCCGTCGCGCCGCCGAGTTCCTCGACCAGGTGCAGACGCAGGATCCCCAGCTGCTCATGGCCCGGGTCACGGGGAACTACCGGCGCGGCAACGAGCGGGCCGCCCGGCGTCATCCGCGCAACAGCGGCTGACGCCGGATCCCGCCCCTGCGGCCCGCGCGGTGTCAGCCGCGGGCGGCGTGCTCCACGAGCGGCAGCACGCGTCCGCTGAGGTGCGTGCGCATCGCGATCGAGCTGGCGGTGCGGGCCACCCCGGGCACCAGCGCGATGCGGTCCAGCACCTCCTGCAGCTGCTCCGCGCTGTGCGCCACCAGGCGCAGCTGCATGTCGCTCGCCCCGGTGACGGTGTACATGTCCACGACCTCGGGGATCGCCGACGCCAGAGCCTCCGCGACGTCGTCGTGCCCGACCTTCTGGTCGATCTCGACCTGACAGAACGCCGTCAGGGCGTATCCGAACCCGCGCGGGTCGATGCGCGGAACGATGCCCTCGATCACGCCGTTCTCGTGCAGCCGGGCGAGCCGGCTGGTGACGGTGCCGCGCGCCACGCCGAGCCGCCGCGCGCACTCCAGCACGGGCAGCTGCGGCGAGTCGGTGAGCAGCCGGATGAGGGCCGCGTCGAGAGCATCGATGCGCATCGTCAGCTCCGGAACACCTCGTCGGCGGAGTCCTTGAGCACTCCGGGACGGGACAGGCCGCGCGTGAGGCGCGCCACCACGAGCAGCACCACGGTGAGGCCGATCGTGAGCAGCAGCTGCGTGCGCGCGCCGGCGTCGAACATGGTGAGCACGATCACGGCGCCCAGCAGCACGATGGTGACGATCGACAGCCACGGGAAACCCCACATGCGCATGGGCAGCGGGGTGCCCTCGGCGTCGGCGCGGCGGCGCAGGATCAGCTGCGTGACCGCCGTCGCCGTCCACATCACCAGCAGGGTGGATCCCACCACGTTCAGCAGGGTGGGAAGCACCTGCTCGGGCCAGATCCAGTTCAGGATCACCGTGACGAAGCTGAACGCGACCGAGGCCAGCACGGCGACGCGGGGCACCCCGGCGAGACTCGTCCGGGTGAGCGCGAGCGGGGCGAGACCGCGCTCGCCCAGCGAGAACGCCATCCGGGAGGCGCCGTAGATGTTGGCGTTCATGGCCGACAGCAGCGCCACGATCACGATGAGGTCCATCACGAGACCGACGCCCGGGATCCTCAGGGTGTCCAGCACGGCGGAGAAGGGACCGGCGAGCACCTCCTTCGAGTTCCACGGCAGCACCGCGACGATCACGAAGATGGATCCGACGTAGAACACCAGGATCCGCACCATCACCTGGCGCACGATGCGGCTGATGTTGCGCGCGGGGTCGTCCGACTCGGCTGCCGCGATCGCGACCACCTCGGTGCCGCCGAATGCGAAGACCACGATGAGCAGGGCGCCCGCGATCCCGGCGATGCCGGTGGGCGCGAAGCCGCCCTGGTCGACGAGGTTCCCCACGCCGGTCGCGGGGGTGCCGGGGATCAGTCCGACGATCGCGAGCACGCCGACGACGAGGAACGCGATGATCGCGGCGACCTTGATCGCCGCGAACCAGAACTCGAACCGGCCGTAGTTGCGCACCCCGAGCAGGTTCACGATCGTGAGCGCGAGGACGAAGAGCAGCACCCACGCCCACTCGGGCAGGCCGGGGAAGCGGTGCGCGACGATGCCGGCGGCCCCGGTCGCCTCCGCGGCGATCACGACGACGAGCTGGATCCAGTACAGCCAGCCGACCGCGCTGCCGACGCTGCGGCCCATCGCCTTCTGCGCGTAGGAGCTGAACGCACCCGAGGACGGGTTGGCGGCGACCATCTCGGCGAGCATCGCCATCACGAGCACGACGATCGTGCCCGCGACGAGGTAGGAGACGATCACGGCGGGGCCGGCGATGCCGATCGCCTGGCCGGAGCCGACGAAGAGGCCGGCGCCGATCGCGCCGCCGAGGCCCATCATCGAGATCTGCCGACGGGTGAGCCCGGGATGCAGTCCCTTGGTCGTGGTCGTGGTCAGCGGGACTTCGGTGGTCATGCGGTCGCCTCCTCGCGAACGGCAGCGGTGGGGTGGGCGGGGTTGCGCGTCGAGGCGGCGAGGGCCGCCGCGACGCGGTCGACGTCCTGGGCGGATCCGGCCGAGATGCGCACTCCCTCGCCCGGGAACGTGCGGGCGACGACGCCGCCGTCGTGCAGGAGGCCGTCGAGCTCGGCGGAGCGCTCCCCCGCCGGAATCCACACGAAGTTCGCCTCGGAGCGCACCGCGGGCCAGCCCGCGTCGATGAGCACGTCGTGCAGGCGGTCGCGCTCGGCGGTGACCTCGGCGATGCGCACCGCGAGCTCGTCCTGCGCGTCGAGCGAGGCGACGGCGGCGGCCTGGGCCAGGTCGGTGACGCCGAAGGGCACGGCGACCTTGCGCTGCGCGGCGGCGACCGCGGAGGGCGCGATCGCGTAGCCGATCCGCAGGCCTGCAAGCCCGTAGGCCTTGGAGAACGTGTGCAGCACGGCGACGTGCGGGTGGCGGCGGAACAGCTCGAGGCCCGCACCGCGCTCCGGATCCGTCGCCCCGGGGGCATCGGCGAAGTACGCCGAGCCGTCGAAGTGCACATAGGCCTCGTCGATCACGACGAGCACGTCGCGCGGCACCGCCGCCACGAAGCGCTCGAGCTCCTCGGGGCCCACGACCGTGCCGGTGGGGTTGTTCGGGTTGCAGACGAAGACGAGGCGGGTGCGCTCGGTGATCGCCGCGAGCATCGCGTCGAGGTCGTGCCGGTGCTCCGCGTCCAGCGGGACCATCACCGGGGTCGCGCCCGCGATGCGGACGAGCGACGGATACGCCTCGAAGGAGCGCCAGGCGAACACGACCTCATCGCCCTCGCCCGCCACGGCGTGGATGAGCTGGGAGGCCAGCTCGACGGATCCGGCGCCGACCGTGACGAGCGCGGGGTCGACGCGGTAGCGCTCGGCGAGGCGGCCGATGATCTCGGGCGCCGCCATCTGCGGATAGCGGTGGAGGGATCCGAGCCGGTCGGCGACCGCCGAGACCACGGAGGGCAGCGGCGGGTGCGGGGACTCGTTCGAGGAGAGCTTCGAGGCGCCGGCCGGGGCGGAGCGTCCCTGCCTGTAGGCCGGAACGGCGTCGAGCCGCGGATTGGTGGGCGGGATCTCGGCGGGCGGGGTGACAGGGAGGGGCATCGTCGTGGCGTCCTTGCTGCGGTTCGTTCGGGCCGGAGGGCGGCGCGTCGGGCGGCAGGGCCGGTGCGGCGACGTCGCCGGGGTCCGGCCACTGTATCCACGGCGACGATCGCTGGACAAACGGGACAGCTGAGCCTGCGCATGTCGCACAGCCTGTCGCCCTTCTACCGCTCAACCCTGGTCAGAATGTACAGCAATCGATCCGCGGCGCTCAGCGTGCCGCAGGAACGAGCGCCGGATCCGACACCGGCAGACGGCAGACGAAGCCGCGGCAGTCATAGGCGACGCCGTCGACGCCGTCGCGCCCCTCGAACAGCGTGAAGCCGACCTCGGCGAAGGCCCGCGCCTGCTGCGGGCTCAGCACCGCCGCGAGGTCGGCGTCCGCCGCGCGCACCGCCGCCGCGAGCGGTCCTCGCGGATCCGAGGTCACCGCGACGATCTGCCGCGGCGGGCGGGCCAGGCCCGCCGCCGCGCGCAGCAGCGCACCGGATCCGAACGGGTGGCGCAGCGCCTGCGCCGCGCCGGCGCGGACGAGGGCGGCCGCGCGCTCGCGATGCTGCTCCCCCGCGCCGAGCCGCCAGGCGGTGAGGTGCGCGGCCGCGCGGGCGGAGGCGCCCGAGGGGAGATCGCCGTCTCCGCCGTCGACGGACCCGGGGATCCCCTGCCCGGCGAGCACGGGGTCGGCGACCGCGTCAGCCGCCAGCACCTCCAGCCCCCGTGCCGCCCACCGAGGGTCGCCCGTGGCGAGTGCGAGGGCCAGCAGGCCGTCGGCGAGCAGCCCGAGGTCGGCGTCGGTGGCGACGGCGGCCGAGGGAACGCCGTCGAGCGAGGTGCGCACGAGTCGCCCGCCGGCGTCGCGGTTCACCGTCAGCACGAGCTCCGCGGCGCGCACGGCGGCGTCGATCCACGAGGACTCGCCGAGATCGGCTCCGGCCCGGGCGAGCGCACCGATCACGAGCCCGTTCCAGCCCGTGATGATCTTGCCGTCCACCGCGGGCGGCTCCAGCTGTGCCCGCGCGTGGAGCGGGACACGGTAGTAGCCGCCCTCGCTGCGCTGCCCCTCGATCCACGACTCCGAGTCCTGCGCGGCGCCGAAACCGCCTCCGGGGCGCTGCAGGACGGCGAGGAGGAAGTCCGCGATGCCCCGCGCGACATCGGCCCGTCCGGCATCGATCGCCACATCGAGCAGCTGGGCGTTGTCGATGAGCATCCGCTCGTAGTGCGGCACCGACCAATCCTGCTGCGTGGCGTAGCGGAAGAACCCGCCGTCCTCGTCGCGGAGCTCCGAGGCCGCCATCGCGTCCAGGGCGCGCGCGACGACCTCGTTACGGCCCTCGGCCTGCAGGAAGCGCAGGGTCGTGGCGACGGGGAACTTCGGCGCCGTGCCGAAGCCGCCGTACCGGCGATCCTCCCGGGCGACGATCTCGTCCGCGGCGGCGGCGAGCGCGCGTTCGTCCGGCAGCGGCGCGGCCTCGGATGCCGCCGAGGCCGCGAGGACCTCGGCGACCGCCCCGGCCTGCGCCTCCACCTCCGCGCGACGATCGGTCCACGCCTCGCGCACGGCCGCGAGCACCGTGCGGAATCCGGGCATCCGGCCGCGATCGACCGGCGGGAAGTACGTCCCCGCGTGGAAGGTCCGCCCGGACGGCGTGGCGAAGACCGTGAGCGGCCAGCCCAGATCGCGGGTGAACGCCGAGGCAGCCGCCAGGTATGCGGCATCGACCTCGGGGTGCTCCTCGCGATCGACCTTGATCGACACGAAGCTGCTGTTGAGCTGCGCAGCGGTGTCCGGATCCTGGAACGACTCGCGCGCCATGACGTGGCACCAGTGGCACGTGGAGTAGCCGATCGAGATGAGCACCGGGACGTCCCGGCGCCGCGCCTCGGCGAACGCCTCCTCGCCCCAGGGGTACCAGTCCACCGGGTTGTCGGCGTGCGCGCGCAGATAGGGGCTGCCGGTGCCGGCGAGGCGGTTGCTCATGGCCTCACGCTACGCCGGCCGCGGGCCGCGGCCCTGCTCGCCCGCGATCCCGGGTGCGGAGGTCAGTTGACCTCGTCCGGGTGCGAGGCGACGCGACCGGATCCGTCTCCCGGGTCGAGCGCCGAGATCGCGGCGAACTCGGCATCGCTCAGCGCGAAGTCGAACACGTCGAGGTTCTCCCGCAGACGCTCGGCGTGCACCGACTTCGGGAAGACGATGTTGCCCTTCTGGAGGTGCCAGCGCAGCACGACCTGCGCCGGGGTCTTGCCGTGCGCGGCGGCCGCTTCGGCGACGGCCGGGATCCCGAACAGGTCGTACTTGCCCTGACCGAGCGGGCCCCAGGCCTCGATCTTGACGTCATGGTCGCGCGCCCAGGAGGCGACGTCGCGCTGCTGGTACGCCGGGTGCAGTTCGATCTGGTCGACCGCGGGGGTGACGCCCGTCTCGGCGACGATGCGCTCGAGGTGCGGCACGAGGAAGTTCGAGACACCGGCGGAACGCGCGAGCCCCCGATCGCGGATCGCGACGACCTTCTCCCAGGCGTGCACGTAGTTGTCCTTCGCCGGGGTCGGCCAGTGCACGAGGTAGAGGTCGACGTGGTCGAGGCCGAGCTTCTCCAGGCTCTCCGCGATGGCGGCATCCGGCTCGTCGCCGTCGTGCCGGTCGTTCCACAGCTTGGTCGTGATGAACAGCTCGTCGCGCGGGATGCCGCTCTTGGCGATCGCCGCCCCGACGCCCGCCTCGTTGCCGTAGATGGCGGCGGTGTCGATGTGGCGGTATCCGATCTCGAGGGCTTCGCTGACCGCGCGCTCGGTGTCGGCCGGATCGACCTTGAACACCCCGTAGCCGAGCTGGGGGATCGTGTGGCCGTCGTTGAGCAGGATTCCGGGGATCGTCATGATTCCACCCTAGGTTCCCGCGCCGGCCCGCGGGCCGGCGCCCTCGTGCTCGTCCGTGCGGGGCAAGCGCTCAGCGCCCCGGCGCAAGGGCCGCGTAGGCGCGGGCATCGCTCAGGCGAGGGTGCCGACCGCCTCTTCGATGAGGGCCCAGAACCGGTCGACGTCGAGATCCATCGCGATCGTGGCATTCGGCGCCGTGCCGAGCGCGCCGAGGAGGTCCACGCTCGTCGCACCGCGCGTGAACACGCCCTCGGTCTCGACGTCGAGCCGGGCGCGCACGGTCGTCGCCACGGAGGGGTCGATGAGCATCGCCACCGTGATCGGATCGTGCAGCGGTCCGTCGGGCATGTGCTCGGCGATCTCGTAGGTGGCGCAGAAGAACTCCAGCAGCTCCGCGCCGAACGCCGCGGACCGCGTGCCGATGCGCCGGATCCGCTCCCGCACCTCTCGAGTGATGAGCGCCTGGTGCGAGATGTTCAGCCCGACCATCGTGAAGTCCACGCCGCTGTCCAGCACGAGCGCGATCGCCTCGGGATCGGTCCAGGCGTTGAACTCCGCGTAGGGGGTCGCGTTGCCGCGGCCAGTCGACCCGCCCATCCAGACGACGCGGGCGACGCGGGGCAGCAGGTCGGCGTGGTCGCGCACGAGCAGGCCGATGTTCGTGAGCGGCCCGGTCGCGACGATCGTGACGGGCTCCTCGGCCTCCTCGAGCACCGCGCGCATGAGCGCCAGCGCGTCCCGCGGATCCTCCGGGACGGTCGGCTCCGGCAGTTCGGGACCGCCGAGCGCGTTCGCGCCGTGGATCTGCTCGGCGGGATGCAGCCGGCCGTGGAGCGGCCCGGCCGCACCCGCCGCGATCGGTACCCCCTCGATGCCCGCGACCGTGCACGCGATGCGGGCGTTGCGCGTCGTGAACTCCAGCAGTCCGTTGCCGCCGACGGTGGTGAGGGCGCGCAGGTCGATCGCGGGATGCGCGGCGGCGAGCCAGATCGCGAAGACGTCGTCGTGGCCGGGATCGCAGTCGAGGATGACGGGTGTGCTCATGATGCCCCCAGTATCGCGGCTCATCGAGACGGCACGAAGACCCGATACAAGGGCTTCTCCCGCGATAGGCTGGAGGGCTATGTCTGCGCCCGTGATCTCCTATCCGCCGGAACTCCCGGTCAGTGCCGCGCGCGACGAGATCGCCGCGGCGATCCGCGACCATCAGGTCGTCGTGGTCGCGGGCGCGACCGGATCCGGCAAGACGACGCAGCTGCCGAAGATCCTGCTCGAGCTCGGCCGCGAGCGCATCGCGCACACCCAGCCGCGTCGGCTCGCCGCCCGGACGATCGCGGAGCGCGTGGCGGAGGAGCTCCGCGTGCCGCTCGGCGGGCTCGTCGGCTACAAGGTGCGCTTCACCGACCAGGTCTCGGACGAGACCCGGATCGCGCTCATGACCGACGGCATCCTGCTCAACGAGATCCACCGCGATCGGCTCCTGCGCCGCTACGACGCGATCATCATCGACGAGGCGCACGAGCGCTCCCTCAACGTCGACTTCCTCCTCGGCTACCTGCACCGGATCCTCCCCGAGCGCCCCGACCTCAAGGTCGTCATCACCTCGGCGACGATCGATCCGCACAGCTTCGCGAAGCACTTCGCCGACGCGGAGGGCGAGCCCGCCCCGGTCATCGAGGTCTCCGGGCGCACCTATCCCGTCGAGATCCGCTACCGGCCCCTCGTCGAGGAGGGCGAGGACGCCGGCGCGCCCAAGTCAGCCCGCACCGCGAAGTCCGAGCCCGAGGACGAGGTCACCGCGATCGTGCGCGCGCTGCGCGAGCTCGACCGCGAGGAGCGCGGCGACGTGCTCGTCTTCCTCCCGGGCGAGGCCGAGATCCGCGACGCCGCCGACGCGATCCGCGGCGCCTACCGTTCCCAGACCGCGCCGGTCGAGGTGCTGCCGCTGTACGGGCGGCTCTCCGCCGCCGAGCAGCACCGGGTCTTCGAGCCGTCGACCGTGGCGGGACTGCGGCGGCGCGTGATCCTCGCCACGAACGTCGCCGAGACGAGCCTCACGGTCCCCGGCATCAAGTACGTGATCGACACGGGCACGGCCCGCATCTCGCGCTACAGCAGCCGGTCCAAGGTGCAGCAGCTGCCGATCGAGGCCGTGTCGCAGGCGTCCGCGAACCAGCGCTCCGGGCGCGCCGGACGCACGAGCGCCGGCATCGCGATCCGCCTCTACGGTGAGGACGACTTCGACAAGCGCCCGGAGTTCACCGAGCCCGAGATCCTGCGCACCTCGCTCGCCGCGGTGGTGCTGCAGATGCTGAGCCTCGGATTCGGCGACATCGCGGAGTTCCCGTTCCTCACGCCGCCGGAATCCCGCGACGTGCGGTCGGCCTTCGACCTGCTCGTCGAGCTCGGTGCGGTGCAGGTGCCCCCGAGAACCGCGGGGACCGGATCCGAGGCCCCTCGGCTCACCCGGATCGGGCGTGACATCGCGCGCATGCCGATCGACCCGCGCTTCGCCCGCATGCTCGTGGAGGCCGTGCGCACCGGCGTCGTCGCTCCCGTGCTCGCGATCGTCGCCGGGCTGTCGATCCAGGACGTGCGCGAGCGCCCCTCCGCCGACGCCCCGCAGGGCGTGCGCGACGAGGCCGAGCGGATGCACGCGCGGTTCGCGGATCCGACGAGCGACTTCCTCTCGATCCTGAACCTCTGGAATCACCTGCGCGAGCAGCAGAAGGAACTCGGATCCAGTGCGTTCCGCCGGCTCTGCCGCGCAGAGCACCTGAACTACGTGCGGGTGCGCGAGTGGTTCGACGTGCACCGGCAGCTGCGCACGCTCGTCCCCGCGAAGGGTCTCCGCGAGACGAAACGCGGCGATCTCACGGGTGACCGCGTCTCGTCTCAGTCGGCTTCGCCGTCCTCGCTCAACGACCCCATCTCCGCCGATCCGGATGCGGTGCACCGCGCCCTGCTCGCGGGGCTCCTCAGCCACATCGGGATCCTCGACGAGCGCGCCCTCACGAAGGGGCCGCCGGCCAAGGGCGGGAAGAAGGATCCGAAGCGCCGCGCCGCCGAGTACCGCGGCGCGCGCGGGATCCGGTTCTCGCTGTTCCCCGGCTCCGCGCTGCGCAAGAAGGCGCCGCGCGCCGTCATGGCGGCGGAGATCGTGGAGACCTCGCGCACGTTCGCGCGCACGGCCGCCGCGATCGACCCGGCCTGGGCCGAGGCGCTCGCGGGCGATCTCGCCAAGCGGCAGATCTCCGAGCCGCACTGGTCCAAGGAGTCGGGGGCCGCGGTCGCGTTCGAGAAGGTGACGCTGTTCGGCGTCGAGATCGTGACGCGCCGTCGCGTGCAGTTCGCCCGCATCGATCGGCCGGCCGCGCGCGAGCTGTTCCTGCGGCATGCGCTCGTCGAGGGCGAGTGGGATCCGGGCCGGATCGACAAGCGGGTGTCCGCCTTCTGGCGCAGCAACGCCGAGCTGCGCAAGCGCCTGGAGAAGCTCGAGGAGCGCGAGCGCCGCCGCGACATCCTCGTCGGCGACGAGGCCGTCTTCCGGTTCTACGATCAGCGCATCCCGAGCGACGTCTTCGACGTGCGCTCCTTCGAGGCGTGGTGGCGTGACGCCCTGGCGACGACGCCGAGGCTGCTCGTGATGCGCGAGGCGGACCTGATCGACGACGACGAGCGCGCCGACCAGCAGGACTTCCCCCCGCGCTGGGCGCAGGCGGATCAGGTGCTCGGCCTCGCGTACCGCTTCGAGCCGGGAGCCGCGGACGACGGCGTGAGCGTCGTGATCCCGCTGGCCCTGCTGCAGCAGGTGCAGGACGCCGGGTTCGACTGGCAGGTGCCGGGTCTCCGCGCCGAACTGGTGACGGCGCTGCTGCGGGCGCTGCCGAAGGCGATCCGCCGGCACGTGGTGCCCGCGGCGGACTGGGCCGAGAAGTTCGGCGCCGAGCTCTCCGCCGAGGGGCCCGAGGCCCATCAGGGCCTGCCCGGCCGGAGCCTGCGCGAGGCGCTCGCGCGACTCATCCAGCCCCTCGCGAACCAGCCCGTGTCGGCCGCGGAGTTCGACCTGGAGCGCGTGCCCGCGCACCTGCGGATGAACTTCCGGGCGGTCGACGAGCGCGGACGCGTGGTGGGCTCCGGCCGGGACCTCACGCTGCTCCAGCGCGAGCTCGCGGATCGCTCGCGCGCGAGCGTCGCCCGCTCGATCGAGCGCGGCCCTGAGGCCGCTCGTCCCGCACGAGGGCGCGGCGCCGCGGCGGTGGCCGCGGCCTCCCCCGCTCCGGCCCTCACCCAGCGCGACGGCATCACGACGTGGGACCTCGGCGACCTGCCGGAGGTGCTGGACACCCGCGTGGCCGGGGGCGTGGTGCGCGGCTATCCCGCCCTCGTCGACCAGCGCACCTCGGTCGCCCTGCGGGTGGAGGCGACGGCCGAGGCGGCGCTCTCCGCGACCCGCGAGGGCGTGCTGCGGCTGGTGCTGCTCGGGATCCCCTCCCCCGCGTCGTACGTGCAGCAGCATCTGACGAGCGCCGAGAAGCTCGCGCTCGCCGCCTCGCCCTACCCGAACGTCGCGACGCTCATCGAGGACGCCCGCGCCGCGGTCGCACGGGCGGCGATCGATCGGCTGACCACCCCGGCGACGGGCACGGGGACCGCGGGGATCGTCCGCACCGAGGCCGACTTCGCCCGTGTGCGCGACGGCGTCTCCACGGTCGTCGTGGACGAGCTGTTCGCGCTCGTCTCGCTGGTCGCCAAGATCCTCACGAAGGCGCGCGAGGTCGAGCGGGCCCTGAAGGGGCAGAACTCGCTCGCCCTGCTCGGGCCCCTGAACGACATCCGCGGCCAGCTCGCGGGCCTGCTCCCGAACGGCTTCATCTCGGGTGCCGGCGCCGAGCGCCTCGCCCAGTTCCCGCGGTACCTCGACGGCATCCTGGATCGGCTGCGCACCCTCGCGGACGCCCCGGGCAAGGACCGCACCCGGCAGAGCGAGTACGAGCGCATGGCGCAGGCCTACGCCGATGCCGGGGGCGCGATCCCGCTGCCCGCCGGATCCGCGCCCCGGCTCGTCGAGGTGCGCTGGCTGCTCGAGGAGTACCGCGTGAGCCTGTTCGCCCAGCGCCTGGGCACCGCGCAGCCGGTCTCGCCGCAGCGGATCATGAAGGCGCTCGCCGAGAAGTGAGCCCGGGCGGTCGGGTGGCCTCGATCCGCCTCCGCCCCGGCCTGCGGCACCCGCGGTCCGGCCCCTTCCCCGCGCCCCGCCGCTCCGCCGCGTCGTAGCCTGGAACCATGGCGCAGGCGATCGTGCAGACCGAGCTCGGCGGACCGGAGGTCCTCACCCTCGTGGAGGTGCCGGATCCGGTCCCCGCCGCCGGCGAGGTCGTGGTGCGCATCGAGGCGGCCGGTGTGAATCCGATCGACGTCAAGCAGCGCAGCGGCTTCCGCCCGCTGCCCCCGATCACCGAGCCCCGGCACCAGGGCTTCGACGGCGCGGGCGTCGTGACCGCGGTCGGTCCCGGCGTCGACGATCTCCGCGTCGGCGATCGCGTCGCCGTCCGCGACACCCGGGGCACGTATGCGACCGCGCTCACGGTGCCGGCGGCGCACGCCTCCGTGATGCCCGACGAGGTGACCTCCGCCGAGGGCGCCGCCCTCGGCATCCCCGCCGGCACCGCGTACCAGTCCCTGCGCTCGCTCGGCGTCGGCGAGGGCGACCTCCTGCTCCTGCACGCCGGTTCCGGCGCGGTCGGCCAGGCCGCGATCCAGTTCGCCGTCGCGTGGGGCGCCGACGTCATCGCCACCGGCGGCGCGACCTCGCAGGAACGGCTGCGCGAGCTCGGCGCGATCCCCGTCGTCTACGGCGAGGGCCTCGAGCAGCGGATCCGCGACGCGGCGGGCGATCGCGAGATCACGGTCGCGCTCGACGGCGCCGGCACGGATGAGGCGATCGCCGCCTCCCTCGCCCTCGTCGCCGACCCGGACCGGATCGCGACGATCGTGCGCGGACCCGATGCCGCGTCGTTCGGGATCCGCGCGTTCAGCGGCGGGAGCCCCGTCCCGCTCACCGCGCAGGAGCTCGCCTGGCGCGCCGAGGCCGTGCCGGTCGCACTGCGGCTCATCGCCGAGGGCCGCTTCTCGATCGAGTTCGGCCCGGAGCTGCCGCTCGCGGAGGCCGCCGAGGCGCACCGCCTCGTGGAGGCGCACGCCGCGCGGGGCAAGATCGTGCTGATCCCGTGACCGCCGGCACCGCGACCTCGATGCTCGCCGTGCCCGGGGGGCGGCTCGCGGTCGAGGAGAGCGGCGCGGCCGACGGGGCACCGGTGCTCCTCATCCATGCCGGGGTGACCGACCGGCGATCCTGGTCCGGCCTCGTCGACGTGCTCGGTCCGTCCGTGCGCAGCATCCGCTACGACGCGCGCGGTTTCGGTGAGACGACGACGGAACCGCACGACGACTGGTCTCCAGTCGAAGACGCGCGCGCCGTGCTCGACGCCGCCGCCGCGGATGCCGCCATCATCGTCGCCTGTTCGATGGGCGGACGCACGGCGATCGACCTCGCCCTCGTCGCCCCCGGACGCGTGCGGGCCCTCGTGCTCATCGCGCCGGCCATCAGCGGCGCCCCCGCACCCGAGCTCGACGCCGTCACCGCCGAGCTCGACCGCCGCGGGGACGCGGCGATCGAGCAGGGCGACCTCGCAGAGCTCAACCGGATCGAGGCCGAGCTCTGGCTCGACGGACCCGGCCGTGCCGGACGGGTCGGGACGGAGGCGCGCGAGCTCTTCCTCGCGATGAACGGCGCCGCCCTCGCCGCCGACGATCCCGGCGCGCGGGCGCAGGACGCCGTGGCCTGGCCGCGCCTCGGCGAGATCCGCGTCCCGACGCTCGTGCTCGTGGGCGCGCTGGATCTCCCGCACGTCCGCGCGGCGGCACGCCATGCAGCCACGACGATCCCCGGCGCCGCGCTCGTCGAGCTCGAGGCCGCGGCGCACCTCCCCCACCTCGAGCGGCACGCCGTCGCGCTCTCCGAGATCGCCGCGTTCGTGCGCCGCCTCGCGGAGGCCTGACCGCGGGACGCCCGGCGGATCCGCAACAGTCGGAAACATCCCAGCGCGGCCGGCACGGCGCGCCGCAGGATGGGTCCGTGACCGATCCCGCCGCCTCCGCCCCCGCCACCCGTTTCGCGACGAGGCAGGTGCAGGCGGCGTACGTGCCCGGCGCGCCGCAGAACACCGCGGTGCCGCCGCTGTACCAGTCGGCGGCCTACCAGTTCACGAACCTCGCGGAGGCGCGCGACCTCTTCGCGCTGCGCCGCGCCGGCAACATCTACAGCCGCAACGCCAGCCCCACGCAGCAGCTGCTCGAGGAGCGCGTCACCGCGCTCGAGGGCGGCGTCTCCGCGGTCGCCGTCGCCAGCGGGCAGGCCGCGGTCGCGGTCACGATCCTCGCCCTCGCGGGCCGCGGCGGCCACGTCGTCGCCGCCGACCGGCTGTACGGCGGCACGGTCGACCTGCTGCAGGACACGCTCGACGACTTCGGCATCACGGTGACCTTCGTCGACCAGGACGACCCCGCGGCCTGGCGCGCGGCCGCGAACGAGCGCACCCGGCTGTTCTTCGCCGAGTCCGTCGCGAACCCGCTCGCCCAGGTGCTCGATCTCCGGACGGTCGCCGACATCGCCCATTCCGCGGGCGTCCCCCTCGTGATCGACAGCACGGTCGGCACGCCCTTCCTGATCCGCCCCGGCGAGCACGGCGCCGACTTCGTCGTGCACTCCGCCACGAAGTTCCTCAGCGGCCACGGCACCTCGCTCGGCGGCGTCGCCGTCGACCTCGGATCCTTCGACTTCGGCGCAGACCCAGCCCGCTGGCCGCAGTTCACCGCCGTGCACGCCCGGTTCGGCCCCCAGTCGCTCTGGGCGCGGTTCGGGCAGGGGTTCGCGTTCGGGGCGCTGGTGAAGGCCAAGTACGTGCACGACCTCGGGCCCTCGCTCTCGCCGTTCAACGCGCACCAGATCCTGCAGGGCATCGAGACGCTCGACCTGCGCGTCTCCCGGCAGAGCGCGTCGGCCCAGGCGATCGCCGAGTCCCTCGTCGTGCACCCCGCGATCGCCGCCGTGCACCACCCCGGACTCGCCGGCAACCCCTGGCACGAGCTCGCCGCGCGCTACCTCCCCCGCGGGATCCCCTCGGTCTTCTCGATCGACCTGGTCTCCACGGGCGACGAGGAGCGGGATCAGGAGCGCGTGGAGCGCTTCGTGGACGGCCTGAAGGTCGTGCGCCTCGTGGCGAACATCGGCGACGCGCGCTCGCTCGTCTCGCACCCCGCCTCGATGACGCACTCGCACCTGAACGCCGCCCAGCGTGCCGCGGCCGGGATCGGCGCGACGACCCTGCGCCTGTCGATCGGGATCGAGGATCCGGCCGACATCCTCGCCGACCTCGAGCAGGCGCTCGCCCTCGCCGTCGTGGAGCCGGCGCTCGCCGCGGTCTGAGCCCTCCGGGGTCGTTGAGCGAGGACGAGCGCAGCGTGCTCAACGTCCCCACCACGGTGCTCGGTACTCTGGACCGGTGCCGATCCTGAACAAAGACATGACCCTGTGCATCTCGCTCTCCGCGCGACCCAGCAACAACGGCACCCGGTTCCACAACCACCTCTATGAGGCGCTGGGGCTGAACTGGATCTACAAGGCGTTCGCCCCGACCGACCTCGCCCAGGCGATCGCCGGCGTGCGCGGACTCGGGATCCGCGGCTGCGCGATCTCCATGCCCTACAAGGAGGACGTGATCGCCCTGGTGGACCGGATGGATCCCTCCGCCACCGCGATCGACTCCGTCAACACGATCGTCAACGACGACGGCGTGCTCACCGCCTACAACACGGACTACTCGGCGATCGCGCAGCTCATCGTCCGCAACGCCCTGGATCCGGCGTCCTCGGTGCTGCTGCGCGGGTCGGGCGGCATGGCGAAGGCGACGGCCGCGGCCTTCCGCGACGCGGGCTTCGCCGACGTCACGATCGTCGCGCGCAACGAGCAGGCGGGCCGCGCGCTCGCCGGCCTCTACGGCTTCGGGTGGGCCGCCGACGTCGACGACCGCACGGCCGACATCCTCGTCAACGTCACCCCGATCGGGATGGCGGGTGGTGCCGAGGCGGACGCCCTCTCGTTCCCGCCCTCCGCGATCGACGCCGCGGCGGCGGTGTTCGACGTCGTCGCCCTTCCGGCCGAGACCCCGCTCGTGCGCGCCGGCCTCGCCGCGGGCAAGACCGTCATCAACGGCGCCTCGGTCGCCACGCTGCAGGCGCTCGAGCAGTTCGTGCTGTACACCGGGATCCGTCCGACCGATGAGCAGGTGCGCGAGGCCGAGGAGTTCATGCGCGCCGGTTGATCCCTCGTCCGGGGGCGTTTCCCGCGCGGGTGTTCCGAACTCAGGCTGGAGAGCGCCCGAGGGGCCAAGAAACGGTGTCCGACGTCTCCGCCGGGAGATTCAGCCTGAATTGCGCGCACCGCTTCGTCTCGCTGCCCGGTCCCTGAGCGAGCCGAAGGCGAGACGAAGAGCCCGGTAGACTCGGACGGTCATGCCCTCCGTGTCGAACTACCCCGCTCCGCGCCTGGATTCCCGCCCCGTCGAGACCTTCCGCGCCACGCTCGGCGACCTCGCCGCACACCTCGGCGCGGAGGCGCCCGACGCCGCGGACACCGGCTTCACGGGTGTCGCGCTCGGCACCGACCACGTGCGGCCGGGCGACCTCTTCCTGGGGATCCCGGGAGCGAACGCGCACGGCGCCCGGTTCGCCGAGAAGGCCGTCGCCGCGGGTGCGACGGCGGTCCTCACCGACGCCGAGGGCGCCGCGCTCGTCCCCTCGGACGTGCCGACGCTCGTCGTGGACAGCGCGCGTCTGGCCGCCGGCCCCGCCTCCGCTTTCCTCTACCGCGACCCCGCCGCGTCGATGACGTCGATCGGGATCACCGGCACGCAGGGCAAGACCACCACCGCGTTCTACGTGGCCGCCGCGGCCGGCATGGCGCAGTCCGGCACGATCGGATCCATCGGCACGACCGTCGGCGACGACTTCTTCCCGCCCGTGCTGACCACTCCGGAGGCACCGGAGCTGCAGGCGCTCTTCGCGGTCATGCGCGAGCAGCACCTCGGCACGGTCGCCGTCGAGGCGTCCAGCCATGCCCTCACCCTGGGACGCGTGGACGGCTTCGCGTTCGACGCGGGCATCTTCCTCAACCTCGGGCACGACCACCGCGACTACCACCCGACCCAGGCCGACTACTTCGCCGCGAAGGCGCTGCTGCTCACCCCCGAGCACTCCCGGATCGGCATCGTCGACATCGACTCGCACTGGGGGCGCATGATGGCGGCTCAGGCGACCGTCCCCGTGCGCACGACGTCGGCGAGCGGATCCGAATCCGCCGACTGGGTGGCTTCGGACGTCGAGCTGCGCGCGCACGGATCCTCGTTCACCGTCCGCTCCCCCGAGGGCGAGCGGGTGCGGTTCACCACGCAGCTCACCGGCGCGTTCAACGTGAACAACATCCTCGCCGCGGTCGCCGCCCTCGCCGAGACGGGACGCGACCTCGCGGGGCTCGCCCCCGGCGTCGCCGCGCTGCCGAGCGTCGAGGGCCGCCTGCAGCGGTTCGACTTCGGTCAGCCGTTCACCGCGATCGTCGACTCCGCGCACAAGCCGGAGGCGATCAACGCGGCCCTGCGCGCGATCCGCACCACGACGCCGGAGGGCCGCCTGATCGCGGTGCTCGGCGCGAACGGCCACCGCGACGCCGCCAAGCGACGAATGATGGGCCGCTTCGCCGCGATGTTCGCCGACGTGCTGGTCATCACCGACGACAACCCCTACGACGACGACCCCGCCGAGATCCGCGCCTCCCTCATCGACGGCGCACGCTCCAGCGTCGTGGAGATCACCGAGATCGCCGATCGCCGCGAAGCCATGGCCGCCGCGGTGCGGATGGCCCGGCCCGAGGACACCGTGGTGATCCTCGGCAAGGGGCACGAGCGGTACCACGCCCTCGCCGACGGGGAGATTGCCTGGTACGACCCCGACGTGCTCCGCGAGGTCATCGAAGCGCTCTGACCCGCCCCGCGCGGTGCCGTCCCGCGGGGTCGGCTCAGTCCTCCAGCGGGTCCGCCTGGGCTCAGTCCTCCAGCGGATCCGCCTCGGCCGGCACGGGTCCGCGTTCGACCGGGCGCCCCGGCGCGTTCGACCAGGCGCTCCACGATCCCGGGTACACGGTCACCTCGCGGCCGATCAGGGCACCCGCGAGCGCGAGCTGCGCCGCCGTCACGCCGGATCCGCAATAGGCCGCGATCGGCACCTCCTCCCCCGCGCCGACGGCCTCGAACGCGGCCTCGATCTCGGCGGGGGTGCGGAACCGCCCCTCGGCGTCGAGCACCTCGGCGATCGGCAGGTTGCGGGCTCCGGGGATGTGCCCGGCGACCGGATCGATCGGCTCGGTCTCGCCGCGGAACCGCTCGGGTGCTCGGGCGTCCAGCAGCACCCCGGTCCACGCGGCGACCTGATCGGCATCCAGCACGTCGGCCGTTCCCGGGCGGGCGAGCACGACGTCTCCCGACGGTGCCACGACCTCACCCTCCTCGACGGCTCCCCCGGCGGCCCGCCAGGCGCCGAGTCCGCCGTCGAGCACGCGCACGTCGGCCACGCCGGCGCGGCGCAGCGCCCACCACGCCCGAGAGGCGGGAAGCGAGCGCGCGTCGTCGTACACCACGACCGCCTGCCCCTGACGGATCCCCCAGCGGCGCGCGGCCTGCTCGAGCTCGTCGTCGGACGGCAGCGGGTGACGCCCGTCCGCGGGGGCGCCGTGAGCGGCCAGCTCGCCCTCCAGGTCGGCGAACACCGCCCCGGGGAGGTGCCCGGCCCGGTAGTTCTCCCGCCCGTCGGTGAACCCGAGTCGGTAGCGCACGTCCAGGATCCGCAGATCCTCGCCCTCGTCGAGGAGGGAGCGGAGTTCGGCGGCGGTGATGAGATCGGCCATGCCCCCATCCTCCCAGCCCGGCGACGGGACCGCACGGGCCTCGGATGTCGCGCGCACGATTCCTCCCCCTTATCGGAAGCCCGTACGCTTGTGCCCATGACCGCCCACTCCCCGCAACCAGCTCTGCGCTGGGGCATCCTCGCCACCGGCGGCATCGCCGCCGCCTTCGCCGCCGATCTGCGCACCGCGGGGCTCGACCTCGTCGCCGTCGGATCCCGATCGCAGGAGTCGGCCGACGCGTTCGCCGCCCGCTTCGACATCGCCCGCGCGCACGGCTCCTACGAGGCTCTCGCGGCGGATCCCGAGGTCGACATCATCTACGTCGCGACGCCGCACCCGATGCACCACGACGACGCCCGCCTCGCGCTCGAGCACGGCAAGCATGTGCTCGTCGAGAAGGCGTTCACCCTCAATCGCGCCGAGGCGCAGGATCTCGCCGACCTGGGTCGCGAGAAGGGCCTGCTGGTCATGGAGGCGATGTGGACGCGGTATCT
This sequence comes from Microbacterium sp. USTB-Y, assembly GCF_023703415.1. Lineage (GTDB taxonomy): Bacteria > Actinomycetota > Actinomycetes > Actinomycetales > Microbacteriaceae > Microbacterium. Next base: position 27,214 of record NZ_JAGMTU010000006.1, on the reverse strand, counting down.
GCCCCACATGGTCCGGATCAGGGAGATCATCGCGGCCGGCACGCTCGGCGAGATCCGCGCGGTCTCTGCCGACCACACGCAGTCGCTGCCCACGGATCCCGCCCACCGCCTGAACGCTCTGGAGCTCGGCGGCGGCGCGCTGCTCGATCTCGGCATCTATCCGATCTCGTTCGTCCACGACCTGCTCGGCGCACCCGAGACCGTCCAGGCGACGGGGCGGCTGATCTCCACCGGCGCCGACGCCGAAGTCGCGACGATCATGACGCACGCCGGCGGGGCGATCTCGACCACCCTGTCCTCCTCGCGCGCGGCCGGTCCCAACACCGCCGTGGTGCTCGGCACCCTCGCACGCATCGAGATCGACCGGGTCTGGTACTCGCCCACCACGTTCCGCGTCGTGGCGACGGACGGCACGGTGTGGGAGGAGTTCGACGGCCGCACCACTTCGGACGAGCGCGGCGGCGGTCGAGGCATGCAGTACCAGGCCCTCGCCGCGGAGCGCCACATCGCCGACGGATCCCTCGACAGCGACCTGCTGCCGGTCGCGGAGTCGGTCGCGATCATGGGCCTGCTCGACGAGATCCGCGCGCAGATCGGCGTCCGCTACCCCGGCGAGACCGCCTGACCGCCTGACCCTTCCGGAGGAGGATCCCATGGCCGAGCCCCAGGACACCCGCGTCGCCGTCTACCTGGACTTCGACAACATCGTCATCTCCTGGTACGACCGCGTGCACGGGCGCAACGCCTACAGCAAGGACCGCCAGCGCATCCAGGACGACCCCGCCGACGCCGAGGTCGCGGAGCGGCTCAAGTCCGCGACGATCGACGTCGGCGCGATCATCGACTACGCGTCGTCGTTCGGCACCCTCGTGCTCACCCGCGCGTACGCCGACTGGTCGTCGCCCGTGAACGCCGTGTACCGCTCGCAGCTGGTCGCCCGCGCCGTCGACCTCGTGCAGCTGTTCCCCGCCGCGGCCTACGCCAAGAACGGCGCCGACATCCGCCTCGCCGTCGATGCGGTGGAGGACATGTTCCGCCTCCCCGATCTCACCCACGTGGTGATCGTCGCCGGCGACAGCGACTACGTGCCGCTCGCCCAGCGCTGCAAGCGCCTCGGCCGCTACGTGGTCGGCGTCGGCGTCGCCGGTTCGACCGCGAAGTCGCTCGCCGCCGCGTGCGACGAGTTCGAGGCGTACGACTCCCTGCCGGGTGTCGAGCGCGCCGCCGCCCAGGCCGAGACCCCGCCGAAGAAGCCCACCGCCAAGCAGTCCCAGGGCGCGCGCAAGGAGTCCAGGGCGTCCGCGGAGAAGGACGAGCCGACCACCGACGATCAGGAGCAGGCCACGGCGACGCTCGTGCGCGCGCTGCGCCTCGGCCACGACAAGAGCGACGGCGACGAGTGGCTGCACAGCTCGGCGGTGAAGACGCAGATGCGGCGCATGGATCCGTCCTTCAGCGAGAAGGCCCTGGGCTACCGCTCCTTCAACGCCTTCCTGAAGTCGCGCGCCGACATCGCCGAGCTCGAGGAGTCCGGGCACGAGCGCCTGGTGCGCCTGATCGGGAGCTGACCGGCGCCCACCCCGCCGACGGCCCGCCACGGGGCGAGGGCCACGTTCATTCGCCTTTTTTGAACATGTTCGATATTGTGAAGGCATGACACCGGACCGGCTCTCCCCCTACGCCGCGGCCCTCGGCGCACGTGCGGAGCGGCTGCATCCTCGCATGCGCGCCTACGTCGCGGCGATCCCCTCGGGACGGGGCGGGGTCGGGCACGGCGTCTTCGAGCGGGTCGGCTGCCGCAGCCGCGCGGTCCGCGTGCTGCTCGGCCCGCTGCTGCGCTTCCTCGAGCGTCGTGGCGCGGTCTACGCCGGGTGGGCCGAGGACGTTCCGTTCACGGTGCGCAATCGCGACGGCGGAGGCAGATCCGCCGAGCGCACGCTGCACCTCCCGCACGGCGACCTGACGCTGTGCGATCGCGTGCGATCTCTGCCGCGAGGGCGGATCGCGGACCGCCTCGGGCAGTGCGGGGTGCTCGCCGCGGTCTTCCGGGCGACGGCTTCCGACGGCGCGCTGGAGCTGCGCAGCACGCGCGTCGGGCTGCTGCTCCTGGGAGGCCTGCGGATCCGGATCCCGTCGTGCATCGCTCCGCGGATCCGGCTCATCGACGGCATCGAGTACGCCACCGGCCTGCAGCGGGTGGCCCTGACCGTGGACGTGCCACTGCTCGGGCGGATCCACGAGTACGCGGGGACGTTCCGCTACCGGATCGAGGAGGACGCATGAACGAGGAAGACGGCCGCACCCGAGGCAGGGTCGTGCTGGGCGGGTCGACGGGGTTCATCGGGCAGGACCTGCAGCGGCGCTGGCGTGCGGCGGGGCGCGAGGTCGTGACCGTCTCCCGGCACGGCGCCGACCTGACCTGGGACGACCAGGCGGGGATCGACGCCGCCGTGGACGGGGCGAGCCTGGTCGTCGGCCTGGCCGGGAAGAGCGTGAACTGCCGGTACACGGCGGCGAACCGGGCGGAGATCCTCCGCTCCCGCGAGCAGACGACGGCCGCCCTGCGGATCGCGGTGCGCAACGCCGTCACCCCGCCTCCGCTCTGGATCAACTCCTCCACCGCGACGATCTACCGGCACGCGGAGGACCGCCCGCAGACCGAGTCCACGGGCGAGCTCGGGACGGGATTCTCGGTCGAGGTGGCGAAGGCGTGGGAGCGTGAGCTGTTCGCCGGCGACCTCCCGCGCACGCGACGGGTCGCGCTGCGCACGGCGATCGTGCTCGGCGACGGCGGCGTCCTCGGCACCCTCCGCCGGCTCGCCCGGTGCGGCCTGGGCGGAACCCAGCACGACGGCCCGTGGCCGATCGGCCGCGCCCGGCGAGCCGCGGGAACGGCGCACTACTTCCGTGCATGCGGCGGGTTCCAGCGTTTCAGCTGGGTGCACCTGGACGACCTCGCCGGCATCATCGCCTTCCTCGAGGAGCACCCCGAGCTGGAGGGCCCCGTGAACGCCGTCGCGCCGCAGGCGAGCGACAACCGCACGCTCATGGCGACGATCCGGCGCGCCCTCGGCATGCGGGTGGGCCTGCCGTCGGCTCGCTGGATGCTGGAGCTGGGCGCGGTCGCGCTCCGCACCGAGACCGAGCTGATCCTGAAGAGCCGATGGGTCGCCCCGGAGAAGCTGCTCGACGCGGGCTACGCCTTCCGGCACCCCGCCCTCGACGAGGCCGTCCGCGCCTCCTTCGCCCTCGCCCCCGCGCCCTGACCCCGATCCCCCCTGACTCGGATCCGGATCCGCTCCCGTCGCGGACCCGGATCCGTCGCGCCCCTCCCGTCGCGGACCCGGATCCGCTCCCGTCGCAAAAACTGTCGCTCTGGACGCCGCTCAGCGACATCTTTTGCGACCGGAGCGACCGTTCTGCGACCGGAGCGACCGTTCTGCGACCGGAACGACGGTTCTGCGACCGGAGCGATCGGGCCGGCCCGTCAGCGCCCGACGATGGCCTGCACGGCGCCCGCGAGCTGCGGGTAGCGGAAGGCGTACCCGGCGTCCTCGAGCACCTGCGGCAGCACCCAGCGACTCTTGAGCACGAGCTCCGACTCGGTGCGCAGCACCGCCATGCCCGGCTCCAGCACGAAGCGCGGCGCCGGCAGGCCGAACGGCGCCCGGACCGCGCGGCGCAGCGTGCGCATGAGCTCGATATTGGTCACCGCATTCGGCGACGCCATGTTCACGGGACCCGCGATCTCGTCGTGGTCACGGAGGAACCGCACCGCCTGCACGAAATCCTGCTCGTGCATCCAGCTCAGCCGCTGCCGGCCCCGGGAGTGCTCGTAGTCGGGGCGGTCGGGCTCGGTGGGGTGGGCGCCGATCCCGCGATAGCGCCGGTGCGGGAACCACCAGCCGTCGTACTGCGGGCCGCCCAGTCCCAGCCGGGCCAGGCGCAGCAGCATGTCCATCACGGGTGCGCCCCGGCCGAGCACCAGCGAGGTGCGCAGGGCGATCCGCCGCGTCCCCGGAGTCTCGCCGTCGAACAGCGCGGCCTCCCACTCCCTGGTCACATCGGGCGAGAAGCCCTTCTCGTCGAGCGGATCCGCCTCGGTGCGCGGCGAGACCAGCGAGTAGCGGTACGCCGTCGCCGAACTGCCGTTCATCCACACCGCCGGAGGAGCCGCCGCCGCGGTGACCGCACGGTGCAGCGCCTGCGTGGTCCGCAGGCGGGAGCGCAGGATCTCGTCGCGGTTGCGGTCGGTGTACCGGCAGTCGATCCGGCGGCCGGCGAGCCCGATCACGAGGTCGGCGCCGTCGACGAGGCGGAGGACCCCCGCCGGATCGTCCCAGCGCGCGTCCGCGCCGGTGCGCCCGATCGTGCGCACCTCATAGCCGTCGACCCGCAAGGCTCGCGCCAGCGCGGTGCCGAGGTAGCCGCTGCCGCCGCCGATCACCGCGCGGCCCAGCTGCGGAGTCGCGTTCATCCGACGTCCGTCCCATCCTGCTTCTTGCGCTTCTCGATCTCGGCGCGCAGCCGCCATTCCTCGATCTCGCGGTCGAGGTCGGCGATCTGCTGCTCGGTGCTGCGGGTGTCCGCGGGAGGCGAGGGCGCTGACGGCGCGGGCGATGCAGGGCGTCGCTCGCGCGGGCGCGGCAGCCGGATCCCCTCCCCGTCGTACTCGCGTCCGACGAGGAACCAGATGAGGGATCCGGCCAGCGGCACGATGATCACCAGGATGATCCAGAACACCTTGGGCAGGTGCTTCACCTGGTCGTCACGGCGGGTGATGATGTCGATGAGCGCGCCGACCATCAGCACCAGCACGAGGATCGAGAACACCAGGCCCATGACGACAGCCTGCCAGAGAAGCGGGGATCCTGCGTCCGCTGCGCGCCGGACGGCGGTCAGGGCAGCGTGTGCCCTGCGGCCCGGAACAGCTCGTACCATTCCGCGCGGCTGAGCTCGACGTCGGCTCCGTCCGCCGCCTCCTGCACGCGCGCGGGCGTCGTCGTGCCGAGCACGACCTGCATCCCGGCGGGGTGCCGGGTGATCCACGCGGTGGCGATGCCGGTCGGGGTCACGCCGTGCGCGGCGGCGATCCGGTCGATCGCGGCGTTCAGCTCGGGGTAGGCCGGGTTGTCCAGGAAGACGCCGGTGAAGAAGCCCGCCTGATACGGCGACCAGGCCTGGATCGTGATGCCCTCGATGCGGCAGTACTCCACGATCCCCCCGCCGTCCCGCACCACGCTCTGGTCGAGCGCGGCCATGTTCGCCGCGATGGGCTGGGAGATGATCGGCGCGTGCGTGATCGACAGCTGCAGCTGGTTCGCGACGATCGGCTGCGTCACCGCGGTCTTCAGCAGGGCGATCTGCCCCGGGGTGTGGTTCGAGACGCCGAAGGAGCGCACCTTGCCGGAGGCGTGCAGCTCGTCGAATGCGCGGGCGACCTCCTCGGGCTCGACGAGCGCGTCCGGGCGGTGCAGGAGCAGCACGTCGATCCGGTCGGTGCGCAGGGCGGCGAGGGATCCCTCGACCTGCCGGACGATGTGCTCGTAGGAGAAGTCGAACATCCCCTGCGCGGGCACGATCCCGCACTTGGTCTGCAGCGTGATCTCGTCGCGCTCCGCGGCGGACAGCCCCAGGGCGGCGCCGAAGCGCTCCTCGCAGACGTGCATGGCCCCGCCGTAGATGTCGGCGTGATCGAAGAAGTCGATGCCGTTCGCGCGCGCGGTGTCGTAGAGCTCCCGGATCTGCTCGTCGGTGCGGCCGTCGATGCGCATCATCCCGGCGACGACGGCGGGGGCGGATCCGGATCCGAATCGCACCTGCTTCATGATCTGCTCTCCTTCTGCGCAGCATCCTGCGCCGTGCTCGGTGCGGCATCGGGCGCCGCGTCGGCGGCCCGCGCGGCGAACGCGCGGTAGTCCTCCGCGGCCAGGTCGGCGTAGGCGCCCGCCCAGCTCACCAGCGTATCGGCGAGCTGCGCCCCCTTGCCCGCGTACCCGGCGATCTGCGCCGCGGCCGGCGCCTGCGCATGGGCGCGGGCGAGCGTGATCGCGCAGGCGACCGCGTACTCGCGATACCCCTCGTCCTCGATGACGTCGGTGTCGATCGAGCCTTTCATGTCGTGGAACTGGCGCACGTAGTAGTCGTCGCGGGCGCCCTTGATGTGTCCGAGGAAGGGATCCGAGAACGCCTGCAGCACCCGCTGCATGCCGACCACCCGCGCCCCCTCGCCGCGCTCGTCGACGCGCCGCTGCAGCTCGTCGGGCTGCACGATCCCGCCGTACTCCACCAGCACGCTCCGCCCTGCCTCCTTCACCTGCAGCAGCAGCGGCTCGGCGTCCGCCGTGCCGAGCACCGCCAGGTAGCAGCGGGTTCCCACGCTGCCCACCCCGACCACGCGCCGCGCCACGTCGCGCACCCGGTACTGCCGCAGCAGCAGCTGGATGTCGACGTTGGCCGTCGCCGCGTACTGCACGAAAGCGGTGTCGCTGAGCTCACGGATCCAGGGGTCGGCGTGCGTCATGACCGGGGGCTGCTCGATGAAGCGCAGATGCCCGTCGTCCCCGCGCACGGTGAGCTTGCGCGCGGCGCGCTCCCCCGTCCTCTTCTCGGCCGAGGCGATCGCCTTCTGCAGGGCGCGCTTCGAGTCGACGTCGATCCCGTCCCTGGTCGCGGTCGCGTCGAAATGCGCGAAGTAGCGCTGCAGCGGATCCGCGCGGACGCCCGCGCGCAGCGCCCTCGCATACGCGAGGACGCACTGGCGGGCCGCCTCGTCCGCGACAGACGGCCCCCTGGTCTCGCGGGCGCCGATCACGACGCTCGCCACGAGGCGCTTCAGATCCCACTCCCACGGAGCCCAGGCGGCCTCGTCGAAGTCGTTCAGGTCGAACATCAGGGTGCGCTGCGGCGACGCGAAGAACCCGAAGTTGCCGATGTGCGCATCCCCGCAGGACGGCACCAGGATCCCCGTGTGGGGCGTCCGGGCCAGATCCGCGGCCATGAGCGCCGCCGTCCCCCGGTAGAAGGCGAACGGGTTCGCGGCCATGCGCTCGGTGCGGAGGGCGATGAGATCCGGCTGCCGCGTGCTGTTCTGCCGGTCGAGGATGCCCAGCGGATCCCGCCCCGACGTCTCGATCTTCGCCAGTGCCGCGCGCGGCGTGCGCTCCCGGACCGCGCGGCCCGCGGCCAGCCCCTCCGCGCGCGTGAGCATGCGGTCGCCGACGAGGTTGGTTTCGGTCATGCCTCATTGTCACCCTCCGCCGGTTCGTTCGTTGCCCTGCGCATACGATCCCGGGCAAGATCTCCGATGCACACAAGACCGGCTGTCGTCCCGGGGCGGCCCCAGGGAAAGGCACCGCATGAGCGACAAGAACCCCGGCCCGACGCTGGATCCCGAGGATGCCCTCGAGAACGAGCGCGAGCTCACCGGCGACCGCACGATGGCGGTCGAGGACTTCTCCCGGGAGGACGCCGGCTACCACAAGGCCCTCAAGCCCCGCCAGATCCAGATGATCGCGATCGGCGGCGCCATCGGCACCGGCCTGTTCATGGGCGCCGGCGGCCGGCTCGCGTCCAGCGGCCCGGCCCTCATCCTCGTCTACGCCGTCTGCGGCTTCTTCGCCTTCCTCATCCTCCGCGCCCTCGGCGAGCTCGTCCTGCACCGCCCCTCCTCCGGATCCTTCGTCTCCTACGCCCGCGAGTTCTACGGCGAGAAGATGGCCTTCGTCAGCGGCTGGCTGTACTTCCTGAACTGGGCCATGACCTCGATCGTCGACGTGACCGCGGCCGCCCTCTACGTGAAGTTCTGGGCGCAGTACTGGGAACCCCTCCGCGCCGTCCCGCAGTGGGCGATCGCGTTCATCGCACTCGTCGTCGTGCTCTCGCTCAACCTCGTCAGCGTCAAGCTCTTCGGCGAGATGGAGTTCTGGTTCGCGATGATCAAGGTCACCGCCCTCGTCGCCTTCCTCATCGTCGGCACCGTGATCCTCATCATGCAGGCGCCGACCGACGTCGGGCCGACGGGCTTCTCGATCCTGGCGGAGCACGGCGGCGTGTTCCCGATGGGCTTCTTCGCGCCGTTGATCGCGATCTCCGGCGTCGTGTTCGCCTACGCCTCGATCGAGCTCATCGGCACCGCGGCAGGCGAGACCGCGGAACCCGCGAAGGTCATGCCCCGGGCGATCAACACGGTCGTCATCCGGATCGCGATCTTCTACGTCGGATCCATCCTGCTGCTCTCGCTGCTGCTGCCGTTCAGCACCTACAAGTCCGGCGAATCGCCCTTCGTCACGTTCTTCTCCCACCTCGGGGGCGCCGACACCGGCGCCGTCGCCGGATCCGTGATGAACTTCGTCGTCCTCACCGCGGCCCTCTCCAGCCTCAACGCCGGCCTGTACTCCACCGGCCGCATCCTGCGCTCCATGTCGGTGAACGGATCCGCGCCGCGCTTCACCGCCCGGATGAGCCGCAACGGCGTGCCCTACGGCGGCATCCTGCTCACGTCGGTCATCACGCTCGCGGGCGTCCTGCTGAACGTGCTCGTGCCGTCCCAGGCGTTCGAGATCGTGCTCGAGGTGTCGGCGCTCGGCATCATCGGCGGCTGGGCCACCATCATCCTCTGCCAGCTGAGGCTGCACGCGCTCACGAAGAGGGGCGTGCTGCAGCGCGCGTCGTTCCGCATGTTCGGCGCGCCCTACACGGGATATCTCACGCTCGCGTTCCTGCTCTTCGTGCTCGTCACGATGGGGTTCACCGAGACCGGGCGCTGGGTGCTGCTCTCGCTCGTCGCCATCGTCCCCGCGCTCATCGTGGGGTGGTTCGCCGCACGGCGCCGGATCCTCGCCGCCGCCGCCGAGCGCGGGGGCTACACCGGCATGCACTCCGTGCTCCCGCACCGGCAGGCGACCCAGGCTCTCCGCGACGACCGCTGAGCGCATGCACGACGACGGGCTGAGCGCACGAAACGTCCGCGCGCCCGGCCCGTAACAGCGCCGTCATCCAGTTGCGTCACAGTGGATCCGTCGTCGGAGGGAGGCGCTGATGATCGATCCGCTGGGCGTGGTCGTCCTCGTCGGGACGCTCGTGGTGGCCGGGAGCTGGGCCGCACCCTGGCTGCGCCTCCCCGCGCCGCTGCTGCACCTGTTCCTCGGGCTGCTCAGCGGCTTCGTGCCCGCGGTGCGCGAGATCCATCTGCCGGCCGAGGTCGTGCTGGTGCTCTTCCTGCCCGCGCTGCTGTTCTGGGAGGCGTTCACCACGCCGCTGCGCGAGGTGCGCCGGGACATGCGGGTCATCCTGCTGCTCAGCACGCTGCTCGTCGTCGCCACCGCGTACGGCGTCGCGGGCGCGGGCGTCGCGCTGGGCTGGAGCTGGATGGCCGCGCTCGTGCTCGGCGCGGCGCTCGCCCCGACGGACGCCACCGCCGTCGGCGGCCTCGCCCGTGCGCTGCCGCACCGCAACGCGATCCAGCTGCGCGCGGAGAGCCTCGTCAACGACGGCACCGCCCTGGTGATGTTCACCATCACGGCCGGCGTGGCGGTGAGCGGCGTCTCCCTCACGGGATGGCAGGTGACGGGCCTGATCGTGCTGGCATACCTCGGCGGCGGCGCCATCGGACTGGCCGCCGGGCTGCTGGGGACCCTCGTGCTGAAGAGGCTGCCGGACGCGATCACCGCGAACGCGGCGATGGTGCTCCTGCCGTTCGCCGCCTTCCTCGCCGCGGAGCAGGTGCACGCCTCGGGCGTCATCGCCGTGGTCGTGGCCGGGCTCGTGATCAGTCAGACCGTGCCCCGCACCGGCACCGCCCAGTCGCGTCAGCAGATGACCTCGTTCTGGACGCTCACGACGCGGAGCCTCAACGGCGCCCTCTTCGTGCTCATCGGGATCGAGGCCCAGTCGGCCGTGCGCGCCGTGCCGGCCGCGTCCCTCCCCGGCCTGCTGCTCTTCTGCGGGATCGCCTGGATCGTGCTGCTGCTGATCCGGTTCGTGTTCCAGGTCCTCACCGCGTGGCTGCTCCGCCTCGTCGACCGGCGGCCGTCGCAGCGCGGCCGCCGCATGTCGCACCGTGCGAGGGTGGTGTCGACCATCGCCGGCTTCCGCGGCGCGGTGTCGCTCGCGGTCGCCCTCGCCGTGCCGTCGGGGATCCCGGGCCACGACCAGATCGTCTTCGTGGCGACGGGCGTCGTCGTGCTCACCCTCACCGTGCAGGGCGTGCTGCTGCCCTGGGCGATCCGCTGGGGGCGCTTCGAGCCGGACACCGCGATGGCCGACGAGCTGTCCACCGCCCAGCGGCGCTCGACGCTGGCCGCGCTGGAGGCCGTGGAGGACCTGGCTCTGCGGGTGGGCGCACCGGACCCGGTGCGCGACAGGCTCATGGGCGAGTACCGGGACCGCCTGCGGCGCATCGACGGCGCAGGCGACGGGTCGGACCCCTCGCTCTGGGCGGCCGACCCCGAGTACGCCGCGCTCGGTCTGGCCGTGCTGGAGCACAAGAGGTCCGTCCTGATCGGAATGCGCGACGGGAAGGCCATCAGCGACACGACACTGCGGGTGCTGCAGACCCGGATCGATCGTGACGTGCTGCGGCTGGCCCCGCCGCCGCCCATCGAGTGAGCATCACGGGCGGCGAGCGATCCTCGGGAGGGCGCCGATGTCGGTGCCCCGGCGTAGCGTCGTGCCCGACGGCGGATCCGCCGAGGTTCTCCCCACCGAAGGAGTGTGCAGCATGGACTGGAAGATCGAGCTCATCTTCGTGCCGGTCACGGACGTCGACCGCGCGAAGGAGTTCTACACCCGGATCGGGTTCACCCCCGACCACGACCAGACGCCGTTCGACGGCCTCCGCTTCGTGCAGATGACCCCTCCGGGTTCGGCGTGCTCGATCGCGTTCGGCACCAATCTCGGGATCGACCTCGAACCGGGCAAGCAGAACACGATCCAGGTCGTCGTGCCCGACGCCGATGAGGCTCTGGCGCACCTGCGCGGCCTCGGCGTGGAGGCCGACGGCGTGGACGAGCTGTCCTGGGGCCGGTTCGTCACCTTCGCCGACCCCGACGGCAACCGCTGGACGCTGCAGCAGCTGCCCGACCGCAGCGCACGGGCCTGAGATCGCCGGGGCGGATCGGAGCCCGGCGGCTCCGGTCCGCCCCGTGCCCCGCGGCGCGCGGTCATTTCGCACGCGCGCCCTCGCGCGGCGCTAGCGTGGGGGCATGACCTCCCCGATCGACGCCACCGCGACCCCTGCCTGGACCGAGCTCACCGCGCTGCGGGAGTCCTTCTCCCCCGATCTGCGGGGCTGGTTCGCCGATGACCCGGAGCGTGTCGAGCGCCTGACCTTCGGCCTGGCCGACCTCCGTGTCGACCTGTCCAAGAACCTGGTCACCGCGGAGGTCCGCGAGGCCCTGGTGCGTCTCGCGGAGCAGACCGGCGTCGCCGAGCGTTTCGCGGCCATGCTCGCCGGGGAGCACATCAATACGACCGAGGACCGCGCGGTCCTGCACACGGCCCTCCGCCGTCCCGCGGATGCGTCCCCGGCGCTGGTCGTCGACGGGCAGGATGTGGACCACGACGTGCACGAGGTGCTCGACGCGATGAGCGCGTTCGCCGACCGGGTGCGCTCGGGCGACTGGCGCGGCGTGACGGGCAAGACCGTGACCCACGTCGTGAACATCGGCATCGGCGGATCCGACCTCGGCCCGGTCATGGTCTCTGAGGCGCTGAAGCCCTACGGCGGCGGGATCCAGGCCCGTTTCGTGTCGAACATCGACCCCACCGACATCGCGGAGAAGACCGCTGACCTCGACCCCGAGACGACGCTGTTCATCGTCGCCTCGAAGACGTTCACCACACTCGAGACGCTGACGAACGCACGGCTCGCCCGCGACTGGCTCTGGGAGGGCCTCGCCAAGGCCGGCGTCGACGTGTCCACGGACGAGGCGCGCAGCACTGCGGTCGCACACCACTTCGTCGCCGTCTCGACGGCGCTCGACCGGGTCGCGACGTTCGGGATCGACCCGACGAACGCCTTCGGCTTCTGGGACTGGGTCGGCGGACGCTACTCGGTCGACAGCGCGATCGGCCTGTCCCTGGCGATCGCCTTCGGTCCCGCCGTGTTCCGTGAGCTGCTCGCGGGCTTCCACGCCGTCGACGAGCACGTGCGCACCACCCCCCTCGACCGCAACGTGCCGGTTCTCATGGGGCTGCTGAACGTCTGGTACGTGAACTTCTTCGACGCCCAGTCGCATGCGGTGCTTCCTTACGCGCAGCAGCTCAGCCGCTTCCCCGCGTACCTGCAGCAGCTGACGATGGAGTCCAACGGCAAATCGGTGCGCTGGGACGGCTCTCCGGTGACCACCGACACCGGCGAGGTGTTCTGGGGCGAGCCCGGCACGAATGGCCAGCACGCGTTCTATCAGCTGATCCACCAGGGCACGCGGCTGATCCCGGCCGACTTCATCGCGTTCGTCAACCCGGCGTATCCGCTCACCGACGACGGCCGCGACGTGCATGCCCTGTTACTGGCGAACTTCCTCGCCCAGACCAAGGCGCTCGCGTTCGGCAAGACCGCGGCGGAGGTCGAGGCCGAGGGCACCACGGGCGCGCTCGTCGCCGCCCGCACCTTCGCCGGCAACCGTCCCACGACCTCCATCTTCGCGCCCGCGCTCACCCCGGCCGTGCTCGGACAGCTCATCGCGCTGTACGAGCACATCACCTTCACCCAGGGCGCGATCTGGGGCATCAACTCGTTCGACCAGTGGGGCGTCGAGCTCGGCAAGCAGCTCGCCCTGCAGATCGCCCCGGCCATCGAGGGCGACCAGGATGCGATCGCGGCGCAGGATCCGTCCACCCGCGCGCTCCTCGCGTACTATCACGAGCGCCGGAACGCCTGAGCGGCGCTCATGGACGACGGCATCGAGATCGGAGCGCTCGCACTGAACGTGTCGATCCCTCCGGCGATTCGGTGGGAGGACGAGCGCCGCGGCGAGCGGTTCGAACTGCAGTCGCTGACGGTGCGCCTGCTTCCCGACGGGACGCTCGCGGCGAAGGCGTACGGACGCCCGGTCGCCGGCGGACGCGGCGCCTACGTGTCGTTCCCCGTGCGACACTCCCCCGAGATCGACGCGTTGATCCTGGATGCCGCGACGAGCGCCGGCACTCGCTGGGCCGATCACCGGGGGCTGTGAGCGGCGCTCCTCAGAGCAGATCCTCTTCGTTCGCCGGAGGGGTGCGGCGGCCGCGCCGCGTGATGAGCAGGATCAGGCTGAGCAGGAACACGACCGCGCCGGCGATCATCAGGATGTAGCCGACGAGATGCAGGTCGATCCACGAGACCTGGACGTTGAGCGCGAACTCGAGGATCGCGCCGATGACGAAGAGGACGATGCCGGTTCCGATGCCCATGAGGAGTGCCTCCGTTCGTAGCGGGATGCCGTAGAGACCGACCGTAGGCCGGATCCCGCGGACTTCCACGGGGCTTGACAACCGGCCGCGGAGGCGTCGTGCCGGCTCCATGCTGGACGCCCGCCGGGTCACGGCGCATACTCGACGTGACACGTTCAGGGAGCGCGAGATGACACAGGCAGATCACGTCGCGACCGCCGAGGTCGCGATCACCGCACCGGCCGAACAGGTCTGGGAGGCGCTCGCTGATCCCGATCGGCTGCCGGAATTGTGGTTCGGCGCCACCGTGCGGACCACCTGGCAGCCGGGATCCCCGATCACCTGGGACGGCGTCTGGAAGGGCACCCCCTACCAGGACAGGGGCGAGATCCTCGTCTTCGATCCGCCGCGCCTGCTGCGGCTCACGCATTTCAGCCCTCTGAGCGGAGAGCCGGATGAACCCGAGAACCACCACATCCTGGAGTTCGCGCTCTCTGGCGACGGCGCGACGACGCGCGTGGTGCTGTCGCAGAGCAACAACTCCTCGGCAGAGGCCGCTCGGCATGCCCAGGAGATGTGGGAGCAGCTGCTGCAGACGCTGAAGGAGACCGTCGAGTCATCCTGAGGCGCGAGCCCCCGGCGGGCGCGCCCGCCCGCCCTGAGGCGCGAGTCCGATCCCGAGTCCGCCGCCGCGCGCCTCCCGCCTAGGCGGCGGAGAGCAGCCGCCCCTCCTGGTCCGCGGCATCGAGCGCGGACTCCGCGGCGCGGCGGCCTTCGGCGATGAGGCGCGGCACGTCCTTCATCACCCACTGCGCCATGCGCTCCATCTCGGGCTGGATCAGGAGCACCGTGGGGTCCGCGACGAGATCCGCGGTGGCCGTGACGGTGCGCATCATGCGCACGTTCTCCCACTTGGCGTGCAGCCGCACCACGATCGTGCGCTCCGCGCCGATCGCGCGCGTCACGGCATCGGGAACGTTGTCGATCATCCCGCCGTCAGCGAGCAGGGCGCCATCACGGCGCACCGGCGGCAGCACGCCCGGCACGGCGATGGTCGAGCGCAACGCGGTGCTGAGCGGCCCCCGATCGAGGATCACGCCGCGGCGGGTGCGCAGATCCGTCGCATAGGCGCCGAAGCGTCGCGGCAGCTCCTCGATCAGCGGATCGCGGCCGAGGATCCCGTGCACCGCATCGGTCACCGCATGCGTGTCCAGCAGACCCCAGCGCGGCCGGAACGACCAGCGCGCGATATCGCTCCAGCGGAACCGGCGCACCGCCTGCTCGATGGTGTCCGCATCCATCCCGGCCGCATACGCGGCGCCGATGAGCGCACCGGCGCTCGTCCCCGCGACGATCCCGGGACGGATCCCCCGCTCGGCGAGCACCTGCAGCACGCCGGCCTGCGCGGCCCCGTAGGCGCCGCCGCCGCTGAGGGTCAGGCCGAGGGTCGGGTCGTCGGTCACGGGGCTCCTGTCGTGGGCGTTCCCGCGACGCTACCAGGGGCCGCCTGCGCAACGGCTGACACGCCCGGCCGGTCTTCGCTCAGCGCCGCACCCGCGGCTGCCCTCGGTCCCCGCCCTTGCTTCCTCCATCCGGTTGATGTTATAAAAGTTATGCCACTCACTGAACTATCTAGCGAGTGTTTCTTATCGAAACGGAGAAGACATGAGCGCTGACGACAAGCTGTCCGCCGGAGTCGACAAGGTGAAGGGCAAGGTCGAGGAGGTCATCGGGAAGGTGACCGGCGACGACGCCAAGGTGGCCGAGGGCAAGGCGACCCAGGCGAAGGGCGATGTCAAGCAGGCCGCGGAGAAGGCCGAGGACGCGGTCAAGGACGCCCTGGGCAACTGATCGGCATTCGATTCACGACTCAGATCGACGATTGAAGGAGTAGGACGATGGGATTTCTCGGGTTTCTTCTGTTGGGGCTGATCGCCGGAGCGATCGCGAAGGCGATCCTCCCCGGTAAGCAGGGCGGCGGCTGGATCGCCACGCTGCTCCTCGGAGTGGTGGGAGCGCTGCTCGGCGGCTGGCTCGGAAGCGTTCTGTTCAACGCGCCGCTCCAGGACTTCTTCTCGCTGCAGACCTGGCTGCTGGCGATCGTGGGATCGATCGTGGTCCTGCTCGTCTACGGCCTCATCGTCGGGCGAGGCAAGCGGGCGTAGTCGAAGGGGACGACGCCCCGCCAGCACTGCCGCGGCGGCCCCTCCCGTTCTCGGGGCGGGCCGCCGCGGAGCAGGATCGCACAGCCGCTGCACCTCGCAGCAACTGTGTAGACGAGCAACTGTGTAGACAACTGAGTCAGATAGTTCTGCGGGTTTATCATGAGGAGTGATCATGACGATGGCCGTCACGGTTCCCGTCCGGACGAATCCGGCCCACGAGGCCGTCTGGGTCCAGGTGGAGAGCGGCTTCTGGGCAGGCAACCGCACGGGCGAGTTCCTCGGGACGATCGAGGCTCGGGGATCGGGATTCGTCGCCATGGACTCCGCACATCGCTTTCTCGGCTCCTATGCGGAGTTCGAAGCGGCCCGCGACGCGATCACCGGTGAGCAGTGAGCCGGGTGGAGACCTCAGGAGGAGAAGATGCCGCAGACGATCATCCGACATGAGCAGGAGCATCTCTACGCCGAGCAGGCCGGCACGGCCGCGGGCCGCGAGCTGACGCTCGCACTGCTGCGCCTGCGCCGCGCGGAGCACATCCAGGAGACCCGCGCCCTGAGCGCCTCGGGACTGTCGAACCTGGATCTCCGGGCACTGCGCTATCTCGTCCAGGCGCAGCGGGACGGCAGGGATCTGGGCCCGAAGGATCTCCTCACCATGCTCGACACCTCCAGCGCGAACATCACGAACGTCGTCGACCGGCTCGTGCGGAAGGGCTACGTCGAACGGGTCGACCACCCCACGGACCGGCGCGCCCGCTACCTGCGCGCCACCGCCGCGGCCGTCCAGCACGTCGACTCCGCCGTCGGGGCCCATCATGCCGAACTGGTCGCCGCGATCAATGAGATCGACGAGAAGCAGGCGCAGCTGGCCGCATCCGTGATCAGCCGGATCGTCGCCGCCCTCGACCAGCTCTCCGAACGCCAGCTGACGGCCTGAGCAGGTCGGTCAGCCGCCCTCTCGGAGTGCCTCGTGGACGCGCAGGGCGAGCGCGATCTCCAGCGGATCGGTGGAGCGCCCGGCGCGTTCGCTCTGGAACCGGGCCACGCGCTGGCGCACGGTGTTGCGGTGCAGGCCCAGCTCGGTCGCCGTGCGGGTGTGGTTCTCCCCCGTCGCGTAATAGACGCGCAGGGTGTCGCGGATCTGCTGAGCGGCTGATCCGGGCGCGGCGAGCGTGCCGAGGGTCTCCGCGATCCACGCTCGGGTGGCGGCCGGATCCTTGGTGAGCAGGGCGAGCACCGCCACGTCGGGATCGTCGTATCCGACCGTCGCGGCGCGTGCATAGCGCCGGGTGCCGAGTGCGATGAGGCGGGCGGTCGCAGCCTGCTCGTGCGAGCGCCGGAAGCCCTCGGTTCCGCTGCCCGGCAGGCCGAATGCGACCCTGATGCCTCCGCTCGACGCGACGAGGTCGTCGATCCCCGCGCGCGTGACATCGTCGATCCTGTGGCCCGCTCCCGCTATCCAGGCCCAGGCCGTGGCTCCGTCGGCGGCGGAGGTCAAAGGCGGCCGCGGTGAGCGCAGGAGTCCGGCGATGCGGCGGATCACGGTGTCCATGCGCTGCTGCGCCTCGTTGTCCGGTTCTCCGTCGACCCAGCTGATCAGCGCGAGGTGCGAGCCGGCGAGCTCGTAGGTTGTCGCTCCGGCGAACGCCTTCTCGCCGACCTCGTCGCCGCGCAGCACCTTCAGCACCGTCGAGGCGTTGAGCGTCGCACGCGCCGACCACCAGCGCCGCCGCTCGGTGTCGTGCACCGTGCTGACGTACTGCAGGATCCAGTCGATGTAGCGATGGATCGTCTCGGCGACGCCCCGCACCACCTCCATCCGCGCGCTCTCGGAGACGTCGAGGTGCTCCACCTCGTCGAGGGCGAGCCGCAGCAGCATGCTCTGGCCGAGGTAGTAGGCGCGAGTGAGCGCACCCAGGGACACGTCGCGCTGCGCGAGCCGCACCGCGTACTCGACGGCGGCGGTCGTCGGCTGCAGCGATTCGATGCCGATGTCGTTCGCGAGCACATGGCAGATCGTGGCGACGTTGCCCTCGATGCTGGACTGCAGCATCTCGACGAGCAGCGGATCCCCGCCCAGATCGTCGATGCGGGTCGCGAGGTGGTCGCGCATGTCCCGCACGATCTCGGGGAGCCTTGCGTCCAGGCGGCCCGCGACGACCGCGAGCAGCTCGGTGGTCGTCGGCTCGGCCGCGCGGCCCGCGTCCGCTCCGCCCGGGGTCGCCCCGCCGCGCTGCGGCCCGCGCCCGCCGTTCACCCCGCGCCCACCGGCATCGGCTCGTGCTCGTGCTGGTGCGCCGACGTGCGGAGACCGAGCTGCTGCAGCGCGCGGCGGGCGGCGTTGTACCCGCTCATGCCGTGGATGCCGGGGCCGGGCGGGGTCGCGGCGGAGCAGAGGAGATAACCGGGCACACCGGTATCGTACGGACGCGGCGTGATCCGCGGACCGGTGAGGAACCGGATCGGCGTCTTCGCTCCCGTGAGGATGTCCCCGTTCACGAAGTTCGGGTTCTCCAGGGCGGAAGCCATCGTCGTGCGCGCACGGGTCGCGAGGATCCGGTCGCGGAAGCCGGGGGCGAAGCGTTCGATCTGCCGGACGATCGCCGCGGTCGCGTCACCGCGGTACCCGCTCGGCACGTGCGCATAGGCGTACACCGGGACCGTGTCACCGTCGGCGCGGGACGGATCCGCGAGGTATTGCTGGCCGACGAGCACGAACGGACGCTCCGGCATCCGCCGGAGCACGGCCGCGTCGTGCTCGGCCGCGACGATCTCCGCCGCCGAGCCGGCGACGTGCACGGTTCCGGCGAGACGGGCCTCCTCGTTCAGCCAGGGGATCCCGCCGCGTACGGCGAAGTCGACCTTGAACGCCGCGGGTCCCGACCGGGAGCGACGGTAGGCGCGGCGGATCCGCTCCGGCAGGGCGCCCTGCAGGATGGTCGCGGCATCGTGGGGGTGCACGTCGAGGATCGCCAGGTCGTGCGCGGGCAGATCCTCCCGGCGCCTGATGCGCCGGGAGGTCTCGAACGTCACGCCCATCCCGTCCAGCATCCGGACCATCGCATCCGTGAACACTCCGGTGCCGCCCTCGATCACGGGCCAGCCGACCGCATGCCCTGCGGTGATGATGCCGGCGCCGATCCCCCCGACGAGGGGCACGTCGATCCGGTTGATCGCGTGCGCCGCGACGCCGAGGAAGAGCGCGCGCGCCCGCTCGGTGCGGAAGAACCGCGCGACCCACGTGGGCGGCGGGCCCGCGACGAGTCCGAACCGGGCAAGCGCGAACGGGTGCCGGGGCACGCCCAGCATCGGCGTCATGATGTCCTCGGAGAGCTTCGCGAAGGCCCGGGAGGGCCGGCCGAACGCGGCCTCCCAGCGCGGACCGTCCGCGCCGAGCCCGGCCGCGGTCTCCGTGACGGAGGTGTGCAGCACCCCGGCGGATCCGTCGTCCAGCGGATGCGCGCAGTCGATCGGGGCGTACCGCAGCGCGATGCCCATCGCGTCGAGGTCGAGGGTGCGCCAGAAGGCTCCCATCGGCGCCATCGGGTGCACGGCCGCGCAGTGGTCCTGGATCAGCCCCGGGCGAGGCGAGGCGACCGAGCGGGCACCGCCGCCGAGCACGTCGGCGGCCTCGACGACGGTGACCTCGACCCCGGCCCGGGCGAACACGGTGGCGGCCGCGAGCCCGTTGGGCCCGCTGCCGACCACCACCGCCCTCGTCACCGCCGCGACTCCTCCGCGAGCTCCCCGACCGCGGCGTCGGCCTTGATCGCGGGGATGCCGTGCGCGTTCGTCGCGGTCACCGGCGGCTGCAGCGCCGCCCGCCAGGTGACGTCGAGCGGGATCGGACCGTCGGGCAGCCAGGGCTGCGCGGCGACCGCATCGGACACGAGCCACGTGCCCCGCTGGATCACGCCGAGCGCCGCATCGATCACCTTGTACTCCTGCGTCTTCTTGTGGATCGGCTGCGACTCCACCCACACCACCACGAACTCGCCGGGGGCGAAGTGGCAGCGGGCCTGGATCGCACGGATCAGGTCTTCATTGTGCAGGTGCCCGTCGCCGAAATTGAAGCCGATGATCGAGTTGCAGGCGAACTCGCCCTCGCGCACGGTGCGGGTCTCCAGGTCCGGCAGAGTCTCGTACAGCACCGAGTAGAGGCCGCGACCCTGGCTGTGCATCGAGCGCCAGGCGATCGTCTGCTGCATCGTGATCTCGGCGACCTCGAACGGATACCCGAGCTGCTGCAGCTGGTCGACCTGATTGCCGGTGGGCCGGATGATCGCGTCGAGCTTCTTCTCCGCCCCCGGCGTGAAGGTCCACAGCGCCGAGGCCCAGTTGCCGGCGTACTGCCGCAGCGAGGGCAGGAACGAGACCTTGTCGGGCCGCAGGTTGCCGAGGATCGGGAAGAACAGCATCGCGGCGACGATCCCGGCGAGCAGCCACGGGCTCGAGAAGTCGGTGATCGCGAACCCGCCCCAGGCCGGGAAGCCGAGGAAGAGGACGGCGGCCCCGACCGCGAACAGCAGGTTCCATTCCAGCGGCACGGCGAGCGGGAAAGTCGACACGATGAAGAAGCAGAACCCGACCATCAGCACGAGCGCCGCGAACGTCACCCACTGGTTCGTGGAGAACAGCAGCACGAGCGGGGCGCCGAGCTCGACGACCGTGCCCATCACGTGCGCCATGAAGTGCGCGAGACGGGAGGGGCGGATGTCCGAGGGGAAGCTCCGGTACATCGAACGCTTGAACCACTTCGGCGGCCAGAACGGGGTGTTGCTGAGCATCGGCGGGATGACGTTGACGAAGTGCGCGTTCATCTTCGACACGGCCGCGCCCACCCAGACGATCACGAGGAGCAGCTTCAGCCCGATGATCATGTCGGTGAAGCCGAGGGTCGCGAAGAACACGAGCGCCGGAAGGTACTGTTCGCCGCGGGCGGCGAGGAAGATCGTCTTGTCACGCACGCCCGTGAGCATCAGGAAGACGATCGCAGCGGCGACCGGCCAGACCGGGACCAGGCCCGAGGTGTTGTCCGGCAGCACGGCGTGCAGGGACGGGGTGACCGTGCCGGGCAGCACCAGTGCCACCGCGAGCGAGGCGAGGAAGCCGAGGTAGAGGGCGACGTCGAAGCCGGTGCGTCGGTCGCCGTTCGTCCCGGGCAGCCATGCCCAGGGTCGCAGCCGGATCGTGCCGGGACGCGCCCAGAAGAGGATCCCGCCCGTCATCGGCTTGAACTTGCCGGC
This sequence comes from Microbacterium sp. USTB-Y, assembly GCF_023703415.1. GTDB lineage: Bacteria > Actinomycetota > Actinomycetes > Actinomycetales > Microbacteriaceae > Microbacterium. Next base: position 6,429 of record NZ_JAGMTU010000006.1, on the reverse strand, counting down.
ACCGGGCCCCCAGGACCCGGCGACGCCGATCGCCTCGAGGAGCATCGTCCAGATGATGAGCTTCTGGTACACGATCGGCTGGTTCCACCAGGTGCCGATCTCCCAGAACCAGCCGACGCCGCTGGTGGACGTGATGATGATGCTGCCGACGAACAGCCAGAGCACGGCCATCTTCACGATGTACGTGAGCGGGATCATCGCCGCCGAGCCGAAGCCGTACTCGACCCAGTGCAGGGCGAGCGTCTTCACGCGGTGGCGGAGGGGTTCTTGCAGGAATGTCTCCAGGTCGACGGGAGGGAAGTTCCCGGTCTTCAGGCCCATGTCAGCTCCTTCGGTGCAGGGTCTTGTTGCGTGCGGATGGGGGGGTCGCCGTTGCCGGCGCTCAGAGGACGGCGGGTTCGAGCCGCCGCAGCGCAGGCTTGTCGATCTTGCCGACGGGATTGCGCGGGAGTGCCTCGACGATCTCGAGGCGGGCAGGGATCTTGATCTTGGTGAGACCGGTCCGGCAGTGCGCGAGCAGATCATCCGCCGTGGCGGATCCGCCCGGGAGCAGCACGACGTACGCGACCGGGACCTCCCCCAGCACGTCGTGCGGCGCCCCGACGACGGCGGACTCCAGCACCTCGGGATGCGTGGCGAGGAACGCCTCGATCTCCTTCGGGTAGAGGTTCTCGCCGCCGCGGATGATCATGTCCTTGATCCGGTCGACGATGGTCAGATACCCCTCGCGGTCCAGGATCCCGACATCGCCCGTGTGCAGCCAGCCGCCGTGCACCGTCGCCGAGGTGGCGTCCGGGCGGCCGAGGTACCCCCGCATCACCGTCGGGCCCGAGATGATAATCTCGCCGCGGCGTCCCGTCGGCACCAGCCGGCCGTCCTCGTCGACGATCGCGATCTGCTGACCGGGCAGGGCCCGGCCCACGGTGCCGGGCTTGCGGATCCCCCAGAGCGGGTTGCAGGCCGAGGCGCAGGTGCTCTCGGTGAGCCCGTAGCCCTCCAGGATCGCGAAGCCGAACCGCTCCTCGCAGCGCCGCAGCAGCTGCTTCGACACGGGTGCCGCGCCGCAGATCGCGAACCGGAGCGAGCGCACCTGCGCGGTCCGCTCGGCCGGCAGCTCGGCGAGGCGGGCGAAGATCGCCGGCACCGCCGAGAAGTACGACGGGCGGAACCGGTCCAGGGCGTCGAGGAAGGGCTCCGGCGAGAAGCGCTCGAGGATCGTGACCCTCGCCCCGGCCGCCATCGGCGCCAGGAAGCTGATGCAGATCGAGTTCACGTGGAACAGGGGCAGCACGAGCAGCGCATGATCGCTCGACGAGAGATCGAGATGCGTGACGAGGGATCCTGCCATCGCCGCGAGGTTGTCGTGGTCGAGCATCACGCCCTTGGGCTGCCCGGTCGAGCCGCTCGTGTACACGAGCAGCGCGAGATCGGCGCCGAGGATCCGGGGATCCTCGATCGGCTCCTCCGGGAGCGCTCGCATGTGCTCCGGCAGGATCACCGGCACATCGACCGCGGGAGCCGTGGGCGGAGCGAGCAGGATCCGAGCGCGCGAATCCGCGACCTGGTACTCGAGTTCGCGGACGGTGAAGGTCGGGTTGACCGGCGTGACCGCCGCGCCGATCCGCCACGCGCCGAGCATCCCGATCAGCAGTTCGACGCTGTTCGGGAGCATGATCGCGACGACGTCTCCGGCTCCGACGCCGAGTTCGAGCAGCTGCTCGGCGAAGGCCGCGGCGCGCCGCTCGACGGCGCGGTAGGACAGGATCCGCTCCGCGTCCGCGATGCACGGGGCATCGGTTCCCGCGGCCGGCGAGGTCCAGGGCAGGTGGGGCAGCGACATCGTGGTTCCTCTCGATCACCGTCGATCGTTGATAGTGGAACGCTACGAGTGCGGATCGCAGCCCGGTCCCGCCGATGCCGTCCCGATTCAGGACGACGGCAGTGCAGAGTGCACATCCGCGAGCGGCGTCGCCAACCCGCCGAGACTCAGTCGTCCGTGCCACCCGCGCGCCGATCCGAACGGATGACGAGGTTCACCGTCGTCGTCCTCCGCGCTTACGAGACGACACGAAAGGCCTGGACCTGCAGAAATCCGCAGGTCCAGGCCTTTCATCAGCCCTTTCGGGCCCCGGGGTGAGTCAGCGACTCAGAAGTCCCAGTCCTCGTCCTCGGTGGCCTCGGCCTTGCCGATGACGTAGGAGGATCCGGATCCGCTGAAGAAGTCGTGGTTCTCGTCCGCGTTGGGCGAGAGCGCCGACAGGATCGCCGGGTTCACGTTCGTCACGGTCGCCGGGAACATCGCCTCGTAGCCGAGGTTCATGAGCGCCTTGTTCGCGTTGTAGTGCAGGAAGCGCTTGACGTCCTCGGTGAGGCCGACCTCGTCGTACAGGTCCTGCGTGTACTGCACCTCGTTGTCGTAGAGCTCGTACAGCAGCGAGAACGTGTAGTCCTTGAGCTCGTCCTTCTTCGCCTGGTCGAGCGTCTCGAGACCGCGCTGGTACTTGTAGCCGATGTAGTAGCCGTGCACGGCCTCGTCGCGGATGATGAGGCGGATGAGGTCGGCCGTGTTGGTGAGCTTCGCCCGCGACGACCAGTGCATCGGCAGGTAGAAGCCCGAATAGAACAGGAAGCTCTCCAGCAGGGTCGACGCGACCTTGCGCTTGAGCGGCTCGTCGCCCCGGTAGTAGTCCATGACGATCTGAGCCTTCTTCTGAAGGTTCGGGTTCTCCACCGACCAGCGGAACGCCTCGTCGATCTCCTTCGTCGAGCACAGCGTCGAGAAGATCGAGGAGTAGCTCTTCGCGTGCACCGACTCCATGAACGCGATGTTCGTGTAGACGGCCTCCTCGTGCGGGGTGATCGCATCGGGGATGAGCGACACGGCCCCGACGGTGCCCTGGATCGTGTCGAGCAGCGTCAGACCGGTGAACACGCGCATGGTGAGGGTCTGCTCCTCGGCGGTGAGCGTGTTCCACGACTGGATGTCGTTCGACAGCGGCACCTTCTCGGGCAGCCAGAAGTTGTTCACCAGACGGTTCCAGACCTCGAGGTCCTTGTCGTCCTGGATGCGGTTCCAGTTGATCGCCTGCACGCGGTCGACCAGCTTGAGCGGTTCGGGAGTCATGTCAATCCTTCAGAAGAGTGGCTGATCAGAGCGTCACAGCATGCAGCTGACGCACTCGGCCATGTCCGTGCCCTCGAGCGCCATCTGACGCAGGCGGATGTAGTAGATCGTCTTGATGCCGTGGCGCCAGGCGTAGATCTGCGCCTTGTTGATGTCGCGCGTGGTCGCCGTGTCCTTGAAGAACAGCGTGAGCGACAGGCCCTGGTCGACGTGCTGCGTGGCCGCGGCGTACGTGTCGATGACCTTCTCGTAGCCGATCTCGTACGCGTCTTCGTAGTACTCCAGGTTGTCGTTCGTCATGAACGCCGCCGGGTAGTAGACGCGGCCGAGCTTGCCCTCCTTGCGGATCTCGATCTTCGACGCGATCGGGTGGATCGAGCTCGTCGAGTTGTTGATGTACGAGATGGATCCGGTCGGCGGCACGGCCTGCAGGTTCTGGTTGTAGATGCCGTGCTTCTGGATGGACTCCTTCAGCTCGGCCCAGTCGGCCTGCGTCGGGATGTGGTGGCCGGCGAACAGCTCGACGACCTTCTCCGTCGCGGGCGCCCACTCCTGGTCGATGTACTTGTCGAAGAACGCGCCGGACGCGTAGGTCGAGTCCTCGAAGCCGTCGAAGGCCGTTCCGCGCTCGATCGCGAGCTTGTTCGACGCGCGCAGCGCGTGGAACAGCACCGTGTAGAAGTAGATGTTCGTGAAGTCGATGCCCTCTTCGGACCCGTAGTAGACGTGCTCGCGGGCGAGGTAGCCGTGCAGGTTCATCTGACCGAGGCCGATCGCGTGGGAGCGGTCGTTGCCGTCCTCGATCGAGCGCACCGAGGCGATGTGGCTCTGGTTGCTCACCGCGGTGAGGCCGCGGATCGCGGTCTCCACGGTCGCGCCCAGGTCGCCGCCGTCCATCGCGAGCGCGATGTTCATCGAGCCGAGGTTGCAGGAGATGTCCTTGCCGATCTGCGCGTACGAGAGGTCCTCGTTGTAGGTCGTCGGGGTGTTGACCTGCAGGATCTCGCTGCACAGGTTGGACATGTTGATCCGGCCCTTGACCGGGTTGGCCTTGTTCACCGTGTCCTCGAACATGATGTACGGGTAGCCCGACTCGAACTGGATCTCGGCGATCGTCTGGAAGAACTCGCGCGCGTTGATCTTCGTCTTCTTGATGCGCGGGTCGTCGACCATCTCGCGGTACTTCTCGGTGACCGAGATGTCGCCGAACGGCACGCCGTAGACGCGCTCCACGTCGTACGGCGAGAAGAGGTACATGTCCTCGCCGTTCTTGGCGAGCTCGAACGTGATGTCCGGCACGACGACGCCGAGCGAGAGCGTCTTGATACGGATCTTCTCGTCGGCGTTCTCGCGCTTGGTGTCGAGGAACCGCATGATGTCGGGGTGGTGCGCGTTCAGGTACACCGCGCCGGCGCCCTGGCGCGCGCCGAGCTGGTTGGCGTAGGAGAAGCTGTCTTCGAGCAGCTTCATGACGGGGATGATGCCCGAGGACTGGTTCTCGATCTGCTTGATCGGCGCGCCGGACTCACGGATGTTGCTCAGCAGCAGCGCCACGCCGCCGCCGCGCTTGGAGAGCTGCAGGGCGGAGTTGATGCCGCGGGCGATCGACTCCATGTTGTCCTCGATGCGCAGCAGGAAGCAGCTGACGAGCTCGCCGCGCTGCGCCTTGCCGGCGTTGAGGAACGTCGGAGTGGCCGGCTGGAAGCGGCCGGAGATGATCTCCTCGACGAGGTTCTTCGCCACGCCCTCGTCGCCGTCGGCGAGCGCGAGAGCGGTCATCACGACGCGGTCCTCGAAGCGCTCCAGGTAGCGCTTGCCGTCGAAGGTCTTGAGCGTGTAGCTCGTGTAGTACTTGAACGCACCGAGGAAGGTCTCGAAGCGGAACTTCTTCGAGTAGGCGAACTCGTTGAGCTCCTTGATGAAGTCGAACGAGTACTTGTCCAGGACGGCGCCCTCGTAGTATTCCTTCTCGACGAGGTAGTCGAGGCGCTCCTTGAGCGAGTGGAAGAACACCGTGTTCTGGTTGACGTGCTGCAGGAAGTACTCGCGGGCCGCGCGCTTGTCGGCGCCGAACTGGATCTGCCCGTTCGCGTCGTACAGGTTCAGCATCGCGTTCAGGGCGTGGTAGTCGAGCCCCTCGTACGCCTGGTTCGCCTTGTAGTCGGCCTCGGCCTTCACTGCTGCTGCTGCTTCCACCATCGTTCCAATCCGTCGCTCACGCGATCGACGTCGTCCTGTGTGCCGTAGATCTCGAGCCGATACAAGTGGGGCACCTGGCACTTGCGGCTGATGATGTCACCGGCGGCGCAGAACGCGTCGCCGAAGTTGGTGTTGCCTGCGGAGATCACTCCGCGGATGTGTCGCCGGTTGCGCTCGTCGTTGAGGAACCGGATGACCTGCTTGGGCACGGCGCCCTTCTCGACGCCGCGCCCCTGTCCCCCGCCGTAGGTCGGAGTGACCAGCACGAACGGCTCATCGACGACGAGCGGCTCCTCCGTGCTGTGCAGCGGGATCCGTCGCGCCTCGAGGCCCAGCTTCTCGATGAACCGGGCGGTGTTGCCCGAGATGCTCGAGAAGTAGACCAGCAGCGGCGCGGCGGTCGCGGTGGCGGCGTTCATGAGATCGCCTCCTCCGTGGTTACGCCAGACGAGCGGCGAGTTCGTCGATCTTGTCGGGACGGAACCCCGACCAGTGGTCCTCGTCGGTGACGACGACGGGCGCCTGCAGGTAGCCGAGCGACTTCACGTGCTCGAGCGCCGCGGCGTCCTCGGAGACGTCGTGCACCTCGTACTCGATGCCCTTCGCGTCGAGTGCGCGGTAGGTCGCGTTGCACTGCACGCAGGAGGGCTTGGTGTAGACCGTGATGGACATGTGTTGCGCCTCTTCTTCCCCTCAGAACCCGGCTTTCGAGCAGGTGGCCCTGCCGGGAGTTCAATACTACATATAGGTGCGGACATTCGGGTCGACCACAAGGGCTAGTAGTTACAACTGTGTAGTTTTCCACCGTATTCCACCGCTTCGACACAGGTTCTCCACGACTTTGTCCACAGTCGGAGGCGTCGTCCCGGTGCCTTCGATCCGCGATTTCCCGCGGCTCCGGAAGCCCCGGATCGGATCCCTCCACAGATCCGACGCTAGGCGGGGCTTCGGACATTCCCCAGCCTGTGGAATTCGCCCCTCGGCGTGTCGTCGGCGTGTCGCACGGAGGGGTCCGCCGGCGGCGATGGGGGGTGCCCCCCCACCCCCCCCCCGGGGCCCCCCCCAAGAGGGGAACCCGGCCCCCCCCCCCCGGGCCCCCGACCCCG
>NZ_JAGMTU010000005.1 GCF_023703415.1 Microbacterium sp. USTB-Y | reverse complement strand
CTTTGCCCTCGAGCGACTGCGATCGTTCGTCCGGGTCAGGATCCTCTGAGTGATGGATATGACAGGTAGGCGCTACCGGATGAGTTGACCCATCTCCCCATCGCCGCGCCGGTCGCCTCCGCATAGCGTGAACCCGGGCCTCCAGCCGAGGGCCCGCGTCACGATCGAGAGGGCGGGATGTCGCTCAAACCGGTGATCCGCGAACTGCGGCAGGCCGTCCTGCACGGGATGGGTCACGCACAGCTCAGGCTGCATCACCTCGCCGACAACATGGTCGACCATCTCGACACCGTCGCGCGCGAGGTGGCCGATCTCGATCAGGTGGACGACGCGGTCGCCCGCGGCTGGTGGAAGGACCGCAAGCTGCGCAAGGGCGAGAAGACAGAGGGCGGCTGGCACTTCCTGCCGGAGGACGACCGGCCGTTCGCCGGCGACGTCCCCCGCTACCCCGGCGAGTACGTGCTGGACCTGCACGGTTCGCCGAGTGCCGTGCAGGGCGCCGACGGGTCCATGCTGACCGCGGAGGACTTCGCCGCGCACGTCAGGAAGCACACCGATTGGGACGGCACGACGCCGATACGCTTGTTCTCGTGCAGCACCGGTGCCGACTCCGACGGCTTCGCACAGCAGCTGTCGAACCATCTGAACGTCGAGGTGACCGCACCGACGAAGCCCGTGTGGTCGTCGTCCCACGGAACGCCGTTCGTGACGGACGTCGATCCCGTGACCGGTAAGCCGGTCAAGCCGCACAACGGCTCGTGGACGAGCTTCCAGCCGAACGGAGAGTGAGAACGCATGATGAAGCAGGTTTCGGTCTTCGCTGACGCCGGGAGCCTCCCACCCGGGCAGCGCCCCTCCTTGAACGAGGAGCGCCTGAGCCCCGAGGAGGCGTCGCGCGTCGCGGCGTACCTCGAGGCCGGGGCGGTGGTCGCGCACACGACGGTGCGCGGCGTGGACGTGCTGGCCGACGACGCTCCGGTCGTCCCGCTCACGGCCAGGACCGACGGCGAGTTCCTCTGGACCGGACCGGTCACGTACTACGTGAGGACGTACGCCGTCGCGCCGGACGCCGAATTCCTCGCCCACGTCCGCGCCCGCGACTACGCGCCGCGAGTGCCCAGCGACTCCGAGGTCGAGGCGGCCGCGAAGGAGTTCGCCGAGGCGGACTGATCCGGTCCCGCCCTGTACCGTTGATCCGTGGCCGGATCGGGATACAAGGAGCTTCTGCGCGTACCGGGAGTCGGACGCATCATCGCCGCACAGCTGACCGCGCGGTTCCCGAACGGAATGGCCAGCCTCGCGATCCTGCTGCACGTGCAGCACGCCACCGGCTCCTACGGCGCGGCCGGCCTTGTGCTCGCCGCGTCGTCGATCGGCCAGGCCGTGTCGGGGCCCGTCACGAGCCGCTGGATGGGCCGCTGGGGCATGCGCCCCGTGCTCACGCTGACGCTGTCGGTCTGCGTGCTCGCGTTCCTCGGACTGGCGTTCTTCACCGCCCTCCCCCTCGCCGGCCTCGTGGTGCTCGGCATGGTCGCAGGGCTGTCCACGCCGCCGATCCAGTCCGCGGCGCGCACGATCTACCCCAAGCTGGTGAACTCGTCGCAGCTGACGCCGCTGTTCTCGCTGGACGCCTCGCTGCAGGAGATCATCTGGATCGTCGCGCCGGTGGTCATCACGATTGTGTCCACCCAGGTCGGGACCGTGCAGGGGCTGCTGCTCGTGGCCGCCGTGCTCGTCGGCGGCGGAGCGTGGTTCATCCTGTCCCCCGAGGTCGGGCGCGTGCGCATCCCGCGCAGCCGTCGCGGGTTCGGCGCCGTCGTGCTGAAGCCCCCCGTGCTGCTGGCCACCGTCATCGGGTTCCTCCTCATCGGGGCGTGCGCGGCGGTCGAGGCCGGCGTCGTGAAGACCTTCGACCACGGGGGTCTGGAGGCGGGGCTCGTGCTCGCCGTGTTCTCGGTGGGAAGCCTCGTCGGCGGCCTGGCCTCGGGTCGCGTGCCGATGGGGCCGTGGGCGATGGCCCGGCGCCTCACGATCGTCACCGTGGGTCTCGCGCTCACGATGATCTCCCTCAACGTGTTCTGGCTCGGCGGCACGCTGCTCGCCGCCGGGATCGGCATCGCCCCGGCCCTCGCGGTGCTATTCGCGATCACCTCGGCGAGCGTGAAGTTCTCCGAGACCGCGGAGGCGTTCGGCTGGGCCGGCACCGGGCAGCTGATCGGCGCCGCCGCCGGATCCGCGATCGCCGGCTTCCTCATCGACAGCCTGCACAGCCCCGCCGGCGCCTATCTGGCCGCCACCTGCTTCGCCGCCGTGGCCCTGATCGTCTCCGTGGTGTTCGTGCGGTACTTCCCGGATCTGCGCGGTCGCGACGCCGCGCCGATGCCGGACACCGAGGTCGTCCCGCTCCCCTGAGCGGGTCAGGCCACGGTCACCCCCGAGAAGGGATTGATCACGGCCAGCCCCGGAACATCGAAGTCCTTCTCGTTCCGGGTGACCACCGTCAGACCATGATGGAGCGCCGTCGCGGCGATCAGCGAGTCCGCCCAGGGACGCCGGTCCGGCACGTTGATGCCGGCGCAGATCCGAGCGATCTCCGGCGTGACAGGGAGTATCCGCGCTCCGAGTTCGAGACGGATGCCGTCGATCCATCCGCGCAACGCGTGTGCTTGACGAGGATCTCTCCGCTCCAGCGTCAACGCGCCGAGCTCCAGCTCGTAGTCCGAGACCACGCTGATGAACAGCGACCCCGGTGCGACGGAGCTCATCCAGCGACGCGAACGCTCACCCAAGGATCCTGTCCGCCGCGCCTCCGAGAGCGCATTGGTGTCGACGAGGTACATCCTTCACAACTCCAGCGGTGGACGACCGATGTCCTTCTTCCGGTCTGCGACGATCTCGTCGATGATGCGATCGAACTCTCCGTCATCCCCTTCACCCTCCGGCGCCATCGCGAGCAGGTCGAGCATCGACGCCGGAGCGGATGGTCGCAGCCGCTCGTACTCCTCGATGCTCAGCAGCACGTAGGCCGGCTGCGAGTGCTTGGTGACGAGCACCGGCTCCTTGTCCGCGATGCGCTGCGCCCGGGCGACGGATTGGTTGAACTCGCGCGCGGTCATGCTGAACATCATGTACCTCGGTTCCCTGAAGTAGTGATAGTACTACACAGGATCGGCTCCCTGAGCGCGGTCGACGCGCGACCTCTCCCCACCCCACCCTTCGCACGCAACCTCGGAATCCGCAGAATCCAGGTATCCGCACCTTCGATTTCTGTTGTCATTTTCAATTTCGAGTGACAAGATCGGAGCATGAGCGCCGATCTGCAACAGAAAGCACACGATCACCTCTGGATGCACTTCACCCGGCAGTCCACGATGGACCGCACCGGTGTGCCGATCATCGTCCGAGGCGAGGGACACCACATCTGGGACGACACCGGCAAGCAGTACATCGACGGGCTCGCCGGCCTCTTCGTCGTCAACGCCGGCCACGGCCGTAAGCGGCTGGCCGAGGCCGCCGCGAAGCAGGCCGAGCAGCTCGCCTTCTTCCCGCTGTGGTCGTACGCGCACCCGGCGGCGATCGAGCTCGCCGACCGCCTCGCCGGCTACGCACCGGGCGACCTGAACCGCGTCTTCTTCACGTCGGGCGGCGGCGAGGCCGTCGAGACCGCGTTCAAGCTCGCCAAGCACTACTGGAAGCTGCGCGGCAAGCCGACCAAGCACAAGGTCATCTCGCGCTCGATCGCCTACCACGGCACGACGCAGGGCGCCCTCGCGATCACCGGCATCCCCGCGATGAAGGCGATGTTCGAGCCCGTCACCCCGGGAGGGTTCCGCGTCCCGAACACGAACATCTACCGTGCGGCCGAGATGGGCGCCCCGACGGATCCCGAGGCCTTCGGAGTCTGGGCCGCCGACCGGATCGAGGAGATGATCCAGTTCGAGGGGCCGGACACGGTCGCGGCCGTCTTCCTCGAGCCGGTGCAGAACTCCGGCGGCTGCTTCCCGCCCCCTCCCGGCTACTTCCAGCGGGTGCGCGAGATCTGCGACCGCTACGACGTGCTGCTCGTCTCCGACGAGGTGATCTGCGCCTTCGGCCGGATCGGGCACATGTTCGCGTGCGACGCCTACGGCTACGTGCCCGACATCATCACCTGCGCCAAGGGCATCACGAGCGGATACTCCCCTCTGGGAGCCGCGATCGTCAGCGACCGGATCTACGAGCCCTTCGCGCACGGCGATCTGTCGTTCCCGCACGGCTACACGTTCGGCGGGCACCCGGTCTCCGCCGCCGTCGCCCTGGAGAACCTCAACATCTTCGAGGAGGAGAAGCTCAACGAGCGCGTGCGCGAGAACTCTCCGCTGTTCCGCGCGGAGCTCGAGACGCTGCTCGACCTTCCGCTCGTCGGCGACGTGCGCGGCGACGGCTACTTCTTCGGGATCGAGCTGGTCAAGGACAAGACGACCCGGGAGACCTTCGACGACGACGAGTCCGAGCGCCTGCTGCGCGGATTCCTCTCCGGCGCCCTCTACGAGGCGGGGCTGTACTGCCGCGCGGACGACCGCGGCGACCCCGTGATCCAGCTCGCCCCGCCGCTCACGATCGGCCCGGCGGAGTTCCGCGAGATCACCGGGATCCTGCGCGGAGTGCTCACGGAGGCAGAGAACGTTCTCTGACCCCTCGGGGTCGTCGAGCGAGCACGGCGAAGCCGACCGAGACGAAACGCGGTGTCCTGCAAGGGCGCCGCGTTTCGTCTCGCTCGGCCTGCGGCCGTGCTCGCTCAACGACCCCGGGTGAGACGAAGGGCGTCTCGCTCAACGACCCCGGGTGCGACGAAGAGTGTCTCGCTCAACGACCCTGGGTGAGACGAAGGGCGTCTCGCTCAACGACCCTGGGCGGACGGGGTCGCGATCACGAGGCTCGTGGGGCCGACCTGCTCGACGCTGACGAGATCGAGTGCCACGCCGTCGGGGAACAGCCGACGGCCCGCGCCCGTCGCGGTCGGGAACACGCGCAGCCGGTATTCGTCCACCACGCCGGCCTCGACGAAGCGCTCGACGAGAGATCCGCTGCCGATCAGGACGACATCGCGCTCGGCGGCGGTCTGGCGGGCCCAGCCGATCGGATCCGCCGCGACCCTCCGGGAGCTCCGCCACCGGCTCAGGTCGACGTCCCCTCCGGTCACGACCGCCTTGTCGGCGGCGTTCAGCGCCCGGGCGAACGCATCGGTCTCCTCCCGCGCCGGCCACATCGCCGCGAACGCCTCCCAGGTGCGGCGGCCGAAGAGGAAGATCCCGGTCTGCAGGATCGATCCGTAGTGGAACTTGTCCCCCGATATCGCCGCGGGCCCGTGCCGGAAGCACCACCCGCCGAACGGCGTGCCGCCGGAACCGTCCGGGTCCTCCACGACCCCGTCGAGGGTGATGAACTGCGCCACGATGATGCGTGCCATGTCGTGCTCCTTGTCCCGCCCCGCGCATGGGCCGCGGAGGGCGTCACCAGGGTCTACGCGCGAGTGGGGTCGAACTCATCGGTGCCGGGCGGATCCGATCCCCCGGCGGCGTCGGTGACGACTCCGTCCCGCTCGAACAGCGCGAACAGCGCGTCGTCGCGGTACACCAGCACGTGTCCGATCCGCTCCCCCGCGGCATCGGCCTCGAACAGCTGCACCGTATGCGGGCGGGCGCCCTCCTCATCGACGCGCAGCAGCAGGATCCCGTGCTGCCCGTTGGCGGAGATCGGCCGGGTCGCCCAGCGCGACCCCTGCCACGCGAACAGGTGCGCCATGAAGGCGGCATACGTCTCGCGCCCGATCGACCAGTGCGGCACGGGCGGCATCTCGAACAGGACGTCATCGGCGACGAGAGCGGCGAGGGCCGCGACGTCGGCGCGCTCGATCGCCCGCGCGTACCCCTCGACCGTCTCCCGCCGCAACGGCGCAGGACGCGCCGCGCGATCGGCGACCGCGACCTTGGCGCGCTGCAGCGCAGAGTTCACCGCCGGCACGGTCGTCTCGAGGATCTCCGCGGTCTCCGCCGCCGAATGCCCCAGCACCTCGCGCAGGATGAACACGCCGCGCTGCTTCGGCGGCAGCGCCTGCAGCACGAGGGTCACCGCGAGCCGCACCCCGGACGCCTCGGCGACCGCGCGCTCGGGCTCGGAGTCCGCCCACCAGCCGGTCGGCGCGGGCATCAGCCACGGGACGTCGAGCGCCGGGACCAGCGGCGCCCCGACGTCGATCCCCGCGGCGGTGAGGTCGCGGGGCAGCGGGCGCCGCGGGCTCTCCCGGAGCCGGTCGACGCACACGTTGCGCGCGATCCGGTACACCCAGGTGGACAGGGCGCCGCGGTCGGGCCGGTACGAGGCCCGGCTGCGCCAGGCCCGCTCGAGCGCGTCCTGCACCGCGTCCTCGGCGTCGAACGGCGAGCCCAGCATCTGATAGCAGAAGGCGAGCAGGCCGCCGCGGAGTGCGGCGAGGTCGGAGGCGTCCACGCAGCCGAGCGTATTGCCTCCCGGTTCGTCCCTCCAGGCCCGGTTGCGGGGACCGGATCCGTTCCCGTCGCAAAAGGTCCGTTCCCGTCGCAGAAGATGCCGCTCCGGAGGTCTCAGAGCGGCATCTTCTGCGACGGGAGCTTCGGATCCGCCTCAGCCGCCGGCCATGGTCCGGGCGATGTCGGCCGCCGAGTCGCCGGCGCGCTTGAGCACCAGGGCGACGAGCGCGAGCGCGCCGAGCGTCAGCACGAGCATGATCGTCGACACCGCGGCGATCTCCGGACGCAGGCCGCTGCGCAGAGCGCTCAGCACGTACACCGGCCAGGGCGTCGTGCCGGAGACCTGGACGAACGCGGAGACGATGGTGTTGTCCAGACCCAGCGTGAACGAGAGCAGGAAGCCCGCGAGCACGGCCGGCATCGCCAGCGGCAGGGTCACCTTGAAGAAGGTGGTGAGCGGCCTGGCGTAGAGATCCGCCGACGCCTCCTCGAGCTTCGCGTCCAGTCCGACCAGGCGCGCCCGCACGATGTACGACACGATCGCGATCGAGAACAGCGACTGGCCGATCACGAGGCGCACCGTTCCGTCGTTGAAGATCGACATCCCCAGATCCTGGCCGAGGAACACGACCCACGGCAGCAGCGCGACCGCGTCCACGATCTCGGGGGTGACCGAGATGAGCAGCAGCAGCGCGAGGAACCAGGGCACCCACTTGCCGGGGGTGCGCGCCATCGCGATGCCGGCGAGCGTGCCGAGGGCGGTCGCGAGCACGGCGGCGATGAGACCGGTGCGCAGCGACACGAGCACCGCGTCGCGCACCGCGGGCTTGGTGACGATCGCCGCGAACGAGTCGAACCCGAAGTGGTCCCACGAGATGAGCAGGCGGCCGACGTTGAACGAGTACACGATCACGACGGCGATCGGCAGGAAGAGGAAGACGAACACGAGCGTCGCCCACAGCGGCAGCAGCCAGCGGCTGACGTTGCGCGGCGCCCGGGTGCGCGCGCCGGCCGCGGCACGTGCGGACGGCGAGGGATCCGCCTGCTCGGCGGGTCGTTCTGCGACGACGGTCATCGTGCCTCCTCGAGCGTCAGGCGGTAGCTGCGGCGGATCGGGATCGTCACGAGCCAGCCGATCGCGGCCGCGACCCCGATCGACAGCGCGATGGTGAGGATGAGCAGCACCGCCATCGCGGAGCCGAGCGCCCAGTTCTGCGCGGTCTGGAACTGGCTGGCCACGATCTGACCCACCATGTTGCCCTTCGCTCCGCCCAGCACCGTGGCCGTGATGTAGTCGCCCATGAGCGGGATGTAGACCAGCAGCACTCCGGCGATGATGCCGGGCTGCGCGAGCGGGACGGTGACCCGGAGGAACGTCTTCCAGCTGCCGGCGCCGAGATCCTTGCTGGCCTCGCGGAGCGGTCCGCTCACACGGTCGAACGCGACGAACAGCGGCAGGATCATCAGCGGCAGGTAGTTGTAGACCACGCCGAGGAGCACCGCCCCGCGGGTGTTCAGCACTCCGAGCGGACCGGGGATCACCCCCAGGAACTGCAGGGCGTGCGAGAGCCACCCCTCCGGGGCGAGGATGATCTGCCAGCCGATCGTGCGCACCAGGAAGTTGGTCCAGAACGGCACCATCACCAGCGCGAGGAACATGCCCCGGCGGCTCGGCGCGCACTTCACGGCGATCCAGTACGCGACGGGGGCGCCGATCAGCAGGCACAGGACCGTGCCCGCGACGCCCACCCAGAGCGTGTTCTGGAAGGTCGCGAAGAACGTGGGCGAGAGCGCCTCGATGTAGCGGTCGAAGGACAGCTTGTCGTTCGCGTTGGTCGCGAAGATGCTCGGCTTGTAGCCGAAGCTGTACCAGACGACGACGCCGATCGGCACGACGAAGAAGACGAGCAGCCACACCCAGGCGGGCAGGGCCAGACCGAAGCGGATCCTGAGCTTATGCACCGGCGGCCGCCTTCGTCGCGTTCCAGATCGCCACGATCCGCTCCTGGGCGCTCGTGAACTTCTGCTCGTGCATCGTCTGCACCTGCGCGTCGTCGAAGTACACCATGTCGAGCCGCTCCAATCCGGCCTCCTCGGCCTTCTGCTGCGTGCCCTGCACGCCCGTGTCGTAGCCGATGTAGTCGACCTGGGCGAGCTGCACATCCGGCGCGATGATGAAGTCGATGAAGGCGTGCGCCGCCTCGGGGTGCGGAGCACCCTTCGCGATCGCCCAGTTGTCCATCCACAGCTCCGTCGCCGGACCGCCGAGCACCCACTGCCAGCGGTCGGGGTTCTTCGACTGGGAGATCCCGGTGCGCGCATCGCCGCTGTACGACTGCACGAGCGCGGCCGAGGCCTGCGGGATGATCTGCCCGCCGGGCGCCGAGTCGAAGGTGGTGATGTGCGGCGCGAGCTCCTTCGTCATGAACGTCTCGCAGGCGTCGAGGTGCTTCTTCTCGGTGGTGTTCCAGTCGATGTCATGCGACCAGAAGTAGATGCCGCACAGGGGCGCCGGATCGTCCAGCACCGCGGTCCGGCCCGAGGCCTCCTTCTGCGCGGCGTCGATGAAGTCGGCCCAGCTCGTGAGCTCGCGCTTGATCACGGTCCTGTCGTAGACGAAGCCCGTCGTCCCCCAGGCCTTGCAGATCGAGTACTCGTTCTTCGGGTCGAAGGAACGATGGATGAAGCTCGGGTTCATCGTCGCGAAGTTCGGGATGAGATCGAGGTTGAGCTTCTCCAGCAGTCCGTTCTCCGCCATCGGCAGGATGAACAGACCGCTCGGCACGACGATGTCGTAGCCCGAGGTGCCGCGCGCCGCGACGAGCTTGGCGATCAGCTCCTCGTTGGAGTTGAAGGCGTCGACGACGACCTTCGGCCCCTTCTTCTTCGTGAAGGCGGTGAGCACCTCCGGGGCGTCGTAGTCGCTCCACGTGTAGATCGAGAGCTTGTCCTCGAGCGGCCCGCCGTGCGCGCTCGAGGCGGCGGAGGCCTTGCCGGGGGCGCACGCCGTGAAGAGCACCGCGCCCGAGGCGGCGATCGCGGTGGCGAGGAACCCCCGCCGGGTCAGCTCGGTGCGGATCTTCCGCGCCGAGGCCGTGTTCGCGAGCACCCGGACCGGCGGGCGGTCGGGGATCCCGCCGTACGCCATCAGGCGGCCTCCTTCGGGAGCGCGATCACGTGCGTCGCGGTCTCGGGGATGCCATCGCCGGCGAAGATGCGCACGTCGGCAGGACTCCAGGTGCAGCGCACCGCATCGCCGACGGCGACCGAGGGCGCCCCCGGCGCCGGGATCCGCACGAGGAACGCCTGCTCGCGGCCCACGTCGACCGCGACCTGCAGGGTCTCGCCGAGGTGGGAGACCCCGAGGACCGTGCCGTCGACACCGGGCCCGTCGGCGGTGCCGGCCGGCGCGAGCCGCAGGAGCTCGGGACGGATCGCGGCGACCGCGGTGGATCCGGGCTGCCCCTGCTCCCCGCCCCAGCGGCCGTGCACGGCCCCGGCGAAGGTGTCGACGGCGTCGCCGCCGCCGCCGAGGACGGTGCCGTGCAGGAAGTTCTGCTGGCCGATGAACGACGCCACATAGGCGGAGGCCGGCTCGGCGTAGATGTCGGCGGGGGCGGCCAGCTGCTCGATGCGGCCGGCGCGCATCACCGCGATCCGGTCGCTCATCGACAGGGCCTCGGCCTGGTCGTGCGTGACGAAGACGAACGTGGTGCCGAGCCGCGACTGCAGCAGCTTCAGCTCGAGCTGCATCTCCTCGCGGAGCTGGCGGTCCAGTGCCGCGAGCGGCTCGTCCAGCAGCAGCACGGACGGACGGTTGATCAGGGCGCGGGACAGCGCGATGCGCTGCTGCTGCCCGCCGCTGAGCTGGGTGGGCTTGCGGTCGGCGAAGCGGCGCAGCTGCACCATGTCGAGCGCCTCGGCCACGCGCTCGCGCTGCTCGGCCTTGGGCACCTTGCGCTGCTGCAGCCCGTAGGCGACGTTCTCCGCGACGGTCATGTGCGGGAACAGCGCATAGGCCTGGAAGACCGTGTTGACCTCCCGCTTGTGCGGGGGAAGGCCGAGGACGCTGCGGCCGCTCAGGCGGATGTCGCCCTCGTCCGGATGCTCGAAGCCGGCGATCATGCGCAGCGTCGTGGTCTTGCCGCACCCCGACGGGCCCAGCAGGGAGAGGAACTCCCCGGGACGGATGGACAGCGACAGCCGGTCGACGGCGGTCGCATCGCCGTAGTACTTGGTGACACCAGAGATCTCGACACCGCCGGTCGGCGCGTCGGTCGTGCTCTGAGCAGGTACGGGCACAGGACTGCTCATGGAACCTCCACATCGAGTAATTCGCTGCAGAGAGTCTGTCACAGGATCCGAGGTCGGTACAGAGGAAAACGAAGGAATCTCAGATATTTGCGACGATATTCGTTGTCGGTGAGGTCATCTCCAACGAAAATGCGTGTTTCGAGTGTGTTTCGGGCGAGCTACTTCCCCTGGAAGTCGAACGCCTTCAACAGTTCGTCGATCGCCTGCTCGCGCTGGGCGCCGCCCTCGTCGAACATGTGGGCGACGTGCGTGCGCAGGTGGTTCTCGATGAGGAGCCGGTTCAGCGATTCCAGGGAGCGCTGGATCGCACGGGACTGCGTGATGATGTCCATGCAGTAGTCCTCGTTCTCGATCATCTTCGCGACGCCGCGGAGCTGACCCTCGAGAATGCTGGTGCGGTGCAGAGCGCGCTTCTTGATGTCTTCGATCACGAAGACGAGGCTACCGTTCCGTCCGGCGGACCGTCGCGGAGCAGAATGGCGCCGATCGCCGCCCGGGAGGCGATGTCCCAGCGCTGCAGGACCGCCCCGACGTGCTTCTCGACCGTGAACTCGCCGATCCCGAGCAGGGTCGCGATCTCGCGGTTGGAGGCGCCCGAGGCGACGAGCTCCGCGACCTGGCGCTGCCGCGGGGTGAGCGCCGCCGTGCCGGACGGCGGTGCTGCGCCGGCCGGATCCCCCGTCCCGGCGAGCGCGCTCGCGACGCCGGCGCGGGTGGGCGTTCCGAAGGCGAACAGGATCCGCGAGACATGACCGCGCACCGTGTGCGGCGAGATGAACAGCGCCGCGGCGATGTCCGCGTTGGAGTCGCCGCGCGCGAGCAGCACCGCGACCTCCCGCTCCCGGTCGCTGAGCCCGTTCCAGGCGCGGCGCCGATCCGGCGGCAGGCGGCGCCCGGTGCGCCGCAGCTCGCGGGCGGCCATCGCCCGCACCACGTCGCGACCGGCGCCCTCGCTCGCCTCGACCACCGCGGTCAGCCGGCGCACCGACTCGGCCACCTCCCCCGCGGCGATGCGGGCACGGGCGGCGAGGATCTCCCCCTCGGTGGCCTCCACGACGCGGCGCCGGTCGATCGCACGCGCCACGCTGCGCTCGGCGAGCGCGGCCGCCCGCGCATCGTCGCCTTCGGCGTGGGCGATGCGGCTCGCGATGCGATCCATCACCGTGTCGGCGATCGGGTGGTCCACGAGCACCGACAGCTCCTCGTGCCACGCCCGGGCCGCGTCGAGATCCCGATCGTCCAGCGCCGCACGCACGAGGATCTCCCCGCAGAGCGCGCGATCGACGACACGGAGGTTGGAGAGCCGGGCGTCGACGCCGGCGCGCAGCACGAAACGCGCCGCAGTGCGCACGTCGTTCTGCGCATTCGCGGCGTACGCGCCGATCACATGGATGCCGCTGACCAGTAGGTGCGTCGGCGGTGCATCGACCGTCGCGAGCTCGCGCAGCGCCTCGCGCATCGCCGCGCGCTGATCGGCGTTGCTGTCGACCAGCGCGACGCAGGCCGCCGCGAACGCGTGCATCAGCGGAGGCAGACCCGGCGTCCTCTCGGCGGCGCGCGCGAAGGCCTCGGCCGCGACCACGTCCCCGCCGAACAGTCGCACGCGCGCCAGGATGCAGCGGAGCAGCGCGCGCACCGGATCGTCCGGCCCGTCGAAGCCGACGGGGTCATCCGGGTCGCACTCGGCCGCGAACTCCGCCGCCAGATCGAGGCGCGAGCAGCCCAGCGCCGCCTCGATCAGCAGCAGCTCCAGCGGGCGCCGCATCCGCCGGCCGAGCGGTCGCGGATCCGCCGCCGCGTCCTGCAGCGGATCACGATGCACGCGCGCCACGGCGGGCCACGCCGCCCGCGCCCAGCCCGCCACCGCCCTGGCGAGGGCGAGGGCGTCGACGTCGGACGGATCCACGGCGTCCAGCGCCACAGCGGCCGCCTCGCCGTCCGTGCCCTGGCCCGCGCAGAGATCGACGAAGGCGCGCAGCGCCGCGACGAACGCCTCGTCGCCGGGGACGGCGTCGGCGAGGGCGCGCCGGAGGAGCGGGTCCTCGGACGAGCGCACCGTCACGACCGCCCTCAGGACCACCTCGAGGCGCTGTTCACGAAGCACGCCTCCACCGTATCGGCCGCCGGATCCGCTGACCCCGGCGCAGGAATACGCCGGATCCACCACGCGCACGAGGCCGGAATGCGGGATCCTTGAGCCGACGACACGTACATCCGCCGGCCGTTCGTGATACCCGCACGAAACGGCCGCCTCCCGGGTCGCCGGCGCGGGACGCCGTGCGCCGGGAGCGCCGTGCGGTGGTCGCCGGAAGCGGGCGTCGGACCTCCGACGCCGCAGCCGATCGCGCTGGGGCGCTTGCGAGAGGGATCCGTTTGGGGACGGATCCCTCTTCCCCTCCCGTCTCCCGTCGCCGTACCCGCCGGCCTTCGCCTCTCTCCCGTCTGCATGCCCGCCGGCCTCGCGCGCCACGGGCGCCGTCTGCATCGATCGCGCACTCGGCCCGTCGTGCGCGCTACGGCCGCTCCGGCCCCCGGGATGGAAGGATGGCCCCATGGCGCGCGCCCGTGAAGCACTGCTGTCCCCCGCCGATCAGGAGCGCCTGCGCGCCCTGCGCCGGATGAAGGCCGTCGCCCTCGCCGCGCTCGGGATCATGGCCGTCGCCTTCGTGCTGGCGTTCTGGCTGCAGGCCCGCTATCCGTGGCTCGAGTACGTGCGCGCCGCCGCGGAGGGCGGCATGGTGGGCGCCCTCGCCGACTGGTTCGCCGTGACGGCGCTGTTCCGCCGTCCGCTCGGGCTGCCGATCCCGCACACCGCGATCATCCCCAACCGCAAGGACGAGATCGGACGCACGCTCGGCGAGTTCGTCGAGACCAATTTCCTCTCCGCCGAGGTCGTGCGCACGAAGCTCTCCGAGACCTCGATCGCCGCGCGGCTCGGATCCTGGCTGGGAGATCCCGCCCACGCCGAGCGGGTCTCCAGCGAGGGATCCACGATCGCCTCCGCCGTCCTGCGCGCCCTGAGCGACGACGACGTGCAGAGCGTGATCGCCGAGCTCGCGCGCGAGCACCTCGTGGAGCCGGAGTGGGGCACGCCGGCGGGCACCTGGCTGCAGCGGATCGTCGAGGCGGACGCCCATCGCGGGGCGGTCGACCTCGCCGTCGACAGCATCGCGACCTGGCTGGACGGCAACGCGGCGGCGTTCCAGGGGCTGCTCTCGCGCCGGCTGCCGGGGTGGGTGCCGCGACTCGCGCACCGGTTCGTGGACGAGGCCGCCTACAACGAAGCAGTGCGGTTCGTGCGGGCCGTGCAGGCGGATCCGCGCCACCCGGCCCGGCTCGCGCTGGACGGCTACCTCGCCCGCCTCGCGGACAACCTGCAGCACGACGCCGGCACCCGGGCGCGCCTGGAGAACGCCAAGGCCGCCGTGTTCGACAGCCCCCGCGTCGGGGCGCTGGCGGCAGAGGCGTGGAACGCGGCGAAGACCGGACTGCTGTCGGCACTCGCGGATCCGGAGAGCGGCCTGCGCCGTCGGGCTGCGGCGGCACTCGCCGAGCTCGGAGGCCGCCTCGCCACCGAGGAGCCCTTTCAGCGGCGGGTGGACGGCTGGGTCACCGACGCCGCCGTGTTCCTCGTCGACCGCTACCGGCACGACATCGCCTCGATCATCACCGACACCGTGGAGCGGTGGGATCCCGCCGAGACCACGGAGAAGATCGAGCTCATGGTCGGCCGCGACCTGCAGTACATCCGGCTGAACGGCACGGTCGTCGGAGCGCTCGCCGGACTCGCGATCTTCGCCGTCGCGCACGCGGTCATCCCGGTGTAGCGGCCGGCGTTCGGGGCGCGTGGGACGGGCGGGCCGCGGCGTGGGACGGGCGGGCCGCGGCGTGGGCATGCGGGGTGTGGGCGGGCGGGGTGCGCGCGGGGGCGTGGATCCCGCCAAGCCGTCACGGTCAGCACACCCTGTGACGATCGGCACACGGATCTGGCCATTTCGTGTGCCGATCGTCGCATCATGTGCTGATCGTGTCAGTCGAGGTGCCCGCCGATCGTCCTCCACAGCCGACGCTCATCGAGGGTTGTGCACAGATCCTGTGATCGCCGCCCCCGGGGACGACGGAGTTCGTCACCCTCGTAGCATGCTCTCTCTGATCGATACGATCCGCCGCCGGGGCGGCATCGCCCGTGGTCCGGAACTGCAGCGCCTCGGCTTCACGCGCACGACGCTCACCCGAGCCGTGCGCGCCGGAACGGTCGACCGCCTGAGGGACGGCGTGTTCGCCGTCGGTCCGATCGCTCCCGATGTCCGTGCCGCGGTCGAGCACGGTGGCGCGCTCACCTGCGCGAGCGTGCTGACGGAGCGAGGGATCTGGGTGCTGCCCGAGGTCACCGGACCGCACGTCTGGCTGGGTGCGGGGCGGCATGGCCGCACGCACCCGGACTGCGCCTGCGTTCCGCACTACTACCGCGGCTCGCCACCGCTCGGCCGGACCGACCTCGAAACCGCCCTGCTGCACCTGCGCCGCTGCTCCGGAGACGAGGCGTTCTTCGCCGCGTTCGAATCCGCCTGGCGGAAGCGGCTTCTGCCTGCGACGGCGCGGAGGCGGATCCGCGATGCGTTGCCGGCCTCGGCACGCTGGCTCACGGAACTGGCGCGACCCGATGCCGACAGCGGACTCGAATCGCTGCTGCGGCTGAGGCTGCATACGATCGGTCTGCGCCTCGCCTGCCAGGTGCAGATCGACGAGGTCGGCAGAGTCGACTTCATGGTCGGCCGGCTCATCATCGAAGTGGACGGCAAGGAAAACCACGACGGACCGGTGAAGCGGCACCGGGATCTCGTGCGCGACGCGGCCGCCGCGCGTCTCGGATACCGCACCCTCCGGTTCGACTACGCACAGGTCGTGCACGACTGGCCTTCGGTGCAGGCCGCGATCCTCGCCGCGCTCCGTGGTCTGTGACGATCGGCACACCCTGTCACGATCGGCACACCCTGTCACGATCAGCACAGGAGTCCGGGGCTGTCGTGTGCTGATCGTGACGGCCTGTGCCGATCGTGACATCCTGTGCGATCGTGATGGACGGTCCAGGACCGGCGTGGAGGGGCCGAGCCCAAAGCCGGGCACCAGGCCAGGGTAGGGCCGGCGCCAGGAGCGTGGTGGAGGGGCCGACCCCAAGGCCAGGGCGAGGGCTGGCGTGGCTCCGCACCACACGCCGCACGAAGCCGGGTGTCTCGTGGGCCAGACAGCGCTCGGCGGCACACCACCGCCGAGGGCCGGCGCCGTGGCACGCTGTCTATCGGATGCGGTCCGCGCCTCCGAGAAGGGACTCCCATGGCACTGTCGCACGATCCCCTCTGGCCCCGCGGGGGCGATTGGCCCGCGTTCGGCACGCCCGCCGACGCGGTCGTGCTCGGAGTCCCGACCTGGCGCACGTCGCTCTCCCCCACGGGCGCGCATGCGACGCCGGCCGCGATCCGCGAAGCGCTCCGCCGCTACAGCCCGACCCTGATGGGCCCGCCCATCGTGGATCTGAACGCCGCGCTGCAGATCTCCGACGCCGGCGACGTGCACGAGCCCGACGGCGACGAGGGTGTCGCGCGCACGATCGCCCGCGTATCCCAGCTCGCCGCGGCCTCCCGGCTGGTGATCGCCCTCGGCGGCGACAACTCCCTCACCTACCCCGTCGCCCTCGGATCCGGATCCACGGGTCTCATCACGATCGACGCGCACTTCGATCTGCGCGACGGCGTCTCGAACGGTTCGCCGGTGCGCCGCCTCGTCGAGGACGCCCCCGAGGGATCCGCGATCGATCCGCACCGGATCGTGCAGATCGGCATCGCGGACTTCGCGAACTCCGCGGCCTACGCCCAGCGCGCCGCCGACTGGGGCATCCGTGTCATCACCCTGGACGAGGTGCGCCGTCGCGGCATCGACGACGTCGTGGCCGAGGCCGTCGAGATCGCCGGCGCCGGAGACGCCTCCCGCGTGCACCTCGACATCGATGTGGACGCCTGCGACCGCGCCGCGACGCCGGGGTGCCCGGCCAGTGTGCCGGGCGGGTTCGCCGCCTGGGAGCTGCGTGCGCTGGTGCGCGGCATCGCCGGCGACCCCCGCGTCGTCAGTGCCGACATCGCCGAGGTGGACGCCACCGCCGACGACGAGGATGCGCGCACCGTCCGCCTCGCCGCGCTCTGCGTGCTGGAGCTGCTCGCAGCGCTCGCCGGCCGGCCCTGACCCGCCGATGAGCGACCGGCCCGCGCGCGACCCGTTCCTCGAGGGCGGCCCCGCCGTGCGCGTCGCGCTGGGGCTGCGGTTCGTGATCGAGCTCGCGCTGCTGGCCGGCGCGGCGACCGCTGCGGTACGGCTCCTGCCGGGCTGGCCGGGGTGGATCGGCGCCGTCGTCGCGGTCGCGGTGCTGGCGGTGGTCTGGGGGCTCCTGCTCTCGCCCCAGGCGCGCTTCGACATCCGCCCCGCGGGACGCGTGCTCCTGGAGACCGTGCTCTTCGGCGCGGTCGGAGCGGCGCTGTGGGCGAGTGGACTCGGCCTCGCCGGGGTCTCCCTCTTCGCTGTATGGGTTCTGGACCGGATCGCACTGGCGGCGCTCGACCGCCGCTGACCGCCTGCAGAGGTCGGCTCGGCGGCTCGACAGCCGCCCGCAGGCTCAGCCGCAGGTCGACCGATGCTCGATGCTCAACCGGCGCGCAGAGCCTCGTCGACGGGCACCTCTCCGGCGTTGAACCGGATCGTGCGCCCGATGGTCGCCGGCTCGAGGAGCGTCTGTGCGATGACCTGCGCGACGTCGGCGCGGGACACGCTGCCCGAGGTCTCCGCCGTGGCGTCGATCCGTCCCGTCGACGCGTCCAGGGTCAGCCGGCTGGGGGCGAGCACCGTCCAGTCCAGGCCGGATGCCCGCAGCGCCTCATCGGCCTGCGCCTTCGCCTCGGCATAGGCGAAGAAGGAGTCGGTCGCGGGGATCCCGTGCTCGAGCGAGGATCCGAAGTACGACACCATCACGTACCGCGCGACGCCCGCGTCGGCCGCCGCCGCCATCGACCGGACCGCGGCATCGAGGTCGACGGCACGCGTGCGCTCCGCCGATCCGCCGCCGGCGCCGGCCGACCACACGACCGCGTCGTGCCCGGCGATCAGTGCGGCCATCGCCTCCCGCGACGCCGATTCGACGTCGAAGACGACCGGGTCCGCGCCGGTCGCGCGCACGTCGTCGCTCTGACCGGCGTCGCGGATCACCGCCGTCACCTGGTCGCCGCGCGCCGTGAGGAGGGGTTCGAGGAGCAGGGCCACCTTGCCGTGGCCGCCGAAGATCAGGATCCGTGCCATGCCTCCACGCTATGCCCGATCCGGCGGACGCGGGCGGGCGGATCCGGATCCGCTCCTCACGCGACGAGACCCGGGACGACTCGCCCGGCCGGGCCGCAGACGACACGAGCGCCGGCCCCCGCCGGCCCCCGCCCGGCACCAGCCCGGCACCAGCCCGGCACCGCCGCCGTACCATCGCCGCCGCTTCGGCTAGCGCACCACCAGGCGGGGCTCGATGAGCGCGTGCGCCGTGCCGGCCCGCACGTCCCGCGGGGTGACCGTCTCGCCGGTCGGCCCCATGAGCAGCTCCAGGGTCGCCGCCGCGACGTCCTCGGGGCGCTGCTCCACGCTCGAGAAGCCGAGCGCCTCCGCGGTCGGCGTGTTGTCGAACCCGATCACGGGCACCCGTGCGGATCCCTCCGTCTGCGCGAGGAGGGCGCCGATCGCGAGGGAGTCGCTCGCGCACACCACCGCGTCCACGTCCGCCTCCGCGCCTGCGACGACGGCCCGCGCCCGCGCGACGTCCTCCTGGGTCGTCCACCGCGGACCCGTCGCGCCGGCCGCGGCCATCGCCTCCCGCCAGCCGCGTTCGCGATCGTCTCCGGTGCCCGATCCCGTCGGCCAGCCGAGGAACGCGACGCGGGAGCCGAAGCCGAGCGCGTGCTCGGTGGCGGCCCGGGTGCCGGCGGCCCCGTCGACGTCGACCCAGAGGTGCTCGGGGGCGGCCAGGTCGTCCTCGCCCCAGGGGCGCCCGAAGGCGACGAAGGGCAGCTGCGCGTCGCCCAGCCACCGGGTGCGCGGGTCGCCGTGGAACGTGCCGGTGATGATCGCCGCGTCGATCTCCGATCCCTCCCAGAGCTCCGCGAGCCGGGCGATCTCGTCGTCGGCCGTGCGGGCGGCGTAGACGAGCATGCGCATGCCGCGCTCGCTCGCGCGCTCGGTGAGGGCGTGCACGAAGCGGTCCAGCACAACCCCGGAGACCCCGCCGACATAGGGATCCAGGTGGATGCCGATCGTGGAGCTGCGGCGGGTGCGCAGCTGACGGGCGGCGGCGTGCCGCCGATAGCCCAGCTCGACGATCGCCTGCTGCACGCGCTCTCGGGTGGCCGGCTTCACGATCGCCGGGGTGTTCAGCACGTTCGACACGGTCTGCCGCGACACACCGGCACGCTGCGCCACGTCCTCGACGGTCGGCGTCCTGACCATGTCTCTCCCCTTCCGGATCCGGCTCGGGATCCGGGACCACCTTCCCACCTTGACACCCCGGGCTCCTGCCGCCTAGCGTATTCGACACGGAGTTTGATCGTTCAAATTCTTGCGACGGCGTCCCGTCGCCACCGAGAAGCACACATCATCACGGATGCTCATCAAGGGAGAAGAGACATGACACGGCACAGCATGCGCGCCGCGATCGGGGCCGGAGCCCTCGTCCTCGCCGGCGCGATCGCACTCACCGGCTGCGGTTCGGGGTTCTCCGGCGGCGACGCCGGCAGCACCGGATCCTCGACGCTCACCTCGTCCGACAAGCCGCTGAACATCCTTATCGGCTCATCCGGCGACGCGGAGACCAAGGCGGTCAACGAGGCCGTGGCCGCCTGGTCGAAGACGTCGGGCGTCAAGGCGACGGTGACCGCGGCGAGCGACCTGAACCAGCAGCTCTCGCAGGGCTTCGCCTCCGGCTCCCCCGCCGACGTGTTCTACCAGTCCACCGACGCCCTGGCCGGCTACGCCTCGAACGGGTCGCTCCTCGCGTACGGCGACCAGCTCAAGAACAAGGACGACTTCTACCCGAGCCTGCTCACCTCGTTCACCTACGACGGCAAGCTGTACTGCGCCCCGAAGGACTTCTCCACGCTGCAGCTGGTGATCAACACCGATCTGTGGGCGAAGGCCGGGCTCACCGATGCCGACATCCCGAAGACCTGGGACGAGCTCGCCACCGTCTCGAAGAAGCTCACCGCGGACGGCCACGTGGGCCTGTCCATGAGCGGCGAGTACGCCCGCGTCGGCGCCTTCATGGTCGCCGCCGGCGGCGGCCTGATGAACGCCGACTCGACCAAGGCCACGGCCGACGCCGAGGGCAACGTCAAGGCGCTCGACTACCTCAAGGGGCTGCTGAACGACGGCTCGATGAAGTTCGCGGCCGATCTCGGATCCGGCTGGGGCGGCGAGGCCTTCGGCACCCAGAAGGCGGCGATGGTCGTCGAGGGCAACTGGATCACCGGCGCCATGACCAACGACTACCCGACCGTGAAGTACAAGGCAGTGGAGCTGCCCGCCGGCCCCGAGGGCAAGAAGGGCACGCTGCAGTTCACCAACTGCTGGGGCATCGCCGCCGACAGCAAGAACCAGAAGGCCGCCCTCGACCTCGTCGAGCACCTCACCAGCGCCGACAGCCAGCTGGCGTTCTCGAAGGCGTTCGGCCCGATGCCGTCCATCAAGTCGGCCGCGGACCAGTGGAAGAAGGACAACGCCGCTCTCGTGCCGTTCCTCAACGGCGCCGAGTACGCCCAGGGCGTGCCGACCCTCAAGGGCGCGAGCGACGTCGTGACCGACTTCAACGGCAAGCTCGGCTCGCTCGCGACCGGCGACCCGAAGGCGATCCTCGATGCCGCGCAGAAGAACCTGGAAGCCCTGACCAAGTAATCATGGCCTCCTCCACCGTGCGGTCTCCCCGTTCCGCGGCCCATCAGGGCCTGCGGCGCGGTGAGACCGCATCGGGGTGGCTCTTCACCGCCCCGATGCTGATCCTGCTCGGCCTGTTCCTGGTCGTCCCCGTCCTCATGGCGCTCTGGGTGAGCGTGAGCGACTGGGGCGGCCGGGGCTCGCCCTTCTCCGGCGGCGTCTCGTTCGTCGGCCTGAAGAACTACGCCGCCCTGCTGCTCGGCGGCGGACTCGCCGAGGCCGACTTCGGCATGAGCCTCAAGAACAACGCGTGGTACGTGATCCTCGTGGTCCCCTGCCAGACCGCGCTGAGCCTGTTCCTCGCGGTGCTCGTGAACCGGCAGATCCTCAAGGGACGCGGGTTCTTCCGCACCGCCTTCTACTTCCCCTCGGTGACCAGCTCCGTCGCGATCACCGTCCTGTTCCTGTTCCTGTTCTCGACGACGGGCGCGGTGAACGCGGCGCTCGGCTGGCTCGGCATCAACGGGCCGAACTGGCTCAACGACCCGTCCGGGATCCTGCACTTCGGCGCCACCGGCGGACCCGCGGCGCTCATGCAGAACAGCTTCCTCGGCGTCTCGTTCTGGGACTGGATCGGCGGTCCCAGCGTCGCGATGTGCGTCTACATCATCATGGCGATCTTCACGACGAGCGGAACCTTCATGCTGCTCTTCCTCGCCGCGCTGCAGAACATCTCCGGCGAGGTGCAGGAGGCCGCGATGATGGACGGCGCGAACGGCTGGCAGCGCTTCTGGCGGATCACCCTGCCGCAGCTGCGACCGACCCTGTTCACGGTGCTCACGCTCGGCCTCATCGGCTGCTGGCAGATCTTCGACCAGATCTACACCGGCACCCGCGGCCAGCCCGCCAAGACCACCATCACCCCGGCGTATCAGTCGTACCAGTCGTCGTTCCTCAACCAGGAGTGGGGACAGGGCGCCGCGATCGCGTTCATCCTGTTCGTGATCATCATCGCCTTCACGCTGATCCAGCGCTGGGTGCTGCGCGAGCGCCCGGTCTCGCGGCGCCGCAACCGTCTGTATCTGGAGGCCGCCGAGCGCGCCGCCCGTGCGGTGGCCGCCGACCGGACCCCTGCGACGAGCGAAGGAGCTCCGCGATGACCGCCCCCGCCTCCCCGGTCCCCCGCCGCACCCGGCGCGGCACCGTGCGGATCGCGTCCACCTCGCTGCTGTACGCGCTGCTGATCGCCCTCGCCCTGGTCTACATCTACCCGTTCCTCATCCAGGTCGCCACGAGCTTCAAGACGGATCCGGATGCGGCGGCGAACCCGCTCGCGCTGGTGCCGCAGACGTTCACCACCGAGGCGTACACGCAGCTGTTCCTGCGCAGCGATTTCCCCACCTGGTTCAAGAACTCCGTGGTCGTGACGATCGTGGTCACCGCGGGCCGGGTGTTCTTCAACTCACTCGCGGGCTACGCGCTGGCGCGCCTCCGCTTCCGCGGGCGCACCGTGGTGTTCGCCGGGCTCATCGCCGTCATGAGCGTTCCGGCCGTGGTGCTGCTGATCCCGAAGTTCCTGGTGATCAACACCCTCGGCATGTACGACTCGTACGCGGGCATGATCCTGCCGCTCCTCGTCGATGCCGCCGGGGTGTTCATCATGAAGAACTTCTTCGAGTCGATCCCCGTCTCCGTCGAGGAGCAGGCGCGGATCGACGGCGCCGGCACCTTCCGGGTGTTCTGGTCGGTCGTGCTGCCGATGGCGCGCCCCGCCCTCATCACGATCGTGATCCTGTCGTTCCAGGGATCCTGGAACGAGCTGGCGCACTTCATCGTCTCCACCCAGTCGCCCGAGCTGACCACGCTCACGAAGGGCGTGGCGCAGCTCGCGAACGGACAGCTCAGCCAGGGCCGTCAGTACCCGCTCAAGCTCGCCGCGGCCATCATCATGACGATCCCGGTGGCGGTGATGTTCTTCCTGTTCCAGAAGCGCATCATGAACTCGAGCGACGGGGCGGTGAAGGAATGACGGCCGACGCACCGACGATCCTCGCCACCTGCGGAGGGATGGTCGACGGCGGCTGGCACGACGCCGCCTACGGGCCCCTGCTGCACCTCGCGATCGAGCTCGCCGGCGTGACCGGGCGCGCTCCCCGCGTCGCCCACGTGAACACCGCCGGCGGCGATCCACGGTCCGCCGAGGGCGCGGAGCTCGAGGCCGCCCGCGCGTCCGGAGTCGAGGGCAGCCACATCCGGCTGTTCCCGCATCCGAACCACGAGCGCCTCGCGGAGCACGTGCTGAGCCGCGATGTGATCTGGGTGAGCGGAGGCAGCGTGGTGAACCTGCTCGCCGTGTGGCGGGCGCACGGCCTGGACGACCTGCTGCGGCGGGCCTGGGAGGCCGGCGTCGTCCTCGCGGGCGGATCTGCCGGCGGGCTGTGCTGGCACAGCGGCGGGACCACCACCTCGTTCGGCCCGCAGGCGACGGCGGTGGCCGACGGCCTCCGCTTCCTTCCCGGATCCTTCAGCCCGCACCACGACTCGCAGCCCGCCCGGCGGCCGGCCTTCCGCGACGCCATCGCGGAGGGCCGGATCCCGCCCGGATACGGCGTCGAGGAGGGCGTCGGCCTGCTCTATCGCGGCACGGAACTCGCCGAGGTCGTGACGGAGCGACCGGACGCGCATGCCTGGGCCGTCTCCGCCGGTGGCGCCGAGGAGCGCCTGCCCGCCCGGCTCCTCCCCTCCCGCCCTCTGTCCTGATCCCCGTCCTCTCCCCCGCCCGGCGGGCACCCCGCCCGCGCACCGCCCCTCACGAAGGAGCCCCATGACCGACACCCCGCTGCAGCCCCTCCTGAACGACGCCGTCATCGTCCTCCAGGCGCCGACCCAGGTGTGGTCGGATCAGACCGGAGACATGGGATCCGCGCCGATCCACGGGGTCTACCACGGCGACCTGCGTCACGTGCGCGCGCTGAGCGTCGCCATCGAGGACACCGAGATCGAGACGATCGCGTGCTCCGCCCCGACCCCGCAGCAGGCGGTGTTCGCGGCGGTGCTGCGCGGTGTCGACGACGACCAGCCCGACCCCAAGGTGCGGCTGGACCGGACGCGGACCGTGGGCGCCGGCCGGGTCGAGGAGCGGATCCGGATCTCCTCGCACCGCGAGGTGCCCGTCCCCATCGCTCTGACCGTGACGCTCGCGCCCGACTTCGAGCCGCTGCAGCGCGTCAAGGCCGGACTCCCCGACCCCGGAGCCTGGGCCTGGGACGGCGAGCGCGCGTCCTCGGGGCCGGCGTCGTTCGCGCTGACGGCTCCCGGAGCGGCGATCGCGGTCGAAGGGGTGACCCTCGCGGTCCGCTGGGCGACTGTGCTGGAGCCGCGCTCGACGGCGGAGTTCTCGTTCGCGCTCGCCCTCGAGGATGCGACGCTGGTCGTGACGGCTCCCTCGGGCGCCGCGCACGCGGCCGTGCCCGCCACCGGCGACCCGCGCCTGCGCCACTGGCTCGACCGCGCCGCCGGCGACCTCGCCGCCCTGCGCCTCGCGCTTCCCGCGCACCCGGACGACGCGTTCTACGCTGCCGGGGCACCCTGGTTCTTCACCCTGTTCGGCCGCGACTCGATCTGGGCCGCGCGCCTGGCGCTGCGCCAGGACCCGGCGATCGCCGCCTCGACCCTGCGGGTGCTCGCGCGCCTGCAGGGCACGAAGAAGGATCCGGCCACCGCCGAGGCTCCGGGCAAGATTCCGCACGAGCTGCGCAGCGGCGCGCTGTCGCTGCCGAACGAGGGCGTGCACCTCCCCCCGCTGTACTACGGCACGGTGGACGCGACCCCGCTCTGGGTCTGCCTGCTCGCCGACGCCCGCGACGCGGGCATGCCCGAGGCCGAGGTACGGGAGCTCCTGCCGAGCCTGCGGGCGGCGCTGGGCTGGATGACCGAGCACGGCGACGCGAGCGGATCCGGTTTCATCGACTACGTCGACGAGACCGGGCACGGACTCGCCAACCAGGGCTGGAAGGACTCCGGCGACTCGATCCAGTGGCGCAGCGGCCGGCTGGCGGAGGGCCCGATCGCGCTCAGCGAGGTGCAGGCCTACGCCTACGAGGCCGCCGTGCGCGGCGCGGACCTCCTCGATGCCCTGGGCGAGGACGGCGCTGAGGGGCTGCGCGCCTGGGCCGCCGATCTGCGCGCCCGCTTCCGCGCGGCCTACTGGGTGACCACGCCCGAGGGGCGCTACCCGGCGATCGCGCTGGACGCGCACGGCGCGGCGGTCGACACCCTCACGAGCAACATCGGTCACCTGATCGGCACCGGCCTACTGGATCCGGACGAGGAGCGCGCCTGCGCGGCGCTGCTGCTCGGCGACTCGATGTCGAGCGGCTTCGGGATCCGCACGATGTCCTCCGGGGCCACCGGTTTCTGGCCGCTCAGCTATCACGGCGGCAGCGTCTGGGCGCACGACACCGCGGTGGCCGTGCACGGCATGCTCCGCGCGGGGCTCCGCGACGAGGCCTCCGCCGTCGCGGGCCAGCTCGTGGACGCCGCCGAGGGCTTCGACTACCGGATGCCGGAGCTGCACGCCGGCGACACCCGCACCCCGGGCGTCGCACCCGTGCCGTACCCCGCCTCGTGCCGCCCGCAGGCGTGGTCGGCCGCCGCGGCCGTGGTCTGCGCGGAAGCGCTGGGCTGAGTCCCGCCCTCGCCGAACGGGTGGTCCGCCAGGCTCGGGCCGTCACGATCAGCACACGGTGCGACGATCGGCACAGGATTCAGACCAGATCCTGTGCCGATCGTCACAACCTGTGCTGATCGTGACGTCGCCCGCAGCGCGCGCGGGCGGGCGAACCCGCCTCAGACCGCGCGCACGCCGTCCTTCCAGACGGCGTCGACGAGCGGCACGCCGGGACGGTAGGCCAGGTGCACGCGGCTGGGGCTCTTCAGCAGCACGAGGTCGGCGCGCATCCCCGGAGCGATGCGGCCGATGTCGGTGCGGCGCAGGGCCGCCGCTCCCCCGGCCGTCGCCGCGTGGATCGCCTCGGCGACGGTCATCCGCATGTCGCGCACCGCGACGGCGATGCAGAAGGGCATCGACGAGGTGAAGCTCGATCCGGGGTTCGTGTCGCAGGCGATCGCCACGGTCACGCCGGCGTCGATGAGCCGGCGGGCGTCGGGATAGGGCTGGCGGGTGGAGAACTCCACGCCGGGCAGGAGCGTGAGGACGGTGTCGGATCCGGCGAGCGCCGTCACATCGTCGTCGGTGAGGTAAGTGCCGTGGTCGATCGAGGCGGCGCCGAGGTCGACCGCCAACTGCACGCCCTCGCCGGGGCCGAGCTGGCTCGCGTGCACGCGCGGCTGCAGGCCGCGCGCGATGCCGGCCTCGAGCACGCGCCGCGACTGGGGCACGGTGAACGCACCCGTCTCGCAGAACACGTCGATCCACTTCGCATGCGGAGCGCAGGCGTCGAGCATCTCCCCCGTGACGAGGTCGACGTAGTCGTCGCCGCGATCGGCGTACTCGGCGGGCACGACGTGCGCGCCGAGGAAGGTGACCTCGGGGGTGACCTCGGCGGCGAGGCGCACCAGGCGCTCCTCGGTCGCGACGTCGAGTCCGTAGCCGCTCTTGATCTCGACCGTCGTGGTGCCCTGGGCGAGCATCTCGTCGAGGAAGCCGCGCAGGCGCGCCCGCAGCTCGTCGTCGCTCGCCGCCCGGGTGGCGGCCACCGTCGAACGGATGCCGCCGGCGGCATACTTCTGGCCCTGCATGCGGGCCTCGAACTCCGCGGCCCGATCGCCGCCGAAGACGAGGTGGCTGTGGCTGTCCACGAAGCCCGGGATCACCGCGCGCCCCGCCGCGTCGACGACGGTGAGCTCGTCGGCGTGCGACGTCTCGTCTCGCTTCGCTCGCTCAACGACCCCGTCGGCGTCCGCCGCCGCTCCGACCCACGCGATCCGGTCGCCCTCAATGAGCACGGCGGCATCGTGCCGCGTGCCGCAGCGGTCTCCGGTAGCTCCGACCGATCGATCGGGCTCTCCGACCGCGGGGGCCGGGTCGTTCGTCGTCAGCTCGCCGATGTTCGTGATGAGGATCCGCATGTCCCGCCGCCTTTCCAGAAATGGTCGCGTCCCGCCCTGCGCTCCCCCATCCCCCGACGAGGTGCGCAGAGCGGGACGCCGTCTGTGTCCGAGCTCGGCTCAGAGTCCCATCGGGACCTTGAGGCCTCGCTCGCGCGCGATGTCCTTCGCGTGGTCGTAGCCCGCGTCGACGTGCCGCATGACGCCGGTGCCCGGGTCGTTGGTGAGCACGCGCTCGAGCTTCTCGGCGGCCAGGGCGGATCCGTCCGCGACGGTCACCTGACCGGCGTGGATGGAGCGGCCGATGCCGACGCCGCCGCCGTGGTGCAGCGACACCCAGCTCGCCCCCGACGCCGTGTTCAGCAGGGCGTTGAGGAGCGGCCAGTCGGCGATCGCGTCGGATCCGTCCTTCATGGCCTCGGTCTCGCGGTACGGGCTGGCGACCGAGCCGGAGTCGAGGTGGTCGCGGCCGATGACGATCGGCGCGGACAGCTCGCCCGAGGCGACCATCTCGTTGAACTTCAGGCCCGCCAGGTGGCGCTCCTTGTAGCCCAGCCAGCAGATGCGGGCCGGCAGACCCTCGAAGTGCACCTTCTCGCCGGCCTTCTCCAGCCAGCGGTGCAGCGCCGCGTCCTCCGGGAAGAGCTCCGCGATGGCGCGGTCGGTCTTGTAGATGTCCTCCGGGTCGCCCGAGAGCGCCGCCCAGCGGAACGGGCCGCGGCCCTCTTCGAACTGCGGCCGGATGTACGCCGGCACGAAGCCGGGGAACTCGAACGCGCGGTCGAAGCCTCCGAGCACCGCCTCGGCGCGGATCGAGTTGCCGTAGTCGAACACCGCGGCGCCCGCGTCCTGGAACGCGACCATCGCGCGGACGTGCGCGGCCATGGCCTCGCGCGAACGGCGGGTGAACTCCTCGGGGTCGCGCTCGGCCTCGGCCTTCCAGTCCTCGACCGAGATGCCGATCGGCAGGTACGCGAGCGGGTCGTGCGCGCTGGTCTGGTCGGTCACGATGTCGATCGGCACGCCCCGGCGGAACAGCTCGGGGAAGATCTCCGCCGCGTTGCCGACGATGCCGACGGAGAGGGCCTCGCCCGCCTCCTTTGCGGCGACCGCACGGGCGATCGCCTCGTCGAGGTCGGTGTAGTAGACGTCGAGGTAGCCGTGGTCGACACGGCGCGCGAGACGCGACTCGTCGACGTCGACGATCAGGCAGGCGCCGTCGTTCAGGGTGACGGCGAGCGGCTGCGCGCCGCCCATGCCGCCGGCGCCGCCGGTGAGCGAGAGCGTGCCCTTGAGGGAGTCCTTGCCGAGCGAGCGGGCCACGGCCGCGAACGTCTCGTAGGTGCCCTGCAGGATGCCCTGGGATCCGATGTAGATCCAGGATCCGGCCGTCATCTGGCCGTACATCATCAGGCCCTCGGCCTCGAGCTTGCGGAACTCGGGCCAGGTGGCCCAGTCGCCGACGAGGTTGGAGTTGGCGATGAGCACGCGCGGCGCCCACTCGTGCGTGCGGAACACGCCGACCGGCTTGCCGGACTGCACGAGCAGGGTCTCGTCGGGCTCGAGCTCGTCGAGCGTGCGCACGATCGCGTCGTACGCCTCCCAGCTGCGCGCGGCGCGGCCGGTTCCGCCGTAGACCACGAGGTCCTCGGGGTGCTCGGCGACCTCGGGGTCGAGGTTGTTCATGAGCATCCGCTTCGCGGCCTCGGCGCCCCAGCTCTTCGCGGTGCGCTCGTTGCCGCGGGTGGCGCGGATGGAGCGGGTCGGGTCCGACAGGGTCGGGCCCGCCGTGGTGGTGGTGGTGTCAGTCATTCGCGTGCTCCTTCGCAATCGCAGCGATCTGGCCGGACTGCACGAGCGCAGCGACGGCCTCCATGTCAGGGCTGAGGAATCGGTCGGGGCCGGGGCCGCCGGCCACGGTGCGGACGAGGTCGCGGACCGCACCGGTGGCGGGTCCGGCCTCGAGGGGCGCGCGCAGGTCGAGCGCGCGGGCGCCGGTGAGGATCTCGATCGCGAGGACGCGGCCGAGGCCGTCGATCGCGCGGCGGAGCTTGCGGGCCGCGGCCCAGCCCATCGAGACGTGGTCCTCCTGCATCGCGGAGGACGGGATCGAGTCGACCGAGGCCGGCACGGCGAGGCGCTTGAGCTCGGAGACGATGCCGGCCGCGGCGTACTGCGCGATCATCAGACCGGAGTCGACGCCGACCTCGTCGGCGAGGAACGGCGGCAGGCCGTGGCTGCGGGCCGGGTCCAGAGCGCGGTCGGTGCGGCGCTCCGCGACCGAGGCGACGTCGGCGACCGAGATCGCGAGGAAGTCGAGCACGGCGGCGACGGGCGCGCCGTGGAAGTTGCCGTTGGACTCGATCCGTCCGTCGCTGGTGACGACAGGGTTGTCGACGACGCTCGCGAGCTCGCGCTCCGCGATGGTGGCGGCGTAGGACGCGGTGTCGCGGGCGGCGCCGTGCACCTGCGGCGAGCAGCGCAGCGAGTAGGCGTCCTGCACGCGCCCGTCCTCCGGGCCCTTGTGGCTGTGCACCATCGGCGAGGATCCGAGGAACGCGCGCAGGTGCGCCGCGGACACGGCCTGGCCGAGTTGCGGGCGCAGTGCCATGAGGTCGGCCGCGAAGACCGCGTCGGTGCCGAGCTGCGACTCGATCGACATGGCCGCCGAGATGTCGGCCGTGAGGAAGAGGTCCTCGAGGTCGTGGAGGGCGAGGACGAGCATGCCGAGCATGCCGTCGGTGCCGTTGATGAGGGCGAGGCCCTCCTTCTCGACGAGCTGCAGCGGGGCGATGCCGGCCGCGGCCAGCGCGTCGGCGGCCGGCACCTTCTCACCGGAGGCGTCGCGCACGTCGCCCTCGCCCATCGAGGCGAGCGCGATGTGCGCGAGCGGGGCGAGGTCGCCCGAGCAGCCGAGGGAGCCGTACTCGCGCACGATCGGGGTGATGCCCGCGTTGAGCATCGCGGCGTAGGTCTCGACGACCTGCGGGCGGACGCCGGTGTGGCCGGAGGCGAGGGTCTGCAGGCGCAGCAGCTGGAGGGCGCGGATGACCTCGGTCTCGACCTCGGGTCCGGTGCCGGCGGCGTGCGAGCGGATGAGGCTCTGCTGCAGCTGGCGGCGGCGCTCGGGCGCGATGAAGGTGGTGGCCAGCGCCCCGAAGCCGGTGGAGACGCCGTAGTGCGGGTTCGGGTCGGCGGCCATGCCGTCGATCACGCCGCGCGCGGCGGCGACCCGGTCGAGGGCGCCCGCATCGATGACGATCGGGGCGTGGTGGCGGGCGACGGCGACGACATCCTCGGGGCGCAGCGGCGCCGCACCGACGGTGACAGGGGAAGTGTGGGGCATGAGACGATTCCACACCCTCGCCTGCCGCCCGAACAGGGCGCAGGACGACGTCTTGTCTGTGATCACAGACAGTCGTGGCGAGCACGCACATCGCGCGAATCGGGTGTCGAGACCCCGTGCACCCGGCGGGAGCGATGACCACGATCCGCGGCCCCAGCACACCGCGAGCGGGACGGCGGATGTGCGACCTGTCGATCAGCAGACGACATCAGTGCAGATCGCACATGGTGGGGCGCGCGGCACGTCACTAGCGTGAGCGGCACCATCCTCTTCCGCCCGAAGGAAACCACCATGGCCCGCATCGCGCCGCACGACGACTTCGCCCTCTCCCGCGTGACACCCGAAGCACGAAAGCCCTGGTTCGGCATCGCCGTGCAGCGCTTCGGCCAGGTCTCCGCCCTGTCGCAGTTCCTCCTCGGCGCCACCCTGGGCTACGGGATGAGCTTCGGGGAGGCGGCGCTCGCGTTCCTCCTCGGATCCGTGATCCTCGAGGTCATCATGTGCATCGTCGGGTTCATCGGGCAGCGCGAGGGCCTGAACACGGCGCTCCTCGCCCGCTGGACCGGCTTCGGCGAGATCGGCGCGGCGCTCGTCGGGCTCGCGATCGGCATCAGCCTCATCGGCTGGTTCGGCATCCAGTCCGCGATCTCGGCGCAGTCGCTCGACGCGCTCATGCCCGGCGTGCTGCCGACCTGGCTGTGGAGCCTGCTGTTCGGCCTCGCCGTCACCGCGATCGTCGCGTTCGGCTTCCTCGGCATGCAGTGGCTCGCGAACATCACCGTGCCGCTGTTCCTCATCCTCGTGGGCTGGTCGGTGATCTCCGAGCTCAGCCGCCACGACCTCGGCACGCTGCTGACGAGCCCCGCGCCGGGACCGCACATCAGCGTCTGGGCCGGCACCGGCATCGTCGCCGGCGGTCTCATCGTGGGCGCGATCATCACCGGCGACATGACCCGCTTCAACCGCTCCCGCGCCGACGTCGTCAAGCAGACGGTCGTGGGCGTCACCCTGGGCGAGTTCGTGATCGGCCTGGCCGGGGTGCTCCTCGCGCACGCCGCGAAGTCGGGTGACATCGTCGCGATCGTGACGAGCTCGGTCGGCCTGGTCGGTCTCATCATCGTCATCACGGGAACGCTCAAGATCAACGACTGGAACCTCTACTCCTCGGCCCTGGGCCTGGTGAACTTCGTGTCCACGACGTTCGGCAAGAACCTGCACCGCGTGACGACGACGATCGTGCTCGGCGTGGTCGGATCCGTCCTCGCCGCCGCCGGGATCCTCGGGCAGTTCACCCAGTTCCTCATCGTGCTGAGCGTCGCGTTCCCGCCGATCGCCGGCATCATGGTCGCCGAGTACTTCGTCGTGCGGCGCTGGCGCGGGGAGCTCGACGCCAGCCGCGAGGAGGGGGTGCTCCCCGCCTCCGCCCCGCGCATCGTCCCCGCCACGATCGTGGTCTGGCTGGTCTCGTCCCTCGTCGGCTACTTCGTGACCTGGGGGATCCCGTCCCTCATCAGCCTGTTCCTCTCGATGGTCCTGTACATCGCGGCGGGCAAGCTGGGCCTCGTCCGCGGCGTCGGGGCCGTCCCCACCCGTCAGGCCGACCCCGCGGAGACCACGGCGGTCTGACCCCCAGACTCCGTCGCGGGGCACGGCGCCTTCCGATTCCCCGCGACGGGACCATTCGTCTCAGAAACACCGAGAAAGCGAGAACCATGCACATCGGCATCGACGTCGGCGGCACCAACACGGATGCCGTCCTCATGGACGGCGCCCACACCCTTGCCGGGGTGAAGCACTCCACCACCCCCGACGTGACCGACGGGATCGTGCAGGCGATCGAGGATCTGCGCGCGCACCACCCGTTCGAGGGATCCGACATCGAGGCCGTGATGATCGGCACGACGCACTTCATCAACGCGCTCGTGCAGGCCAGCCGCCTCGCGCCCACCGCCGCCCTCCGGCTCGGTCTGCCCGCGACCCGCGCCC
Source organism: Microbacterium sp. USTB-Y (assembly GCF_023703415.1). Classification (GTDB taxonomy): domain Bacteria; phylum Actinomycetota; class Actinomycetes; order Actinomycetales; family Microbacteriaceae; genus Microbacterium. The sequence goes on along the minus strand of NZ_JAGMTU010000005.1, from coordinate 416,053 downwards.
TGCCGCCGCTCGTCGACTGGCCCGGCGAGCTGCTCGAGGCCGCCCAGGCGCGCAGCTACCTCGCGCACGGCGGCTACGAGTTCGACGGCCGCCCGATCTCCCCGCTCGATCCCGAGGAGCTGCGCGGGATCGCCGCGGACATGAAGGAGCACGGGATCCGCTCGGTCGCGATCTCGGCCGTGTTCAGCCCGGTCAACCACGACCTCGAGGTGCGCGCCGCCGAGATCCTCGGCGAGGTCCTCGGCGACGACGTCGCGATCTCCCTCTCGCACGAGATCGGCCGGATCGGCATCCTCGAGCGCGAGAACGCCACGATCATCAACGCCGCCCTGCGCGAGCTCGCCTCCGAGATCGTCGACGGCCTCACCGCCGCCGTCCGCGCGCACGGCATCGAGGCGCCGATCTTCCTCAGCCAGAACGACGGCACGCTCATGGACGACGAGTACGTGCGCCGCTACCCCGTCGCCACTTTCGCCTCCGGCCCGACGAACTCGATGCGCGGAGCCGCGGCCACGAGCGGCTTGCAGGACTGCGCGGTGATCGACGTGGGCGGCACCACCGCGGACATCGGCCTGCTCGTCAACGGCTTCCCCCGCGAGACCGCGAACGAGGTCAAGGTCGCCGGCATCCGCACGAACTTCCGCATGCCCGACGTGCTCTCGCTCGGGATCGGCGGCGGCAGCATCGTCGACACCTCCACGGCCGAGGTCGGCCCGGCCTCGGTCGGCTACCGCCTCGGCACCGAGGCGCTCGTCTTCGGCGGCTCGACGCTGACGGCGACCGACATCGCGGTCGCCGCGGGCCGCGCCCAGGTCGGCGACCCCGCGAAGGTCGCGCACCTCGACCCGGAGTTCGTGCAGCGCGTGCTCACGCGCATCGCCGAGCGGGTCTCGGAGGCGGTCGACCGCATGCGCACCTCCCCCGACCCCATCGCGGTGGTCGCCGTCGGCGGCGGATCCATCCTGCTGCCTGACGTGCTGGAGCCGTTCGGCCCCGTGCACCGCCCGGAGAACTACGCGGTCGCGAACGCGATCGGCGCCTCGATCGCCCAGGTCGGCGGCGAGATCGACAAGGTCTACGCGATCGCCCCCGGCGCGCGCGACGAGACCATCGCCGCGGTCCGCGCGGAGGCCGTCGACAAGGCGATCGCCGCCGGCGCGAAGCCGTCCACGGTCGCGATCATCGACTTCGACGAGGTCCCGATCCCGTACCTGCCCGGCAACGCCACGCGCATCCGCGCCAAGGCCGTCGGCGACCTGGACATGGGGGCCTGAGATGGGCTGGCAGATCGACACCGCGCAGATCGAGGATCTCGCCCGCGGCGCCGCCGTGTTCGGCACCGGCGGCGGCGGCGACCCGTACATCGGGTCCCTCCTCGCCCGTCAGGCGCTGTCCGGCGGACCCGTCCCGGTCCTCGACCTCGCCGAGGTCCCCGACGACGCGCACGTGCTGTTCGTCGCGATGATGGGCGCGCCGACCGTCATGGTGGAGAAGCTCCCGAGCCTGGACGAGGTCGTCGAGCCCGTGCGCGCCCTCGGCGCGCACCTGGGCCGCCCCGTCACGCACATCGCGTGCGCCGAGGTGGGCGGCGTGAACTCGACGATCCCCGTCGCGGCCGCCGCGGCGCTCGGACTGCCGCTCGTGGACGCCGACGGCATGGGCCGCGCGTTCCCCGAGCTGCAGATGGTCCTGCCCACGCTCATCGGCGTCACCGCCTCGCCGCTCGCCCTCAGCGACGAGAAGGGCAACATCGCGGTGTTGCAGACGGTCGACAACGCCTGGACGGAGCGGATCGCGCGCGTCGCGACCGTCGAGATGGGCTGCTCCACGATGATCGCCGGGTTCTCGATGACCGGCGCGCAGGCCAGAGCGGGACTCGTCGGCGGCTCTCTGTCCCGGTGCATCACGGTGGGGCGGGCGATCGCCGACGCCCGTGCCGCGAAGACGGACCCGGTCGAGGCCGCGGTCCGCGAGCTGTCGGGGCGCGAGCTCTTCGACGGCAAGGTCGTCGACGTGCAGCGCGCCACGACGACCGGATTCGCCCGCGGCCGCGCCCGCATCGAGGGCGAGGGCAGCACCGCGCTCACCCTGCAGTTCCAGAACGAGCACCTCGTCGCCGAAGCCGACGGGCGGATCCTCGCCACCACGCCGGACCTCATCATGGTCGTCGAGGGCGAGTCCGGAGAGCCGATCACGACCGAGGCCCTCCGCTACGGGCAGCGCGTGCGCGTGCTCGCGGCCCCCGCCGACGAGCGCTGGCACACCGCCGAGGCGCTCGCGATGGTCGGTCCCGGATACTTCGGCTACGACATGCCGGCCCACCGCTTCGACGGGACCGTCTCGCACGGTGCGGGAGCGGACGGACCGGAGCAGGTGCCCGAGGCGTCGCGCGAGCGGATCGAGGCGCGATGAGCTGGCTGCTCACCGCGGCCGACCTCCCCGATCTCGCCCGCGGCGCGACGCTGCTGGGCACGGGCGGCGGCGGAGACCCCTACATCGGCAGCAAGCTCGTCGAGCGCGTCCTCGGCGACGGGGCGATCACGATCCTGGATCCGGAGGACCTTCCCGACGACCTCTTCGTGATCCCGACCGCGCAGATGGGCGCGCCGACCGTGATGGTCGAGAAGATCCCGGCGGGCACCGAGCCCACGCTCGCGCTGCGCGCGCTCGAGGCGCACCTCGGGCGGACGGCCGACGCCACGATGCCGATCGAGTGCGGCGGGATCAACTCGATGATCCCGCTCGTCGTCGCCGCCGAGACCGGGCTGCCCGTGGTCGATGCGGACGGGATGGGGCGTGCCTTCCCCGAGCTGTCCATGGAGACGTTCGCGGTGTACGGCGTGCACGGCTCCCCCCTCGCCCTCGCCGGCGAGCGCGGCGAGACCGTGATCATCGACACCGGTGACGACGACCGCCAGATGGAATGGCTCGCCCGGGCGATCACGATCCGCCTCGGCGGTGTCGGGCACATCGCCGAGTACGCGATGTCCGGCGCGGACGTGCGCCGCACCGCCGTGCCCCGCACGCTCTCGATGGCGCTCGCCCTCGGCCGCGCGATCCGCGAGGCCCGCGAGCAGCACCGCTCCCCCTTCGAGGCGATCGCCGAGACGCTCTCGCCCACGCCGTACAGCCACGTCCGCGAGCTCGCCGTGGGCAAGGTCGTCGACGTCGAGCGCCGCACCACCGAGGGGTTCGCGAAGGGACGCGCCGTGATCGCGCCGCTCGAGGGCGACGGGGTCTTCGAGATCCTGTTCCAGAACGAGAACCTCATCGCGCGGCGCGACGGAGAGGTCGTCGCGATCGTGCCGGATCTCATCTGCGTCGTGGATCACGAGACGGCCGAGCCGATCACGACCGAGGGGCTGCGCTACGGCCAGCGCGTGCGCGTGCTGGGCATCTCGACGCCGGACATGATGCGCACCGAGGGCGCCCTCGCCGCGTTCGGCCCCTCCGCCTTCGGCCTCGCCGAGCCGTTCCTCCCGGTCGAGCGGCTCGGCGCCTGAGCCGGCTCTCTCCGCGGTCGGCACGCCGACGCCCCCTCCGCGCATCCGAACCCCTCCGCAGGGACGCAACTGACGGGGGGTGCGGGTCGCGTGAGGGGGCCTCGGCGAGCAGGCCCGGAAAGCTAGTCTGGGACGATGGCGTGGCGACTGCGACCCGAGGACGTGACCGCGCTCGCACGGGGCTGCGCACTGCTCGGCTCCGGCGGCGGCGGCACGACGACCATGCTCGAGCTGATGCTCGCCGGTGACGATCGCGGACCCCGCGCTCTCGCGGATGTGGACGAGCTGGATCCGGAGACCCCCTGCTTCGGCGCCGCCTTCGTGGGCTCCACGATCCTGCTCGGCGAGCGCCTGCCGTCGCTGCAGCCGTTCGGCCATCTCGTGGCCGCGGCGGAGCGCTGGCTGGGCACGCGGATCCCCGCCGTCTGCTCGATCGAGGGCGGCGGCCTGAACGCCCTCGCCCCGTTCCTCTTCTCCGGGGAGCGCACGATCGTGGACGCCGACTGCACCGGGCGCGCCGTGCCGGAGCTCGACCAGATGTCGCTCTTCGTCGACCGGGTGCCGGGGCTCGTGTTCACCTGCGACAGCGGCGCCGGCGGCGTCGCGCTCGTCGAGACGGACCGCGCCGTGGACGCCGAGCGCATCGTGCGCTCGGCCATCATCCAGGCGGGAGGGACCGGCGCGGCCGTGCTCGCCGGGTTCACGGTCGGGGATCTCCGCGAGCACGCGATCCCCGGGCATCAGCGCCGCGCCCTCGAGCTGGGTCGAGCCTTCCTCGCCGCCCGCTTCGCGCCCCCGGCGGAGCTCGCCGCACGGCTCGGAGCGAGACTCCTGACCGAGGGGCGGATCGATCGCGTCTCCCCGCACCACGCCGACCCGCACGTGCAGTCCGTCGAGATCGCGGGTCCCGGCGGCGCGGTCGACCGCGTCGTGACCCGCTCGGAGTCCCTGGCGGTGCTCAGCGACGGAGAGCTGCTCGCCTCCGCGCCGGCGATCATCGTCGTGCTCGACGCCGCGTCGCGCGAGATCCTGCAGGTCACCGACCTGGGCCCGGGGCGGCGCGTGGTCGTCCTCTCCCTGCCCGCGCCGGACTGGTGGCTCGCACGTCCGGAGCGCCTGCGCCGCGTGCTGCCCTCGACGTACGGACTCGCCGAGCTGGACGCCGCATGAGCGCGCGGCTGTCGCTCGCGGGCCTCCGCGCGCACCCCGAGAACGGCGGCCTGCGCCGGATCGCCGGGCCCGAGGACGCCGAATGGGACGCGGTCGCCGTGGAGACGGCGGAGGCCGACCTGCCCGCGCTCCTCGACGGCGGCCTCGCCGTGCTGCTCGACGCGGCCCCGGAGACGCCCTGGCAGCAGGACGCGATGCTGCGCCGGATCCGCGAGCGCGGGTTCCGCGGCGTCGCAATGCCGGGCGCCGGCGCGTTCGACCCCGGCGCGCAGCGGCTCGCGGAGCGGCTGGGGATCTGCCTGCTCGACGTGCAGCGGCCCATCGTGCTCGCCCAGGCGTGCTGGATGCTCGTGCAGGCGCAGGACGCCCTCACCCTCTCGCACGTGCGCAAGGTCGCGCGCTCCTTCGAGTACCCGGCCCGGGACCTGTCGGACCTGCTGCGCCAGGTGTCCGCCAACCTCGGTCATCCCCTCGCCCTCGTCGACGGCACCGAGGTGCTGCACTCCTCGGGCGGCATGCTCGATCCGGCGCTGCACGCGGCGATCGACTTCCGCCCCTGGGTCGACCTCGCCCGCGCCGGCGACGCCGCGGCCGCCTCGGTGCGCGTGGACAGCCCGAGCCGGCCGGGTCTGCGCCTGGTCGTCTTCGGCAGGGGACTGAGCGAGAGCCAGCTCGCCGCACTCTCGGTGGCGGCGGAGATCGCGATGCCGGCCGTCGCGGCGCGGATCCTCATCGACGAGGTCGCCGAGGTCAACGACGTCTCGGCCTCGTCCGCCCTGCTCCGCGACTTCGTCGACGCACGCGGCCTCGCCGACGACGACATCGAGCGCCGCATGGGCGAGCGCGGCTGGCGCACGGCCGGACATCATCTCGGCTTCCGGATGGTCGGGCGCGGCCGGCTGGACCCGCTGCCGCTGCTGCGCGCGGTGCGCGCGGCGCTCGGCGGCATCGCCGCGGAGGCGCACGTGACGACCGCGGGCCGCGGGCTGAGCGGGTGGCTCGCGTTCTCCGAGGCGCCGGATCCGGTGACGGTCGAACGGCTCGCGCGGGGGTTGCGCTCCCTGCACCGCGAGGTGGGGCGCTCGTTCGCGATCGCGACGGGCGTGGGATCGCTCCAGCGCGGATCCGCGGGGCTCGCGGTGACCCTGGACGAGGCCGCGGACGCCGCCCGGATCGCGGCGTCGCGCTCGGCGACCGGGTGGTTCGTCCGCGTCGACAGCCTCGGGCTCGAGCAGCTGCTGCTCGCCTGGACCGGCAACGACACCTTCGTACCCGCGGCGGCGTCGCTGCTCGCGCCGCTGCAGGGCGCGAGCGGAGACCTGCTGCGCACGCTCTCGGTGTATCTCGACCAGGAGTCGAGCCTGGTCGCGACCGCTGCGGCACTGAACCTGCATCGCAACACGGTCGCGGTGCGGATCCGGCGGGTGCAGGAGCTCCTCGGCGTCGACCTCACGGATCCCGAGACCCGCCTCGCCGTGCACCTCGCCTGCCGCGCCGTGCTCGCCCCCGCCGCGGGCGACGGCCCGGCGCGTCGCGAGCATGGCATCCTGGGAGCGTGAACGCCGATCGCACCGACCACGGCGCCGGGACGGGCTCGCCGATGAGCGCCCGCGACGACCGGCCCCAGGTGCCCGCGGCCGAGCACACGCTGCGGATCCTGCGGTTCCTGGCGCGACGGGCGGGACCGGTGGCGGCCTCCGCCCTGGCGCGCGAGCTCGACATCCCCCGCTCCACCGTCTATCACCTGCTCGCGACGCTCGAGGCGCACGGTTTCGTCGTGCACCTGCCGCAGGAGCGCCGCTGGGGCCTCGGCACGAGCGCCTTCGAGCTGGCCGGCGGCTACGCGCGGCAGGAGCCGCTGGCGCGGCTCGGCCGTCCGCTCCTGGCGGGCCTCGCCGACCGCCTCGGCGAGAGCGCGCACCTCGCCGTGATGACCGGGCGCGACGTGCTCTACATCGTCGAGGAGCGCGCGCTCCGGCGCCCCGCCCTCATCACCGACGTGGGCGTGCGGCTCCCGGCGCACCTCACCGCGACGGGCCGCGCCATGCTCGCCGCTCTCCCCCGCGAGCAGGTGCGCGCGCTGTACCCCGATGCCGCATCGTTCGCGCAGCGCACCGGCGGCGGACCCGCACGCCCGCGCGAGCTGAACGAGCTGCTGCGGGAGATCCGCCGCGACGGCATCGCCCACGAGGACGGTGAGGTGACCCCGGGCTTCCGCTCGGTCGGCGTCGCCGTGCGCGACCACGTGGACTGGCCGGTCGCGGCCGTCGCCGTGACCTGGGCAGAGGAGGCGCCGGTGGACGAGACGGCGATCCAGACGGCCGTCGCCGAGACCGCCCGGCAGCTGCAGCGCCGCCTCGGCTACGGCCCGCGCCCGGCCTGACCCCGGATCCGTCCCGGGAGGCCGGATCGGTCCCGGGAAGCCGGATCGGTCCCGGGGAGCTCGGATCGGATCCGGTGCGGAGGGGGATCCGATCGGCCCGGATGTCGCAGGATCGCGACAGCCCGGCGACGGGGCGGAGACACGGGCTCGATAGCCTCGTGTCATGAGCACCACGCAGCAGCGCGCGCCTCACCGGATCCGGCGCGGCGCCCTCACCACCGCCACCACGACCGCACTCGCCGTCCTCGTCCTCACCGGCTGCTCGCCCGCCGCGCCGAGCGCCGGGGCGAAGAAGACCCCGGCGTCGACCGCTCCCTCCGCGGCGGCCGCGGCGAAGCCCGCGGTGGCGACCGTGCCCGGCTACGACGTCGGCCAGTTCCCGCCGGTTCCGCTGTTCCGGCTGCCGGACCTGGGGCTCCTCTCCGGCTCGGCCGACGCCTTCGCGATCGAGGTGGACAAGAGCTTCGCCGACGTCCCCGGCGTCACCGTCTCCCCCGCGCGCTGCGACGACGGCGGGAAGGTCGTCTCCGGCGCCGGATCCGCGATGCTCTACGGCGACGGCTCCGGCAACTACACCGGCCCGGACGGCACCGTGCAGAACTTCGGCGACGGCTCCGGCGTCTCCACGATCAACGGCGTCACGATCGAGAACTTCGGCGACGGATCCGGGAACTACACCTCGGGATCGGTCCGGATCCAGAACTTCGGCGACGGCTCCGGCAACTACGCCGACGGCCGGATCTCCGTCGAGGTCTTCGGCGACGGATCCGGCAACTACACCGCCCCCGGGATCCGGATCCAGAACTTCGGCGACGGCTCCGGGAACTACGCGGCGGGCTCGGTGAGGATCGAGAACTTCGGCGACGGCTCCGGGAACTACGCGGCACCGGGACTCTCGATCCAGAACTACGGCGACGGCACCGCCAAAGTGAACGGCACCACGGTGAGGGCCGCGAAGCTGCCGGCCGTCGCGAGGCTCGGCAGCTTCCCGCCGATCGCGGCGCTCGCCCCCGTCGCCTCGTGCGGCACCACGATCACCTTCCAGGACGGCGTGCTGTTCGACTTCGACCGCGCCGACATCCGCGCCGACGCGGAGAAGACGATCTCCGCGGTCGCCCAGGTGCTCATCGCCCAGAAGGTCGCGAACGCCGAGATCTCGGGTCACACCGACGCGATCGGCGACGACGCGGACAACCAGGACCTCAGCGAGCGCCGCGCCCGTTCCGTGGTCGCGGCCCTCCAGCACGCCGGGGCGAAGACGGCGATGGATCCGGTCGGCTACGGCGAGACGCGCCCGGTGGCGCCCAACGAGATCGACGGACAGGACGACCCGGCCGGTCGCCAGCTGAACCGTCGCGTCGAGATCTTCATCCCCGCCGCGGTCTGACCCGCCCGCCCTCACGACGACCGGAGAAACCATGCCCCGCCTCCGCCGGATCCCGGCCCTCCTCTGCGGACTCGCCGCAGCCCTCGCCCTCGCCGGCTGCTCGGTCGGCCTCGTCGACGGGGCGAAGCCCACGTCATCCCCGCGGCCCGACAGCACCAGCCGCGCCGAGGTGCAGGGCGGCGCGGCCTCTCAGCCGCCGAGCCCCGCGCCCGTGACGGATCCCCCCGTGACGATGCCCGGAGGGCCGGACCGCGCCGCCGTGATCGCCGCCGCCACCCGCACCGTGCGATGCGACGGCGAGTACTCCCTCATGGACGATGCGCTGGTCGTGCGCGTCGAGGGAGCCTGCGACCGGATCATCGTCAACGCCTCCGGCTCGCAGCTGGTCGCCGACGACGTCGGGATCGTGGAGGTCATCGGCAACAGCAACGTCGTGCTCACCGGCGCCGTGCAGAAGGTGCTCGTGAACGGCGAGGCGAATGTCGTGCACTGGAGGGGCGCGACGCCGACCGTGAGCGACATCGGATCCACGAACACCCTGACGGCGGGCTGACATGGCCGAGGCCCGCCCCCGCATCCTGCTCGTCGACGACGACGAGGCCATCACCGGCGCCCTCGGGCCGTTCCTGGAGCGCAGCGGCTTCGACGTCGAGATCGCCGCGGACGGCGCACAGGGTCTCGCCGCGGTCGAGCGGCGCGCCCCCGATCTCGTCGTCTGCGACGTGCTCATGCCCCACCTCGACGGCCGCGAGTTCGTGCGGCGCATGCGCGGACGCCGGCTCTGGCTGCCGATCATCCTGCTCACCCAGGTGGGCGAATCCTGGGAGCGCAGCGCGGCCCTCGACGAGGGCGCAGACGACTATCTCAACAAGCCCTTCGACCCCCACGAACTCATCTCGCGCATCCGCGCGGTGCTGCGCCGCACCGCGGCCGGCGGCCCCTCGCTCGCGGCGGCCGCACGGCTGCGCGCGCACGGCCTCGTGCTGGATCGCACCGCGCGGCGGGCGTGGCTCGACGACGCCGAGCTCACGCTCACCCCGAAGGCGATGACCCTGCTGGAGTACCTGATGCTGCACCCCGACGAGGTGCACACCCGCGACCGCCTGCTGGAGACGCTCTGGGGCTTCGACTTCGCGACGTCCAGCCGGGCGGTCGACCACCGCGTCTCGGAGCTGCGCCGCGTGCTCGGCGACGACGCCGCCGCGCCCCGGTTCGTGGAGACCGTGCAGAGCTTCGGCTACCGCTTCGCGGCGCCCGTGGGTGCGGCATGAGCGGGCGGACCGACGCGACGGGGGCGACCGGGATCCCCGAGCCCGGCGGACCGGCGGACCGGCGGACCCTGCCGGCGCCGACCGGGACGGCGGCGACCGGGACGGCGCGTCCGCCCCGGGGGCCCCGGCCCCGCGCCCTCTGGTGGATCCTCGGCGCCGTGCCCGCCGTGCTCGGCACGACGATCGCGGCGCTGCTGCTCGCGACCGGCGAGACGCGTCAGGTGCAGGTGAGGATCGCGCTGCCCGCCGTGGCGGCCGGCGCGGGGATCCTGCTCAGCGTGATCGCGCTGGGAGTCCTGGCCGCTCTCGCCGCGCAGGCCCGGAGCCGCACCAGGGCGCAGGCCGCGCACGCCGAGGCCGCGGCGCGCGGCGCCCAGCAGGAGCGGGAGAACCACGCGCGCTTCCTCGCCCGGCTCGACCACGAGCTGAAGAACCCCCTCACCGCCATCCTGGCGACCTCCGCGGCGGCCCAGAACGACGCGGGCAGCACCGCATCCTGGCCGCTCGTGGACGCGCAGGCCGCGAAGCTCGGCGGCCTGGTGCGCGATCTGCGCAAGCTCGCCGACCTCGAGTCGCGGCCGCTGGAGCGCGAAACCCTCGATCTGGAGCAGCTCCTGGTCGAGGCGATCTCCGCGCTCGCGCAGCAGGATCCCGCCGCCGGCGCGCGCATGGCCCTGACCGTCACCCGCGTGCCCTGGCCGGTGCCGCCGATCTCTGCCGATCCGGATCTGCTGGCCCTCGCCGTCGACAACGTGCTCGGCAACGCGGCGAAGTACGCGGATGCCGGCCCGATCGAGGTGCGCCTGCGCGAAGAGGCCGGTCAGGCCGTGATCGAGGTGGCCGACACCGGCCGCGGCATCCCCGGCGCCGATCTGCCGCACGTGTTCGACGAGCTCGCCAGGGCGCAGAACGCCCGCGATGTCGCCGGCTCGGGCATCGGGCTGAGTCTCGTCTCGGCGATCCTGCGCCGGCATGGCGGGACCGTGGCACTGCGCTCCGCCGAGGGCTCCGGCACCGTGGTGACGCTGCGATTGCCGCTGGTCTGACGCTGCCCCTGCCCGCTGGTCTGACGCTGCCACTGCCGCTGGTCTGACGCCGTGCCGAAGACTCCGCCTCGGGGGGCCGTGCGCAATTCAGGCTGTCTTCAGGCCCGGGCAGCAGGTCGTCGCGGAAACATGCGGCGGTGATCGGCACCGACGGTCGTCCAGCCTGAATTGTGCGCACGGCGCCGACCAGCCGCCGTCTGCACGGCGCCGACCCCTCTCCGTCTGCACGGCCGGTGCACAGGCCCAGGCGGAAGGATCGGGCTGTGCGGACCTGGAGCGACCGTGCGCGGTCGCGCCGCGCCGCCCTGATCGCCGGCCTGATCGGTGCGTGCGCCGGAGTCCTCGGATCCTGGATCCCGTCGTTCTGGGGCGATGAGGCGGCCAGCGTCATGTCGGCCTCGCGCACCTGGCCCGAGCTCTGGCGAATGCTGCAGCACGTCGACGGCGTGCACGGGGTCTATTACGCGTTCCTGCACGGATGGATCGGCCTGTTCGGCGCGGGCGAGTTCTCAGTGCGGCTGCCGAGCGCGCTCGCGGCCGGGCTGCTCGCCGCCGGCACCGCGGTGCTCGCCGGCCGGTGGTGCGGTCCCCGGCTCGCCCTCGCCGCGGGCCTGCTCGCCGCGCTGCTGCCGCGCACGGCGGTCATGGCGGCCGAGGCCCGCTCCTACGCGATCGGATCCGCGATCGCGGTGTGGCTGACGGTGCTGCTGGTGACCCTGCTGGAGAACCGCGGCCGGCGATGGGCGTGGGCGGGCTACGCCGTGGGGGCGGCCGCGGCGGTCTACGTCTTCCTCTACCTCGCGCTGCTGCTGCCGGTGCACGGGGTGTACGTGCTCCTCGCCCACCGCGGGCGCATCCGGATGTGGGCCGGCTGGGCCGTCGCGGCGGTCGCGCTGGCGACGCCGATCGTGCTCCTCGCCGTGTCGGAGCGCAACCAGATCGGCTTCCTCGCGCATCGCGACTACGCGACGGCCGAGAACGTCCTCGCCGTGCAGTGGTTCGATCCGGTGACCGTCTGGCCGTGCGCGGCGCTCATCGCGATCGGTGCGGCGGCGGTGCTCCGAGCCCGCCGGCGCGACCCCGGGGCCGCGCGGCTGGCGCTGCTCGCCGGGATCTGGCTCGTGCTGCCGACCGCCGTGATCCTGCTCGCGAGCGCGACGGTCGCCCCGATGTACACGGTGCGGTATCTGTCGTTCTGCACGCCGGCCGCGGCGGTGCTGGTCGCCCTCGGCGTGCGGGCGGTCGCGCATGCGGTGCGGAGGATGGCGCCCGCCGGGGCGACCACGGTCGGCGCCGGCCTGCTGGCGGTGATGCTCGCCGCCTTCGTGCCGAATCTCGTCGTGCTGCGCGGTCCGTATGCGAAGGACGGCAGCGACTGGCGCGACGCGGCCGCGTATCTGCACGGCGCCGCCCGCCCCGGCGACAGCGTCGTGTACGACGACCGGCCGAAGGACTCCGAGCAGCCGCGCCTCATCGCCGCCGTCTACCCGGCGGACGTCGCCCGGCTGCGGGATCCCGCTCGGATCGCGTCGTTCCGCACGCAGCCGGGCCTGTGGGACCGCACCCGGCCGAACGACGCCCTCACGGCCGCAGACCTCACCCCGGACGTGTGGGCGGTCGAGCGCGGGTCGGATCCCGAGCGGTCCCCCGATGTGCGGCACCTGGAGTCGCTCGGCTATCGGATCTCCTCGCTGCATCGGATCCATGTCACGACCGTGCTGCGGCTGCAGCGCTGAGCGGAACCGCCGTTCCCGCGGGCACCGCGTTTCGTCTCGGTCGGCTACGCCGTCCTCGCTCAACGCCCCCGAAGGGTGTCCGGGTCTGCTCCCGTCGCGATCGTCGTCGCTGCCGAGCCCGCGGATCAGACGGGCACGTACATGACGACCGAGAGGCCGGGCGCGTCGGAGGGCACCAGGCTGTGGTGCTCGAAGACGCGCCGGCCGTCCTTCGGGTGCTGGAACACGCGCTGCCGCGAGGTGAAGCGCTCGACCGCGTGCTCGGCCCACTGGATCCGGAAGTCCTCGCTCCCCTCGAGCAGCCGCTCGATGAGCGCCCGATGCCGATCCGAGCTCAGCCGCACTCCGGACTCCGCGCGGAACTCGGCGAGGAACCGCCGGCTCTCCTGGTCCCACTCGGGCAGCATCCGACGCAGCCGCGGGTCGGTGTAGATGAGCCAGAGCAGGTTGCGATCGCCGGGATCCACGACGGCGATCGGCTCGTACAGGCGCGCATACGGGGCGTTCCACCCCAGGATCGCCCAGTCGCTCGCGACGACGAAGGCCGGGAAGTCCAGCGCGTCGACGAGCCGCTGCAGGTGCTCCGGGATCCGCTCCGCCTCCTCGGCCGCGCCGTCCTCCTCGGGGCCGGCGAGCCGCACCACGTAGTCGATCTCGGCCGGGCTCAGCTGCAGCACGCGCGCGACCGCGCCGAGCACCTGGCGGGAGACGCCGATGTCGCGCCCCTGCTCGAGCCAGGTGAACCAGCTCGCGCTCACTCCGGCGAGCGCCGCCACCTCCTCCCGGCTGAGACCCGTGTCCCCGCGGCGGGCGGCCTGCGGCAGGCCCAGGGCGGAGCGGCTCGCCGCGCGGCGCCGCGAGGCGAGGAACTCCCCCAGCTGCTCGCGCCGAGGCGTGCGCGGGCGGATCATGAGCGCCGCCGCCGTCCGAGGGCAGCCGCCCGGTCGGATCCCCTCGGTTCCGGATCCCCTGCGCTCTTCGCGTGACGGCTCATGCGAAAACAGTACTCCGAGTACTAGTACAAGCCCTCCTCGCCCGGGGGCTCGGCAGATCCGTGCGGCGGGTCCACAATGGTCACCATGGTCGCTTATCGCTCTCGCACGGTCACCCACGGACGCAACATGGCCGGCGCCCGCGCCCTCTTCCGCGCCGCCGGCGTGAACGGCGCGGACCTCGGTCGCAAGCCCATCATCGCCGTCGCGAACTCCTTCACCGAGTTCGTCCCCGGCCACACGCACCTCGCACCGGTCGGGCGCATCGTCTCCGAGGCCATCTCCGAAGCCGGCGGGATCCCGCGCGAGTTCAACACGATCGCCGTCGACGACGGCATCGCGATGGGCCACGGCGGCATGCTCTACTCGCTCCCGTCGCGCGACCTCATCGCCGACTCGGTCGAGTACATGGTCAACGCGCACTGCGCCGACGCCCTCGTCTGCATCTCGAACTGCGACAAGATCACCCCGGGCATGCTGCTCGCGGCCCTCCGCCTGAACATCCCGACGGTCTTCGTCTCCGGGGGCCCGATGGAGGCCGGCCGCGCGACGCTCGTCGACGGCACCGTCCGCTCCCTCGACCTCGTCGACGCGATCAGCGACGCGGTGAACGAGAAGATCTCGGACGCCGACATCCTGCGCATCGAGGAGTCGGCCTGCCCGACCTGCGGATCCTGCTCCGGCATGTTCACCGCGAACTCGATGAACTGCCTCACCGAGGCGATCGGGCTCTCCCTGCCCGGCAACGGCTCGGTGCTCGCCACGCACACGGCCCGCCGCGCACTGTACGAGAAGGCCGGCTCGCTCGTGGTCGACATCGCCAAGCGCTACTACGACGGCGACGACGAGAGCGTCCTGCCGAAGAGCATCGCCACGCACGCCGCGTTCGGCAACGCGATGGCGCTCGACATCGCGATGGGCGGATCGACCAACACGATCCTGCACCTGCTCGCCGCCGCGCATGAGGCGGGCGTCGACTTCGGCCTCGCCGAGATCGACGCGATCTCGCGCCGCGTGCCCTGCCTCGCGAAGGTCGCCCCGAACTCCGCCGGCAGCCGCACCTATTACATGGAGGACGTGCACCGCGCCGGAGGCATCCCCGCCCTCCTCGGCGAGCTGCGCCGCGGCGGACTCCTCGACGACCAGGTGCACACGGTGCACGCCGCGACGCTCGGCGAGTGGCTGGACGAATGGGACATCCGCGGCGGCTCGGCCTCGGCCGAGTCGCAGGACCTGTGGCACGCCGCACCGGGCGGCCGACGCTCGTCGACCGCGTTCTCGCAGTCCGAGCGCTGGGCCTCGCTCGACACCGACGCCGAGGGCGGCTGCATCCGCGACGTCGCGCACGCCTACTCCAAGGACGGCGGCCTCGGCGTGCTGCACGGCAACATCGCCGAGAACGGCGCGGTCGTGAAGACCGCGGGCGTGGACGAGTCGATCTGGACCTTCTCCGGCCCCGCCGTCGTCTGCGAGTCGCAGGACGAGGCGGTCGAGAAGATCCTCAACAAGCAGGTGAAGGAGGGCGACGTCGTCGTCATCCGCTACGAGGGCCCCAAGGGCGGCCCCGGCATGCAGGAGATGCTCTACCCGACGTCGTTCCTCAAGGGCCGCGGACTCGGCAAGGCCTGCGCGCTGATCACCGACGGGCGCTTCTCCGGCGGCACCTCGGGCCTGTCCATCGGGCACGTCTCGCCCGAGGCCGCCGCGGGCGGCATGATCGCGCTCGTCGAGGACGGCGACATCATCTCGATCGACATCCCCACCCGAAAGCTCGAGCTCGACGTGCCGTGGGAGGTGCTGGAGCGCCGCCGCGAGCAGCTCGAGGCGAACGGCGGCTACCGCCCCAAGAACCGCGTCCGCGAGGTGAGCCCCGCGCTGCGCGCCTACGCGCACTTCGCCCAGTCGGCGGACAAGGGCGCGATCCGCATCGTCCCCGAGCTCTGAGCCGGCCCCGGTCTCTCCGAGTCGTCCCCGCCAGCGGCGCCCAGAGGGTGCGCTGACGGGGACGACGCGGTTTCCGCGCCAGGGCAGGTCAGGCGGGGACCGCCGCCCCTCGGGAGCGGCGGGTCCTCGCCGACCAGCGCGCGCCGGTCCGGGTGACCTCGATCGGATGCGCGAACGCGCGGGAGATCGTCTCGGTCGTGACCGCGCTCTCGACCGGCCCCTGCGCGGCGATCTCGCCCTGGGAGATCACGAGCGCGTGCGAGGTGGTCTCCGGCAGATCCTCCAGGTGGTGCGTGACGAGGATCGACGCGAGCTGCGGATCCCGGTGCGCGAGCGCGTCGATCGTCTCCAGCAGCTGCTCCCGGGCAGCCACGTCGAGTCCGGTCATCGGCTCGTCGAGCAGGAGCAGCCGTGGCCGGCACGCGAGCGCCCGTGCGATGAGCGCCCGGCCGCGCTCCCCCTGCGAGAGCGTCGGCCACAGCGCCTCGCGCCGGTGCGAGAGCCCGACGTCGGCGATGAGCTCGTGGGCGAGGGCGGTCTGCGCAGGCTCCGGCGACCAGCGCATCGGGGTCTCGATCGTGCCGGTGAGCCCGGTCAGCACGACCTCGGTCACGGTCAGCGGCGAGCGCAGCGGGTGCCGCGGATCGACGTGCCCGATCAGCCGGCGCAGCTCCTGCAGGTCGACGCGCCCGATCCGGTGGCCGAGGACCTCGGCGGTGCCGCTCGACGGATGCGTCCGGGCCCCGCAGATCCCGAGGATCGTGCTCTTGCCCGCGCCGTTCGGCCCCAGCAGCGCCCAGTGCTCCCCCGCGCGCACGGTGAGGCCGATCTCGTGAAGGATGTCCTTCCCCTCGCGACGGAGCGTCACGGCGTCCAGGCGCACGACCTCGGCGCTCACCGCAGGCCGTCCTTGAGCGAGGCGAGGTGCTTCCGGCTGAGCCCCGCGGCGAGCGCGGCGTCCCCGGCGCGGATCGCGTCGGCGAGGCGCTCGTGGGCCGCATGGTCCTCGACGCCGCCGAAGGCCGTGCGGATCCGCAGCATCGCGACCATCGTCTGCCGCAGCCGCGGGGTGAACCCGTCGAACAACTCGGTGAGGATCGGGTTCGCCGCCGCGACGACGATCGCCCGATGGAAGGCGAGGTCGGCGTCGACGTGCTCGTCGAGATCCGCGCGGCGCTGCTCCCGGACCTTCAGGGCGCGCCGGATCGCCCGCAGATCGGTCGCGGTGCGCCGCTCCGCGGCGAGGGCCGCCGCCTCGCTCTCGATCGCGGTCCGCGCCTCGATCACGCTCACGATGTCGGCGCGCTGCAGCACCGCATCCCAGTCGTCGCGCGCGTCGAGCGCCGCGACGAAGACTCCGGCGCCCTGCCGTGCGGCGAGAACCCCTCGCCCGGAGAGCTGCCGGATCGCCTCGCGCACGGTCGAGCGTCCCACGCCGAGCTGCGCCGCGAGCGTCGTCTCCCCCGGCAGTCGCGCCCCCAGAGCCCACTCCTCGGCGCGGATCCGGCCGAGGAGCACCTCTGCCGCCTGATCGGCCATCGAAGTGCGCTGCACGGCACCGCTCCCCGGCGCATGGGCTCCCGACATCTCAACTCCTCAACTTGTCTGAGGAGTTAACGCTACACTGCCTGCATGCTCCTGCGCACAGCGCTTCTTCTTCTCCGCCACGACGGGGTCTGACCGGACCGGCGCCCCCGTCGTGGCTGATGCGCCGCGCCGGTCGCCGAAACCGCAGTCGAAGGAACCGACAACCATGAGCAGCACCGCCTTCCCCGGCATCTCCACGCCGGCCGGCCCCCTCCCCGCCGACGCCCCCGCGTGGAATCGTCAGCGGCATTCGCAGATGCCCTCCCACCGCTACACCGACCCCTACGACCGCGTCGAGGTCCCGCTCGCCGACGCCGAGCGCCGATGGCCGTCACGACGTCTCACCGCCGCACCGCTCTGGGTCCCCGTCGACCTCCGCGACGGCAATCAGGCGCTCGCGGAGCCGATGGATCCGGCCCGTAAACGACGTCTCTTCGACCTCATGGTCGCGATGGGCTACAAGGAGATCGAGGTCGGCTACCCCTCCGCCTCGCAGACCGACTTCGACTTCGTCCGCCTCATCGCCGAGCACGACGTCGCCCCGGACGACGTCACGATCGTCGTGTTCACCGCCGCCCGGCGCGACCTCATCGCCCGCACGGTCGAGGCGATCCGCGGCATCCGCAACCCGGTCGTGATCCACCTCTACACCGCGACGGCCCCGAGCTGGCGGGAGACGGTGCTCGGACGGGACCGGGATGCGCTGCGGGCCCTGATCCTCGAAGCCGGGCGCGACGCGCTCGATCTCGCCGGGGACCTGCCGCACGTGCGCTTCGAGTTCTCCCCCGAGGTGTTCATGCTCACCGAGCCCGACTATGCGCTCGAGATCTGCGACGCCATGACGGCCCTCTGGGATGCGACGCCGGAGCGGCCGGTGATCCTGAACCTGCCGGCGACGGTCGAGATCGCGACCCCCAACGTCTACGCGGATCAGATCGAGTACATGCACCGCCACCTCGCCCGTCGCGACGGCGTCATCCTGTCGGTGCATCCGCACAACGACCGCGGCACCGGCGTCGCGTGCGCGGAGCTCGGGGTGCTCGCCGGGGCGCAGCGCGTCGAGGGCTGCCTGTTCGGCAACGGCGAGCGCACGGGCAATGTCGACCTCGTCACCCTCGCGCTGAACCTGCACGCCCAGGGCATCGACCCGATGATCGACTTCTCCGACATCGACGAGATCCGGCGCACGGTCGAGCACAGCAACCGCATCGAGGTGCATCCCCGCCATCCCTACGTCGGCGACCTCGTGCACACGGCGTTCAGCGGCACGCATCAGGACGCCATCCGCAAGGGGTTCGCGGAGCACCGGGCGCGCGCTGCGCGGGAGGGACGCTCCGAGCGCGAGATCGCCTGGCGCGTCCCCTACCTCCCCGTCGACCCGGCCGACCTCGGCCGTTCCTACGACGCGGTGATCCGGGTCAACTCGCAGTCGGGCAAGGGCGGCATCGCCTACCTGCTCGAGACGGAGTTCGGGATCCGGCTCCCGCGCCGGCTGCAGCTCGACCTGGCGGGCCACGTGCAGCGCCGCGCCGACGAGAGCGGCCTGGAACTCGGCGCCGAGGAGCTCCGGCGGATCTTCGAGGACGCCTACCTCTCGCCCCGGGATGACGCGCGGGTCGTGCTGGCTGCGGCGCAGATCGAGGCGGCGGAGCCGCAGCCGCGCACCGCGCTCCGGCTGCGGGTGGACGGGGTGGAGCACGCGGCCGTGCATCCGGGCGTCGGCCCCGTCGAGGCGCTGACCGCGGAGCTCGCGGCGCACGGCATGCCCATCGAGGTCCTCGACCTGCAGCAGACGAGCCTGGGCGCGGGGACCGACGCCGAGGCGCTGACGCTCATCGAGTACCGCGGCGCGCGGGGAACGGGCTGGACCGCCGGCAGGGATCGCTCCGTGCTGACCGCGACCCTCAGAGCCGTCGTGGCCGCGGCGAACGTCGCGGCCGGCTGAGCGCGGCGCCGCGGATCCGTCTCACCGGGGACGGACGGGATCCGCGGCGCTCCCGCTCGCGGCGCCGAGCCCGTCACGGAGCGCCGCGAACGCGCGAACGCGCACCTCGGCGCGGCCCGCGCGGATCGCCGGAGAGGTCGCCCCGCGGGCGACCTGCTCATAGGGCCACCAGTCCACGAGGTGCACCGCCTCGGCGAGCATCCACGCGACGACGGCGCCCTCCGCTTCGGGGAGCGCTTCCGGCAGCGCCGCGTCGATCGCGTCCCTGACGTCGAGGTACTGTGCGTGGAACCGCAGGGTGAGGGCCCTGCTGCCGAGCACGAGGGCGGCGAAGCCCCGCCACGCATCGGGATCGGCCGTCGCGAGTGCACGCGCGGTGCCGCCGGTCCGCTCGCGCTCGACGCAGTACCCCTCGATCGCGTCCACCGCCTCCAGGACCGACGAGACGCCGGCGATGACCCCGGCGACTCGACGCACATCGCCGTCGAACTCGTCGAAGACCAGGTCCTCCTTGAGCGGGAAGTGATTGGTCACCGTCATCTTCGAGAC
This sequence comes from Microbacterium sp. USTB-Y, assembly GCF_023703415.1. Taxonomy (GTDB): domain Bacteria; phylum Actinomycetota; class Actinomycetes; order Actinomycetales; family Microbacteriaceae; genus Microbacterium. The sequence continues at coordinate 396,540 of NZ_JAGMTU010000005.1, read as the reverse complement.
TCCTGCGGCGTCCGCGATCTCGGCGATCGACACCCCGTCGAAGCCGCGCTCGGCGAAGAGCATCATCGCGGCGCCGGAGATGCGCTCGCGGCGACGCTGCTTGGCGCTCATTCCGCCCTCGTCCGCAGCGCGGCGCGGATCCGGCACTTCCGGGGTTGACGTCATGCGGCCAGTCTAGCAATATTGGGTTCGACCTAGTTTTATGTTCAACCTAATCAAGAGGAGCGGGACCATGTGGATGGACGGAATGAACGACGCGATCGTCGTCGGAGGCGGACCGGTGGGCCTCATGCTCGCCCTCGAGCTCTCCCTCGCCGGCGCGGATCCGCTGGTGCTGGAGCGCTTCGAGACGGTCGATCCCACCATCAAGGCCGGGTCCCTCAACGCCCGGGCGGCCGACGCGCTGCGGCGTCGCGGCGTCGCCTTCGCCGGGGACGACCCCCGGGCGACGGCCCCCCTCGGCCCGCGCAGCCCGCGCCTTCCGGGCGCGCCGCAGCCGGAGCCCGCGCCGTTCACCCCGCCGCGCTTCGCGGGGCATGTGGCCGGGATGACCCTGCGGCCCGACCTGGTGCGCTGGGACGAGCTCGGCCGCAGCTCCGACTCGGCCCTCGTGGCCCAGCAGCAGGTGCAGGCCGTGCTGCGCGAGCGGCTCGTGGAACGCGGCGTGGAGGTGCGCCAGGGCGTGACCGTGACGGGGGTGACCCCGCACGCCGACCACGTCGTCGTGCACAGCGACGCCGGCGACCTCGAGGCACTATGGGTCGTCGGCGCCGACGGGGGCCGCAGCACGGTGCGCAAGAGCGCGGGCTTCGGCTTCCCGGGGCTGGACGGCGTCATGACCGGGTATCAGGCCCTGGTCGCCGGCGACGGCCTCGATGACGTCCCGCTCGGCTGGCACCTCACGCCGACAGGGGTGTTCCGGCGCATGCCGAACAACCTGATCCTCACGGCGGAGTTCGACGGGGCGCCGGCCGATCGCACGGCAGAGATCACCGCCGCGGAGCTCACGCGGGCGATCCGCGCCGTCACCGGCGTCGACGTCACGGTCACCGCGGTGCTCAGCGCGACCCGGTTCACGGACAACACACGCGCGGCCGATCACTACCGCCGGGGGCGCGTCCTGCTCGCCGGCGACGCCGCGCACGTGCACCCGCCGTTCGGCGGCCAGGGCCTCTCCCTGGGCATGCTCGACGCCACGGCCCTGGGGTGGCGTCTGGGCGGGGTGATCGCCGGCCGCCTGCCGGAGCGCGTCCTCGAGGACTACGAGCACGAGCGCCGCCCGGAGGCCGAGCGCATCCTGGACTGGAGCCGCGCGCAGGTCGCCGTGATGCGCACGGACGAGCGCTCCCGCGCCGCGGGCCGGCTGGTGCGCCGCCTGATCGACACCCCCGACGGCGCGACCGAGATGGTGCGCGTGCTCTCCGGCGAGCTGGTCGGATACGGCGTCCCGGGCGAGCTCGCCGGCTCGTTCGCGGCCGACTGGGCGGGCGCACCCGGGGAGACCGGCTCGTACTTCGACGCCGCGGCCGACGGCGCCTTCGTGCTCGCGCATCGACCCGATGCCGCCGCGCCCGCATCCGCGGCTCGGGACGGGGTGCGGGTGTTCGCGACCGCCGACGCACCGGCCTCGCTCGCGCTGGTGCGCCCGGACGGGGTCATCGCGTGGGCGGGCGACGACGGCGCGGGACTCGCCGACGCCCTCACGGGCTTCCTCCCGGAACGGTAGCCCCGGGCGCGGGCTCTCAGCCCCGGCTCGACCTCCGCTCGACCAGGGTCCCGTGCTCGGGCTCCGGCACCTCCAGCGCGAGCCCCGGCTCGAGCTGCCGCAGCAGCTCCGCCGCGGCCTGCCGGCCGAGAGCCTGCGGCTGCAGATCGACGGCGGTGATCTCGGGCACGGAGTTGCGCAGACTGTCGGCGTCGGATCCGCAGACGACGCGCACGTCCTCCGGGACGCGCACGCCCCGCGCGACGAGCCGGTCCACGAGCGCGCGGGCATGGTCGCTCGTCATGCAGTACACGCCGTCGGGCGGCTCGGGCAGGGCGAGCAGCTCGTCGGCCGCGGCCGCGCCCTCCGACGGGTCGGAGCGCTCCGGCACGTGGCGCACCAGCTGGTCCGCGGGCGGGGTGCGCTCGCGGTAGCGCCGTTCGGTCGCCGCGTTCCACTCGATCGGATCCGTGCCCAGGACCAGCGCGATGCGCGTCGCGCCGGCGGCGGCCAGGTGATCCAGCACCCGATCCGTGATGGGCCCGGTCGCGATGTCGATGACGTGCGGATCGTCCGGATCCTCGGGGTCCGCCCCGACCAGCGTGTACGGCATGCCCCCGGCCCGCAGCGCCGCCACGAGCGGGTCGTCGACGACGGGGTCGGTCACGATGATGCCGTCGCACGCCCAGGCCGTGGTCGGCGCGTGCGGCACGGTCGGGTCGGCGACGAGCATGAGCGCATAGCCCTGTCCGAGCGAGGCCAGCGCGGCCGCTCCCGCGAACCGCGGGAAGTAGTCGACGTCCTGGATCTGCTGCGGCTCCGCGCCCACCGCGGGGCGCAGCACGAGGCCGATCACGCCGAGCCGGCTGCGGCGCAGGCCGCTCGCCACGACGTCGGGGTGGTAGCTGAGCTCGGTCGCGGCCGCGCGGACGCGGGCCTGCGTCGCCTCGTTCACGACGCCGTTGCCGGAGAACGTGTGCGACACCGTGGTGACGGAGACGCCCGCCTTGCGGGCCACATCGCGGATCGTCGATCGCTGTCTGCGCATGCCGCGATGATAGATCCCGGAATCTCCTTGCCCAAATCGTTTTGGCTCTTTAGCGTTGCGTGTCGAGCGCGAACAAGGACGTCGCGCACCCGACCTTTCGCCCTGGAGGATCCATGTCGCAGACGACACCCCCCGAGACCGCGGCCCCGTCCCCCGCCCTCACGCACCCCGTCCCCACCGACAGCGCCACGCGCGTCGAGACGCACGGCATCGACTACATCCCGAACGCCGAACGGCACGGACGCGCCCGCGACCTCTTCGCGGTGTGGGCGGCCCCCAACGTCAACTTCCTCGCGGTCGTGATCGGCGTGACCCTCGTGCTGCTCGGCCTGAACCTGTGGCAGGCGCTGCTGGTGATCGTGATCGGCAACCTGTTCTCCGTCATCACCGGCATCGTCGCCGGATCCGGGCCCGCCGCCGGAACCCCGAGCGAGATCATCACGCGGGCGATGTACGGCATCACCGGCAACCGGTTCAACGTCGCGATCGCCGGCTGGCTGATCAGCGTGTGCTACCTCGCGATCAACTGGGCCGCCGCCACGACCGTCGCGGTCGGCCTGCTCGGCCGGCTCGGCGTCGCATCGAACGGGTGGACCATCGCGATCAGCGCCATCGTGATCGCCGCGGCGACCATGGTGATCAGCGTGTACGGCCACCGCCTGATCATGCGCCTGTACCAGCCGCTCGCGATCCTGCTCGCGGTGATCTTCGCCGGCATGGCGGTGTTCGTCGTCGGCGGCGCGCAGTGGAACTACGCCCCCGCGCACCCGCTGCACGGGCTCGAGCTGGTCGCGATGATGGCCGCCGGGATCGCACTGGTCGCGTCCGGCCCGCTGTCCTACACGAACAGCGCCGACTTCGCCCGCTACCTGCCCGCCGCCACGCGCGTGCGCGACGTCGCACTGTGGACCACGCTGGGCATGGTGATCCCCGGAGTCCTCGCGACCTTCGTCGGCGTGCTCGCGGCGAGCTCGGTGGACATGTCGGATCCGGAGGCGGGACTGGAGAAGTTCCTGCCCGGCTGGTTCGCTCCGATCTTCCTCATCTCGGTGATCGTCGGCACCATCGCCAACAACGCGATGACCGCCTACAGCTCGGGCCTCGCCCTGCAGGCGGTCGGCATCCGCCTGCCGCGCTCGCGCACGGTGCTGCTGGACGGCACGGTCGGCGTGCTGATGACCCTGTTCGCGCTGCTGGTGTGGAACTTCCTCGACAGCGTCTCGAGCGCCCTGCAGCTCGCGGTGACCGTACTCGCCCCGGTGATGGGGGTCTACCTCGCCGACATGCTGTGGCGGCGCAACCGCTACGACGGGGCGGCCCTCGCCGACGACAGCCGGGGCAGCCGGTTCTGGTTCACCGGCGGCGTGCACATCCCGGGCGCGGTCGCGGTGCTCGTCGGCATCGGCGCCTCGCTGATGTGCAGCGCGACCCTGGTCTTCACCGGCCCGATCGCCGCGGCGCTCGGCGGCATCGACCTCTCGGTGCCGGTCGGACTGCTCGTGCCGTTCGTCTTCTACCTGCTGCTGGTGCGCCGGTCGCCCCGCTCCCAGGCCTCGCTCTGACCACCCGCACGACAAAGGATCCGGACTGATGACTTCGCACGAGACCCGCACCACCCACTACCGGGGTGGGGCGATCTTCACCTCCGACACCCGGCCGTGGGCGCAGTCGCTCATCGTCGAGGACGGCCGGATCCTCTTCGTCGGGGACACCGCCGCCGCCGACGCCTTCGCCGCGGACGACGTCGTCGACCTCGACGGGGCGCTCGTGATCCCCGGCATCGTCGACGCGCACACGCACCTCATCGGGCTGGGCGAGTCTCTCGAGCAGGTGGACCTGCACGACGCCCCCGACCTCGCCGAGATCCAGGCGCGCATCGCCGCTGCGGCGGCCACCGACCCGGATGCGCCGCGGCTCCTCGGCCGCAGCTGGCTGTTCTCCAGCCTGGGCGGCCGCACACCGCACCGCGACATGATCGACGCCGTGGTCGCCGACCGCCCCGTCTACCTGAATGCGAACGACAACCACTCCGCCTGGCTGAACTCCGCGGCGCTGGCGGAGCTGGGCATCGACGACACGACCCCGGATCCGATCGGCGGCACGATCCAGCGCGATGCGGACGGCCGGGCCACCGGAATGCTGCTGGAGAACGCGGTGTTCGCGTTCCTGCGCGTGCGGCTGGACGCCCTCACGCGCGACGCCGACCGGGAGGCGCAGTTCGAGGCCGCCCTGCGCACCTACCTCGACGCCGGCGTCACCGCCGCGGTCGACATGGCGCTGAGCGAGCCGGACCTGCGCGCGATGCTCGCCGTGCAGGAGCGGCGCGGCGGCGTGCTGCCGATGCACGTCGCGGCGCACTGGGCCGTGTACCGCACGGCGACCGCCGAGGGCGACGCCGCCGCGGTCGACCGGGCGATCGCCCTGCACCGGGAGCACTCCGGCCCCGGCCTCCGCATCGCCGGCATCAAGCTGTTCGTCGACGGCGTGATCGACAGCTGCACCGCGGCCATGCGTGCGCCGTTCGCCGACGGCTCCCAGCCCGACGCGCTCTGGGACCTCCCGTCGCTGACCGCCGTGGTCACGCGCGCCGATGCGGCCGGCCTCCAGATCGCGATGCACGCCATCGGCGATGCCGCCTCGGCCCTCGCGCTCGACGCCCTCGAGGCCGCGGTCGCGACGAACGGCCCCCGCGCCGGCCGCCGGCACCGGATCGAGCACCTGGAGACCGTGGACCACGCGACCCCGCTGCGCCTGGCCCGCCTCGGCGTCATCGCCTCGATGCAGCCCGTGCACTGCGATCCGGCGATCCAGGACAACTGGCGCGCGATGCTCGGCGACGACCGCGTCGAGCGCGGCTACCCGTGGGCCGAGTTCGCCGAGGCGGGCGCGACACTCGCGCTCGGCACCGACGCCCCGACGGCGCCGTTCGACCCGCTGCCGAACCTGTTCATCGCGACCACGCGGCGCTCGGCGTTCGACCCGGACCTTCCGGCGAACGTCCCCGGCAATGCGATGGCGATCGCCGACGCGGTGCGCCGCGCCACCCGCGACGCCGCCTACGCCTCGCACTGGGAGGACGAGCTGGGCGTGCTCCGCACGGGGGCGTCCGCCGACTTCGTGGTGCTCGACGCGGATCCGTTCCGCGAGGGCCCCGAGGTCTTCCTCACCGCGCGGGTGCGCACCACGATCGTGCGCGGCCGCGAGCACGCCGCCGTCCTCGCCGCAGGCCCGGGAGCTCGCTGAGGATCCCCGCCCCTCGGGTTCGTTGAGCGAGGACGGCACAGCCGCCCACTCCCTCGGGTTCGTTGAGCGAGGACGGCGCAGCCGACCGAGACGAAACGCGGTGCTCCCGCAAGGGCACCACGTCTCGTCTCGCGCTGCCTCCCCCCGTGATCGCTCGACGACCCCTGTCGCGGGTCCGATCCTCAGCGCTCGTAGAGCAGGATCACGCTCCCGGCGCCGTCGTGGCGCGCGGTCTCGCGGTAGCCGAGCTCGCGCAGGTCGCTGAGCCCCCAGGAGTCCACGACGCCGTCGAAGCGCAGTTCGACCACCCACACCCGCTCGACCCCGTCGAAGCGCCCCATGCCCGCCGCGCGGGGGATCCCGTAGGTCTGGTCGTACCAGGTGTACGACTTCTGATACGGCGTCTTCAGCAGCAGATCGGCGGTGTTGCGGAACGCGGCGGGATCCGTCGCCTTCGCCAGGCGGGTGCGCTGCGACGGCCGGGCACCGTCGTCGAACACGATCCCGTCGCCCGGCTCGGCGTTCGCGCTGATGAAGGCGGAGATGTCGTTCCAGTCCGACTGGTTCTTCGCATAGGGGCCGCGCTGCAGCACCGCGACCGGCACGGCGGCGATCACGACCGCCGCGATCGCGATCCCTGCGAACCACGCCCCGCGCCGCGAGCCGGCCCACCCCCGCGCGCCCGCCCCGCCGCCGGATCGATCGCCGATCCGGGCCAGTGCACGCACCCCGAGCGCCATCACGATCGCCACCCCGGGCGCCGAGAACGTTCCGTAGCGGGCGGTGTAGACCGCCATGAACGGGGTGACCGCGAGCAGCAGCCCCATCGGCACGATCATCCAGCTCAGCGCCACCACCTCGAGGCGCACCCCGGGGGTGCGCCACAGCCGGCCGCCACCGCGCCGGATGAGCACGACCTCGCGGACGAACACGACCACGGCGACGAGGATGAGGGCCCAGGCGATCGCGGTGAACCACCACTCCTGGAACCACATGTTCTTCAGCACCACCTCGGGGGTGACCGACTCACGCACCGCGAGGAAGGCGATCTGCCGGCGCTGCAGGAAGCCGAACCACGCCAGGGGCGTGCACAGCAGGAGGGCGATCCCGGTGCTCAGAGCCCATGCTCGCCAGCGTCGTCGCAGTTCGGGCGACAGCAGCACGACCGCGAGGGCGGCGAACACCATGAGCGCGAAATAGAGGAAGGTCCAGACCGCGACCGTGAGCACCGCCGCGTAGCCGACCCACCACCACACCGCCCGGCCGGGCCGCCGCGCGATCTCGACGAGGAGCACGAGCAGGACGGCCGCGAACGCCGCCCCGATCGCGTAGGAGCGCGCTTCCTCCCCCGCGAAGATCAGGCGGGGCTCGAGCGCGGTGAACACCCCGGCGACGACGGCGAACCAGGTCCGCTCGAACCGCCCGCACAGCCACACCACGGCCGCGGTGCACACGCCGATCGCGAGCGCCGACGGGAAGCGGATCGAGAACGCGCTCGGTCCGAACACGTCGATCCACGCGTGCAGTCCGACGTAGTACAGCCCGTGCACGGCGTCGACGTAGCTCAGCATGTGCCAGAGCGAGGACAGCGGACGCGTCGCCGACATGAGGCTCGCCGCCTCGTCGCCCCAGAGCGAGGGGATCCAGGATCCGGCGGCGCTGGCCGCGACCCCGAACAGCCCCAGGAGCCCGGCCCACAGTCCGAGCCGCCGCGGATCGGCCGTCACCCGCGCCGAGGCGGGGAGGGACCGCTCCGAGGCGGTGCCGACAGCGGAGGAGGTCACGCCCCGAGGGTAGCGGCCTCTGCTGGGCCGCTGCTCCGAGGTCCCTGTCAACGGGCCGCCCCGTCACCGTCCGTCCACCCGACGTTCTCCGAGCGTTCGCTCGGCGTGCGCCCAATATCCTTGTTGCGTGTCCCTCTCCTCCTCCGCGCGGCGCCTGAAGTCCACTGCCCGACGCCTGAAGCGGGCGGTCGAGGCCGAGCGCATCGCGTTCTGGCGCTCCCGTCCGGTGCGCCCCGATCAGGTGCTGTACGAGTCGTTCGCCGGCAACGGCATGCTGTGCAACCCCGAGGCGATCTTCCGCCACCTGCTCGCCGACCCCGCCTATGCGCACCTCACCCACGTCTGGGCGATCGCCGACGACGACGCGATCGAGCGCTTCCGCGCCGAGTTCGGCTCCGACCGCCGCGTCTCGTTCGTGCGCCGCGGATCCGCGTCCTACCGTCAGGCGCTGGCCGTCAGCGGCTGGCTGATCAACAACGCGACGTTCCCCACCTGGTTCGGGAAGCGGGAGGATCAGGTCTATCTGAACACCTGGCACGGCACCCCGCTCAAGCTGATGGGCTTCGACATGCCCGCGGGCGCCGTGCAGTCGGCGAACACGCTGCGCAACTTCCTGATGTCGGACTACCTGCTGGCCGCGAACCCGTTCATGGCCGAGACCATGTACGAGGGCGCCTACCGGCTCACCAACGTCTACCCCGGCACGCTCATCGAGGAGGGGTATCCGCGCATCGACCGTCAGCGGCTCGACGCCGCCGACGAGGCATCGGTGCGGGCCGAGCTCGAGCGCAGCGGCGTCGCGCTCGACGGCAAGCCGATCGTGCTGTTCGCGCCCACCTGGCGCGGCAGCTCCTTCGACGACCCCGAGGACAACATCGACGAGCTGGCCGCCCAGCTGGCGGATCTGCAGGCGGGAGTCGGCGACGAGTACGTTGTCGTGCTGAAGACGCACCAGATCGTGCATGCCCGCGCCGCGTCGCGGCCGGCGCTCGCCCGCTCGCTCGCCCCGAACACGATCCCCACCAACGTGCTGCTCGGAGCTTCGGCGGGCCTGGTCACCGACTACTCGTCGATCTTCTTCGACTATCTCGCGACCGGCCGGCCGATCGCGTTCTTCACGCCCGACGCCGACCTCTATTCCTCGGGCCGCGGCACCTACATGCCGCTGGACACGCTGCCCGGCCCGGTCGACGCCGACGCCGCCGGAACCGGCCGCGCCCTCGCCGCGCTGCTGCAGGGCGCGGAGCCGCACCCGCAGTACGCCTCATGGGCCGAGCGGTTCACCCCCTTCGACGACGGCGGGGCGACCGCCCGCGTGGTCGACATCGTGTTCGGCGGCGCCCGCGAGGGCTATCGCGCCCGCCCCGCCGCAGAGGACGGCCGCAAGCGCCTTCTCGTCTACCTCGGCGGCATGAAGCCGAACGGCATCACCACCAGCGCGCTGAACCTGCTCGGCGCGATCGACCACAGCCGCTACGACGTGACCGCCCTGCTGCCGAAGCGCCGGCTCAGCACCGACCCGCTGACGCAGGCGCGCATCCCCGCCGAGGTGCGCCAGGTGTTCCGCATCGGGGGGATGAACGGATCCAAGGCCGTGCACCTGCGCCGCCGCATCGACGATTGGCGCGGATCCCCGCGCACCCCCGGCACCGAGCCGTGGCACGAGAACCTGTGGAACGACGAGTGGATGCGCGTGTTCGGCGATGCGCGCTTCGACTGGGTGGCCGACTTCAGCGGCTACGGCCCGCTGTGGACCACCCTGCTGCTGCACGCCCCCGCGCCGCGCGAGGGCGGCCCGGGTCCGGTGCGCGCCATCTGGATGCACAACGAGATGGCCTCCGACCGCGAGCGCACCGTGAACGGGCGCGCCAGCATGAAGCGGGGTCTCGGGGCCGTGTTCGCGATGTACTCGGAGTACGACCAGCTCGTGTCGGTGTCGCACCAGCTCACCCGGCTGAACCGTGCGGAACTCGCCCAGTACGCCCCCGCTGACCGCTTCCGCACGGTGCGCAACTTCCCCGACGTCGAGCACGTCACCCGCGGCGCACGCCGCCCCCTCAGCGACTTCTTCGCCGAGTCGGACGCGCAGTTCGAGGCCGCAGACCAGGAGATCCCGCCGCGGCCCGACTGGTACGAGGCGCTCCAGGCCGACGAGGGCGAGCTGCGCTGGTTCGTGACCGTCGGCCGGCTGAGCCCGGAGAAGAACCACGCCCGCCTGATCCGCTCCTTCGAGAAGGTGCACGCCGCCCACCCCGAATCGCGTCTGCTCATCGTCGGCGCGGGGCCGCTGCGCGCCGACCTGCAGCAGCAGATCGACGACGCCGGTCTCGGCGAGGCCGTCTTCCTCACCGGCGCGCAGCGCAACCCGTACGCGCTGCTCGCGGCGTCGGACTGCTTCGTCCTGTCCAGCCTGTACGAGGGGCAGCCGATGGTGCTGCTCGAGGCCGCGATCTGCGAGCTGCCGATCGTCTCGACGGCGTTCGGATCCGTCTACGGAGCACTCCCCGACGGCGCCATCCGCATCGTCGAGCAGGACGACGACGCGCTGGCGGCCGGCATGACGGCGTTCCTCGACGGCGACGTCCCGGCCGCGACCCTGGACGTCGACGCGTACCGCGCCGACGTCAAGGCCGAGTTCGAGGCGCTGCTCGACCGCTGAGGGCCCCGCAGATCGGGACCCGCGCCTCTCGCGCCGCGACGGGCGGTGATGGCAGACTCGAAGTCCGCTGGGATGCGCGATGAGGCGCGCCCAGGAACGATCGAACGGGGAGCAGCATGACCTCACCTCACCCCCTGGACTCGCTCACCGGGGCCGAGTTCTCCGCCACCGCCGCCGCGCTCGCGCGGGAGCACGGCGTCGACGCCGGCTGGCGGTACGCGTCGATCATCCTCAAGGAGCCGCCCAAGGCCGAGGTGAAGGCCTGGCGCGAGGGGGATCCGGTCGTGCGCCGGTCGCTCTCGGTGCTCTGGCGCAAGCAGACCAACGAGGTGTACGAGGCCGTGGTCAACCTCACCGACGACGCCGTCGAGTCGTGGACGCACGTGCCCGGCGTGACCCCGAACTTCACGATCGACGAGTACCACGACTGCGACCACGCGATGAAGGAGAACCCCGAGGTGCGCGCCGCCCTGGAGGCCCGCGGCGTCGACGTCGACCTCGTGCTCTTCGACGTGTGGACCTACGGGGGCGCGGTGATCCCCGACAAATGGCGGGATCGGCGCCTCGGCTGGGTCGACCTGTGGATGCGGGCGACACCGGACGGCAACCCGTACGCGCACCCGGTGAGCGGCCTGAAGATCATCGTCGACATGAACACCCTCGAGGTGCTCGAGATCGAGGATCACCACGATTTCGGCTTCCCCGAGGTGCACGGCGAGTACGTGCCCGAGCTGGCCGGCATCACGCCGCGCACCGACCTGAAGCCGCTGCAGATCGTGCAGCCCGAGGGCGTCTCGTTCACGGTGGACGGATCCCGGATCCAGTGGCAGAACTGGGACTTCCGTCTCGGCTTCAACTACCGCGAGGGGCCGGTGATCTACCAGGTCGGCTTCGACGATCAGGGCACCCGCCGCGAGGTCGCCTACCGGCTCTCGTTCGCCGAGATGATCGTGCCGTACCGCGACTCCAGCTTCGACCACTACCGCCGCACGGCGTTCGACGTCGGCGAGTGGGGCCTCGGCTACATGTGCACCTCGCTGGAGCTCGGCTGCGACTGCCTCGGCGAGATCACCTACCTCGACGCGGTGCTGCCCGACACGGCCGGCCAGCCCTGGACGATCACGAACGCGATCTGCCTGCACGAGGAGGACAACGCCGTGCTGTGGAAGCACGTCGACCCCGATGCGGGCACGGAGGTGCGCCGGCAGCGGCGGTTCGTCGTCTCGGTGCACGCGACCGTCGCCAACTACGAGTACCTCGTGTACTGGCGGTTCTACCAGGACGGCAACATCGAGTGCGAGGTGCGCGCCACCGGCATCATGGTGACGACCCCCATGGCCGAGGGCGAGACCGCGAAGGCCACGGGAACCACGATCGACACCCGCACCTACGCGCCGTTCCATCAGCACTTCCTCATCGCCCGGCTCGACCTGGACGTCGACGGCGGCGGCAACACGGTCATCGAATCCGACTCGATGCCCGCGCCGATCTCGGAGTCGAACCCGTTCGGCCTCGATCTCAACACCCGGGCGACGGTCATCCGCTCGGAGTCCGAGGCGGGCCGCAGCTTCGACTGGGAGCGCCAGCGCGGCTGGAAGGTGCAGAACCCGAGCAAGCTCAACGCCTGGGGCGCGCCCGTCGCCTACAAGCTCGTGCCCTCGGCATCGTTCCCGGCGATGTTCGACGAGGCGTCGCCGATCCTGAAGCGCAACCCCGTCATCGGCAAGACCCTCTGGGTGACCCGCCATCACGACGACCAGTTCTGGCCGGCCGGCGACTACCCCACCCAGTCGGTCGACGACCTCCACAACGGCATGTCGGCGTGGATCGCGGACGACGAGAACCTCGTCGACGAGGACGTGGTGCTCTGGTACAACTTCGGGATCCACCACATCACCCGCGCCGAGGACTGGCCGATCATGCCGGCGGACACGATCTCGTTCTGGCTCAAGCCGTTCGGGTTCTTCGACCGCAACCCCTCGCTGGACGCCCCCCGCACGATCAAGGGCGCGGCCTGCGCCTGCGGCGACGGCGAGTGCCGGTGCGGGCACGATCACGGCGCGGGCCACGGCTCCGACGGAGGGCACGCGCACGGTCACGACGAGGGCCATCAGCACGACCACCACGGCTGAGGCCGCTCAGGGTCCGCGCGACCCGGCGAACGAGATGGCGAATGCCCCTGCCCGAGGTCGTTGAGCGAGCACGGCCGAAGGCCGGGCGAGACGAAACGCGGTGCTCTTTCGAGGACACCGCGTTTCGTCCCGCTCCGCTCGCTCGACGACCCCGGAAACCCCGCCCACCCGGCGACCCCGGGCTTACGGCTCCCGCTCACGGCCTTTCCGGATCCGGCGCCGTGCGCTGCCGACGGGGTTACGATCGCGGTATGCGAGAGACCAGGGCGACGCACGGCTGAACGTCCTGGAGCAGCGTCCGTGCCGCCCGGCCTCCGCGAAGGAGGCCCGATCATGAACACGCAGGAGCAGCGCGGCACCACCACGCACGCCGACTGGGGTGCGGGACACCCGCATCTGCTGATCACATCCGACGACGCCCGGTTCGTGCACGAGATCGTCGACGACGAGACGCGCATCGGATCCGGTACGGACTGCCAGATCCGTCTCGCCGGGCTCGCGGCGGTGCACGCGGTCATCCGGCACGACGGATACGACGACTACGACCTGGAGATGATCGGGCAGGGGCAGACCAGCGCGAACATCGCGAAGGCCGCCGAGGAGGAGGGGCGACCGGTCGAGACGCTGCACACGGGCGCGCGGTTCACCGCGGGCGAGTGGCGCTTCGTCTTCGTCCGGGACGAGTTCGCCGACCACGGCCGTCCATACGGCGGGCGTCTGGGCGGCGAGGGGGCGCACCAGCGTCGCCAGCCGCCGCGGCCCGACTACGCGAGTGAGGGGCACACCGGAGCGATCCCCGCGGTGCCGGTCCCTCCCGCGGACGACCACAGCGACGACACGCACGACGCGGACTGACCGGCGCCTCCCCACGGCGCCCCGCTCTGCGGAATACTGGGGGCGTCGGAAGGAGGCCGCGTGTTCCAGGTCGATGTGCAGGGTGTTCCGCAGGTCTGCTCCGCGGCCGGAGCCTGTCCCCCGCGCGCGAGAACCGCGCGGACAAGGTCCGACGCATGACCGCACCGTCGCCTGCCGGATCGTCCGCGACCGAACCGCGGGCGACCCCGGACACCGACCCGACGACCGGTCTCGACGACGCCGCAGTCGCCGCACGCCTCGCAGACGGGCGCGACAACGCCTTCCAGGCCGACACCAGCCGCAGCGCCTGGAACATCGTGCGGGCGAACGTCTTCACGCTCTTCAACGGCATCGTGTTCGCGTGCTTCTTCGTGCTGTTCCTCGTGGGCCGGTGGCAGGACGCGCTGTTCGGATTCGCCGCCTTCGGCAACGCCATCATCGGCTGCATCCAGGAGTTCCGCGCCAAGGCCGCGCTCGACAAGCTCGCCCTGCTGAACGCCCCGCACGCCACCGTGCTGCGCGAGGGCGAGGAACGCGACATCGCCTCCGGAGAGGTGGTGCTCGACGACGTGCTGATCCTCCGCGCGGGCGACCAGATCGCCGCCGATGCGCGGGTGCTCACGACGCGCGCGCTGCAGGTCGACGAGTCGATGCTCACCGGCGAGTCGGACCCGGTCGACAAGCACCCGGGCGACGAGCTGCTGTCGGCCTCGATCGTGGTCGCGGGGTCCGCCCGGGCGCAGGTGATCCGGGTCGGCGCCGATTCCTATGCCAATCGCTTCGCCGGCGAGGCCAAGCGCTTCTCCCTCGTCTCGAGCGAGCTGCGCACCTCGGTGGACCGGGTGCTGCGCTGGATGAGCTGGCTCATCGGGCCGATCGGGCTGCTCGTGTTCAACGCGCAGGTCATGGTCGCCGGCGGCTACGAGAAGGCGTTCCGCACCGGCGCGTGGGTGCAGGCCGTGGTGAACACGATCGCCTCGCTCACCGCGATGATCCCGCTCGGCCTCGTGCTGATGACGAGCATCGCGTTCGCCGTGGGCGCCGCCCGCCTGGCTGCGCAGAAGGTGCTCGTGAACGAGCTGCCCGCCGTGGAGGGCCTCGCGCGGGTCGACGTCGTGTGCCTGGACAAGACCGGCACCCTCACGGTGGGCGAGATCGCGTTCGACGAGGCCCACCCCGTCGCCGCCGGACCCGATTCCGCCGGCTGGCGGCCCGTGCTGGGCTGGTACGCCGCCGCCCCCGACGCCAACGCCACGGCCCGCGCCCTGCGCGACGCCTTCCCCGTCGCCGAACCCGGAAGCGCAGAGCCGGCGACCATCCCGTTCTCCTCGGCCCGCAAGTGGAGCGCGGTGTCGTTCCCCGGCACCGGGGAGTCCTGGGTGTTCGGCGCGCCCGAGATGGTGTTCGGCGACGCCGCCGCCGACCCGGCCGACCCGCTCGGGGCGGTCGTGTCGCGGCTCGCGGACACGGGCCGCCGCACGCTCGTGCTCGCCCGAGCAGGGACGGCGCTGACCGAGAAGCAGATCGCGGCGGAGACCCTGCCGGAGCGCCTCGCGGCCGTGGTGGTGCTCACCTTCCGCGAGCAGGTGCGCCCGGATGCCGCGGACACGCTCGCGTACTTCCGCGAGCAGGGCGTCGGGATCCGGATCATCTCCGGTGACAACCCGCGCACGGTCGCGGCGATCGCCCGCGAGGTCGGGCTCGACGCCGCGGACGGCTTCGATGCGCGCAGCCTCCCCGACGACGGCGCCGCACTCGCGACGGTGCTCGACGAGCATCGGGTGTTCGGCCGCGTCACGCCGGAGCAGAAGAAGCGCATGGTGGTGGCGCTGCAGTCGCACGGCCACGTCGTGGCGATGACCGGCGACGGCGTGAACGACGCCCTCGCGATCAAGACGGCCGACATCGGCATCGCGATGAACTCCGGCTCGCCCGCGACGAAGGCGGTCGCGCGCCTGGTGCTGCTGGACGGGCAGTTCTCGCACCTGCCGGACGTCGTCGCCCAGGGCCGGCAGGTGATCGCGAACATCGAGCGCGTCTCGATGCTGTTCCTGACCAAGACCGCCTACGCGACCGGGCTCGCGATCCTCTTCGGCGTTCTCGTGATGGAGTTCCCGTTCCTGCCCCGGCAGCTGTCCATCACCGATGGCCTGACGATCGGGATCCCCGCGTTCTTCCTGGCGCTGATGCCCAACAGCCGGCGCTACCTGCCCGGGTTCCTGCGCCGTTCGCTGAGCTTCGCGATCCCGGCCGGTGTGCTCATCGCGCTCGCCCTGACCGTGTACGCGCGCCTCGCGACCGATCTCGGCGTGCCTGCGGACCGGCTGAGGACGGGCGCGACACTGATCCTCGCCGTGGTCGGGATCTGGGTGCTCACGGTGCTGTCCCGCCCGGTCACGCGCCTCAAGGTGCTGGTGATCGGGGCGATGTTCCTCGCCCTCGTCGTGGTGTTCACCGTTCCCCTGGCGACGACGTTCTTCGCGCTCGTGGATCCCGGGCGCGACGCCGCCTACCTCGTCGCGATGATCACGATCCTGACGATCTGCGGCATCGAGATCGTGCGGTTCGTGCACACCCGCTTCGTGCTGCGTGCGCTCAGCCCGGATCAGCAGCCTGAGCCGGACGCGCGAAATAGCGCGCCCCGGGAGGAAGCCACAGCGCCAGGAGCGTGAGCAGGTCGAGGGCGATCCCGACCACGCCCCACCAGTCCCAGTCGGTGAGGGTGAAGGTCAGCACGCCGAGCAGCAGCTGGGCGCCGAGATAGAGCGACGCCAGCAGCCGGGCGAGGCGGCTGCCGCGCCCGATGCCGCCGGCGATGGCGAGGGTCAGCAGCCCGAACAGGATCACGGCCGCGCCGATCAGCGACACCGCGAGCACGTCGTCCGCGGGGACGTCGTACCGGCTCAGCAGGATCAGCGTTCCGACGAGTGCGCTGCCGATGCCGTTCAGCGCGGCGAGCACGACCACGAGCGTGATGAGCAACGGGCGCCGGGACGCCGGTGGGGCGGTCATGCGCTCACTGTAGCGGGCGGCGTCGGGCCCTGAATCCTTCTCCTCCGAGTCGTCCCCCCGAGCACGAGCCATAGGCCGTGCTCAGGGGGACGACTCAATTGTGGGGGTGGGATCAGACGAACTGGACACGTGGGGGCGGAGTGTCGGCGTAGGTCCGTCCCCCGGGACTGGTCCAGGTGATCACTCCCCCGGGCCCCTGCGCCGCGGTCCACCGCCAGCGGTCGTCGAGGTCCGGATGCTTCAGCGCGTGATGCCCCTCGCACAGGCAGCAGAGATTGCAGAGGTCCGTCGGTCCGCCCAGGGCGTGATCGTGGTTGTGATCAAGGTCGCAGCTGCGGGCGGGCATGCGGCAGCCCGGGAACCGGCAGTGCCGGTCTCTCGCGCGCAGGAGGCGGCGCATCCGCTCGGTCGGTGCGTAGGTGTCGGTGCGGGTGAGCATCCCTCGGGGATCGAGGAACAGCCGGTCCCACGTCCCTGCCCCTCCCGCGAGCGCCCGGGCGATGTCGGGGTCGATCGGCCCGTGCCCGTCGAGCTCGGCGGGCCGATCGTCGGCTCCCGCGAGGGTGGACGCGGCGATCGTGACCTGGACCGTCGCCCGGATCCCGTCGACCCCGTTCTGCGTCAGCAGGTCGGTGTCGGCGGTGAGCAGCAGATCCGAGACGATGTCGGCCCGCAGCTCGTCGAGGCTGCGCGGATCCGTGAGCGGCTCCTGCAGCTCGTCGACGATGCTCTCGAACGAGGTCAGACGACGCCAGTCGTCGTCGGTGGGAGCCTGCCCCGGCTGCGGGGCGCGCGGGCCGGAGAACGCGCCGCAGTCCTGCGCGGCGCGGACGACCCGGAGCTGACGTCCGATCGCGGACACCCGGTCGTAGGCGGCATGCGCCAGCGGCGACGGCAGCAGGATCTCGAGCCACGCCATCCCGTCCTCGGCATCGGTGACGCGCACCTGGCGGTCGGCCCGAGCGCGGCGATGCCGCTCGACGACGGTCTCGGGGGCGACCGATGCCGCCGCCGACCTCGCGAACGCCTCGGTCCGCGGGGCGGTCTCCGCTGCCGCATAGGGCACCACGAGGCCCTCATACCGGGCATGCGCGTCGCGATCGGCGAGGTCCAGGGCGGCGGCGCCCGCGACGATCACCGCCGCGTGCCGCAGCGAGATCTCGCCCGTCGCGAGCGCGGCCCGCGTCTGCGGGAAGCGGTCGCCGAGCGACCAGCCCGTGGCGAGTGCGCGGGAGGCCGCCGCCCGGGAGATGTGCAGAGCGGCGGCCACCTCGGCGAACATCGACCGCTCCGCGCTCTCGAACCCGGCGGCGCCCGGAGGCACCTCGTCGAGCAGCAGCTGCACGCGTTGCCCGAGCAGCGCGGACTTCTCCGCCTCGAGCGCCGCGATCCGACGGTCGAGCTCACGGCACCGATCGACGATCTCGTCGCTGCGGACGAGGTACGAATCGGCGGTTCTGGTCATGCCTTCAGACTAGAACGCACGTGCGGCAGTCAGAGGGCGAGAACGAGATCTGTGGATAACCAGCATCGAATCTTTCTCTCAGGACTCGGACGGCGCCAGCGGTAGTTGCGGCCCGTGGTTCCAGGCCAGGATCGCCGGCTGCTCCCGGGTGAAGCCGAGCACCGAGACGGATCCGGCATCGAGCGTGATCGCGGCGCCGAAGCGCGGCGCCTGACGCAGGAACACCGCCGTCAGGATCCGCAGATAGTGACCGTGGGCGATCAGCGCGACGTCGCCGTCGACCATCGCCGGCAGCACCCGGGTGAGCACCCGGGAGGCCCGCGCGGCGACCTCCTCGACGGTCTCCCCCGGGGTCTCGCCGCGGATCACGCCGTGCGTGAACGCGCTCCAGTTGTAGCCGAGCTCGGCGCGGATGTCCTTGGTGGTGCGCCCCTCGTAGCCGCCGTAGTCCCATTCCACGAGCAGCGGGTCGACGTCGGCGTGCAAGCCCGCGAGCTCGGCCGTGCGGCGGGCGCGCTGCAGGGGCGAGGACAGCACGAGCCGGAAGTCGTAGCCCGTCACGAGCGCTCCCGCGAGCCGGGCCAGCTCCTCTCCGCGCGGGGTGAGCGGGATGTCGGTGCGCCCCGTGTGCCGCCCGCTGCGCGACCATTCGGTCTCGCCGTGGCGCAGCAGCACGAGCTTGCCCTGCGGGTTGTCGGGAGCGGGATGGTCGGGCAGGGGGTCGAGAGTCTCCACCTCGCCACCGTACGCCCTCCGGCTCTGCCGCCGCGGCGTTCAGCCCCGGCCGAGCACGAACAGCAGGCAGAGCACGCCGACGAGGAGCGTCGCGCCGGTCAGCGCGGCGACCGGCCAGCCCGAGCGCAGCACGACGGGCTCGGTCGAGGTGAGAGCCCGATGCTGGCGCCGGTAGCGCCGATGCGAGCCGACCAGCACCACCACGGCGAGGGCGAGCCCTGCGAAGCCGAGCACGAGCGCCGCCCCGCCGATCACGGACGGGAGGATCCGCATGATCACGACGGATCCCCCGGCGAGGGCGAGCGCCGTGCGCCGCCACGCCAGGGCGGTGCGCTCGGGCTGCAAGCCGGGGTCGAAGACCCGTTCCGGATCCCCACTCACGCCAGCAGCACCCCGAGCAGCACCAGCACGCCGGTCGCGACGACGACGATCACCAGCGGGATCGCGATCCACGGCGGGCCCAGGGGCGTCGACTCCCGCAGCGACCGTTCGGTGCGCATCCAGCCCAGCCACGCCTGCACGGGGGTCAGCAGCCCCGCCACGATCAGCAGGATCGACGCCGCGTGCCGGAAGCCGGCGTGCATGCCCAGCCCGAGCGCCTCGAGCGCGACGCCGCCCGCGAGCAGGGCGAGGGAGGTGCGGATCCACGCCAGGAACGTGCGCTCGTTCGCGAGGGTGAACCGGGCGTCCGGCTCCTCGCCGCGGTCGTAGACGCGCCGGGGGAAGCGGCTGGTGCTCATGCGTTCTCCGTTCGGAGCGAGACGGTGCGGAACCCGGCGTTGCCCATCGACGAGTCGGGGGTGTTCGAGCTGCGCGCGGAGTTGCGGTAGCGGTTGCAGTAGGAGATGTGGCAGAGGTAGCTGCCGCCGCGCAGCACCCGCGCCGCGCCGAGCGAGGGGCCGCGCGGATCCGCTTCGGCCGACCGCTCGTAGGCTCGCGGATCGAACCAGTCCGCACACCACTCCCAGACATTGCCGACCGGCTGGAAGAGGCCGTAGCCGTTCGGGGCGAAGGCCCGCACGGGAGCGGTGGTCAGCCAGCCGTCGTCGAGGGTGTTCTCCCGCGGGAACGCGCCCTGCCAGATGTTCGTGCGCCAGCCGCCGTCATCCGGCTCCGCGTCGCCCCAGGGATACTTCGCCCCGTCGATCCCTCCGCGGGCGGCGTACTCCCACTCCGCCTCGGTGGGCAGCCGCCGGCCGGCCCAGGCGCAGTACGCCACCGCGTCGTTCCAGCTCACGTGCACGACCGGGTGGTCGGCGAGCCCGTCCAGATCCGAACCGGATCCACCCGGGTGCGCCCAGTCCGCGCCGCGCACGCCGTACCACCACGGGGTGCCGGCGGCGGGGCCCATCACGTCGGCGTCGGGAGCGCTCACGGCCAGGTGGAACACGGCCGAGAACCCGAAGACCTCGGCCTCGGTGCGATACCCGGTGGCCTCGACGAAGCGGGCGAAGTCGGCGTTCGTGACCGTGGTCGCGTCGATCTCGAACCCCTCCAGCGCGACCCGGTGCCGGGGAGTCTCGCCGTCGCCGCGGTTCTCGTCGCCCGAGGAGTCGCCCATGACGAAGGATCCGGCCGGGACCCGCGCCTGAGCGATCAGGTGCCGCCCGGCGGCCTTCTCCTCGTCCGCGCTCGGCGCGCCGAGCAGGGGCAGCACGGCACGGTCGCCTGTGAGAACGGAGCGCGGTGGAGCGCCGCAGGCGCAGTCGGGACCGCAGGAGGGGGAATCGGCCATGGATCCATCATCCCCGCTTCGGTCCGGGCGGAGCGAACCCGACTCACCTCGCTCCGGGAGTGCCCGTGACGGGGTCCGCGAGTCCGACCGCGGAGCCGTCGAACGCCCATGACATAATCTGCGTGTGCACGTAGATAAGCAGATTTGCGGACTGGGGCCGGAGTCGGAGTTCGTCGAGCTCGCGGTGGAGGTGTTCGCGATGCTCGCGGATGCCACGCGGGTGCGGATCATCCTCGCGCTGCGCGGCGGCGCCGAGCTCTCGGTGAATGCGCTCGCGGACGCCGTGGGCAAACCCGCGGCCGCGGTGTCGCAGCACCTTGCGAAGCTGCGTCTGGCGCGGATGGTGCTCACCCGTCGCGAGGGCACGACGGTGTTCTACCGTCTCGCCGATGAGCACGCCTCCGAGCTCGTCAACGACGCCGTGCGGCAGGCCGAGCACACCGTGTCGGACGGCGGGGTCCCCCACCACCACCGGGCGACGGGCACCGGCTCATGAGTCCGAGCGCCGATCCGGAGCACGCCCGGGTCCACCGGCACTACCGTACCCCCGGACTCGACCACGAACACGAGCACGCACACGGACACCAGCACGACGGCCACGAACACGGCCACGACCGCTCCCCCGAGCACGGGCACGACCATGAGCTCCACCACGAGCACGATCACCCGCACCACGAGCACGACCATGACCATCCGCACGGCGGGGTCCGCGGATTCCTGTACGACCTGTTCGTCCCCCACTCGCACGATGTGGCGGACTCGATCGACGACGCCCTCGAAGCGAGCCGCGCGGGCGTCCGCGCGCTGAAGATCTCCCTGTTCGTGCTGCTCGGCACGACGATCCTGCAGGCCGCTCTCGTCGTCGTCACGGGATCGGTCGCCCTCCTCGCCGACACCATCCACAACTTCGCCGACGCCCTCACCGCCGTGCCGCTGTGGATCGCCTTCGTGCTCGGACGCCGTGCGGCGACCCGCCGGCACACCTACGGGTACGGGCGCGCGGAGGATCTCGCCGGCCTGTTCATCGTCTTCGTCGTCGCGCTTTCCGCCGTGATCGCCGGAGCCGAGGCGATCGACCGCTTCATCCATCCCCGCCCCGTCGAGGCGCCTTGGCTGCTCGTCGCCGCTGGACTGATCGGCTTCGCGGGGAACGAGGCCGTCGCGATCTACCGGATCCGCGTCGGCCGGAGGATCGGATCCGCCGCGCTGGTCGCCGACGGAGTCCACGCCCGTCTCGACGGCTTCACCTCGTTGTCCGTCGTGCTCGGCGCGATCGGCGTCCTCCTCGGCTTCCCGCTCGCCGACCCGATCATCGGGCTCATCATCGTGATCTCGATCCTCGTCCTGCTCTGGAGCACCCTCCGATCGATCGGCGCCCGGCTCATGGACGCGATCGACCCCGCCCTCGTCGACCGGGCCGAACGCGCCCTCCGGCGGATGCCGGACATCGTCGACGTGGACCGCGTGCAGCTGCGCTGGATGGGACACCGGCTCACGGGATCCGCGACGATCCACGTCGAGGAGACCACCCTCGCCGGAGCCGCCCGGATCTCCGAGCACGCTGCCGCGCACGTCCGCGAGGAACTCCGCAACCTCGACGACTTCACGGTCGTCGCGAGGTGATCCCCTTCCTCGTGTGCCCGGCCGTGCCGGAATCCCCGGAGGACGCGTCATGACCGCCCCACCTCCGCCGACCGGGACCGTTGCCGCCCGCCTGCGCCCGTGGCACTTCATCCTCGCGTTCGGGATCGTGAGCCTCCTCGCGGACATGGTGTACGAAGGGGCGCGGAGCATCATCGGCCCTTATCTCGCCACTCTCGGTGCGTCGGCGACCCTCGTCGGGGTCGTCGCCGGCGCCGGCGAGTTCATCGGCTACGGGCTGCGCGTGGTCACCGGCTATGCGACGGTGCGTACGCGCCATTACTGGACCTGGACCATCGTCGGCTATGCCCTGACGGTGCTCAGCGTCCCCCTGATCGGCGTGACAGGAATGCTCGCTCCCGCGCTGCTCCTCTACGGCACCGAGCGCCTCGGCAAGGCCGTGCGGTCGCCCGCGAAGGACACGCTCCTGTCCTACGCCTCGGCGAGCACCGGTCGCGGGAGCGCCTTCGGCGTCCACCAGGCGCTGGACCAGACCGGGGCCGTGCTCGGGCCGCTGCTGCTCGCCGCCGTCCTGGGCTGGCGCGACGGCGACTACGCGCTCGCGTTCGGCGTGCTCATCGTGCCCGGTGCGCTCGTGCTGGCCCTGCTGCTCTGGCTGCGCCACCGCGTGCCCGACCCGCTCGTCTACGAGCAGCCCGAGCGCGCGAGCACCGCACCCGCGGAGCGCGCCGACGCCGCCGGAGCCCCCGGCGACGTGGTCACGCGCACTCCCTCCGGACGCCCTCCCCTGCCGGGCCGGTTCTGGTTCTACGTCGCCGTGATCGCCGTGCTGTCGATCGGGACGGCCTCCTTCCCGCTCCTCGCCTTCCACGCTCAGTCGCACGGACTGCTCCCGGACGCACTGGTACCGATCCTCTTCGCGGTCGCGATGCTCGTCGACGGCGCGAGCGGCCTGGTCGTGGGCCGCGCCTACGACCGCTTCGGCGCCCGCGTGCTGCTGCTCATCCCGGCCGCGGCCCTCGCCTCCGCGATCGCCTTCACCGATGACGTCGCGCTGCTCTGGATCGGCGTCGCGGTCTGGGGCCTCGTGAGCGGGGTCCTCGACTCCACCGTCAAGGCCGTCGTCACCGAACTCGTCTCCTCGGGCTCACGCGCGATCGCGTTCGGCTGGCTCGCCTTCGCCCGTGGCTTCGGACTGCTGCTCGCCGGCGCCGCGCTCGGCTTCGCCTACGACCGCGGCGCGGTCTGGCTGGTCATCGCCATGGTCGCCGCCAACGTCCTCGGCTTCGCCGGGCTGCTCGTCGTGCTCCGCCGGATGGCGTCTCCCGCCGCCGCAGCCCGGGGCCGATGACGCAGGACTGCTGCACGCCTCCACGCCTCACTCGGAGATGTGCGCCTCACTAGGAGATGTGCGCCTCGCTCGGAGATGTGCGCCTCACTCGGAGATGTGCGCCTCGCTCGGAGATGTGCGCCTCACTCGGAGATGTGCGCTTCGCTCGGACGAATTCACGCATTCCGTCCGAAGCACCCGTACAGTTCCGAGCGAGACGCATGCCCAGCCCGCACGACCGCGCACACCTGAGCACGACCGCGCACACCTCCGCATGACCGCGGATCTCCGCATGACCGCGGATCCGATCATCGCGACCGCGGAACAGAGCCGCACTCCTCAGGCGCGAGCCCGCCGCGCGGCGCCCCAGAGCTGGTGCATCCCGGTGAGCAGGGAATCGAGGCCGATCTCGAACAGCAGGTCGCCCGGGCTCAGCGCGCGCTCCTCGGCGACCCTCGCGAAGGCGGCGGAGGCGCGCGCGAGCAGCGGCGAGCGCTCCGGATCCCGGGGCTCGTACACGCCCGCCGGCGTCGGGGTGTCCAGCGCGGCGCCGAAGATGAAGGTCTCGAGCACGCTCAGGGACGCGACGATGCTCTCCTCGGGCCAGTGCGCATCGGAGAATCCCGCGGCCACCCGCTGGTACACGAGTGACGTGTACGGGGTGTGCGCGAGCGGCACGGCGACGATGAGCGGCACGAGCTCGGGACGCTCGCGCAGCCGGTTCAGATAGCTCCACGCCCATCGTGAGAGGGCCTCGCGGAGCGGCTCGACCCCGAAGCCGGACGTATCGATCCCCGCGGCGAAGCGCTCCTGCAGCAGGGCGAGGACCGCGGCGCGCGAGGGGACGTGGTTGTAGAGCGCCCCCGGGGACACCCGCAGCCGCCGCGCGAGCGCGCGCATCGTCATCCCGCCGAGGCCCGCGGAGCGGATCTCGGCGAAGGCGGCGTCCGCGATCCGGTCCCGGTCCAGGATCCGCTCC
Source organism: Microbacterium sp. USTB-Y (assembly GCF_023703415.1). Lineage (GTDB taxonomy): Bacteria > Actinomycetota > Actinomycetes > Actinomycetales > Microbacteriaceae > Microbacterium. The sequence continues at coordinate 372,256 of NZ_JAGMTU010000005.1, read as the reverse complement.
CGCGGCCTTCCGCGCCCGCGCGCCGGGGCGGCGCGCCCCGGCGTCCGCGCGAGCCGTGCGGGGTCATCGGGCATGGCTTCTCCCGGCCTCGTAAATGAACATGGATCCGGATCGCTTGTCTCATATTACAAGTGCCCACGGATCAGAAATAAACGATACGCCTCCCCTGCTCGTCCGGTGCGCGCCCGGGACCCTAGCATCGTGACGTCATCCGCCGCACCACGCAGCGACGCGCGGAAGCCCGAGCGGATCGACGGGAAAGGACCGCCATGAGCACGCCCGCGATCGACCTTGCCGACGAGGCCACCGCCCCCGGTGAGGGGCCCGCCGAGCACGCCACGACCCGGATCGACCGCGACGTCGTCGTGATCGGAGCCGGGATCACCGGGCTCGTGGCCGCGCGCCGGCTGGTCGAGGCCGGCCGTACGGTCGCGGTGCTCGAGGCCCGCGACCGGGTGGGCGGGCGCACCTGGTCGCAGACGATCGACGGCTCCTTCCTCGAACTCGGCGGGCAGTGGATCTCCGTGGAGCAGACCGCGCTCAAGGCGCTCCTGGCCGAACTCGGCAAGGAGACCTTCTCGCGCTACCGCGACGGGAACTCGGTGTACCTCGGCCCGGACGGTGAGCGCCGCGCCTTCACCGGATCCTTCCCCGTCGGCGACGAGACCCTCGCCGAGATCGACCGGCTCGTCGCGGCGCTCGACGCCCTCGCCGCCGAGCTCGACGTCGACGCACCCTGGGACCACCCGCGCGCCGGCGAGCTCGACCGTATGCCGTTCGGCAGCTGGCTCGCGTCGCTCTCCGACGACGAGGAGGCGATCCGGATCGTGGACCATTACATCGCGGCGGGCATGCTCACCAAGCCCTCGCACGCGTTCTCGGTGCTGCAGGCCATGCTCATGGTCGCCTCCGCGGAGTCGTTCGAGAACCTCATCGACGAGGGGCTGCTGCTCGACGAGCGGGTGGTCGGCGGGATGCAGTCGGTCTCGGAGCAGATCGCGGCGGAACTGGGCGACGAGGTCGTGCACCTGTCGACGCCGGTGCGCCGCATCCAGTGGAGTGCGACCGCCGACGGGGCTCCGGGGGAAGTCGTGGCGATCGGCGACGGGCTCCGGGTGCACGCGCGCTCCGCGGTGATCGCACTGCCGCCGAACCTCTACTCCACGATCGACTACGTCCCCGCGCTGCCCCGGCTGCAGCAGGTCGCGCACCAGCACCAGTCGATGGGGCTCGTGATCAAGGCGCAGGCCGCGTACGAGCGCCCGTTCTGGCGCGAAGAGGGCCTGAGCGGCACGGGCTTCGGATCCCGGGAGCTGGTCTGCGAGGTCTACGACAACACCTCGCCGCACGAGGAGCGGGGCACGCTCGTCGGATTCATCGCGGGAGCGCGCGCGGAGGAGGCCTGGGCGCTGCCCGAGGCCGAGCGCCGCCGGGCCGTTCTCGACTCGTTCGCGGCCTACTTCGGCGACGAGGCGCGGCATCCCCTCGCCTTCTTCCTCTCGGATTGGGGCAGCGAGCGCTACACGCGCGGCGCCTACGCTTCGAGCTACGACCTCGGCGGGCTCAGTCGCTGGGGGCACCTGCAGAACCGGCCGGTCGGCCCGCTGTACTTCGCGAGCTCCGACATCCAGGGCGCCGGCTACATGCACGTCGACGGAGGGGTGCGGATCGGATCCGACACCGCGCGCCGCATCGACGCGGGCTTCGTCGCGTCCGGCGCGATGTCGCCCGAAGCCGCGCTCGTCGGTGTCGCGGCCGAGTGAGGCGGCACGCATGAGCGAGCAGAGGAACGAACCGCGCGGGCCGCTCGACGGCGTGCGCGTCGCGGACTTCTCCCGTGTGCTCGCCGGGCCCTACGCGACCATGACGCTCGCCGACTTCGGCGCCGACGTGATCAAGGTCGAGCCGCAGGCGGGCGACGACACCCGGCACTGGCGCCCTCCGGTCGACGCCGAGGGCACCGCGACCTACTTCGGCAGCGTGAACCGCAACAAGCGCTCGGTCGCACTCGACCTCGCCACCGAGGCGGGACGCACGGAGGCGATCCGCCTCGCCGCGTCCGCCGACGTCGTCGTGGAGAACTTCCGCCCGGGCGTCATGGCGCGCTTCGGGCTGGACCACGCCGCCGTGCGGGCGCGCAACCCCGCGGTCGTGTACTGCTCGATCACCGGCTTCGGCGCGGGCGCCGGGGCCGAGCTCGCCGGCTACGACCTGCTCGTGCAGGCGGTCGGCGGCCTCATGTCGATCACCGGGGATCCGGACGGCCCGGCGACGAAGGCGGGCGTCGCGCTCGTCGACGTCCTCTGCGGGCAGAACGCGGTGAACGGGATCCTGCTCGCCCTGCGCGAGCGCGACCGCACCGGCGAGGGGCAGCGGGTCGAGGTGAACCTGCTGCACAGCCTGCTCTCGGCGCTGACCAATCAGGCCGCATCGACGCTCGCGACCGGCCGGCCCCCGCAGCGGCTCGGCAACGCGCACCCCTCGATCGCGCCCTACGCGCTGTTCCGTGCGGCCGACCGCGACCTCGTGATCGCGGTCGGGAACGACCGCCAGTTCGCCGCGCTCGCGACGACGCTCGGACGGCCCGGGCTCGCCGAGGATCCGCGCTTCGCGACCAACACCGACCGCGTCGCCCACCGCGAGCCCCTGACCGCCGAGATCGAAGCCGCGCTGGCCGCCGCTCCCGCCGGGACCTGGATCGAGCGGTTCCGCACGGCCCGGATCCCCGCGGGCCTCGTGAACGACGTCGCCGAGGCGATCGCTTTCGCCGAGGCGCTGGGCCTCGATACCGTGGTCGGACTCGGCCCCTCCCGCACGATCGCCAGCCCCATCGGGCTGAGCACCACCCCCGCCCGCTACCGCACTGCACCGCCGGCCCTCGACGCCGCCGCCGGCGCCGACTGGCACCCCCGGAAGGACCCCTCATGACCACCCCACCCCTCCCCCGCGCACCGAGGATCGACGCGGTCTTCGATTTCGACGCCCTGCTCAGCGAGGAGGAGCGCGACTGGCAGCAGAAGGCGCGCGCCTTCGCGCAGGAGCGGATCCTTCCGATCATCGAGGACGACTTCGAGAAGGCGCACTTCCGGCGCGAGCTGATCCCCGAGCTCGGTGCGGCGGGCTTCCTCGGCATGCACCTCAGCGGCTACGGCTGCGCGGGCGCCGGCGCCGTCTCTTACGGGCTGGTCTGCCTCGAGCTGGAAGCGGCCGACAGCGGGTGGCGCACGTTCGTGTCCGTGCAGGGATCCCTCGCCATGAGCGCCATCGCGAAGTACGGATCCGAGGAGCAGAAGCAGCGGTGGCTGCCCGGCATGGCCGCGGGCGAGCTCGTCGGGTGCTTCGCGCTGACCGAGCCGCAGGGCGGCAGCGATCCCGCGGCGATGACGACGACCGCTCGCCGTGACGGCGACGCATGGGTCCTCGACGGCGCCAAGCGCTGGATCGGCCTCGCCTCCCTCGCCGACGTCGCCGTGGTCTGGGCGCGTGTCGACGATCCGTCGTTCGGCGAGGGCGGCCAGGCCGTGCGCGGCTTCCTGGTGCCGACCGCCACCCCCGGCTTCACCGCGACGCCGATCGCCGGCAAGCTCTCCATGCGCGCCTCGGTGCAGTGCGACATCGCACTCGACGGCGTGCGCCTCCCGGCCGACGCGCTCCTGCCCGGCGCCCGCGGGCTGTCCGGCCCGTTCGGGTGTCTCAACGAGGCCCGCTACGGCATCGTCTGGGGCGCGATGGGCGCGGCGCGCAGCTGCCTCGAGGCGGCGCTCGAACGCTCGACGACCCGTGAGGTGTTCGGCAAGCCGATCGGCGCCAACCAGCTCACCCAGGCCAAGCTCGCCGACATGCTGCTCGAGGTCGAGAAGGGGATCCTGCTGGCCCTGCACCTCGGGCGCCTCAAGGAGCGCGGCGCGCTCACGCCCGCGCAGATCTCGGTCGGCAAGCTCAACAGCGTCCGCGAGGCGCTGGAGATCGCGCACCAGGCGCGCACGATCCTCGGCGGCGACGGCATCACCGGCGCCTTCCCGGTCATGCGCCACGCCGCGAACCTCGAGTCGGTGCGCACCTACGAGGGCACCGATGAGATCCATCAGCTGGTGCTCGGGCGGGCGCTGACCGGACTGAACGCGTTCTGAGATGGACGGGCTTCTGATGCATGAGCCGGATCCGGCGGCCGCGATCGCAACCGATCCGGTGGATCGAGCCGTGCGCGCGGCCGCCGGCTCCGGCCTCGAACGCTCCTCCCGCGAAGCACGGGCGCGCTGGCTGCGCGCCCTCGCCGACGCTCTGAGCGCGCACACCGAGGAGCTCGTCGGGATCGCGCACCGCGAGACCCACCTGAGCGCCGCGCGGCTGAGCGGCGAGGTCGTCCGCACGGCGACCCAGCTGCGGTTCTTCGCAGACGTCATCGAGGAGGGCTCCTACCTCGAGGCCACGGTGGACGGACCGGATCCGGCACTCCTCCCGCCCCGGCCCGACCTGCGCCGGATCCTGCGTCCACTCGGGGTGGTCGCGGTGTTCGCCGCGTCGAACTTCCCGTTCGCGTTCTCCGTGCTGGGCAACGACACGGCCTCGGCCCTGGCCGCGGGCTGCCCGGTCGTGGTGAAGGCGCACCCCGGGCACCCCGCGCTGTCGCGCCGGGTCGCGGACATCGCCCGTGCCGCCCTCGCCGAGGCGGACGGCCCCGCCGACGCCCTCGTGCTGGTGGAGGGCCTGGACGCCGGGCGGACGCTCGTGCGCCACCCGCTCGTGCGGGCCGTCGGGTTCACCGGATCCACCCGGGGCGGACGCGCGCTGTTCGATCTGGCGTGCGAGCGGCCCGATCCGATCCCGTTCTACGGCGAGCTCGGATCCGTCAACCCGGTCGTCGTGACACCCGCGGCGCTCGCCGAGCACGGCGCCGAACTCGCCGCCGGCCTCGCCGCCTCCTTCACGCGCGACGGCGGGCAGTACTGCACGAAGCCCGGGCTGGTGTTCGTGCCGGGCGACGGCGCCGAGGCCTTCGAGCAGGCGCTCACCACCGCGGTCGCCTCCACCCCCGGACAGCGCCTGCTCACCGCGGGCATCGCCGAGGCCTTCGCCGCGAGCGGCTCGGTGCTCGCCGCTCGGGACGACGTCGCCGTGCTGGCCGTCGCCCAGGGCGCCGAGGACGGAACCACGCCGATCGTCGCGGCGACGACGGCGTCGGCCTTCGCAGCGGATCCCGGGGCGTTCCAGGAGGAGCACTTCGGCCCCCTGACCCTGCTGGTCCGCTACCGCGACGTCGCGGAGCTCGAGCGCGCCCTCAGCCTGCTCGAGGGAAGCCTCACCGGCACCCTGTGGCACGGAGCGGAGGAGGATCCCGCACTGCTGGACGGGATGACCGCCGCCCTCGCCCGCGTCGCCGGACGGGTGCTCTACAACGGCTGGCCCACCGGAGTCGCGATCGCATGGGCGCAGCACCACGGCGGCCCCTGGCCCGCGTCGACGGCATCGGTGCACACCTCGGTGGGCGCCACGGCGATCCGCCGTTTCCTCACGCCGCTGACCTACCAGGACGCCCCCGCGTCGGTCCTGCCGGCCGAACTGCGCGACGGGAACCCGCTCGGCATTCCGCGTCGAGAGGACGGCGTGCTCGTCGGGGCGTGAGCCGGCGCCGGCTCGCCGATCACGATCCGCATACGACGAAGGCCCCGAGCGTGATGCTCGGGGCCTTCTGTTCCGGTGGGACTGTTCTCCTCGCATGCAAACGAATTGCGGAAGGCACACCGTCACCTCTCAACCGATCCAGTCCGCGAGCTTCCGCAGGAGAACAGACATCGTAAGCGCTCGACGCAGCCGCGACTCTCGGACGAGAAGGTTAGCCAGATCGTCACCGCCTATGAGACAGGGAAGACCGTCTACGAACTTGCCGCCGAGTACGGCTGTCATCGCGTCACGATCAGCGCTGTCTTGAAACGGCAAGGCGTCGCCCTGCGACGCGGCTCGCCGACACCTGAGCAAATCGACAGAATGGTTCACCTCTACGAGACTGGCTACTCACTTGCAAAGGTCGGGGACCGCCTCGGGTTCAACGCGACTACGGTGCTCCATCAGTTGAAGGTGCGAGGGATCCCCACGCGCGACGCTCACGGACATGATCAGGCGTCGTAGCGGGACGGCTCCACGTCACGACTTGCTGTCGTTAACCTTCTTGAGTTCCTGTAGCTCCGCCCAGTGCTGCTCCAAGCCGGTGAGCGTGGGGCTGACCCCTAGTGTCACAAGCGGCTGGGAGTGACCATCGATGTACCGACAGGCAACCTCGAAGATTTCGGCTACCTTGGGGCCGATATCGTCGAGCTTGCTCCCGTCGATGCTCGGCAGTGTCGTCATCTGAACATTCGCGCGGTAGCGCTTGGTGACGCCCTTCAGCAGCTCTTCTTCGGTGAATACCTCACACCACGCTCGGACATGACTGTAGGCCATCCGCACGAGGGCATCTCGCACTTCGCCCTCCTGCGCCTTCGCGTTCTGGATCGCTGCGTTGATTCGTCCCTTGATAGCGCTCAGCGAGTCCGTGCGCAACCCTGTCGCACGACTGACCTGCCCTTTGCCGTTCTCATCCGTGATTTGAAATAGCGAACAACGTTTCGACTTTTCCGAAAGAGTCATGAGAGTTGTGGCGAAAAGAATGTCGTGCGTAAAGACAATGACCTGGACATTGTCAGATAGCCGCACAATACGCTCAGCGACCTCGTTGACCCGACGGTGATCGAGACTGGAAACCGGGTCATCGAAGATCACCGGCGCTGTAATGCCTGCAAGCCGCGCTTCGGCCAAGAAGTCGGCGAGTGCCAGCACTTTTTGCTCGCCTTCGGAGAGCACCTTCGACGGCTTGTGTTTGCCGGTCATGACCTTGCGACGCTGGGCCTTACCGTCCCGTCCGACGAACTGCAGCTTCATCGGCGGTGTCCGGAGCGCCTCGCACTCTTCAAGGAACAGCCCGTCGAAGCTCAGGTTGATCAGGTGGTTGCTGGCGGTCTTGGAGAGTTCCGTGACCGCTCTGGCCATTTGCGACATCGGCTTCTTGAGCGTTCGCAGACGGTCCGCTTCCTTGGCGCTCTTGACCTGAGTTTCAATCAGTGTCCATGACTTGCCGAGTTCGACGGCGTCCTTGAGCTCCAGCAACTCTGTCTGCCTCTCATCGAGCACCTTCACCCGATTCTGTTGCTGGTTCTCGAGATCGGTGATGCTCACGCCAGTAGTTGTCAGGGCACCGGCGACCGTGCGTTTCGTTGGGGTAACCCGATCTGCGATCTTGATGTCGACCGGCAGGTTATCGGTGAGGGCAGCGGTCACCGCGCTCCGCGTGTTCTCGATCGTCTCGACCTGTTCGAAGTATGTTGGCCGGTTGGCTTCGTCGGAGTGTTTGTACTCGTCGATGAACGCCGCCATCTCGTTGCCCTGGATGTTGGCGATCTGACGCTTGAAAGCGGCCAGCGCGGTGTCGGTCGTGCGGATGTCCTCCGAGATCTTGTCTTCGAGGTAGGTCGAGTAGCGCGTAAGAAGATCTCGAGCGGGGTCAAGTAAAGGCTGACGACAGTAGAGGCACCGATCCGCATCGTGTACTTCGAGGTCGACGAGATGCTGGCGATAGATTTCGCCTCGCTCAATGAAGTCGTTCCATGTGTCGTCGGGGTCAGCGGGCAGATCGGCAACGGCGAAGAGTTCGCTGCGAAAGGTCTCGTAGTCGGTCGCGAGTTGTGTCCGTTTGGCCAGAGCCGTGTTGTAGGCCGTCTGGTCGAAGGTGGACAGGGCTTCAGCTGCAGCTACAGCCTGGGTCAAGACGCGCTGCTGGCTTTTGAGCGCTGTGATCTGTGTGCCCATCGTGTTGGCGCGTAGAGCCGCTACCACTTGGGTCAGCGAATCAAGTTCCGCGTTGTCAGCTTCACCGACCTTGGCCTTCGATTTGAGATCAACCAGATCGGAGGACGCACCGAGCGTTTCGATAAGCGGATAGATGGTGGAGCCGCGCTGGAATCGCGAGAGCAACCCCGTGCCCCCGGAGCCAAGCTCAGCAATAGCGGAGTCGACCTGACCTGTGACCGCCTGGATCGCCGCAGTGACGTGCTTGAACAGCGCCAGCGCGGCCGGAACGTAAACGTAGTCAAGGTCTTCATCGACATGCGTCGTGACAGCGGGACTATCGAAGATCGACATTCTCGTAAATGGTGAGACACCTCGCTCACCAGTCCAAGTAAGGGTCTGTGCCTCGTCACCAAGGCTGAACTCGAGCGTTGCGCTCTGCTCTTCGACGGCGTCCGCTTCGATATCACCAAGGATCGTGTCGGCAGTGCGGCTGTTCGCGAGCGCCTTAAAGATACGAGAGTAACCGGTCTTCCCTGTGCCGTTCTCGCCGTACAAGATCGTCAACCCCTCGTGAGGCTCGATCACCGATCCAGACACCAGCGCATTGATGCCGTGAACCTCAGAGAGCCGAGTCAGAGTCAGCGGTGGTGCTGACTCGTCCTGACGGGCTTCGACGTTGAGCTGCGGGACGACCGGCAGCTCACGCTTGTCAAGGGCCTTCTCCTGGCGAAACAGCTGGTACGCCTTCTCGATCGTTGACTCGCCAACAGGGCGCGCGCTCGCAATGACCTCAGCAACGAGAAGGCGCACCCACTCATCATTGGCGTTCGCCCAGTCGGCGAGCAGTGCCCTTGGGTCGAGAAGCTCGGTTGACTCCACCGATTCGGCATCCTCGTCCGGATTGACGCTGATCGAGGCTACTTCGTCGCTCATGCTGCGTCCTTCGTGTCTGATTGTTCGCTGTTCCCTGGAAATTCACCCAGGACTGCCCGCACGAGTACCAAGGAAATGACTTCATCGACCAGTTTGCCGAGCTTGCGCACGTTGCCGGTGCCGCTCGCACGCGTATGCAGCATCGCCTTGATATCGTCCGCATCGAGCCTCGCCAACTCATCGGGCGAGAGCTTGGCGAGTCGACTGTCAACGAGACGATCGATAACTTGTTTGACCTCGTCGCTCGAGAGTGGCTCGAAGGAGATGAGCGCGTCGAATCGCGAGTAGAGTGCGTCACCGAGGACGTGGCGAATTTCATCCTCCGAGCCGTAGTTCGAAGTGCATATGATCAACGCCGGGCCGAGCTGTACGCGGTAGTTCTTGTCCTCAAAGACTCCTTCGTCAAAGACTTCGTAGAAAGCACTGTGGAAGACAGTATTTGCCTTGTCGAACTCGTCGATCAAGATCACACCGGAAGACCGATCGAGCAAATCGCGCGCGAACGATGCCTCGGAGTGCGTCCCGCCGAAGAGGTAGGAGGCGAACTTGTCACTGTGGAACATGGAGAACTGCTTGCGTAACAGTTCTCCCCCGAGTAGCTCATTGACGAACTGAGCGGTTTCCGTCTTTCCAACGCCAGATGGGCCGTAGAACATCAGAACAACCGGTTTGGTGCGCCGCGTCGTGGTCAGCGGATACAGGGCAGCAAGCATTCGCTCCCGCACCGATCGTTGCCCGACAAGTCGGTCGGCGAAACCGTCCCTGAACTTAACGAGCGTTTTACGGGTGACAACCGGATAGTCAAAGCGTTTGACATCAGTCTTGAACACGCGGTCGAGCTGCGCCTGGATCAGCGCGGGTGGGTTGTGTAGCAGCAGATGTTCTGGATTGATCTCTCTAATGAGCCTGACGAAGTTCGTAATCGCGTGCTCTTGGACGCTCGCGTAGTCAGTCGACACCGCTACGAGGCGCGTCGGTCGCGGTACAGACGCTTCCGCCTCCTCTGCCTCTTGGCCATCGACAGTGTGCCGGATGCGCCGTTTCGTCTCGTCGCGTTCATCCACCGCGTCCAGTAGGTACCTTCGAGGCCCGCCGCCTAACTGTTCCTCGAACCAAGAGAGAGGCCCGTAGTAAACAGTGACCTTCGTGTCACTCGCCATACTCGACTCCCGCAAGAATGATGTCGTACACGTCGAGAAGCGTGCTTGGCTCCGTTGAGCCACCGTCGACTACGTCCAGACCGGTCAGCGGTGCAGGCTCTGCAGCGGGCGCCATCTCGGCCTGCATCGTCAGGCTGGACTCTGCAGCCCTGCCAACGCGGATACCGTGAAACACAAGTCGCATGCGGCCGAGATCAACCAGACCATAGTTGTTTCGGAACGCCTGAATATTGAAGCGCAGGATGCGCTTCCCACCGTCCGCACTCTGCGCGAGTAGCTCGTAGTAGCCCTTCGCCGACGTCAGCGCACTATCCAGTTCGGCAAGATTGACGGGTAGTTCATCGATCTTGAGCATCGCCAAGTACGGCGTGTACATCTTCATATAGGCCGCGGAGTCGTTGCGAGCAGTGACCGTCAGGCCCTCGAGCCGCTCGATGCCCTTCAGCTCACCGAGCTTGCTGAGGTAGTCGGTCAGGATGGTGTTCGAGAGCGTCTTGTTGAGGATGCTGCGTCCGACCGCCGACACACTCGCAGCGGCGCCAGCCTCGGCTGATCCCCCGAAGAAGGGCAGCCAGTTGAACTTTGCGGCGGCTCGCGCGCGCGCCTCGGCCTCCACTTCAGCTGCCCGCTCCTTGGTCAGTTCCTTCGAAGAAGTCTCTTTGCCGCCTGCCACGATATCCAGCAAGTCTGATGCCGACTCCTCGTCGAAGTAGACGATCTTGATCAAGGGAACGCTCGTAGTGCCCGTGTCCGCATCGGTCATCAGTCAGTTCCTCCCGCGCTCAGCCCGAAGAACCGCTCGAAGAAAGCGCCGAGCTTCTGGATGACCCGTTGCTTCTTCTCGCCGTGGCCGCCGTCAGCAGAGAACCGCGACACTGGTGGCAGCACCTTTGTGATCGCGGTGCCGCTGGTGCGGATCTGGCCGTCGCGGAACGCGGTCTCAACGAAGACGCGAGTCTCGTCGGGGCGGAGGTTCTCCTCGTTGATGATCGTGTCGAGTTCAGCCTCGCGCTTGGCGGCGATGAACGCGCGCCATTCCTGGTCGATCTCGCCATCCACGGAGAGGGAGTCGACGAAGTCTTCGATGAGGTCTTTCTTGTTGCGCAGGGTCGGGCTGGCGTCCACGGCGCGAGAGATCTCGGCCCGGATCTCTTTGTCGTCGCCGTCGCCGCGTTCGTCGCGATACTTGCTCACGAGCATGAGGATGTAGTCGACGTTGATCTCGACCTGTTTGATCAGCTCGATCTCGAAGACCACATCATCGTTGATCTGCTCCTTGTCGGCGTCCTTGTCCTTGCGGAACTCCGCGTACAGGTCGAGGTAGACGCTGCGGTAATCCTGACCCTGCCGGTCGGTAAGGATGGCGTTGCCGGTGAACTCGTCGAACGAGGTCAGGATGTTCTGCAGGCGCAGGATCGCTCCGAACAGCGCAATGAACTCCTTCTGAGCGGCTTCGCCGATGATCGGCTGCCCGAGCGGGAAGGTACTGAACAGTTCGGTGACCTTCTCGGCGTAGTCGTTGTAGTACTCGCCATACGGCTTGAGAAGCACCACACCGCGAGCGTCCTTGTTGCCGAACAGGGCGATGGCGTCGTTGGTCTCGTCTTCGAGGTCGCGGAAGCTGACGATGTTGCCGTAGGTCTTCACCGAGTTCAAGATCCGGTTCGTGCGCGAGTACGCCTGGATCAGCCCGTGCGCGCGCAAGTTCTTGTCGACGAACAGCGTGTTCATCGTGGTCGCGTCGAAGCCGGTGAGGAACATGTTCACAACGATGACGAGATCGATCTCGCGGGTCTTGAGTTTGAGCGAGAGGTCCTTGTAGTAGTTCTGGAACCGGTCGGCGGAGGTGTCAAACGACGTGCCGAACATGTCGTTGTAGTCCTGGATCGCATCCTCAAGGAACGACCGCGCATCCATGCTCAACGCACCAGTGTCGAAGCCCTCTTCATCGAGCGCGCCATCTTCGACGGCGTCGTTCGCACCATAGGAGTAGATCAGGCCGATCTTCAGTCGCTTATCTGGCGGCAGGCCTTCCTGCTGTAGTTGGAAGTGGTTGTAGTACGTTCGGGCGGCGTCGATGGACGCGGTTGCGAACAGCGCGTTAAAGCCACGCACGCGGCGCTCCCCGAGCGTGTAATGCTCAGCACGCTTGGTCTTCTGGTCGAAGTGCTCGAGCGTGTACTTCACGATCTCGCTGATTCGCTCCGGTGCCAGCAGCGCCTTCTCGGTGTCGATCGCCGAGACCTGCTTGTCGACGACGTTGCCAACCTTGATGGTGTTGACATAGTCGATCCGGAACGGCAGCACGTTCTTGTCGGTGATCGCATCGACGATCGTGTAGGTGTGCAACTTCTCGCCGAACGCCTGCTCTGTGGTCTTCAGTTGCGGGTTCCCGCCGCTGCCAGAGTTTGCCGCGAAGATCGGGGTGCCAGTGAAACCGAAGAGGTTGTACCGCTTGAACGCCTTCGTGATCGCGGTGTGCATGTCGCCGAACTGCGACCGGTGACACTCGTCGAAGATGATCACGACATGCCCGTCGTAGATCGCATGCCCCTTGTTCGCCGCGATAAACGTCGAGAGCTTCTGAATCGTCGTGATAATGATCCGCGCACCTGGGTCTTCGAGCTGCTTCTTGAGCACCGCGGTCGAGGTGTTGGAGTTCGCCGCACCCTTCTCAAACCGGTCGTACTCGCGCATCGTCTGGTAGTCGAGGTCCTTACGGTCAACGACGAACAGCACCTTGTCGACGCTCGGGAGCTTCGACGCGAGCTGCGCGGCCTTGAACGATGTCAGGGTCTTACCGGATCCGGTGGTGTGCCACACGTATCCACCCGCGGCAACCGTGCCGAGGGTCCTGTAGTTGGTGGAGATATCGACTTTCTGCAGAATCCGCTCGGTCGCCACGATCTGGTACGGGCGCATCACCAGCAGCATCCGGTCAGCCGTGAGCACGCAATACTTCGTCAGGATGTTCAGCAACGCGTGCTTGGCGAAGAACGTCTTCGCGAACGCCGACAGATCCTGGATCGGCTTGTTCTGCGCATCCGCCCACCACGACGTGAACTCGAAACTGTTCGACGTCTTCCGCACCCGCTTCGACCCAGCCGCTTCACTGAGATGCTGACGACGGGTGGTGTTGGAGTAGTACTTGGTGAGCGTGCCGTTGCTGATCACGAACAACTGCACATACTCGAAGAGCCCGGAGCCTGCCCAGAAACTGTCCCGCTGGTACCGGTCGATCTGGTTGAACGCCTCACGGATATCCACGCCGCGACGCTTCAGCTCGATATGCACCATCGGCAGACCGTTCACCAGCACAGTCACGTCGTAGCGGTTCGACCGAGCAGAGCCGCCTTCGCCCTGGCCGATCTCGTACTGGTTGATGACCTGCAGGCGGTTGTTGTGAATGTTCTGCTTATCGATCAGCAGGATGTTCTTCACCGAACCGTCATCACGCTTCAACAGCTGAACGTGATCCTCCTGGATACGCACCGTCTTCTCAACAATGCCATCGTTCGCGCCAGCGATCCGCTCCGAAAAGAACTGCTCCCACTCCGTGTCAGAGAACGACACCGAGTTCAGAGCTTCAAGCTGGGTGCGCAGATTCGCGACCAGCTGCGCCTCCGACGTGATCGGCAGATACTTGTACGCCTGCGACTTAAGCAGTCGGATCAGCTCACGCTCAAGCTCCGCCTCCGACTGATACGAACCAGCACCGGTGGTGTCAGGGATGTACTCGGCAACAACCGTGCTCTCCGACGACACGGCGATCGGATCATACTTACGAGGAGTCACGTCACTCATGCGGCAGCCTCCTCGAAGGTGAACAGCTTGTCGCGGTAGTACTCGTACTGCTTACGTCGCGCAGCAAGCTCAGCGGGGAGGCCGAGGCTCAAGTCGTTCACCAGAGCATCGAAGTTATCCAGAATCGCGACAATGCGGCGCTGCTCATCCAGCGAAGGCAACTGGAGCGCATAGTTAAGGAACATCGGTCGTCTTAGCGATGTCACAGAAGCATGAACCGAAGTTCGTTCAAGATAACGCGAGAAATCAGCGACAAGATAGTGATAGATAAACCTCGCATCGACCCCCTCTTGGGGGACTATGCGATATGCGCGCTGATGGAGTGCATATTTCCCGCGAGCAAAGTGGAATACTTTTCCAACGCCGACACCGTCGCCCGCAGTGATGATCGCTTCCTCGTTAAAGTCAAAAGTGTCGAGCTTGAGGGGCTCTCGTCCTCGAGCGTAAAAAGTGTATTCACCGTCCGCTTGAGCGTCCTTGGTGTCATGGCTTCCGGTACCGATAATGGCAATGTCACCGAGAAGCACCCTCTCCGAATCTTCGCTTTCAAGCATTAGAGTGCCGCGATAATGCTCATACTGCCGCCGTCGGGCTTCCAGCTCCGCTTCCAGCTCCGCTTCCAGCTCCGCTTCCAGCTGAGTGAACTGGTCCAATACTCGCACGATCTCCCGCTGCACCTCGAGAGGCGGGACGGGGATTCGGTAAGCCCTCACCCGGTTGTCGGGGATTGAGGGATAGTTTCCCGCGACCTGATTTGCCTCAATGTATTGACGGAAGGTGTCGGCACCAAGAATGTGGGCCAAGAAGTTCGTGAGAATGACAGAGGTGTCTGGTCGAAGCACACAGTAGCCCGTGCTGGCGATCTGTCCGTCATACTCGGCAGGGATCACTGCCCATCGCATTTGCGCGGGGCGTGTGGTCGCGAAGATCACATCGCCCGTGTGAACAATCTGTTGCGCGCGACTTGGGGCGTTACCTGCGGTGATGGATGCTGTCTCACCAATCCTGCGCGTCACGCGGTCCACGGAACTTAGATCGATGTATTGAAACTCGTCGTCACCTGCGTTGGCCCATTTGATGTTGGAGCTTCTTGCCGTGACTTCGCCGACGGATTTGAACTCAACCCCGTTCGGGCAAAGCTCTGCGATCAGGTCATAGATCCTGCTCACTTCGTGCCCTCCAGGTCGGCGACGATCTCGTCGATGGAGGTGCGGAGTTCCTGCTGGCGGGCGACGATGCGGGCGATCTCGGCGTTCAGCTCGGTGATGTCGATGACTTCGCGGGTGTCTTCTTGCTCAACATAGGAAGAGACGGCGATGTTGTAGTCGTTCGCGGCGATGTCCTCGTTCGACACCAGCGCGGCGACATGGTCGACGCTTTCGCGGGTGGTGAAGGTGTCGAGGATGCGCTGCTGGTTGGCTTCGGTGAGCTTGTTCTTGTTCCCGGTGCGTTTGAACTCGGCGGATGCGTCGATGAAGAGGACAGAGTTGTCGGTCTTGGACTTCTTGAGCACGATGATGCAGGTGGCGATCGTGGTGCCGAAGAACAGGTCCGGCGGCAGCTGGATGACGGCATCCACATAGTTGTTGTCGATGAGGTACTTGCGGATCTTGCGTTCCGCGCCGCCGCGATACAGCACACCCGGGAACTCGACGATCGCCGCGGTGCCGTTCACGGCGAGCCACGACAGGATGTGCATCGTGAACGCGAGGTCGGCCTTCGACTTCGGTGCGAGCACACCAGCTGGTGCGAAGCGCGGGTCGTTGATCAGCAGCGGGTTCGCGTCGCCGTCCCACTTGATCGAGTACGGCGGGTTGGAGACGATCGCCTCGAACGGTTCGTCGTCCCAGTGGGCGGGGTCGATGAGGGTGTCACCGTGGGCGATGTTGAACTTCTCGTAGTTCACGTCGTGCAGGAACATGTTGATCCTGGCGAGGTTGTAGGTGGTCAGGTTGATCTCCTGGCCGTAGAAGCCCTGTCGCACGTTGTCTTTGCCGAGGACTTTCGCGAACTTCAGCAGCAGCGACCCTGAACCAACAGCGGGGTCGTAGACCTTGTTGACCTGCGTCTTGCCGACCACGGTGATACGGGCGAGCAGCTCGGAGACTTCCTGCGGCGTGTAGTACTCGCCACCAGACTTGCCCGCACTCGAGGCGTACATCTGCATGAGGTACTCGTAGGCGTCGCCGAACAGGTCGATCGAGTTGTCTTCGAAGTTCCCGAGCGGCAGGTCACCGATCGCGTCGAGTAGCTTCACGAGTTTCTCGTTGCGCTTGGCGACAGTGCCACCGAGTTTCGAACTGTTGACATCAAGATCATCGAACAGGCCTTTGAGGTCGTCTTCGGCGTCGGTGCCGACGGCGGAGCCTTCGATGTTCTTGAAGACCCGTGCGAGGGTTTCGTTGAGGTTGGCGTCGTTGGCAGCACGCCTTCGGACGTTCTGGAACAGCTCGGACGGGAGGATATAGAAACC
Organism: Microbacterium sp. USTB-Y; assembly: GCF_023703415.1. Lineage (GTDB taxonomy): Bacteria > Actinomycetota > Actinomycetes > Actinomycetales > Microbacteriaceae > Microbacterium. Next base: position 356,065 of record NZ_JAGMTU010000005.1, on the reverse strand, counting down.
CTTCTCCTCGACCGTCTCCTTGCGGCCGAACTCTGCCTGGGCGTCGCCGAGTTGGGCGTAGTCGAAGCTCGGGTCGCCTGCTTCGCGTTCGCTCTTGTTGATGTAGGCGGTGAGGTTCTCGGAGATGAACCGGTAGAACAGCATGCCGAGCACGTACGACTTGAAGTCCCAGCCGTCGACGGAGCCGCGGAGGTCGTTCGCGATGCGCCAGATCGTCTTGTGCAGTTCGGCGCGCTGTCCTTCTTTGGTGGTCGGTGCCATGTGGTTCGTCTCCTGCGCCTGGGGCGCGTCTTAAGTTGTGGTTGCGGGTTAATCTCACCGTAGCGACAGGCACTGACACTGTTCGGATGCCATGCCCTGCATGGGCTTGAGGTGTGATGCAGCCGGGAGTATGTGTCGCCTCGACCGGGCGCTGCGATCTGCCTGTGATTATCTCATAATCAGGCGTTTTCGAGAAGGTCTCATAACCTCGGTCAGGCGTCCCAGCTCCAGGCGAAGCCGTTGAAGAGGCCACCGTGGACGTCACGCAGGGTGAGGGTCGCGGTGCCGCGGGCGTCGAGCTGGACGCGGTTGTACTCGTTGGCGGCGTGCGGGCGGGCGAACGGGCTTGCTCCCTCGAACTTCCAAATGCTGGCTGGCTGGTCCCCGATGAACCCGACACGGATGGTGAATAGCAGTGAGCGGTGGTGGAGCGCCCGGCTGGCGAGCGTCATTGGCTCGGGTTCGCCACTGTCGCCGGGTGGGGTGATGCGGAAGCGCAGGTCGTAGCGTGTCCGGTCTTGCATCGGCTCGGTCGCGGTGCGGGCTGTGTTGAGGTGCCAGAAGTGGTCGTTCCAGCCCGCGCCGTCGACCGGGCGGGTGTTGACCTTGAAGTCGCCCTTGCTGCTCGGGGTCACGATGCCGGGATAGGAGCGGCCGATGGTGACGTAGTCGAGTTCGCCTGCCATGTTCGCGAATCGGTAGTGCTCGTAGGTGGCTTGCCAGTGTCGGTTCTCGACGACGATGAGGGTGCTGGTCTCTTCGTAGATGATGCCGCCGTGCATCTCGGGCACGTCAAGAACGAGCGGGGCCTGCGCGTAGCGGCCCGTGACGAGACGCGAGTGCAGCGCCTTCAGCGCTGCGGTCTCTCGCGTGCGAACGGTGTCGACTTTCCGTCCGATCTTGTCGCCGTGCATCTGCCGCCGTTGCATCAGTTCGGGTACGTCCCGGGTGTCGGGGCTCAGAGCATAGACGTCGAGCAGGAGGTCTGATTGCTCGGCGGGCAGGGTGTGGATCGCGGAGATGAAGCGGTGCCGGAGGCGTTCGAAGTTGTCCTCGAGTGAGCCGCGGAGGAGTTCGTCGACGATCCCGGCCCGGGCGAGACGGCGTTGGATGAAGCCCTCGCGTTTGCTCAGCCAGGCGAGCTGCTGGTGCAGGGTGGCGACATCGTCTTCATCGAGTCTCACGCCACCACCTCCGCCCCGCGCCAGTGTTCGTTTCCAACTTTATTCCGAGTTTCAGAGTGCCCTCGGGAGGGTTTCTACGGTCGAAGTGTCCCGGAAATCCGGGGCTGTTCTCTTCAACCGGAAGGACTTGCAACATGTCGAGCAATCAGGTGGTGCCGCTGTTCGGTGGGCACACGACCCAGCAGGGGCAGAAGATCACGGGAAGCCTGGTGCGCCAGACCAAGCGTGAGGTGGAGCAGGTTGCGGCGGCCACGGAGATCGCGGCGGTGCGGGAGCAGGGGCACGCGTTCCTGGCGTCGCAGGCGATGACGAACGTGGCGACGCTGGTGGCGCAGGCGGAGGCGCAGATGAAGATCGCCCCGGCTGGTGCGCAGTTCTACGAGGCGATCATCGCCGGATACGCCATCGGCGCCGGTCAGCGCATCGCTCGGGGCCTGTGATGGAGGCCGTCGCCGCGATCGCGGTTGCCGCGGGTGTCGTTCTCCTCGTCGCGGTCTCCGCCTTCGTCGCATTGTGTGTGGTCGAAGTGTTGTGGGACGAGTACGAGGCGTGGCAGGAGCGTCGTCGTACACGGATCGAGGCGGAACTGGACGCGAAGTCCGAGCAGCTCCGGCAGACGATCCTCTCCCTCGCCGACGACCTTGCGACCGACCGTGATGAGGCTGCGAAGGCGTTGACGCGAGCGATGTTCCTGACGACCGGGCGCACCGACCTGCCTCGCTCGTAGCCCATCAGTAGGCGTACATCGTTGCCTATTTCACAACGACGGCTTTCACCGCACCGCCCGCCGTGGCTTACCTCGGTCACTGCTGTGTCGGATCGAGGGGCGGAGCGCTGCGGTGTGGTCTTCACGGTTCGGTCGCCGGAGTGCGTAATGGGCGCTGACACCGCCCAGCTCGACCGCTGCTGGCGGGCCGATCCATCAACTTTTACCTCTCGAAAGGAGGAGTCTACGTATGAGCATTCACATCAATCACAACCTGCCGGACAAGACGCCGCTGCCGGGGACGTTCCGTGCGGCACTGTGCGATCCACCGTGGTCGCTGCAGCAGAAAGGCGACCTCGGCGCGGCCAATCACTACGACCTCATGACCGATGAGCGCATCCTCGGGATGGGCGAGGCCATGCAGGAGATCATGGCGGAGAACTCGTTCTGCTTCCTGTGGGTCACCACCGCGACCGTCCCCCTGGGCATCAAGGTCCTCGAAGCCTGGGGATACCGGTACACGAGCTTCTACTTCTGGGCCAAGCCCCGTCTCATGCTCGGCAACACCTTCCGCAACTCCGGGGAACTCCTGCTCCTCGGCGTACGCGGGAAGGGCACGAAAGTCGCGTTCAAAGGTCAGCCGAACTGGGGCATGCACGCCCTGCAGGCCCACAGCCGGAAGCCCGAGGAAATCCACCTCATCGTCGAACGGCTCGTCGGCGGGGACGGGCCATTCCTCGAACTGTTCGCTCGTCGTCCCGCACCGTCGAGCAAGCACTGGGACATCTGGGGCAACGAGTGCGACGCGACAATCTCGCTCGCGAAATGGGGATACCCCGTGCCTGCCGACCACCAACCCAACCACGCCCCGGCAGCGGCGGCGGAGACTCGGACGTGAGGGGTGTGAAACATGCCGGACGATACCGGGCCGCGCTCGCTCGCGGAGAAGTTCTGGAGGACCTGCCTGTTGCTGTTCGGCGGCGTGATCCTGCTCGTCCTCACGATGGAGCTGATCAAGAGCATCTGGTGGATCCTCGCCCTGATCGCTCTCACGGTCGCCATCGTCGGTGGGCTGCTGTGGTGGTGGCGACGCCGAAACACCTGGCTCTGAGCTCTCGGACAGGAGGTCAACGATGAACCGCAAGAAGAACCGGGCCGGTGGGCGCCACCGTCTCACCCCGATCTGGAAGGACAAGGTCGACCGGGAAGGCCTGGCCAGGGTTCTGCTGCTGCTCGCGATGCACCTTGACGAAACCCGTCGGGCGGCTCATACACGGAAGCAGAATTCGGCACCAACGGCCGAGCAGAAAGGGGGCGGGCATGACGAGTAACACTAAACACGAGGAGTGGGAGTGGCAAGAACTCACGTGGCCCGACACGCTCACCCCCGACGCGGTCCACGCGACACTGGAACACCTGGCCGCCTCGTCCACGCTCGGCCCGATCGTGCTCGAGGCCCGCGCAACGAAGACGGGGCTGCGGTGGCTGATCGCGGTCAAGCCGACCCGCATCGACACGGTACTTGACGCGCTCCGCGCACACCTCACGGTCCGTGCGCATACTCCCCGCCGGCACCGACAGGAGGTGCTGTACGCGGCCGACCTGCGCGTCACCGGCACCGACCTCAGCCTCGAAGCGACCAAGGTCACCGCAAGTATTCGTGGCCTCTACGGGGCACTGTCGCGCCTCCACGGCGAGGAAGAAGTCGTCCTGCAGGTCCTGCTCGGTCGCCGCCACACGCCGCCCGTACGCGCCAAAGAATCGTTTGGTACGTGGCTCCGTGTGCTTGCTGTCCCGCCACGAACTGGCACGACGTCGAAACGGCGAGACGGTCAGCACGGCTTCTCTCTCAGCCTGCGCGTCGGCGTCACCGGAGCAGCCGCTCCGCGGGCGAGGCAGCTTGTCGGTGACGTGATCGGCGCGTTTCGCGTCCTCGAATCCGCCACCAGTCGCATCAGCGCCGTGACCGGTTCAGTGACGCACCTCAACCGGGCCGCATGCCCGTGGCGATGGCCGCTCACGTTGACCAGCGGGGAAGTCATTGGCTTGACCGGCTGGCCGATCGGCGAACCGCCACTGCCACTACTCGGGACACTCCACCCACGCCAGCTCCCACCGCCCGAAACACTTGTGCAAACAGACCGGATCATCGGCACTGCCAGCGCACCGGGACATAGTGAGTCGGTTGGCATCCCGATCCGGGACGCCGCGTTCCATACTCATCTGCTCGGGCCGACCGGCTCGGCCAAGTCGACCGTGATGCTGGGCCTCATCGCCGCCGACATCACCGCCGGTCGCGGTGTGCTGGTCCTTGATCCGAAGGGAGACCTTGCTGATCGCGTCCTCGCACATGTTCCCCACAACCGAGAACACGACGTCGTTGTCATCGACCCGACGAACGCCACCCCGGTCGGGTTCAACCCGCTCTCCGGTCACCGACGCCAGGCCTCGGTTACGGCCGACACGTTGCTGGCGACCTTCGAAGCGGTCTTCGCGAAGCACTGGGGTATCCGCTCCGCGGACGTTTTCACGGCGGTGTTCAACACGCTCGCGCAGATCGACGGCGCGAACCTGCTCTGGGTAGCCCCGCTGCTCACGAACCCCGCGTTCCGTCGCAAGGTGCTGAAGCATATCGACGATCCGGTCGGGCTCGGCGGGTTCTGGGAGCAGTACGAGGCGAAGTCACCTGCGCAGCAGGCCGAAGAGATCGGGCCGGTGCTGAACAAGCTCCGCCAACTGATCCTGCGACCAGGGTTGCGGGCGATGCTCGGGCAGAGCGATCCCCGCTTCGACCTCACCGACCTGTTCAGCAAGCGACGCATCGTCATCGTGAATCTCAACAAGGGCCTGCTCGGCGCTGACGCCGCAAGACTGCTCGGCACGCTCCTCATTGGGCAACTGTGGACCAAGATCCTCGCCAGGCAACGTGACGGCCTTGAGCACCGGCACATCGTCAGCATCTACATCGACGAGATCCACGACTTCCTCGCAGGCATCCCTGGTGACCTCTCCGACGCCCTCGCCCAGGCCCGCTCCCTCGGCGCGGCGTTCACCGTCGCGAACCAGTACCTGAAGCAGTTCACCCCGGCGATGCAGGCCTCGGTCGAGACCAACACGCGCAGCAAGATCTACTTCGGCCTCGGCGGCACCGACGCGGCCACCATCGCCAAGCACGCCACCGGTCTCGATGCCCAGGATCTTCTGCTGCTGCCGAAATACCACGCGTACGCGAACGTCATGCAGCACGGTCAAGCCACCGGCTGGATCAGCATCGCAACCGCGCCGCCACCGGCAGGTATCAGCGACCCAGCGGCCATCTACGCCGCCGCGCACGAACGCTACGGCGTCGCCGCCACCATCACCGAGCAACAAATCCGTGAGCTCATCGCCCCGACCACACCCGACTTCACATACGCCGACGACAGCCCAGTGGGAAGGAGTCGACGATGAATGGCCGTCCTCGACCGAGACGCACCGGGAGACGTATCACCGCGCCCAACAGACACGGGCTTGCCGGACGTCGCGGGGCAGGGCGCTGGCAGCGGGACGTGACTGACCCGGTCATACCAGGTCACCCGGCCGTCCCAATCGGCGGAGGACTCCAGTCATGACCGCTTCACTTGACCATCCGATCTATCAGGAGCTTCTCGCGCATCTGCTCGAGCTGCGGTTCGCGACGACGGAGCAGCTCGCCAGACTCACGAGGGAACACTACGGAAGTTCCCGGTCTGCACGACGGCAGACGATGCGGCACCTGTCCAAGCTTGAACACCACGGCCACGTGCTGCGCTTGGAGCGTCGTGTCGGTGGATGGCAGCGCGGCTCTACGCCATCTATCTGGGCGCTCACCACCACCGGCTACCGGCAGGTCACCGGGCAGGTCCGCACGAGACAGCGACCGAACCTCATCTCCACGACGTTCCTAGAACACCTCCTCGCGATCGCCGAAACCCGGATCATCGCGAACGAGACCATCCAGCAGATCCCGGGCGCAGAGCTACGGGTCGAGACCGAGCCCGCCTGCTGGAGGAACTACCTCGGGCCGCACGGCGAACGCCTCACACTGCGACCCGACCTCTTGATGAGCGTGACCACGACCGAGTATCTGGATCGCTACTTCATCGAGGTCGACCGCGCCACGGAGAACCCCGCCCGGGTGATCGCGAAATGCCGACAATACGTGCGCTACCGCCGCAGCGGAGCAGAGCAGCGATCCAGCGGCGCGTTCCCCGCAGTGCTGTGGATCGTCCCGACCGCGAAACGTCGAACACAACTGCGTGCACACCTCGAAGCTGCCGAGCTCCCGCAGGACATGTTCACCGTGCTCACCCTCGATGAACTGCCCGAGATCATCCGTGACGGCCCGCCGCTCACGAAACAGAACAACACCAGGAAGGAGAACACCCCCTATGAAACCTGAACACAATTTTTACCCACCCGCTGACGCCGAAAACAGAACAACTCCGCCAACGACCCCCGAACGACGCGCACCGCCCGAGCCGACGACACGGCACGAAGCCCGCGAGCTCGACCGGCTCCGCCGTGAACACGGCACAGCGTTCGACGTCTACCTCGATTCGGTTTGGAACGGCGTCGAGACCATCCGCGATATGGAGTCGGACTTCACCAACCTGCACTGGGGCTCGTACGAACGCATCGACCAGTTCATCGACGACTTCATCGAAAGCCTCGGCTGGGCTGATGCCCGCGACCACACCCTCCGCGAATGGGCGATCCCGAACAACATCCTCGTCTTCGACCGCGCCGCGATGCTCGAGCATCTGCGCGGCGACTTCGAGTTCCACGAGCGAGGAGGTGAAGTGTATGTCTTCATCCGATAGCCCTGACCCCGGTGCACATCAGCGTCCTGTGGAAAACCCTGACCAGGCGGATGATTTCGCACTGGACTCACACGGGCAAGAGAGCGTCAATGGAAACATGACCACAACTCCATACACCACCAGCCCGCTCACCGCCGCAGACCCCTTCGCTGCGCTCACTCAGAGCTTCACCCCGAAGCGAGCCGTCTCATACCTGCGCGTCTCGACGCGCGAGCAAGCGGAACGCGGCGGCAGGGAGGAAGGCTTCTCGATCCCGGCGCAGCGCGACGCGAACAAGAAGAAGGCTCAAGCCGTCGGCGCGATGGTCGTCAAAGAGTTCGTCGAGCGTGGCGTCTCCGGCACCTCCACCAACCGCCCCGCGCTCCAAGAAATGCTGCGCTACCTCGAAGCCGAGCAGAGCAACATCGATTACGTCATCGTGCACAAGCTGGACCGTCTCGCACGCAACCGCGCCGACGACGTCACCCTTAACCAGCGGTTCAGCGAACTCGGCATCCGGCTCATCTCCACCAGCGAGAACATCGACCAGACCCCCGGCGGCATCCTCCTCCACGGCATCATGAGCTCGATCGCCGAGTTCTACTCCCGCAACCTCGCCAACGAAGTCATCAAAGGCATGAGCGAAAAGGTCAAGAACGGCGGCTCCGTCAGCCGCGCACCGATCGGCTACCTCAACACCCGCACCATCGAAAACGGCCGCGAGAGCCGCACCGTCACCGTCGACGAGCACCGCGCACCACTGGTCACCTGGGCGTTCAACGCCTACGCCACCGGCGAGCACTCCGTACGCACCCTCACCAAAGAACTCGTCCGGCGAGGACTGACAACAGTGCCCACCGCGCGGCTGGCAGAGAAGCCGGTCGAGATCCGTCACGTCCACTCGATGCTCACCAACATCTACTACACCGGCATCACCACGTTCAAAGGCGTCGAGTACCCCGGCAGCCACACCCCGCTCATCGACCGCGAAACCTTCGAGAAGGTCCAGACGATCCTGAAAGAGAAGATCAACGGCGAACGGTCGATCAAGCACGACCACTACCTCAAGTCCACGATCTACTGCGGGCACTGCGGCTTCCGGATGGTCGTCCAGGTGGTGAAGAACCGTCACGGCGAAACCTACCCGTACTACTCCTGCCTCGGACGACACTCCAAGCGCACCAACTGCACCCTCCGCTCCATCCAGATCGAGCACGCCGAGGACCTGATCCAAGATCTCTACGACCGCATCAGTCTCGCGCCCGAGTTCCGCTGCGACCTCGAAACACTCCTCCGGCACGGACTGAAGCAGCTTCGCACCGACACCGACCTTGAACGAGAACAACTCGAGGCCACGAAGCAGACCATCGAGCGTCGCCAACGCAAGCTCCTCGAAGCCCACTACAACGACGCGATCCCCATCGACATGCTCCGCACCGAGCAGAAACGCCTCGACACCGAACTGGCCGCCACCAACCGCAGCCTCAGCAACCTCACCGCCGATATCGCCGAAGCCGACGAACTCATCAGCATCGCACTCGACATCGCCCAGCACGCCGGAAACACCTACCGGCAAGCCCCCGAGCACATCCGCCGCATGTTCAACCAGCTCCTCTTCGACAAACTCCTCGTCACCACCGACGACAACGGCCAGCACCATGTCGAGGCAACCTCCCGGGCACCATTCGACGTCATCTACAGCCCAGACACCCGAGCATTCGTCCACGAGGCACGACACGCACAGCACGACGCCACCCCCGACAGCACGGGGCAAACGAAAAAGCCCGCCGAAACCGGCGGGCTCTCCCTGGACGTACTGTCCGATCAGTTCATTGCTCTTGTCGAGGGTTCGAGTAAGAGCATCGTGGTGGACCCAAGGGGATTTGAACCCCTGACCTCCTCGATGCGAACGAGGCGCGCTACCAACTGCGCCATGGGCCCGTGAACCAGACAAGCCTAACACGGGCTCACCGGCGCGCGTGCCCTCAGCGCGTCTGCGGCGCCCGCCGGGCGTGTCGGAGAGACTCAGCCGGCTGCGCGCTGGGCGAGGAGCCGACGCACGTGCGCCTCGATCTCGGCGTCGTCGACGTAGCCCATCCGGGCGTACGGCGACGCCTCCGCCGTCCGCTCCCCGGCATCGGCCGACGCGGCAGCGGGCGACGGCAGCTCGACGGGAGCCGGCGGCGCCAGCTCGTCCGCCCTGCGCTGCAGCTCCGCGGCACGGGCCGCCTCACGCGCGAGCGTCTGCGCGTCGATCGTGGCGCGGGCGGCATGAGCGCGCGACCCCGTGACGGAGACGAGCGGCTCGGGCAGCGTGCGCGGCGTCCAGGTGCGCGGTCCCTGATCGTGCAGCTCGGCCTCGCGCACGGGCACCGAGACGGCCGGAGCGCCGGCGACGCGCGCGGCGCGTCGAGCGGCACGGCGCGCGACCGCCGCCATCCGCTGCAGCAGGCCGAGCGCCAGCACGACGACGGCTCCTGCGATCCACAGCAACAGCGAGGATCCGCCCGCGAGGAACTGCCACACGCCGAGACCCGCCGCGGCGAGCGCCACGACGAGGAGCACGGTCGCGACCAGGCGCGTGCGGCGGCGCGCGCGGGCACGGCGGAACGCGGGATCCGCGCGCGTCGCGGCGAGCTCCTCGCGCAGTCGCTGCAGATCCGCCTGCTCGCGGTCGGACTGCAGTCGCCGTGCGAGCCGCTGCTGCGCCAGCGCTGTGCGCGCGTTCAGCTCCAGCTGCACCTCGCGCGGCGCCTCGCTGGTCTCGGCCAGCACCCGCAGTGCGCGATTGAGCCGCAGCGCATTGCGCTCGGCGGCGTCGTACTGGTGCTGCCCCCGCCAGGACGGCAGAAAGTAGAGCAGCCACAGCAGCGCCGCGACCAGGACGATCACGCCCCCGCTCAGCACCGGCCCGTTCATGCCCTCCACGGTATGCGAGGGCCCGCCCCGGATCCCGCAGACACGCGCATGCGGACGTGCGCGAACGCCGGCACACGCGACGTCTGCAGGATCGCGCGACGTCTGCAGGACCGGATCCCGGATCCGGTCCTGCCCGCGTCGCGGAGTCCTGCAGACGTCACGGCGGAGCGCGACGTCAGCACGGCGCGGATCCGGCGCGGCGACCCCGGCGTCCGCTCCGGCGAGTAGGGTCGGCTCCGTGGCCTCGTTCACCCCTCTGCACCGGCTGGTCATCGCGGTCGCGGTCCTCGCATCCTTCGTCACCTTCCTCGACGGCACGGTGGTGACCGTCGCCCTGCCGGCGATCAGCCGCGAGCTCGGCGGCGGCATCACCACGCAGCAGTGGGCGGTCGACGCCTACCTCATCACCCTCAGCGCGCTCATCCTGCTGGCCGGATCCGTCTCGGACGCCTACGGGCGGGTGCTGGTGATGCGGATCGGGCTCGTCGCCTTCGGCATCGCGTCGATCGCGGTCGCCGCAGCGCCCACCCCGCTCGTGCTCATCGTCGCGCGGGCGGCGCAGGGCGCCGCGGGCGCGCTGCTGGTGCCGAGCTCGCTGGCGCTCATCACCGCGGTCATGCGGGGCGAGGTGCAGTCGCGGGCGATCGGCGTGTGGACGGCCTTCACGACGGCCGCGCAGCTGGTCGGCCCCCTCCTCGGCGGCCTGTTCGTCGACCTGCTGTCCTGGCGCTTCGTGTTCCTCATCAACGTGCTGCCGATCGCCGTCACCCTCGTGCTGCTGTCGCGCCTGCACCTGCCCGAGGCGGGACGCACCGCCCGGGTCGACTGGCTCAGCGGCGCGCTCTGCGCGATCGGCCTCGGCGGCGTCGTGTACGCGCTCATCGAGCAGCCGCACCAGGGCTGGGGCTCCCCCGTGATCCTCCTCACCGGGATCGGCGGCGCCGTGCTGCTCGCACTCTTCCTGCTGCGCCAGCGCCACCCGCACCCGCTGATGCCGCTGTCGCTGTTCCGCGTGCGCAATTTCGCCTGGGGGAACCTGTCCACGCTGTTCGTCTATGCGGCGCTCTCGCTGAACGGCTTCGTCATCGGCGTCTACCTGCAGCAGGGCGCGGGCCTGAAGGCCACGGAGGCGGGCCTCGCGAGCCTGCCCATCACGATCCTGATGATCCTGCTCAGCTCGCGGGCGGGACGCCTCGCCGGGCGACTCGGTCCCCGGCTGTTCATGACCGCCGGCCCGCTGATCATGGCCGCGGGGACCCTCCTGCTCCTGCTCGTGGCCGAGCGCTTCAACTACTGGTGGCAGGTGCTGCCGGCCATGATCGTGCTGGGCGTGGGGCTGTCGCTGACGGTGGCGCCTCTCACCTCCGCGATCCTCGGATCCATCGACGAGAGCAGATCCGGCATCGCCTCGGCCGTGAACAACGCCGTCTCGCGCGTCGCCGGGCTGCTCGTCGTGGCGATGCTGTCGACGATCGTCGGAGGCACCCTGAATCTGGCCGGCTTCCACACGGCGACGATGGTCACCGCCGCCCTGTTCGCCATCGGCGGTGTCGTGTCCTGGATCGGGATCCGCCGGCCCGCCGCGGATCCGACGGCGCCCGAACCGGAGCCCGCCGCGAACTGAGCCTGCTCCGCCTCTCGCCGATGCCCCCTCGCAGCATCGGTGCCCCCTCGCGGCATCGGTGCCCCCTCGCGGCATCGGTGCCCCCTCGCACCGACGGCCATACGAGGGGGCGAGGATGCTGCGAGGGGGCGTCGATGTCCGCGGCTCAGCGTCCGGATCTGCCTCAGCGCGGCAGATCCGACTCCGGCACTGCGGCCCAGTCCGCCGGCACGCGCCCCTCGGCCCAGCGTCGCAGCACGCCCTCGGGGACGTCCTCGCGCACGAGCGAGAACGCCAGGTGGTCGCGCCAGTCGCCGTCGATGTGGATGAACCGCCGCCGCAGCCCCTCATAGCGGAAGCCGAGCTTCTGGACGACGCGCAGGCTGGGGCGGTTCTCCGGTCGCAGGCAGATCTCGATGCGGTGCAGGCCGAGTTCGGCGAAGGCGAGATCGGTCGCCATCGCGACGGCGGCGGGGGTGATCCCGTGCCCGGCGAAGCGCTCGCTCACCCAGTAGCCGATCGTCGCCGAGCACAGGGAGCCGCGCATCACGCCCCAGATGTTGAGCTGCCCGGCGATGGCCCCGCCGTACTCCATGACGAACGGGTACCCCGAGCCGTCGCGATACTGCTGCAGCAGCCGCCGGATGCTCACGCGCATGTCGATGCCGGTCTGCAGCCCGGGCAGCGTCGCCTCCCACGGCTCCAGCCAGCGGCGGTTCGTGACGAGTTCGTGCTGCAGCGGGCGCGCGTCCTTGGGCCGGATGAGCCGCAGCTCCACCGGCCCATGCCGCATCGGGGTCGAGAAGTCCATGCGCCGCTCAGATCCCCTCGGCGAACTCCTTGAGCCAGACCCGCAGGTCGGGCCCGAGATCGTCGCGATCGGCGGCGAGCTGCACGATCGCCTTGATGTACTCCAGGCGGTCGCCCGTGTCGTAGCGGCGCCCGCCGAAGACGACGCCGTGCACGCCGGGCCCGTCCGGGTCGGCCGCGAGCTCCTGCAGCGCGTCGGTGAGCTGGATCTCGCCGCCCTTGCCCGGAGGCGTGCGCTCGAGGATGTCGAAGATCGCCGCCGGCAGCACGTAGCGGCCGATGACGGCGAAGTTCGACGGCGCCTCCTCGCGCGCCGGCTTCTCGACGAGGCCCGTCACGCGCCGGACGTCTCCCGGGGAGCCCTCCGGTGTGCCGTCGACCGCGGCCGTGCCGTAGAGGTGGATCTGTTCGGGGTCGACCTCCATGAGCGCGATCACGGCAGCGCCCGTGCGCTCGTGCTCGGCGATCATCTCGGTCAGCAGCGGATCGCGCTCATCCATCAGGTCGTCGCCCAGCAGCACGGCGAACGAGCTGTCCCCCACGTGCGTCCGCGCCCGCAGCACGGCGTGGCCGAGGCCCTTGGGCTCGCCCTGGCGCAGGTAGTGGATGTCGGCCATGTCGCTGGAGGCGACCACGCGGGCGAGCCGGCGGTGGTCGCCCTTCTGGGTCAGCTTGCCCTCGAGCTCCGGCATCTGATCGAAGTGATCGGAGATGGAGTTCTTGTTGCGTCCGATGATGACGAGGATGTCGTCGATGCCCGCGGCCACGGCCTCCTCGACCACGTACTGGATCGCCGGCTTGTCGACGACGGGCAGCATCTCCTTCGGCATCGCCTTCGTGGCGGGCAGGAAGCGCGTACCCAGACCGGCCGCGGGGATCACGGCCTTGATGCGTGCCTTCGTCATCTGCTCAGCTTAGGGCGCATGGCCCGGCAGGGACCCGCGGACGCCACGCGCGAGCCCCGGTAGAATCGGGATCATGCCGGGCGCCATCGACCACGCGAAACGCGCGCTGCGCGCCGACCTGCGCGAGCGCCGCGGCCTGCTGTCCGACGCGCAGCGCGCGGCGGCGGAGGCGGCGCTGACCGCCCGGCTGCACGCGCTCGTGGCCGCGACCGGGGCCCGCTCGATCTCCTGCTTCCTGTCCACCACGACCGAACCGGGGACGCGCACCTTCATCCGCGAGGCGGTCGCCGAAGGGATCCGCGTGCTGCTGCCGATCACCCGTGAGGACGGCCTGCTCGACTGGGCGGTGGCCGGTTCCGACGACGAGATCACGACCGGTCTGCACGGGCTCCCGGAGCCGACCGGCGAGATCCTCAACCCGATGGCCCTCGACGAGGTCGACCTGCTCCTGATCCCCGCCGCGGCCGTGGACCGCACCGGCATGCGCATGGGCTGGGGGCGCGGCTACTTCGACCGCACGCTCGGCTCGATGCAGAGATGCCCGCCCGTCTACGCGATCGTGTTCGACTCCGAGATCCTCGACGAGGTGCCGAGCGACGTGCACGATCAGCCCGTCACCGGCGCGGTGACGCCCCTGCGCACCGTCGTCTTCCCCCTGACCTGATCCTTCCGAACCGAGACCTGCGAGGGCCCCATGCCCACCTACTCCTACGCCTGCACCGCGTGCGGGCACCGCTTCGACGCCGTGCAGTCGTTCTCCGACTCCGCCCTCACCGAGTGCCCCGAGTGCCAGGGACGGCTGCGCAAGGAGTACGGATCCATCGGCGTGACCTTCAACGGCTCGGGCTTCTATCGCACCGACTCGCGGGCGGGATCCGGCTCCTCGTCGTCTGCGGGGGCATCATCGAAGGCGGAGTCGACGGCGAGCGCCAAACCGGCGCCCGCCTCCGCACCGGCCTCGGGATCCTGAGGCCGACGTTCAGGGGAGAGAAAAAGCATGATCAAGGGGTTCAGGGAGTTCATCCTCCGCGGGAACGTGATCGATCTGGCGGTCGCGGTCGTCATCGGCGCCGCGTTCTCCGCCATTGTCAACGTCGTGGTCGAATCGCTCGTCAACCCGCTCATCAGCCTGTTCTTCAAGGCGGACAGCCTGGACAACGCGCTGAAGCTCACGGTTCCCGGCTTCTTCGGGGGCTCCGCGACCTTCGCCTTCGGTGCGATCATCGGCGCGATCATCAACTTCCTCGCCGTCGCCATCGTGGTCTACTTCGCGTTCGTGATGCCGATGAACCACTTCAACCAGCGCCGGGCCGCCAAGGCCGGTGTCTCGGAGGAGCCCGAGGCCCTTCCGAGCGAGCAGGAGCTGCTCATCCAGATCCGCGACCTGCTCGAGAAGCAGAAGTCGGCCTGACCGTCTCCTCGACGCCCCGGCGCCCTCGCGGTGACCGGGGCGTCGTCGTCTGCGGGCGGCGCCCTCAGTAGTGCGGCGGCACCTCGCGTCGCATCCGGTCGTCGTTCGGGCCGCCGGACGCCGGACCCGCCGCCGGCGCGGGGCGGTCGCGCTCATCCGGTTCCGCGTGCGTCCCGGGCGCCGGTGTCAGCTTCGCCCGCCGGGATCCGCGCACGCGGACGATCCGCTGGCGGGATCCGGATCCTTCCGGACCCGGTCCGTCGGAGGCCTCGGGGCCCTCAGGCATCGCCGACGTCGAGCGGCTGCGTGTCGCCGTCCACCCGCGGCGCGTCCAGCGGCACCCCGAGCACCTCGCCGATGCGCCGCGCGACGCCGGCCGGGTCGCTGTACAGATCGAAGGCGTGCACGCGGATGTAGTGCCACCCCAGGCGGCGCAGCACCTGCGGGCGCAACCGCAGCGTCTCGCGGAGCGACTCGGGGCGGGACTCGGGGTCGGGCTCGATGACCACCGCCTTGCCGGCGTGCTGGGCGACCAGCGGCAGCAGTCCGCGGTAGTCGACGTCGACGGCGATTCCGAGACGCCGCAGCTCCCGCGCGAGGGCGAGGGTGAGCGGATCCGCCTGGTCCTCCGCCCGTTCTTCGCGCGCGTGGCCGGCGAGGTCGCCGAGGATCGACATGAGCGTCGCGGCGCCGTGCTCGAGACGCCCCTCGTCGAAGGACGACGGGCGGATCGAGGAGACGATCACCATCGACCGGCGAGCCCGGGTCATGCCGATCGTGAGCAGACGGTCGCCGTCGGGCGACGACAGGTCGCCGAAGTCGCTGAGCACGCGTCCGTGCTTGGTGACGCCGAACCCGAGGGAGAAGATCACCCGGTCCCGGCTCTCGGCCGCCGCCTCTTCGAGGGTCAGCACGACGAACGGCTCCTGCGTGTCCCGGCCGACGAACTCCGCGACGTCGCTGCGGCCGGCGAAGGCGACGGACACGGCCGCGAACACCCGCTCCGCATGAGTGCGGCTCGCCGTGACCACCATGAGCGACTCCGCCGGGCGGTGCACGGCGTGCTCGACGACGAGGGTCACCACGCGCGCGACCTCGGCCTCGGGGCTCTCCATCGCACCCGTCACCGGGTTCGGGATGCCCACGCCGCCCGTCACGTAGTCGACCGTCAGCGATCCGCGTCCGAGATAGGATCCCGCCCACGGCAGCGACGCGATCTCGCCGCCGTAGAACGCGTCGTTGATGAGGGAGGCGAGATCCTCGCCGCCCGCACGATAGCTGCGCGTGAGGGTGACGACCGGGAGCAGCTCGGAGAGCCGTTCGAACACGGAGACCTCGTCGAAGGGCTCCTCGTCATCCCGGTCCTCGGCGGGCACGGTCGCCACCTGGAACGGCGTCGGCTTCTGCAGCACCGGGTCGCCGAACGCGACGATCTGGCGGGCGCGGCGGATCGCCGGCGTCGCCTCGGCCAGGTTGATCGCCGCGGCGTCGACGAGGATCACCGTGTCGAACTCGGCGGAGTCGGGCAGGTCGGGCACCTGGTAGGGAGACGCGATCCACACCGGTGCGAGCACGCGCATGAGCGTCGGGGCTGCGGCCACCAGCTCCGCGACCGTGGTGCGGTGCTGCGAGAGGGCGTGGCGGAGGTTCTGCGCCTCCACGGCCTCGTCCACGATCCCGATCTTCCACTGGCCGCTCAGCTGCCAGGCCAGCAGCGGGCCCGCCGCACCGGCGTGCGCCTCGTCGACGAGGCGGAAATCGCGCTCCAGCTGATCGACGACCGAGGTGTTCGCGCCCAGCAGCGAGCGGTTCTGCCGCAGCGCCTGCTCGAGCAGCGACTGCCACCAGGCGTACTCGAGCTCGGCGCCGACCCGGTCCTCGGACAGATGGCGCGTCGAGAGGTCCAGCAGCAGCGGCTCGAGGCCGAGCGCGGCGAGCTCGTCACGGATCCGGGCCCGCTCGATGAGGTTCTCGAACACGTCGGATCTCGCCGCGAGTCCCGCGAGCGTCCGCAGCAGGCGCGCCACCGGCAGCGCCGAGAGCGGCTCCCGCCGCCCCAGCGCGGTGTCGAGTTCGGCGAGCTGCGCATCGACGTCGCGCCAGGCGGCCGACGCGTCGGCGAGCCCGAGCGGCACCTCCGGGGCGACCCCCGCGTCGACGTAGCGCTGCCATTCGGTGCGCTGCGCCTGGATGCGGCTGAGCGCCTCGTGCATATCCCCCACGTGCGCGCCGGGGCGCACGTACTCCTTGGCGAGCTGACGGAGGCGCCGGCGGTTCGCGCCGGTCATCGTCGGGGCGTCCCGCCTGCTGCCGTGCGCCTTGATCAGCTCACCCAGCGGCCGCTCGAACACCGCGGGCGTGAAACGGTCCAGGGAGTCGCGCACGCCGCGCAGCAGCTGCAGGTACTCGCCGAACTCGGCGATCGTCGCGAACGGACGCATCCGTGTCTGCGCGACGAGCTCATACCCCTGCTCGAGCAGATCCGGCACCGTGCGGGCATGCAGGCTCTCCGCGAGCGCGTGCACGCGGTGGGCCTCGTCCGAGGACGAGAACACCACCCCGTACCAGGGCGAGTCGTCCGGGCCGAAGCGGAACTCGCCGAGTCGCGCGGCCTGCGCGAGGGCTTCGGCGGCCTGCGACCGATCCTCCGCGAGGCTCTGCAGCGCCGCGCGCCCGAGGCGCGCCGTTGTGGTCGGCGGCGTGGGGAGCAGGGCGAGCCGGGTCAGCATCCGGGTGGCATCCAGCACACTGGCTCCCAGAGCCGGATCCTTCTCGGTGAGTGCGCGCCGGTAGTCGCGCAGCACGGTGCGCAACCGCAGCAGGGCGTCGTCGATCTCGGCGAGCTTGGGCGCGGCGGCCTTCTCGTTGCGCCCGATCGCCCGCACGAGGTCGCGGCGCACCGACGCCGGCGACACCGCGAAGCCGTCGAGGCCGATGCCGCTGAGGCGGTGCCGCACGCCGTCGAGCGTGGAGCGGCGCGGAGAGACGACGAGCACCCGACGCCCGGCGCGCACGAGCTCGCCGATCGCGTTGATGACGGTCTGGGTGCCGCCGGTGCCGGGCAGCGTCGACACGGTGAGCGAATGGCCCGCGGCGATGCGGGCGAGCACCTGCTCCTGCTCGTGATCCGCATCGAGGAGCAGGTTGTCCGAGGCGGGGGCCCGGTCGTCGGGGCCCGCCGTCGACGGCATCGGGCCGGGAGCGGTGACGCGCTCCCGGTCGGCCGCATGGCCGGCGAGGGCGTTGAGCATGGGGTGGTCGAGATCGTGCGCGTCGCGGGCCATCGCGGTGCCCACGTCCGCGAACGTCGAGACCACCATCCGGGGCTGGACGGAGAACGTGTCGACGGACTTCGTCGCCGCGCGCAGCATGTCGATCGCCGGCTGGGGCGCGAACACCCCGTTCTGATAGGCGAGGGCGGCGAGCCGGGCGTCGTCGATGGTGATGCCGAAATGGTCGCGCGCGATGCGCACCAGCTCCGGGTTGAGGAAGAACTGACCGTGCAGCTTCAGCTCGTAGTCGGCATAGTGGCGGCGGATCGCCAGGGGGCGCAGCAGCATCGGCGCGGCGTAGTCCACGCCGCCGATGCGCCAGGTGCACAGTCCGACGGCGAGATGCACCGCGTCGAGCCCGCGCACGGTCCGCAGCTCGGTGTTCTTCGCGGTGATCCGATCGGCCGCGAGTCGCGCGTTACGCAGGCCCACCTCGTCCCGGAACAGGTTCGACAGCAGGGTGGAGCGGCCGGTGATGAACTGCGGCAGGCTGCCGGGATGGGCGCGGGAGATGTCGATCCCGCTCGCCGAGACGTCGCGGTACGCGGTCAGCGGCGAGGGGCCGCCGAGCTGGGCCGCCTCGGCGCGCAGACGTGCGCGCTCGGTCGTCGCCGCATGGGCGACGCGCACTCCCGGCTCCGCCACGTCGACGTCGCCGGGCGTCACGGACTTCTCCTCCGCGTTCTTCCCGTCACGTCGCCACACACGACAAAGACTAGGCGTGTCGGGCGGATGGAGTCGTCTGATCCGCTGGGTTTTGCCGGATTCAGCCGCTTTCTTCCTCCACAGCGGGCCTTTTCCGGTTTCAGTGCACCGATTGCGCCTCCTCCGCTGCCCCCGTCGGCGACGTGACCGAGGATGGGGACATGAGCTTCCGCTACGACTTCGCCGACACCCCGTTCGGGGACGCCCTTCTCGTCTTCTCCGACGACGGCCTGGTCTCGTTCGACCTCCCGGAAGGGATGCACCGCGATTCGCCCTGGGCGCTCGAAGCCGTCTCGCGGATGCTGCACGCCCTGCCCGAGCCGGATCCGGGGGCCGGCGCCGAGGTCGACGAGCTGCTGCGCGCCTACTTCGACGGCGAGCCCGTGCACTTCGATGCTGAGCTGACGCTCGACTGGCGGCTCGCGCACGGCTTCACGCGCCGCGCGCTGCAGGCGGTGTGCGAGATCCCCTGGGGCGAGAGCGCGAGCTACGGCGAGGTGGCGGCGCTCGCGGGCAGCCCGGGGGCGGCCAGGGCCGTCGGCACGGCGTGCCGGAACACGCCGTTCTCGATCGTGGTGCCCGTGCACCGGGTGGTGCGCGCCGACGGCTCCCCCGGCGAGTACGGCGCGCACCCGGAACGCAAGCGATACCTCCTGGACCTCGAGGCCGACGCCGCCAAGCGCCGCCCGCCCGTGGACGGCGTCCGCCCCGGCGTGTAGGCCGCCGGGGCGGACGCGACCCGGTCCGCAAGCGGGAGGGCGAGGGCTCGATGCTCCTCCCGGCCAGGTGATAGCGTCGACGCGACAAAGGACGCAGACGTAGACGTCGCCTCCGGAAGCTGGTAGTCGGTGAGCACCTTCGAGACAGTCGGATCCGATGCGGATCTGGTCGCGCAGGCCGTGCGCGAGCTGATCCGCCGCACCCGCTTCCCGGTCGCGTTCGGCGGGCTGCTCTCCGACGGCGAGGTGCCGGTCACGTCGATCGTCGGCTCCCGCACCCGCAGCCTCGAAGGTCTGCGCGTCCAGCCGCAGCGGGGACTCGGCGGACGGGCGATGACCGAGCTGCGCCCGCGGATGACCCACGACTATGGCTCGTCGCAGCAGATCACCCACGACTACGACGGATACGTGCTCGGCGAGGGCCTGCGCACCCTGCTGGCGATCCCGGTGGTCGTCTCGGGTCGTCCGCGCGGCGTGCTGTACGCCGGCTCGTGGGACGAGCCGTCCTCCGACGGGGTCGCGACAGCCCCGGCGATGCAGATCGCGGACGCGCTGGCGGTCGAGCTGCGCATCCGCGAAGAGGTCGAGCGCCGCGTGCGCACGACCAGCGCCCCCTCTCCCCCGCCGACGCTGACCCCGGCTCATCGTGAAGAGCTGCGCGAGAGCTTCGCCGAGCTGCGCTCGATCGCGGCCCTGGTGCAGGACACGAGCGTGCGCGCGCGCATCGGCGACGTCGAACGCCGACTGCTCGCGCTCGCCTCGTCCGCGCGCCCGCCGAGCACCTCCGAAGTGCGTCTCTCGCCGCGGGAACTCGATGTGCTCGCCTGCGCGGCCCTCGGGCAGACGAATGCGGGGATCGCCGAAGAATTGGGACTGCGCGAATCCACGGTGAAGGCGTACCTCGGCACTGCGATGGCGAAACTCGATGCTCCGACCCGGCATGCGGCCGTGGCACGGGCACGTCGCGACGGCCTGATTCCCTGAACGTCGCCGACTGCGGAACGATCCTGCCCTGCTCCTGCACAGGTGCGCTCGCTATCCTGAACACAGCGCATTGCGCACCCGGACGAGGCGGGCCAGTACCCGGACAGCGAAAAGACTGGCTCTCAGGAGGCCCGCCATGGCGTGGATCGTGCTCATCATCTCGGGAATGTGCGAAGCCGTCTGGGCGACGGCGCTCGGCAAATCCGAGGGCTTCACCAGACTGTGGCCGACGGTCGTCTTCGTCGTCGGCCTCGCGGCATCGATGTTCGGACTGGGCTGGGCGATGCGCGAGATCCCGACCGCCACCGCCTATGCGATCTGGGTCGGAATCGGCGCCTCCCTCACGGTGATCTGGGCAATGATCACCGGCGATTCGGATGTCTCCTGGATCCGGATCCTGCTCATCCTCGGATTGGTGGGATGCATTATCGGGCTGAAACTCATCGACCCCGGTCATTCCTGACATTCCGCATTCCAATGATTGCCAAGCGCATTTCCTGCCCGTAGGTTTGTCGACATGGCACGCAAAATCGTTCATCAGCTCGTCGACGATATCGACGGCACGGTTCTCGAGGTCGGAGAAGGCGAGACCGTGCATTTCTCGCTCGACGGATCCGCCTATGAGATCGACCTGACCAGCGCGCACGCGGCAGAACTGCGCGCCGCGCTCGCGTCCTACATCTCATCCGCACGACGCACGCAGCGGGTCGGCGGTGGCCGTCCCTCCGCCGCGTCCAAGCGTCCCAACCGCAACCCGGAGACCGCGTCGATCCGGGCCTGGGCCAGCGAGAACGGCCACAAGCTCTCCGAGCGCGGCCGCATCCCGGCCGACGTGGTCGCGGCGTACCGCGCCGCGCACTGACCGCGATAAGAAGCAGTCCGCGATACGCAGCGGAAAGGGGTCATCCCGCGGGATGACCCCTTTCCGTTGCCTCCCGCCGGGGAATGCGACACGAGGCCGCGGCCTTCGGAGATCTGGTGAGGGAGCGCGTTCCTGTTCCGTCCTGGTCACATACTTGTAGTGCGGTAGCAGACCGGACGGTCTGCAGCCATTCCGGGATGAAGGGTGTGCGAGATGGCCAGGGCCAAGACGATCAGCGGGCCGTGCCAGGCATGGCCGGAGGAGAGCACGTTCATCCGCGAGGTGCTCGATCGGATCGGGGAGAAGTGGACGGTCCTGATCATCAGCACCCTGGGATCCGGACCGCTGCGTTACTCCGACCTGCAGGCGAGCATTCCCGGCATCTCCCAGCGAATGCTCACGGTGACGCTGAAGGCCCTGGAACGCGACGGTCTGGTCACGCGCACCGCATACGCCGAGGTGCCGCCACGGGTCGAGTACGCCCTGACCACGCTCGGCCGCTCGCTGCTGGAGGCCGTGATGACGCTCGCCGGCTGGGCGGCCAGCCATCACGAGGACGTCGCCGCCAGCCGACGTGCGCACGAGCTGACCGGCGTCGGACGCGAGAAGACCGCCGCGGACCGCAGCCCCCACTCCTCCGACCCGTCGGCGGCGCTCGGGTGAGCGTGCGCGCGCGCCTGCTGACCTGGGCCTGCGGACCTGGAGGGCGTCCTCCGAACACGCCATCCGGGGCTCGCCTGACGGCGGGTGGTCAGGGCACGATGACGATCTTGCCCCGCACGCTGCGGTTCTCCAGGGCCGCGAAGGCGGCCGCTGCCTCCTCCAAGGGGTAGATGCGCCCCACTCGTGGAGTGATCACGCCATCGGCGAGGTACGCGGTGAGCTCGCGCAGGACGCCGTCGGACTGCGCGCCCTGTCTGATGACCGTCAGCCCCCGCTGGTCCGCCTGGGCCTGGTCGATCTCACCACTGACGCTGACGAGCGTGCCGCCGCGCCTGAGGATGCCGTAGGCCTTGTCCAGAGAGGCGCCGCCCACACCGTCGAGGACGGCGTCGAAGTCGCTGAGATGCTCGGAGAAGTCACTGCTCGCGTGATCGAACACCTCGTCTCCGCCCAGCGCGCGGGCGAGGTCGACACCGTCTCCGCTGGCGGTGGTGGCGACGTAGGCACCGAGGTGCTTGGCCAGCTGGACGGCTGCCGAACCGACGGCGCCCGAGCCACCGCTGATGAAGACCCGCTGCCCGGGCTGCACTTTCAGGCTGTGATCGATCGCCTCGACGGCGGTCGTTCCGGCAACCGGCATCGACGCGGCATCGACGAAGTCCAGGCCCACGGGGATCGGTGCGAGATTATCGGCCTGGACAAGGGCTTGCTCGGCGATCGCACCGCTGCCTCCCAGCAGCGTGTACGCGTTGCCGTAGACGCGGTCGCCGACGGCGAACTCGGTCACGTCCGGCCCGACGCCGGCGACCACGCCCGCCACATCGCCGCCGAGGGTCGCGGGGAACCGCAGAGGCATGAGCGCCTGGGCGTATCCGGCGCGGAGCGTCGCATCGAGCGGGTTCAGCGCCGCGGCCTCGACATCGATGAGGACCTGTCGGGCGACGGGGGCTGGTAGCGCCACCTCGGCGATGGTCAGGACGCTGTTGTCGCCGTACTCGGTGATCTGCAGAGCGCGCATGGGCGTGGCTCCTTTCGTGGGATCGGGTAGGAGGTGAGGCAAGGGGACGCAGAGACCGGGGCCTGCTCGGTCACGCCCCCGGATTCTCGGACGAGAGCAGTCCGACCACCTGGTCGAGGGCCTGGCCGTAGATGGCCACCGACTGGGCGCCGGACACCGCGAGCCGGCGGCCGAACACCATGAACGGCACCCCCTGCGCGCCCAGCGCGGCGCCTTCGGAGGCGTCGGCGCGGACGGCATCGGCGAACTCGTCGCCGTCGAGGATCGAGTTCACGCGGTCGCCGTCGAGGCCGAGAGACTCCGCCACGTCGACGACGACGTCCGCATCGTAAGGGTCGATCTCGCCGGAGAAGAACCGATCCTGGACCTGCGAGAAGAACTCGAGCCCCTTGCCCGTCTCCTCGGCGAAGTGCATCACGCGGTGCAGGTCGAACGTGTTGGCGTTCATGCGGTCGAGGTCGAACGCCAGCCCTTCGCTCTTCGCGATGCCCTGGATGCGCTTCTCCGCCTCGAGGACGACCGCAGGATCACCTCCGTGCTTGCGCATGAAGACGGCGGCGATCGGCTCCGGCTCTTTCGGGGAATCCGGGTTGAGTTCGAACGATCGGATCCTCAGCTGAAAGCGGCCCGCGTCGGGCCGGTCTTCGATTGCGCGCTGAAGCCGGTGCTTGCCGACATAGCACCAGGGGCACCCGAGGTCCGCCCAGACCTCCACGACGACGGGGCGCTGTCCGGCTGCGCTGCTCTGCTCCACTTCAACACCTCACTCTTTGTTCGTAACCCCATTGTGAGTGTGATTGTCGAGCCGTACAAAAGGCACCTTGAAGTGCGCCCACCGCCGGAGACGACAGAGCAGGGCCTCCTGGCCAACGGAGCCTCGGCAGCCGGAGACGACAGAGCAGGAAGGGACCACCCTCCGGGCGGTCCCTTCCTGCTCGTGCCCCCGACAGGATTCGAACCTGCGACCTGCCCTTTAGGAGAGGGCCGCTCTATCCGACTGAGCTACGAAGGCGCAGCACCAGTCTAACGATCCGGCGTGCGCCCTATGCGGCCATCGCCAGATAGGGCTCCCAGCGGGGGTCGGTGCGCTCGGAGCCGCGCACCGTCCATCCCGTCCCGCGCGGCGGCGCAGGGGTGAGCCTGAGCGCCCACCCCATCTCCTGGGGCGTGCGGTCGCTCTTGACGTTGTTGCAGCGCAGGCAGCACGCGACGAGGTTCTCCCAGGAGTTCTTGCCGCCGCGGGAGCGCGGCAGCACGTGGTCGATCGTGGAGGCGGACTTCCCGCAGTAGCCGCAGCGGTTGCCGTCGCGGCGCAGCACCCCTCGTCTCGTCACCGGCGCGTACCGGGTTCTCGGCATCCGCACGTAGCGACTGAGCACGATCACGGCGGGCCGGTCGAAACGCGCGTTCGCCGCCCAGACCGGATCGTCGTCGACGCATGCGACGACCGACGCCTTCTTGTTCATCACCAGGACGAGAGCGCGTCGGAACGACACGATCGCGAGCGGTTCGTACCCTGCGTTGAGCACCAGTGTGCGCATCCTGCATCCCTTCGATTCGCCCGGGACGGCTTCCCGGGCTCTCGACCGTGCGCAGGCGGAGGGTCCGCTGGATACGAAAACGGCGCTGTCTACGAGAGACAGCGCCGTGAGCGCACGGGTGATCCGTGCAGATCCAGCGGGCAATGCCGAAGGACGAGTCGACCGAGTGCATCCGTGGTTCGGTGTCCCGGTATTCGTCCCATCGTGTTCCTCCGCCCTTGCGACGACGGACTCAGGCTAACCCATGGGCCGACGACGAGGCGGGGAACATCCGGTGAACGCCGCCCGTGTCGGCTCGCCGACCGCGCGGCTCCGGGCACGCCGAGAGGACGCGAGGAGAACCCGTGCCGGTCGTTCGCCGGGCTCAGAGCACGTTGGCCTGGAGCCAGGCGAGCGGGTCGATCTCGGTGTTGTTGATCAGCACCTCGAAATGCAGACAGGATCCGGAGACCCAGCCGGTGTTGCCGACCTCGCCGAGGTACTGCCCCGCGGTGACGCACTGCCCGACGGAGACCGCACGGTAGCTCATGTGGCCGTACAGCGTGGAGAGCGCACCCGAGCCGCTGAGGGCCGGGTGGGAGATCTGGACCGTGTCGCCGTACCCGCCGTAGTCGCTCTGCGAGATCTGCACGCAGCCGTCCGAGATCGCGTAGATGGGGGTGCCGATCGGCGCGGCGAAGTCCTGTCCCATGTGGCTGCGGCCGGTCCGGGCGGCACCGAAGCCGTCGCTCAGCGTGTAGCTGCCGGCCGCCATCGGGTAGATCACCTGTCCGGGCAGGGCGATGGACGGCATGCTCGTGCGGACCGAAGCAGTGGTCGGCGACGAGAGGGACGCGAGGGCGGCGGCCTTGGCGGCCTCGAGGGCGCGTGCGGCCTCTTCGTCGGCCTTCTTCTTCGCGATCTCGTCGGGCGTGGTGGCGGTGAACTGCTCGCGCGTGCTCGGCGCCTGCGTCGCCTCGGAGGCGACGACGATGGACTGCGCGTTGTGCGCGGCGAGCTGCTGCGCGGTGGCCGGGGATGCTCCGGCCGAGGCGGGCGCCCCGGTGACCAGGGCGGGAAGCGCGATCGCCGTCACGAGCGCCCCCACGGCGGCGAGGATCGCCACCGTGCGCAGCGGTCGCACCACGGATCGCCCGACCGACCTCTCCCGCGTTCTCACGCGTGCCGTCTCGGACGTCGAGGTCTGCTCGAGTTCTCCAGCCACAGGGCTTCCTCCAGGCCTCGGCGCGAGCGCCGGTCCGTCCGAATTCGCATGCACGACGACCTGCGCCGTGCTCGGGTGACCGTGACGGTGACGAACCGGGAGGCTACCGCCACGGTGATCGACGGCGGGCTTCTCGCCGACGACCTCCCTGACGTTACCCGATCGTGATGATGCTGTCACCCCTCGATTCCCAGGAACATCTCCGGGCATGCCCCCGAGCACACGGGATCCGCGGTCGGCAGGCGACGGGATCCGCGGTCGGCGGGCGACGGGATCCGCGGTCGGCGGGCGACGGGATCAGCCGGCGTTGGCAGCCAGCCAGGGCTCGGGGTCGATCACGGAGCCGCCGATGCGCACCTCGAAGTGCAGGTGGGATCCGTAGGAGTTGCCGGTGTTCCCGACCAGGCCGATGAGCTGTCCCGCCGAGACCTGCTCTCCGGCCTGCACCATCCGGCTCCCGTAGACCATGTGCCCGTAACGGGTCTCCACCATGGTGCCGTTGATGTTGCTCATGATCATGATCGAGACGCCGTACCCGCCGATGCTCTCGGCCGAGGCGGTCACGGTGCCGGCGGCCGCGGCGTAGATCGGGGTGCCCTCGGGCGCGATCATGTCCCAGCCCTCATGGCCGCGACCGGATCCGGGCCCCTCGCCGGGCGTGAAGCTCGTCACCGGGTAGCGGACGGCCCCCGAGCCCGGCGCCACCAGGGCGAGACCGGCGATGGAGGGGCGCGAGGCCGACGCCACGGTCGCGGCGGCGGCCGCGGCGCGGGCGGCCGCGGCCTCCTCCGCCTTGCGCTTCTCGATCTCGTCGGGAGTCGTCGCGGTGAACTGCTCGCGTGCGCTCGGCGCCTGCGTCGCCTCGGAGGCGACCACGATGGACTGCGCGTTGTCGGCCGCCAGCTGCTCCGTGGTCACGGGGGCGGCCGTGGCCGGCCCGCTGGCGGAGGCGAAGGCGGGGAGCGCGATGGCGGCGACGAGCGCGCCGACGGCACCCAGGATGGCAACGGTGCGCACGGGACGCACCAGCCCGGCGGCTCGGGAGCCTGCCGGCGAGCGGTCGGGCGTCGCGGCGGTCTTCGTCTCGATCGTGGTCTCAGGCAAAGTCTGTCCTCCGGCCTCGACGCGCTGC
Source organism: Microbacterium sp. USTB-Y (assembly GCF_023703415.1). Classification (GTDB taxonomy): domain Bacteria; phylum Actinomycetota; class Actinomycetes; order Actinomycetales; family Microbacteriaceae; genus Microbacterium. Next base: position 329,346 of record NZ_JAGMTU010000005.1, on the reverse strand, counting down.
CGCGTCGGTCCGTCGTCGTGCGTTCGGTCCGCACAGGGCGCGGACACACGTCTGTCCGCGGCGGCGACGGACCGAGGAGGCGAGCGCCGTGGACTCCGTCGGCGGGTAGGACGACGGCCCTTTCGACGCTACCGGAAAGTCACGAACGCGTCACACCGACCTAGGGATCCGCTGAACGTTGATTTCCCGCGGATTCCGGGCCCGGCACTCAGGTGATGCCCAGGCTGCGGCGGACGCCGGCTCCCGCGCGGAGCACTCCGGCGACGACGACGCTCAGGCGACGAGGAAGATGTGCGACGCCAGCTCGACGGGCAGCTCGAGCCCCTCGTCCTTGCCGTCGACCTCGATGAGCACGTAACCCTCGTTGAAGCGGAACCGGCCGCGCGCCCCCGGGACGACCCCCGCGTCGCGCAGCTGCTCCAGCAGCTCCGGATCCACCTGCGCCGGCTCCGCGAGTCGGCGCACGGTGCCCTCGGTCGGGGTGCCCGCGGTGTTCATGTGCTCGACGAGACCGATGACGCCCTCGTCGAAGGTGCGCGCCGGGGTGCCGCCGAGCTGGTCCAGCCCCGGGATCGGGTTGCCGTACGGCGACTCCGTGGGGTGCCCGAGGAGCTCGACCAGGCGCCGCTCCACCTGCTCGCTCATCACGTGCTCCCAGCGGCAGGCCTCCTCATGGACGTAGGCCCAGTCCAGCCCGATCACGTCGGAGAGCAGGCGCTCGGCGAGACGGTGCTTGCGCATCACGTCGACGGCCTTCCGGCGGCCGGCGTCGGTCAGCTCGAGGCGGCGATCCTCCGAGACGACGACCAGGCCGTCGCGCTCCATGCGGCCGACCGTCTGCGACACCGTGGGGCCGGAGTGCCCGAGGCGCTCGGAGATCCGGGCGCGCAGCGGCACGATGTTCTCCTCCTCGAGTTCGAGGATGGTGCGGAGGTACATCTCCGTGGTGTCGATCAGATCGGCCATGGATCCCCCTGGTGGTCGTGCCGCCTCTGCAGGCGCTGGCTGTTAGGCAAGCCTACCTTCTGCGGGTGTGCACCGGCTCTGCACGGGCCCGGCGCGCACGACGGGGGTCGCGTGCCTGGCCGCGCAGGATCCTCGTTCCCCCGCGCACGGACCGTCGCGCGGCGTCACACGGTCGCGGGCGCCCCCGCGCCGACACCTAGAATCTGTGCATGGCGATCGAGATTCCCCGCGAACTTCTGCCCGTCGACGGCCGCTTCGGCTGCGGTCCGTCCAAGATCCGCCCGGAGCAGGTGAGCGCCCTCGCGGCCGTGGGATCGAGCCTGCTGGGCACGTCGCACCGGCAGGCGCCCGTCAAGGGTCTCGTGCGCAGCGTGCGCGAGGGCCTGGCGTCGCTGTTCCGCCTGCCCGAGGGCTACGAGATCATCGTCGGCAACGGCGGATCCACCGCCTTCTGGGACGCCGCCGCGTTCGGCCTCATCGAGAACCGCAGCCAGAACCTCGTCTCGGGCGAGTTCGGCGGCAAGTTCGCCAAGGCCGCGAAGACCCCGTGGCTGCAGGCGCCCGACGTCCGCAACGCCGAGCCCGGATCCCGCGCCGAGGCGGAGGTCGTCGAGGGCGTGGACGTCTACGCCTGGCCGCACAACGAGACGTCCACGGGCGTCGCCTCCCCGATCCGCCGCGTCGCCGCAGAGGGGGCGCTCACCGTGATCGACGCGACGAGCGCCGCGGGCGGCATCGACTTCGACGTCACGGAGACCGACGTCTACTACTTCGCCCCGCAGAAGAACCTCGGCTCCGACGGCGGCCTCTGGTTCGCCGCGGTGTCCCCCGCGGCGATCGAGCGGATCGAGCGGATCGCGGCCTCCGACCGGTACATCCCGGAGTTCCTCAGCCTGAAGAACGCCCTCGACAACTCTCGCCTCGATCAGACGCTGAACACTCCGGCACTGACCACGCTGCACCTCCTCGACTCCCAGCTGCAGTGGATCAACGGCAACGGCGGACTCTCCTGGGCCGCCGGCCGCACGAACGAGTCGTCGCAGGAGCTCTACCGCTGGGCCGAGGCGTCCTCGGTCGCGACCCCCTTCGTCGCGGACCCGGCCGACCGCTCCCCGGTCGTCGCCACGATCGACTTCGACGATTCCGTCGACGCCTCCGCGATCGCCAAGACCCTGCGCGCGAACGGCATCGTCGACACCGAGCCGTACCGCAAGCTCGGCCGCAACCAGCTGCGCATCGCGACCTTCGTCTCGATCGAGCCGGACGACGTGCGTCAGCTCATCCGCTCGATCGACTACGTGCTGGAGCACCGGGACGCCTGAGCCCCGGACGGAGCACCGCGTTTCGTCTCACTCCGGCTTCGCCGGTGCTCGCTCAACGACCCCGACCTGCAGCGCTGCCGACCGGGGTCGTTGAGCGAGGACGCCGCAGGCGACCGAGACGAAACGCGGCCACGAGGGAGGAGACTCACTCCTCCTCGGCGTCGTCCTCTTCGTCCTCTTCGGTGTCGTCGGCGTCGTCCTCTTCATCGACGTCGTCGTCCTCGGAGTCGTCGGCGTCCGCCGCGGACTCGTCGAGCTGGTCGATGTCCACGCCGTCGAGATCGCCCGCGTGCAGGCGGGGCGCGTCGTCGTCCTCATCGAGATCGTCGTCCAGGTCGTCCTCATCGAGGTCGTCGACGTCGGACTCCCCCTCGAGATCCTCGCCGGCAAGCTCCCCGGATCCTTCGGCGGCATCGTGCTGCGCCGAGGCGGCGAGCTCGGCCTGGTGCGCGCGGTAGTCGGCGAGACGCTCGGCCCACGGCACCCACTCCGGTGCGAGGAGCGCGCCGTCGCCCGGCAGCAGCTCGGCCTCGAGCACGGTCGGCTCCTCGTCGCCGACCTGCGCGACCGAAACGGTCCAGTACCAGCCCGGGTAGCCCCCCAGGCGGTTCTCGAAGCGCAGCGAGATCACGCCGTCGACCTCGGGCAGATACCCCGCGGCCGGTCCGACCGACGCCGCCGGAGTGATCTCATGCAGGGCGGCGAGCGCCAGATCCCGCGCCCCGAGCAGACGCTCGTTCGCGGGCAGCACGGCGACGGGCTCATCGGCCGAGAACTGCTTCTCGACCGCGGGGGCGACGGCGTCCACGACGGGCGCGTCCGTCGCGGACACCGCCTGCTCGGCGTCGCTCTCAGGCATCGAAGTCCTCGGCCACGTTGCGCAGCACGGCCGCGATCTTGCGCCCGTGGCTGGAGGAGGGGTAGCGGCCACGGCGAAGATCGCCGCCGATGCCGTCGAGCAGCTTCACGAGATCCTCGACGATCACGGCCATGTCGTCCGCCGGCTTGCGCTTCGTCTTGGCGAGGCTGACCGGGGCTTCGAGCACGCGGACCGACAGCGCCTGCAGGCCGCGCTTGCCGTCGGCGACGCCGAACTCGACGCGGGTGCCGGCCTTGACCGCGGACCCGGCGGGGAGGGACGTGGCGTGCAGGAAGACGTCCTGGCCGTCATCCGTGGTGATGAAGCCGAACCCCTTCTCGTCGTCGTAGAACCTGACCTTGCCGGTGGGCATGGGAGAAACCTCGCTGCATCGTTCGGGACGAAAGGATCCGGGGGATCCGATCGGGTGGAGTGCGGAAGCCCGCACCCACCAGCCTACCGGTCGCGGGGCGGGTAGGCTGGGACGGATGAGCACACGGCCGCCAGCCCCCGAACCGGAGATCCGCCCGATCGACCGGTACCTCACCTTCGGCGCGCTGACGCTCGCGGCCCTCTCGGTCGTCTGCTTCTTCGCGATCATCATCGGCACCGCGGTCGGCATGAAGCAGGCCGACTTCGCGCACGGCGCCTGGCCGGTCGTCGGCGTCTTCCCGTTCTGGGGTCTGCCGATCGCCTTTGTCATGATCATCGCGCTGCTCATCATGAGCTCCGTGCGGAGAGGCCGCGCAGCCCGGCGTTCCTGACGCCCTGCGAGCTGTTCTCCCATGAGCACCCACGCGCGCCTTCTCGCCGAGGCGCTGTCCGCGCGCACGGACGCACAGCTCGCGGCACTGTTCCGTCATCGGGACGTGCGTCCCGATGCGTCCTGGAACGACTTCTTCGACGCGGCAGAGGCGCTGCTGGATCCGTCCTCCGTCGCGAAGGCCCTTCCCCGGCTGACCCAGGCCGAGGCGGTCGGCCTCTCGGCCGCTGCGGCGGGAGCCGACCCCGGCGGCGCAGCGGACGCGCTGCGCGCCCTCGCCCTGCTCCCGCCCTCGGACGGCGGTCTGCCGCCGTCGATCGCCGCCGCCGTGGCGGGGCGCGGACTCGCAGAGCCGCACCCGACGGGCCCCGCGCCGGAACCGGACGAGGCCGCCGTCGCCCGTGCGGCCGAGCGGGCCTTCACCACGGTCGCGACGCTCGCCGATGCGCTGCTGCTGGCCGAGGAGAGCCCCCTCGCGCTGCTCGCCGGCGGGACGGTCGGGCTGTCCGAGAAGCGCCGTCTCATCGAACGCGGGATGCCCGACGACCCGGCGCTCCTCGACGATGTGCTGGCGCTCGGCGCCGAGGCGGGTTTGCTGCTCGCCGTCGAGCGCACGCTGCGACTGTCGGATGAGGGCGCCGCCTGGCTTCGGCTGGCGGGTCCGGAGCGCTGGGCGCGGCTGGTCGCCGGCTTCCGCGCGGCGCTGCCCTCCGCGCTGCGGACGCACGAGGGCGGCTGGACGCCGATGCTCTCCTGGGCGGACGAGCACCCGTGGGATCCGGCCTGGCCGGACCGCGCCGACGCGCTGATCCGCCAGGCGCGCCTGCTCGGGCTCCTCGCCGACGGCCCGGACGGCGCCACGAGCGCGTCGGGCGCCGAGACCCCCTGGGCTCGGGCTCCCCGGCTCGGCGCGGATCCGGATCCGCACCCGCTGAGCGCCTTTGTGCCGGCCGAGGTGGACCGGATCTTCCTGCAGAACGACCTGACCGCGATCGCCCCGGGGCCGCTCCTCCCCGCGCTCGACCTGCGCCTGCGCACGATGGCGGCGCGGGAGTCCGCGAGCCAGGCGTCCTCCTACCGGTTCACGGCGGACACCCTGAGCGCGGCGCTCTCCTCCGGGGAGACCGAGGAGGGCGTGCTGGCCTTCCTCGAGGGCATCTCGCTGACGGGCGTGCCACAGCCGCTGCGCTACCTGCTCGCGCAGAGCGCCAGCAGGCACGGACAGGTGCGGGTCGGAACGGATCCGGAGACCGGCCGCACTCAGGTGCGCAGCGCCGATGAGCATCTGCTGCAGGCGATCGGCGTGGACCAGGCGCTGCGGCCGCTCGGGCTCGTGCCGGAGACGACCGTGCGGGGCGACGCCGTGCTGGCGACGCGCGTGAACCGCGACACGGTGTTCTGGGCGCTCACGGATGAGCACTACCCCGCCGCGCTCGTCGACGCCGACGGCGCCGTCGAGCGGCCCGTGCGCACCACGGTGGCGAGCGCGCCGGCGGCCCGCGATGACACGGAGGTGTACGCGGCGCTCATCGCCCGCCTGCGGGCGGCCCGCGAGGAGGACGCCGACGCGGCCTGGCTCGAGCGCGAGCTGGAGCACGCGGCGAAGCAGCGCGCCGTCCTCGCCGTGGAGGTCGCGATGCCCGACGGCACCGCGCGCGAGCTCGTGCTCGAGGTCACCGGCTTCGGCGGCGGCCGTCTGCGCGGACGCGACCGGGCGAGCGATGTCGAGCGCACCCTGCCGATCCGCTCGATCCTCTCCACCCGCGCGATCGAGGATCCGGCTTCCTGAACCGCACCCCGGGGGCGCCGAGCGAGCCGCACCCCGGGGAGGACCGATGGCTCCCCGGACCGGTAGACTGGGCCGCTATGTCTGATGGCCCGCTGATCGTCCAGAGCGACCGCACCGTGCTGCTCGAAGTCGCGCACGCCGACGCCGAGAGCGCCCGCCATGAGCTCGCGATCTTCGCCGAGCTGGAGCGCGCGCCCGAGCACATCCACACCTACCGGATCACCCGGCTGGGCCTGTGGAACGCCCGTGCGGCCGGCCACACCGCCGACGACATGCTGGACACCCTCGACCGCTGGTCCCGGTTCCCGGTGCCGCCGTCGGTGTCGGTCGACATCCGCGAGACCGTGAACCGCTACGGCCGTCTCGTCATCGAGCGCGACGACGAGGGCGTGCTGATCCTCCGCTCCACGGATCCGGCGGTGCTCACCCAGGTCGCCGGGAACAAGCGGATCCAGCCGCTGCTCATCGGCCATCCCTCGGCCGACACCTACGTCGTGGACGCGTGGGCGCGCGGGCAGATCAAGCAGGAGCTGCTGAAGATCGGCTGGCCCGCCGAAGACCTCGCCGGCTACACGCCGGGAACGCCGCACGAGATCACCCTGGCCGAGGACGGCTGGACGATGCGTCCGTACCAGCAGGACGCCGTCGACGCGTTCGCGAAGGACGGATCCGGCGTCGTCGTTCTCCCCTGCGGCGCCGGCAAGACGATCGTCGGCGCCGGCGCGATGGCCGCGACCAAGACGACCACGCTGATCCTCGTCACGAACGCCGTCTCCGCGCGGCAGTGGCGCGACGAGCTCATCAAGCGCACCAGCCTCACCCCCGAGGAGATCGGCGAGTACTCGGGGCAGGTGAAGGAGGTCAAGCCCGTCACGATCGCGACCTACCAGATCCTCACCGCGAAGCGGAAGGGCCAGTACGCGCACCTGTCGCTGCTGGACGAGATGGACTGGGGCCTCGTGGTCTACGACGAGGTGCACCTGCTGCCCGCCCCCGTGTTCAAGCTGACCGCCGACCTCCAGGCGCGCCGCCGGATCGGCCTGACCGCCACGCTCGTGCGCGAGGACGGCCGCGAGGGCGACGTGTTCAGCCTCATCGGTCCCAAGCGCTTCGACGCGCCGTGGAAGCAGATCGAGGCACAGGGCTTCATCTCCCCCGCCGCCTGCTACGAGGTGCGGGTCGACCTGCCGCCGGACGACCGGCTCGAGTACGCCGCCGCGACCGACGACGAGCGCTACCGCCTCGCCGCCTCGGCGCCCGCGAAGATCACCGCCGTGCGGGAGCTCATCGCGAAGCACCCCGGCGAGCGCATCCTCGTGATCGGGCAGTACCTCGATCAGCTCGAGGAGCTGTCCGAGGCGCTGAACGCCCCGTCGATCACGGGGGCGACGCCGGTCGACGAGCGCGAGCAGCTGTACCGTCAGTTCCGCGAGGGCGAGATCGAACTGCTCGTGGTGTCGAAGGTCGCGAACTTCTCGATCGACCTGCCCGAGGCGTCGGTCGCGATCCAGGTGTCCGGATCCTTCGGCTCCCGGCAGGAGGAGGCGCAGCGGCTCGGGCGCCTGCTGCGCCCGAAGCAGTCCGGCCACACGGCGAGCTTCTACACGCTCATCGCCCGCGACACGGTCGACCAGGACTACGCGCAGAACCGCCAGCGCTTCCTCGCCGAGCAGGGCTACAGCTACACGATCATGGACGCGCACGAGCTCGAGGCCGCCTGACCCCGAGGCGACGTGCGGCCTCAGTCGCGGGGCTCCTCCCCCGGTCTCAGGCCGCACCGCCAGCACGGCGCGGAGAGGTCGTCGATCAGCGCCCCGCATTCCGGGCACACCCGGGAGAGCCAGCAGGCGGCTTCGCCTCCCCGCTCATCGTCAGTCATATCCGGATGCTCCGTCGCGATGACCGCGAGACCGACGCTCAGGTCTGCGGGATGACCGTCAGCACCCGCGCCGTGAACTCGGCGAACGCCGTCATGAACTGACGCAGGAACTCCGCGGTCCCCGGCGTCGTGACCCGTCCGTCGTCGTCGATGAGGCCGGGCGAGTAGTGGATGTAGGCCTCGGGTGCGGTCATCTGACGGGCGTTGAGGAAGCCCAGGGTTCCGCGCAGCGACTGCTGCCCCACCGCGGTGCCGATCGCCCCCATCGAGGCGCCGACGACGCCCGTCGGCTTGTGCGCCCACACGTTCTGCCCCCAGGGCCGGCTGCCCCAGTCGATCGCGTTCTTCAGCGGTCCGGGCAGCGACCGGTTGTACTCGGGCGTGACGAACAGCAGCGCATCCGCGCTCGCGACCTGGGCCTTGAAGTCGAGTGCGACCTGCGGATAGTCGACGTCGAAGTCGCGGTTGTACAACGGAAGGTCGGCATAGGAGATGTCGAAGAACTCGAATCCCTCGGGCGCGAGAAGGGTCAGCGCGTGCGCGAGACGGCGGTTGATGGACTCCTTGGAGAGGCTGCCGACGATGACGCCCACCCGGTAGGGGCCCTCGTGCTCGATGATGTCGATCTTCATGGCTTCACTCTGCACCCGGAGCCGGTGCTTCGCCAGGGAAAAGGTCGCAATCAGCGCGAACACGGATCCGGTCACCATAATGGGGGCATGACTGAAGCGCGCATCCTGGTCGTCGACGACGAACCCAACATCCGCGATGTCCTCTCCACGGGCCTGAGCTTCGCCGGTTTCTCGGTGAAGACGGTGGCCAACGGCGCGGCCACCATCTCGGCCGTGCTCGAGGAGGAGCCAGACCTCATCATCCTCGACGTGATGCTGCCCGACATGAACGGGTTCAGCGTGACCAAGCGCCTGCGCGGCGCCGGCTTCACGGCGCCGATCCTCTTCCTCACGGCGAAGGACGACACCGAGGACAAGATCGAGGGACTCAACGCGGGCGGCGACGACTACGTCACCAAGCCCTTCGCCCTCGACGAGATCGTCGCCCGCGCACAGGCGATCCTCCGCCGCACCATGCAGGCCGACGAGGAGTCGATCATCCGCGCCGGCGAGCTGTCGATGGACCAGGACACGCACGACGTGTTCGTCGGATCCAGCCCGATCGAGCTCAGCCCGACGGAGTTCAAGCTGCTGCGCTACCTCATGCTCAACCCCAACCGCGTGTTGTCGAAAGCGCAGATCCTCGACCACGTCTGGGAGTACGACTTCAACGGCGACGCGGGCATCGTGGAGAGCTACATCTCCTACCTGCGCCGCAAGATCGACCCGCACACCGAAGAGCCCGTGATCCAGACCAAGCGCGGGTTCGGCTACATGCTCAAGGTGGGGAAGACCGCGTAGCGGATGGGCGAGACCGACGCGATCACGCGATGGTGGCGCCGGATCAGCCTTCGCGCGAAGGTGACCGGCGTCACCGTCGGCGTGCTCGCCCTCGGGCTGGTGGTGACCGGGATCGGGACCATGCCGATCCTGCGCAACCTCCTCATCGACAACGTCGAATCCCAGCTCCCCGCGCTCGTGACGAGCGACCTGGCGACGATCACGCCGAGCACGGACGGCACGGGCTTCAGCGCCGCACTGAAGGACGAACGCCTCGGACTGTCCGAGTACTTCGTGGCCGTCTACGACGCCCAGGGCGCCCTCGTGTTCTCCGGCGGCGGGGCGCCGAAGGCCTCGAAGCCCGAGTTCCCCCCGACCTACACGCTCGCCCAGGCCACGCTCGACGCCGGCCGCACCGACCCGATCGTGCTGCGCGGCACAGACGGATCCGAGTTCCGCGCCGCGGTCGCCGTGCGCGAGGATCCCACCTCCAACATCACCTTCATCCAGGTCGTCGCGCTGTCGCTGGACGAGCCCGATCGCATCATCGCGACGTTCTTTGGGGTGTTCACGACGGTCGCGCTGGTCACGATCATCATCGCCGCCCTCGCCACGCGCGGCCTGGTCACGCTGACCTTCCGCCGGCTCGGTCGCGTCGAGTCCACGGCGATGGCGATCGCCGCCGGTGACTTCAGCCAGCGCCTCACCGACCTCGAGCCGACCACGGAGGTCGGCCGTCTCAACGGCGCCATCAACACGATGCTCGACCGCCTGGACGCGTCGATCGCGCAGCGGGACCGCTCCGTGCAGCAGATGCGCCGCTTCGTCGGCGATGCCAGCCATGAGCTGCGCACCCCGCTGGTCAGCGTGCGGGGCTATGCGGAGCTGTACCGGATGGGGGCGATCAAGGGCGACGAGGACACCGCGCGGGCGATGGACCGGATCGAGAAGGAGGCGCTGCGGATGGGCGTGCTCGTCGAGGATCTGCTCGCCCTCGCGCGTCTGGACGAGCAGCGGGAGCTCACGATCGAGCCGCTCGATCTGCGCCCGCTCGCGCAGGACGCCGCCCTCGACCTGCGGGCGGCGGCGCCCGACCGCACCGTGACCGTGGTGGACATGACCGCGGAGAAGCCGGAACCGGAGCCGTCGGCCACCGCGATCACCCGCCCCGCTCCCCCGACGCGCACCGTGAGCACCCGCGGCCGCATCCCCGCCATCCTGCGCCGCCGACCGCGCGAGGGCGGCACGGTGCCGGAGATCGACTTCTCCGAGGCGATCGTCGCGCCCGTCTCCACTCCGCCGATCGTGCTCGGCGAGGAGAACAAGGTGCGCCAGGTGATCGCCAACCTGCTGGGCAATGCCCGCCGCTTCTCCCCCGGCGACTCCCCGATCGAGGTCGTGGTCGGGGCGGACCGTCGTCGCGGCGTGGGCTGGTTCTCGATCGTCGACCACGGCGAGGGCGTACCGGAGCAGATCCGGGACCAGATCTTCCAGCGGTTCTGGCGGGCCGACTCGTCCCGCACGCGCGACACCGGCGGAGCCGGGCTCGGGCTCGCCATCGTGGCCTCGATCGTGCGCGCCCTGAACGGCTCGGTGCAGGTCACGGAGACCGAGGGCGGAGGCGCGACGTTCACGGTCTCGCTGCCGCTCGCGCCGTCGCGCGCGACCCCCGAGCATCTGCTGCAGGACACTCAGCCCATCGAGCCGCTCGACCTGTCGCACTGATCGGATGCGGACCCGACCGGTCCGCACAGCCGGCCCGGGTCCCGGGCTCCCCACCGGTTCCGGGAGCCCCGCTCCCGGCGCCCACGCGGATGCCTAGCGTCGGAGGCATCCGATGCCCCCGACGAAAGGGTTCCCATGTCCGTCTTCACCGTCGACACCGACGCCGTCGCCACCACGAGGCTCTCGGTGAGCGCCACCGCCGAACGGCTGCAGAGCGACGCCGCGGCCATGATGGCGCAGCTCACGCAGCTGCAGTCCTCGTGGACCGGCGCGGCCTCGGTCGCCTGCCAGGACGCGGCCGAGCAGTGGCGCGGCGCCCAGGCGCACGTGGAGCAGGCGCTCGCGGCGATCGGGCAGGCGCTCGGCTCTGCGGCGCAGTTCTACGCCCAGGCCGAGACCGACTCCATGGCCCTCTTCCGCTGAGCCGTCCGTGGACGCAGAAGGCCCCCGGGATGAATCCCGGGAGCCTTCTGGATGGAGGTCTGGACTCAGAAGTCCATGCCGCCGGACGGGTCGGCCGGCAGAGCCGACGCCTTCTCCGGCTTGTCGGCCACGACCGCCTCGGTGGTGAGGAACAGGCCGGCGATCGACGCGGCGTTCTGCAGCGCCGAGCGGGTGACCTTGGCCGGGTCGATGATGCCCGCGGAGAACATGTCCACGTACTCGCCCGAGGCCGCGTTCAGGCCCTGACCGGCGGGGAGCTCGGAGACCTTGTGCGCCACGACGCCCGGCTCCAGACCGGCGTTGAGCGCGATCTGCTTCAGCGGGGCCTCGATCGCGACGCGCACGATGTTCGCGCCGGTCGCCTCGTCGCCCTGCAGCGCCAGCGCGTCGAGCGCCTTGTTGCCGGACTGGATGAGCGCGACGCCGCCGCCGGGGACGATGCCCTCCTCGACAGCCGCCTTCGCGTTGCGCACGGCGTCCTCGATGCGGTGCTTGCGCTCCTTGAGCTCGACCTCGGTGGCCGCGCCCGCCTTGATGACGGCCACGCCGCCGGCGAGCTTGGCGAGGCGCTCCTGCAGCTTCTCGCGGTCGTAGTCGCTGTCGGTGTTCTCGATCTCGCGACGGATCTGCGTGACGCGACCCTCGATCTGGGACTGCTCGCCCGCACCCTCGACGATGGTGGTCTCGTCCTTGGTGACGATGACCTTGCGCGCACGGCCGAGCTCGGCGAGCGTGGTGTTCTCGAGCTTGAGACCCACCTCTTCGGTGATCACGGTGCCGCCGGTGAGGATCGCGATGTCCTGCAGCTGCGCCTTGCGGCGGTCGCCGAAGCCCGGGGCCTTGACGGCCACGGACTTGAAGATGCCCTTGAGCTTGTTCAGCACGAGCGTCGCGAGAGCCTCGCCCTCGACGTCCTCGGCGATGATGACGAGCTCCTTGCCGTCCTGGATCACCTTGTCGACGACGGGGAGAAGGTCCTTGATGTTCGAGATCTTCTGGTTCGCGATGAGGATGTACGGGTCCTCGAAGACGGCCTCCTGGCGCTCCGGGTCCGTGACGAAGTACGGGTTCAGGTAGCCCTTGTCGAAGCGCATGCCCTCGGTGAGCTCGAGCTCGGTGCCGAAGGTCTGGGACTCCTCGACGGTGACCACGCCCTCCTTGCCAACCTTGTCGATGGCCTCGGCGATGAGCTCGCCGATCTCCGGGTCAGCGGCCGAGATCGACGCGGTGGCGGCGATCTCCTCCTTGGACTCGATCTCCTTGGCGGAGGCGAGCAGCTCGGCGGTGATGGCGGCGACGGCCTTCTCGATGCCCTTCTTCAGGCTGATCGGGTCGGCTCCGGCGGCCACGTTGCGCAGGCCCTCGCGGACGAGCGCCTGGGCGAGCACGGTGGCGGTCGTGGTGCCGTCTCCGGCGACGTCGTCGGTCTTCTTCGCGACCTCCTTGACGAGCTCCGCGCCGATCTTCTCGTACGGGTCGTCGAGCTCGATCTCCTTGGCGATGGACACGCCGTCGTTCGTGATGGTGGGGGCGCCCCACTTCTTCTCGAGCACGACGTTGCGGCCACGCGGGCCGAGGGTCACCTTGACCGCGTCGGCCAGGATGTTCAGGCCGCGCTCGAGGCCGCGACGGGCCTCCTCATCGAAAGCGATGATCTTTGCCATGAGTTCTGTCGTCCCTCCTGGACGTAGACATTGGGTTTAGCACTCAGATCAGTAGAGTGCTAAACCCAGTCTGGCACTCGCCCCCTGAGAGTGCAAGCCGCGGCGCACGCGGCGGCGTTCAGCCCGCGGAGCCGTCGCCCGAGGTGTCGGCGGGCGTCGGCTCGGTGGTCGGCGCGTTCTTCGCGAGGTCCATCCCGAGCACGACGGTCAGCTGCTTCTGGCCGGGCACCACATCGTCGCCGTAGCGGTCGCTCTGCGCGATCTCCTTCGCCCCGACGAGGTCGGCGAGCGCCCGTGCGGCGTTCTCGTCCGCGGCCGTCTTGTAGTAGACGGTGGAGGTCGGGAAGTCCTGCGAGTCGGCATCCCCTGCGACCACGGCATCCGCGGCGAAGCCCGCGTTCACGATCGTGTCGCGCGTGGCCGCGGCCAGGCCGTTCGCGCCGGTCGCGTTGAGGACGAACACCGCGTAGGTCTTGTCGAGCGGCGGGGCGCTCGCGGTCGCCGTCCGCGACACGCTGGGCATCGGCGTGCCCTGGTCGAAGCTGATCTTGCCCATGGCCAGCATCGCGGCGAAGATGCCCACGGCGATGAGCACGACCGTGGCGACGGCCGCCCACAGCAGCACGAACCAGCCGCGCATCCCGGGGTTCTCGGCGCGATGGGCGCCGACGCGGCCCTGCGCGTGCGGGATCTCGTCGAATCGGTCGCGGGCGGATTCAGGCATTCCCCGATGTTATCCGGCCCGTTCCGGTGGATTCCATGAACGACAGGCGGATCCGCCCGGCGCGCCGTCAGCCCGCGGACAGGGCGGTGCGGTCGGCCCGGCGCGCCGCGGCGTCGTCGCGGATCCGGCGCAGCCGGCGAACGAGCATCGGGTCGGCGACGAGGGCCTGCTCCGAATCGATCACGCGGTCCAGGAGCTGGTAGTAGCGCGCCGGGGCCAGCTCCAGCTCGCCGCGGATCGCCTCCTCCTTCGCGCTGGAGTGCCCGGGGCGGCGCGCCTCGAACTCGAGGATCGCGCGCTCGCGGTCGCTGAGCAGCTCGGTCACCCCCTCAGGCTACGTCCGCACCCTCCTGGCACCGGGAGGCGCGCCCCGGTCTGCGCCCCTCGACGCCCGAGAAAGCGGGAGAATGGATCCGACCCCGGGAGGATCCATGTCGCACCGCGTGACCAAGACCGACGCCGAATGGCGCGCCGAGCTCGCACCGCAGCAGTACGCCGTGCTGCGCGAGGCGGCGACGGAGCGCCCGTGGACGGGTGAGCTGCTCGACGAGCAGCGCGCCGGCCTCTACACCTGCGGCGCCTGCGGCGCGGAGCTGTTCCGCAGCGGCACCAAGTTCGACTCCGGCTGCGGCTGGCCGAGCTTCTACGAGTCGGTGCGCCCGGAGGCCGTCGAGCTCATCGAGGACAGCAGCCTCGGGATGGTCCGCACGGAGGTGCGCTGCGCCGCCTGCGGTTCGCACCTGGGCCATGTCTTCCCGGACGGCTTCGGCACCCCCACCGGCGACCGCTACTGCATGAACTCGATCGCGCTGTCCTTCCAGCCGGACGAGGGCGCCGCGGACGCATGAGCGCACTCGAAGCCGTCACCCGCAGGCAGTCGTGGTCGAAGGTGACGCCCGAGGCGCCGACCCGTGAGCAGCTGCTCCCGCTCGTCGCCGCCGCCGGGCGCGTCGCCGACCACTCCTCGCTGCGCCCCTGGCGCCTGATCGAGCTGCGCGGCCGGGACCGGGACCGGCTGGCGGCCGCGATCGCCGAGGCCGAGGGCGACTCGTCCCCGTCGTCCAAGCCGCTGCGCGCATCGCTGCTCATCGCCGTCGTCGCGAGCTACCGCGGCAGCCACAAGGTGCCCCGCTGGGAGCAGGAGGCCGTCGCCTCCGGCGTCGCGCATGTGCTCAGCCTGCTGCTCGACGAGGCGGGCTGGGGCGTCATCTGGCGCACCGGCGGATACACCCGCAGCGCCGCCGTGGCACGCGCGCACGGACTCGGTCCGGAGGAGGAACTGCTCGGATGGCTGTACGTCGGCGGGAAGCCCGGCAAGGAGCCCGGCCGGCGCAAGCCCGTCGACGCCGAGTCCCTGCTCTCCCGCATGCCCGCCGAGCGCACGGACGCGGACGACGCCTCGCCGGATCCCGGCAGGGTCGATCCCCACGGCACGAAGCCGAAGAAGAACGCTGGGAAGAAGCGGAAGAAAGCGGCCGAGAAGGCGCAGAAGGCCGCCAAGAAGGCGAAGAAGGCCGAACGACGGCTCAGGAAGGCCGCGAAGCGGAGCTGACCGGGCGGCGCCGCCACGGCAGCGCGATCAGCACCGAGAGCCCTGCGGCGAGCACCATGGCGACGATCTGCCACAGCGCCGGCCCCGCGGCGGGCGGCCAGATCGCATCGATCAGCACCGAGACCACGAGCTGTCCGAGCACGGCTCCGAGGCCCATCAGGAGCACGCCGGTGCGCGCCACGATGACGACCCCGAGCAGGATGTAGGCGGCGCCGAGCAGCCCGCCCAGATACAGCCACAGGTCGCCCGGGAACGCCGCGGGCAGCGGCTCGGGCGCGCCGGTGACGAGCAGGCTCACGCCGACGGAGACGGAGAGCACGAGCACGCCGCCGAGGAAGCTGATGTAGGTGGCGCCGAGCGGGGAGGCGATCCGCTGCCCCAGCCGCCCGTTCACCGCGGACTGGAAGGCGATGCCCGCGCCGGTGAGGAAGGGCAGCACCAGCATCCACAGCGGCGCACGAGAGAGCACGTCCCCGCCGAGGGAGAACCCGACGGCGACGAGGGCGAACAGCCCTCCGATCAGGCGTCCCGGGGTGATCGCGACCACACCCGCCGGCCCGAATCCGACCCGGTCGAGCAGCAGGCCGTGCAGGGCCTGACCGGCCACCACGCCCACCGTGAACAGTGCGACGCCGAGGATCCCCGCGACGAGCCCCTGGGTCGAGACCGTCAGCGCACCGCAGGCGCCGCCGAGCAGCATCCACCACGGCACGTGCCCGGTGCGCACTCCGCGCCAGACCCGGGCGAGCGCCGCACGCCCCGCCCGGCTGAGCAGCACGGGGACGCTCAGCAGCACCAGGCCGACGGCGAACGAGACCCAGCCCGCGAGGATGCCGTTGTCGAGCCGCACCCCGAGCTGGCCGTTAACCCGTGCCTGGATCGCGGTCATCGCGCCGATCGCGACCGCGCCGCCGAGCGCCAGGGCGGTGCGACCGCGAGTCGGGAGCGGCGGAGGAGCGGTCACCGTTCCGAGCCTACCCGCGGCCGGATCCGCCCAGGACCGGCCCTTGTCGGTGCCCCGCGCTACGCTCCAGACATGTGCGCGAGCTACGGTCTGGATCCCCGCTTCAGCGATCAGCAGCTGATCGAGGAGGCCGATGAGGAACTCATGGAGGGCATCCGCGCCTGGGCGCGGCGCAATGCCGACGAAGCGGTCCGTCCGACCGGGCGACTGCTGCGCAACCTCAATCCGATCCTCGTACCGGCCGCATCCGGAGCAGCGCTCGAGGAGGCGTGGTGGGGATTCCTGATCGACGGCAAGCCGTCGCGGTTCCCGTCGATCAACACCCGCTCCGAGCGTCTGCAGGAGCGCCCCGGCGGTCTGCGCGGCCGCGCGATCGTTCCCGCGACCCGGTGGTTCGAGATGCAGAAGCCGTCGAAGACCTGGCACGAGTTCGGCTTGGACGGCGCCCTGTTCGGCATGGCCGCGGTCACCCAGCGGGGTCGTACCGAGGACGGATCCTGGTTCACCTGCTACTCGATCGTGATGCAGCCCGCACCCGATCGGCTGGCCGGGATCCACGATCGGATGCCGGTGCTGATCCCCGCCGCCTTCGCGGACGACTGGCTGGAGGGCGAGCCCACCCGCGCCCTCATGGACGACGCACTGCTCGCGTCCGCCGATGCGACCCGGTGGGTGCAGTCCGCGACGATGACGACGGCGCCCTGAGCGCACCGTCCTGAGGATCGGAGCCTCCTGCCGGACTCGAACCGGCCACCTGCGGTTTACAAGGCCGCTGCTCTACCAGATGAGCTAAGGAGGCGTCACGGTCGTCGCCGTGCGGCGCGACCGCTCCACAGCGTAGCAAGCTCCGCGGCCGGCCCCGGTGGCGTCAGGGCGTCGCGGTCGGGCTCGGCGTCGGCGTGACGGTGGGCCCGGGCGTCCCGTAGTACGAGTCGCTCGCCACGGAGAGCACGAACTGGCTGAACTCGGCGGCGTCGGTGAGCGAGCCGGCGTAGACCTGGCCGTTCACGACGATCGTCGGCGCGCCGGTCAGGGCGGCCTTCTTCGAGCCGGGCAGCGGGCCGTCGACGGCACGCTGCGTGACATCCTTCACCCAGGAGTCGTAGGTGCTGTCCTCGATGCAGCCCTGCATGCCCGAGGTGTCCTTGACGCCGCTGTCGACCGCGAGCTGGATCAGGTCCTTGTCGCTCTTGCCGTCCGTGTCCTGCTTGGGCTGGTCGATGAGCAGCGCGTGGTTGAAGGCGTAGAACACGTCGGGCTGCCGCGCCGCGACGCAGGCCGCCGCCGACGCGGCGCGCAGCGAGTACTTGGTGCCGTTCGAGTTGGCGGTGAGCAGCGCGACCGGGTGGTAGGTCACGGTCGCCGCGTCCTGGTCGACCCAGGTGGCGAGCTGCTTGGCGTTGGCGCGCTCGAAGTCGCCGGCGCCCGGGGAGAGGTAGTCCACGTACACGTGGATGTCGACCGGGCCGGAGGAGGAGGTCGGGTCGGGGGTCGGCGTCGACGAGGCGGACGGGTCGGCCGAACCCGCGACGGTCGGCGTCGGGGTGGGGGCGGACGCGGCGCGCGCGGCCGCGAGGTCGCCCTTCGTCACGAGGACGCCGTCGTCCTTCAGGTTCGACGGGCTGAGCGAGGGCTTCGACACGGCCGATCCCACCGCCCAGGCCACGGCACCGCCGGCGGCGCCGACGATCACGACGGCGACGAGCCCGAGGATCACGCGTCGCATGATCCGGGCGCGGGACTGCTGGGCGTTCACCTGCTGGGCCTTCTCCCGCACGGCCGCACGCGAGTGCGAAGGCGTGGGGACGTTCGGCGTTTCGTCGCTCGACATCGTTCCTCTTGGTTCGTTGGGGATGGGCCATCCCGATGTCCGGCCGCCAACGGGCGCGGCGCGGCACGGGTTCGATGCTAGCCAGGCAGGCTGAGAAATGCCCAGACGAGCACTGGCCGATCCCTGCGAGGTCCCGCCGGAAAGCGCTTCAGCAGCACTGGACCGTGCCGAAGCTCTCGTGTCATACTGAACCCGGCCCGATGGCGGGCCACGGCGGGTTCACCCTCGTCGCTTTTTCACTACGGATCGTCCGGCACGTACCTGCCGGTGAAGGAGAAGACAATGGCAACTGTGACCTTCGACGAGGCCACCCGGCTCTACCCCGGAGGCACCCGCCCCGCGGTCGACAAGCTGAACATCGACATCGCCGACGGCGAGTTCCTGGTTCTGGTCGGCCCCTCCGGCTGCGGAAAGTCCACCTCCCTGCGCATGCTCGCCGGCCTCGAAGAGGTCAACGCGGGCCGCATCCTCATCGGCGACCGCGACGTGACCGACGTCCCGCCGAAGGACCGCGACATCGCGATGGTCTTCCAGAACTACGCGCTGTACCCGCACATGACGGTCGCCGAGAACATGGGCTTCGCGCTCAAGATCGCCGGCGTCGGCAAGGAGGAGCGTGCGCAGCGCGTCCTCGAGGCCGCCAAGCTCCTCGACCTCGAGCAGTACCTGACCCGCAAGCCGAAGGCGCTCTCCGGTGGTCAGCGTCAGCGCGTCGCGATGGGCCGCGCGATCGTCCGCCAGCCCCAGGTGTTCCTCATGGACGAGCCGCTGTCGAACCTCGACGCCAAGCTGCGCGTGCAGACCCGCACCCAGATCGCGTCGCTGCAGCGCCGTCTCGGCGTCACGACCGTCTACGTCACCCACGACCAGACCGAGGCGCTCACCATGGGCGACCGCATCGCCGTGCTGAAGGACGGCCTGCTGCAGCAGGTCGGCTCGCCGCGCGACCTGTACGAGAACCCGCAGAACGTCTTCGTGGCCGGCTTCATCGGCTCGCCCGCGATGAACCTGTTCAGCGCCGACCTCGCTGACGGCGGCGTGCAGTTCGGCACCGAGGTCGTCCCGCTCGAGCGCGAGACCGTCGCCGGCACGAGCGGCTCCCAGATCACGGTCGGCGTGCGCCCCGAGGACATCACCGTGGGCCCCGCCGACGGCAAGGGCCTCTCGGTCACGGTCGACCTCGTCGAGGAGCTCGGCGCCGACGGCTACCTCTACGGTCACACCGAGATCAACGGCAAGCGCACCGACCTGGTCGCGCGCGTCGACGGCCGCAACCACCCGAACGCGGGCGAGACCGTCACCCTGGCGGCGAACCCGGGTCACGTGCACGCGTTCGACCTCGAGTCGGGCGAGCGCCTCAACAAGAAGCCGATCGCGGCTTCCTGATCCACTGATCGCGCGACGCGGCGCGGGGGTCCTCCCCCGCGCCGCGTCGTCGTTCCCGGGCCCGTCCACGCCGAGCCCGGGACCACGAGGGCCGAGGAGCAGACATGAAGGATGCACTGAGCATCACCGCGAGCGCCGTGGATCCCGGGCTGCTGTCGCTGCCCTGGTCCCTGCCGCTGGCGAAATGGCCCTCCGAGGTGATCGTGTCCCTGCCGAAGGGGCTGTCTCGTCACCTCGTGCGCTTCGCCGATCTCTCCGGATCCGTCGTCGCCGTGAAGGAGACGACCGAGGAGATGGCCCGGCGCGAGTACGAGATGCTCGGCAACCTCGCCCGTCTCGACGTGCCGTGCGTGTCGCGCGTCGCCGTGATCGCCGGCCGCACCGACGCCAAGGGCGCTCCCCTGCCCGCCGTGCTGGTCACCTCGCACCTGCGGTTCTCCATGCCGTACCGCGCACTGTTCACGCGCGTGCTGCGACCCGACACCGCGACCCGCCTCGTGGACGCCCTCGCGCTGCTGCTGGTGCGCCTGCACAACGTGGGCTTCTACTGGGGCGACGTGTCGCTGTCGAACGCCCTGTTCCGCCGGGATGCCGGGGCGTTCGCCGCCTACCTCGTCGACGCCGAGACCGGCGAACTGCACGAGGAGGGCCTCACCGACGGCCAGCGCGCCTATGATCTGGACCTCGCTCGCACCAACATCGCCGGGGAGATCCTCGACCTCGCCGCCGGAGGACGCCTGGAGCGCGGCGTGGACGCGGTCGCCATCGCCGATGGGATCGTTTCGTCCTACCGGTCGTTGTGGGCCGCGCTCACGGCGCACGAGTCGTTCGCGGCGGGCGAGGCGTGGCGGATCACGGAGCGGGTGGAGCGGCTGAACGCGCTCGGTTTCGACATCGGCGAGATGTCGATCCAGACCACCTCCGACGGCACGCGCGTGGAGATCGAACCCAAGGTCGTCGACGCCGGGCATCATCAGCGCCGGCTCATCCGCCTCACCGGCCTCGATGTCGAGGAGAACCAGGCACGGCGGCTGCTGAACGACCTGGACGAGTTCCGCGCCCGCTCGACCAAGCAGTGGGCCGACGAGGAGATGTACGCGCACGAGTGGCTCACCCGGGTGTTCGAGCCCGTGGTGCGCGCGATCCCGTACGACCTGCGCGCCAAGCTCGAGCCCGCCGAGGTCTTCCACCAGGTGCTGGAGCACCGCTGGTACATGTCGCAGCGCGAGGGCCGCTCAGTGCCGCTCGCGGAGGTGCTCACCTCGTACATCAACGACGTGCTGCGGCATCGCCGCGACGAGGCCACCATCATGGGCCCGCCCACCGAGACCATGTCCCTGCCGGTGATCACCGGATCCGTGCCTCTGGACGACGAGGATCCGGACGTCGACTGGCGGGATCTGGTCTAGCCCGCGGCACTGCCGGAGACCGGGCGGCGGTTTCCGGGTCGTCGAGCGAGGACGCCAAGGACGCTCTCGCTCGACGACCCGGAGCGGGATCCATCAGTAGCCGACGGTGAAGCGCTCCCGGTGGTGGTTGCCCTGCTCGATCTCGTCGACGACGGCGAGCGCGAAGTCGGCACCGGAGATCGTCGAGTTGCCGTCGGCATCGCGCACCACGACGTCCCCGCCGTCGCGGTAGACGCCGGTGCGCTCGCCCTCGGCCCAGGGGCCGAAGACCTCGGCGGGGTGGACGAGGAACCAGTCCAGGGATCCGTCCGTGGCCTCGAGCAGGGCGAGCGAGTCTACCCCGACCTGGGCCTCGTGCTTGTACTCCTCGGGGAAGTCGACGTCGATCAGGCGCGGGCCGCCGGGCGCGGTGAGGCTGCCGCCGGCGCCGCCCACGACGCCCAGGCGCGTGTCCGTGCCGCTGAGCTTCGCGACGAGCTCGGCCAGCACGCCGAGGACCGCGTCCTCCATGTCGCCGCGCGGGCTCAGGGCCGAGACGACCGCGTCGACGCCGTCGAAGACGTCGCCGAGCGAGGCGAGGTCGCGCACGTTGCCCTGCACGTCCGTCACGCCCGCGACCGGGGCGGACGGCACAGAGCGCGAGATCGAGACGACCTCATGCCCGCGAGCCGCGGCCTCCTGGACGATGTGACGTCCGGCGAAGCCGGTGCCTCCGATGACGATGATGCGGGCCATGCGCGTTTCCTTCCGTTGCTGCACTGGGTACGGAGAGTGGAAGGATCCGCGCCCGCCCGCTATTCCGCGCCGGCGCGATCCCTGCACGGATGTGCACTCCGGATCAACGCCGTGCGCGGGCGGTCATGCCCGGGCGCGGTACGCCGGGACGGCGCACCGGCTCCGGCGGCATCGCGCCTCGGGCCCCGCGGTCAGCCCTTCGCGCCCCGGACGGTCGAGACCTGGTACAGCGCGACTGAGGCCGCGATGCCCGCGTTGAGCGACTCGGTCGCCGCGGAGATCGGGATCGAGACGATCTGATCGCAGGTCTCGGTGACCAGGCGCGACAGCCCCTTGCCCTCCGAGCCGACCACGATCACGACCGGACGGTCCGCGAGCTCGATCGCGGGCAGCGAGACGTCGCCGCCGCCGTCCAGGCCGAGCACGAACACGCCCTGCTTCTTGAACTCCTTGAGCATGCTGGTGAGGTTCGCCGCGAGCGCGACGGGGATGCGGGCCGCCGCTCCCGCGCTGGTCTTCCAGGCCGCCGAGTTCACGCTCGCCGAGCGGCGCTGCGGCAGGATCACGCCGTGGCCGCCGAACGCGGCCGTCGAGCGGATGATCGCGCCGAGGTTGCGCGGGTCGGTGATCCCGTCCAGCGCCACGAACAGCGGGGTCTGGCCGCGGTCGATGACCTCTTCGAGGAGGTCCTGCGGGTGCGCGTACTCGTAGGGCGGCACCTTGAGCGCGACGCCCTGGTGGACGCCGTCGAAGCCGGCCATGCGGTCCAGCTCCTGACGGGTGACCTCGAGCACGGGGATCTCGCGGTGCCGGGCGATGGCGAGCATCTCCTTGACGCGGTCGTCCATCTCCACGCGCTGCGCGATGTACATCGTGGTCGCGGGGATCTTGGTGCGCAGAGCCTCGAGCACCGAGTTGCGCCCGGTGACGGTCTCGGTGTCGTTCGAGGCCGCCGACGACGACACGCGGCGGTTCGGGTTGGATCCCGACTGCGGCTTCTGTCCCGCCCGCGATCCGGGACGGCCCTTGCCCCCGGCCGCGGCGTAGCGCTCCTGCGCCGCCTTGCGCTTGCCCGCGACGTGCCAGGCGCGGTCCTCGGCCTTCGGGGTGTTGCCGCGGCCCTCGAGCGCCTTGCGACCGTTGCCGCCGGTGCCCTTGGTGGCGCCCTTCTTCTTGCTGTTGCCCGCTCCGGGGCGGCTCGGCTTAGCCATCGATGCTCCAATGAGTTCCGTCTGGAGTGTCCTCCAGGGTGATGCCCGCCGCACCGATCGCATCGCGGATGCGGTCGGCGGCGGGCCAGTCCTTGTCGGCGCGGGCCTGCGCGCGCTGGGCGATCATCGCCTGCACGAGCGCATCCAGCGCCGTGGTGGTCTTCGTGTCGGATCCGGTCCCGCGCCACTCCGGCGAGAACGGGTCGATCCCGAGCACGCCGGTCATCGCCCGCACCGCGCCCAGCGCGATGCGGACCTCGTCGACGTCGCCGCGGTCCAGGGCGGCGTTGCCCGCGCGCACGGTCTCGTGCACGACCGCGAGGGCCTGCGGCACGCCGAGGTCGTCGTCCATCGCAGAGGCGAACGCGGCGGGGAGGGACTCCGCTGCCGGCCCTTCGTCCCCACCGGCCGTGCGCTGCGCGCGCTCCAGGAAGGTGCGGATCCGGCCCAGCGCCGCCTCGGCCTCGGTCCAGGACGAATCGGACAGGTCGAGGCTCGAGCGGTAGTGCGCCGCGGCGAGCGCGTAACGGACGACGAGCGGGTCGTGCTGCGCGAGCACGTCGGCGGCGAGGGTGAAGTTGCCGAGCGACTTCGACATCTTCTGCCCGTCGACCGTCACGAGGCCGTTGTGCACCCAGTAGCGGGCGAACGCGTCGCCGGCCGCGGTGGACTGCGCCAGCTCGTTCTCGTGGTGCGGGAAGCGCAGGTCGAGACCGCCGCCGTGGATGTCGAACTCGGCGCCGAGGTAGCGCCGCGCCATGGCCGAGCACTCGATGTGCCAGCCCGGACGCCCGGCGCCCCACGGAGACGCCCAGGTCGCGTCGGCCGGCTCCCCCGGCTTCGCCCCCTTCCACAGCGCGAAGTCCTGCGGGGCGCGCTTGCCGCGGGGATCCGCGTCCTCTGCGGCCTCCATCGCGTCGACGGACTGACGTGTGAGCTCGCCGTAGCCGGCCCAGCTGCGCACATCGAAGTACACGTCGCCCGAGCCGTCGGCCGCGGGGTACGCATGACCGCGTTCGATGAGGCGCGCGATGAGCTCCTGCATCTGCGGGATCGACGCCGTCGCCCGGGGCTCGTAGGTGGGCGGCTGGATCCCGACCGCGGCGTAGGCGGCCGAGAACTCCTGCTCCATCCGGTAGGCCAGGCCCCACCACGACTCGGCATCCGTCGCGTTCGCGAGCACCTTGTCGTCGATGTCCGTGACGTTGCGGACGAACGTGACGCGTCCGTAGCGCCGCTGCAGCCAGCGCCGCAGCAGGTCGAAGCTCAGTGCCGCGCGCACGTGCCCGATGTGCGGGCCGGACTGCACGGTGGGTCCGCACACGTACATCGTCACGTTCGAGGAATCGAGCGGAACGAAGTCGCGCAGTTCCTGCGCGCGCGTGTCATGGAGGCGGATCGTCACCGCTCAAGCCTACCGGGGCGCCCCTGACAGTTCCGGGGAGCGGTGCGCGCCGCGATTCCGGGTCGGAATGCGCCGACATCGCTCCCCGGAACGGGTGCGGTCAGGGCTGCAGCAGGATCTTGCCCTCGCGTCCGGCGCGGAGGTTGCCCTCGGACGCCTCCGCGATCCCCTCGAACGGCAGGACCGCGGAGACGGGCAGCGTGAGCACGCCCTCGCGGATCCGCTGCAGCAGCTCGCCGAACAGGGCTCCGCGCTGCTCGGCGGGCATGGCCGCGGCGACCTTGGAGCCCCAGAATCCGCGCACGGTCAGCTGCTTGAAGATCACATCGCCCGAGGAGATCCGCATGGTCGGAGAGGCCATCGCGCCGAAGACGACCAGCAGCCCGCCCTCACCGAGCATCGCCGCGACCTGGCCGCTGGCGTCGCCGCCGACCGAGTCGATGCCGGCACGGATCGGGGATCCCCCGGTGAGAGCGCGCACCTGATCCTGCCAGTCCTCGGCATCCGTCGCGACCACGTTGCGCACGCCCTGCGCCTCGAGCTCGGCGATCCCCTCGGCACGCCGGACGAGACTGACCACGTGCACACCGCGCGCGGCGCCGAGCTGGGCGACCATGCGCCCGACGGCGCCGTTCGCGGCGTTCTGGATCATCCAGTCTCCGGCCGCGAGCCCCAGCGAGTCCAGCACGCTGATCGCGCTGAACGGCATGGATCCGAGCTGCGCGGCCTGCTCGTCCGGGATGTCGTCGGGCACGGGGATGAGCCCCGCCGCGGGGGCGAGCACGAACTCGGCCCAGGCCCCGAACGCACCGCCGACGGTGAACCGGCGCCCGACGAGACCCGCGTCGACGCCCTCTCCGACCGCGTCGACGACGCCGACGGCCTCGGTGCCGGAGCGCGCCGGCAGCTCGGGCTTGTATCCGTAGAGGCCGCGCACGGTCAGCAGGTCGTGGTTGTGCACGGTGGCCAGCAGCACGCGCAGCCGCACCTGCCCCGGTCCGGGCTCGGGCGTCGGCACATCCTGGACGGTCAGGACTTCGGCGGGATCCCCGAAGGAGGAGTGGACGAGTGCGCGCATGACGATGACCTCTCTACGACGTCTGCTGAACGCGGCAGGTGGCCGCGCCCCCCAGCGTAAGCACGCGCGCCCGGTGTCGGATCCGAATCCGGAGGATCCCTACGGTTAGGGATTCAGCTCAGGGCGATCGGATGCACGAGAGCCACAGCCGTGACCGCGATGCCCTCGCCGCGTCCGGGGAAGCCGAGCCCGTCGGTCGTCGTCGCGGAGACGGCGACGGGTGCTCCGCCGAGCGCCGCCGACAGGCTCCGCTCGGCCTCGGTGCGACGGGCGCTGAACCGGGGGCGATTGCCCTGGAACTGCACGGAGACGTTGCCGATCGCGAATCCGGCCTCCGCGAGGATCTCGGCGGTGCGGGCGAGGAAGACCTCCCCGTGCGCGCCCGCGTACTCGGGGTGCGCGGTGCCGAAGTGCAGCCCGATGTCGCCGAGCCCCGCGGCGCCCAGCAGCGCGTCCACGATCGCGTGCGCGACGGCGTCGCCGTCCGAGTGGCCCTCGAGGGCGGGCTCTCCCGGCCAGTCCAGGCCGCCCAGACGCAGCGTGCCGCCCGCGGCGAAGGCGTGCACGTCCGTGCCGATGCCGACGCGAGGGACGACCGGCCCCTCGGCCGCGTGCTGGGACGAGGACGAGAGGATCATGCGGGCGCGCTCCAGGTCGTGCGGGATGGTGATCTTGAAGGCCTCCTCGGATCCGAGGACGTGACGCACCGCTCCCCCGGCCGCGGCGAAGAGCGCCGCGTCGTCGGTGTACTCCACGCCCTGCTCCGCGGCCTGCGCGTAGGCGGCGAGGAGCTCGGCGCGCGGGAAGCCCTGCGGGGTCTGCGCGGCGGCGAGCTCGGCGCGGTCGACCGGAGCGATGACGTCCTCGCCGTTCACGCGCTTGAGCGTGTCGACGACGGGCAGCGCCGGGATGACACCGACCCCGGGGCCGACGGCGGTGGCCACCGCCGCGAACTGCGCCGGCGGGGTCAGCGCCCGCGCCGCGTCGTGCACGAGCACCGTGTCGACGCCCTCGGCGAGCGCCGCGAGTCCGGCCGCCACGGAGCGCTGCCGGGTGTCGCCGCCGGCGACGACCCGGACGGGACGATCCGCCGCCAGGTCCGTCGCCTCGGCCTCGAGCCCGGCGGGGACGACGAGGATCACCTGGGCCGGCGTGGCCGCGAAGACGCCGTCGAGCGCGTGCTCCAGGATCGTGCGGCCGTCGAGCGGCACGAACGCCTTGGGCGCCCCCGCGGCGAGCCGGGTGCCGGAGCCGGCGGCCACGACGATGACGGCGGTGCGCACGAGCGGCGCGGGGAGGTCGGTCACGCTCTCACGTTAGCGCGCGCCGACTCGCGACGTTCTGCAGGGAGCCGCCGCCATTCTGCAGGATCCACCCTCCTCGCCGGGCGCATCACATCGCGGAACGGTGCCGGACGCACCGCGCGCCGACCCTCTTCGCCCTGCACAACGGCCGAGCCTCCCTGCAGAACGGCGCAAACTCTTGCCTGAACCAGTACTTGATCTGATACAGTACTTGACATGAACGATGACGCCTTCTCCGCGGACCTCCTGCGCGGGCACACCGACACGATCGTGCTCGGGATGCTCCGCGGCGGCGACCGCTACGGCTTCGAGATCTACAAGACCATCCGGGACGCCACCGGAGGAGACCACGAGATCAAGGAGGCCACCCTCTACGCGACCTACCGCCGTCTGGAGAAGGACGGACTGGTCGAGTCCTACTGGGGCGACGAGACGCAGGGCGGACGCCGCAAGTACTACCGGATCACCGACGCCGGCCGCGCGGTGTACCGGCGCAACGTCGCGGCCTGGGTCGCCACCCGCCGCGTGATCGACACGCTTCTGGACGCGAAGGACTGAGCACATGAACACCGACATCCACCGCCTGCTGGACGACGCCTTCGCCGGGGTCGAGATGACACCGGCCGCACAGGACCTGAAGGAGGAGATCCGCGCGAACATCGCGGCGCAGGTCGACGAGCTGGTCGCCGCGGGCGCTTCCCCCGCCGAAGCCGCGCAGCGGGCGATCGTCGAGCTCGGCGATGTCCGCACCCTCCTCGACGACGAGCCGGCCGAAGCCGTGCGCTCCCTCGGCTGGGAGGCGCTCACCGCCCGGAACAGGGTGCGACCGAAGCCCGGATTCGTGGTGCGGACCGTGCTGCTGAGCCTCCTCGCCACCGCCGCCCTCGTCGGGATCCTCCTCGTCGTCCTGCTCGTGCACCCGGCCGCCCCGCTCGCCGTCGCCGGTCTCGGTGCGGTCGTCGCGATCGCGCTCGGCATCGTCACGGCGGACGCACTGCTGCAGGAGACCACGACGAACCACCCGCTGCCGGCCGCCCGCGCCATCGGCTTCGGCCTTGCCACGGGCGGGACCCTGCTCGCGCTCGGCCTCGGAGGAGGCTTCGCACTCGCCCTGGACCAGCTCTGGCTCGTGATCCTCGCGGCCGTGCTCCTGGCCGGATCCCTCGCGCTGTTCTCCTACCTCGGCGCGACGCAGACCAATCGCCACAAGGCCTGGACCCGCGGCGCGATCACGCAGATGCCTCCGAACCGCTTCGAGACGGATCCGGAGTCCGCCGCCCGCTTCGGCATCTATACGGCGGTGATCTGGTTCCTCACCCTGGCGGCGATCGTCGTGCTGGTCTTCACGGTCGGCTGGTGGTGGGCGCCCGTGGCGTTCGTCGGCGGCCTCGCCGCCATGATGCTCCTCCTCGCACGCATGCTCTTCGCACCGCGCAGCGGCGACCGCCGCTGACCGACCGGCGGATCCGGCACCCCTCGGCAGACCGGATCCGCCCTCCATCTCCACGCAGAAAAGCCCTCAGAACGGAAGGGATGTTCGTCATGCCCGCACACCAGCGCAACGACGGCGATGCCATCATCGCCGAAGACCTCGTCAAGGAGTACCGCGGCCGCGGCCGCCGCCCCGCTGTCCGCGCCCTGGACGGCCTGAGCTTCGCCGTCCCGGCCGGTCGTGTCTTCGGGCTGCTCGGCCCGAACGGCGCCGGCAAGTCCACCACCACCAAGATCCTCACCACGCTGTCCCGCCCCACCGCGGGCCGCGCCCGCGTGGCCGGCCACGACGTGAACGACGCCCCCGCCGACGTGCGCGCAGCGATCGGCTACGTCTCCCAGGGCACCGGAACGGATCCGAACCTCACCGCAACCGAGAACCTCGAGATCGCCGCACGCATGCGGGGCCTCGGCGGCTCCGATGCCCGAGCGCGCGCCGCACGGCTCCTGACCGAGTTCGGCCTCGACGACGCGACGCGGCGGCCGGTGCGCACCTTCTCCGGCGGGATGCGACGGCGCCTCGACGTGGCCGCCGCGCTCGTGCATCGCCCGCAGGTGCTCTTCCTCGACGAGCCCACCACCGGCCTCGACCCCGAGGCTCGCGCGGCCATGTGGGCCGAGATCCGGCGGCTGGCCGGCGAGGAGGCCCTCACCGTCGTGCTCACCACGCATTACATGGAGGAGGCCGACCGGCTCGCCGACGAGCTGCTGCTGGTGAACCGCGGGCGGGCCGTCGCCCAGGGCACGCCGGAGGAGCTCAAGGCGGCGCTGCACGGCGACGCCGTCCGTGTGACCCTCGTGGAGCCGGATCCGGTCGCCGTGCGCGCGGCGGTCTCGTCCGTGCCCGGACTGCGCGACGTGCTCGTCGAGGCGGCCGGCGTCGACGGCCTGCTCGTCGCCCGCACCGACGACGCCGCCTCCGCGGTCGGCGCGGTCATCGCCGCCCTCGACGGCGCCGGAATCCGCTACGGCCAGGTCGCCGCCTCCCACCCCACCCTCGACGACGTGTACCTGCACTTCGTCGGCCACACCTTCGGCGACGCACCCGCGGCCGCCCTCACGGAAGAAGTCGCCGCATGAGCGCGATCGCCCTCTCCCCCGCCCTCGGCACCGCCCCGGCGCGCCCCGGCTGGTTCACGCAGACCGGGCAGGTGCTGCGGCGCTGGTCGATCGTCTCGATCCGTCAGGCCTGGGGACCCGTCATGAGCCTCATCCAGCCGGTGATCTGGATCCTGCTGTTCGGGCAGGTCTTCCGCACTCTGGGCGCCCTCCCCGCGTTCGGCGGGCACGGCTACATCGACTACCTCGTCCCCGGGATCCTGATGATGACGGTGCTGTACTCCGGCGCCTGGGCCGGCACCGGCTACATCGACGACATCGACTCCGGCGTGATGGACCAGTACCTCACGTCGCCGCTGCGGCGCTCGTCGATCATCGCGGGGCAGCTCCTGCAGCAGCTGGCGATCAACGTGCTGCAGTCGCTCGTCGTGCTCGGCATCGGCTGGCTGGGCGGCGCGCGCTACCCCGGCGGCGTCGGCGGCGTGCTCGTCGCGCTGGGCGTCGCGACGCTGCTCGCAACGATCTTCTGCTGCGCGTCCACGGCGGTCGCGCTCGTGTCGCGCAGTCAGATCGCGCTGATCAGCCTCTCGCAGCTGATCGTGCTGCCGGCGACGTTCCTGTCCACCACGATGATGCCCGCCGCGGCGATGCCCGAGTGGGTGCAGAACGTCTCGCGCGGCAACCCGATGACCTGGGCCGTCGAACTCGGCCGGGGCGGCCTCACCGGCTCGTACCCCGCGGAAGGGTGGTGGCAGGCCGGCGGCCTCGTCCTGCTGGCCGTGCTCGCGTTCGGTTGGGCGTTGAGCGCGATCCGCAGCTACCAGCGGTCGATCTGAGCCCCTCGGACCGCACCGCGGACACGAAGAAGGGGTGGATGCCGCGGCATCCACCCCTTCTCACGCAGAGCTCAGGAGGCGAGGACCTCGTCGAGGAGCGTCCCGGCCTTCTCCTCGTCGATCTTCTCCGCGAGCGCGAGCTCGGAGGTGAGGATCTGACGGGCCTTGGCCAGCATGCGCTTCTCGCCGGCGGAGAGACCGCGATCCTGGTCGCGGCGCCACAGGTCGCGGACGACCTCGCTGACCTTGATCACATCGCCCGAGGCGAGCTTCTCGAGGTTCGCCTTATACCGGCGCGACCAGTTGGTCGGCTCCTCGGTGAACGGGGCGCGGAGCACCTCGAACACCCGATCCAGTCCCTCCTGGCCGATCACGTCGCGAACGCCGACCAGGTCGACGTTCTCGGCAGGCACCTCGATGATGAGGTCTCCCTGCGTGACGTTCAGCTTCAGGTACTTCTTGGTCTCCCCCTTGATCACACGGTCCTTGACCTCGATGATCGTCGCGGCGCCGTGGTGCGGATAGACCACGGTCTCACCAACCTCAAAAAGCATAAAGTCGTGTCCTTTCGGCAACCTCCAGGATACCACAGCCAGAATGCGCTAAGGTTCGCGCCCCCGGCCGCTCCCCTCCCGCCATCGCGCGCGTGGGCCGAGCCGTGCGCCTGCGGCGCGTGCCCCTAGAATGGTGCTGGATCATCACGTGAATTTTCTGGAGGACCCGTGAAATCGCGCCTTGCTGCGTCCATCGCCCTCAGCGCCCTGATCATCGTCGGCGCCACCGGGTGCGCGGGGATCACTCCGCAGGCGACCACGATCGACTACTCGGCCTCCGACGGCGCGAACGTGCCCAAGAGCGGTCCGATCGAGGTCCGCAACGCCTTCTTCGTCGCCGACGAGTCCGGCACCACGGGCAACCTCGTGGCCGGTCTGGTGAACACCACGTCCGACTCCGCCACGATCCACATCACCGTCGGCGACGGCCCCGCCCAGAGCGTGCGCGTCGCCGGCCAGAAGTCGGTGAGCCTCGGCGGCGACGACGCCCAGCCGCTGACGTTCGAGGGCCTGGACACCAAGGCGGGCGAGACGGTCGACGTCTACTTCCAGTCCGGCGACGCCGAGGGCATCAAGTACGCGATCCCGGTGCTCGACGGCACCCTGCCCTACTACTCCACGCTGGTGCCGACCGCCCCGCCCAGCCCGACGCCGACCACGACCCCGGTCGCCCCGGCGGTCGAGCCGACCCCGACGGCCAGCGAGACCCCCGTCGGCTGACTCGGCGCAGACCACGCGGAAGGCCCCCGGATCCCTCGGATCCGGGGGCCTTCCGCTTCTGCGCGGCGCGCTCAGCCCTCGAAGCGGTAGCCCAGACCGCGCACGGTGACGAGCATCACCGGCTCGGACGGGTTCTCCTCGATGCGGGAGCGGATCCGCTTGATGTGCACGTCGAGGGTCTTCGTGTCGCCGAAGTAGTCGCTGCCCCAGACCCGGTCGATCAGCTGGCCGCGCGTGAGCACGCGGCCCGAGTTGCGCATCAGCACCTCGAGCAGCTCGAACTCCTTGAGCGGCATGTTGATGACCTCCCCGTCCACGGCGACCGTGTGCCGGTCGATGTCGACGGTGACCCTGCCGCCCTCGAGGATGCGCTCGTCGACGTCGTCCTCGGCCTGGACGACGCGGCGCAGCACGGCCCGCATCCGGGCGAGCAGCTCGCGCGACGAGTACGGCTTCGTGATGTAGTCGTCCGCGCCCAGCTCGAGCCCCACCACGATGTCGACCTCGGAGTCCTTCGCGGTGAGCATGATGATCGGGACGGCCGAGGAGGTGCGGATCTGGCGGCACACCTCGGTGCCCGGCATCCCCGGGAGCATGAGGTCGAGCAGGACGATGTCCGCGCCGCTCTCGCGGAACAGGGTGAGAGCGGTCGGGCCGTCCTCGGCGATCTCGACCTCGTAGCCCTCCCGGCGCAGCAGGTACGCGAGCGGGTCGGCGAGATCGGGCTCGTCTTCGACGAGGAGGATGCGGGTCATACGAGTTCTCCGGAATCGGTGCGGGGCTGGTCCGTGCTGATCACGGGCGGCGCGGCCAAACGGGAGGCCTTGCGGGCCTTCCGCTTCTTCTTGTTCTTGCTCTTGTCCTTGGCCGGCTTCTTGCGCGCGCCCGGATCGTCCTCGATCTCGGGCGCCGCGATCTGCGGCAGGCGCATGGTGAACGTGGAGCCGCGACCAGGGCGCGACCACAGCCGCACCTCCCCGCCGTGGCGCTGAGTGGCGTGCTTGACGATCGACAGCCCGAGGCCGGTGCCTCCGGTGCGGCGGGACCGGGCCTCGTCGGCGCGGTAGAACCGCTCGAAGATGCGGTCGCGGTCCGCCTCCTCGATGCCGATGCCCTGGTCGGACACCGAGATCTCGACCACGCCGTCGTCGACGCGCACGCCGACGCCCACGCGGGATCCGCGCGGCGAGTAGACGATCGCGTTGGCGATGAGGTTCCCGACCGCTTCGATGAGGATCTGCGCGTCGCCCTGCACCCACGCTCCGCGGTCGCCGCCGCGCGTCAGCTCCACACCCGCGGAGGAGGCCTGCACCGCATGGCTCTCCACGCTCGCCGCGATGACCTCGTCGATCGCGACCGGGCCGAAGCGGCCGAGGCCGTCGGAGGACTGCAGCCGGGACAGGCTCATGATCCGTCCGGTGAGCTGTCCCAGACGCGCTGCCTCTGCCTGGATACGCGAGGCGAAGGCGCGCACCTGGGCGGGATCGTCGGCGGCGGACTCGATCGCCTCCGCCAGCAGGCTCACGGCGCCCACGGGCGTCTTCAGCTCATGGCTGGTGTTGGCGACGAAGTCGGTGCGCATCTGCTCGAGGCGCTCCTGCTCGGTGATGTCGCGGATGATGAGGAGGCTCAGGCGCGGTCCGATGCGGCTCGCGCGTGCGGCGACCAGCCGCGGATCCAGGCTCCGCCCGCCGCGGGCAAGACGCAGGGTCGCCGTCTCACTGCCGCCCTCGCGCACCGCGCGCACGAGCTGGCGCAGCTCGGGGTTCTCCAGCGTGGCGCCGATTCCGATGCCGAAGCGTCCGGCGGCGGTGCTCGCAGCGGTCACGAGCCCGGACGGATCCACCGCGCAGGCGGCGTCGTCCATCGCGGCCAGCACGTCGGTCAGACCGTCCGGAAGCTCACTGGACGCCTGCTGCTCGGCGGCCGTGCGCGCCCGCATCGCGGCGACGATCATCGCGGCGATGCCCGCGCCGATCGCGACCCCCAGCCCGAGGGCGAGCAGGGCGAGCAGGGTGCTGTCCATGCCTCCAGCGTAGAGGTCGTTCACCCCCGGAATCGGCGGGTTCCCGGCCGTCCCACCCCCTGGCGCGCTACTGTTCACGAGCACGGCACCAACCGTTAACCTTCGCCGAACAGAATCGGCTCGTGCGCGTCACGACCCGTGGCGGGCACCGCCCCGTGCCCGCGCCGCGGGCCGCCGTGCGACCCGCACCGTGCCGGAGCCAGGGTCACCGAACGAAAGGTGCGCAGCCATGCGCGAAGTCTTCCACCAGTCTCTCGAGGACCTGCAGGCGCAGCTCGTCGAGATCGCCGACCTCGTGGCCGTGTCGATCGAGAAGGCCACCCGCTCGTTCGCCACCAGCGACGTGGCGCTGGCCGAGGAGGTCATCGCCGACGACGCCCGCATCGACGAGCTCGCGGTCGCGCTCGACGAGCAGGCCATCGAGATCCTCGCCCGCCAGCAGCCCGTCGCCCGCGACCTGCGGATCGTCGTCACCGCGCTGCGCGTCAGCGCGTCGCTCGAGCGCATGGGCGACATGTCCGAGCACATCGCCCAGCTCGCGCGCCTGCGCTTCCCGGAGCGGGCGATCCCCAAGGGCCTCAAGGGCACGTTCACCCGCATGGGAGAGCTCGACGTCGAGATCGCCCGCACCCTGAGCGAGCTGCTGCGCACCCAGGATCTGCGTCTCGCGGACACGATCCGCAATGCCGACGACGACGTGGACGAGCTGCACGCGAGCGTCTTCGAGAAGGTGCTCAGCGACAACTGGAAGGGCGAGGCCGGCGCGACCGTCGACGCGACCCTGGCCAGCCGCTACCACGAGCGCTTCGCCGACCACGCGGTCGCCGTCGCGAAGAAGGTCGTCTACCTCGCGACCGGCGACTGGGCCGTCGACGAGGAGGACATCGCCCTCGCCGTCGAGGCGCAGGCCGAGGCGGAGGCCGGATCCGGGCTCGCCTGATCCCCCGCGCCGCCGTCAGATCGTCGAAGATCCGCCCCGCCGTTCCGGCCCGGGCGGATCTTCTCCTCTCGAGACGCATCCCCGACCTCCGTCGGGAGGCGGACCGACGACGGATCCCGCCCCGGGCCGGTTCGGAGAACCGGGCGGGACGGGATCCGTCGTCGGTCCGGGTGCTACTTCTTGCCCTGGTTCGCCACGGCGGCGGCGCCGGCGGCGGCGGCCTCGGGGTCGAGGTAGCGGCCGGGCCCGGTCGGCACGTTGTTGTCGTCGAGCTCGTAGACGAGCGGGATGCCCGTCGGGATGTTCAGCTCGGCGATGTCGTCGTCGCTGATGCCCTCGAGGTGCTTCACGAGACCGCGCAGCGAGTTGCCGTGCGCGGTGACGAGCACCGTCTTGCCCGCTTCGAGGTCGGGGACGATCGCGGACTCCCAGTACGGCAGCAGACGGTCGATCACGAGCTTGAGCGACTCGGTGCGCGGCACCTCGCCGTCGATGCCCGCGTAGCGCGGGTCGTTCACCTGGCTGAACTCGCTCGCGTCGTCGAGCGGGGGCGGCGGAACGTCGAAGGACCGGCGCCACAGCTGGAACTGCTCGGGACCGAACTCCTCGAGCGTCTGCGCCTTGTCCTTGCCCTGCAGGGCTCCGTAGTGGCGCTCGTTGAGGCGCCAGGAGCGGGTCACCGGGATCCACAACCGGTCGGCGGCGTCGAGCGCGATGTTCGCCGTCTGGATCGCGCGGCTGAGCAGCGAGGTGTGCAGGACGTCGGGCAGGATGCCCGACTCGGCGAGCAGCTCGCCGCCGCGGCGGGCCTCGCCCTTGCCCTGCTCGGTCAGCCGGACGTCCACCCAGCCGGTGAACAGGTTCAGTTCGTTCCATTCGCTCTGCCCGTGACGGAGCAGGATGAGGGTGCGCGTCATGCTCACAGCCTACGGCGTGCGGGCGCGGCTCCCGCGTCGCGGGTCCCTGCGTGACAGCGACGCCTTAGGCGACGCATAGCAGGCGCACAGGTCTGGTCCCGACGCGGTCGAGAGGATCCTTCTGTCACCGCACGAGAGGATCCGGACATGAGCACCTTCCCCGACCCGACCCGCACTCCGCAGGGCCCCGCCTACGAGGGCCGACTGCTCGACCGCCCCGAGGAGGAGGTCGTCGATCAGGGGGCGCCGTTCGACCTCCGCACCCTGTTCTCGCGCCGGACGGTGCTGAGCCTGGTCGGCCTCGGCGCCGGCGGCGCCGTGCTGGCCGCGTGCACGCCGAGCACGTCCACCGCCGCGTCCACGGCCAGCTCGACGCCGGCGCCCACCGTCACCAGCACCACCCCTGCCGCCACGGCGGCGGCCACGACCGTCGCGGTCCCTGCCGCGGAGATCCCGGACGAGACGGCCGGCCCCTACCCGGGCGACGGCTCGAACGGCCCGGATGCGCTGACCGAGTCCGGGATCGTCCGGCAGGACATCCGCTCGTCGATCGGCAGCGGCACCACCGCCGCCGGCGTGCCGCTGACGTTCTCGCTGAACATCCTCGACATGGCGTCCGGCGACGCGCCCTTCGCCGGCGTCGCCGTCTACGCCTGGCACTGCAACGCCGCCGGCGGCTACTCGATGTACTCGTCGGGCATCGAGAACGAGACCTACCTGCGCGGCGTGCAGGTGGCGGACGCCGACGGCAGGGTGTCGTTCACCTCGATCTTCCCGGGGTGCTATTCCGGCCGCTGGCCCCACATCCACTTCGAGGTGTACCCGAGCGCCGCCGACGTCACCGACTCCGCGAACGCGATCGCGACGTCGCAGATCGCGCTGCCGCAGTCCGCCTGCGACGCCGTGTACACGACCAGCGGCTACGACGGCTCGGCGCAGAACCTCGCCCAGACGTCCCTGACCTCGGACAACGTCTTCGGCGACGACGGCGGGGCGTTGCAGCTGGCGGCGGTGACGGGCGACACCTCGAAGGGCTACTCCGCGACGCTCACCGTGCGCGTGGACACGAGGACCGCACCCACCGGCGGATCGATGGGCGGCGGGCCGCGCTGACCGACGGACGGGCTACGACCCCGTCGGCGGCGTGCCCGCCGCCGGGGTCAGGTCCTTCCGGTACCAGCGATCGGCGTACGGGGCGTCGTTGAACGCCTCGACCGGGCGGAACCCGAGGCTCTCGTACATCGCGCACGCCTCGACGAGGTCGGAGCGGGTGTCCAGCCGGAGCGACCGCAGCCCGCGGTCGAGCGCCGCCTCCTCGACCTGGAGGACCAGCCGACGCGCGATCCCCCTCCCCCGCGCTTCCGGCAGCGTGAAGACCTTGGTGAGCTCGGCATGGCCGTCCACGAAGCGCGCTCCGGCGCAGGCGACCACGGCGTTGTCGTCCCGTGCCAGGAGCAGGATCCCGGTGTCGCCCTGGAGGTCGTCGTACGGCTCGTCCGCGAGGACCGCATCGCGCTCGCGGTGCGTCGCGGGTCTTCCGTGGTATCGCGAGACCACCTCGGTCAGGAAGGTGCGCACGATCCCGTCCGCATCCGCCGTCCCGGGGATCCCGATCTCGATCGTCTGCACGCACAGAAGCCTAGGCCGGGACCGCGCCGGCCACCGGGACCGGGCAGGATGGAGCCATGGCGTCCTCACCGCTCGGCCGGCCCACGCGGGGCACGACCGGCACCAACCGGCTGCGCCGCAACGACCGCTGGATCGCCGCCTCCGACGCCTTCCGTCGCGCCGCGGATCCGCTCGTCGTCGACCTCGGCTTCGGCGCCAGCGGCGTGACCGCGTTCGAGCTCGCCGCGCGACTCGTGCGGGTGCGCGCGGATGCCGAGGTGCTCGGGCTCGAGCTCGATCCTGAGCGCGTGTCGACCGCTCGCGCCCAGCTCGCCGAGCTGCGCCGCGGCGCGGGGCACTTCCCCGCCGACCTGCCCGTCTCCTTCGCCCGCGGCGGGTTCGAGGTCCCGCTGCCCGACGGCCGCCGCCCCGCGGTGATCCGCGCCATGAACGTGCTGCGGCAGTACGACGAGGCCGACGTGCCCGACGCGTGGGCGCGGATGGCCTCCCGCCTCGCCCCCGGCGGCCTGCTCGTGGAGGGGACCTGCGACGAGATCGGACGCATCGCGAGCTTCGTCGACGTCGATGAGGCAGGGGCTCCGCAGCGCCTCACGATCTCGCTGCGGCTGGCCGATCTGGAACGCCCGTCGATCGTCGCCGAACGGCTGCCGAAGGCCCTGATCCACCACAATGTGCCGGGCGAGCGGATCCACGCGCTGCTCACCGACCTCGACCGGGAGTGGGAGCGCGCCGCGGGTCTCTCCGCCTTCGGGGCGACGCAGCGCTTCCTCGCCGCGGTCGCCGCCCTGCGCGCCGCCGGGCGCCCCGTGCTCGGCGGCCGCACCCGCTGGCGCCTGGGCGAGCTCACCGTGCCGTGGAGCGCGGTCGCCCCGGCCTGAACGATCCTCCCCAGCGACGGGAGGAGCCGGCTTCTGCACCGATTCCGCACGAGACGTCGAGAGGTACAAGTGCCGCTCTAGGCTGGCCCTCACCACCCGGAACGCACAGAATGGGGGCATGTACATGTCCACGGACACCCTGGCCGTGATCGGCAGCGGCATCGGCGGCCTGCTGACGCTCGGCATCGCGATGTTCGCGGGCTTCGCGTGGGTGATCCGACGGATGGACGCGATGGAGCACCGGCTCATCGTCCGGATGGACAGCGGAGATCAGAGACTCGACGAGAAGATCGATGCTGTCGAGCACAAGCTCAGCCAGAAGATCGACACCGTCGACCAGAGACTCAGCCGGAAGATCGACGCCGTCGACCAGAGACTCAGCCGGAAGCTCGACGCACTCGAGCACGAGTTCACCGAGGTGAAGATCGCCGTCGCGCGCATCGAGGGCCCGCGCCCGCGCCTCTTCGTCGAGCGATAGAGCCTGGACTCAGGCCTCGGGGAACACCGCACCGGTCAGACGCAGCAATGGGCGGGCCTTGACCACGGTCTCGGCGTACTCCTCGTCCGGATCGGAGAGGGAGACGATCGCTCCCCCGACGCCGTAATCGAAGCCCCGATCGTGGCGGATCATGGTGCGGATCACCACGCTGAGGTCCACGGACCCGTCGAAGGAGAAGTACCCGAGGGCTCCGCTGTAGAGCCCGCGCGGGCCGCCCTCCAGTCGATCCAGGATGGCCATCGTGCGCAGCTTCGGCGCGCCCGTCATGGATCCGGGAGGGAACGCCGCACGCACGCACGCGACGGGCGACGCGGCGCGGCGTGAGCGGACGGTGCTGACCAGCTGGTGCACCGTCGCATAACTCTCCACCCGGAAGAGCCCGTCCACGTGCACGGATCCGAGCTCCGCAGTGCGTCCGAGGTCGTGACGGACCAGATCCACGATCATGAGGTTCTCCGCGCGATCCTTCTCCGAAGCGGCGAGCTCGGCGCGGATCCGCTCGTCCTCCGCCCGGGTGTCGCCGCGCGGACGCGTCCCCTTGATCGGGCTCGATTCGACCGCGCCGTCCGCGGTGATGCGCAGGAAGCGCTCCGGGGAGGTGCTCAGCACGCTCACCCCATCGATGCGCAGGAACGCGCCGAACGGGGCCGGGTTCTGCCGGCGGAGCATCCGGTAGACCTCGAGAGGATCCGCGGCGTCCTCACCGTGCAGCAGGTTCGTCAGGCAGGCCTCGTACGTCTCCCCGGCCGCGATCTCCTCCTGCGCGGCGGCGATGAGCTCGAGGTAGCGCGCACGCGAGTGCCGCGCGGTGAGCACCGGCGGCGCGCCCTGCTCCGCGGGTGGTGCGGAGCGCTCGGCGGCATCATCGGGGAGGGCGGCGATGCGAGCCGCCGTGCTCTCGATCCAGCCCGCGTCGTCGAGGGCGAGGAGGTGGATCCGGTTCTCGCGATGGTCGACGACGAGCGTCCGATCGAGTCGGACGAGCAGGGCATCGGGCGTCTCCGACCTCCGTTCGTGCGGGGAGCCGCACTCCGCCCGCAGCTCGTAGCCGAGCGCGCCCACCCAGCCCAGCGCGAAGGGAAGGTCTCCCGCGACGACCGCGGTCGCGGCCAGCTCGGCTTCCAGCCAGTCGAAGAACCCGGACCGGACCTCGCGGATCCCGTCGCGGTCGCGCACCGTGACAGTGCCGGCGTGCACATCGGCGAGCGCGGTCGGGAGCGTGTCGCCGCCACCGAGGATCGAATAGCGCGCACGGTCGTCGCCGGGCCGGTTCCCGTCGAGCCATACGGCCTGCGCGGCGTCGCGGTACAGCGCCGTGAACAGGGCCTCGGTGTCGACGGCACGGGTCAGCGTGCGCCGCAGGATCTCGCGCGGTGCGGTCCGGGAGCCGGCGACCTCCGGCGCGGCCCCTTCCGGCCGTGTGCGCTCGAGGACCTCCGCCGGCCGCGGGCGGTCGTCGAGTCCCTCCCGGACGAGCGCGATGAAGTTCGCCATCATGCGGGCACCGTCGCGGGTGCCGATCGATTCGGGATGGAACTGCACCCCCCACAGCGGCAGCTCCCGGTGCCGGATGCCCATGATGACGCCGTCGTCGGCGCGGGCCGTGACGACCATCTCCTCCGGCACCTCGTCGATCAGCAGCGAGTGGTAGCGGATGACCTCCACCGGCGACGGCAGCCCGTGGAACGGCCCGGTGCCGTCGTGCAGGACCGGTGAAGGCCGCCCGTGGCGGGGCTCCGGAGCGCGGCGGACCACGGCGCCGAAGGCGTGCGCCAGGCCCTGGTGCCCGAGGCAGACGCCCAGCAGCGGGATGCGCCGTCGTGCCGCAAGGCGGATGACCTCGGCGCAGATCCCGAAGTCCTCCGGCACCCGCGGATCCCCCGGGCCGGGCGAGAGCACGACCGCGTCGAAGGCGTCGAGCACCGACGGGTGCCAGCCTGGCCAGTCGTTGTGCACCACCGTGGGCGCCTGCCCCGCGGTGGCCGCGATCTGATGCACCAGGTTGTAGGTGAACGAGTCGTAGTTGTCGATCAGCAGGATGCGCAGCGGCCGGGACGGCGCGACGCTCCCCGTGTTCGCGCCGATCGGTCCCGCCTCCCCGGTCGCGCCGCCCACCGCCGGCACCGCGTCAGTGCGCGCCGCGCGGATCCGGCGCGGACGGCCGTCGGGAGAGCCGGGTCAGCCGCGGCACCTCCGCCGTGGCGCCGGCGTCGGCGGGGACGATGACCTCCTGCGCCGCCGCGACGTCCCCCTCCGGGGTGCGCACGACGAGGTCGCCGGCGGGCGCGCGCCGGGACAGGATGGCGAGCGCGATCGGCCCGAGCTCATGGTGACGTGCCGCCGAGGTGACGTGGCCGACCTCGTCCTCGGCGGTTCCGTCCGCCGCCTGCGCGAGCACCGGGCTCCCCGGAGCGGGCAGCACGCTCTCGCTGCCGTCCAGGTGCAGGGCCGCGATGCGGCGGGGCGGGTGCCCGAGGTTGTGCACCTTCGCCACGGTCTCCTGCCCGCGGTAGCAGCCCTTGTTCAGGTGCACCGCGCTGCGGATCCAGTCGGTCTCGTGCGGCAGCGACCGCTCGTCGACCTCGGCGGCCCAGCGCGGACGCCAGGCCGCGATGCGCAGGGCCTCCGCGGCGAGCGCGCCGGCCCAGACGGTCGAGGGGTCGGCGGCGAGTCCGGCCGCGGCCTCGGCGTCGATCACGGCGGTGCGCCAGTGATAGCCGGCACCGGGGTGCTCGCTGCCGTCGCCTCCGACGCCGACGTAGTACTGGTGCCCGCCGGGCTGCACCCGGGGCCACGGGTCCGTCCAGACCACGGCGACCCCCTGCGGAGCGAGGGCGGCGCGCTCGGCCTGCTGCTCGGCGGCGGCGCCTGCGAAGAACCCGACCACCGTCAGCTCGGGACGCACGGAGACCGTGACGTCGGCGCGGAAGACCATGCGCTGCAGCCAGACGGCCAGCGGCTCGGCGTCCGCGGCATCGGCGATCAGCCAGGTGGAGGCGCCGTCGTCGACGACCGCGGCGACGTGCTCGACCCTCCCCTGCGGATCCAGCACGAGCAGTTCCGTGCTCTCACCCGCGCCCAGGCGCGCGACGGACTGAGAGGTGATCGAGTCGAGCCAGCCGAGCCGCTCGGATCCAGTCAGCTCGATCACGGTCCGGTCGGTGAGCGGGGCCAGCGCCTCGCCTCGCTCGAGGGCGCGCTGCTCGCGCACCGGATCGCCGAAGTGCGCCACGGCGTCGCCGTCGAGGATCGCCCCGGGCAGTGCCGGGAAGCCGGCCACGATCAGACCTTCGCCAACCGCGCGGAAGCGTGCGAGCCCAGCCCGGCGCCGAGGGCGGCGATGTCCCACGCCCACAGCAGATGACCGTCGACGAGACCGTACATGCGGCTTGCCGCGCCGTATTCCTTGGCGCCCTCGGCCCGGACGATCGCGTCGGTCGCGATGTCGATGCGCGGGCCGTCGATGCGGCCGAGGTAGAGCTCGAGCGTGCCGTCGGAGTGCGCGATCGACACCTCGATCGCGAAACCGCCCTCCGGCAGCCGCAACGCCTCGACGTCGTCGACCGTGCGCGCCGCGGAGCGGCTCTCGCGCGGCGGCAGCAGTGCGGGACCCGCGTCCTGGGCGTCGGCGGGACGCGCCAGCCGCCAGTAGCCGGACTCGGCGACGAGCGCGACGGATTCGCCCTCCTCGGGCGTGAACGTCGCCGTCGCCGCGTAGTTCAGGAACGGCCCGCCGTCATGGCTGAAGCTCACGCGGTGGGCGAACTCGCCGCGGAACCGGTGTTCCTCGCCGCCGTCGGGATCCGGCACGTCGTAGTCGATGACGCCGGTGCCCTCCCAGACGCCGAGCAGCCACGACAGCGGAACGATGTCGGCGGGCAGGTCAGAGGGGAGATCGAGCATGCGCGGCCTTCCGGATCGGCGGAGTCAGTCCGGCGGAAGCGGTCAGCGCTGGCCGCGGAACAGGTTGACCAGTACGGCTCCCGCGCAGAAGGCGATCGCAAGCCCCGCCAGAGCCAGCAGGCCGACGAAGAAGAGTTCGAGCGCGACGATGTCCATGTCCCTACTCTAACGCGGTCGACAGGGTCGTCGGCGCGCGGGGTCAGGCGCCGAAGAGCGCGGCGACGCCGAAGCCCGCCGAGACGATGCCCATCACGAGGAGCGCACCGAGGCAGCCGGCCGAGACCCGGAGGATGAACCCGCGGGTCTCGCCGCGGAACAGCTGCACCGTGAACGAGAGCAGCACGCAGAGCCCGAATCCGATCACGTACCAGGGCATGAGCAGCCCTGCCGGCGCGATCACCCCGATCAGGATCGCCGCGACGGCGGCGGCGGCCCAGGTGACGACGAGCCCGACGAAGGGGCTGCGCGGTGCGAGGACGGGTTCGGCCATGCGCCCATTGTCACCCATCCGCGCTGTGCCTGCGCTGCTGAGTAGAGTGTCAAACGGAAAGGATCCGCGTGGCGCAACTCCTGGTGCTGACGTCTCCCAGCAGCGAAGGGCCTGTTCTTCCCGCCCTCGAGCTGCTGGGCCATCGCGTCCGCGTCATCCCCGCGCAGCCGGCGGAGCTGGTCACGGCACCCGATGCCGATGCCGTGATCGTCGACGCCCGCACCGATCTCGTGGCGGCCAAATCGCTGTGCACCCTCATCCGCACGACCGGGCTGCGGGGACCGCTGCTGCTCGTCGTCACCGAGGGCGGGATGACCGCCGTGAACGGCGAATGGCGCATCGACGACGTGCTGCTCACCGGGGCCGGCCCGGCCGAGATCGACGCCCGGATCCGTCTCGCCCTGTCCCGCGAGGCTCCCGCGTCCGAGCCGGTGCGCGTGCAGACGTCCGGGCTCACGATCGACGAGCAGTCGTACTCGGCGAAGCTGCGCGGCACTCCCCTGGACCTCACGTACAAGGAGTTCCAGCTCCTGCATTTCCTCGCCACGCATCCGTCCCGGGTCTTCACCCGCGAGCAGCTGCTCAGCGAGGTGTGGGGGTACGACTACTTCGGCGGCACCCGTACCGTCGACGTGCATGTGCGGCGACTGCGGGCGAAGCTCGGCGACCAGGAGCACATCATCGGCACCGTGCGCAACGTGGGCTATCGCTTCGCCGTCGACGAGGACGACACGCGTCCGGTCTCGCCCGGCCCCCGCTGACGCCCGCTCAGTATGCGCCGTGGGGCGGGAAGCCCTGCGGCGCACTCCCCTCCCCGGCGCCGGGG
Source organism: Microbacterium sp. USTB-Y (assembly GCF_023703415.1). Classification (GTDB taxonomy): domain Bacteria; phylum Actinomycetota; class Actinomycetes; order Actinomycetales; family Microbacteriaceae; genus Microbacterium. The sequence goes on along the minus strand of NZ_JAGMTU010000005.1, from coordinate 286,177 downwards.
TCGTCGCCCAGCATCCGCCGGGTGAGCTCCTGCCGTGCGTCGAGGAGCTCCGCGAGCGCCGCCGACAGGTCCGCATCCCCGGGAGCCTCCCCGCGCTCGGCCGCGCGCAGCACGCTGCGGCGCACGAGCTCCTTCGCGAACGATCCGGTCACGCCCTCGGTCGCGTCGGTCGCCGCGCGCAGCGCCTCGTCGCCGAAGCCGAGACCCCGCGCGTAGTGGCGGTAGAGCCGCTCGCGCTCGGCGCGCGCCGGCCGCGGCACCTCCACGGCGAGATCGACCCGGCCGGGTCGCTCGGCGAGGGCGCGCTCCAGCACCTCGACGCGGTTGGTGGTCATCACGAAGGCGACGTCGGCATCCCCGTCCAGGCCGTCCAGCGCCTCGAGCACCTCGAACAGCAGCGGCTGCGGCGAGGCGTTCCGCTCCATCGCGACGAGGTCGATGTCCTCCAGCACCACGATCGACGGCTGGAAGGTGCGCGCGACCTCCGCCGCCGCCGACACGAACCGGATGCTCGGGCCCGACAGCAGCACCACGGTCATGTCCGGCGCACGGGTGAGCAGGTGGCGGACGGTGAGCGTCTTCCCGGTCCCCGGCGGGCCGTAGAGCAGCACGCCGCGCTTCAGATGCTGCCCCGAGGCCCGCAGCAGCTCGCGGTGCTCGCCGATCCCGATCACGTGCTGGACGACCCCGTCGAGCAGGCCGTCGGGGAGGACGACGTCCTCCGCCGCGACCGACGGACGCGGCACGAAGGTCGCACCGGCGTCCTGCCCGTACTCGGTGGGCACGAAGGACAGCACCCGCCCGCGCAGGACGCTGTGCGAGATCATCCGGGCGCGAACCGCGGCGAGGAAGCCGGAGACCACGTCGGAGTCCGCCCCCATGACCTCCAGCGATGCGCTCCTGCGCCCGAACTGCGGCGCGGCGCCGCGCTGCGTCATCGCCAGGGGCTGTCCGTCGAAGTGCAGCAGGCGCACCCCCAGCGCCACGACGCGCCGCGTCGTCCCCGGCCCCGAGGCGCGCTCCACGTAATCGACCGGACCGGGCCCGTACGGGAAATGACCGTTGCCGACGTACTCCGTCATGCTCTGGTGCTGACGCTGTTCGCCGCCGGTGACGCCGATCAGACGGCCGTCCGACTCGGCGGACAGCAGCTCCAGCGCGATGTCCGCGTCGACGAGGCGATGCTCGGCGATGCTCTCCTGCACGATCGGCAGAGTCTCGGCGTCCACGCCGAGGTGGGCGCTGATCACGTCGCCGAGCGGAGTGCGCCTGGCCCGCAGCTCCGCGTGGGCGAACTCCTGCGCCGAGGTCAGATACCCGCTCACCGCGCGCAGCAGTTCGCGATCGTCCTGATCGAAGTCCATGGATCCCCCCGGGTCGCCTGCTTCGTAACCTACCAACGCCCACCCGGCCGCGACCAGGGTCGGACGGGCACCTGGCGGGCCGCGCGGACCGGATTCCGACCCGTTCACCTGGAGGCAACATCCTCCTGACATGATGGGCGCATGATCGATCCCGCACTGGCAGATTCCGGTCTCGGCGACGCCGAGGACGACGACTTCGACGAACTCGTGGCGCCGGACGACTCCCTCCTCCCGGAGAACCGGTACCTGGACCGCGAGCTGAGCTGGCTGGCGTTCAACCAGCGCGTGCTCGAGCTGGCCGAGGACGACACCCTGCCGGTGCTGGAGCGGGCGAACTTCCTCGCGATCTTCGCAAGCAACCTGGACGAGTTCTTCATGGTGCGCGTCGCCGGCCTCAAGCGCCGCATCGTGACCGGGCTCGCCGTGCCGACCAACGTGGGCCGCGCCCCGGTCGAGGTGCTCGCCGACATCTCCGCCGAAGCGCACAAGCTGCAGCTGCGCCATGCCGCGGCCTGGACCGACCTGGTGCGTCCGGCGCTGTCCGCCGAGGGCATCAGGATCGTGGACTGGGACGATCTCGACGGTGAGGCGAAGGCCGAGCTGACCGACTACTTCCAGGCCAACGTGTTCCCCGTGCTGATGCCGCTCGCGGTCGACCCGGCGCACCCGTTCCCGTACATCTCCGGGCTCTCGCTGAACCTCGCGATCCGGATCCGCAACGCCCGCACCGGTCGGCAGGAGTTCGCGCGCCTCAAGGTGCCGCCCATGCTCCCGCGCTTCGTCGAGGTTCCCTCGGACGACGGACGGCTGCGCTTCATCCGGCTCGAGGAGCTCATCGCCAACCACCTCGACGATCTCTTCCCGGGGATGGAGGTGCTCGACCACCACGCGTTCCGGCTCACCCGCAACGAAGACGTGGAGATCGAGGAGGACGAGTCGGAGAACCTCATCCAGGCGCTCGAGGCCGAGCTGCTGCGCCGCCGCTTCGGGCCGCCGATCCGCCTCGAGATCACCGACGACATGGACGACGTGACGCTCGACCTGCTGATCAGCGAGCTCGACATCACGGATCAGGAGGTCTACCGCCTCCCCGGCCCCCTCGACCTGCGCGGCCTCTTCGGCCTCGGCAGGATCGACCGCCCCGACCTGCGGTACACCCCGCACGTGCCCACGACCGCCCTCGCGTTCAAGCCGGGCGCGAACGAGCGCATCGACATCTTCAAGGCGATCCGCAAGGCCGATGTGCTCGTGCATCACCCCTACGAGTCGTTCACGACGAGTGTCGTGGCCTTCCTCGAGCAGGCCGCCCGGGACCCGCACGTGCTCGCGATCAAGCAGACCTTGTACCGCACCTCGGGCGACAGCCCCATCGTGCAGGCGCTCATCGACGCGGCGGAATCGGGCAAGCAGGTGCTCGCGCTCGTGGAGGTCAAAGCCCGCTTCGACGAGGCCAACAACATCGTGTGGGCGCGCAAGCTCGAGAAAGCCGGCGTGCACGTCGTGTACGGCCTCGTGGGTCTCAAGACGCACTGCAAGCTCGTCAACGTCATCCGCGAGGAGGACGGCGTGCTGCGCAGCTACAGCCACATCGGCACGGGGAACTACAACCCGAAGACCAGCCGCATCTACGAGGACTTCGGCCTGTTCACCGCCGACCCGCAGGTCGGCAAGGACCTCACCCGCCTGTTCAACGAGCTCAGCGGCTACGCGATCGAGAAGAAGTTCAAGCGCCTGCTCGTCGCCCCCCTGCACCTGCGCAAGGGCCTGCTGCGGCAGATCGAGCACGAGCGCAAGAACGCCCTGGACGGCAAGCCCGCGCACATCCGCATCAAGGTGAACTCGATGGTGGACGAGCAGATCATCGACGCCCTGTACCGCGCGAGCGCCGCCGGCGTGCCCGTGGACGTGTGGGTGCGCGGCATCTGCAGCCTGCGCACCGACCTTCCCGGCATCACCGACAACATCACGGTGCGCTCGATCCTCGGGCGGTACCTCGAGCACTCGCGCATCTTCGCGTTCCACAACGACGGCGACCCCCAGGTCTACATCGGCAGTGCCGACATGATGCACCGCAACCTCGACCGTCGCGTCGAGGCGCTGGTGCGGGTCACCGACCCCGCGCACATCGACGAGCTGGTCGGGTTCTTCGACCTCGCCCTCTCCCCCGAGACGTCGTCCTGGCACCTGGGAGCGGGCGGCGAATGGACCCGGCGTGCGTTCTCCGAGGTTGGCGCTCCGCTCGTGGACCTGCAGGATAGGACCATGTCGCACATCCAGAAGCGTCGCAGGGCACGGGCGGTCCGATGACCCCCAGCCCCTCCGGATCCTCCGTCGCCACCGCCGACACCACGGGGATCACCGTCCTCGCCGACCGCCCCGACCGTGCCGTGTACGCCGCGGGCGGTCTGGTCTGGCGCGTCGTGGAGGACAAGCTGCGGATCCTGCTGATCCACCGCACGAAGTATCGCGATGTGACGCTGCCCAAGGGCAAGGTCGATCCGGGCGAGATGCTCGCGGAGACCGCGGTGCGCGAGATCTTCGAGGAGACCGGCATCCGGGTCTCGCTGGGCGCCCCCGTGGGCGTCTCGCGGTACACGATGGCCAACCGCAAGCAGAAGGTGGTGCACTACTGGGCCGCCGAGGCCACCGACGACGCCGTGCGCGCGTCGGTGTTCGTGCCGAACCGCGAGATCGCGGCCCTGGAATGGGTGAGCCTGAAGAAGGCGCGCGCACGGCTCAGCTACCCGGTCGACGTCGAGATCCTGGACGCGTTCGCGAAGCTCGTCGATGACGGGGCGCTGCGCACCTTCCCGCTCATCGTGCTGCGGCACGCGAAGGCCGCGAGCCGCGGGGTGTGGCTCGGAACCGATGCCTCCCGTCCGCTGACCCCCCGCGGGCACGCGCAGTCGAAGGCGATCGTGGGACCGCTCCGCGCCTTCGGCGTGCAGCGCATCGTGACCAGCGACGCGCGCCGCTGCGTGGAGACGGTGACGCCGCTGTCGAAGGCCATCGGCCAGAAGATCCGAAGGACCGAGCTGCTCAGCCAGGAGGCCTGGGAGGAGGGGAAGTCGGATCCGCGCACGGTGATCGGCAAGCGCGTGCGCTCCGGCAAGCCCGCGGTGCTGTGCAGCCACGGCCCCGTGCTGCCCGACATCCTGCGCGAGATCGCCCTCGCGACCGGCACCATGCACGGCTCCTACCTCGGCAGCGCCTCCGCGCTCGAGGTCGGCGCGTTCAGCGTCGTGCACCTCAGCGCCACCAATCCCGGATCCGGGATCATCTCGATCGAGACGCACCTGCCGAAGATCTGAGTGCTCGGGTCGCTGACGGCCGTTCACCCCCCGTTTACCTTCGATCTTTGATCGCGTAACAGACGCCGCATATCGTCTGGCGTGGCCCTGCACCAGGGCACACTCGACACAGCGAAGGACTTGAATAGTGAAGCTCAACCGCATCACCACGATCGGCGCAGCCGGCGTGCTCGCCGCGATCGCGCTCGCGGGCTGCTCCTCGACGCCCAGCAGCACGAGCACCGAATCCTCCTCGGCCGCTCCGACCGCGAGCGGCGTCACCTCCCCGGTGGACGCCTCGCTGACCGGCACGATCACCTCGGGCGGATCCAGCGCCCAGGCGAACGCACAGGCCGCGTGGACCGCTGCGTACAACGCTCAGGCCAAGGGCGTCACGATCAACTACGACAAGTCGCAGGGCTCGGGCGGTGGCGTCACCAACTTCCTCAGCGGCGCCTACGACTTCGCCGGCTCCGACTCCCCGCTGAACGCGGACCAGACCACCCAGTCGAAGGGCCTGTGCACCGAGGGCGGCATCAACATCCCCGTCTACCTCGACGGCGTGGCGATCGCCTTCAACATCCCGGGCGTGACCGACCTCAAGCTCAGCGGCGAGACCATCGCCAAGATCTTCGCCCTGCAGATCACCGACTGGTCGGACGCGGCGATCACCAAGGACAACGGCAAGGCGCTCCCCGCCGGCAAGATCACCACGGTCGCGCGCTCGGACGGCTCCGGCACCACGGCGAACTTCACCAACTACCTCGCCGCCACGCAGTCGAGCGTCTGGACCTTCCCCGCGGGCAAGGACTGGCCGGTCGAGGGCGACGTCTCCAAGCAGAAGGGCGGCTCCGGCGTCGTCCAGGCGATCGAGGCCGGCACCGGCACGATCGGCTACGCCGACCACTCCGCGATCGGCAAGCTCGCCAGCGTCGCGATCCTGCAGGACGGCAAGGCCATCCCGTTCAGCGCCGAGGCCGTCTCCAAGACGTTCGAGGTCGCCGCGGTGGAGGCGTCCAACGGCGTCAAGGGCGATCTGTCGAAGAAGTTCGACTACTCGAAGCTGACCGCCGAGACCTACCCGATCCCGCTGGTCTCGTACGCGATCGCGTGCACCACCTTCAAGACCCCGGCCCAGGCCGAGCTGGTGAAGTCGTACATCGGCTTCATCGACAGCACGATCGGCCAGCAGGTCGCCGTCAAGAACGCCGGCGCCGCCCCGCTGCCGGAGTCGGTGCTCAAGGCCGCTCAGGAGTCGCTCGCGACCATCAAGTAATCCTCAGACCGGGTCCGGGTCGGCTCCCTGCGGAGCCGACCCGGGCTGGGCAGGACAGCCGATCCACGCGGAGGTCCTGCCGAGTTTCCGTGCTGGCCCGATCACCTCTCCGGCCCCTGGGGCGGAGCACAAACGAAAGACGCGCACACATGCGAGATCAGGAGTGGGACCGTGACTGACGTCGCGCAGACCGGTGGCGCGACAGCGGCCCCGACCGACAAGCTCGTCGGCAAGCGTCGAGCCGGCGACGGCTTCTTCCTCGGCCTGTCGACGACGGCCGCCGCCTCGATCATGGTGATCCTCGCCGGCGTCGCGATCTTCCTGATCCTCAAGGGCCTTCCCGCCATCACCGCGAACTGGGAGACCAACCACGATCTGGCGGGCTACCAGAACAAGAACTGGGGCAGCTTCTGGAACTACGTCGCCCCGCTGCTCTGGGGCAGCCTGTGGTCGTCGCTCATCGCGCTGGTCCTCGGCGCCCCGGTCGCCATCGGCATCGCCCTGTTCATCTCGCACTACGCACCGCGCAAGCTCGCCGGCCCCCTCGCCTACGTGGTGGATCTGCTCGCGGCCGTGCCCTCGATCGTCTTCGGCCTGTGGGGCGTCATCGTGATGCGCCCGTTCCTCACGCCCCTCGCCCAGTTCCTGAACGAGTACCTGGGCTGGATCCCGCTCTTCCGCGGACCCGTCTCGAGCACGGGTTCCACCATGCTCGCGGGCGGCGTCGTGCTCGCGGTCATGATCCTGCCGATCATCACCGCCCTGACCCGCGAGATCTTCCTGCAGACGCCTCGGCTCAACGAGGAGGCCGCGCTCGCCCTGGGCGCGACGCGCTGGGAGATGATCCGCCTGGCGGTGTTCCCCTATGCGCGCAGCGGCATGATCTCGGCGATCCTGCTCGGCCTCGGGCGTGCGCTCGGCGAGACGATGGCGATCGCGCTGATCATCTCGCCGTCGATCCTGTTCTCCTTCGCCGTCCTGACCGACGGGTACAACTCCCAGACGATCGCCGGGAACATCGCCAACAACTTCCCGATCGCCACCGACATGCAGCGCTCCGCCCTCATCGGCACCGGTCTCATGCTGTTCGTGGTCTCGCTGGCGGTCAACATGCTCGCCCGCGGCATCATCGGCCGCTCCACGAACCGCACACGCAAGGCCCCGAAGATCGGAAAGCGCGCATGACCGCCGTCACCTCCTCTCCGGCGACCGCTTCGTCGATCACGCTCACCAGCGGCCAGCTGCCGCGCTGGATCGAGCCGGTCCTGGCGGTCGGCACGGCGGCCGTCGTCGCCGCCGTGCTCCTCGTGCTCCAGCTCTTCAACCCGGCCGTGTGGCTCGTCCTCACCGCCGTGTTCTACCTCCTCGCCATCGGCATCGGGGCCGGCATCGTCGAGGGGCGCCGCAAGGCGGTCGACCGCGTGGTGCGCGGTCTCGTCGTGTGCGCGTTCATCCTCGCCGTGGCCCCGCTGATCTCCACGCTCTGGACCGTGGTCGCCCAGGGACTGAAGGTGCTCACCTGGGACTTCGTGACCAAGGTCGGCGGCAGCGTCTTCGACCCGAACACGCTCGCCGTGACGAACACCCCCGGCGCGCTCCAGGCCGTCGTCGGAACGCTGATCATCACCGGGATCGCCGCCGTGATCTCGGTGCCGATCGGCATTCTGGCGGCGGTGTACCTGACGGAGTACGCGCAGCCGAGCAACCCGATGCGCCGCGTGATCACGTTCCTCGTGGACGTCATGACCGGCATCCCCTCGATCGTCGCCGGTCTGTTCGCCTTCTCGCTGTTCGCGCTCATCGTCGGCCCGAAGGCGTTCAGCGGCTTCTCCGCGTCGATCGCCCTCTGCGTGCTCATGATCCCGATCGTGATCCGGTCCACCGAGGAGATGATCCGCCTCGTCCCGAACGAGCTGCGCGAAGCGTCGCTCGCCCTCGGCGTCCCGCGGGCGACCACCATCATCAAGGTGGTGCTGCGCACCGCGGCGAGCGGCATCGTCACGGGCGTCGTGCTCGCCGTCGCCCGCGTGGTCGGCGAGACCGCCCCGATCTTCATCGCGGCGAGCTTCACGGACAACTTCAACGCGGACCCGTTCAGCGGCCCGATGCAGACCCTGCCCGTGATGGCCTACACCTCCTGGGCGTTCCCGGGCAAGGACATCGAGGCCTCGCAGGCGCAGGCCTGGGGCGCCGCCCTGCTCCTGGTCATCGTCGTCGTCATCTTCAACCTCATCGCTCGGATCGTCGCGAAGGCATTCGCGCCGAAGAGCCGCTAACTCCCGAAGGAACTCACCGTGTCCAAGAGCATCGAAGTCAACGACCTGAACGTCTACTACAGCGACTTCCTCGCCGTCGAAGGCGTGTCCATGAACATCGAGCCGCGCACCGTGACCGCCTTCATCGGGCCGTCCGGCTGCGGGAAGTCGACGTTCCTGCGCACGCTCAACCGCATGCACGAGGTGATCCCGGGCGCGACCGTCAAGGGCAGCGTCTACATCGACGGCGAGGACCTGTACGCCCCGGGCGTGGATCCGGTGCTCGTGCGCCGCCAGGTGGGCATGGTGTTCCAGCGCCCGAACCCGTTCCCGACGATGTCGATCAAGGAGAACGTCCTCGCCGGCGTGCGCCTGAACAACAGGCGGATCTCGGCATCCGACGCGAACGACCTCGTGGAGAAGTCGCTGCGCGGCGCGAACCTGTGGAACGAGGTCAAGGACCGCCTCGACAAGCCCGGCGCGGGTCTCTCCGGCGGCCAGCAGCAGCGCCTGTGCATCGCGCGCACCATCGCGGTCTCCCCGCAGGTCGTGCTGATGGACGAGCCCTGCTCGGCACTGGACCCGATCTCGACGTTCGCGATCGAGGAGCTCATCACCGAGCTCAAGAACGAGTTCACGATCGTGATCGTGACCCACAACATGCAGCAGGCCTCGCGCGTGAGCGACAAGACGGCCTTCTTCAACATCGCGGGCACCGGCAAGCCGGGCAAGCTCATCGAGTACTCCGACACGGCGGCGATCTTCACCTCGCCCAAGGAGCAGGCCACCGAGGACTACGTCTCCGGTCGCTTCGGGTGATCCCGGGCCGCGTGCTTCCGCTCGGATCCTGATCCGCCCGGCGGTCCGGCGCCCGGATCCCTCCTCCGGGACCCTGGGCTATCCTGGGCGACGACCGAGGGGATCCACCGTGACGAACCGCCGCATCTCGACGGCCGCCGCGATCGCCCTCGCATCGGCCCTCGCCCTCGCGGGCTGCACCGCGCCCGGCGGCGGCGCTCCCCGCACGTCCGCCGCAACGACTCCGCCGCCCGCGCCGGTCTCCGGCAGCATCCTCGGCGCAGGATCGACGGCGCAGAAGAGCGCCCTCCAGGCGTGGGCCGGACTCGTGGCCGCCGCGCATCCGGGTGCGCAGGTGGGCTTCGATGCCCGCGGCTCCGCCCTCGGCCGCCAGGCGTTCCGGGAGGGGCAGGTCCCGTTCGCCGCCTCCGACGTGCCGTTCTCGACGGATGAGGTCGCGGCAGGCGGCTTCCGGGCCTGCGCCGAAGGGGCGCAGCTCGTCGAGATCCCCGCCTACGTCTCCCCCGTCGCGATCGTCTTCGCACTCGACGGCGTCGATGCGCTGAAGCTCTCCCCCCGGGCCCTCGCGGGCATCTTCGCCGGGACCGTGACCCGATGGGACGACCCCGCGATCGTCGCCACCAATCCGACCGCGGCGCTGCCGTCGAAGCCCATCCTTCCCGTGCACCGCTCCGACGCCTCGGGCACCACGGCCCACGTCACCGACTATCTGTCGCAGACCGCTCCCGACGTGTGGACCGCCGGCACGGCGGACACCTGGCCCTCCGCCCTCGACGGCCGTGCCGCGCAGGGCGCGGCCGGCCTCGCCGCCGTCGTCCGCGCCACCGACGGCGGCATCGGGTACGTCGACGCGTCCGTCGCCGGCGACCTGCCCTCGGTGCAGATCAAGGTCGGGGGCGGCTGGGTGGAAGCATCGGCCGCCGGTGCGAGGACGGCGATGGACGCCGCCCGGATCGAGCAGGGCCGCGCGCCGGGCGACCTCGCGACCACGATCGACCGCGGCACGCCCGCCCGCGGCGCCTACCCCGTGCTCCTGGTCGGCTATCTCATCGGTTGCTCCCGCTATGAGGACGCCGAGACCGCCGCCCTCGTGAAGACCCTCTTCTCGACCGCGGTCTCGGCGGAGGGGCAGCAGCGGGCGGCCGACGCCGCCGGAAGCGCGCCGATCTCGGAGGAGCTGCGCACCAGGGCGCAGGCCGCGATCGACCTGATCTCCTAGGTCTCCGACCGCCCTCCGGATCCGCCGCCTCCGAGCCGAGACCGGTTCCGCCCGAGGACCGCCGTCTGCGCGCGCTCAGCGGTACTCGGGATTGGCGTCGTAGCCCCACCGCTCGCCGTCGTTCCAGGCCTGGCGGAGGTTGCCGTAGGCGGGGATGCCGCCGGCGTCCTTCAGCCGGCGCGCGGTGTGCAGGAGGTTCCAGGTCATGAACGTGGTGTTGCGATTCGTGAAGTCGTTCTCCGGTCCGCCCGACCCCGGATCCAGATAGCTCGGCCCCGGTCCGATCGCCCCGATCCAGCCGGCGTCCGCGGCCGGCGGAATGGTGAACCCGATGTGCTGCAGGCTGTACAGGATCGACATCGCGGCGTGCTTGACGCCGTCCTCGTTGCCCGTGATGATCGCCCCGCCGGTCTTGCCGTAGTACACGTACTGGCCCTTGTCGTTGAAGAGCCCGCTCATGGCGTAGAGCCGTTCGATGAGCTTGCGGGTGATCGAGGCGTTGTCGCCCAGCCACAGCGGGCCGCCCACGACGAGGATGTCGGCGGCGTCGATGAGCGGCCAGATCCGTTCAGGCCACTCGTCGCTCGTCCAGCCGTGCTCCCGCATGTCCGGGTAGACGCCGGTGGCGACGTCGTGGTCGATGAACCGGATGTTCTCGACGGCGACGCCCTGCGAGCGCATCAGCGCGATGCTGCGAGCCATCAGCCCCTGCGTGTGGCTGGGTTCGGGGCTCCGCTTCAGGGTGCAGTTGACGAACACGGCGCGGAGGTCGTCATAGGCCGCCGGAGCGGCCGGGTGCTCTGCCATGGGGGCAGACTACGTCGATCACGCCGCCCCGGCCAGCCCCCGGGCGCCGGTGGACCCCGGTGCGCGACCCGTCGGATCAGTCCCGCGCGGAGAGCAGGTACGCGTTCAGGGTGTCGGTGAACGCGCGGTCGATCGGGAGCGGACGGTCGTCGATCGCCGCGATCGGGGCGGCGAGGCGCACGCTGGAGACGAGCCAGGCCTGGTCCGCGGCGGCGAGGTCGGTCGTCGGCACCGTGGCGTACTCCGTGGCGAAGCCCTGCTCCTCGAGGTGCGCGAAGAGGCTGATCTGCGTGGTGCCCTGCAGGATCCCGCCGTGCGGGGCCGGGGTGACGAAGCGGTCGCCGAAGCGCAGGATGAGCGACGCGGTCGGGGCCTCCAGCACGACGCCGTCGGTGGTGACGAAGATCGCGTCGTCGGCGCCCCGGCGGTGCGCCTCGCGCAGAGCCGCCATGTTGATCGCGTAGGACAGGGTCTTCGCGCCGAGCAGCAGCCACGGCGAGCGCCCGGCGGCGCCGCTGTCGTAGCCCCGGTCGAGCGTGACGACGCGGATCCCCTCCGTGCGGGCGGCAGCGAAGTCACCCGCAGGAGCGGCCGTGACCCACGCCGTGGGCGCCGGACCGTGGTCGACGCCGCGGCTCAGGATGAGCTTGATGACCCACTCCCCCGGACCGCACTCGGCCGCCGCGATCGCGATCGCCTGCCGCCACTGCTCGCGGTGCGGTTCGGGCAGGTCGCACAGCGCCGCCGAGTGCGCCAGCCGCTGCACGTGCGGCTCGACCTCCTGGGCGTGCCCGTCGACGACCCCGATCGACTCGAAAATGCCGTCGCCGCGCTGGGTGCTCAGCTCTCCGACACTGAGCGCGGGCGCACTCGGGTCGATGCGGCGGAAGCTGTCGCTGAAATCGGCGCGCTCCTCGTCCGTGGATTCGGCGGGGGTGATCAGCAGGGCGAAGCGGGCGGCGGCCATAGGACGAGCTTAGGGCGTGCGCCGGGAGGGCCGGATTCTGCTGTGCACCTCGCGCGGAGATGTGCGCTTCGGTCGGACGACCTCACTCGTTTCGTCCGAAGCAGCCGCACATTTCCGAGCGAAGCGCACGCCCATCCGCGGACCTCCGCGGGCGTGCGCCCTGCCGGAGGCGACTCGCCCGAGCTCCCGGTCGCGGGGAATACCTCCGGGTGCTACGCGTTACACTGGATCGGCCGGGCCGCATAACCCCGGGCTCCATTTTTCGCCGCTGCGAGCGGCCTTCCGCCGAGAGGCGTTCTTGCGGCCCGGCTTCTTCGTCTCCGGATCCGCTCCCCTCCGGGATGGATCCGGTCCCCTCCGGGATGGATCCGGGAGTCCGGTCAGGTCAGCGATCCGTCGCGCCAGGCGGCGGCCGACGCTGTGAGGTCCTGGGCGAAGGCGCTGAGGCGGGCGGCACGGGTGGTCAGCTCGCTCGCCCGGTCCGGCTCGGTCGGGTCGTAGTCGTCGGCGATGTGCGTCGAGCCGGACGCCTGCACGCGGCAGAACGCCGCGGCCCGCTCGAGCGCGATCGCGAAGTCGCCGGTGAAAGCGCCGCGGAGGATCGTGTCGATCAGCCCGACGAGCTCCTCGGGACCGGCCGGCACCGGTGCGCCGGCGACGAGGGCGTCGACCGACGGCAGTTCCACCCGCCCGCGCTCGTGCAGGAGTGCGGCGAGGGACGGATCCGCGTGGATCGACACCTGCAGGAGGTACAGACGCCACAGAGCTCCGGGCAGCGACACCGCGGGACTCTTCGCCCAGAGCTCGGCGACCTCGTCGATGCCGTGCTCGGTGGCGTAGGCCACCAGCCGCTCGGCGCTCACGCCGCTGTCGTCGGCCCGGACGCGCGCCAGCAGCGCCGAGGCCGTGGCGTGCGCCATCCGCGTCTGCTCGGCCGGATCGTGGGATCCGAGCAGGTTGTCGAACGTCTCCGGGGAGAGGCGGACGGGGCGGTGAAAGGGAGCGGGCACCGACCCAGGCTACGCGCGGTGCCCGACTCGGGCACCCAGTCGCGACCGATAGACTCGGGGACACGGGCCTCTAGCTCAGTTGGCAGAGCATCGGACTTCAACACAATAGGAGCGCCTCGGGGGAAACGCCGAGGATGACACCACTCAAAGTCGGGGAACCCTTCCTGGGAGACCAGTTGGCAATCCCGAGCCAAGCCGGACGCGAGTCCGGAAGGTGTAGAGACTGGACGGGTGGCACCTAAAGCGCAAGCCAGGGTGAAGGGACAGTCCAGACCACGAACGCCCATCGGGCGGCGGCGAAAGCCGAAGTGGCAGGTTAATCCGCGGGTCGTGGGTTCGAGCCCCACGGGGCCCACCGTGAACAGAGGGTCCGGTCGACATCGACCGGACCCTCTGTTCGTGCGCCGAACGCTCAGCGCGGCGATGTCTCGGCAAGAGGCGCGCCCGCCTGGCGCGCGAACAGTGCGATGGCCCGCTCGGCGTCCGCGAGGGAGATGCTGCCGCCCGCGACGATGTGCAGGCCGTACGCGTCCTCGAGGGCGACGAAGTTCATCGCGATGTCCTCGATCGGGCCGGTGAGCGCGAAGTCGCCGCTCGCCGTGCCGGCCTCCAGGATCCGCCGGTACAGTCCGAGCTGCTCGCCGTAGAGGCGCTGGACGAGCTCGTCGTGCAGCGGCGACTTGCCCGCGAGCACGTCGAACTCGTAGAGCAGGCGCATGAGCGCGTCGTCCGGGCCGCTCGGCAGGCCGGCGCGGATCGCGATCGCGAGCTGCTCCGCCGGATGCTCCGCCCGGGCCACGAGCGCCTCGCGCTCCTCGCCCACCCGGCGCATGCCCGCGGCATGGGCTTCGACGAGGATCGCGTCGAGATCTTCGTAGTAGTACAGCAGCGCGCCGCGGGTCACCCCGGCCTGATTCGCGACGTCGGTCAGCGAGAGATTGCGCAGCCCGTGCTCGGCAGCGGCCTCGAGCGCCGCATCGACCACGTCGCGGCGGCGCTGCTCCTGGGTGCTCGGGCGTGCCATGAAGCCAGTATCGCAGTCCCACGGAGGGATCCGGTTCCGATCGAAAGAGTTTCTTGACATTTGCGTCAATTAATTTACTCTTGAGTCAAAGAACTGCGGTCGCCCCTCCGGGCAGAGCCGCCCGAGCCCCTGGAGCACCGACATGGCCGTCGACACCCTCTACACCGGCGGACGCGTCCGCACCTTCGACCCCGCCCAGCCCTGGGCCGAGGCCGTCGGCGTCACCGGCGACCGGATCAGCTACGTCGGAACGGCCGCCGATGCACCCGCCGCACGTCGCACGGTCGACCTCGAGGGGCGCCTGGTCACCCCCGGCGTCGCCGACACCCACAACCACCTCCTGCTCGGCTACGACGACCTCGCCGTGAGCCTCGATCAGGTGCAGAGCCTCGACGTCGTGCGCTCGCGCATCGCGGCCTTCGCCGAGACGCACCCCGACCTGGAGTGGATCTGCGCCGAGAACGCGCTCTACTCGGTGGTCGAGAACCGTCGCCCCCGGGCCGACGACCTCGCCGGCGTGACCGACCGTCCGGTGTTCATCACCACCTACGACCAGCACTCCGTGTGGCTCAACCGGCCGGCACTGGCGAAGCTCGGCATCCTGAACGGCGGCGACATCGCCTGGGGCAACCCCGAGATCGACCGCACCACGGGCGAGCCCACCGGCTGGGTCACCGACTTCTACACGAGCGCGATGACCGTCGACGGCCTCGCCGAGCTGCAGCGCGACATCCCGATGTACTCCCCCGACCGGCGCTACCGCAAGATCGTGAACAGCCTCGACATGGCCCGCCGCTTCGGCATCACGACCGTGGTCGAGCCGCAGGTCCCGCTCGCGGAGCTGCCGCTGTTCGAGCGGGCCGAGCGCGAGGGCAGGCTGACGGCGCGCACCATCGCCGCGATCTACCACCCCGTCGGCGCCGACGGGGACTTCCGCACCCGCATCACCGAGGCGATCCGGGAGACCCCGCAGCACGACCGGTTCCGCCTGGGCATGGTCAAGCTGTACGCGGACGACGTGATCGAACCGCACACCGCGGCCATGCTCGAGGACTACGCGAACCGTCCCGGCCACCGCGGGCACACCAGCCTCGAGCCGACCGAGTTCACGAAGCTGTTCGTCGAGCTCGACCGCCTCGGCTACCAGGTGCACACGCACGCCACCGGCGACTGGGGCATCCGCCTGACGCTCGACTCGATCGAGGCCGCCCAGCGGGCGAACGGCACGCGGGACGCCCGGCACGGCATCGTGCACGTCGAGTGTCTGGCGCCCGAGGACCTCCCGCGTTTCCGCGAACTCGGCGTGGTCGCGGCGATGCAGCCCCGCCACGCCTCCCCGGACCTCGTCGCGGGCACCTGGATGGCGAACATCGGAGAGGCCCGCTGGGACCGCGCCTGGCGGTTCCGCTCGATGATCGAGTCGGGCGCGCGCGTCACGTTCTCCAGCGACTGGCAGGTGGGCGAGATGGATCCGCTCGTCGGCGTCTACAGCGCGATGACCCGGGCGCGCCTGGACGGCGGCGACGCCTGGACTCCGGGCGAGCGCCTCGATCTCGACCGCACGCTGCAGGCCTACACCCAGGGCGGCGCCGGAGCGTTCCATCACGAGGACGCCCTCGGGATGCTCCGCACCGGATACCTCGCCGACCTCGTGGTGTGGTCGGGAGACCTCTACTCCATGGAGCCCGCGGAGATCCTCGCCCAGCACGCCGACCTGACCGTCGTCGGCGGCACCGCGGTGCACGACCACCGCGGCGAGCTCGGCGGCGCCTCCTCCTCCGCCCCGGTCCAGGACCCGGGCGGCGCCGGGCAGAGCTGCACCGAGCCCTCCGCCGACCACCACTGCCACTCGCACACCGATTGAGGACTCGCCCACGATGTCAACGCTGCCATCCCACTCCGCCGTCGCCGCCGGCGACGACCAGCTCGCCCACGCCGTCACCCACGAGCCCGGTTCGCTCAAGCGCACCCTGAAGCTGCGTCACCTGGTCTTCATCGGCCTCGCCTACATGGCCCCGCTCGCGGTGTTCGACATGTTCGGGATCGTGGCGGATCAGACCAGCGGCCACGTGCCGCTCGCCTACCTGGTGGTGCTCGTCGCGGTGCTGTTCACCGCGTTCAGCTACTCGCGCATGGTGCGCTTCTTCCCGATCGCCGGGTCCGCCTACACCTATGCGAAGGAGAGCATCCATCCCTCCGTCGGCTTCCTCGTGGGCTGGGCGGCGACCCTCGACTACCTGCTGCTGCCGATGATCAACGCGATCCTGTCGGGGATCTACATGGGAGCGATCTACCCGGGCGTCCCGTTCTGGGTGTGGGTGCTCCTCACGGTCGTCATCTGCACCGCGCTCAACCTGGTCGGGGTGCGCCTCGCCGCGAGCATGAACGTGATCCTGGTCGGGATCCAGCTCGTCGTCGCCGTGCTCTTCGTGGTGCTCGCGGTGGTCAACATCGCGAACGGCGCGAACGGCGCCGCCTTCAGCGTGCGGCCGTTCTTCTCCGACGACATCCAGGCCGCGGCCCTCGCCGGCGGCGCGGCGATCCTCGCGCTGTCGTTCCTCGGGTTCGACGCCGTCTCCACCCTCGCGGAGGAGGCGGAGCGCCCCACCCGCGACATCCCGCGGGCCATCTTCCTCATCGTCGCCGCAGCGGGCGCGTTCTTCCTCACGGTCACCTACGTCATGCAGACGCTGTTCCCCGATGTGACGAAGCTCGAGAACATCGTCGGAGCCTCCCCCGAGATCGCGAAGTACATCGGAGGGGCGGCATTCCAGGCGATCTTCGTCGGCGGGTACATGATGGCGGTGCTGGGCTGCGGCATCACGCAGCAGCTGAGCGCGGCGCGCCTGCTGTACGCGATGGGTCGTGACGGAGCCCTGCCGAAGCGGCTGTTCGGCAGGGTGAACCCGCGCACCGGCGTCCCGGTCGCGAACGTCCTCATCGTCGCCGCGATCGCGCTCACCGCACTGTTCGTCAACCTCGAGCAGGCGTCCTCGATGATCAACTTCGGCGCCTTCATCGCCTTCACCTTCGTGAACCTGTCCGTGATCTTCGTGTTCTTCCGGTTCATCACGAAGCGCACGATCGGATCCTGGATCGGCTTCGTCGCCATCCCGGCGATCGGCGTCGTGATCAACGTGGCGCTCTGGCTCAGCCTGGACGGGATCTCGATGATCATCGGCGGCGCCTGGACCGCCATCGGCGTCGTCTACCTGCTCATCAAGACCCGCGGCTTCCGGGCCGCACCGCCGGATCTGACCGGACCGATCAACGTCGGCATGTACGACTGACCCCGCGCCGGCATCGGCCCCGGCTTCGGCCTCGGCCTCGGCCTCGGCGCCACGTTCAGGCGCGCCGGGCCCGATGCCGGCGCACGGCGTCGCGGTTGGCGCAGCGCACCGAGCAGTAGCGCTGCCGCCCGTTGCGCGTGACGTCGACCACGACGTTCGTGCACGGCGCCGCCGCGCAGCGGCCGAGGCGCCCCATCCCCCGGGTGACCAGGTGCAGCGACGTGCCCACCGCGATGACGGCGCGCAGCACACGGGGCAGCGCATCCTGCTCGTCGCGGTAGTGCAGGTGCCAGCCCTCGCCGTCGTGGTCGGTGAGGCGCGGGTAGGCCGCCGCCGCCGCCATCTGCGCGTTCAGCAGCATCGCGCGCTCCGCGGGGGTCGGCGCGTCGACGACGCGCAGCCACTCGTCGATCACCCGCCGGGTCTCGGCGTGATCGTCGGGCCCCTCCGGGAAGACCATCGTCATCCCGAACTCCCGCGTGCGTCGCTCGATGCCGGCGCGATCGGACGGCCACTCGTCGGCGAGCGACGCCGCCATCAGCACCGCGTACTCGCCGTAAGGGTTGAGATGCATAACGGCATTACATCATCGTGGAACCATGACCGCCACATCCTCCGCCGACACCGCATCGCTCCCCCTCGCCCCTCCGCATCCGCCCCGCGCGGTACCGGCCCACGAGCACGCCTGGACCACGCGATCGCGGCACCGGACCGCCGACGGCACGCTGCTGTACGTGCAGTGCCTCCGGTGCGGTGCGCAGCGGGTGGATCTGCAGGCGTCCGGGGACGCGGCTCCGCGGGCGCTGAGCCGCGCGCTCGACGCGCCCAGGACGAGCGGACGGTGAGTCCGACCGCCAGCCGGCCGTGGCCGGAGGCCGGCGGTGGCCTGGGCCGACGGTGACCGTCAGCCGGCGGTGAGTTCGACGAGCTTGCGCACGGTGCGCAGGTTGCGGGCTGTGCCGGCGACGCCGAGGGCGCGATCCAGCACCGGGCGCGTGAGCTTGCTGGAGTGAACTCCCCCGGCGCCGAAGTCGATCCAGAGATCCCGCCCGCGCAGGGCGATCCGCTCGCCGGGCTGCAGCCGCCCGGTCAGCGCCTCCACCGCGTCACCCGCGGGCTCCCCCTCGAGGAACATCGCATGCAGCATCTTGTCCTCCGCGGCGTCGGGGAACGGGTTCTCGTCGACCGCCCGCACGAGATCGTCATGAGTGCGCAGGATCACCGGAGTATCGACGGCGAAGGCATCATGGATCAGCGATCGCACCTCGGCACAGGCCGCCGCCGGGTCGGCGGCGGCGTCGCAGATGACGTTGCCGCTCGCGATG
Organism: Microbacterium sp. USTB-Y; assembly: GCF_023703415.1. Taxonomy (GTDB): domain Bacteria; phylum Actinomycetota; class Actinomycetes; order Actinomycetales; family Microbacteriaceae; genus Microbacterium. The sequence goes on along the minus strand of NZ_JAGMTU010000005.1, from coordinate 267,531 downwards.
TAGGTGGTCACGACGCCGAACGCCGCACGCTCGTTCAGGAGCGCCCGCAGCTCGGCCATCGGCACCCGGTTGGCGCCGCTCACGTTGACGGCGCGGAGGAGCAGAGCGCAGCGTCCCGCACTCATGCCTCCTCCGCCGGGTGCGCGCCTTCCACGAGCTCCGCCCCCGCGTGGGCCAGCTCCGCGAGCGCCGCGGCACTCGACTCCGCCCCGACGCCGGCCACGAGGTCCGTGAGGATCCGCACCTGCACGCCGTGCGCGATGGCGTCGGCGGCCGAGGCGCGCACGCAGTGGTCGGTGGCGATGCCCACGACGTCGGCCGTCAGCACGCCGCGGGAGGAGAGGATCCCGGCGACCGTCTCCCCCGCCTCGGTCGTGCCCTCGAACATCGAGTAGGCGGGGCGGCCCTGGCCCTTGAACACGTGGTGGGTCACGGCGGCGGTATCGAGCAGGGGGTCGTAGTCCGCGCCGGCTGTGCCCGCGACGCAGTGCACGGGCCAGCTGTCCACGAAGTCGGGTTCGGAGGAGAAGTGCCCGCCGTTGTCCCCCGAGGCATCGTGCCAGTCCCGCGAGGCCACGATGACGTCGTAGTCGGCGGCGTGATCGCGCAGCAGTCCGGTGATGCCGCGCGCGACGGCATCTCCTCCGGCCACGGCGAGGGCACCGCCCTCGGTGAAGTCGTTCTGCACATCGACGATCAGCAGCGCACGGGTCATGACCCGAGCGTACGCCGGAACGACGAAACCCCCTCCGCGGAGGGGGTTTCGGGTGGAGCCGCCCAAGGGAATCGAACCCTTGACCTTTTCATTACGAGTGAAATGCTCTGCCGACTGAGCTAGGGCGGCGCACATCCCGAGAGATGCGCATGCGGGCGAACCGCACGATCAACGATCTTACCCTGTCCGCGGGCATGCTGCGAACCACGCGCGCCCGGGCGCGGCTCGGGCCCGGCAAGGCCCCGCCGCGCCTCGGTCTACTCGCAGCGGATCCCGGCCTTGTCGGGCACGGTGCCGTCGACGAAGTAGGCGTCCACCGCGTCATCGACGCAGGAGTTGCCCTTGTTGTAGCCCGTGTGGCCCTCACCGACGCGGGTGATGAGGATCCCGCCTTCGAGCTGCTTGGCGAGGGACTCCGCCCACGAGTACGGCGTCGCGGGGTCGTTGGTGGTCCCGACGACGAGGATCGGACCGGATCCTGCCGCGGTGATCTCGCCGCGCTTTCCGGTCGGCGGATAGGGCCACTGCTCGCAGGGGTCGGGACCATCCCAGTAGGGGGCGATCGTGGGGGCCTCGGCCTTGATCTTCGCGTCCGACGCGGCCTTGGCCGCGGGATCGTCTTCGACCGGGTAGTCCATGCAGTTGTAGGCCCGGAACGCCTCCGTCGAATTGTCGGAGTAGGCGCCGTTCTCCCGGTTGTTGTAGAAGTCGGCGAGCTGGAAGGCCACCGACGGGTCGCCCTTCAGCACGGCGGTCAGCGACTGCGTCAGGTACGGCCAGCTGTCCTGCGAGTACAGCGCCGAGACGATCGACGTCATCAGCGTGTCCGCGCCCAGCATGCGCCCGTCGGCGTTCTTCTGCGGAGAGCGGTCGACGCTCGCCAGCAGCGCGCCGAGGTCGCTCATCGCCTCGTCGACGGTGCCCTGGAACGGGCACTTCTTGCCCTTCAGGCACTCGGCCATGTACGCGCGCAGCGCGGACTCGAACCCGATGGCCTGCGTCGTGCTGACGTCGAGGTTGGACACGGCGGGGTCGAGCGCGCCGTCCAGCACCAGGTGCCCGACGCGCTCGGGGTACAGCTGGGCGTACGTCGCGCCGAGGAACGTGCCGTACGAGTAGCCGAGATAGTTGAGCTTCTTGTCGCCCAGCACTGCGCGCAGCAGATCCATGTCCCGCGCCGAGTTCACGGTCGTGATGTACGGCAGGATCCCGTCGCTGTTCTTCTCGCACGCATCGGCGAAGTCCTTGTTCGCCGTCTTCTGCGCGGCGGTCCACTCGTCGCTGCCCCGCGCGCCGGGGCGGATCGAGTAGAGGTAGTCGTCCATCTGCGGCGCGTCGAGGCACTTCACGGCGGTGGAGGACCCGACACCGCGCGGGTCGAACCCGATGACGTCGTAGTTCTTGATCAGCGTGGGGCTGACGGCGAAGCTCAGGCTGGACTTGATCAGCTCGAGTCCGCTCGCCCCCGGCCCGCCGGGGTTCGTCAGCAGGGATCCCTGGGAGTGGCCGGTCGCGCGATGGCGCACCACGGCGAGATCGAGGCTCCCCTTGCCGGGGTCGTCCCAGTCGAGCGGCGCCTTGACGGTCGTGCAGACCATGCCGCTGCCGCAGGCGGACCATTGGAGCGTCTGCCCGTAGAACGGCATCAGCTCGGCGGAGACGCCCGACGTGTCGGGGGTCGCGGTCGGCCCGGCTGACGAGGATCCGGCGGGGATCATCGAGTACAGGCAGCCGGTGAGCGCCAGGGCGGCGACGACGACACCCGCCGCCACCGTGGTGATCCGGCGCAGTCGCGAAGCGGAACGCGTGTTCATGGTCTCCTCCCGCTCGTGACGGTCACGAGCAAGCTCTCGAGGGCGAGGGCCGGGGCGACGTTGCGCTCCAGCGACTCCCGGGTCTCGGCGAGGTGGTCCAGCACGACCAGCGTGCGCTCCGGCGGCCAGGCCTCGGCGACGGCGGCGAGCTCGGCGGCGAGCTCCTGGTTGATGAGCCCGTCGTCGCGGCCGAACTGCAGCATGACCACGTCGCGGAACAGCGACTGCAGGTCGGTGAGCACCCGGTCGAGCCCGTCGCGCACGCTGCGCTTGGCGCGCTGCTTCTGCTCCTCCTCGAGGGCGTTGATCTGCGAGCGCACGGCCGGGGGGACGGCCTGGCCCTCGGCGATGCCGACGGTGTGCAGCAGCGCGCGCCGCTCGGCGTCGTCGCGTTCGGCCGTGAGCGCCTTGGCGTCCTCCGTCGCCGCCTGCACGATCTGGCCGGCGACCTCGACGGCGTCGCTGACGCCCCTGGCTCCCAGCACGGCGCGCATGGTGTGCTCGCGACGAGCCCGGGCCGATTCATCGGTCGCAAGCCGCTGCGCCATGCCGATGTGCCGCTGCGCGAGACGCGCGGCCTGCTCCGCGACCGCGGGGTCGACGCCCGTGCGGCGCACGATGAGCTCGGCGACGGAGGCGACATCGGGCTCGCGCAGGCGCAGCGACCGCACGCGCGAGCGGATGGTCGGCAGCAGATCCGCCTCGCTCGGGGCGCACAGGATCCACACGGTCTGCTCCGGCGGCTCCTCCAGCGCCTTCAGCAGCACGTTCGAGGTGCGTTCGGTCATGCGGTCCGCGTCCTCGACGACGATCACCCGATAGCGCCCGCTGGACGGCCCGAAATACGAGCGCTCGACGAGGGCGCGGGCCTCGGCGATCGAGATGATCACCTTCTCGGTGCGCAGCACCGTCACATCGGGGTGGGTGCCGGCGAGCACCTGGTGCATGGTCTGCTCGTCGCCGGGGCCGGCGATCAGCGACGCGGCGAACGCCGTGGCCAGCGTCGAGCGGCCCGACCCCGGAGGTCCGGTGATCAGCCAGGCATGCGACATGGCGGCCGGGTTCTCGACCGCGGTGCGCAGCGCCGCGACGGCGGCGTCCTGCCCCCACACGTCGGTCCAGGGGAACGGCGCGGGAACGGTGGCGGGCATGCGGTCAAGCCTAACCGGGAGGGGCGACATGCACCGTGCGCCCGCGACCGGCTGCGGCGCCGCGCGTGCTCGCCCGCCGAGCCGCGGGGACGTGCTGCCCGCCGAGCCGCGGATCAGAGCAGGGCGGCCACGCGTGCGCGGACGACGTCCGCGATGGCCGTCGGATCCTGCGCAGCGTCGACGACCAGGAAGCGCTCGGGCTCGGCCTCGGCGAGCGCCAGATACGCCTCGCGCACCCGCTGATGGAACTCCTCGCGCTCGGCCTCGAGCCGGTCGAACGGCTTGTCGGCGGAGTCGAGCCGACGACGGGCGTCCGCGGGATCCAGGTCGAGCAGCACGGTGAGGTCGGGCAGCGCCCCCTCGGCGGCCCACAGCGACAGGCCGCGCACCTCCTCGGCATCCAGCACGCGGCCGGCCCCCTGGTAGGCGACGGACGAGTCGAGGTAGCGGTCCTGGATGACGACCACGCCGCGCTCGAGCGCCGGGCGCACCACCGTGGCGACGTGATGGGCGCGGTCGGCGGCGTACAGCAGCGCCTCCGCCCGCGGCGCGATGTCGCCGCGGTGGTGCAGGACGATGTCGCGGATGAGCACGCCGACCTCGGAGCCGCCGGGCTCGCGGGTGCGCAGCACGTCGCGGCCCTGCGCTTCGAGCCAGGCCTCCAGCAGCGCGGCCTGCGTGGTCTTGCCCGAGCCGTCGCCGCCTTCGAGGGTGATCCAGATCCCTCGGGCGGCGCTCACGCCCCGGCCTGCTTCTTCGCGGCGTTGGCGGCGCGCGTGGCGGCCGCCTTCTTCGCTGCGGCGGAGCGGGCGGCGGCCTTCTCGGCATCGGTCTTGGCCGTGGCCTTCGCGGCCGCGGGCTTCTTCGCAGCGGTCTTGGCGGGCGCCTTCTTGGCGGGCGCCTTCTTCGCCGCCGCAGCACGGGATCCGCGCTTCGGCGCCGGCCCCTTGGCCCGCTTGTCCGCGAGCATCTGCACCGCGATCTCGAAGGTGATGTCCTGCACCTGCTGGCCCCGCGGGATGGTCACGTTGGTCTCGCCGTCGGTGACGTAGGCGCCGAAACGACCGTCGCGGATCCGGATCGGCTTGCCGCTGACGGGGTCCGCGTCGAACTCGGCGAGCGCGCTCGACGCGCGGCGCGCGCCGTACTTCGGCTGCGCGTAGACCGCCAGGGCCTGCTCCAGCGTGATGTCGAAGATCTGCTGCTCGTTCTCGAGCGAACGCGAGTCGGCGCCCTTCTTCAGATACGGCCCGAAGCGGCCGTTCTGCGCGGTGATCTCCTCCTCGGTCGCGGGGTCGACGCCGACCACGCGGGGCAGCTCCAGGAGCTTGAGCGCCGTGTCGAGGTCGATCGTGTCGACCGACATCGAGCGGAACAGGGAGGCGGTGCGCGGCTTGGGCGCGGCCTCCTTCTTCGCTCCGCGCTTCGGCTTCGGCTTCTCCACGACCTCGCCGGTGGTCTCATCGACCTGGTCGTCGTCGGAGACCGGATCGTTCTCCTGGACGTAGGGGCCGAACCGGCCGTCCTTGACCACGACGACCTTGCCGTTGGCCGGGTTCTCGCCGAGCACGCGGTCGCCGGCGACGGGGGCCTCGATGAGCTCCCGGGCCTTCGCCGCCGTCAGCTCGTCGGGAGCCAGATCCTCGGGGACGTTCACGATGCGCGGTTTCGCGTCGGGGTGCGCGGGATCGGCGACCTCGAGGTACGGGCCGTACTTGCCGAACCGGAGCGTGGCGGTGTCGGTGATCGGAGTCGCGTTGAGCGCCCGCGCGTCGATCTCGCCCAGGTTGTCGACCACCTGGCGGAGGCCGACCTGCGTGTCGTCGCCGAAGTAGAAGGAGTGCAGCCACTCGATGCGCTTCTGCTCGCCGCGGGCGATCGCGTCGAGGTCGTCCTCGAGCGCGGCGGTGAAGTCGTAGTCGATGAGGTCGGCGAAGTGCTGCTCGAGCAGCCGGACCACGCTGAACGCCATCCACGTCGGCACGAGGGCCTGTCCGCGCTTGGTCGCGTAGCCGCGGTCGATCACGGTGCCGATGATGCTGGCGAACGTGGACGGGCGGCCGATGCCGTGCTCTTCGAGCGCCTTCACGAGCGACGCCTCGGTGTAGCGCGGCTTGGGCGTCGTGCGGTGCGGCTTGGCGTCGGCCTCGGAGACGCCGAGCACATCGCCCACGGCGACGGCGGGGAGCGACTGGTTCTCGGCCGCATCGGCGGCGTTGCGGCGCTCGTCCTTGCCCTCCTCGTACGCCTCGAGGAAGCCCTTGAAGGTGTACACCGTGCCGGACGCGGTGAACTCCGCGGTGCGGCCGTCCGCGTCCACGGCGAGCGTGACCGTGGTGGTCTCGTACTTCGCGTCGGACATCTGGCTGGCGACCGTGCGCTTCCAGATGAGGTCGTAGAGGCGCTGCTCCTCGCGGTCGAGCTGCGCGGACACCGATGCCGGCGTGCGGAACTGCTCGCCCGACGGGCGGATGGCCTCGTGCGCCTCCTGCGCGTTCTTGCTCTTGCCCTTGTACACGCGGGGCTTCAGCGGCACGGCGGCATCGCCGTAGAGCGCGACCGCCTGCGACCGCGCCGCCTGCACCGCCTGGGTGCTGAGGGCGACCGAGTCGGTGCGCATATAGGTGATGTAGCCCTTCTCGTAGAGGCGCTGGGCGACGCTCATCGCCTGCTTCGCGCTCATCGAGAGCTTGCGGCCCGCCTCCTGCTGCAGCGTGGAGGTGGTGAAGGGCGCGTAGGGGCTGCGGGTGCCGGGCTTCGCCTCGACCTTCGTCACGGTGCCGGATCCGGCCGCGTCCACGGCTGCGGCGAGCGCGGCCGCCGCCTTCTCGTCGAGCACGACGACGGCCTTCTTCAGGGCGCCGTTGTCGTCGAAGTCGGTGCCGCGGGCGATGGCGCCCCCGTCCAGGCGCACGAGGCGCACTGTGAACGGAGTGGTGGCGGCTACGGCGGTGGCGTCGACGTCCCAGTACTCGGCCGACACGAACGCCATGCGCTCGCGCTCCCGGTCGACGATCATGCGGGTGGCGGCCGACTGCACGCGCCCTGCGGAGAGGCCCGACTTGACCTTGTACCAGAGCACGGGCGACACGTCCCAGCCGTACAGCCGGTCCAGGATCCGGCGGGTCTCCTGGGCGTCGACGAGCGCGAGGTCGAGCTCACGGGTGTTGCCGACGGCGGCCTGGATCGCGTCCTTCGTGATCTCGTGGAAGACCATCCGCTTGACGGGGACCTTCGGCTTCAGGGTCTCCAGCAGGTGCCACGCGATGGCCTCGCCCTCGCGGTCCTCATCAGTGGCGAGCAGGAGCTCGTCGGCGGTCTTCAAGGCGCGCTTGAGCTCGGCGACGGTCTTGGTCTTGCGGTCCGAGACGACGTAGTAGGGGTCGAAGTCGTTGTCGACGTCGATCGAGTACTTGCCGTACGCCTGCTTGTCGGCGGCCGGGATGTCCTTCTTGTCGGCGAGGTCGCGGATGTGCCCCACCGAGCTGAGCACCTCGAAGCCGTCGCCGAGATAGCCCTGGATGGACCTCATCTTCGTCGGGGACTCGACGATGACAAGCTTCTTGCCTTGCGCCACGGGTGCGGTCCTTTCGGGTCCTGAGCTTTGACGAGGGGTCGAAGCACACCATACACACCGCGCCGGAGGAGGGGACTCAGCACGATGGGCCGTCGCCGCAGGAGGTTCGGGTTCTCCTGCACGGGATCCCGCGACAGCCGGGAACCCAGCGTACGCCGCTGCCGGAGGGCCGGGGACCATGAGACGCGCATCGGGCCGCGCCGCCGGCCGCGGACGCCGGTCATCGCCGCCCCGTGCTCGGCGAGGGCGGCCCCGCCCGGGCCCCCGCCGCCGCGGGGAGCCCCGCGTACGCGGTGCCGACGCGCACGACGACCTCGAGGCCGGCGATGTGGCAGTCCTCCAGCGCGGCGCCGTGCGCCTCGGCGACCCTCGCGGCGAGCGCGCAGGGATCCGAGTCCACCGCGACCGCCCCGGACAGCACGTCCGCCGCGGCGAGCGCCGCGGCATCGGCCGCGGCCGCGACGCGCTGCGAGGTCGCGCCCGCGCCGCCCACCGCCGCGGCGCCGATGCCCAGCGCGGCCGCCACGGCGATGCCCCCGACGGCGAGGGCGGAGCCGGCCATCAGCGTCCTCCGTCGAGCGCGCACCCCGTCGCACGGAGGGGCACCGTCACCGCGCCCAGGATGCGCGCCTGGGACGAGGCGGTGACGCACACCAGCTCGTCGGACCGGCGCACCCCGAACGTCGCTGCCGGATCCGCCCGCGTCACCGCGGCGCCCGCTCCCCCGGCGTCGTCGCCCCGGCCGAGCAGGCGGGCCGCGTCGGCCACGGCGTCCTGCAGCGCGACCATCCGCATTCCGGCGCCGAGGCCGCCGACGCCGAGCAGCAGGATGAGGACGACGATCGGCAGCGCCACGGCGAGCTCGGCCGTCGCCGAGCCGCGCTCCCGGTCGCGCGCGCCACCCCGTGCACCGGGGCGATCGCGGCCGGCACCGCGGCCGATCGGGGTCCGGGCTCTCATTGCACCGTCAGCGCACGACGCACGAGATCGGTGAGGATGCCGCGCACCTCGTCGCTGCGCATGATGACCACGAGGAGGCTCGCGAACGCGACGGCCGCCATCGTGGCGATGGCGTACTCCGCGGTCGCAGCTCCGGTGTCGTCGCCGAACAGCCCGGCGGCCCGGCGGCGGGTCAGCGGCGGGAGGGCACTCGAGCCGCGCTGGTGCTTCTGGATCATGTTTCTTCCTTCTCTCTTCTCTCTTCTTCCGTGGGTTTCTTCGTCCCGTCGGATCGGCACCCGGTCGCCGCCGCCCTGCTCAAGCGAACGGCAGCGGCGTCGTCGACAGCACGCTGAGGATCAGGGGCGCGACGCCGAGGAGCAGGAACGCCGGCAGGGTGCAGATGCCGAGCGGGAGCAGCAGGCGCGAGCTCAGCCGCGCGGCCCCGGTGCGCCCCGCGGTGCGGGCTTCCCTGCGTGCACGATCGGCTTCGGCGCGCAGCAGCTCCACGGCCGGAACGCCCGCGGCGACGGACAGACGGAGGATCCGCTCGATCGCCTCCTCGGCCGTCGCCGCATCCTCCCCCTCCGCCAGCTCCTGCTCGACCAGGGCACGGGCTCGCGGGATCGCGGTCCCGCCGGCGAGTGCGACGACGAGCAGTTCGGCGCGGATCCCCGGGATCCCGGCCGGCGGAGCCGCGCGTCGGACCAGCGCCCTGGTCCACCCGCGGGCGAGCAGCAGGAGGCCGAGACCCGCCGCGAGGCAGATCCACCCGGCGGGCCGGGTGAGGAGCACCGTCGTCGTATCGAACCCGAGCGCGCCGCCGAGGAGCAGCCCCACGAGCGGCAGCCACAGCATCAGACGGGCGGTGCCGGCAGGCTCGGCCAGCGCGACCGCCACCTCGTCCCGGATCTCCCCCGCGCCCTCGAGCGCTGCGGCGATCGCGCGCAGCACCTCGCCGAGCGGCGCCCCGACGGTGCCCGCGATCCCCCAGGCCGCCGCGACGACCCGCCAGACTCCGCCGCCCTCGCGGATCGCCTCGACCAGGGGCCGGCCGTGCTCGACGGTCTCGGCGACCACGCCGACGGCGACGGCGGATCCGCTCTCGGCGAGGTGGTGCCAGGCGGCGAGGGGCGCCGCACCCGCCTGCAGCAGCACGGCCAGCGTGCGGACGGCCTCGGCGACCTCGGCCTCGCGGACGCGGGAGCCCCTGCCCCGCAGCCGAGGGCGCCGAGCCGGATCGCGCGGGGCCCGGAGCTGCGCCGGACGTCGCGCGGAGGGAACCGCCCTCACCACGGCCGCACCTCCTCGATGCCCAGATGCTCGCCGTCCAGACGCAGCTCCCCCACCTGTGCGAGCCGTCGCTCTCCGCCGCTGGCCCGCACCAGGTGCAGCACGGAGGCGAACGCGCTCACGGCCTGACGGGCCAGCGCAGGAGGGTCCATGCCGGCCAGCGCTCCGAGCGCCTCCAGCCGCGCCGGCACATCGGCGAGCCCGCTCGCGTGCAGCGTCCCCGCGCCGCCGTCGTGCCCGGTGTTCAGCGCCGTCAGCAGATCGCGGATCTCCTCCCCGCGGCATTCGCCGACGACGAGGCGGTCCGGCCGCATCCGCAGCGACTCGCGCACGAGGCGCGCGACGCTGATCGCCCCCACGCCCTCCAGGTTCGGCTGCCGGGCTTCGAGCGAGACGTGGTGCGGGTGCCTCGGGCGCAGCTCTGCGACGTCCTCGATGGTGACGATCCGCTCACGCGGCGGCACGTGCGCCAGCAGTGCCGCGAGCAACGTGGTCTTGCCGGTACCGGTGCCTCCGGTGATCAGCACGTTCCTCCGTGCGACGACGATGCGCTCCAGCCAGCCGCGCTGCGCCGCGTCGATCGCCCCCAGACGTGCCAGGTCGTCGAGATCCGCCGCCCGCACCCGCGGGATGCGCACCGAGACCGCGGTGCCCCTGGTCGCGACCGGGGCGAGCACCGCGTGCACGCGCACCCCCGAGGCGAGCCGCACGTCCACGCACGGGGCCTGATCGTCGAGGTGCCGGCCGCCGAGGGCGACCAGGCGCACGGCGAGCTCGCGCACCTCGCGTTCGGACGCGGTCCACCCGGGCACCGGTTCGACACCCGCGCCTCGGTCGGCGAACAACCCGCCCGCTCCGTTGAGGAGGAGGTCGGTCACCCGCGGATCGGCGGCGTGGACCGCGAGGTCGCCGAAGGCGGGATCCAGGTCGAGCCGCTCCGGGGAGTCGGCGGGACCGCGGGGGACGATCACGAAAGGCGAGGCCATGTCCCGACGCTAGGCACCCGGCTCGGGCGGCCGAGACGCCCGAGCACATCCCGTGCACAAGTCCCTCCCCGCCCCGGCTGTGCAGGAGCAGCACGTCGGAACGGCGTCGGAGCACGGAGGCCAGGGGCGCGCACCGGGACGCACGAGTCCCGCCCGGGGAAGCACGCCGGGCACGGCAGCAGACACGGCAGGAAGAAGGGCGGCATCCCACGGGGGGAATGGGATGCCGCCCGGCCGCGGTGGACGGAGGGGGACCGTCGCTGCCGCGGGAAAGCCGGAATCGAATGATCGGCCGTCGGACAGTGTACGTCTGAAAAGAGACCGAACAAAACGACCGGCACTACCGACTTCCGGCGGTATTGTCAGGCGATGGGCGCGGCTAGATTCGCCCCTGTCGCGGCGAGGCCGCGGCCCATCCCCGCCGCAAAGGAGCGCCCCCTCACATGAGCAGCCAGATCGATCACGTCTTCGACGAGACCCGTGTGTTCCCGCCCTCCCCGGAGTTCGCGGCCGCCGCCGTCGCGCAGCCGGAGATCTACTCCGAAGCGGCCACCGATCGCGAGGCGTTCTGGGCGAAGCAGGCCCGCGAGCTGCACTGGCACACGCCCTTCACGCAGGTGCTGGACTGGACCACGCCGCCGTTCGCGAAGTGGTTCGCCGACGGTGAGCTCAACGTCGCGTACAACTGCCTCGACCGTCATGTGGAAGCCGGCAACGGCGACCGCGTGGCGCTGCTGTGGGAAGGCGAGCCCGGAGACGAGCGCCGCATCACCTACGCCGAGCTCACCGACGAGGTCAAGCGCCTGGCGAACGTGCTCGAGGGCCTCGGCGTCGGGCACGGCGACCGCGTCGCCATCTACCTGCCGATGATCCCCGAAGCCGTCGCCTCCATGCTCGCGGTGGCCCGCATCGGCGCGATCCACTCCGTCGTCTTCGGCGGCTTCAGCGCCGACAGCCTGCGCTCGCGGATCGACGACGCGGGCGCGAAGGTCGTCATCACCGCCGACGGCGGCTACCGCAAGGGCAAGGCCTCCGCGCTCAAGCCGACCGTCGACCAGGCCCTCGCCGACCGCGGCGAGGGCGAGCAGAACACGGTCGAGCACGTCATCGTGGTCAAGCGCTGCGAGAACGAGATCGACTGGGACGACGAGCGCGACCTCTGGTACCACGACGTCGTCGGAGGCGCCTCGAACGCGCACGAGGCGCAGGCGTTCCCGGCGGAGAACCCGCTGTTCATCCTCTACACCTCCGGCACCACCGGGAAGCCCAAGGGCATCCTGCACACGTCCGGCGGCTACCTCACCCAGGCGTCCTACACGCACCGCGTCGTCTTCGACCTGAAGCCGGAGACGGACGTCTACTGGTGCACCGCCGACATCGGCTGGGTCACCGGGCACTCGTACGTGGCCTACGGCCCGCTCGCGAACGGCGCCACCCAGGTCATGTACGAGGGCACGCCGGAGACCCCGCAGCAGGGGCGCTGGTGGGACATCATCCAGAAGTACGGCGTGACCATCCTCTACACCGCGCCGACCGCGATCCGCTCCTTCATGAAGCTGGGGCGCGAGATCCCGAACCAGTACGACCTGACCTCCCTGCGCCTGCTCGGCTCCGTCGGAGAGCCGATCAACCCCGAAGCCTGGATCTGGTACCGCGACGTCATCGGCGGCGGGCACACGCCCATCGTCGACACCTGGTGGCAGACCGAGACGGGCGCCATCATGGTCTCCCCGCTCCCCGGGATCACCGCGACCAAGCCGGGCTCGGCGCAGGTGCCGCTGCCGGGCATCTCGATCGATGTGGTCGATGACGACGGAACCCCCGTGGGCGTCGGCGGCGGCGGGCTCCTGGCGATCACCGAGCCGTGGCCGAGCATGCTGCGCGGCATCTGGGGCGACCCGGAGCGGTTCAAGGAGACCTACTGGGAGAAGTTCGAGAAGCAGGGCTACTACTTCGCGGGCGACGGCGCGCGCTTCGACGAGGACGGCGATCTGTGGCTGCTCGGCCGCGTCGACGACGTGATGAACGTCTCCGGACACCGCCTGTCCACCGCGGAGATCGAGTCCGCCCTGGTCGCCCACGAGGCGACGGCGGAGGCCGCCGTGGTCGGGGCCTCCGACGAGACCACGGGTCAGGCCGTCGTCGCGTTCGTGATCATCAAGGAGAGCTACATCCGGGTGCACTCCCCCGAGGGACTCGCGCAGCTGCTGCGCGGCTGGGTCGGCGAGCAGATCGGCCCGATCGCCCGTCCGCGCGACGTCTACATCGTCGGCGAGCTGCCCAAGACCCGCTCCGGGAAGATCATGCGCCGGCTGCTCCGCGACGTGGCCGAGGGCCGCGAGGTCGGCGACACGACGACCCTCGCCGACACGATGGTGATGTCGACCATCTCGGCGCAGGTGAAGTAGCCGAGGGCGGCCGCAGGGCCGATACGACGAGACCCCCGTCCCGGATCCCTTCTCGAAGGGATCCGGGACGGGGGTCTCGTCTTCCCCGGAGGGGAGTCAGGCGAGGGTGAAGACGACGTCGACCTCGACGGGGCTGTCCAGCGGCAGCACCGCGACGCCGACGGCGGCGCGGACGTGCTTGCCGGCATCGCCGAAGATCTCGCCGAGCACCTCGCTCGCCCCGTTGATCACCCCGGGCTGACCGGAGAACGACGGCGCGGACGCGACGAAGCCGCCGACGCGCAGCACGCCGCCGAGCCGGTCCACGCCGCCGGCGGCGTCGGCCGCCGCGGCGACAGCGTTCAGCGCGCAGGTCCGGGCGAGGGCCTGGGCGTCCTCGGCCGAGATCTCGGCGCCGACCTTGCCGGTCGCGGGCAGGGATCCGGCCACGAACGGCAGCTGCCCCGACGTGTAGACCAGCCCGGCGTGCACGCGGGCCGGCACGTACGCGGCGACGGGGGCCGCGACGGAGGGCAGCTCGATGCCGAGCTCGGCGAGGCGGGAAGCGATGGTCATGCGTTGTCTCCTTCGAACTGGCGGGCGGCCTCTGCGGCGGCACCGAGGCCGGTGTTGGCGGCCGCATCGCCGCCGACCGGACGCTTGAAGTACGCCACGAGCCCGCCCTCGGGCCCGGTGACGACCTGCACGAGCTCCCACCCCTGCTTGCCCCAGTTGTTCAGGATCGCAGCGGTGTTGTGGATGAGCAGCGGTGTCGTGAGGTATTCCCACGTGGTCATGGCACTCCCGGAGGGACGGACGCGCGCAGGCGCGTCAAAGTTGGCGTTCAGGGAACTCCCCTACGATCAAGCGTATGCCTCAGACCAAACGGACGCTCACCGGTGTGCTCAGCGGCCTGGCCGGCCTCGTCGGTCTCAGCGTCGTCGCCGGTGTGCTCGTTACGGCGACCGTCACCCCGGTCTTCGCCGTGACCGGTGCCACCGCCGCTCAGTCGATCGACCTCTTCGAGGGCCTGCCCTCCAACCTCAAGGTCGACCGTCCGATGCAGCCGACGACGATCTACTCGAAGGACGCGGCCGGCAACGACCAGGTCATGGCGCGCTTCTACGACCAGAACCGCATCCCGGTGAAGTACGACCAGGTCGCCCCGGTGCTGTACGACGCGCTCCTGTCCAGCGAGGACAAGAACTTCTACTCGCACGGCGGCATCGACATCGCCGGGACGATCAAGGCCGTGGTCGGCAACGTGACCGGATCCGCGACCAACGGCGGATCCTCGATCAGCCAGCAGTACGTCAAGAACGTGCTGCTGCAGGATTGCGAGAAGGGCGTCCCGCTCAACGACAAGAACCGCGACGCCAAGCTCGCCAAGTGCTGGGAGGACGCGGCCGCGACGGTGGGCAGCTCCGGCATCGCCCGCAAGCTGCAGGAGATCCGCTACGCGACCGCGATCGAGAAGCAGTACTCAAAGCAGGACATCCTCATCGGCTATCTGAACCTGGTGAACTTCGGTGGCACGACCTACGGCATCGAGGCCGCGGCGCAGCGCTACTTCAGCGTCTCCGCCTCGCAGCTGAACGCCGTGCAGGCGGCGACCCTCGTCGGCATGGTGCAGAACCCCAACGCCTTCCGCATCGATCTGCCCGGCGGCACGTACGACTGCGACAAGGACGGCAACAACTGCAAGAACTCGCAGGCCGACGGGTATCACGACACGCTCGTGCGCCGCAACTACGTGCTCAGCCGCATGGAGGTGCTCGGCAAGATCACCAAGGCCGAGTACGAGGCCGACAAGGCCCAGCCGATCACGCCCGCGATCAAGACGCCGAGCTCCGGCTGCTCCGACGCCGGCGACAACGCGTACTTCTGCAAGTACGTCCAGGCTTCGCTGGAGAACGACGAGTCGCTCAACACCGCCCTCGGCTCCACGTCCGCGGAGCGCAACGACAAGCTGTACCGCGGTGGCCTCAATATCTACACGACGTTGTCCGCACCGATGCAGGCCGCGACGGTCCAGGCCATGCACGACAACACGACGGCGACGATCGACGGGATGGTCTTCGGCGCCGCGGCGGTGAACCTCGACCCGAAGACCGGCAAGATCCTCGCCCTCGCCCAGAACACGACGTTCAACGAGGCGCAGGACGCGCCCCCCGGCCAGACCGGAATCGTCTATGCGGCCGACCAGGCGCACGGCGGCGGCATCGGCTTCTCGGTCGGATCGACCTACAAGGTCTTCACGCTCATCGACTGGCTGGAGAAGGGCCATTCGCTGCGGGAGACGGTGGACGGCAACAACCGGCGCATGACGTTCAAGTGCGGCACGGACACGATGACCACGGACACGTCCGAGATCGGGAACTTCCAGAACCAGCGCGGCTACGTCGGCACCCCGATGCAGTTCACCGCGGCGTCGCTGAACAGCGGCTTCCTGGCGATGGCCTCCAAGCTCGACCTCTGCGACATCAACGACGTCGCGGCGCGGATGGGCGTGCACACCGGTGACATGAAGGCGGTCAACTCCCACGAGACGACCTACTACCCCGGCACCGACACCGTGGACCTCGAGGGCCCGACCCCGTTCGGCGTCCTCGGGTCGAAGAACATCGCCCCGATCTCGATGGCGGCCGTCTACGCCGCCATCGCGAACAACGGCACCCGCTGCGATCCGCACGCGATCGACAAGATCACGGGGCCGGACGGCTCGGACATCCCGCTCGCACCGACCACCTGCACCGAGGTCATCAAGCCCGAGATCGCCGCAGGGGCCGCGTATGCGCTCCAGGGCGTCATGGCGGGCGGCGGCACCGGTTCGCGTGCGAACCCGGACGACGGCACCCCGCTGATCGGCAAGACCGGATCGCACAACAACCAGCAGACGATGCTCATGGCGTCCTCGACGGCGTCCACCACCGGCATCTGGGTGGGTCAGGCCGACGGCAACGTCGACATCAACGACTTCTACACGCACGACACCAACGTCCCCGACATCCGCTACTACCTCGGGCGTCAGATCCTGGGGGCCGCGGACGAACTGTTCCCCGCGGGCGATTTCCCCAGTCCGCAGCAGAGCGCGCTCAAGCAGTCGTACACCAACCTGCCGAGCGTCATCGGCATGACGGTCGATCAGGCGACCCAGACCCTCGAGGACGCCGGGTTCTCGGTCTCCGTCGGCGCCGCCGTGCAGAGCAACCTGCCGGCCGATCAGGTGGCTCAGCAGGATCCGGGTCCCGGCCAGGTCGTCACCGGCAGCACCATCACGATCAGCCCGAGCAACGGGCAGGGAGTGGCGGTCCCGAACGTGGTCGGCATGACCATGGGCGACGCCGCGAACGCGCTGAAGACCGCGGGCTTCCAGGCGACCAAGGGCACCTGCACGCCCGGCAACGGCGACGACTCCGGAACCGTGTCGGCCACCGTGCCCGCGGCGGGCACGGCGGCGCCGAAGGGCTCGTCGGTCACGCTCAACTACATGAAGAAGAACTGCTGAGGATGAGTCCCTCGCGCACCACCCGCTCGGCCCTCATCGCACTCGGTGCGGTGGGGGCCGCCGGTGTCGCAGCCGCCACCTGGGGCATCGGCATCGAGCGCTACCTGTTCACGGTGCGCCACGCCACCGCACGGACGCTGCCGACCGGATCCCGTCCGCTCCGGATCCTGCACATCTCGGATGCGCACATGGCGCCGTGGCAGCATCGCAAGCAGCGCTGGCTCGCCTCCCTCTCCGGCCTGCGGCCCGACCTCATCGTGAACACGGGCGACAACCTCGGCCACGAGCACGGACTCGAGGGCATCAGGGCCGCATTCGCGCCGTTCGCCGGCACTCCGGGGGTCTTCGTGCACGGGTCGAACGACGTGCACGCACCGTCGCCGCGCAACCCCTTCCGCTACTTCATGGGGCCTTCGGCGCGGGTCGCCACCGCGCCGAAGCTCGACACCGCCGCGATGGACGCCTACTTCACCGACGAGCTGGGCTGGACGGATCTGGACAACACCGCCGCCTCCCTGACCGTCGGGGGCCGGCGCATCGACCTGTTCGGCGTGGACGACGCGCATCGTCACTGGGACGACCTGGACGCCCTTCCGGCCGAGATCGACGCCCTCGGCGCCCGCCCCTCCGACGTGCCCGTGCTGGGTGTGACGCACGCGCCCTACCAGCGCGTACTGAACGCCTTCACCGACCTGGGCGCGGATGCGATCCTGGGCGGCCACACGCACGGCGGTCAGGTGTGCATCCCCGGCTTCGGGGCGATCGTCGCGAACTGCGACATCCCGCTGCGACAGGCGAAGGGGCTGAGCACCTGGACGCACGCCGGGCGCACCGTGCCGCTCAACGTGAGCGCCGGATGCGGCCACTCGATCTACGCGCCGGTCCGCTTCGCCTGCCGCCCGGAGGCCACCCTGCTCACGCTGCTGCCGCGGAACTGAGCGACGTGCGCCCCGCCGCTCCGGAGCGCGTCCGGCCGGCCGCAGCACGCGTGGTGGGCGGCGTACGGGGACTGGTCGGCCTCGCCGTCCTCGTGATCCTGCTGTACACCTATGCGATCGGCGGCGAAGCCCACGGGTACAACCCCTTCGACTACTTCGGGTACTTCACGAACCTGACGAGCCTGCTCGCCGCACTCGTCCTCATGACCTGCGGCGCACTCGGTCTGACCGGTCGACGCACGCCCCGCTGGCTCGCACCGGCTCGTGCCGTCGTCACCGCGTGCATGCTGATCGTCGCGGTGATCTACAACACCGTGGTGCCGGGCACCGGATCCGCTCCCGCCTGGGTGAGCCTCACCCTCCACGCCGTCCTTCCGACGCTGATGGCTCTGGACTGGCTGCTGATCGGAGACCGTCGATGCCTGCCCTGGTCGCGGCTGTGGGTGCTCGCTCCCTATCCCCTGCTGTGGCTCGCCGTCGTCCTCGTGCGCGGCGCGACCGACGGCTGGGTTCCCTACGGCTTCCTGCTCCCCGAACGCGGCGCGACCGCGATGACGCTGACCGTCCTCGGTCTGCTCGGCGCACTCACGGCAGCGGGCGTCCTCGTGTGGGCGGCGAGCCGCTTCCCCGGGGTGGTCCTGCGGCGCGGGACGGATCATTGACGGATCCGGCCTGCGCCGGGACCCCGCCAGACGCCACGAGACAACGAGAGAGGGACCGACCCTGTGGGTCGGTCCCTCTCTCGTTGGTCGGGGTGACAGGATTTGAACCTGCGGCCTCTTCGTCCCGAACGAAGCGCGCTACCAAGCTGCGCCACACCCCGTGGCAACCGTTCAAGTCTATACGGAGACGGACGCGGGAGCGAATCGACGCGGCGCCCGCGCGTGGCGCGGTGCACGATCGCCCCGCGCGGCGGTGACCCCGCGCGGGGCATCCCCCAGCATCCTTGACCGCTGCTCCCGTATCCTGGAAGCGCTATGACGACGCCACGCCTGGTCGCCTTCGACCTCGACGACACCCTCGCCGCCTCCAAGAGCCCGATCGAACCCCGCATCGCCGCCCTCCTCCTCGCCCTCGCGGAGCGCGTCGAGGTCGCGATCATCTCCGGCGGCAACGAGGAGCAGTTCCGCACCCAGGTGGTCTCCCGGCTCGGCGCCGACGTCTCCGCCCTGCAGCGCATCCACCTGCTGCCCACCTGCGGCACCCGCTACCTCGCGCACGACGGATCCGGGTTCTCGCTCGTCTACGCCCGCGACCTCAGCCCTGCGCAGAAGGACGCGGCCCTCGCCGCGCTCGAGGAGGAAGCCCAGCGGCTGGGCCTGTGGGAGAGCGAGACCTGGGGACCGATCCTCGAGGACCGCGGCTCGCAGATCACCTTCTCGGCCCTCGGCCAGAAGGCTCCGCACGACGCGAAGAAGGCCTGGGATCCGGATGGATCGCGCCGCGCCGCGCTGCGCGACGCCGTCGCGCCCCGGGTGCCCGATCTCGAGGTGCGCTCCGGCGGATCCACGTCGATCGACATCACCCGCGCGGGCATCGACAAGGCCTACGGCATGACCGAGCTGGCCGAGCGCACCGGCATCCCGTTCGCGGAGATGCTGTTCTACGGCGATCGCCTCGACGAGGGCGGGAACGACTACCCCGTGAAGACCCTCGGCGTGCCCTGCGTCGCGGTCGACGGCTGGCAGGACACGGCCGACAAGCTCGACGCGCTGCTGCCGACGCTCTGACCGGCCGCGACGGCGTCAGCGCTCGGCATCAGCGAACGGCGGCGGCGAGCGACGGAGCGACCGGCACCATGCGGGTGAGCTGCGTGACGTGGCGCGGCTCGAGCTCTGCCAGCGACGAGACGCCGAGCAGGCGCATCGTGCGCTCGATCTCGCTGCGCAGGATCGCGATGGTCCGGTCGACACCGCGCCGCCCGCCGGCCATGAGTCCGTACAGGTAGGCGCGTCCGATCAGCGTGAAGTCGGCCCCGAGCGCGACCGAGGCGACGATGTCCGCCCCGTTCATGATCCCGGTGTCGACCATGACCGTGAAGTCCTCGCCGACGGCCTGGCGCACCTGCGGCAGCAGATGGAACGGGATCGGAGCGCGGTCGAGCTGGCGTCCGCCGTGGTTGGACAGCACAACGCCATCGACCCCGTGCGTGTCCTTGAGCCGCATCGCGTCCTCGACCGTTTGCACGCCCTTCACGAGGAGCTTGCCCGGCCAGATGCCGCGGATCACCTCGAGGTCGTCGTAGCTGATGGTGGGATCCATCGCGGCGTCGAGCAGCTCGCCCACGGTGCCGCCGGTGGTCGACAGCGACGCGAACTCGAGCTTCGGCGTCGTGAGGAAGTCGATCCACCACCACGGCCGCGGGATCGCGTTGACGATCGTGCCGAGGGTCAGCTGCGGCGGAATGGAGAACCCGTTGCGCTTGTCGCGCAGGCGGGCGCCGGCGACCGGGGTGTCGACCGTGAACATGAGCGTGTCGAACCCGGCCTCGGCGGCGCGGCGGGTGAGGTCGTAGGAGATCTCGCGGTCGCGCATCACGTAGAGCTGGAACCAGTTGCGCCCGTGCGGGTTGGCGGCCTTGACGTCCTCGATCGACGTCGTGCCGAGGGTGGAGAGCGTGAACGGGATCCCTGCCGCGGCGGCCGCGCCGGCGCCGGCGACCTCCCCCTCGGTCTGCATGAGGCGCGTGAATCCGGTCGGTGCGATGCCGAACGGGAGCGCGCTGGGTCCCCCGAGGATCGTGGTCGACGTGTCCAGCTCGGGAGCCGGAGCGAGGATCCCCGGGTGGAACTCCACGTCCTCGAACGCCTGCCGGGCGCGCGCCAGCGACAGCTCGCCCTCCGCCGCGCCGTCGGTGTAGTCGAACGCCGCCTTGGGGGTGCGCCGCTTCGCGATCGTGCGCAGGTCGGAGATCGTCAGCGCTCCCTCGAGGCGGCGCTTGGTGCCGTCGAGCTCCGGGGTCTTGAAGCTCATCAGCTCGAAGATCTCGGCGGGGTTGGGGAGCTGGCGCTTCACCATGGGGGATCCTTCCGATCAGGGATTCGTGTCGGCCGCGCCGGCGAGGCCGGTCGCGGAGTAGTAGCCGGTGATGTGGTCGCGCACGAGCGCCGCGGCCGCGTCGGCGCGGCCCTCGTCGATCGCGCGCACGAGATCGCGGTGCTCCGCCCGCAGGCGCTCGGCCATCCGCTCCCAGTCGCGGATCCCGGCGGATCCCGAGAGCACGTAGGACTCGATGCTGTCGCGCAGGCCCGTCATCATCGCCGCCACGACGGCGTTGCCGCTCGCCTCGGCGAGGGCGAGATGCAGCTGCGCGTCGAGCGCGAGGAAGTCCGCCGCCGGCAGCTCGGCCTCCATGGCGTCGAGGATCCGATGCGCCTCGGCCGTGTCCCGCCGGCCCGCGGCCAGGGCCGCGACGACAGCCTGCTCGAGGATGAGGCGGGTTCCGACCACATCGGCGATCGGGAAGCCCTGAGCGGCCACCTGGAGGCGCAGAAGCGCGGACAGCCCTCCCCCGGGCGCGGCGATGACGATCGCCCCCGCCTGCGGGCCGGATCCGGTCGAGGTGCGGATCAGGCCCATCACCTCGAGCACGCGGATCGCCTCCCGCACGCTCGATCGGCCGACGCCGAGCTCCGCCGCGAGGTCGCGCTCGCTGGGCAGTCGATCCCCCGGGCCGAGCTCTCCGTCGAGCAGGCGACGCTCGACGTGCTGCAGCACCGTGCGCCAGGTGCGCGCGGGCGCGTCGCTGCGGTCGGGCATGCATCCTCCTGTGGTCAGACCACAGCCTAGGGCGTGTGGTCAGACCACGCAAGACGGCGCATCCGGGGTCGTTGATCGCGGACCCCACGCAAGAACGGGGTCGTTGAGCGAGGACGGTGAAGCCGACCGAGACGAAACGCGGTGACCTGCGAGAGCGCCGCGTTTCGTCTCACTCGCGCTTCGCGCGTGTTCGCTCAACGGCCCCAGAGAGGACGGGCGTGCGGGCGTGTCCGCTCGACGACCTCGAGCAGCGAGGAGGCGCTCAGCCCAGGCGTCCGCCGGACTCCTGGAGGTAGCAATGTCCGCAGAGCGACTCGTAGGCCACGGCGACGCCGTCGATCGCGACCTGATCCCCGTCGAACACGAACCGGTCGCCGATCCGCCGTCCGTTGAACACGGCCTTGCGCCCGCACCGGCAGATCGTCTTCAGCTCCTCGAGCGTGTGCGCGATCGCGAGCAGTCGCCCGGACCCCGGGAACGCGTGCGTGAGGAAGTCGTTGCGGATCCCGTAGGCGAGCACGGGGATGTCGTCCTCCACCGCGATGCGGAAGAGGTCGTCGACCTGCCACGGCTCGAGGAACTGCGCCTCGTCGACGAGGAGGCACGCGATGTCGGATCCGCCCTCCCGCGCCTTCGTGCGCTCCTGCCCGAACACCTCGCGCGCGCTCTGCCCCGCGGCGATGAGGAAGTCGACCTCGCGGGTCATCCCCAGGCGGCTCTCGATCTGGCTGGCGCCCTTGGTGTCGATCGCCGGCTTCGCGAGCAGGACCCGCTGGCCCCGCTCTTCGTAGTTGTACGCCGCCTGCAGCAGCGCCGTGGACTTGCCGGAGTTCATCGCCCCGTAGCGGAAGTACAGCTTGGCCACGGCGCGGGATCAGGCCGTCAGATCGAGCGTCTTCGCCGTGGCGCCCATGGATGCGCGCGCGTCGGCGGCGGAGTCGTTGAGCTTCTCGCCGAGCGTCGGGATCAGCTCCTGCAGCTTGGGCTCCCAGGCGCCGTACTGCTCCGGGAAGCAGCGCTGCAGCACGTCCAGCATCACCGGCACGGCCGTGGAGGCGCCCGGGGAGGCGCCGAGCAGACCCGCGATCGTGCCGTCCGCCGCAGCGACGACCTCGGTGCCGAACTGCAGCTTGCCGCCCTTCATGACCTGAGCGCGCTGGCCGGCCTGGAGCAGCTCCCAGTCGCCGTCCTGGGCCGTGGGCATGAAGTCGCGCAGCGTCGAGACCTTCCGGTGGTGGGTCTTCAGCAGCTCGCTGACCAGGTACTTGATGAGGTCGAAGTTGGTGAACGCGACCTTGAGCATGCTGCCGAGGTTGTGCGGGCGCACCTGGGTGACGATGTCGAGCATCCCGCCCTGCTTGAGGAACTTCGGGCTGAACGTCGCGAACGGACCGAACAGCAGGCTGGTCTCGCCGTCGACGACACGGGTGTCGAGGTGCGGGACCGACATCGGCGGCGCGCCGACGGGCGCCTGCGAGTAGACCTTGGCCTGGTGCTTGGCGACGATCGCCGGATCCGACGTCTTCAGCCACTGGCCGCCGATCGGGAAGCAGCCGTAGCCCTTGATCTCGTCGATCCCGGATCCCTGCAGCAGCTTGAGGGCCCAGCCGCCCGCGCCGACGAACACGAACTTCGCGTTGAGCTGGCCCGGGGTGTGCCCGATCGCATTGCGGTAGCGGACGTTCCAGGTGCCGTCCTTCTGCTGCTTCAGCTTGCGCACCTCGTGGTTGCGCAGCAGCGTGAAGCGGTCGTCCTCGGCGAGGTGGTCGAACAGCTGGCGGGTGAGGGATCCGAAGTCGACGTCGGTGCCGCTGGGCACCCGCGTCGCGGCGAACGGCTCGCCCTTGCGGCGCTGCTCCATCAGCAGCGGCGCCCACTGGTTGATGACGCGCGAGTCCTCGCTGAACTCGATCCCCGCGAACAGCGGCTGCTCCTTGAGCACCTCGTAGCGGTGGCGCAGGTAGTCGACGTCCTTCTGGCCGCGCACGAACGTCATGTGCGGCGTGGAGTTGATGAAGGTCGTGGGCGCGTCGAGCACGCCGCGGTCGACGAGCGTCGACCAGAGCTGACGGCTGAGCTGGAACTGCTCGTTGATGCCGATCGCCTTCGCGGGGTCCAGCGTGCCGTCCTTGCCCTCGGGCATGTAGTTGAGCTCGCACAGCGCCGCGTGGCCCGTGCCCGCGTTGTTCCACGCGTTGGAGCTCTCCTCCGCGACGTCGCTCAGCCGCTCGAAGGCGACGACCTTCCAGTCGGGCTGCAGCTCACGCAGCAGGGTTCCCAGGGTGGCGCTCATGATGCCACCGCCGATGAGGACGACGTCGACGGATTCAGTCACTCGATCAGTCTAGTTGCCCGCGAGAGTCGAGTTCTTCGCCGAGACGGCCATCCGGCGCCGGACATTCGCCACGTCGTACAGGACACGCCTGCGACGAGGGGATCCGGCGCCGGAGCCGAGGTGCGTCAGGCTCCGAGCCGCGCGGCGACGAGCTCCGCCACCTGGACCGCGTTCAGCGCGGCGCCCTTGCGCAGGTTGTCGTTGCTGATGAACAGCACGAGGCCCTTGCCCTCCGGCGCGGACTGGTCGGCGCGGATCCGGCCGACGTAGCTCGGGTCCTTGCCGGCGGCGTACAGCGGCGTCGGCACCTCTTCGACCACGACGCCCGGGGCCGCGGCGAGCACGTCGTACGCGCGCTGCGGGCTGAGGTCGTTCGCGAACTCCGCATTGATCGACAGCGAGTGCCCGGTGAACACCGGCACGCGCACGCACGTACCCGCGACGCGGAGGTCCGGCAGGCCGAGGATCTTGCGGCTCTCGTTGCGGAGCTTCTTCTCCTCGTCCGTCTCGTTGAGCCCGTCGTCGACCACGGATCCGGCGAGCGGGATGACATCGAACGCGATCGGCGCGACGTACTTCTCCGGCTGCGGGAAGTCGAGCGCGGATCCGTCGTGCACGAGCTTGAGGGTGTCGCCCTGGGCGAGCACGCCCTCGACCTGGCCGAGCAGCTCCTGGGCCCCGGCGAGACCCGATCCGCTCACGGCCTGGTAGGTGCTCACGATGAGGCGCTCGAGCCCCGCCTCCGCGTGCAGCGCCTTGAGCACCGGCATCGCGGCCATCGTGGTGCAGTTGGGGTTCGCGATGATGCCCTTGGGGGCGTCCGCGATCGCCTCGGGGTTGACCTCGCTCACCACGAGGGGGACCTCGGGGTCCATCCGCCAGGCGCTGGAGTTGTCGACGACGGTGGCACCGGCGGCGGCGAAGCGCGGCGCGTAGGCGCGGCTCGCGGTGGCGCCCGCGGAGAACAGGGCGATCTCGACACCGGCCGGATCCGCGGTCTCGACGTCCTCCACGATCACCGGGATCCCGCCGAAGTCGATCGCCGTGCCCGCAGAGCGGGCCGAGGCGAACAGGCGCAGCTCGCGGATGGGGAACGAACGCTCCGCGAGGATGTCGCGCATGACGGTGCCCACCTGGCCGGTGGCGCCGACGATGGCGACGGAGAATCCTGAGTCGGAGATGCGGGTCATGGGGATGCTTCCTCAGCTTCGTGCCGCGGCGGATGCCGGACGGCGGACGAGGCGGAGGCGCGGTCGCCGGGTATGGCGGAGCTGTCCGCGCCTGGCGCCGGTGTCAGGGTTTGGGCGATTCTATCGGTTCCGCGAGGATGCGATCTCCGCGGGCCGGACCCGAGTGTGCTCCCGTCGCAGTTTCTGCCGCTTTCCGACGCTCGGAGCGACAGTTCTCGCGACGGGAGCGAGGGCTCCGGGGTCCGCGATGGAGCGTCGGGTCAGCGGCCGGTTCCGGCGGCGACGACGGCTTCGACCTCGCCGTCCAGTCCGTAGGCGGCGTGCACGACGCGGGCCGCATCCGCGAGCTCGTCGCCGCGCACGACGACCGAGATCCGGATCTCCGAGGTCGAGATCATCTCCAGGTTCACGCCCGCGGTGGACAGCGCCTCGAAGAGGATCGCCGAGACGCCGGAGTGCGTGCGCATCCCGGCGCCGACGACCGAGAGCTTGCCGATCTGGTCGTCGTGCAGCAGGCTCTCGAAGCCGACCTCGGACTGCTCCGCGGCGAGCGCCTTGAGCGCGGCCGTGGCATCGGACTTCGGCAGGGTGAACGAGATGTCGGTGCGGCCGGTGGAGGCGGCCGACACGTTCTGCACGATCATGTCGACGTTCGCGCCCGACTTCGCGACGATCTTGAAGATCTCCGCGGCCTTGCCCGGGACGTCGGGCACGCCCGCGACCGTGACCTTGGCCTGGCTCAGATCGGTGGCGACACCGGCGACGATCGGCTCTTCCATGGCTTCTCCCTCGGTTTCGCGGGGGTTCTTCATGCCCTCGCCCAGAACGTAGGTGCCCTCGTTCGCCGTGAAGGTCGAACGGGCGTGGATCAGGACGCCGTGCCGGCGTGCGTACTCGACGGCGCGGATGTAGAGCACCTTGGCGCCGTTGGCGGCGAGCTCGAGCATCTCCTCGCTTGACACGTGCGAGAGCTTGTGCGCGAGCGGGACCACTCGCGGATCCGCCGTGAAGATGCCGTCGACGTCGCTGTAGATCTCGCAGACGTCGGCGTCGAGGGCCGCCGCGAGCGCGACCGCCGTCGTGTCGGATCCGCCGCGGCCGAGCGTCGTGATGTCCTGCGTGTCGTCGTTGATGCCCTGGAAGCCGGCGACGATGACGATCGCACCCTCGTCGAGCGCCTCGCGCAGGCGCGTCGGGGTGACCTCGACGATGCGCGCGGATCCGTGCCGGCTGTCGGTGCGCATGCCCGCCTGCGGACCCGTGAACGAGCGGGCGTCGAAGCCCATCGAGTGGATCGCCATCGCGAGCAGCGCCATCGAGATGCGCTCGCCGCTGGAGAGCAGCATGTCGAGCTCGCGCGGCGCCGGGATCGGCGCGACCTGCGCGGCGAGGTCGAGCAGCTCGTCGGTGGTGTCGCCCATGGCGCTCACCGCGACGACCACATCGTGGCCGGCGCGACGGGTGTCGACGATGCGCTTGGCGACGCGCTTGATGCTCTCTGCGTCGGCGACGGACGAGCCGCCGTACTTCTGCACGATGAGGGCCACGGATCACTCCTGGGGATGCCGGGCGCCGGAGGCGGCGCACCAGAGGTCATTCTACGAGCGGCCTTCATGCCCGAACCGGTATGTGACGGCCCGCCGGAGCGAGCGACAGCCCCGGGGATCCGGCTCAGAGCAGGCCGCGCCGGCGGGCCTCCGAGACGGCCCCGGTGCGGCTGTCGGCGGAGAGCTTGTCGAGCAGGTGCACGATGTGCGTCTTCACCGTGGCCTCGGCGACATACAGGCGCACCGCGATCTCGCGGTTGCTGAGCCCCTCGGCGACGAGCGCCAGGACCTCCTGCTCCCGCGCGGTGAGCTCGACCCGGGGCGCGCGCAGCGCGGCCACGAGGCGCTCGTCGCCACCGGGGGTGGGCACGCTGGCGCCGGCCGCGGCGTCGACGATCGCCCGGGAGATGATGTCGACGCCCACCTCCTTGAGCAGGTACCCGGCGGCGCCCGCCTCCACCGCGCGCACGATCTGCGCGTCGTGGTCGAACGTGGTGAGGATGAGCACCGCGGGCGGATCCGGCAGCGCCCGCAGCGACGCCGTGGTGGCGACGCCGTCCATCCCGTCGCCGAGCCGCAGGTCGCACAGCACCACGTCGGGGCGGAGACGGCGGGCGGCCTCGACGGCCTCCTCACCGGTGCCGACCTCGGCGAGCACGTCGAAGCCGCGCGCCTCGACGACCGCGCGGATCCCGGCGCGCACGATGGGGTGGTCGTCGACGATGATCAGCCGGACCGTCATGCCGCTCCTCCGATCGCGCCGGGGGTGCCGTCGGCGGCGGCTCCGGCACCCGAGGCGCCGTCGTCCGCGGCTCCGGCGCCCGAGCCGGAGCCGGTGCCAGAGCCGGAGCCGGAGCCGGAGCCGGAGCCGAGGGGCAGGGTCGCCTCGATCGTGGTGCCGGCGCCGGGTGCGGAGCGGATCGCGAGCTCTCCCCCGCCCTCGCGCAGCCGCGAGCGCATCGCGGCGAGACCGTAGGACGCATCGGAGGGCCGCACATCCTGGTCGAACCCGACGCCGTCGTCCTCGAGCCGCAGGCGCACGGATCCGCCGCCCGTCGTCAGCGCGACGCGGACGGTCCGTGCTTTCGCATGCTGGCGCACGTTCGCGAGCGCCGACTGGGCCACGCGCAGCAGGGCGACCTCGACCGGCGTCGGCAGCGCGGGGAGGTCGGGATCCACCTCGAGCGTCCCGGTGACGCCGGTCTCCTCGCGCAGGGCGTCGAGCATGCGGGCGAGGGCCGCCGCCAGGGCGGACTCGTCCAGGTCGGCGGGGGCGAGGGCCGCCACGATGCGGCGCAGCTCGGTGAGCGAATGCTGCGCCAGCTGCTCGATCAGCGCGGTGCGGTCGGGCCGCGCCTCGCCCGCAGGCGTCTCGGCGTCGGTCCTGGCGAGCATCACGATGGTGCTGAGCTCCTGCGCGATCGTGTCATGCAGATCACGGGCCAGCCGGGTGCGCTCGCGCGTCGCGCCGGCCTCGCGCTGGGTGGCCGCGAGCTCGTCGTGCAGCTGCGCCGCCTCGCGCTGCGCGCGCAGCAGGGAATCGATGAGACGCTCGCGCTCGGCCGCATCCCGGAGCATGGCGTCGTAGCCGAGCGAGACGGCGAACGCGAACCCGCCGCCGACGAGCGGGCCGATGAGGTGCGCGAGCGCCGTGCCGTGCTGCACGCCGCCGGGGTGCAGCCAGGGCGCGACGATCGACGCGACCAGCACGACGGCCACGAAGACCGCGGACCAGGGCAGGCGGAGCACATGACCGGCGAGCAGCAGCAGGGGGAACGCGAGCCACACGAACTCCGGCGAGAGCACGAGCATCCCGATCCAGATCGCGACCAGGCCGAGCATCCACCACCCGGCCGCGTGCTTGTGCGCGAGCCCCGCACCGGCGCCGTACCAGGCGAGGTACACCGCGGCGGCCAGCAGCACGGGCAGCAGCGCGCCCTCGACCCCCGCGCGGACGGTCGTGACGACCACGAGCACCACCGTGATGAGGTGCAGCGCGAACCGCGCGCCGCGCAGCATCCGCCGACGGGCGGAGGCGGGCGCGGTGCTCATGATCCGATTCTCCCCCGTGACGACGCGGATCCCACCCGCTCAGGATCGATCCTTCGATGGATCCGCCGCCCGCCGAAGCCCGGGAGGCTGGGACCATGACCTCCTCCTCCGACCTCACCGCCCGTGCCACGGCGCCCGACGCCTCGCGGCGCGCGCTCGCGCAGCTCTTCGTCGCGACCGTCACCTGGATCGCCCTCGGCCTCGCCGCCGGCCTCTTCTACCGCGAGTTCACCAAGGCGCAGGGCTTCCCGAACGGCGTCAGCGGGCAGCTCGCGCTGGTGCACACGCATCTCCTCGCCCTCGGCGCCCTCGTCACCCTCATCGTGCTCGCCCTGGAGAAGCTGTTCACGCTCTCGGCGAGCCGCCTGTTCCGCTGGTTCTTCTGGATCTACAACGCCGGGGTGCTGCTGACCGGCGCGATGATGACCTGGCACGGCATCCTCGACGTCCAGAAGGCGGAGGCGTCCAAGGCGATCTCCGGGATCGCCGGCACCGGGCACATCCTCATCGGCGCCGGATTCGTGCTGCTGCTGATCACCCTGTGGAAGGGGATCCGTCGGTCCTCCTGACCTCGGACGGGGACTCCGGGCCGCGCGCGTCCGCCGCGACCGGGGGCACCGGCTCGGCCGTCAGCTCCACCGCGGCCCGGTCGACCGCCGCCTTCGGACGCAGGCGTCCGCCGGTGCCGGCGAACCAGCATCCGATGATCACGAGCGGGAATCCGACGAGCAGGCCGGCGGTCAGCGGCTCGGCGAGCACGATCGCGCCGAGGATGATCGCGATCACCGGGTTGACGTAGGTGAACAGCGGCGCGCGCACCGGGCCCACCTCCTTGATGAGCGCGAAGAACGCGAGGAACGCGATCGCGGTGCAGATCACGCCGAGGGCGATCAGCGCCGCGATCGACGGCACCGTCGGGACCTGATGCTGGGTGAGCAGGGCGACCGGAAGGTAGAGGATCCCGATGAACAGCAGTGCGAGGGTGATCGTGCCGATCGAGGGCACATCGCCGAGCTTGCGGGCGACGATGAACGGCGCGGTCGCGTAGAGCACCGCGACGAGCAGCACCTCCCCCGCGGCGAGGAGGTCGACCTTGCCGCCCGTCAGACCCGGACCGGCGACCACGACGCCGACGCCGACGAACCCGACGAGCAGCCCGATCAGCCGTGCGGGGCGCAGCACGGCGCGGTCGCCGCCGCCGAGGGCGATGAGCGCGGCGAAGAGCGGGACCGTGGCCACGAGCAGACCGGTCAGCCCCGACGGCAGCGACTGCTCCGCGTGGCCGAGCAGGAGGAACGGTCCCGCCATCTCGACGAGCCCGAACGCGAGCACCCAGGGCCAGAGCTTCCACGCGGCCCGGAGCGCGCCGCTGCGGATCGCGAACGGGAGCAGGAGCAGAGCCGCGATCAGGGTGCGGCCGGCCACCATCGCCGGCGGCGAGAACGACTCGACCACCACGCTGATGAGCAGGTACGGCACGCCCCAGAGGAGGCACATGGCTCCGAAGAGCAGCCAGCCGCGACGGCTGAAGCCGATGGCGCTCACAGGACGCGCCGGCCTTCGAAGGCGCGGCCCAGCGTCACCTCGTCCGCGTACTCCAGGTCGCCGCCCACGGGGAGGCCGGAGGCGAGGCGCGAGACCGTGATCTGCATGCTCACGAGCAGCCGGCTGAGGTAGCTCGCCGTCGCCTCGCCCTCGAGGTTCGGGTTGGTGGCGAGGATGACCTCCTGCACCGTTCCGTCGGCGAGGCGGGTCATCAGCTGCGCGATGCGCAGGTCGTCGGGGCCGACGCCGGCGATCGGGCTGATCGCGCCGCCGAGCACGTGGTAGAGCCCGCGGAACTCACGGGTGCGCTCGATCGCCGCGACGTCCTTCGCGTCCTCCACGACGCAGATGAGCGCGGTGTTGCGACGCGGGTCGCGGCAGATCGCGCAGCGCTCCTGCTCCGCGACGTTGCCGCAGATCTCGCAGAAGCGCACCCGCTCGCGCACCTCGGTGAGCAGCTCGGCGAGCCGCTTCACGTCGAAGGAGGGCGTCTGCAGGATGTGGAAGGCGATGCGCTGGGCCGACTTCGGGCCGATGCCCGGCAGGCGGCCGAACTCGTCGATCAGCTCCTGGACGATGCCGTCGTACATCTCGATGGTCCTTTATCGGTCGTCACTGGAATCTGGTCTGCGGCTCGTACGGCTCCTCGCGCAGGAAGGTCGCACCGAGCACCTGCCGCACCACGGCCTCGCCGTACCGCTGCACCCCCGGTACCCCGGAGCGCGGAGCCCGGTCGACGACCACGGGGGCCGCCGCCGCGCGCGGCGCCGGATCCGGCCGGGGCGCAGGGGCCGCCGGAGCGGGACCCGTCGTCCGCGGGGCCGCGGCCATCGCGGGCGCCGGGATGCGATGCGCATCCGGATCCTCATCGGGCCCCGGTGCGTCCGCGTCATCGGGGAACGGCGGCTCGTCGTCGAGGACGTCGCCGTCGTGCCCGGGCTCGTACCAGCCGGATGCCGGCATCGCCTCGACGTCGGCCGGCTCCTCGTCCACGGGGAACTGGCCCACCCGCGCTGCGGGAGCGGACGGGGCGGACGGCGCCGCTGCCGAGGGCGCGCTCTCGGTCTCGGCCGCGGGATCGCCCTGCGGGATCGCCGCGACGGCCCACTCGGTGACCGGGGCTGCCGAGGCGGCCGGATCCGACGCGCGCGGAGCGACTGGCGCCGAAGCCGGGGCGGACGCACGCGGAGCGGACGGGGCCGAAGGGGCGGATCCGCGCTCGGCGGGGATCTGGTCGGAGGGGCGCGGGGCCTTCCCGCTCTCGGCTAAGTTCCGTTCGACGCCCGCCGGATCCGCGCTGGGCAGCGGGGCCGGAAGGTACTTCACCGTGACCGCGAGCTCGGCCTCGATCGCGGTGCGCAGATGATCGGAGGGGCCGTTGCCGGGCGACGTGCCCTTGAATCGCGCGACGTCGTTCGGGCCGGGGAAGCCGAGGGTGAGCACCTCCGAGGCCGCGTCGTAGGCGAGCGGCTGGACGGCCGTGACGACCAGCCAGGATCCGCGGCTGATCTGCTCCAGGCGGGTGAGCACGGCGGGCCAGACGGCGCGGACCCGGTCGAGGTCGATCGGCCCGGCCGCCGGAGCCGGCTCGGGAGCGGCCGGAGCCTGCGGAGCGTCCGGACGTGCGGTCGCACCGTCTCCGTCGCGGGCGACGCCGTTCGGCTCGGGCGCTTCGCGTCCTCGGTCGGCGGCCCCGGACGGCGCAGTCGCCTCGGCGGGCCGACCTCCGGACGGCGCAGTCGCCTCGGCGGGCGGATCGACCCTCGGCGCAGGCGCGGTCGTCGGGGCGGGTGCGGTCGCCTCGGCACGCCGCTCGGCGACGGCGGGCGTGGGAGCAGCAGCCGGAGCGGCGGACGCCGGGGCGGTCGCGGACGGCGTCGGCGCGCTCTCCGCGCCGCCGGAGAGCGCGGTGAGCACCCGGGCGACCAGCAGCTCCAGGTGCAGTCGCGGTGAGGTCGCCCCCGTCATGTCGTCCAGCGCCGAGCTCACCAGGTCGGCCGCACGGGACAGCCGGGGACCGCCGAAGGTCGCGGCCTGCGCCCTCATGCGGACGAGCTCGTCCTCGGGCACGCCGCGCAGCACCGCCGAGGCGGCGTCGCCGACGGCGGCGATCACGATGAGATCGCGCAGCCGCTCGAGCAGGTCGTCCACGAAGCGACGCGGATCCTGTCCGGTCTGCACGACGCGGTCGACCGCAGGGAACGCCGCCGCCGCGTCGCCCGCGGCGAGCGCGTCGACGATCTCGTCGAGCAGCGCCGAGTGCGTGTAGCCGAGCAGCGCGACCGCGCGCTCGTACGCCACCTCGCCGTTCTCGGAGCCGGCGATGAGCTGATCGAGCAGCGAGAGCGTGTCGCGGGGCGATCCGCCGCCGGCGCGCACGACGAGGGGCAGCACGCCCTGGGCGACGGTCACGCCCTCCTCGGCACAGAGCTTCTCGACGTACTCGAGCATCGCCGCGGGCGCGACCAGCCGGAACGGGTAGTGGTGCGTGCGGGAGCGGATCGTGCCGAGCACCTTCTCGGGCTCGGTGGTCGCGAAGATGAACTTGATGTGCGGCGGCGGCTCCTCGACGAGCTTGAGCAGCGCGTTGAAGCCCTGCGGCGTCACCATGTGTGCCTCGTCGAGGATGAAGATCTTGAAGCGGTCGCGGCTGGGCGCGAACGTCGCCCGCTCGCGGAGGTCGCGCGCGTCGTCGACGCCGTTGTGGCTGGCCGCGTCGATCTCGACGACGTCGAGGGAGCCGCCCCCGTCGCGGGACAGCTCGACGCAGCTCGGGCACACGCCGCAGGGCACGTCGGTCGGCCCCTCGGCGCAGTTCAGGCAGCGCGCCAGGATGCGCGCCGACGTGGTCTTGCCGCAGCCGCGCGGGCCGGAGAACAGGTAGGCGTGTCCCACGCGGTCGCCGCGCAGCGCCGTCATGAGCGGATCGGTCACCTGCGACTGCCCGATCATCTCCCCGAAGTTCTCGGGCCGGTAGCGGCGGTACAGGGCTGTGCTCACCCGACAAGCCTAGAGCGTGCCTGCGACATTCGGACCGGGTCGGTCCCCGGCGCTCGTTCGGATCCGCCCCGCCTGTGCCCCAGCTTCGGAGAAGTGCGCTTCGCGCGGACCGGATCCTGGATTCCGTCCGAGCGAAGCGCACATCTCCGAGCGAAGCGCACATCTCCGCGCGAAGCGCACATCTCCGCGCGGGGTGCGCGCCCCGCCGGTCCCGCCGGCCCTGCGCCGGGCGCTACTCCCCCGACTCTCCGACGTACCCGACGATCGGGATGGCCGATGTCGTCGGCACCGTCGGCGAGAGGATCGTGCCGTCCTCGCGCAGCGCCTGACGACCGAACTCGGGCCGCCCGCGGAGCACCGGCCCCTGATTCGCCAGGGGCACCGCCGCCGGCGCCTCGGTCGAGGCCGTGAACATCGCCCCGCGCACCGAGAACGAGACCGGATCGCCGGTGCGCAC
Organism: Microbacterium sp. USTB-Y; assembly: GCF_023703415.1. GTDB lineage: Bacteria > Actinomycetota > Actinomycetes > Actinomycetales > Microbacteriaceae > Microbacterium. The sequence goes on along the minus strand of NZ_JAGMTU010000005.1, from coordinate 234,338 downwards.
CTCGACGAGCAGCCGGTCCGCGGTCAGCGTGATCTGCAGCTGGGACCCGCGCCACTGCAGCGGGTACGACAGCTCGGGCCAGTCCGTCGGCAGCCGCGGGTCGAAGCTGAGCTCGCCGTCGTGGTCGCGCATGCCGCCGAAGCCGGACACGAGCGCCGTCCAGACGCCGCCGGCCGAGGCCACGTGCACCCCGTCGGAGGCGTTGCGGTGCAGGTCGCCCAGGTCGACGTAGATCGCGTGCTCGAAGTACTCGTGCGCGAGATCCTGGTAGCCGACCTCCGCGGCGAGGATCGACTGCACCACGGCCGACAGCGTCGAGTCACCCGTGGTCAGCGGGTCGTAGTACTCGAAGTCGGCGAGCTTCTCGGCCTCGGTGAAGTGATTGCCCTGCAGGAACAGCGCGAGCACGACGTCGGCCTGCTTCAGCACCTGGAACCGATAGATCACCAGCGGGTGGAAGTGCAGCAGCAGCGGGCGCTGCTCGGCCGGGGTGTGCGGCAGATCCCACACCTCCCGCTCGAGGAAGAGCGAGTCCTGCGGGTGGATCCCCAGGGCCGGGCTGAACGGGATGTGCATCGCGTCGGCGGCGCGCTCCCACTGCTCGACCTCGGAGGGGTCGAGGCCGAGCCGCTCCACGGCGGCGTCGTACGCCTCGGGCGCGTCGGCGGCCATCTCCCGCACCACCCGCGCGGCGAAACGCAGGTTGTAGCGCGCCATCACGTTCGTGAACAGGTTGTCGTTGACGACGGTGGTGTACTCGTCCGGCCCGGTCACGCCGTGGATGTGAAACGTGTCCAGCCCCTCGGCCGAGCGCCAGAACCCGAGCGTCGCCCACATCCGCGCGGTCTCCACAGCGATGTCCACGCCCTGGCGGTACAGGAAGTCGTCGTCGCCGGTGGCGCGCACGTACTTGCCGAGCGCATAGCTGACATCGGCGTTGATGTGGTACTGCGCGGTGCCCGCGGCGTAGTACGCGCTGGCCTCCTCGCCGTTGATGGTGCGCCACGGGAACAGCGCCCCGCCCTCGTTCAGCTGGCCGGCGCGGCGGCGCGCGGCGGGCAGCATATGGACCCGGCAGCGCAGCGCGTTGCGCGCGAACTGCGGCGACGTGTAGGTGAGGAACGGCAGCACGTACACCTCGGTGTCCCAGAAGTAGTGCCCGCCGTAGCCGGATCCCGACACGCCCTTCGCCGAGACGCCGGCGCCGTCCGCGCGCGCGGACGCCTGCGCGATCTGGAACAGGCACCAGCGGGTCGCCTGCTGCAGGTCGTCGTGCCCGGCGATGCGCACGTCGCTGCGCTCCCAGAACGCGGTCAGCCACTCCGCCTGCTTGGCGAACTGCGCCTCGACCCCCTCGACGGCGGCGCGGTCGAGCGTGCGCCGGCAGCGGTCGATGAGCTCGCGCGCGGGCACACCGCGCGACGTGTGGTAGCTGACGAGCTTCGTCACCCGCGTGGGGACGCCCGCCTTCGCCTGCACCCGGAACACGTTCTTGGCGATGTCCGGCTCGACCAGCTGCCGGGCGGTGTAGTCGTTCTCGGTCTCGACCACGTGGTCGGCGACGACGGCGAGGGTCATGCCCGAGTTCGCGACCCGGTAGGCGAGAGCGGAGCGCTCCCCGTCCTGCCAGAACTCGGCGGGCTGCAGCACCCGGTCGCCGAACCGCTCCGCCTTGCGCGGGTCGAAGCCCGCCTTCTCCCCCGGCGAGCCGACGGCCATCGACGGGACGCCGCCGTAGACGTCCTCGCCGTCCTGCCGGTTCAGCAGCTGGCAGGAGATCGTCACTGGGGCGTCGGCGTTCTCGACGGTGACCTCGAGGCGGAGCACGGCGAGGTGACGCTCGACGAACGACACGATGCGCTCATCGCGGATCCGCACGCGCTTGCCGGACGGCGTCTCCCAGAGCACTTCGCGCTGCAGGATGCCGGTGCGGAAGTCGAGCTCGCGCCGGTACTCGCGCACGTCGGCCTCGTCGAAGCTCAGCGGCTCGTCGTCGACGTACACCCGCATGACCTTCGCATCGGGGGCGTTCACGATGGTCTGGCCGACCTCGGCGAAGCCGAAGGCCTGTTCCGCGTGACGGATCTTCCAGGTCTCGTGCAGCCCGTTGATGAACGTGCCGTGCTCGAGCGCGCTGCGCCCCTCGATGTGGTTGCCGCGCAGGCCCAGGTAGCCGTTGCCGAGACCGAGCAGCGTCTCCGAGACGCCGGGGTTCGCATGCGGGTACTGCGTCTCGACGAGACGCCAGGGGTCGACGGGGAAGAGGTCGCGGTCGATCATGCAGTGCTCTCCGTGAAAGGGATGGCGGGTCAGGACAGGAAGCGGGAGAGGTCGTCGACGACGACCGTGGCGCCATGGGCGAGGAGGGAGTCGGATCCGGCGCCGCGGTCGACGCCGACCACCGTGCCGTAGCCCGCCGCGGCGGCGGACGCGACGCCGCTGGTGGCGTCCTCGACGGCGACCGCGGACGCGGGATCGACGCCGATGCGCTCGGCGCCCACCCGGAACACGTCGGGAGCGGGCTTGGAGGCGAGGTGCTCGCGCTCTGCCACGACGCCGTCGACGACGACCGTGAAGAAGTCGCGGATGCCCGCCGAGGTCAGCACCTCTTCGGCGTTCTTCGAGCTGGACACGACGGCGAGCGGGACACCGGCCTCGCGCAGCTCCTCGAGCAGGGCCAGGGATCCGGGATAGGGCGCGATGCCGTCGCGGCGCAGCGCCTCGGAGAAGGCGACGTTCTTGCGGTTGCCGATGCCGCAGATCGTGTCGGCCTCGGGGTCGTCGTCCACGGATCCCCACGCGATCTCGACGTTGCGGCTGCGCAGCAGGCTCGCGACGCCGTCGTAGCGCTTCTTGCCGTCGACGTAGGCGAAGTAGTCGTCGTCGGTGTACGCGGGCTGGATTCCCCAGAGGGTGAAGACCTCGTCGAACACGGCCTTCCAGGCGCGCATGTGCACCTCGGCGGTCGGGGTCAGCACACCGTCCAGATCGAAGAGCACGGCGGCGGCGCGGTGCAGATCGGGAAGCGCTGCGGGGGTGTCGGGCACGGCGAGGCCTCCGGGTGGCTGAGAGCGGGATCGGTCGGATCGGCACGTCTGGGTGCCACCCTGTCCAGAGTAGTGGGCGACGGTGCCCTCCGGAAGGTGCGGGAAGGCCCGATTCGCGACCGTTTCCGAGCCGTCCGACCCCGCTCCGCGCCCGGTCGATCGCGAGCCGGGCGCGGGCCCGGCGGCGGGGCCGCGCTCAGGAGAACGAGGCGACCTTCTCGGCGCCCACGACGTGCAGCTCGGCGATGCCGGAGCCGTTGTAGATCGTGGTGCGGTCGGCGGCGCCGACGACGGTGAACCGGATCCGCAGCACGTCTCCACGCACGGCGGCGTCGAGGATCCCCGGATCCGCCGTGAGCGCGACCGGATTCCCCGCATCCTGCAGCGTTCGCGCGGGCTGCTCCGCGCCCGCGAAGCCGACGAGGCCCGTCGTGTCCCGCAGGCTCTGCGGGATGCTCTCCGTGCCGACCTGCATCTCGACGTACGCGGTGTGCCGCTCGCCCGCGTGCGCGGCGACGTCCTGCAGGAGGGCCTTCAGCTGAGCCGGATCCAGCGCCGGGAACGCCGGATCGACGGCCGGCGCGGCCGGAGCCGGCGCCGCCGTGGGCGGCACGGCGGCGGAGGTCTCGACCGCGGGCGGCGCCGCGTCGTCGGAGGCGGGCTGATCCGCGAGTCCCGAGAAGAGCGCGATCGCGGCGGGGACGGCGATGAGCGCCGCGATCGCGATGAAGAGGAGCGGCGCCCACGAGCGGGCGCGCGCCGGGGCGGGCTCAGGCGCGCCGACCGTCCGCGGACGCCCCCTCTGATCGTGCTCGAGCGGCGGGATGACGTACGGCGCGGTGAGGTTCTTCGGCACCGCGGAGTAGACGGTGGGCCGGTGCTCGTCGTGTCCCATGCTCGGACCCTAGCGCGTCGGACTCGCGTGCGGCGGAACCCGCGTGCCGCAGACGGTGCGACCGGCTGCGGGCAAAGGCGGCGCACGGGTTCCGGGCAAAAGAAAAGACCCTCCGCGCACCCGACAGAGCCCGGTTACCCTTGCTGCGTTTCCGCCCTGGGGGAGTTGGCCTGGGTGCCGCCACGCGGAGAGCCGTCGACCAGTCTACCCGAGGTCGCGGGCGGGTCGGACCGGGCGGCGGATCGGATCCCCGGCCCGCCTGTCCCGGGCGCGGGTTACGATCGAGACGCGGGCGCACCGCGGCGCCCGGTGAGAGGGACGCATGCACGCCACGAACGCCGCCGACGTCGCCACGAGCACGGCCCCGCAGACGCGCACCGGATCCGCCGACGGGATCGACGCGGCCGGGTTCGCCCGGCAGACCGCCGCGATCCTCGACTCCATCACGGCGGTGATCGACGGCAAGGACGACGCCGTCCGCAGCGCTCTGGTGTGCCTGCTCGCCGAGGGCCATCTGCTCGTGGAGGACGTGCCGGGGGTCGGCAAGACGATGCTCGCCCGCGCCCTCGCCGCGAGCATCGATGCGACCGTGCGCCGGATCCAGTTCACCCCCGACCTGCTGCCCGGCGACGTCACCGGGGTCAGCGTCTACAACCCCGTCGCCCAGGAGTTCGAGTTCAAGCCCGGCGCGGTGTTCGCGCACATCGTGATCGCGGATGAGATCAACCGCTCCTCCCCCAAGACGCAGTCGGCCCTGCTGGAGGCGATGGAGGAGCACCAGGTGACGGTCGACGGTCACTCGCGCCCGCTGCCGGATCCCTTCCTCGTCGTCGCCACGCAGAACCCCCTGGAGATGGAGGGCACCTATGCCCTGCCGGAGGCGCAGCGCGACCGCTTCATGATGCGCATCTCGATGGGCTATCCCGATGCGGCCGCCGAGACCCTGATGCTGCGCCAGCGCGACACGGCCAACCCGCTCGACGCGATCCGGCCGGTGCTCGCCGCGTCCGATGTGCGGGGGCTCATCACGTGGGCGCGGGCCGTGCACGTCGCCCCGGCGCTCGAGGAGTACGCCGTCGCACTGTCGCAGGCCACCCGCACCGACCCCAACCTGCACCTGGGGGCGAGCCCGCGCGCCACGCTGCAGCTCGTGCGCGCCGCGAAGGTGCAGGCGGCCCTGGACGGGCGGGACTACGTCATCCCGGACGACCTCACGGCGCTGCTGCCGGACGTCTTCGCGCATCGGCTCATCGCGGCCCGCGGACTGCACCGGGCCGGCGCCCGGCCCATCGAGTCGGCGCTGGAGGCGATCGTGCGGCGGATCCCGGTTCCGGTCGGCCTGCCCCGGTGACACGATGACCCGGCCGAGGCGGGAGCGGCGTCCGGCGGATCCGTCCGGGCGGCGGATGACCGGACGGGGGGCGAGCGCGCTCCTGGTCGGGATCCTGCTCGTGATCGGCGCGAACGTGCTCGCCGCGCCGGTGCTGTTGTACGTCGCGGCGCTGCTGTTCGGCCTGCTCGTGCTCGCCGCGCTGTTCGTGTTCGCGCCCCGGCGGCGCGTGCGGGTGAACCGCGCCGTGGCGGCCGACCTGCTCACGGTCGGCGACGACACCACGGTGCGGATGCGGGTCGAGCTGCGCACCCTGCTGCGCCCGCCCGCCGGGCGCTGGAGCGATGCCCTCCCCGCCGCCGTGCACGGCCAGGCGGCCGGGCCGTTCCCCGCCGCGGACGCGGAGCCGATCCCCGGCGGCACGACCATGTCGATGACCTATCCGATCTCGGGAGCGCGGCGCGGACTCGCCTCGCTCGGACCGCTGCGCCTGAGCACCGCCGACCCGTTCGGGATGTTCACCCGCACCGACGAGCTGGGCGACGTCACACCGATCACGATCGTGCCCGCCGTGCTGCCCCTCCCGCGGCTCGCCGACCGCACCGGGCGCGCCGGCGGCACCGCCCAGACCTCGTCGCACCGCCTCGGGCAGGGCGCCGACAACCTCTCGCCGCGCCGGTACGTGCCCGGCGACTCGATGCGACGCATCCACTGGCGCGCCACCGCGCACCGCGGCGATCTCATGGTGCGCCAGGAGGAGCAGGAGTCCAGCCCGGATGCTCTCGTCGTCCTCGACCGCGCCGGAACGCGCTGGCCGGGCGCGGATCCCGATGCCTTCGACCGGGCGGTGACCGCCTGCGCCTCGATCGCGGTGCACCTCGTGGATCAGGGATTCGCGGTCGACGTCGTCGATGCGACCGGCGTGCTGATCGGCCGGCTGCGCGGAGCGGAGGACGAGCGCGACGGGCTGCTCGTGAGCCTCGCCGGGATCACGCCGCGCTCCGGCGAGCGCGACCACGGACTCCCCGCGGCGAGCGAGGGCCACACCGTCGGCCCGCTCGTCATGATCACGGGGTCGATCGACGCCGCCGACGCCGGTTCGCTGCCGCACGGCGGCGCCGGCACCCCGATCCTGCTCGCGACCTCATCCGCCGCGGACGCGCTTCCCGCCGCCTCCCTCCAGGGCTGGCGGACGGCCGCGCTGGGCGACGACCCCGCCGAGGCCTGGGCGGATGCCGGCGCCGCGGATCCCGGATCCGCGAGCACGGATGCCGGATCCGGACACCCGCAGCACCGCCGGCCCGCCCCGGCGGGGCGCGAGGACGAGGCCGGACCGCCCCCGGAGACCGCCCATGTCCGTTGACGCCAGCGCCTACGCCGGCCCGCCGCGCCCGTCCCGCGCGGAAGCGGGTCCGGTCGCCGCCGCCCTGCTGGTCGCGTTGGGGGTGTTCGCCGCCGTGTGGCCGCTCAGCGCCGTGCTCCAGCCGGGCAGCTGGAGCGCGGGGGCCGCGACGACGTCCGCCGCGGTGATCATCGCGGGGGTCGCGACGCGCCTCCTCGCACGCCGGGCGCCGGCGTGGATCGCGATCCCCGCGGTCCCTGTGGTTCAGCTGATCGCGGGGACGGTGGTCCTCACCGTGTTCACGGGCCGGCAGCTGGGCAAGGCATGGCTGCTGCCGTCGCCGGAGGTGTGGCGCGCGGTGGACGCACTCGTCTCCGCGGCGATCGCCGAGATCCGCGGCGGCGTCGCGCCCCTGGCTTCGACCGTCGCGATCGCGGTGTCGATCGCGGCCCTGGTCGGGCTCGTCGCGATCGTGCTCGATCTGCTGCTCGTCCCGCTGCGATCCCCGCTGGTCGCCGTGGTGCTGGTCACGGTGATCGGCGCGCTGCCCGCGATCGCAGTGCACCAGGGCCTGGATCCGGTGTGGTTCGTCGGGCTCGCCGTCGTGATCCTGCTGTTCCTGCGCGTCCGCTTCGCGCCGACCGGATCCGCCGCTCCCGCGCCGCAGACGCCCGAGGGCATGTCGGCGCGGGCGCACGCGGCCGCGGCATCTCCTCCGTCCGCGGCGGTGGCGCGCACCCGCCGCCTGCCCGCCGTCGTCATCGGCGCGATCGCCGTCGTCGCCGCCCTCGTCGTGGCCCCGCTCCTGCCGGTGTCGGCCTCGGGCATCAGCACGGGCGGAGGGCGCGCGACCCTGAGCGCCACGCTGAACCTGGGCCAGGACCTGCGGCGTCCCGCTCCCGTCACCGCGCTCACCCTGATCACGCAGGACGGCACCCCACCGTACCTGCGCATCGCGACCCTCACCCGCTTCGACGGCTCGACCTGGCAGCCGGACCGGCCCGCCACCGTCCCCCTCTCCCAGGGCTTCGGGGACGTCACGGCGCCCGACGGCGTCGCCGTGCACGAGAACAAGACGACGATCCGCACGGCCGGGATCTCCGGATCCTGGCTTCCGGTCCCCTATCAGGCCACCACGGTGCGCGGGGAGGACGGCGGCTGGAACGCCGCACCCGACAACCGCACCGTCATCGCCGCGAACGCCGACGCCGCGGATCAGAACTACACGACCGACACCGCGGTGCTCGTGCCCACGCTCGATCAGATCCGCGCCTCCTCGGCCTCGGGATCCGACGCCCCTGCGGAGCTGCGGGCGCTTCCGGCCGACATGCCGGCGATCATCGCCGACGACGCACGGCAGGTGGTCGGCGACGCGACCAACGACTACGACCGCCTGATCGCGCTGCAGACCTGGTTCCGCGCCGGGTTCCGGTACTCGCTGCAGACGCCCGTCGACGAGCGGTTCGACGGCACCAACGTCGACGCGGTGGCCACGTTCCTCTCCGTGCGCGAAGGGTACTGCGTGCACTTCGCGGGCGCGTTCGCGCTCATGGCGCGCTCGCTGGGCATGCCGGCGCGGATCGTGGTGGGGTATCTGCCCGGCACGGCGACCGATCGGCGGTCGGACGACGGGCGGGTCGTGTTCGAGGTGTCGACCGATCAGCTGCACTCCTGGCCGGAGGTCTACTTCTCCGGCATCGGCTGGGTGCCGTTCGAGCCCACCGCCACCCGCGGCGTGCCGACGGCGTTCACCGCGGCAGCCACGGCCGGTGGTGCCGGGACCGGCGGCGCGACGACGGCTCCCTCCCCCGCCCCCACCGCGACCGGCAGCGCGAAGGATCCGAAGAACCTGGACGTGCCGGAGGCCGGAGGCGCGGGCGGCACGACATCGACCGCCCTCGCCGCGGCTCCGGTGCTGTGGACGATCCTGGGACTGCTCGCGGTGCTGCTCATCCCGGCCCTCGTCCGCCGCGTGCAGCTGTCGGGCCGGCGTGCCGCGGCGCGCCGGGGCGACGCGGACGCGGCGTGGGCCGAGCTGCGCGCGACGCTGCAGGATCTGGGTCTGCCCGCCCCGCCCGCGGAGTCCCCGCGCCGCCGCGGCGAGCGCCTCGTCCGGGAGCGCGGCGTCGATCCCGCCGCCGTCGCCGCTCTGGTGCGCGCGATCGAACGCGCGAGCTACGCGCCGTCCGGATCCGGATCGCGGGCGGAAGACCTCCGGGCACCCCTCGATGCCATCCGGCGCGAGCTGCGCCTGCATGTCTCCCGTCGAGATCGCGTCGCGGCCGTGCTCGCGCCGCGGTCGCTGCTGGGTGCGCGCCTGCTCGCGGCCTCGACGTCCTGAGCCGGCGCAGGCGGTTACGCTCGAAGCCGGTGCGATCCGGCGCCGGCGGGGAGGGAAGCATGGCCGAGGCGAGCACGCCGTTCGCCGGCTGGCGCTTCACGGGCGTGCTGCGCACCTACCAGCGGCAGGTGCTCGAGCGTCTCGCCCCCGGATCCGAGGATGCGCTGCACATCGTCGCGCCTCCGGGATCCGGCAAGACCCTGCTCGGGCTCCTCCTCGCGATGCGCGAGGGCGGGCGCACTCTCGTCCTCGCCCCCAGCACGACCATCCGCGAGCAGTGGGCGCGCCAGGCCGCCGAGCTCGCGCCGGACCCGACGGACGTCTCGACGGATCCGCTGCGCATCGCCGCGCTGACCGCGCTCACGTACCAGGCCGTCAGCGTCACGGGCGACGGGTCGCCGTTCGAATCCCTCGCCCGCGCCCGCTGGGCGGAGGAACTCGTCACCGCGGGCCGCGACCAGGCCTCGGCGGAGACCTGGCTCGCCGCCCTCGCCGTCGACAACCCGCGACAGTACCGCTCGGGCCTCGCCCGCCGGGTCGTGCGCCTCCGCCGACGACTCGCGCGCGAGCGCCCCGAGACGATCGCCCAGGTGCTGCATCCGAACGCGGTCGCCCTGCTCGATCGCATCGTCGACGCGGACGTGGACACCGTCGTGCTGGACGAGTGCCATCACCTGCTCGACCACTGGGCGCTCGTCGTCGCCTACCTCGTCGGCGCGATCCGCGGGCGCGGCGGACGCGGAGTCGTCATCGGCCTCACCGGAACGCTGCCGGACGTCGCGGACGGGCCGGAGTACGAGAACTACACGCAGCTGCTCGGCGAGGTGGACTTCGAGGTGCCGACGCCCGCGGTCGTGAAGGAGGGCCACCTCGCCCCCTATCGCGATCACGTCTGGTTCACCGAACCGGTGCCGGCCGAGGCCGCGTTCATCCGGCAGCACGGCGACCGGCTCACGGAGCTCCTCGCCCAGGTGCTGTCCACGCCCGACGGGATCCGGTATCTCGAAGAGCGGCTGCAGCCGGCCGATCCGTCCGCCCCCGACCCGTCGCCACCGGACCGGGAGACCGCGCATCAGCCGTCGCCCTCCGCTGAGGCGCTCGAGCGCGCGCTCTCCGAGGATCTCCCGCTCACCCGCTCCTGCGGGGTCGTGCTGCGCGCCCTCGCCCCGGGGCACCCGCTGTGCGCGATCCTCCCGCCCGCGCTGTTCGAGCGGTGCACGACCGACGATCTGCTGACCGTGCTCGCGCGCTTCGCCCTGACGCGGCTGCTGCCCGACCCGGCGGCGCGGCCCCAGTGGCTCTTCGTGAAGAGGGCGCTGGCGGACTTCGGCCTGCTGCTCACCGATCGCGGGCTGCGCCGGGGCAGGGATCCGATCGAGACGACCCTGGCGTTCTCGGAGGCGAAGGATCGCGCCGCCGTCGACATCCTGCGTCTCGAGCTCGGCGGATCCGACGGCGCCCTGGTGCGCGCGGCGATCGTGACCGACTTCGTCGAGCACGGCAACAGCCGCGGTCTCGTCGGCGAGCGCGCGGCCGGGGCGCTGCGCGTCTACGAGCTGGTCGTGAGCGACCCGGTGACCGCCGCGCTGTCCCCGGTGCTGCTCACGGCGGACCGCATCCGGGTGCCGGCGGGCTCCGCCGAGGCGTTCGCCGCGGCGATCGCCGAGGACGTGGGATCCGCCGTGCGCGTGCAGGACGGCGTCGGCCCGTGGCGCGACCTGGATGCTCCGGGAGTCGGATCCGGGCGGATCGTGGCCGCGGTCTCGGCGCTCATCACGGCGGGCGCCGTGCGGCTGCTCGTGGGCACGAGGGGGCTGCTCGGCGAGGGCTGGGACTGCCCCGCCGTGAACACGCTCATCGACCTGACGACCGTGACCACGGCGACCGGCACGCCGCAGCTGCGCGGCCGAACGCTGCGCCTGGATCCCGCGTGGACGGAGAAGGTCGCGCACAACTGGTCGGTCACCTGCCTCATCCCGGCCGACGTCGCGCTCGACGACGCGACCGAGCACCGCCGGCTCGTCCGCCGGCAGGGGCGCCTGCTCGGGCTCTCGGCCGACGACGATGCGGAGGGGCGGATCGTGCGCGGCTTGGGCAACGCGCTGGGCCGTGGAGCGCGGGAGCTGCTCGCGGGAGTGCTCGGGAAGGATCCCCGCGCCTCGATCGGCGCGCTGCAGGAGCAGGTGCGCGCCGACCTCCGGCCGCGGTCGCTGACGCGCACGCAATGGCGGATCGGCGAGCCGTACCGATCCGAGGAGCGCGAGGTGCTCGCGGTGCGGCGCTCGTCGGCGGTGGCGCTGATCCCCACCGGGCGCATCCTCGCGACGGCCGTCCCCGGGGCCGCCCTGTCTGCTCTCGGCGTGGGCGCCGTGATGTCTGCGGCCGTCACGGGTCTCGTCCCGATCGATCCGGTCGGAGCCCTCGTGGCCTTCGGCTGCGCCGGGGTCGCGCTCGTGCTCGGCGGGGCGATCCGGCCACTGACCGCCGCGCGCCGCCGCCGGGCGGATCCCGCGGGCATGTTCCGGGGAGCGGCGATCGCCGTCGGCCGCACCCTCGCCGATGCCGGGCGGATCCCTCCCATCGATGAGACGGCGATCACGGTCGCTGCGGACGGTGACCGGATGCGGATCGAGCTCGCCGGATCCGGTCGGCGTCTCGTCGCCGAAGCGGTCGAGGAGCTCTTCGCCCCGCCGGTGTCGCCCCGCTTCCTGCTGCGCACCGATCGGGCCGACGTCGGCCGCTCGGCCTCCCTCGTCGCGATGATCGCCTCCCTTCAGGCGCGGGATCTGCGCCGGGCCACGCTCCTCGCGGTGCCCCGGATGATCGCCCGCCGCCGCACCGACGCCGAGACCTTCGCCCGGCACTGGCGGGAGCAGGTCGGGGCGGGGCAGCTCATCGAGCTCGAGGGATCCCGCGGACTCGCGCTGCTCGCCGTGGCACGGCGCACGCCGCGCGTGCTCGACTCCGCCGAGCCGCGCACGACGCTCTGGGGCTGAGCGCGGCCCCGCCGATCGGAGCCGCCCGCGCCGAAGCCGCCGATCGGCGCCGCGAGGCGGGAGGAAAGCCCGTGCCCGGGATCTCGGTCAGGACGCGTCGCGCACCTCGGCGATGACCGCCTCCCCGTCATGTCGTGCGGGCGGGACCGGCTCCGCGTCCCCGCGACGACGGTGCCACCAGCGCAGGACATGGTCGATCAGGAAGCCGACGACGACGGCGAACACCACGGCAATGCCGACGCCCAACAGCGGGTTGTCGTGCACCCACTGGCCGGCGACGAGGCCGATGACGATCGCATAGGCGACCCAGGTGATGCAGGCGAACAGGTCGAACAGGAAGAACCGCCGGTGCGGAAACCGGGTCTGGCCCGCGACGTAATTCACCGCGACCCGCCCCCAGGGGATGTAGCGGGCGGTGAAGATGAGCGCCGCTCCGCGCTTGTCGAGCTCGAATCGCGCCCACTCGAACATCTTCTGCACGCGCGGCCGGCGCATCCAGCGCCAGCGCTCGGTGCCGATCGTGCGGCCGAGCAGGTACGCCATGTTGTCCCCGGCGACCGCACCCACCAGCGCCACGAGCCCGAGCACGATCAGGTTCGGCTGCCCGCTCTGCAGCGAGAGCGCCGACAGCGCGACGAGCGCGGTCTCGCTCGGCAGGATCGTCGCGAAGCCGTCGACGAAGAAGAACACCAGCAGCACCGGGAACAGCCAGAGCTGTCCTGCGGCGTGCAGCAGCCAGGCGTTCAGCAGGTCCATGCGCACCACGCTACGGCGCGGATCCGGCGCCGTCGTCATCCCCGGGAGTGATGTTCCGAACTGTTCACCGGGACCGCGGTACCGGGCCGGATCCCGGATCAGACCGCGGCCGCGTGCTCCCTGCACGGCACGGCGACGCAGTCCGCGCAGACCACGTCCTGCCGGCGGCACGACGGATCCGGGCAGTTCGCCGTGCGGTTCGTGGCGGCCCCGCAGCCGGCGCACACGCCGATCACGGCGGCGTGGTCGGAGAAGTCCACGGATCCGCGTCCGTCGAACACGTACAGCGAGCCGTCCCACAGCCCGTCGTCACCGAACCGCTCGCCGTAGCGGACGATCCCGCCCTCCAGCTGATACACCTCTCCGAAGCCGCGCGCCGTCATCAGGCTCGACAGCACCTCGCAGCGGATCCCTCCGGTGCAGTAGGTCACGACCGGGCGTCCCTTGAGGTCGTCGTAGGCGCCGGAGTCCAGCAGCCCCACGAAATCGCGCGTGGTCTCCGCATCCGGCACGACGGCTCCGCGGAACCGGCCGATCCCCGCCTCGAGGGCGTTGCGCCCGTCGAAGAACACCACCTCGTCGCCGCGTTCGGCGACGAGGTCATGCAGTGCATCCGGGCTGAGCCGTGCGCCGCCGCCGACGACCCCGTGCTCGTCGACGCGCAGCTCGCCGGGTGCGCCGAACGAGACGATCTCGTCGCGCACCTTGACGCTGAGCTTCGGGAAGTCCGCGCTGTACCCGTCGGCGTCGACCGCGGTGCCCTCGCTCCACTTCACGTCGGCATCGCGGAAGGGGGCGTAGGAGCGGAAGGAGCGCAGCCAGGTCTTCACCGCGGGGAGGTCGCCGCCGAGCGTGCCGTTGATGCCGTGCGGCGAGATCAGGATCCTGCCGCGCAGGTGCAGCGCCGCACACAGGTCACGCTGCCAGAGGCGGAGCGCCTCCGGGTCGGCGAGAGGCGCGAAGGCGTAGAACAGCACGATCTTCGGGGTGGGCACCAGGAGATTCTAGGCGCGCGCCTCGGCGCCCGCGGCGGGGCCGAGGGTGCCGAGGGCGACGGGGTTCAGTCCGCGAGGTCGAGGGCGGCGCGGACGATGCTGTCGACGTCGATGCCGTGATACCGGTACACGTCGTCCAGATCGCCTGCCTGCCCGAACCGGCTGACGCCCAGATGCCGCGCCGGCACCCCGCGTACTCCGGCGAGGAAGGCGAGCGCGTGCGGGTGCCCGTCCAGCACGGTCACGAGCGGAACGGCGCGCTCCGCCGGCAGGATCTGCTCGAGGATCCAGCTGTCGGCGTCGCCGTCCCCGTCGCGGGCGCGCAGCGCCTCGAAGAGCAGGCCGGGGCTCGTGACGCACACGACGTCGGCGGCGCACCCCTGGGCCTCGAGCCGCTCCGCCGCGGCGCATGCCTCCGGCACCATCGCCCCCATGACGGCGATCGTCACGCGCGGCGCCTCGGCCGAGCGCAGCCGGAAGCCGCCCGCGACGACCTGGCGCCGCCGGCGCTCCCGGGCCGCCGGGTCGGCGGGGATCGCCGCGAGCGACTGATCGACGGGCTTGGTCGACAGGCGGAGATAGGCCGACCGCCCGCCCGGACGCCCCATCTGCGCCATGGCGGCGAGGAGCGTCCATTCCACGTCCTGCACGAAGGCGGGCTCGTAGCTCGTGCATCCCGGCTGCTCCAGGCCGATCGACGGCGTCTTGATGGACTGGTGCGCGCCGCCCTCGCCGGCGAGGCTCACCCCCGACGGCGTGCCCACCAGGATGGACTGCCCGCCCGCGTAGATCCCGTACGACCAGGGCTCCAGGGCGCGCTCCACGAACGGGTCGTAGAGCACGCCGATCGGGTAGAGCGGCTGCCCCCAGCGGCTCCATGTCGCGCCCAGCTCGCCGATGAGGCTGACCAGGTTCACCTCCGCGATGCCGAGCTCGATGTGCTGCCCGGTCGGACGCTCGCGCCAGTGCATGATCGTCTCGCCGTCGTCGTCGAACCAGTCGGGCCGGTCGTCGGTCGACCACACCCCGACCTTGTTGAGCCACCCGGCGAGATTGGTGCTGGAGCTGACGTCCGGGCTCGCGGTGACGACGCGGCGCGCCACCTGGGGCGCGGACCGGGTGAGATCGAGCAGGACGCGCCCGAGGGCGGCCTGGGTGGTGCCGGCCCCCGCCGGCGTGCGGCCGAAGTCGACGGGCACCGGGTGCTCCGCGGCCGCCGGCACGGCGGGTCGGCGGAGACGCTCGGCGGTCTGCGCGCAGAGGGCGCCCTCCGCGGAGCCCGCCGCGAAGCGCCGCCACGGCTCCGCCGGATCCTCCCCCAGTCGCTCTGCGAGCTCGGCGTACTGGGCCGCGGTCAGCAGCGAGGAGTGGTTCTGCGGGTGCCCCTCGGTCGGCAGGCCGTTGCCCTTGATCGTGTAGGCGATGATCACGGTCGGCCTCGTGTCGTCGATCCGCGCGAACGCCTCGCGCAGCGCCTCCAGATCGTGGCCACCGAGGTTGCGGATCGCCGCACGCAGCTCGTCGTCTCCGATCCCGGCCAGCAGCGCACCGATCGCGGCCGCATCGGGCCCCGTGCCCGGCAGGCGCCGGCGCAGCTCGTCGACGGGGCAGCGCAGCAGTCGCTGGTACTCCGGATTGGGCATGTCGAGGATCCGGCTGCGCAGCACCCCGCCGCCCTCGCGGGAGAAGATCTCGTCGAGGAGCCGCCCGAAGGCGACGGTGATCACCTGCCAGCCGACCGCCGCGAACATGCGCTCGAGCTTGCCGGCGGCCATGTCCGGCACCACCCGATCCAGGGACTGCCGGTTGAGGTCGACGATCCAGACGATCTCGCCGAGGTCGTGCACGTGCGGATCCAGCAGCGCCTCCCAGACCGCACCCTCGTCGAGCTCCGCATCTCCCACCAGCGAGTACTGCCGGCCCTGCGGGGACTCCCCCGACAGCGAGGAGGCGTAGCGGCGGGCGATCGCGCCCCAGATCGGTGCCGTGGCGCCGATCCCGACCGATCCCGTCGAGTAGTCGACGACATCGGGATCCTTCGTACGGCTCGGGTAGCTCTGCACGCCCCCGAACTGGCGGAGGGCCGTCATGTGCCGCTCCTCGAGGTCGCCGAGGAGGTAGTTGATGGCGTGCAGAACGGGCGAGGCGTGCGGCTTCACCGAGACGCGGTCCTCAGGACGGAGCTGCTCGAACCACAGCTCGGTCATGATGGTCGCGATCGAGGCGCTCGAAGCCTGGTGGCCGCCCACCTTGAGCCCCGAGGGGTTGGGGCGCACGCGGTTCGCGTGGTGCACCATCGAGGTCGCGAGCCACAGCACGCGCTGCTCGATGCGGGTCAGGGCGGCGAGCCGGTCGTCGGTCGCTACGGCGGGCGCGGTCGCGGTGGGCGGGGTCATCGGGATCCTCCTCGGGACGGGTGCGCGGCGTCCTCGCCGCACCGTCGATGCCGGCCCTTGTGGGGTCTCGCGCCGGCCCATCCGTCACGGACCGGGGCGAGGCATCTGTTCAGACGCAGATTGTCGCCTCATTGCACCAGCGTCGCATCACCCTGACAATAGATCGATCCGCCGTTGATCAGATCAATCAAAATCGACGCACTTCCAAGATGGGACGTGATCAGGATGACTCCTCGCGCCGACCGCACCGATGCCACCCTCCTGCGCCAGCTGATCCGCTCCCCCGCGGCCACGATCGTCGCTCTGGCCGAGGCGACCGGGCTCGCCCGCAACACGGTGCGATCGCGCCTGGACCGCTACGAGCGCGACGGGGTGCTGCGCTCGCTGGAGCGCCGGGTCGACCCGGCCTTCCTCGGCTACCCACTCGGCGCCTACATCCTCACGCGGGTCACCCAGCGCAAGCTCGACAGCGTGGGCGTGGAGCTCGCCGGCATCCCCGAGGTGATCGAGGTGCTCGGCCTGTCCGGCGTCTCCGATCTGCTCATCCGGGTCGCCGCCCGCGACACCGACGACCTGTACCGCATCGCCGGACGGATCCTCGACGTCGACGGGGTCAAGCGCACGAGCACCGGCCTCGTGATGCGCGAGATGGTCCCCTATCGCGTGGCCCAGCTGCTCTGAGCGCCGGAGGACCCCGGGTGCGCGGCGCGCGTCACGTCTTCCGGTGGGCCGTCGACCGCCGCCGCGCCCATGCCCCGGCGGATTCGCTCGACAGCGCGAGCAGGGCGAGGCACTGCAGGCAGGCCGCCAGCAGCGTGCCGTTGAACCCGAGCGCCGTGCGGCCGTCGAGATAGTCGATGGCGGTCGACAGCACGCCGATCGCGAGCAGGACCATGAGCACCGCCCGGGAACGCCTGCCCCGGCGCAGCACCGACCAGGCCATGAGCAGCTGAGCGATCGAGACGACCGCTCCGAACCCGATCACCACGAGCAGCACCGTCGCCTGGTCGGCCGGGCCGTCGGCCAGGAGCCGGCGGATGTCGGCATCCGTCGCCATCCCGATGACGAGGCCGCCGAGGTCGAGCAGCGCCCCGAGCACCACGACGCCCACCGCGAAGAAGGTCGACAGCGGGGCGCGCCGGATCGAGCGCTCGGCCGTGGTGCGCAGCGACTCGCCGTGCCCCTCCCCCGGAAGGACGGCGGACCGGGAGCCGCCGGGAGCGGCGGCCGGATCGGCGTCCTCCGGGACGACCACACGGGTGACGTCGAGGATGGGCAGGTCGCCGTCGGTGATGAACCGGTCTCCGCCGCCGTTGCGGGAGTGGTAGCCGGTGGTGAAGTCGTGCAGCTCGCGCACCCGCACAGCAGGGTCGGCATCGCGCGCGCTCTGCACCACGAAATCGCGCTCGATGTCGGTGTTCTCGTCGATGCGGTGGGTCACCTGGAGCGTGAAGAGGCTCAGCCCCACATCGGTGTCGTAGGTTCCCGCACCGAGCCAGTCGGTCTTCGCCCCGCCCGGTAGGAGCCACCCGGGCGGGCAGTGCCAGAAGCGCACGTGATGGCGCTGCTTGGGGTTGCCCGCGACCTCTTGCTGGTAGGCCACGTCATGGCGTCGCCCGAAGAGCATCAGCGGCGAGACGGGCGCGGTCGGGTAGCTCCTCCGGGTGAGCGTCGAGACGATGATTCCCCACGTCGACGCGGCGGTGATCTCGTCGGCCCGGTGCCAGCCCGCCCGGGTCATCACGTCGTCGAGCTGGGCCGCGGTGCCGTCCACGCCGAGGTTCACGGGATCCCCGAGCAGCCCGTCGGCGGTGCGGGTGCGCCCGAAGAAGTAGTCCGGCACGTAGAGATCGCTCAGCATCCGGTGCAGGCGCGGGAGCACGAGGTAGGCCATGATCGCCCACACCGGGACGAACAGCAGCACCGACCATGCGTAGCGGAACGTCTGCAGCGAGATGATCACCGCGAGCCAGACGGCCGAGGCGGTGCCGACGAGGAAGGCGAACCGGTCGAAGACCGTGGACGACGGCAGCGGCTGCTGCATCTGCAGGGCCCAGCGCCGTCTCGACGGATGCTCCCCGTCGGCGTGCTGCGAGTCGGTGCCGGTCACCGTCGTTCTCCTTCGCGGTCGTCCTCATCCTGGCACGGGCGCC
This sequence comes from Microbacterium sp. USTB-Y, assembly GCF_023703415.1. GTDB lineage: Bacteria > Actinomycetota > Actinomycetes > Actinomycetales > Microbacteriaceae > Microbacterium. The sequence continues at coordinate 216,087 of NZ_JAGMTU010000005.1, read as the reverse complement.
CGCTCTCCGGGGCGCTCCGCCCTGGTCCGGATCACACCCGCGGATCGGATAGACTGATCAGGTTGTCCTCCTGGTGACGTGTCCGAGCGGCCGAAGGAGCACGCTTGGAAAGCGTGTGTTGTGCAAGCAACCGCGGGTTCGAATCCCGCCGTCACCGCCAGATCGAAGGCCCCGACTCCCCAAGAAAGCCGCTGGGGAGGCGGGGCCTTCGTCATGAGCCGGACGCGCCTCGCCCGCCCCCGGCCGCCCTCTGTTCGCCATGGCTTTCCGGGAGCTCGGCGGAGCTCTCGGGCCGTCTCGTTACACTCCGTCTCATGACGCAGATCATCGGCCGCCCCCGCGATGAGACTCTTGAACACCGGATCCTGGACGCGACGGAAGCGATCCTCCTCGAGGGCGGCTATGCGAAGCTGACCATAGACGGGATAGTGAGCCGAGCCGGAACTTCCCGCCCTGCCTTCTACCGGCGCTTCACCGGAGTGCCTGCACTACTGCTCGCGATGCTGTTCAGGAAGTTCGGGGAGACGCCGCGGGTGGACACCGGAACACTGCAGGGAGACTTGCTCGCAATTCAGCGGGAGCAAGCACGTGTTTTCAACAACCCCCTCGTGCGAAGGTGCCTTCTTGGCTTTCTGGACTCTTTGCTCACCGATGAGGAGCTGACCGAGACCTTCGTGTCGGGGTTCTTCGGGCCCCGCCGCGCGGCGACACAGGAGGCGATTGTTCGCGGCATAGCTCGCGGCGAGGCCGCAGACGCATCAGACCTGGACTGGGTATGCGACCTGCTCTCGGGGCCACTGATGATGCGCGCGACATTTCCGCACATGGGCCCGATCGACGACTCGGTCGTCACGGGAACCGTGCGCGCCGCGTTGGTGGAACTCCAGCTTCCCGCGGCGGGCTGAACCCGCGTATCGCAGAAACGCACCCTTGTCAGCGCGCAATCGATCAGTTACGTTTCGTATGTGAACGTAACTGATCGATTCTCCGCCGAACCCTCTCGGTTCACTGCGGAGGATCGGCCGTTCGCCGTTCTGGTCCTGGGCGCTATGGGAGTTCCGGCGGGCTACTACGACAAGCTCCTGGGCAGCTTGCGAGCTGAGGGGATGCTGGTCGCCGTGCTCCCCTGCGAAAGTCACAGCACCGACGCCAGCAGATCACCCCGAATCACGGGGTATGCGGAGTTCATCGAAGAGCGAATCCCCGAGGCATACGACGAGCTGCAACGGGAAGCTCCATACGCGACCATCGCGTGCATCGGGCACAGCCTTGGCGGTCAGCTCGGCCTTGTATCTGCGAGCAGGTACTTCCCGGACACGCCATTCGTTCTCGTCGCGAGCGGTACCGCCTACTATCGATCGTTCCGTCGTCCGCGACGGTGGATCTACCTCGCAGGTTCCCAGACGATCTCGCTGGTCGCGCGCCTGTGGGGCAGATGGCCCGGGGACGTGCTGCGCTTCGGCGGAGTGCAGTCGGCGCCGTTGATGCACGATTGGGCAGCGAATGTGCGGACCGGGTTCTACCGTTCGTCCCACGCCACCTTCGACTATGAGGAATCTCTGCGGGCGTTTCGTGGACGAACTCTGACGATCCACATCACTGCTGATCGGCTCGCGCCGGTGGACGCGACACGGAGATTGCTCGGGAAGACGCCGCAGATCAACGCATCATCGATCACTTACCGAGCCGACCGCGGGACTTCCCGTCCCGGAAGCCATTTCACATGGGCTCGTGATGTCCCAGGACTCGGCAAGGACATCGCGACCTGGATCAGGCAGACACCACACGATCGCTAGCGCTTGAACAACTTGGGGGGTTGATGAGAAGCACGCTGAAGGGGAAGACGGCAATCGTCATCGGAGGGGGGTGGTCGGGGATCGCGGCAGCAGCGCACCTGCGTCAAGCGGGAGTGCATGCGGAGATCGTGGATGAAGGCGATCGCCTCGGTGGGCGCTCGAAGGGGCAGATGCTCGGTGACCGCATCGTCACGCTCGGCGGGAAGAACATCGGCAAGAAGTACTCTCGGTTCCGATCGTTCGCGGCCGCTCATGGCGGAGGCGGCTGGGAGCATTTCGGAATCAGCACCTCCCGGATCCGCAATGGCAGGGTCGCCCCCCTCGAGGGCACCCGGCGCGGAAGGGCGACACTGAGCATCCTCGCCCGGGCCCGCCCCAGCGACACGATCCGCCTCGTACGATACGCCCGCTCGATCACATCTGATGACGCCAACCGCTACCTGGACGGACCTGCGTTCGCGCGCATGACGCGTACCCGCGATCGATCGCTGTCCGAGGTGTTCGGCCGAGCAGTCCTCGCGGAACTCATCAGACCGATGACGGTCAGAATGAATGGCGCTGAGCCGAATGAGGCCTACCTGGGAAACCTGGGCACCAATCTGGCGCTCGTCCTTGACGACTTCGACCAGTTGACCGACGGGTTCGAGCCGGTCCTCGATGAGTTCACACGTCGAACGATCGTCCACACGAACACGCGCGCGATGGAACTCGTGGTCGACGGGGGACACATCAAGGGCGTGATCGTGTCCAGGCAAGACTGCGGGAACGCCATGCTCGAATCCGACATTGTGGTGCTCGCGGTTCCAGCGGCGATTGCGGCTGACCTCGTGCGGTCGCTTGATCCACGCACCGCCCAGGCCCTGAGCACCGTGCCTTATCATCCCGTGGGAGTGGTGATCGTCAAGTACGACCGCGACATCTTCGGCAGCGTCGGTCGAGCACTCGTCTTTCCCGAGGGGCATCGCATCAGCAACGCCGGCGCCTACGGGAAGAACGACCTCCGCACCATCCGCTACACCTTCAGCGGACGCGCGGCACGACCGCTCCTCCGATCCAAGGCGAGCGCGGAGACGCTCCTCGCCGTGGGCGAACGCGAACTCGACGCTGTGTTCCCGATCTCCCATGCTCGTGCCCTCCACACGGTGTCGGAGGTCTGGTCGAACGGTCTCTGCTCATACGGCCCAGACCACGGCGCCCTCACCCGAGCACTTACCGCAACCAGTCGGACCGTTCGAGGCCTCGCCTTCGCCGGCGACTACGTAGCCGGAGCGTCGATCGAGGCATGTTTCGTCTCGGCCGAACGAGCGACGACCACTCTTGCGGCAACGATGGCGGAACCCGAATGAGCAGCATGGACATCGCTCCCGCCGATACGTTCACCTTTACGAGAACCCTTGACCGCGTTCTCGTAAATCGGCGATCCGTGGCCGAGGTGTTCCTGACCGATTTCCATCCCGTCAGCGACGATGAATGGATTGTGGGCGCGCAGCTACCGCTCGGCCATGCATATTTCACCGACCATCTGGCTGCGAAGTTCTATGATGTCCTGCTCATCCTCGAATGTTGTCGGCAAGCAGGGACCTATGGTGGCTACACCCAGTTTGGGAGCCCGCGTGACACGATCAACATGGTCTCGTCTCTGCGCCTCACGATCAATGATCATGAATTGCTCCAGATCGGCCGAAGCCCGGGCAAGCTCGTCATCTACGTGCGGGCCGTGGATGTCATCCGAACCGGGGGCCGCACCAGGAGCGCAACGCCGCAGATGACACTGTTCCTGGACGGGAACCGGCTGGGCTCCGCTTCCATCCCGGTGGTCCTCGCCACGCCGAAATTGTTCCAGGCTCTCAGATCACGAATGCGACAGGGTGCCCCCGCCCTGACAAGCGAGCTCGTCATTCCCGACGCCGAGCGCGTCGATCCCGCTCGGGTGGGAAGAGAGCGAGCCGCGAACGTGCTGCTCGCCGATGCGCACCGAGGACCTGATCATGTTGACGCACTTCTGTCACTGAAGCCGGACAACTGCAACATCCTCGACCACGACTACGACCACATCCCGGCGATGGCCCTCGTCGATGCGGGCCTGCAGCTCATGACCTGGGATACGGATGTTCCGAGAAACCGGGTGACCGGCGTGAGCGCAGCTTTCCGGCGCTTCGCAGAGGTCGACGCCCCCGTCGCACTCCGTGGTCGCTCGAAAAGCACTTCGACATATGAGGTGCTTTTCATACAGGAGCGACGAGAAACCGGAGCCGTGCGCATCCAGGTCGACACGAAGGACCGCGAAGGGGGGAACCTCGATGCACACCTCTAGGGACGACGACCGTTGCGAACACGCTCGGCACCACGACTGCCAGTGTCATGACTGTAAAGGGACGCTTCACAAATGGGTCGGCCTCCTCGAACTAGCGGAAAGAAAAGGAGCCCAGGGGAAACGGGGACGTGCAGCATGGGTTGCAAAGCGCGAAGCCGCCTGGGCGAAGCGGCTCGCCATCGTCGGTCGCCAGCAAGCGGTGGTGGAGGGTCGTCGGGATAGGCTTCGGCAGGCCAGTTCCCAGGGATACGCCGGAGCCGAGAGAGCTCTGCAAACGAGCCTCAAGACGCTCAATGCGCGCTGCCGGGCCTCGGGCCCAGCCGCGTCCGATCTCGTTGCGGCACGACTCATGAGCTGGCTCGTCGGTAACTCGCAAGCCGAAGAGCGAACCAGGGTGAAAGTTGCGCTGTGCATGCACAGCGAGTTCGTCATCGAAGCACTCGGCACCATCAGCGGGAACGCCGGCGACAACAAGTACTGGTCCGGTGTCGCCGGAAGCCACCTCTGGTGCGGATTGCTCGCGGGCATCGCCTCGACGATTGAGAGTTCAGAACCATCGAGGATCGGGAAAGGCCTGAGCCTGTTCTTCCGCTCTCGGCACGGGGCGAGCTTCGATGCAGAGGAGCACGCTGCGATTCATGGCGCAGTCATACGAGCATGGCGGGACCAGGAAGGCCGGGCTTCTCGCGGGTCGGCGCAGCTCCGTCGCGCACTCCAGATCGCAGGTGTTCTCATCTGTCCAGCGCCCGAAGCACACCAGGAGCTCCTGCATGCAGCCCTTGTCCCGCTCGTCCGATCGCTGATTCGGACCGAGAGCGAGCAAGAGGCGCTGCTCGTCGTGCTCGAAGCGCAGCGGGGCAGCATCCCACTCGCCCTCGAGTGACGAAAGTAGCGCGAGGCGCTCGAGCGCACCGCAGCACGCAAACACCTGCGACTGGCATCGGAGCATCGCTCCCTAAACCAAGGATCAGCACATGGATCGACGTGACTACCGCATCTCTCTCGTGAACTGGCGCACAGCCGTGATCACCCTCGTTGCCGCAGTGATCGGAATCGGAGGAACCGTTCTGACGGGAGTGCTACCGCTGATTGACGACGTCTCCGATCGTGACGGTGTCATCGCTAAGCGCGACCAGACGATCGACGACCTGCATCAACAGCTGGAGTCAGCCAACGCCAAGCTGGAATCGCGGCAGGAGAGAATCGACGCTCTCACGAAGGAGAACACTGAGCTCCGGGCTGCTCTGCCCTATACGGTCTCCGCGGAGGACGTACACAACATTCGAGCGACGGCGACGATCACGCTGGCCAAGCAGGGCGACACGATCGACCTCAACTCGACGCTGCCGAACCTCCGCGCCGATGGCTACGTGTGGCAGGACTCGCTCACGTACGACGGCAAATCCCTGGACCTCGGCAGCGGAGTATCCACGCGAGTCCTCGATTCCGGAGTGGCGACGTACGCGACCTGCGCGGCTACCACAGGATGGAGCAAATCGTCCGCCCTGGATCCTCACACTCTGCAGGAGCCGGTGACCTGCATACGGCTGGCCTCTGATCGTTACGCCACGATCCAGGTGAGCACGTATGACGAAACCAAAGCGGTCGTCGTGATCACCGTGTGGGAGTGATACCCGGCACCATCGTCTGACATCTTCGGTCCCTGCGTCCCCGCCGACGGGCGAGATCCGACGTGGGAGGAGCCGGAACCCGGATGACCGCTCCGACCGCCGTGCCCGATGGGCCGACGCTTCCCGTCAACGTCACCCGCTGTCAGGCCGAGGGGATCCGGATCCCGTAGGTGGTGCTGCCCTCCCCCGAGGCGAGCTCGGTGAAGCCGAGCCGTTCGTAGAAGGCGCCGGCCGAATGGTTGTCGGCGTTCATCCCGAGGTGCAGCCCGGGCACGCCCCGACGTCCGAGCTCGGCGAGCAGGGTGTCGATGAGCCGGCGGCCGAGCCCCTGCCCCTGGGTCTCCGGCAGCAGGTCGATGTGGAGGTGCGCGGGGTACTCCCGCACGATCGCGTCGTCACTCGGCGCCTGCCGGTCGCCGTATGCGATGAAGCGGTCCTGAGCGGTGGGCTCCTGCGCACCGGAGCGGCGATAGCGGTCGCGGCGCGACGGCCACCACTCGTCGCGGAACCAGCCGGCGAAGGCGTTCGTGTCGTCCGTGGCGACCACGTAGCCGATCACCCGCGCGTCGTCGGACTCGACCACCCAGCACAGCCCGGGGTCGCGGCGCGCATAGGGCACCGCGAAGAGGTCGCCCCAGAGGGCGTCGTCCTCGAGCATGCCGGTGGCGTCGGCACCCACGTCCGCGGTCCTCACGCACACGTCGTACAGCCCGTCGACGTCGTCGGAGCGGAACGGTCGGATGCGTGCCACGGAGTGCCCTTCGATCGGCGTCCCGGACGCGCTGCGGCGCCCGGAGACCAGCGGATCCTCTCAGCCTAGCGAGGCGGATCCGCGCTCCGGCCGTCTCCCGCCTCGAGCATCGACGGCAGGCGGACCCAGCGCCACAGCGCGGCTGCGAGGAGCAGGGCCGCCCCCGCGCCGATCAGCGCGCCGCCGACCGTGTCGCTGAACCAGTGCACGCTGAGCACGGTGCGGGAGAAGCCCATCGCGACCGCCCAGAGGGCGCCGCCGATCGCGACCCACAGCGACGGGAACAGGAACCAGAGCACCACGGCGAGCGTCGCGGCATTCGAGGTGTGCCCGGAGGGGAAGGATCCGAAATCCGAGGCGATCAGCAGATCCTGCGGCCGGTCCCGGCCCAGCGCCCTCTTCACGAGCTGGACGATCCCGGCGCTGAACGCGAAGGCCGCGAGCGCGAACACGGCGCCGCGCCAGCCGCGCACGATCCACGCGAGGAGCGCGATCAGGAGCGGGGTGAGGATCGTCGCGACCCAGCCCCCTCCGAGCACGTTCATGACCAGCGCCCAGCCGGTCAGCGCGGGGTTGCGCCACTCGACCATCTCGAGGTTCCAGGCGTCGTCGAGCGAGACGATGAGGCCCGGTGCGGTCGCCAGGACGACCGCCGTCGCCAGGGTCACCGCGACCCCGACGAGACCGAGGACGAGAGCCAGCCGACGCGTCATCCGCCCATTCTCCCCCGATCCGCTCCCGGAACCGCGCCGGCCGTTCCGAGAGCCCGCCGAAAGGCCGGATCCCGGACGCGGGTGGCACGGACGAGGCCGGCGCCCGCGACGTGCGGGCACCGGCCTCGGCGATGGTGCGGTGATCAGCCCTTCGTCGCGCCGGCCAGCAGACCGCGCACGAAAAAGCGCTGCAGGGCGAAGAACACGATCAGCGGGACGATGATCGAGATGAACGTTCCCGCCGACTGCAGGTACCACTGATTGCCCCAGGTGCCGGACAGCGAGTTCAGCGTCTGGGTCAACGGCAGTGACGATTCCGGCGCGAAGATCGTCGCCACCAGCAGGTCGTTCCACACCCACAGGAACTGGAAGATCGCGAACGACGCGATGGCCGGCATCGCGAGCGGCAGGATGATCCGGAAGAAGATCTGCCCGTGCCCGGCGCCGTCCACGCGGGCCGCCTCGACGACCTCACCGGGGATCTCCGAGATGAAGTTGTGCAGCATGAAGATCGCCAGCGGCATCGCGAAGATCGCGTGCGCGATCCACACCGTGGCGAAGCTGTGGTCCACATCGCGCAGGGTGAAGCCGGGGAAGATCTGCGTGCCGAACAGCGTGAGCCCGCGGGAGAACAGCGACAGCAGCGGCACCAGGGCCATCTGGATGGGCACGATCTGCAGCGCGAACACGAGCACGAACACGAGGTTCTTGCCCTTGAAGTTCATCCACGCGAAGCCGTAGGCGGCGAGCGATGCGATGAAGATCGGGATCACCGTGGCCGGGATCGTGATGGCGAGCGAGTTCACGAACGAGGCCCCGAGCGTCAGCGCGGTGCCTCCCGAGTTCAGCGCGTCGGCGTAGTTGCTCAACGTGAACGACGGGTTCACGAACACGGTCCACCAGCCGGTGCTGTTCGAGTCGGCTCCGGGGCGGAACGACGTCACGAAGAGCCCCAGCGTGGGGATGGTCCAGAAGATCGCGATGATCACCGCCGCGATCGTGGCGCCGCGCGACGTGAGCCGCTTCTGCGCGGTGGCCTCGTTGCGGCGGGTGTCGCGTGCGACCTGGCGCGCGCTGCGGTTGTCGGTGACGACTGCCTGCGTCGCACTCATCAGCGGATCTCCCTCTGCTTGGCCATCTGCCGGGCGTTGTAGATGATCAGCGGCAGCACGAACAGGAACAGCACGACGGCCAGCGCCGAGGAGTGCCCGTAGCTCTGGAAGCGCTGCTGCTGGTTGACCATCTCGAAGCCGAGCACGGTGCTGTTCGCCCGGCCGCCGGTCATCACGGCGACGATGTCGTAGACCTTCAGCGAGGCGATGGTGATCGTGGTGAGCACCACGATCAGGGAGGAGCGGATCCCCGGAACCGTGACGTTGCGGAACCTCTCCCAGGCGTTCGCGCCGTCCAGGGACGCCGCCTCGATCTGCTCGGTCGGAACCGCCTTGATCGCCGCCGACAGGATCACCATCGCGAACCCGGTCTGCGTCCAGATGAAGACGATGAGCAGGCAGACGGTGTTGACGAGCGGGGTCGTGTCGAGCCAGGAGACCGGCTTGCCGCCGAACAGCGTCACGATCGCGTTCAGCAGGCCGATCTGGTCGCCCTGCCGGAAGTCGTAGATGAACTTCCAGATGATGCCGGCGCCGACGAACGAGATCGCGACGGGCATGAACACGAACACCTTCAGGATCTTCTCGCCCCGCGCGCGGTCGATGAACACCGCGTACGCGAGCCCGAAGATCGTCGACACGATCGGGGCGATGAGCGCCCAGATCAGCGTGTTGATCACGGACCAGAACCCCTCCGGGTTCGTGAACACCCACTGGTAGTTCTCGAGGGCGACGAAGTCCTTGCCCGTCTTGTCGAAGAAGGACTGGATGATCGTCGAGACGGCCGGGTAGATGAGGCCGATGATCAGCAGCAGGGTGGCCGGGGCCATGAACAGCGTGAGCTGGAACAGGTAGCCGGATCCCTCGCGCGCACGGTAGTCGGCGAAGAACAGCAGGCCGCCGGCGACCAGGGCGATGATCATGACGTACACGACCGCGTTCTGATACGGACGCAGCATCATGAACGCCAGCACCGGAATGGCGAAACAGGCCACGAGACGCAGCCAGAAATAGCCCTTGCCGTGCCTCGGCGCGTACTCGATGAGCACCAGCAGCACCCCGGCCACGATGCCGAAGACGACCAGCACCAAGGGGATCTGCAGCAGCGGGTTCAGACCGCCGAGCCAGACGAAGAAGCTGTTCAGGGAGAAGCCGAGCGAGGTCGGCTTCGGGCTCTCCGCCGGACCGCCGGCGATGAGAGCGATGAAGATCCCGATGATCAGGATCGCGCCGACGATGTAGGCGCCGACCGTGACGGATCGGGAAGCGGTGGTGCGGCCGGAGCGCACGGACTCGGTCTTGCGATCGGATCTCGCGGTCTCGGTCGCTGTGGTCTGCGACATGTGGAGCCCCTTCCGGGTTCGACGATGAACTCTGTCAGGAATCTGCCCGATGACGACTGCGGGGCCGTCCGCGATGATGCGGACGAGCCCCGCAGCCCTACGGGGGTGCTGCTCAGGCTAGTTCTTGTAACCGGCCTGGATGTCGCTCAGCACCTGATCGGTCGGCTTGCCGTCGATCCAGCTGACCATGCCCTTCCAGAACGAGCCGGAGCCGACGGTGGCCGGCATCAGGTCGCTCGCGTCGAAACGCAGCGTGGTCTTCGGATCCTGCAGCGTCTTCATCGCGTCCTGAAGGAACTCGCTGGAGGCGAGCGAGGCGTCCGCGTTCTTGTTGGCGGAGATGACGCCGCCCAGCTTCACGCGGGCGTTCGCGAACTCGGGCGATGACATGAACTCCAGGACCTTCTTGGTCGCGGTGTTGTCGCTGAAGCCCGCGACGAACTCGCCGCCGCCCTCGATGGTGGTCTCGCCTTCCTTCATGCCGGGAAGCACGAAGGCGTACACGTCGCCGTCGGGCGCCACGGTCGGCGCCTTGCCGTCCTTGGTCTTCACGTCGAGGAAGTTCGACGAGAGGAACGAGGCCTGGTGCGTCATGAGGCAGGTGCCGTCGGCGACCTTGGCCGCGACGTCGGCGAAGGCGGTCGAGTTGATGCTCTTCACGTCGCCGAAGCCGGCGTTGACGTACTTCGGGTCGAGCAGGATCGTGCCGAGGGCGTCGAAGGCCTGCTTGATCTGCGGGTCGGTGAACTTCACGTCGCCCGCGACCCACTTGTCGTAGACGTCGGTGCCGCTCTGGCGGAGGACCAGGTCCTCGATCCAGTCGGTGCCGGGCCAGCCGGAGGCGTCGCCCGAGGCGAAGCCCGCGCACCACGGTGCGGCGCCGCTCTTCTCCTGGAGCGTCTTGGTGAGCGCCAGCAGGTCGTCCCAGGTCTTCGGCACCTCGACGCCGAGCTCCTTGAACTTGGCGGGCGAATACCAGACGTAGCCCTTGACGTTGGCCAGCATCGGAGCGGCGTAGAACTTGCCGTCGATCGTGCCGTAGGTCTTCCAGTCCTTGGACCAGTTCTTGTCGACGTTCGCCGCGACCTCCGAGGGGGCCTCCTTGACCTGGCCGGTGCCGACGAGGCTCTTCAGCAGACCCGGCTGCGGCACGATCGCGATGTCGGGGGCGCTGCCGCCGGACACCTTGGTGACGATGTTGCCCTCGAAGCCCTTGTCGCCCGTGTAGACGACCTTGATCCCGGTGTCCTTGGTGAACTGGTCGAAGGACTTGTTCAGCAGGTCCGCCTCGGATCCCGTGATGCCGCCGGAGATCTTGACGGTCTCACCCTTGCCGGACGAGTCCCCGCCCCCGGACGAGCCGCCTTCGGCACATCCCGCGAGCGCGAGTCCGGACACCGCAAGCAACGCCAGAGGCGCGATCAGGCGACGTCGCTGAGACATTCCCATACGTTTTCTCCTTCGAATTCGCGGGGTGGATTTCCCCAGCACTGGGGGCTCCTTCAGGAACCGCTTCCAGGCGACACTAGTGGGCTCTCCGTTACTTCCGCAATGCGGATTCGATCACAACTGGATAACCAGGCGTTTGCGCGGTGATTCCGGTGAGATCGATTGAAGAAACCGGTTCCATAGAAGCTGGGATATCGCTATGGTGAGGGCATCCGTTTCGAGGAGGATGCGCCGTGACCGGGATCATCGATGTCGCACTGCGCGCGGGCGTGGCGAAGTCCACGGCCAGTCGCGCGCTCAGCGGCAACGGCTACGTCTCCGCCGAGACCCGGGAGCGCGTGGAGCGCGCCGCCCGCGAGCTGGCCTACGCCGCGCACTCCAGCGCATCGAGCCTCGCGACGGGGCGCACCTCGACCATCGGCGTCATCATGCCCATGGCCGACCGCTGGTACTTCGCCGAGCTGCTCGCGGGTCTCCAGCAGGCCCTCATCGACGACGGACTCGACCTCGCCCTGTACGGCGCGGCCGAGGGCAGCGCCGAACGCGCCCGCATGCTGGATCACGCCCTGGCGGGCCGCCGCTTCGACGGCATCATCGCCGTGTGCCTGCAGCCCGGCGCGCATGAGCTGGAACGGCTCGCGGGGATCGGACTGCCGCTCGTGTCCGTCGGTCCCTTCACCCAGGGCGCCGACACCGTCTCGATCGACGACGTGGTGGCCGCGCGCGTGGCGACGGAGCACCTGATCGACCTCGGCCATGAGAACATCGCATTCCTCGGGGACGAGCCGGATGCCGACCAGTTCAGCTTCGGGGAGCGCAAGCGGCTCGACGGCTACCGGCAGGCGATGATCGCCGCGGGCCTGGAGGAACACATCAGGGCCGTGCCCACGCAGTCCACGATCCCCGAGGCGTTCGCCACCGCCGCAGCCCTCCTCGCCGACCGGCGCAGCCGCCCCACGGCGATCGCGGCGGTGTGCGACGAGGCGGCCGTGGGGGCGATCATCGCGGCGCAGCGGCTCGGCATCGGCGTGCCCAGCGAACTCAGCGTGACCGGCATCGACGACCACCGCTACGCCGAGATGTTCAGTCTGACCACCATCCGGCAGAACCCCCGGGAGCAGGGCGTCGAGGCGGTGCGCCTGCTGCGCGCGCGGATGCAGGATCCCGAGGCCGCACTCGAGCACGTGGTCTCCCCCGCGACCCTCGTGGCCCGCCAGTCGACGGCCCCGCCGCGAGCGGAGACAGCCCGCTGACGCACGAAGGCCCCGGGAGAACCCGGGGCCTTCGCAGCGTCTCTGACGCAGGTTTCGTCTCGGGCGCGCTACGCGCGTCCTCGCTCAACCTGAGTCGCCGGCGGGTCAACGCTGCTTCGCAGCCTTTACCCGCCTCGACTCACTTGAGGGTGACCGTAGCGCCGGCCTCCTCCAGGGAAGCCTTGGCCTTCTCGGCGGCCTCCTTGTTGGCGCCCTCGAGGACGGCCTTCGGGGCACCGTCGACGACGGCCTTGGCCTCGCCGAGGCCGAGCGAGGTGAGCTCGCGGACGACCTTGATGACCTGGATCTTCTTGTCACCGGCGGCCTCGAGGATGACGTCGAACGAGTCCTTCTCCTCCTCGGCCTCGGCGCCGGCAGCGCCACCCGCAGCGCCGGCGACGGCGACGGGAGCGGCAGCGGTGACGTCGAACTTCTCCTCGAACGCCTTCACGAACTCGCTGAGCTCGACAAGGGTCAGACCAGCGAACTGGTCGAGCAGCTCCTCGGTGGTGAGCTTCGCCATGATGTATCTCCTAGATAGATGGGGGTTTGGGGGGTGAAGACCTGGAGGCTCAGGCGGCCTCGGCGGTCTCCAGCTTCTCGCGAAGAGCATCGATGGTGGCCGCGGCCTTGCCCATCGTCGCCTTCATCATGCCCGCAGCCTTCGCCAGCAGAACCTCACGGCTCTCCAGGGAGGCGTACTTGTTGACCTCGTCGGCACTCAGGGCGTTGCCCTCGAAGATGCCGCCCTTGATCACGAGAAGCGGGTTGGCCTTGGCGAAGTCACGCAGAGCCTTGGCGGTGGCGACGAAGTCGCCGTGCACGAACGCGACGGCCGACGGACCCTTGAGGTCGTCGTCCAGCGCCGTGATCCCCGCGTTGTTCGCGGCGATCTTGGTCAGCGTGTTCTTCACCACGGCGTAGTTCGCGTCCTGACGGATGTTGTTGCGCAGCTGCTTGAGCTGGGCAACCGTCAGACCGCGGTACTCGGTCAGCAGGACGGCGTTCGAGTTCTCGAAATTCTTCGTGAGCTCGGCGACCGATGCATCCTTCTGCGCCATGGTCACTCCTTGATGAGTACGGGATGCTCCACGGCGGTGGAGCACCGGCCTCGACCGCCGCGCTCTGCAGGCAAACAAAAACGCTCCGGCGCAAGCGCACGGAGCGTGGTCCAGGATCTGGAGTTCGTTCGTGTCACCTGCGCGGGCCTCTGCTGTTCGGATCCAGGATCCGGCAGTGCTTCGATCGCCTCGTGCTCGCGCACACGACGATGACCAGCGGTCTTCGGTTGGTCCCAGACTACGGCATCGGCGCCGCTCCCCCAAATCGGCGCCGCTCTCGCCGCCGCGTCGTCCGCTCTCGCCGCGAGCGCACGGGAACCCGTCGACTGCACGGGAACTTCGCGCGAACAGCCCGTGCACTCGGCAACCACCCGTGCACTCGGCGCGGGGCATCATCGGCGACCCTGCGCACCGGCATCCGGCGGACGCACGCCGAACGAGGCGAGTCGGCGGCCGAGGGCGGCCGGTGTGCCGATGTGCTCCATCCCCCAGCGGGCGAAACGGTTCTGCGAGGCACCGCGGATCCAGTCCTCCCGGCGCTTCTCGTCGAAGATCACCTGCTCCACGGTGCGCCCCGAGCGCATCGCCTCGTCGAAGTACTTCTCCTTGCCGTCGAACTCACCGAAGCAGCGCACATCGCCGAGCTCGAAGTCCACGAAGAAGGTCCGCCCGTCCGGTCCCGCCACCGGAACCTGGAGCTCGGGCGCCGCGAACCCGAGCCGATGCAGCTGCAGTCGGCTGACGCTCTCACCGGGAGGCTGCGCCCGTCCGTCCGCGAACGCCGCGACCCATCGCGCCTGACGGACGCCCCTCCTCCCGTCGGCCTCGGCGAGGCGTCGGCCGAGCTCGAGGCGCCAGGCCGCGACCGCATCCAGATCCCACTCGCGCAGGCGCCGCGCCATCTGACGCTCCGCGGCATCCGCGACCGACACGGCGGCTTCCCGAGGCAGGACGCACAGGAGATCGAACACCGTGCGTGACAGCGAGGTGCATCGGATCCCGTCGACGCTCACGACATCGGCGGCGGGCAACGGCCCCGCATGCCGCCGTACGTCGGGGCTGCTCGACACCCGCCGGGCGGCGGGCATCGTCATGTGCACGGCCGCGCAGCGGATCCGGTGCAGCGGCAGCCGCCAGAGCACGGCGGCGGACGTGTGCGACATGACCGCACCCCCGGTGCTGTCCCGCGCGACCGCGATGACGTGCGCCCGATGACGCTCCTCGGGGTGGAGCGCCGCACGTTCTGCGCCGTCGATGTACCAGCCGCGCCGGAGGTGGAAGAGCTCGCCTCGCGCAACGGCAGCCGCGAGGCGCCGATCCGTCCACCCGTTCAGGATCAGATCGTCGCGCGAGCGCACCTCGTGCTCGAGGGGCGGATGCGAGGCGCCGACGAGCGGATCCGGATGAGCCGGAAGAGAATCGAATGAGATCATGCCTGATGCTGGCGCCGTGCCGGGGCATCGTGGAGGGCGCCTCACGCGAAAGGTGCGGGACCCGGCGGGTTCGCCCGTTGTGCGGAACGAAGGGCCACCCGGCGTCGTCGGCCGCGACCGCACGGGAACCCGCCGACTGGACGGGAACTTCGCGCGAACGACCCGTGCGCTCGGCAACCGACCGTGCACTCGGCGCCGGGCGTTACCGGCGGACGCGGACTCCGTCCCCGCGGCGTGCCAGGGCGCCGGAGTCGGCGGCCGGAGGTAGCCTCGGTGGGTGACCCCGGAACTCGAAGCGCGCATCGTCGCCGACTCGCGCGACCGGGTGGCGTGGCTGCGCGCGCGGGCCCGCGGGATCACCGCGACCGACGTCGCCGGGCTCACCAGCGAGACCTCGATCGCCCGCGCGGCCGACGCCAAGCTCGGCGCGGGACCCCGCTTCGGCGGCAACGTCTACACCGACCACGGCCGGCGTCGCGAGCCGGAGATCGCCGCCTGGGTCGCCGCGACCCACGGCATCCTGCCCTCGTCGGCCCTGTTCTGCGCCGAGGTCGAGAAGCGCCACCTGGCTACCCCCGACGGCATCGTGCAGGAGCCGGGCGGCCGCGTGCTGCTCGCGGAGATCAAGACCACCAACAAGTCGTGGCGCTCCATCCCCCGCACCTACCTGCGACAGGTGTGGTGGCAGCAGCATGTGCTCGGCGCCGAGCGCACGCTGTTCGTGTGGGAGGAGCACGACGACTTCCGCCCCATCCACGACGAGCCCAAGTCGGTGTGGATCGACCGCGACGACCGCGAGATCGGGCGCCTGGTCGGCCTCGCCACGCGCCTGATCGACGAGCTTTACCACCGCACGACGGGCCAGGCGCCTCCGCGTCCCGCGCCGGCCGCGCCGAGCAAACGGGACGCGCTGCGCGAGCGCGACATGTTCCGCGCCCTCGCCCTCGCGGAGTGACGCGCTCGCGCCGGGACCAGGCCGATCACGTGCACTTGGGGTTCAACCCGAGCGCGCCCGTCGTCAAGGTCTTGGTGATGCTCGCCGACTGCCAGTTCGTCCCCGCCTGATTGACGACGGTGAAGGTGACCGTGCTGCCGAGCGCGTTGCCGAGGATGCCGCCGAGCAGCCCCTCGTTGAGAGTCATCGTGTAGGTGAACGGGCCCGTCCCGGAGGAGCTGATCGTGCTCACGTAGCTCGACGGGTTGGCGGTGAGCTTCGAGGTCGGAACCGTCGTCGGCGTCAGCGGATACGCCGACTGCCACGTGACCGTCACTCCGGTGATGATCCCGAGGGCCTTCATCGGAGTGCACGTCATGTTCGTCGGATTCGAGAGCGACCCGGCAGAGATGGTGCCGCTCGCGACGTACTCGGTATCCGTGTACGCCGCGTCCGTCAGGGCCGGCCGGGGCCACGCGAGCAGCGCCGCACAGGCCCCGATCGCGAGCAGGGCGATCGCGACGCGACGGCGCGGACCGCGCTCGGCGACGCTCATGAGTCCTCGCCGCCGCGGCGTCGTCGGCCGACGAGCAGGAGCACGGCCGCCGCGACGAGCAGCGCGGCCCCGCCGGCGATCGCCACGACCGGCACGGATCCCCCGGTCGCGGGGAGGGCCGGCGTCGGACCGGTCTGGATCCGGTCGCCGAGCCCCTCCGCCTGCACGCGGAGCTGCGTGACCGCCGGGTCCTCCCGCGCATCGAGGCGCACATCCAGCCGGAGATGCGCGACCGCGTCGGCGGGGATCTCGTCGAGCGCGACCGTCCGGCCGTCGCGCGGGACGGTCCACGCGGAACGCAGCAGGCGCTCCCCCTCAGTGCACGTCTCGCCCTGCCACGCCGTGGGGCAGAGCCGCGCGTCGACGGTGATCGAGGCGTCCCCGGTGGCGCTGAGCCCGAGCCGCAGCGTGCCGGGCTCCGGCGCGGCCGCACTCACCACGAGGTCCCAGCGCACGCTGGCACCCGGTCCCATCGCCGCTGCGGCATCCCAGTCGGCGCTCGACACGATGCGCACGTACCGGCCCTGGACGGTCTCGGTCGTCGGCGCGGCGTCTGCTGCCGGCATCGCGGCGATGAGCAGCACCGCGGACGCCGCCAGGGCGGTGAGGATCCCGGCGGGGCCGCGGTCAGGGCGATACACGGTTCTCCGTTCCTGCGCCCCGGCGACGCGGCCCCGCGTCCGCGGGACGGTCCGCCGGACCGCCGTCTCCCTCATCCGAGCCCTCCTGTCCCTGCGGGCGGCGGCCGCGCGGCCAGAACGCCCAGATCACCAGGCCGGCGACGCCGACCGTGATCCCGCCGAGCACGAGCGGGTTGCTGAACGCGACGATCACGGGGGCGACCCCGGGGACCGAGAAGCGCACGATCCGCACGGTCGAGACCGGATACGGCGCCAGGTCGTCGTGCGCGTTCGCGTCGCCGCGCAGCGTGAGGAGGCGCTCGCCGGGCTGCGCGCCGTCCGCGACCACGCGCACCCGGTGCGTGATGGGGAGCTCGCCGGGGCGGTCCACGGTGACCACGTCTCCGACGTGCACCTGCGACGCGGGGATCTGCTGCACGATAGCGACGGATCCGGCGGGGATCGTGGGGGCCATCGAGCCGGTGCGGAACATGATGAGCGTGATGTGCGCGGTGAACGCGAGGACCACCAGCACGATGCAGACGAGCCCCGCCAGGGCCAGGACCCAGAGCAGGACCTCGCCGAGCACACCTCGAAGAGAGGTGCGGCGCGACCGTCCGCCCTCCGCGGCCGGTCGCTCGTCACGGGACTCCGCCGCTGTCGTGCGGGGAGTCTCGGCGTGCTCGCCGCGGGTGCCGTCTGCCGCCGCGTTCTCGCGCGCGGCACGGCGGGTGAGGGGCTGCGTCGTCTCGGTCATGCCGTCCTTCTCTCTGTGTGGTCCGCGGCGAGCGGATCGCGATCACGTGGATCCTTCGGTGCCGCCGCCGCGTGCGCCCGGCTCAGCCGGAGGTCGCGACGAACTGCCACGACTGCGCCCTCGACTGGGACTGCATCCCGTTCGAGGCCCCCACGGGCAACGAGATCGCGAAGCAGTAGTACACCGGGGTGCGGTCGGCGGCCAGCGTCTGCGCGACGGCGGCCGACGTGTCCAAGGTCGAGTTGTCCGGGATCACGGAGGTCCCGCCGGAGTAGCCGGAGGCGTTGCACGCCGATGCGCTGCCCACCGTCCGCACGCCGTAGCGGAGTTCGGTGAGCGTGCCGGTCGGCGTTCCGGCGGTGAGCCGGACCGAGCCGGCGATCGATCCGCTGGTGGCCCGCACGGAGAACGCCGCATACCCGGTGACCCCGGGATACAGACCGGTCACGGCGGGGGTGAACCCCAGCACTGCCGCATTGGAACCGGTGTGCTTGCCGTAGTCGGTCTCGGTGGGCAGCTTGCCCTCGATGCCGAATCGGGCGGCCGTGAACGAACCGGTGGCGTACTCGCCGTCGTTCCAGCTCGCCAGGGTGGATGTCGCTCCCGTGCCGAGCACGAGCCCGCCGACGAGCAGCGCCCGGATCCGCAGCAGACGGATCCTTCGCACCTCGGCGCGCGGCGCTGCTCGCCTCCCCCGGTGGGCTCGCATCATGACGTCCTCAGTTCGAGGTCGCGGTGAACTTCCAGACGGCCGTTCCGCTCTGCCCCTGCTGCAGGACCGCCTGGGTTCCGGCGGTCGCGACGAAGCACAGCTTCTGCGCGGCGCCGGCGGTGGTCGGCGGGGTGCCCTTGGCCAGCGAGAAGCTCGTCGCACCGGTGGCGGTGCTGAGGTTCGCGCCGGAAAGGATCAGGGTGCCGGTCGTGGCCACGTTCGCGTCGCACACGGTCGCGCTGGGCACCGTGTAGACCTTGTACGAGATGGCCGATGCGTTGCTGCCCGTGCCGGACGTGGCGTCGAGCGCGGGCGTGACGGTCGCCGGGCTGGTCGTGTTCTTGTCGAGCTGCAGCCAGTACGACGCGTAGACGCTGTCACCGGGCGTGAGGTTGCCGAAGTTGGCGCTGAACGTCAGCGGAGCGCCGGGAGCGGTCGTGTGCTCGCCGTAGGTGGTGCCGTCCGTGGACCCCTGCAGGTTGAAGGAGCCGGCGGTGAACGTGCCGGTCGCGAACTCGGAGTCGTTCCAGGCCGCGAGGGTGATCGCGGCGCCCACGCCGAGGACGAGGCCTCCGGCGAGGACGGCGAGAACCTTGCGACGTGTGCGGATGGATGAAGGGGCTGTGCTGGTCATGATCGTCCTCGTGGTCGGGGTTGTTGACCTCATCCTTCATTTCGGAATACTGGCATGCAAGAGCGTTCACATGTTCTTGAGGTTGGCTTCACGGATCCTTGAGGGTGCCCTTGAGGATGCCCTCCCAGAGCCACTCGACGGGGCTCCGCCGGGCCGATTCCGCGCCGGACCGACGGCCTCCTCGGCCGGCTCCGGCCGGGCCGGCGGCCTACTCGGCCGATTCCTCCGCAGCGGGAGCAAGCGCGATCACAGGACCGAGGGCGTCCCGCCCGACCGCGATCGCGGGGCCCGCGGCGTCGACCAGCACGCCGCTCATCTCGGGCTGCTGGACGAGCACGGCGCCGATCTGCTCGGCGGTGAAGGGCAGGGGCTGGTCGCCGCGGCCGAGCGCGATGACCTCGAGCGGGTGGCTGAACAGCTGCAGGTAGCGTGCCCCTTCGGCCGTGTGCGCCTCCGCCACGCCGTACTGGCCGTCGCCGTCGACATCGCTGACCGCCACCCAGAGCCGGGCCGTGGTCAGCGCCTCGGCCACACGGGCCTCGGAGTCCGCCGCACGGGGCGCCGCGAGCAGGGCCTTGACCGCGAAGGTCGGATCCGCCTCCTCCAGCGCCTTCTGCAGGATCTCCGACGGGAACACGACACGGTGCGGCTCGGAGGCGTTGTCGATGATGAGCCCGGCGAAAGGTCCCTCGATCACGTTCTGGTAGACGGCCTGAACGGGCTGCACCACGGCAGAGGTCTCCGACGGGTCCTCATCGCCCTGCTGCACGGAGTCGCGCACGGCGGCGGCCGAGCTGAAAGCGAGCATGAAGGAGTTCTCGCCGTCGTTGACGACGGCGACGGCGAGCGGCCGGCCCTCCTTGATCTGCTCGCCGGCATCGCCGCTCACGCGCAAGAAGAGGTTGCCCTGCAGCGACTGGCGGAGCACGCCGAGCAGCTCCGCCTGGCTCGCGTCGTCGCCGAGCATGGCGAGCGCCTCGCGCAGCAGCACGTTGTCGGGCATTCCGGGGATCGACTCGGTCGGCTCCGGCGGATCCGCCGGAGCCAGCGGGAGCGGCGGACGCCCGGAAGGAGCCTGCGCCTGAGCAGGCGGCACGGGCGCCTCGTCCACGACGGGGTCGATCAGGTCATGACCGGGCTCGGGCGCCTCGGTCGGCGCGTCGACGACGGGGCCGGACGGCGAGCCCAGCCCGCGAAAGGCCTGCACCGCGATGTTCACGACCGGCACATCGGCGTCGGCCGCGCCGGCGCCGCCCTCGGCGACGGAGACCGATGCCCGGTCGGCGTCGGCGGCCTCCTCGGCGGTGGCAGGAGCGGACTCCGGCGTGACGGCATCGTCCTGCTTGCTACGGCGCGAGAAAAGACCCATTGTCCCAGCCTAACCGCGCCCTTCGCGTCAGAGCTTCTGGATCGGCGCGATCTTGACGAGCAGCTTCTTCTGACCTGCGGAATCGAAGCGCACATGCGCGATCCGCTTGGCCCCCTCGCCCGTGATCGCCTCGACCCGCCCCTCACCGAAGTCGTCGTGGCGGATCCGGTCGCCGGCGTTCAGCTCGAGATCGCCGTTGTCGCGCACCTTCGCCGTCACCCGGTTCGGGAACTTGTCCATCGCCGTGGACAGGGGCGTGAGGCCCTCGCGCTTCGGCAGCGCCCGCGCGGCGAACCGGTCGCCGGAGCCGCTGCCGGAACCGCCGAAGCCGCCCGGACGGCGGGCGTTGAGCGCTCGGGACTGCGTGCCGCCGCGGGAGTTCACGTCGCCAGGCGACTGCCGCCAGTCGATGAGGTCGCCCGGGATCTCCTGCAGGAACCGGCTCGGCATCGCGACCGACACCTCCCCGAACTGGGCGCGGGTCATCGCCAGCGACAGGTGCAGGCGCTTGCGGGCGCGGGTGATGCCGACGTAGAAGAGGCGCCGCTCCTCCTGCGGACCGCCCGGCTCGTTGGCCGAGATCCGGTGCGGGATGAGATCCTCTTCGACGCCCGTCACGAACACGGCGTCGAACTCGAGACCCTTCGCCGTGTGCATCGTCATGAGCGAGACCACCCCGGACTCGTCGTCGAGGTCGTCGGCGTCCGAGACGAGCGCGACCTCCGTGAGGAAGTCGGCGATCGTGCCCTCGGGATTGTTCCGGGCGAAGTCGCGGGTCACCGCGATGAGCTCGTCGAGGTTCTCCAGACGGGCCTCGTCCTGCGGGTCGCGGCTCGCGCGCAGCGCGTCCAGGTATCCGCTCTTCTGCAGCAGCACCGTGAGGCCCTCCGCGACCGCGGTGGGCGGTGCGATCTCGCCGCTGGCCGGCAGCATGATCTCGGTCGCCTCGCGCAGCACGGCGTCCAGCTGCGCGATCGCGCCCTGGATCTTCGGCCCGACGCCGAGCTGGGTCGGGTGCGCGAGGGCATCGCGGAAGCTCAGCCCGTGCTCCTCCGCGAATCGCGCGATCGACGTTTCCGTCACGTCTCCGATCCCGCGGCGCGGCTTGTTCAGGATCCGCCGTACCGCCATCTCGTCGGCGGGGTTCGCGACCGCGACGAGGTAGGCGAGGGCGTCCTTGATCTCGGCGCGCTCGTAGAACTTGGTGCCGCCCATGATCTTGTAGGGCACGGCGGAGCGGATGAGGATCTCCTCGAGTGCACGCGACTGCGAGTTGGTGCGGTAGAACACCGCCATCTCCCCATACGGCATGCCCGCCCGACGCAGCGCCTCGACCTCGTCCGCGACGAACTGGGCCTCGTCGTGCTGCGAGTAGCCGGTGAACCCGACGATCGCGTCACCGGATCCCTTGTCGCTCCAGAGCTTCTTCTCCTTGCGGTCGAAGTTGTTGCTGATCACGGCGTTCGCGGCGGAGAGGATGTTCTGCGTCGAGCGGTAGTTCTGCTCGAGCAGCACCACCTTGGCCCCGGGGAAGTCGCGCTCGAACTCGCTGATGTTGCGGATGTCGGCGCCGCGGAACGCGTAGATGGACTGGTCGGAGTCGCCGACCACGGTGAGGGCGGCGCCCGGTTCGGCGCCGGCGGCCTCCTGCGGATCCGGCTCGAAGATCATCATGCCGTTCGAGGCATACGGCTCGGGCGCGCTCCCCTGCACCGGGCGGGTGAGCTCGTGGATGAGCGCGTACTGCGCGGCGTTGGTGTCCTGGTACTCGTCGACGAGGATGTGGCGGAAGCGGCGCCGGTAGACGTCGGCCACCTGCGGGAACGCGCGGAACAGGTAGACGGTCTGCCCGATCAGGTCGTCGAAGTCGAAGGCGTTGGCCTTCTGCAGCTGCCGCTGGTAGTCGGCGAACACCTCCGCGAACACGCGCTCCGCCGGATCCGACATGTTCGCCTGCCGGGCGAAGGACTCGGCATCCTGCAACTCGTTCTTGAGCTTCGAGATGCGCGACTGCATCGCGGCCGGGGTGTAGCCGAACGCGTCGGCCTCGTGCTCCTTGACGAGCCTCTTGATGAGCGCGCGCGAGTCGCCGGAGTCGTAGATCGTGAACGACTTGGTGAACCCGAACTGCTCGGCCTCGCGACGCAGGATGCGCACGCAGGCCGAGTGGAACGTCGAGATCCACATGCCGCGGGCCGTGTCTCCGACGAGCTGTGCGACGCGCTCGCGCATCTCGCCCGCGGCCTTGTTGGTGAAGGTGATCGCGAGGATCTGGCTCGGCCAGGCCTCCCGCTGACGCAGCAGCAGCGCGATGCGCCGGGTCAGCACGCTCGTCTTGCCCGACCCCGCACCCGCCACGATGAGCAGGGCCTGCCCGCGGTAGGTGACCGCGTCGAGCTGCTGCGGGTTGAGGCCCGCGAGCAGGTCGTCCGCGGGGGCCCCCGCGGACGGTCCCGCACCCGTTCGAGGGGCGGTTCCGGGCGGGAGGATGACGGGAGAGGGGGCTTCGCTCATGACCTTCCCAGTCTAGGTCGAGCAGCGGACATCGACTCCGGCGCGGAGGGCGTCAGCGGAGCACCGCGGCGCCCAGGTCCGGATGGTCGACGAAGACCCCGTCCACGCCGGTCGCCGCGATCGACTCCCACTCCGCCCGGTAGTCGCCGAACGCGGCCTTGCGCGCTCCCCGGCGGAAGCGGCGGTCGAGGAACGCGTTCTCCGGACGACAGGTCCAGGTGAACACGTCCAGCCCGCGTGCGTGCGCCGCCCGGACCAGGTCCGCTCCGTGGTCGCGCAGCAGGATCGCCTTGTCCACGCTGATGCCGTCGACCTCGCCGGCCAGCCGGTCGAGCCCCTCCGGGGCGAGCGCCTCCGCATAGGTCTGCGCGTCGGCGCCGTCCCGCGCGACGAGATCCGCCGGCGCACCGGTCGCCTCCAGCAGGTACACGAACCTCCCGCGGACGCCGCGCCCGCGCAGCTCCGCCAGGACGGTCTGCTCGAACGACTCGATCCAGAGCGGGTGCTCCCCCGACGCCCATCCGGCCGCGCGCAGGTCGCGCTCGACCAGTGCCGCGAGATCGTGCCCGATCCGGGCGAAGAAGGTCGCATGCTTGATCTCCAGCACGATGCCGAGCTCGCGACCGCGCTCGGCCGAGGCCTCGGCGACGAGCGCCAGCAGGTCGGTCAGGCGCAGGATCGGCTCGGTGCCGTCGAACTCCGCGGATCCGGGACGCAGGGCGGGGATCCGCTCCCGACAGCGCAGGGTGGCGAGCTCGGCCCAGGTGAAGTCCTCGGTGAACCACCCGGTGAGACGCTCCCCGTCGACGCGCTTCGTCGTGCGGCGATCCGCGAACTCGGGATGGTCGGCCACGTCGGTGGTGCCCGAGATCTCGTTCTCGTGACGGATCACCAGTACCCCGTCGGCGGTCGCGACGACGTCGGGTTCGACGGCGTCCGCCCCCATCGCGAAGGCGAGACGGTAGGACGATGCGGTGTGCTCCGGCCGATGACCGGGAGCACCGCGGTGGCCGATCAGGAGCGGACGGACGGACGGATCCGTCGGCGAGACGTCGGGCGGGATCCGTCGGGTCACGCTCTCAGCGTACGGCAGTGCTCCTCACGGGTTCCGCCGGTACTGTAGAGGGAAGATGACCACCACTTCTGAGGAGTGAGGCCGACCATGAGCAACTTCGCCTTCAACAACCCGGCGTTCAAGGAGCGGGATCCGCGCGCCGTCGCGACCTATCCCGGGGGCGCGCAGGCGGGTGGCCAGTACGCGCCGCCGCCGCCCGCGACGCAGCTCGCCGCGGCCCAGCAGGCCGCCGTCAACGCGAACCTCGAGGGCATGTATGCCGCGCCGTCCGCCGGCGCCATCGAGACCGACCGGATGACCGTCGAGGACACGGTCTGGAAGACCGCGGGCCTGTTCGGGATCCTGCTCGTCTTCGCCGCGGTCGGCTGGTTCTTCACCCTCGGCGGGGCGGCCGTGCCGCGCACGCCGACCGCCGTCGCGATCTGGCCGTGGGCCGTGGGCGCGCTCGGCGGCTTCGTGCTCGCGATGGTCGTCAGCTTCACCTCGCGCAAGAAGGTGCGCCCGGCGCTGATCTTCGCGTACGCCGCGTTCGAGGGCCTCTTCATCGGAGGCATCTCGGCGTTCTTCGAGGTGCTCTGGCCCGGCATCGTGCTGCAGGCGACCCTCGCCACGGCGGCCGTGGTCGCCGTCACGCTCGCGCTGTTCGCGAGCGGCAAGGTCCGCGCCTCCGCGAAGATGACCAAGATCGTGATGATCGCGATGCTCGGCTACCTGCTGTTCTCGCTGCTCAACGTCGTGCTGATGGTCTTCCACGTGCTGCCGGCGAACCAGATGTTCGGCCTGTACAGCGCCAAGGTCGCCGGCATCCCGCTCGGCCTGATCATCGGCGTGCTCGTCGTCTTCCTCGCCGCGTACTCGCTGGTCATGGACTTCGACCAGATCCAGCAGGGCGTGCGCAACGGCGCCCCGCGTCAGTACGGCTGGCTCGGCGGCTTCGGCATCATGGTCACCGTCGTCTGGCTCTACGTCGAGATCCTGCGCATGATCGCGATCGCCCGCGGCAACAATTGACGCGGCTCTGATCCGCACGAAGGCCGCTCTCCTCGGAGGGCGGCCTTCGTCGTTCTCGTCGGGGCCGGAGCCCGGTCCCGACGAGAACGGGGCTGGATCCGTCAGCCGCGGGCCTTCTGCTCGAGCAGCGCACGCTCCCGGTCGTTGCCGGCCAGCGCGGCGGCGACCGCGAACTCCGAGCGCGCCTCCTCCGCCCGTCCGAGGCGCAGCAGCAGCTCGCCGCGCGTCGCCGGCAGCAGGTGGTAGCCGCGCAGGGCCCCGCCCGCGACGAGCCCGTCGACGATCCGCAGCGCCGACGCCGGGCCCGTCGCCATCGCGACGGCTGCGGCGCGGTTGAGCTCCACGACCGGCGAGGGCGCGAGACGCCCGAGCGCCTCGTACAGCAGCACGATGCGCTCCCAGTCGGTCTCCTCGACCGATGGCGCGACGGCATGGCATTCGGCGATCGCCGCCTGCAGGGCGTACGCCCCGCGCCCGCGGCCGAAGGCGTCCGCCCGGGCCAGGGCGGCGCGTCCGCGCGCGATGCGACCGCGGTCCCACAGACGGCGGTCTTGGTCGGCGAGCAGCACCGGGTCGCCGTGCGCATCGACGCGCGCCGGGAAGCGCGCGGCGGTGAGCTCGAGGAGCGCGAGCAGCGCGTGCACGTCCGGCTCGGCCGGCATCAGCGCGGTCAGGACCCGGGCGAGCCGGATCGCCTCGCGTCCCAGATCCGGACGGAGCAGGTCCTCCCCCGCCGTCGCCGCATGCGCCTCGTTGAAGACCAGGTAGAGCACGCCGAGCACGGCTCCGAGCCGGGCAGGGAACTCGTCGCGCCCCGGCACCTCGAAGGGAGCCCTGGCGACCGAGAGCGTCTTCTTCGCCCGCACGATGCGCTGCTGCACGGTGGCGGTGGGCACCAGGAACGCGCGCGCGATCTGCTCCGTGCTCAGACCTCCGACGACGCGCAGGGTGAGGGCCACGCGCGCCTCCCGCGAGAGCGCCGGGTGGCAGGCGATGAAGACCAGTCGCAGCACGTCGTCGTCGATCGCGTCGGGATCCCAGGGCGGGGCGTCCAGGGCGGCGTCCTGCTCCCGCTCGAGATCGTGCGCGATCACGGCGAGGCGATCGTCAAAGCGCTCCCTGCGCCGCCACCCGTCGATGGCGCGGCGCTTGGCCACGGCCGTCAGCCAGGCGGCGGGGTTCGCGGGCACCCCGTCGCGCGGCCACTGCGCGAGGGCCTCCAGCAGGGCATCCTGCGCGAGGTCCTCGGCGAGGCCGAAGTCCCCGGTGAAACGCGTCAGCGTGGCGATGATCCGCGCCGACTCGATGCGCCACACCGCGGCGACGGCGCGCTCTGTCTCAGCGCCCGCCGTCGCCGCGGAATCGGATCCGGCCATCGCCGTCACTCGGCCGCGCGGGCGGCGGCCTCCTCGCGCCAGCCGGCCTCCTTCTGGATCCACTCGTTGTCGGCCGGGAAGTCCTCCAGCTCGGTGACGCGACGCACCTCGAGGAACGCACCCGGTCCGAGCGGCGCACGCTTGGCCCACTCCGCCGCCTCCTCGCGCGTGGACGTCTCGATGATCCAGAAGCCGTTGAACAGCTCCTTCGTCTCGCCGTAGGGGCCGTCGGTGACCAGCGGCGCCTCGCCGGAGAAGTCGACGACGAAACCCTCCGCGGCGTCGGTGAGGCCCTCTCCGGCCAGCAGCACGCCCGCCTTGATCATCGACTCGTTGTACCGGCCCATCGCCTCGATGACCTGCTCGAACGGCATGTCCTCGTACGCCCGCACGCCCTGCTCGTCCGCGCGCATGATCAGCATGAACTTCATGATGTCTGTCTCCTCATCGGGGGTCGTCCTTCGACCCTCTCACTCAAGACGTCGAACGAGAAGACGCGGGATCGACAGCTCGTCGAGATTCCTTCGAAGTTTTTCTAGACTCCGGATGTGACGTCCTCCTCCCGCCTGGCCGCCGAGATCCGCGAGAACCTGCGTGCGGCCGCGGATCCCGCTCTCGCACCGGGCCAGCAGGCCTACATGAAGTCGGCCATGCCGTTCCTCGGAGTGCGCGTGCCGGAGACGCGGCGGCTGGCCACGCAGGCGGCGCGCGGTGTCGCCGACGTCGATGAGCTGCGGGAGGCGGCCCTCGACCTGTGGCGGGAGGCCGAGTACCGCGAGGAGCGCTACGCCGCCCAGGCCCTGATGGCGCTGCGGCCCCTGCGCGGGCTGCTGGACCTGCTCGACGTGCACGAGGAGATGATCCGCACCGGAGCCTGGTGGGACCACGTCGATGAAGTCGCGCACCGGCTCGCCGATCTGCTCGACGCGCACCCGGACGAGCTGGCCGTGGAGCTGCGCGTGTGGGCGGACGACGAGGACTTCTGGATCCGCCGCGCGGCGATCATCGCCCAGCTGCAGCGCAAGGACCGCGTCGATCATGCCCTGCTCTCCGACGTGATCGAGGCGAACCTCGGCGACGGCGAGTTCTTCATCCGCAAGGCGATCGGCTGGGCTCTGCGCGACCACGCCAGGGCGGATCCGGACTGGGTGCGGGCCTTCGTCGACGCGCACCCCGGCCTCTCCCCGCTGAGCCGCCGCGAGGCCCTCAAGCACCTGGGCTGAGCCGTTCCAGGGGCCGGCGCGGCCGGCGCGTGAGAGGCCGGATCCTGCATGGGACATCACGGCACACGGGGCGTCTCATGCGAGAAAGGGTTTCTCGCGGATCGACGTCAGCCGAGCTCGTCGAGCGCCGCGCGGATCGCCGCCGCCGACGCCGCGAGCCTCGCCTCCTCGTCGGCGGTCATCGGCGTCTCGCCGAGCGCTTCGGCCCCGGCGGAGCTCACCACCGACGGCACCGAGAGCGCGACCCCGCTGATGCCGTGCACGTCGTCCAGCACGGTCGCGACGGGGAGCACGGCGTGCTCGTCGTTCAGCACGGCCTCGGCGATGCGGGCCGCGCTCACCCCGATCGCGAGGTTCGTGGCGCCCTTGCCCCGGATCACGGCATACGCCGCATCGCGCACCTCGATCGCGATGCGGTCGAGCTCCGCCGGGGTGAACGGGTCGTCCGAGGGCCAGTCCAGGATCGGGACGGGCCCGATCGTCGCGTTCGACCAGAGCGGGAACTGGGTGTCGCCATGCTCGCCCACGATGTCGGCGTGCACGCTGGCGGTGCTCACCCCCGCGCGTTCGGCGATCCGCCAGCGCAGGCGCGAGGTGTCCAGCACGGTGCCGGATCCGAACACCCGCTGCGGCGGGAGCCCGGAGATCCGCTGCGCGACGACCGTCATCACATCGGCCGGGTTCGTGACGATGATGTAGACCGCGTCGGGGGCCCGCTCGACGAGCGCGGGCATGAGGGCCTGCAGGATGCGCACATTGGTGCCGGCCAGCTCCATGCGGGTCTGCCCCGGCTGCTGCTTCGCGCCGGCCGTCACGACGATCACGTCACTGCCGTCGACCACGGAGAGATCGGATCCGCCGCTCACCGACGATGCCGTGAACTGCGTGCCGTGTGCGAGGTCGAGCACCTCGGCGTCGACCTTCTCCGTCGCGACGTCGTAGAGCGCGACCTCCGAGGCGCTCCCCCGGATGAGGGCCGCATACGCGACCGCCACCCCGACCCCGCCCGCTCCGATCACCGACAGCTTCGTGCGTCCGTTCGCCATGACTCCATCCTGCCCGCACCGGCCGGTGAGCACAGCTTCGGTCGCAGCAGAAAGCGAAACACCACTTTCTGCACGAGACGTCACGACACGCGTGGTGTCTCGTGCGGAAAGTGGTGTCTCACGGATCAGCGGCGAAGCGGGAGCTCCTTCGTCACTCCCACTCGACCGCTGGCGCGGCCGAGTGCCACCGGCGCCTTTCGTCGAGTGGGAGCTCCTTCGTCACTCCCACTCGATGGTTGCCGGCGGCTTCGACGTCACGTCGAGGACCACGCGGTTGACGTCGCGCACCTCGTTCGTGATGCGGTTCGAGATCTTCGCGAGCACGTCGTACGGCAGGCGGGTCCAGTCGGCGGTCATCGCGTCCTCGGACGACACCGGGCGCAGCACGACCGGGTGACCGTAGGTGCGGCCGTCGCCCTGCACGCCCACCGACCGCACATCGGCGAGCAGCACGACCGGGCACTGCCAGATGGTCTGGTCGAGGCCGGCGAGCGTGAGCTCCTCCCGGGCGATCGCATCGGCCTCGCGCAGGATGTCGAGGCGCTCGCGGGTGACCTCGCCGATGATGCGGATGCCGAGGCCAGGGCCGGGGAACGGCTGACGGCCGACGATGGCCTCGGGGATCCCGAGCTCACGGCCGATCGCGCGCACCTCGTCCTTGAAGAGGGTGCGCAGCGGCTCGATGAGGTCGAAGTCGAGGTCGTCGGGGAGACCGCCGACGTTGTGGTGCGACTTGATGTTCGCGGTGCCGGCGCCGCCGCCGGACTCGACGACGTCGGGGTACAGAGTGCCCTGCACGAGGAACCGGACCTTCTCGCCCGAGGCCTTCGCCTCCTCGACGAGATCGCGCTGCACCTGCTCGAAGGTGCGGATGAACTCGCGGCCGATGATCTTGCGCTTGGTCTCGGGATCCGTCACGCCGGCCAGGTGGCCGAGGAACGTGTCGGCCGCGTCGACCGTGATGAGGCGCACGCCGGTCGAGGCGACGTAGTCGCGCTCGACCTGCTCGCGCTCGCCCTTGCGCAGCAGACCGTGGTCGACGAACACCGCGGTGAGCTGGTCGCCGATGGCCTTGTGCACCAGCGCGGTCGACACGGCGGAGTCGACGCCGCCGGACATCGCGGAGATCACGCGGGCGTCGCCGACCTGCGCGCGGATCCGCTCGACCTGCTCGGCGATGACGTTGTCGCTGTTCCAGTCGGCGGGGAGCCCCGCGCCCTTGTGCAGGAAGTTCTCGATGATCTCCTGGCCGTGGTCGGAGTGCTTGACCTCGGGGTGCCACTGCACGCCGTAGAGCTTGCGCTCCTCGTCCGCGAACGCGGCCACGGGGGTGGCCGGCGTCGAGGCCAGCACCTGGAACCCGTCGGGCGCCTGGGCGACCTGGTCGCCGTGGCTCATCCACACGTTCTGCTCCGCGGGCTGGCCGCCGAGCAGCGTGGAGTCGTTGATCGGGATCATCGCGTCGGTCGCGCCGTACTCGCGCAGGCCGGTGTTGGCCACCTCGCCGCCGAGGGTGCGCGCCATGTACTGGAAGCCGTAGCAGATGCCGAGCGTCGGCACGCCGAGGTCGAACACCGCCGGATCCAGCTGCGGCGCGCCCTCTTCGTACACCGAGGACGGACCGCCGGACAGGATCAGCGCGACCGGGTTCTTCGCCGCGATCTCGGCGGCCGTCGCGGTGTGCGGCACGATCTCGCTGTAGACGCCGGCCTCGCGGACGCGGCGGGCGATCAGCTGCGCGTACTGCGCACCGAAGTCGACGACGAGGGCGGGGCGCTGCTCGGTGTCGGGAGTGTTGTCGGTCAACGGGCACCTTCCGTGGCGGGAGTGGTCGAGGAGTTCTGGTCGGAGGAGGCTTCCCGCGCGGCGAGATACGCCTTCACCTCGCGGGCGACGCGGGTCTCCATGATGAAGGAGAGGAAGGGCACGACGCCGCCGAGGGCGAGCATGATGAAGCGGAGGAACGGCCAGCGCATCAGGCTCCACACGCGGAAGCAGGCGAAGAGGTACACGACGTAGAACCAGCCGTGCGCGACCAGGATCCCCATCGAGAGGTTCAGGCCGTTGCCGGTGGACTCGAGGCCGCCGTGCACGCCTTCGACGACCGGGGCGAACCAGAGGAAGCCGCCGGATCCGCCCGCGAAGAGCTCGAGGTGGATCGGGGTGTACTTGAGGATCATCTCCGTGACCAGGAGCAGGAGCATGACGCCGGTGATCACAGAAGCGATCTGGTAGAACTTCAGCGCCCCGCGGATGGCCGGGAAGCTCGCGGCTTTCGGTTCGGGCATGCCTCCAGTCTAAGCGCCGGACCTGTGCGCGATTCCCGGACCAGGGGGACGCGGCGCCGCACGACGAAGGCCGCCGGATCCGGAGATCCGACGGCCTTCGCAGGTCAGCGCGAGAGGATCACTCCACGCGCAGGCGACGACGGGCGACGACCAGCCCCAGCCCGAGTGCCAGCAGCACCAGGGCAAGGAGGAGGAACGAGCCCGAGTCCGCACCGGTCAGCGCGAGGCCTCCCCCGGATCCGGCCGCGACGACCGTGATCTCCACGGAGATCTGCGAGCCGTCCGACAGGATCGCCACCACGTGGTGCTGCCCTGCGGCGGTGCCGGCGGGGATCGTGACGGTGGCCGTGAAGGCGCCGTCCGCGTCCGCCGTCGCCGAGCCGAGCGAGACCGGGGTGGAGTGCAGCTCGAGAGCCACCTTCTCGTTCTCCTCGAGACCCGATCCGGAGATCGTGACCGTGCCGCCCGCGGCGACCGAGGAGGCGCCGAGCTTGAGCTGGCCCTTGCCGCGGACCACGGTGACGGCGGCGGTCGCCTCGTCCCCGTCCGCCTGCGTCGCGGCGACGAGGTAGTCGCCGCCCTTCACGGAGCGCGGCACCACCGGTGCGGCGGTGAACGATCCGTCGCCGCCGACCCTGACGGTGCCGAGGTCGATGACCGTGCCCTTCTTGCCCTGGTCGCGCAGCTGCAGCGTCAGCGTCTCGCCCGGCTCGAAGTCCGTGCCGGTCAGCGTCAGCTTCTCCCCCGCGAGGACCTTGGCTGCACCGACCGAGATCGTGCCGTTGAAGGATCCGGTGTCGGATCCCGCGACCGTGATCGGCAGCCGGAGCGACGTCCCGGTGGCCGCGACGTCGACCTGCAGCGCCTGCGCGCCGGTCACGCCCTCGGGGATCGTGAAGGTCAGCGTCGCGGTGCCCGCCTCGTCGAAG
The DNA here is from genome assembly GCF_023703415.1 of Microbacterium sp. USTB-Y. Classification (GTDB taxonomy): domain Bacteria; phylum Actinomycetota; class Actinomycetes; order Actinomycetales; family Microbacteriaceae; genus Microbacterium. The sequence continues at coordinate 184,187 of NZ_JAGMTU010000005.1, read as the reverse complement.
GCGTCGACCGTGACCGCCGCGTTCACGGCCGTCGTGGCGAGCGCGGTACCGCCGAGCGAGACCGTGACGTCTCCCGGAGCCTTCTCGCCCGCGCTGAATGCGAGCGAGCTGAGGTTCAGCGTGACGCTCTCCCCGGCCTTGTAGCCGGCCGCGTCGGCGGGAGCGGAGAGCACCGCGCCGACCGCGCGCTGAGCGAGGTCGGGGGATGCCGTCTTGTTCGCCGCGAACCAGTCGACCATCGACTGCAGGTCCACCTTGCCGGTGTCCTTCTTGTCGGTGCCCTGCTGGAACGCGGTGAACGCGTCGCCGCCGGCTGCGAGGAAGGCGTTCGCCCCCACGGCGTAGGTCGCGGCCGGGTCGATCGGCGTGCCGTTCACCAGGATGCCCGTGATGTGCGACCCCGCCGGAGCGGCCGGGTCGTACGTGTAGGTCAGCTCCTTGGAGACGCCGAGCTTCAGGAACGGACGCGCCGAACCCGCCGGCTGCCACTGCTGCTCGAGCACCTGCTTCACCTGCGCGCCGGTGAGCTTCACCGTCATCAGCGTGTTCGCGAACGGCTGGACCGTCGCGGCCTCCCGGTAGCTGACGCTGCCGTCCGCGTCCGCCGCGCCGCTCGACGCGTAGGTGAGGTTGGCACGCAGACCGCCCGGGTTCATCACCGCGAAGTCGGCGCCGGTCGACCACTTCTGCACGTCGGCGACGAAGTTGCCCAGGGTGGACTCGCCACCGCGGTTCTCCGTCTTGCCGTCGCTCTGGCGCGCCCGGTTGAAGTCGGCCGTGATGTCGCCGAGCTTGACCGCGCCCAGCTCATCCGCCTTCTTCTTCGCCGCGTCCACGATGGCCTGCACCGCCGGGACCGCCGGGTAGTTGCCCACCCAGATCTTCTTGGTCGGATCCTTCGGGTCGGTGATCTGCTTCGCGAGCGGCTTGATCTCGTTGGTGATCGAGAGCAGCTTCTTCGTGGTCGGGTCGACCTTCAGATCCATGAGGCCCATGTTCTCGCCGTACTGCCCGGCGGAGACCACCGGACGCCCGTCGATCACGTGGTTGTAGGCGAGGTGCGTGTGCGCGGAGACGATCGCGTTCACGCTCTTGTCGACGCCGTTGACGATCTCGCCCAGGCGCGACTCCGGGGTGATGCTGGCCACGTCGGTCGTGGTCGCGCCCTCGTGCACGAGCAGGATGATCACGTCGGCCTCGCCGTTGGACGGGTCGCCGTCCTTGAGCGCTGCGGCGACCTTGTTCACCGACGTGGGGATGTCGCGCACCTCCAGGCCCTTCATGCCGTCGGGCGAGACGAGGGTCGGCAGATCCTCGGTCACCGCGCCGATGAAGCCCACCTTGACGCCCTGCACGTCCTTCACCCACGACGGGGTGAGAGCCGGCTTGCCGTCCGCGGTGAGGAACACGTTGGAGCTGAGGTAGGTCCAGTCCGCACGCGGGATGACCCGGTCGCGGAGATCGGCGTACCCCTGGTCGAACTCGTGGTTGCCCGCCGCGCTCACATCGAGACCGGCCGCGTTCAGCGCGTCGATCGTCGGGTTGTCCTGCTGGATGAAGGACGTGAACGTGGAGGCGCCGATGAGGTCGCCCGCGGCCGCGAAGATCGTGTTCGGGTTCTGCGCCCGGAACTCCTGGACCGCACCGGCCACGACCGCGGCGCCGGCGGCGGCACTGTCGGCCTCGATGCGTCCGTGGAAGTCGTTGATCGTCGCGATGTTGATGTCGATCGGATCCGCCGCGCCCTTGAGTCCCACGACGATCGGGTCGTGGTCACTGGAGCGGTACGGGGTGCCCGTCTCGGTGGCCGCGAACGCGTAGCCGCGGTCGCTCCACTCCGGCGAGTTGATGTTCCACACGCCGGCGCCCGTGATCGCCTTCGCCGCGGACGGCGACGCGATCACGTGGTCGAGGGATCCGAGCTCACCGTCGAAGGAGTAGGTGTACTGCCCCGTGGCGAAGGTCGGCTCGACGTCGGTCCACCCGGCCTGGGAGAACACGTCGATCGGGTCCTCCTTGCCGTAGGCGTTGAAGTCGCCGACGAGGAACACGTCGTCGCTACCGGAGCTCTTCTGCACCTGCTGCGCGAACGCGAGCTCGGCCTTGGCCTGGGCGACACGGTCGGCGTTGAAGAAGCCCTGCCCGTCGGCGGGCTCGGGGCCGGCGTTCTGCGGCGGAGACTTCGACTTCAGGTGCGTCGTGATGACCGAGAGCACGCGGCCCTGGCTGGTCTGGAACGTCTGCGCGATCGGCTCGCGGGCGTTGCCGAAGACCGTCTCGTCCACGATGGTCGACGCGTCGCCCTTCAGGGTGACGGACGCCTTCTTGTAGATGATCGCCGTCGTGATCACGTCGGTGATCGACGTGTCGTTCAGCGCCGCGGGCGTGCGGACGTAGTCCCACACCTCGGCGCCGGCCGCATTGTTCAGCCCCTGCACGAGGTTCTGCAGCGGGGCGTCGAGCGCCAGCCCGAACTTCGGGCCGTTCTCGACCTCCATGAGGCCGACGACGTCGGCGCCCAGGCCGTTGATCGCCGAGACGATCTTGGACCGCTGGATCTGGAACTGCGCGTCGGTCTTGGCGCCGCGGGCGTTCGCGTCCTGGCTCGAGAGGGTCGTGAAGAAGTTGTACACGTTGAAGGACGCGACCTTCACGTCGCCGCCCACGGCCGGCGGTGCCGTCGTGCGCGCGTTCTCGTTGCCGAAGGTCGGCTTGTGCGACGCGGCGGAGGTGCCGTCGATCGGCACCACCGGCTGCAGCCGCCAGTCGTCGAAGCCGTATTGCAGGATCTCGCCCTCGGCGGGGAAGTTCACGGTGTCGCCGTTGCGGACCACCGTGTCCTTGGTGAAGTACGGCTGGCCGCCGGTGTGTCCGCCCTTGCCAATCTGCGAGGACCAGCCGTCGTCGAGCAGGATCCGGTTCGCGCGGTTCGCGGCCGTGATCGCGTCGGCATCGGCGCCCGGACGGGCGAGCTCGGTCGCCTTGACGTTGAGCTTGTCCCCCGCGTTGAGCCACAGCGCGCCGTAGTTGTAGAGCTGGTGGCTGGAGGCGAGCTTGTAGGTGCCGGTCGGTGCCACGAGCATGTTCTCGTACGCCTCGCGGTCGCCGCCGCGCACGCTGTCGGGCAGCGCGACCGGCTGCGGGACGCCCACGCCGGCCGTCACGACCGAGACGTCGCCCAGCGCGGCCGGGGTGATCTGCGTCTGTCCGAAGTACTCCGACACCTTGCCGGTGACGGAGACGAGGTCGCCGCGCGCCACGGAGGGGGTGAGCGCGTTCAGGAACACGAAGATGCCGTCCGAGGCGCCGGCGGTCTTGGTGTCGCCGCCCGTGCCCTGGGTCTGGATCGTGATGCCCTTGTAGCCGCCGACGCGGTAGTCGCCGGTGACGACGCCCTGCACGGTGACCGTCTGGTCGACGAGGGGCGAGGTGTCGGTCGTGCCCTGCACCTCGGCGATCGTCTTGCTCGCGCCGGGTGCGGACGTGTCGGTCGGAGTGGGGGTCGGCGTCGGCTCGGGGTCGGGGTCCGTCGCGTTGTTCTTGGTGTTCGTCGGCGTGATCGTCGCCGAGAGCGAGAAGTCGGCCGCGTTCGCGTCGGTGTCGGCGCCCTGGGCGCGGTTCAGCGACCGCACGTCGGTGTTGCCCGTGGGGGCGCCGGCGACGGCGCCCTCGTACGTGTTGGACGTGCCGTAGCCGAGCAGGTCGATCACGTCGGGGCTGCCGGCGAGGGATCCGGTCGGCAGCGCCACCGCGGACGCACTGTTGACGAGAGCGATCGTGCCGGTGGTGCCGCTCGGGTTCAGGCCGCCGGTCGCATCGGGCGCGGGAAGGTCCGCGCCGCTCGAGCCGTTGCTGCCGCCCTGGACCAGGTAGTAGCCGTGGGCGGGGATGGATCCGACGAGCGGGACCACGCCGCTGGAGTTCGTGGTGCCGGTCGCGGAGCGGTACTGCACCGAGGTGCCGTCGAGCGGGATCGCCGCGTCGGTGGGGTTGTAGAGCTCGACGAACTTGTTCTTGAACGCCGCCCCCGCGCTGCCGCCGGAGAGGTACGCCTCGTTGATCACCACCCCCGTACCGGAGGTGTTGGCGAAGGCCGGAAGCGCCACGAGGCTGCCGAAGCCCACGGCGCTGACGGTGGTCACGGCGAGCGCGCACAGGCGCGCCCGCCTTCTGCGATTCACGGCGGGAACCGCGCGGTTCTCGCCGGTGGGGACGGACGTCATCGGTGCTGTCTCCTCGGGAAGTGGAACGCCGGCTCCCTCGCGGGACCGCCGACGGCGCCGCCTGGGGGACGGCGCATACGTCCCGACCCTAGGCGAGGCTATGCGCGGGCTTCAAGGACCATAAGGACGCGCTGAAAGGAGTTCACTGTCAGGACAACGGATCTTCACCCGCGTCCGCGCGAAGGCGCACGATGACCGCGCTCCTTGCTCGTACGAGCGCGGAGTTCACGAACACCTCTTTCGGAGATGTACGCGATCCTCGGACCGGATCCGGCAGATCCTCCGAGCGAAGCGCACATCTCCGAGCGAGAGGTCGGGACACGGCCGAGCGAGAGGTCGGGACACGGCCGGCGAGGGGTCAGGACGCGGCGGTGCGGTGCTCCTCGAACTCCTCGAGCTCGCGCTCCCAGGCATCCTTCGCCAAGCGGTACCAGAGGTAGAAGGCGAAGCCCGCGAAGATCGCCCATTCCACGGCGTAGAAGATGTTCAGCCAGTTGATCGAGGAGTGCTCCTCCGGCGCCGGCGAGGAGATTGCCTCGAGGCCGCCCAGGGGCGCGGTCGAGGTCAGGAACGGCCGGTAGACGTTCAGCTCGGCGGTGTCGTGCCAGAACCCGAGCAGCGCCGCGGGCGACATCCGGTCCATGCGCGTGGGCTGGTCCTGGGGCGGTGCGACGGGCCCCTCATCCGAGATCAGCCGTCCGCTCACGGTGACCACGGATCCGTCCGCCGTCTCCTCGAGTCGCTGCGCGGCCGCCTTCGCCTTCTCCTCGTCCGCGGTCCAGCCGATCGCGACGGCGAGCGAGGTGGGCTTCGCGGTGCCGGCGATGCGCAGCTGCCCCGTGACCCAGTACCCCTCGACTCCGTCGTTGAACCGCGAGGAGACGACCAAGAAGTCGCCCGGGACCCAGGATCCGCTGGTCTCGGCGCGCTGGCCCACGAGCGGCGCATCGAGATAGGCCCCCGGCTTGACGACCTGATCGATCGGCAGCACCTTCTCGGTCGCACCCGGAGCCGGCGGGCTGGTGTCGATCGCGCGACCGAGCTGCCACTGGCCGAGCCAGGCGAACACGCCGGCGACGACCAGGCACAGCAGCAGCATCCCGATCCATCGGCCGCGCAGCATCACCTCGCGCAGGGTCGGCGGGAACTCGGGAGCCGATGCGGCGGCGTCCGGAAGCGGTGAGGACACGGGAAGGTTCAACGACAGAGGGCGATCAGGACTCGTACGGGGAGAGCACGACCTCGACGCGCTGGAACTCCTTGAGGTCGGAGTACCCGGTGGTCGCCATCGACTTGCGCAGTGCTCCGATGAGGTTCGCCGTGCCGTCGGCCACGGGAGCCGGACCGTACAGGATCTCCTCCAGGGTCGCGACGCCGTCGACCGCGACGCGGCGCCCGCGCGGAAGCTTCGGGTGGTGCGCCTCGGGGCCCCAGTGGAAGCCCTGACCGGGCGCATCGGTGGCGCGCGCGAGCGCGACCCCCAGCATCACGGCGTCGGCGCCCATGGCGAGAGCCTTCACGATGTCGCCGGAGGTGCCCACGCCGCCGTCGGCGATCACGTGCACGTAGCGGCCGCCCGACTCGTCGAGGTAGTCGCGGCGCGCTGCGGCGACGTCGGAGACGGCGGTCGCCATCGGGGCGTGGATGCCCAGCGTGGCGCGGGTCGTGGAGGCCGCTCCCCCGCCGAAGCCGACGAGCACGCCCGCCGCTCCCGTGCGCATGAGGTGCAGGGCGGCGGTGTAGGTGGCGGCGCCGCCGACGATCACCGGCACGTCGAGGTCGTAGATGAACTTCTTCAGGTTCAGCGGCTCCGCGACGCTCGAGACGTGCTCGGCGGAGACCGTCGTGCCGCGGATGACGAAGAGGTCGACACCGGCCTCGACCACGGTCTGGTAGAGCTCCTGGGTGCGCTGCGGCGTGAGGGATCCGGCGACGGTGACACCGGCCTCGCGGATCTCGGCCAGGCGCGCCTTGATCAGCTCGGGCTTGATCGGCTCGGCGTACAGCTCCTGCATCCGGGAGGTCGCGGTCGCCTCATCGAGGCCCGCGATCTCGGCGAGCAGCGGCTCCGGATCCTCGTACCGGGTCCACAGGCCCTCGAGGTCGAGCACGCCCAGCCCGCCCAGGCGGCCCAGCATGATCGCGGTGCGGGGGCTGATCACGGAGTCCATCGGTGCGCCGAGCACGGGGATCTCGAACGGGAACGCATCGATCGTCCACGCGGTGGAGACGTCCTCCGGATTGCGGGTGCGCCGCGAGGGCACCACCGCGATGTCGTCGAACGTGTATGCGCGCCGCGCGCGCTTGCCTCGGCCGAGCTCGATCTCCTGGGTCACGAACCCAGACTACCCGGGGTTGCCCCCGGACAACGGGCCCGCGGCCCCGGCCCGGCCCCGGCGCGACGGATGCAGGATCAAGCGACGAATGCAGGACCGGATCGGCGGAACCGTCCTGCATTCGTCACGACGTCCTGCATCCGTCACAGAGTCCGGACGCGAGCCCGCGACGCCGGCGCTCAGCGGGCGCGGGCGACCCGCCGCTCGTCCCACACCGGGGCGTCCGACTCGTAGACGGCGCCGTCCTCGCCGAACACGAGGAAGCGGTCGAAGGAGCGGGCCAGCCAGCGGTCGTGCGTCACGGCCACCACGGTGCCCTCGAAGCGGGCGATCGCCTCCTCCAGCGCCTCCGCCGATTCGAGGTCGAGGTTGTCCGTCGGCTCGTCGAGCAGCAGCAGCGTCGCCCCGGACAGCTCGAGCAGCAGCACCTGGAAACGCGCCTGCTGCCCGCCGGAGAGCTGCCCGAACTCCTGCTGCGCCTGGCGCACGAGCCCGTAGCGGTCCAGCGCCGAGCTGGCGGCGTCGCGGGGCATCCCGGCTCTGCGGTCGTCGCCGCGATGCAGGACCTCCAGCAGCGTGCGCCCGGCGAACTCCGGATGCGCGTGGGTCTGCGCGAACAGCCCCGGCACGACGCGCGCACCGAGCACCGCCGTTCCCGTGTGCGCGACCGCGTCGAGCCGCTCGCCCGCGCTCGTGAGATGACCGAGCGTCGGATCGGGGTCGCTGCCGCCCCGCGCCAGCAGCCGCAGGAAGTGCGACTTCCCGGATCCGTTCGAGCCCAGCACGGCGACGCGATCGCCGAACCAGATCTCGGCGTCGAACGGCCGCATCAGGCCGGTCAGCTCGAGCCCCGTGCACACGACGGCGCGCTTGCCGGTGCGCGCTCCCCGAAGCCGCATGTCGAACTCCTGGGCGGGCGGGCGCTCCTCGGGCGGCCCAGCCTCCTCGAACTTGCGCAGGCGCGTCTGCGCGGCCTGATAGCGCGACGCGAAGCCGTCGTTCGCCGCGGCCTTGACCTTGAGGGTGGCGACGAGGATCCGCAGCTTCTCGTGCTGCTCGTCCCAGCGCCGGCGCAGCTCGTCGAGCCGGTCCATCCGATCCCGCCGCGCCTGGTGATAGGTCGAGAAGCCGCCGCCGTGCACCCAGGCGGTCGCGCCGGCGCCGCCCGGTTCGAGCGTGACGATGCGGTCGGCGGCCCGGGCCAGCAGCTCGCGATCGTGCGAGACCAGCAGCACGGTCTTCGGCGACTCGCGCAGCCGCTCTTCGAGCCAGCGCTTGCCCGGCACGTCGAGGTAGTTGTCGGGCTCGTCGAGCAGCAGCACGTCATCGGGTCCGCGCAGCAGCGCCTCCAGCGCGAGCCGCTTCTGCTCCCCGCCGGACAGGGTGGCCAGGTCGCGGAACCGCGCGCGGTCGAACGGCACGCCGAGCGCCGCGACCGTGCAATGGTCCCAGACCGTCTCGTGCTCGTACCCGCCGGCATCGGCGTACTCGGCGAGCGCGGTCGCGTAGCGCATCTGGGTGCTCTCGACGTCGTCCTCGATGAGCGCGTTCTCCGCGGTCTCCAGCGCCTCGGCCGCTGCCCTGATCCGCGCGGGCGCGACGGAGACGAGCAGGTCGTGCACGGTCTGCCCGTCGCGGCCGTGCCCGACGAACTGGTCCATGACCCCGAGGGAGCCGTCGATGACCACGGCCCCGGCCTCCGGGGCGAGATCCCCTCGGACGATCCTCAGGATCGTGGACTTGCCGGCGCCGTTCGGCCCGATCAGGGCGCTCGTGGATCCTGCGCCCACGCGGAACGTGGCCTCGTCCAGCAGAGGGCGGCCGTCGGGCAGGGTGAGCGAGACGCCGGTGACGTCGATGTATCCCACGGTGGTGGTCCTTCCGCCCGCACGCGGGTGCGCGATGGCGAGCCGACCAGGCTATCAGGACGGCCGGGCGACGCAAGCCGGATCCGTCCCGCCCGCCAGGATCCGACGGTGGCGGGCTACAGCCCGCGCTCACCCCGCGGCAGGACGTCGAGCACGTGCCCCAGCTTGTTCGGGAAGCAGGCCTGGAAGAGCTCGGCGACCTCGGGGTTGGATCCGTAGTCGTCGACGATCCGCACGCCGATCATCGTGCTGATGAGCATCCCCTGGGCGACGAACTCGCGTGCGGAGTCCGGGGGAAGCCCCATCTCGTCGCGGACGAAACGCCACATCGCCAGGTAGGCGCGCCGCGCCGCCGGGCCGATCGCGGGATGCCCGCCGAGGAGGAACGCGTGCGCGAGCGTCTGATGCAGGCCCGGGATCTCGATGAGATCGACGTAGGCCTCGCCGACCCTCTTGCCCATCGGGTTCTCGCCGCCCTCGTCCGAGGCCGCGAGCGCCGTGCGCAGCGCCGAGAGCGACTGCGAGAGGGCGAACTCGATGGTGGCGAGGAAGAGGTTCTCCTTCGTGCCGAACAGGCGCACCACGTACGGCTGGCTGACCCCGGCGGCACGGGCGACCTGATCGGTGGTCGCGCCCTCGTACCCGCGGGATCCGAAGACCGTGAGGGCGGCGAGGATGATCTGCGCACGCCGCTCCTCCGAGGACAGGCGCCGACCCGGATCCTCGGTGGCGCCGGGTGCGGAGGTCGCTGCGGAAGTCATGTCGAAAGGTTATCAGCGAATGACTTGACTTTGTAATCATCTGATTACTACATTGTCTCCAGCGCTGGTAATCATCCAATTACAACTGGAGTTCTTCCATGACCGAGTCCTCTCCGCTCGCCGCCGCCCGCCGCGTGCGCTCCTCCGTCGCGCCGCGTCGATCCCGCCCCGTGGCGCTCGTGATCGCCGCCGCCTCCCTCCCGATGTTCATGGCGACCCTCGACAACCTCGTGATGACCAACGCCCTGCCCGTGCTGCACCGCGAGATGGGCGCGAGCATCGAACAGCTGCAGTGGTTCGTGAACGCCTACACGCTCGCGTTCGCCGGCGCGATCCTCGTGGCCTCCGCCCTCGGCGATCGATTCGGGCGCCGCACGGTGTTCGCCCTCGGCATCGCGCTGTTCGGCGCCGGATCGCTGTTCGCGGCGCTCAGCACAGACCCCGGCCAGCTCATCGCCGCCCGCGCGGTCCAGGGGCTCGGCGCCGCCGCGGTCATGCCGCTCTCCCTGGCTCTGCTCACCGGCGCCGTGCCGGCAGCGCGCCGGGCGCTCGCCATCGGCATCTGGGGCGGAGTCTCCGGCCTGGGCGTCGCCGTCGGCCCGCTCATCGGCGGCGCGATCATGGAGGGCTGGAACTGGCAGGCGATCTTCTGGATCAACGTGCCGGTGGCCGTGATCGCCATCCCGCTCGCCCTGCTCGTGCTGAAGAACGACTTCGGCGCCCGGGCGCGCATCGACGTGCCCGGCGCGGTGCTCGCCGCGGGCGGCGTGCTCGCCCTCGTCCACGCGATCGTGCGCGGCAACGACGACGGGTGGGACACGATCGGCGTGATCGCCGAGCTCGCCCTCGGCGCCGCACTCGTGATCGGCTTCATCGTCTGGCAGCTGCGGTCGCCCGCACCCCTGGTGCCGCTGCGCCTGTTCCGCGACCGGTCCTTCTCCCTCACCAATGTCGTCGGCTTCGCCTTCAGCTTCGGCACCTTCGGATCCGTGTTCATCCTGATCCAGTTCCTGCAGGTCGTGCAGGGGGCGACGCCGCTCGAGGCCGCGGTGCAGACGACGCCGTGGACGCTCGCACCCATGGTCGTCGCCCCGATCGCCGGGATCATCGCGCCCCGCGTCGGGACCAGGGCCCTGCTCGTGTCCGGGTTGCTGCTGCAGGGGGTGGCGCTGGGCTGGCTCGCCGCGCTGCTCTCGGCGGACGTGGCATACGCCGCCCTGGTCGCGCCGTTCATCCTCGCGGGCGTCGGCATGGGCCTCGTCTTCGCCCCGTCCGCCACGGCGCTGCTCGCCACGCTGGGTCTGGTCGACCACGCCAAGGCCTCGGGCGTGAACTCCACGGTGCGCGAGCTCGGCGTCGCGCTGGGCACCGCGGTGATGACGGCGATCTTCGTAGGGGCCGGCGGTCAGCTGCTGCCCGATCACTACGTCGACGCCGCCCGGCCCGCCGTGTTCACCGGGGCCGCAGTGCTGCTGGTCGCCACCGTGATCGCGCTGTGGCTGCCGGCCGGCCGGGGCGCGCACGGCGCGGACGACGCCGTGGCCGAGACGGCCTCCGCCGCTCCGGAGCCGGTCGCGGCCTGAGGCCGAGGCGCCGCGCATCGGCCCCGGAGGCGGGAACGAAGAAACGCGGTGCCCTCACGAGGGCACCGCGTTTCGTCTCGCGCCGGCGCCGCCGGTGCTCGCTCAACGATCCCGGGGAGGGGCGCGCTCAACGCCCCCGGCGAGGGCTCGAGGCGGCTCAGCGCTTGTAGTTGGGGGCCTCGACCACGATCTGGACGTCGTGCGGGTGGGACTCCTTGAGCCCGGCCGCGGTGATGCGGACGAACCTGCCGCGGGTCTTCAGCTCCTCGATGGTGCGCGCGCCGACGTAGAACATCGACTGGCGCAGCCCGCCGACGAGCTGGTAGGCGACGGCCGAGAGCGGGCCGCGATACGGAACCTGTCCCTCGATGCCCTCGGGGATCAGCTTGTCGTCGCTGGGCACGTCGGCCTGGAAGTAGCGGTCCTTGGAGTAGGACGTCTGCTTGCCGCGGGTCTGCATCGCGCCGAGCGAACCCATGCCGCGGTACAGCTTGAACTGCTTGCCGCCCTGGAAGACGATCTCGCCCGGGGACTCCTCGGTGCCCGCGAGCAGGGATCCGAGCATGACGGCGTCGGCGCCGGCGACGAGCGCCTTCGCGATGTCGCCGGAGTACTGCAGACCGCCGTCGGCGATGACCGGGATGCCGGCCGGGCGTGCGGCCAGCGAGGCCTCGTAGACCGCGGTGACCTGGGGCACGCCGACACCGGCGACGATGCGCGTGGTGCAGATCGAGCCCGGGCCCACGCCGACCTTGACGGCGTCGACGCCCGCGTCCACGAGCGCCTGCGCCCCCTCGCGGGTGGCGACGTTGCCGCCGATGATGTCGATGTGGTCGAACGAGGCATCCCCCTTGAGCCGCTTGACGAGGTCGATCACGCCCTGCGACTGGCCGTTCGCGGTGTCGACGACGAGCACGTCGACCCCCTTGTCGCGCAGCGCCTCGGCGCGCTCCCAGGCGTCGCCGAAGAAGCCGATCGCGGCGCCGACGCGGAGCCGGCCCTGGTCGTCCTTGGTGGCGAGAGGGTACTTCTCGCTCTTGTCGAAGTCCTTGATGGTGATGAGGCCCGCGAGCTTGCCGTCCTCGTCGATGAGCGGGAGCTTCTCGACACGGTGCTTGGCGAAGAGCGCGATGACCTGCTCGGCGGGAACGCCGACCGGAGCGGTGACGAGGTTCTCGCTCGTCATCACGTCGCGCGCGAGCGTGGTCTGCTTGGCGGATCCGGACACGAAGCGCATGTCGCGGTTGGTGACGATGCCCACCAGGCGCCCGTCCGGGTCGACCACGGGCAGCCCGGAGATGCGGTACTTGGCGCACATCGCGTCGACCTCGGCGATCGTCGCATCGGGGGTCGTCGTGATCGGATCCGTGATCATGCCCGACTCGCTGCGCTTGACGCGGTCCACCTGCGCGGCCTGGTCGGCGATGGACAGGTTGCGATGCAGGATGCCCAGCCCGCCCTCGCGCGCCATGGCGATCGCCATCCGCGCCTCGGTCACCGTGTCCATCGCACTGGAGAGCAGGGGCGTGGCGACGGAGATGCGGCGCGTCACGCGCGACGAGGTGTCCGCCTCGCTCGGGATCACGTCGGTGTGCCCCGGAAGGAGCAGGACGTCATCGTAGGTCAATCCGACAAAACCGAACGGGTCGTGCTGCTCCATGGGTTGCGGGGCTCCTCTTTCTCGCGCGCGTGTATCGATTCTAAGCGCCGCGGGAGGGGCGGTATTCCCAGGAACGGCGCCGGCCGAGCCGCGCTCGGCGATCAGGGCACGGGGATCGAGTCGGTGCCGGGATTCGGCTCGCCCGCCGCGACCCGACCGGACCTCAGCCGGCGGGCGGAGAGGCCGAGATCGACGAGGAACACCGCGATCGCCACCCACACGATCGCGAAGCCGATCCACCGCTCGACCGGCATCGGCTCGTGCATCACGAGCACGCCGACGAGGAACTGCATGATCGGGGTGATGAACTGGATCATGCCGATCACGGTCAGCCCGATGCGGCGCGTCCCGGCGGCGAAGAGCAGCAGCGGCACGGCGGTCGCGATGCCGGCGAACGCGAGCAGGCCCGCATGCAGGGCACCGTTCTGCCCCATCGTGATCCCGGTGGTGAGCCCCACCACGATCAGCTGCACGACGGCGACGGGCAGCAGCCAGAACGACTCGAGGGTGAGGCCGCTGAGCGCGTCGACCGACGGCCCGATCTTCTTCTTGACGAGGCCGTAGATCCCGAAGGACGCGGTGAGCGACAGGGCGATCCACGGGAACGTCCCGTGCGCGAAGACGATCACGAGCACGGCGACGGTCGCGATCCCGATGGCCACCCACTGCAGCCGGCGCAGCCTCTCCTTCAGCACGAAGACGCCGAGCAGCATGGTGCCGATCGGGTTGATGAAGTAGCCGAGACTCGTCTCGACGATCTCGCCGTTCAGCGTCGCGAGGACGAACACCTGCCAGTTGATGTAGATCAGGACGCCGGCGAGCGCCGTGAGCGCGAGGAGCCTCGGCTGCCGGATGATCGCCCACAGCGGCTTCCAGCCTCGGGTGATCGCCAGCAGGATGAGACAGAACACGAAGGAGAGCGCGACCCGCCACGCGACCAGCTCCCAGGGACCCGTGGGCGCGAGCAGGAGGAAGTACAGCGGAAGCACGCCCCACAGCAGATACGCGCCGATCGCGAAGGCGACGCCGGCAGGCTGGGCGCTGCGGGGGGAGGTCACCGGACAACCCTATCCGCCCTGTTTCCCGCGAGGCCTTTCCCCGGGTGCGGCGAGGTTCTATAGTGAGTGCCAATCAGCCGTTCGGGGGAGCGGTGGGCCACCTGGGGAGTGGCATTCGGGGATCTGACAGATGTTCACGGACGGTTACGCACTGGGGCTCGACGGCGGATCGAGTCGCCTGATCGCGGCGGTGGCCACGCCATCGCCGGCAGAGGGTGTCGTCGTCACCGCGTTCCCGTTGGGCGCGGACCGCACGGACGTCCCCGCCGCCGCCTACGTCACCGACGAGGGCGACGTGCTGTTCGGCGAGGCGGCCGAGGAGCACGGGGCGGAGCATCCCGAGCGGCTGCTGCAGGACTTCGTCCGGGACGTCGGCGACAGCACCCCGCTGATCGCCGGGGACTTCGCGGTGCACGCCGACGAACTGTATGCGCGGCTGATGGGCTGGGCCGTGGCGACGGTCACGGCCGCGCAGGGCGCACCACCCGCACGGGTCGCCGTCGCGCACCCGAGCTCGTGGCGGGGACACCGCATCGAGACCGTGCGCACCCGGCTTCAGGAGATGGGCGTCGAGGGCGTCCTGCTGCTGCCCGCGGCGGCCGCCGCCGCCCGACAGCAGTACGCCGCGGGCGGCGTGCCCGCCCGCGGCACCGTGGCGGTGTACGACTTCGGCGGAAGCGGCTTCTGCGGTGCCGTGCTGCGGGCGCACGGCGACGGCGACTACCGTCTCACCGCCGCGCCGGTCCTGCTCGACGACGTCGGCGGCCGGACGTTCGACCACCGGGTTCTCCAGCACGCCTTGACGATGGCGGAGCGGCGGCCCGCGCCCGACGCCCCTCCGGGACCCGATGCGGTCGCGCCCGCCGCGGCCCTGGCCGCGGCGCGGCACGCGGCGTCCCGGGCGAAAGAGGCGCTGTCCTTCGGGCCGGAGACCACGATCGAGCTCGAGTTCGATGAGCGTCGCTCGTGCGTCCGTCTGACCCGCTATGAGTTCGAGTCGATGATCGGCGCCGATCTCGCCCGCACGGCGGATGCGCTGGACCGCGCCCTCGAGGTCGCGGACGTCGATGCGGATCAGGTGGACGCGATCGTGCTCGCCGGCGGATCCTCTCGGATCCCCGCGGTCGTCGAGCATCTGTCGGCCCGGTTCGACCTCCCGCTGTGCGGATCCGACCCGCATTTCGCCGCGGTCTTCGGGGCCGCCCGCGCCGCGTGGTCCGCCCACGAGGCCCACCCCTCGACGATCCGGGAACCGGACGTCGAGGAGGAGAAGGCCGTCGCGGCTCCTGCGCCGCGCCCGCGTCGGACCCGACCGGTGCGGCTGCGGCCCGTGATCTCCGGCGCGGTCATGCTCTCCGTGGGCACCCTGCTGGTCGCGGGTGCCGCATTCGCCACGATGCTTCCGGACGGCCGGCAGGACGAGGCCGTCGGGGAGACCCTCTCCGGCAAGGCGCCCGCTGCGGGGAAGGGACTGGACCTTCCGCTCGCCTGGACACCCGGAGTCACGGCCGTCGACGGTCCCGCGGCAGGGCCGGCGCTGCAGCCCGTCACGCAACTCGGGCCGGTGCTCCCCGTCGATGACGGGGCGCCGCGGACGCGGTCGGACCCTCCGTCGAGCCCGGGCAGGAGCAGCCCTCCCCCGACCGGGACGAACGCGGCTCCCCCGGCAGGAACCGATTCCGCACCGCCGTCCGGAGGGACGGCGCCCGCCCCCTCCGGGGGAACGACCTCCGTGCCGGAGGAGCAGCCGCCCCCGCCCACCCCGACCCCGACCCCGACGCCCACGCCGACTCCCACCGAGGATCCCGCGCCGTCGGGCGAGCCGACGCCCCCCGATCCCCCGGCGCCGACCTCGGATCCCGTTCCCGACCCGGAACCGTCGCCATCGCCGACCGCCGACCCCGCGCCGCTCATGACGAGCGACCCGCCGGCCACGGCCCCCTGAACCGCCAGAACCGTTCCGACGATGACGATCGAGATCCGCGCCGATGCTTCGCCGACCGCGCCCGTTCCGCGGATGCTCAGCGGAGCCCTCGACGCGCTCCGTTCCGGGGTGCCCCGCGTCCTCCTGATCGGCGGGGCGGGCGCCGGCAAGTCCACCGCGCTGCGCACCCTGCGGGATGCGCTCGAGAGCGATGGCCGGCGCGCGAGCCTCGTCCACGGACGCGAACCGGATCCGGGTGACTTCCCGGCCTCCGAGGTGCTCCTGGTCGACGATCTGCACCTGCTGTCGGACGAGCGCATCGCCGGTCTGCACCGACGCACCCGCGATCCCGCCGCCGCGCTCATCGTGACCACCCGCCCGCTGTCGGAGTCGTCGGGGGCGCGCGCCGTGGCGGACGCCCTCGAACAGCATCTTCCCGCGATCGTGCTCGGGCACGTGTCGCGCGCGGAGATGCTCGATGCGATCGCCGCGCGCGGAATGACCGTGCCGGACGGGTGCGTGACCGGCATCCTCGATCTCACCGCCGGGGTCTCCTGGCTGACCTGGGCCGCGCTCGCCCAGCACGACGTGCGCGACTGCGACGGCGACGACGACCACGGCGAGCTCGTGCGGTCGCTCCAGGCGAGCATCGTCCGTCGTCTGGAACGCCTCGATCCGGCGCTCAGAGCGCGCATCGAGGAGGCGTGCCTCGGCGCCTCGGATCTGTCGGAGCCGGAGACGCCGACGACGGACTGGGTGCTGCACGGTCACGCCGAAGGCCTGTTGCTGCGCAACGGCCAGCCGGCACCGATCGTGCGCCGTGCCGTGCGCGCCGCCGTTCCGATGCCGCGACTGATCGCGCTGAGCGCCCGCTCGGCGGACATCGCCCAGACGGTCGCGCGGGCCGGCGGCCTCTGCGAGCACGACGATGCGCGGCTCGCGGCGATTCTCGTACGGCACGCGGATCGCTGGGGAACGGCGGATCCGGTGCAGGCCGCGCGCCTCTACGAGGGCGCGGTCGCGTACGGCGCCGATCCTGCGGTCCTCGCGGCGCGCCGCGCGGAGGTGCTCTGGCTGCAGGGCGACGTGGAAGGAGCGGCCGCCGTCATCGAGCACGACGGCGCTCATGCGCCCGAGACCGACTCGCCCGTGCTCGCCGACCTGTCCGCAGGAGTATGGGCGGAACGGGGCATGCTCGCCCAGGGCGAGGCGGTGCACCGGCTCATGCCGGATCGCGACCCGCTCACCCCCTCCGCCCTGCTCACGGCATTCGGCACCGGCGACGCCGAGTCCCTCATCCAGGCGGACGACCGCCCGTGCCCGCCGACCGCCCTGGGCGTGTCGACGCAGCTCCTGCGACGCGGACTGATCAGCTCCGTGAGCCCCGACGCCTCGGAGGCAGCGCTCACCGACCTGGTGCGATCCGCGGAGCTCTACACCCGCTCCGGGCACGCCGGGGCGATCTGCGAGCCGCCCGCCGTCGTCGCGGCCAACGTCGCCCTCGGCCTGGGCGCGCTCGCCACCGCCGAGGCGGTGCTGACCGACGCGATCGCCACCGGTCACAGCGGCCCCTGGGCGCGGCACCGGCTGCTGCTCTGGCTCGCCTGGGTGCAGGTGCAGCGCGCCCGACCGGGCGAGGCCCGCGATTCCCTGCGCCGCGCCGAGGCCGCTGCTCCTGCGTTCACCCCGCGGAGCGCACTGCTGGCGCACGCGGTGCGGGTCGCCCTGGTGCGCCGGTACGAGGACACGGCCGCGCTCGAGTCGGCCTGGCGCGAGGCTCGGGGCGCGCTGCTGCGCGTCGACGTCGATGCGTTCCTCCTTCATCCGCTGACCGAGCTGATCGGCGCGGCGGCGCGCCTCGGCGATGCCGATCACACCGCCGCGGCCTTCGACGCAGCCCTCGCCCTCACCGCCCGCTGGGGAAGCCCACCCCTGTGGACCGCGCACCTGCACTGGGCCGGGATCCAGCAGGGGATCCTGCTCGGGCGTCCCGACCTGGTCGCACCGCATGCGAAGGCGCTGGTCGTCCAGTCCGCGCACAGCGAGGTCGCGGCGACGATGGCCAAGGCCGGGCGCGTCTGGACGTCGGTCCTCGCCGGTTCGGTGGATCCGGAAGCTGTCGAGGAGGCGGCGATCGGCCTCTCCTCGATCGGCATGATGTGGGATGCCGCGCGGCTCGCGGGACATGGTGCGGGACGCGCCACCGACCGCAAGGTCGCCGCGCGGCTGCTGGCCTGTGCGCGGGAGATCCATCCCGCCGACGGAACACGCAGCCTCGTCGCCGCCGACGACAGCGCGACCGGCACGGAGCGCCCACAGGCCGCGGAGCTGCTCAGCGAGCGCGAGCTGGAGATCGCACGCCTCGTGCTGCAGGGACGCACCTACGCGCAGATCGGCGAGGCGATCTTCATCTCTCCGCGCACCGCCGAGCATCACATCGCGCACATCCGCCGCCGGCTCGGCGCGACCTCCCGGGCGGACGTCCTGGCGAAGCTGCGGGAGCTGCTCAGCGAGGACGGCGCTCTGGCTGCGAGGGGCTCCGATGAGTGACCCCCGTAGGCCGCGTCCGGGATATCGGGGTATCCCCCGATGCCCGCGCTGCGGCACGAGGTTTACGCTCCGAGAAGCAAACGTCGATGGCGACAGCGTGGTCCGGCAGGATGCCGGCGTCGCGGTCGACGACGAAGGGGGAAGCTGATGGCTACGCCGGTCGAGACTGTTGCGGACGCGCTGTTCTCATTCATCCTGAGCCTGCTCAGGGATCCCGTCGCGGCGAAGGAGTTCACCGCCGAGCCCCAGGCGACGCTGGCGAACCACGGCCTGGGGAACGTGTGCCAGGCCGATGTCGCCGCGGTGAAACCCGTCATCGTGGATCACCCTTCGGTGGTCTACGTGCCGAGCCCCGCACCGGCCCCTCAGCCTTCCTATCGGCCGCCGGCTCCCGAGCACCACGATCCGGTGCAGGAGATCGTGAGGATGGTGCAGCACTTCACCACCGTCGACGCCCGTTCGACGATCGTCGACCAGTCCGTGAACCAGAACATCTGGACCAACGGCGGGGACGTGACGCAGACGTTCGACCAGGGGGCCGTGGTCGCCTCGGGTGATGACGCGGTCGCGGCCGGCCACGACGCCACGGTCGTCGATTCCCAGGTCGACATCACCACCGGCGACATCACCGCCGGCAACACGACCAACACCGACAGCTACAACACGACCGGCGCCGAGCCGGCACCCGAGGACGCCCCCGAGCCGACGGTCATCTACGAGACCGTGTACGACCTCCCGGCCCAGGTCGGAGACGCGGCGGGCACCGCGGCCGACGCCGCGCACGACGCTCCCGCCGACGCCGCGGTGCCGGAACCCGCCGACATGCTGGAGGGCGACATGACGTCCACGGCGAGCGACACCTACGAGGCGGACACGGCCAGCGCGGCGGCGATCGACGACGGAGCGGTCGATGCGCCGCTCGAGGATGACTGACATCGACTCCGCGCCGCGGCGCGACGATCGTCCGAGGGGAGAGCAGGCTCCCTCGAACGATCGGGACGTCGCGCGCATCGACGCCGCCGCGGTCCCGGCCGCACCGGCCGCGGAGGCCCCCGCGCCGCGATACGGGACGAGAGAAGCACCGCGGCGCCCGTCCATGCGCAGTCCGAACGGCGCCCCTGTCCTGATCAAGGCGACTCCGCCGTTCTCGGTGCGGACGGCCCAGCTGCTGTGGATCCTGAGCTTCGCCGTCGGCGGGTTCGCCACGGTGTACTTCTTCGTGATCCGCAAGAAGCTGCTGCCCGAGATCGCCGATGCTGCGAAGAAGGCCGCCACGGGGCGGGACGCGACGACGTACGCCGCGGCCGCCGACATCGTCTTCTGGGTGGTGTTCGCCGTCATCGTCGCAGCGCTGTTCGCGCAGATCATGCTGCTGGTGTCGTTCATGGCCCGCCGGCCGCAGGTGCGCTGGTGGCAGCTCGTGACGCTTCTCTTTCAGGCGGCGCTGGTCGTGATGTCACCGAAATGGGTCGCGCTGGGAACGCAGGGAGAGATCATGCAGCCGATTCTTGCGGCGCAGGCCGCGCTGGTGCTGCTGGCTCTCCTGTTCAGCGTCCTCCCCGGCGCCATGGCCTGGTCCGCCCGACGGCACGACATCAGGCGCGGGCCTGAGGTCACGGGCGCCCCCGATCTCTGAGGCGATCCCGGCGAGGCTGCGCACCACGCATCGGCGGATCTCCGCCGTGTCCGGTGCCGCCGTCGGATCCGCGGCGAGGCTGCGCCAGCGGATGCTCTCCTGCTGCACCCGGATGCGGGTCTCGTCCTGCGACGCCCCTTCCGCCATCCCGAGTCGCAGCGCCGCCGTGGTGCCGTCACCGCCGATGATGCGGATGGCGTCGTCGGCCTCGGCCTCCGGCAACGGCAGCGCGCCCGTGCGGGCCAGGGCGAGCAGGGAGAGCTCGCGCAGCGTGTGCGCCGAGGCGAAGAACCGCTCGATCCCGGCGCGGATCCGCTCCTCGCCGTCACACGGGCGCTCGGACACGAGTGCCTGGAGCTGCATCATGACGCCGCGCACCTTGAGGGCCGGCGCACGCGGGATGAACTGGCGTGCGATGAACTCCTCGAGCTGGTGCAGTCCGCTCTGCTCGGCCAGCGCGGCGGAGAGGGAGGAGGAGTCGGCCACACCGCCGCGGATCACCGCGGCCGCGAGGCGCACGCCGAACAGCCCGAAGCGAGCCAGCAGGTCCTGTCGCACGCCGACGCTGAGATCCGTGTCCGCATCGGGCCGCACGAAGCGATCGGCCGAGACCAGCAGGCGCTCGCGGTCGGTCCGCTCCCGTCCCGCCAGGTCGCGCAAGGCGATGAACTCGCTCTCCCGCAGCGTGCGTGCCCCCTCGGCGAGCAGCCCCGCCATCGGAATGACCCCCAGGGCGAGCGAGGCCAGCTCTCCGTCTCGCTCGTAGCGCCGTGCCACGCGCCGAGCCGACATCAGCGAGTCGATCCGCCCCGACCCCACCTCGTCGGCACGGGAGAGGACGCCGACCGCGCAGACGCTCTGAGCCGCACCGGCCGCCGTGTCGCGGAACGCCTCGAGGAAGTGGATGTCGGATCCGTGCAGGTGGCGCATGAGGTAGATCACCGCATCGGCGGACGAGGCCGACTGCTCGGGCGCGAGGAACTGCGCCGTGCGGGCGGAGACGCCGTGCGACAACGACGCGATGCCCGGCGTGTCGATCAGGATCTGCGATTCCAGGCCGCCGAGCGGCCACCCGACGTCGATCCAGTCGATCTCCTCGGCGACCCTGCCGCCGAGGTCCAGCACGAGGCGCCCGTGATCGCGCCGGATCTGCATGCGCTCGGTGCGCCCGTCGCGCAGATGCATCGAGATCGACGGGGTCTGCGCGTAGCGGTACCACGTGACCACGCGCGTGCACTCGCCCGCGTCCGTCGCCGCGATGCGCTCGCCGAGCAGGGCGTTCAGCAGGGTCGACTTCCCCGCTTTGACCATGCCAGCCACCGCCACCCGCAACGGCTCGTCGAGCCGCGTCTGCATGGCGTCGAGCGCCGCCAGCGCCGCACGGTCGGAGGCGTAGAGGGTCCGCGCGATCCGCAGCAGATCGCGGGTCTGCGCGATCACGTCCGGTTCGCTCCGGGTCCGCTCGCCGTCGATCACGGTCATGATGCCACGCTGCGCTGCGCGCGCTGCCGCACGGCGGGCACGTCGCCGCCCTCCGGCGGTTCGTTCTCGGGGATGAGGGCGCGCAGCCGCTCCATCTCGCCCAGTCGCACCCGCAGGACGGCGACCTGCTCGTCGTTGTCCGCCGTATAGGCCGCGGCCGCCTGCTTGGCCCGGGCGAGAGCCTCGGACAGCGAACGGTGCAGCTCCTCCGCCATCGAGCCGAAGTGGTCCCGCGAGATGCGCTGAACGAGGCGCAGCCGGTCCTTCAGCTGCTTGCTGACCTGGAACGTGACCTCGTCGATGTGCCGGCGGACGATCATCTTCGCTTCCTGCTGGCGACGGTTCAGGCGCGCGTTCATGTCCTCGCGATAGGCCCGGCGCCCCACGAGCACCCCCGCGAGCAGCGATATCGGATTGATCAGGGACATGCCGATCAGCCCGGTGGCGAGACCCACCATGAGCACGCCGCCGTACGAGCCCCGCACCCCGATGTACATCTTCTCGGCGGCGTTCAGGTGCCCGACCTCGAGGCCGGCGATGTCGTCGACCACGTCGAGGATCCCCCGCGTGTCGCTCACATCGATGGTGGGGACGTCCGCCTCCTCGGCGCTGAAGAGCTCGGCGACCTCCTCGGAGAGCCAGCGCGCGCGCTCATCGGTCCACACGAACGTCTCGGCGACCCCCGCGGTGACGCGCTGATCGATCCACTCCCGGATCTGGTCCCAGATGGGACCGGGATCGCCCTCGTCGATCGCGCGCTCCGCCTCGCGCTGCACCCGGCGCAGACGGTCCCGCACATCGTGCTCCATGTCGGCGACCAGATCGGCGATGCCGTCGGTCAGGGTCACCTGCCAGCGCGCGGAGCGTCCGCGGAACTCGTCCGCGCGCGCCTTGGCGACCTCGAGCTCCGCGATCATCCGCGGCGTGTCCTGCGGATGCAGCAGCGCGTTCAGCTCGGCGTGCAGCGACATGCCGAGCTGGTCCACCACGGACCGCAGGTCGTGCACCGCGCCGCGACGGCTCACGAGCTCCGCGCGGCCGAGCACGTCACGGTGCAGATGTCCGACCAGCGCCGGGAACCCGGACTCGTCGTTGAGCGAGTGATCCTGCGTCTCGGCCGCCAGCAGGCGCAGATCGCTCGACACCGCGAAGAGCGGCACCTCCCCGACGTCGTGCAGGTGACCGCGGTCGATGTCCTCGATCCGGCGCCACTCCGGGTACAGGTCCGTCTTGGCGAGGACCGCGGCGACGTTCGGCGAGATGCGCATCGCGTGCCGGAGGAACTGCACCTCGGGTTCGGTGTACTCCTGCGAGGCGTCCGACACCACGAGCACCGCGTGCGCCGACGACAACGCGGCCAGGGTGGCGAGGGAGTTCGCCGATTCCAGCCCGCCCACGCCGGGCGAGTCGACCAGCTTGAGGCCACCGCGCAGCAGTTCCCTCGGCAGCTGCACCTCGGCGGCCACGATGCCGCGCTGATTGCCGGGGTTCCCGCGTTCGGAGACGTAATCGGCCAACTCCGCCAAGGGGATCTCACGGCGGCGCGGTGCGGACCCCGGGCTGCCGCCCGGGTCCGTCCGTTCGACGACCCATGCGGCAGCGGTCTCCGCATACCCGACCGTGGTGGGGACGCTCGTGGCGATGTCGTCGTCCACCGGGCACACGGGGGCATTGACGAGCGCGTTGATCAGCTTGCTCTTGCCCTGCTTGAACTCGCCGACGACGATGACGTGGATCGCCGGATCCTCGAGTCGCCGCTGCGTCTGCAGGAGGCGGTCGCGCAGGTCCCCGCGCCCCGACGTCGCGGCGAGATCGCCGACCTCGCGAAGGACATCGGCGATCTCGATCTCTGAGTCGTCCCCTGCATCCGGCATGCGACCCCCCTGCGGTCGGTTGGACGGGCTTTTCGGTTGTGCGGTCCGCCTGCGATCGAAGCGGGCCGATCGGACCGGGTCACATCAGAAGGCCCGCGTCGGGCGCGTCCCCGTCCGCAGGAGGATCTCCCCAGAAGAAGTCGGAGTCGATGTCCCACACCGATTGATCGGCTCCGGCCAGCTCGTCGGTGAAGGTGTTGCTCGCGAAGGGATCGTCCTGGCCGTCCATCCAGGCGGGGCCGCCCCCGCCCGAGGCGCCCAGAGGCTCATCCGGATCCGCAGACATCTCTCACCCTCTCTGTGCTCTGGAGTGTAGTGCGCTGCCCGACCACCCGGAAGGGGGATCGGGCAGCGCACGGGTCCTGTCAGAAGTCGAACTCGTTCGCGTCGCCGAACGGGCTTCCGACGTTGGAGTGATCGACGTCGACATCGACGTCGACATCGGTGCTCGAGTGGTCCGTGTAGGAGTCGTCGACCATCGAGTTGTCCTGGAACGAATCGTCGATCGACCAGTTGTCCGAGAAGTCCTGGTTGTACGAGTCGGTGTTCCAGGTGTTGCCGATCGACACGTCTCCGACCGAGATGTCCGTGTCGATGTTGTGGATCGTCACGTCGCCGCCTCCGGCGACCGAGTGATCCCCGGACCCGGTGACCGCGCTCTGGTTGAAGGACTGCACGACGTTGCCGCCGTACGCTCCCCCGCCCACCGCGCCGGAGTCGCCGCCCGTACCGCCGTCGGCGCCGCCGCCGAAGGCACCGGCTCCGGCTCCGCCGGCGTCGCCCGTCGCACCGCCGGCTCCGGTGCCGCCGCTCGTCGCCGGACCGCCGTCGCCGCCGTCGCCACCGCTGGCGAGGCCGCCGACACCGCCGTCGCCACCGGCACCCGCGGTCGCACTGCCGCTGTTGCCGCCGGCACCGCCCGAGCCCGTGTCGCCCCCCGCGGCCCCCGCGAGCGCCGGCCCGCCGAAGCCGCCGTCGGCGCTTCCGCCGACCGCGATGGCGGCGCCGCCGCTGCCGGACGAGGTCGAGATGTTCTGGTTGACCGACTGGTCGGTGGTCGTGGAGCGCGCGTCGATCTCGATGTCGATGTCCGTGTCCCCGCCGCCGCCGTGCTTGGCGGCCGCCGCCATGCCTCCGGCCCCGCCGAGGCCGAGGTTGAAGTCGCCGAAGCCAGCGTTGTACTGCCGAACACCGGCGTTGATCGAGCTGTCGTTGCCGGAGTCGTGCACCGAGCGGTCGGACTGGTCCGTGTTGTACGAGTGGTCCGTGTTGTACGAGTCGTTGGTCGAGTGGTCGTCGTTGAACGAGTCCTCGACCTCGGTGTCGTTGTGGGACCAGTTGTCCGAGTTGTCGGAGTTGTCGGAGTTGTCGTTGAAGGAGTCCTCGACCTCGGTGTCGTTGTGGGACCAGTTCTCCGAGTTGTCCGAGTTGTCGGAGTTGTCGTTGCCGGAGTCAGCGACTCCCACGTTCCACTGCCGGCCGAGAACGTTGATGTTGTCTTCCAAAGCCATGATCGAATCCCCTTGTTCGTGTGGGCGCCAAGCGGCGTGTCCTACGAGTGTGGGACGCGGCGCCGATCGCGGCATCGGGGATGATCCCGCATCCTCCCCCGTCGGCGCAGGGGGACTCCCGACGGACCGGTAGGGGATGCTCCGGGCACGACGAAGGCCCGGATGCGCAGGGCATCCGGGCCTTCGGTACGTCGGTGCGGACTCAGCGCACCACGACGGCGAGCACGTCGCGCGCCGAGAGCACGAGGTACTCCTCGACGCCGAACTTCACCTCGGTGCCGCCGTACTTGCTGTAGAGCACGCGGTCGCCGACGTTGACGTCGAGCGGAACGCGGTTGCCGTTGTCATCGATGCGACCGGGGCCCACGGCCACGACCTCGCCCTCCTGGGGCTTCTCCTTGGCGGTGTCGGGGATGACCAGGCCACTCGCGGTGGTCTGCTCGGCCTCGACCTGCTTGATGACGATGCGGTCCTCGAGCGGCTTGATGGAAACCGACACGGTCTACCTCTTTCTTGACGGTTCAAGACTTCGTTAGCACCCTCAACCCGAGAGTGCTAACGCCAGTCTAGGCGCATCGCTGGCACTCCCGCAATCAGAGTGCCAGTCGGGGGCGAGTGGAGCGCACCGCCGGTCGCCGGACTCACGGCCGGAGACGGGCTCCGCCATGAGTGCACGGCCTGCTGCCGAGTGCACGACCTGTGGACGCGAACTCCCCGTGCACTCGTCAGGATCCGGTGCGGTGGGGCGCGTGCCGACCGCACGGCACGGCCTCATCGGCGGCGGCCCGGCGCGCGACGTCGATAGCCTGGACCGCGTGGACATGAGCGAACTGCGAACCGTGCTGACGCCCGAGGCGCTGCGGGCGATCGACGAGCTCGGCGAGATCGGATCCACGGATGCGGCCGCCCGGGCGGTCCTGCGCCTGCGCGCCGAAGGCCGCTCCCCCGACTTCGTCTCGGCCGTGGTCGGCCAGGCACGGCTGCGCACGAAGGGCAGGGCGAAGTTCGGCGAGTTCGCGGACCGGATGCTGTTCACCCGCGCCGGCCTCGAGCAGGCCACCCGGCTCGGCGTCGCCGCGCGTCACGCGGGCCGGATGCGCTCCGCCGGGATCGGGCACGTGTCGGATCTCGGGTGCGGGATCGGCGGGGACGCACTGGCGTTCGCCGGCGCGGGCCTGCGCGTCACGGCCGTGGACGCCGACGAGGTCACCGCCGCGCTGGCGGCGTACAACCTCGCGCCGTTCGGATCCGACGTCGAGGTACGCCACGGGTTCGCCGAGGACCACGCATCCCTCGTCGCGGGAGACGGCGCCGCCGCGGTGTGGCTGGATCCGGCCCGTCGCACGGCCGGGCACTCCGAGACCCGTCGCGTGTCCGCGGACGACTACTCCCCCTCGCTGGACTGGGCCTTCGCGCTGGCCGAGCGCGTGCCCACCGGCATCAAGCTCGGACCCGCCCACGACCGGGACGCGATCCCCGCCGACGTCGAGGCCCAGTGGGTGAGCGCGGACGGCGACGTCGTCGAGCTCGTGCTGTGGTCGGGTTCCCTGGCTCGCGAGGGCGTGCGCCGGGCGGCCCTCGTGATCCGCGGCGACCGCGCGCACGAGCTCACGGCCCCCGCCGACACCGAGGACGCCGAGGTGCGCGAGCTCTGCGCCTATGTGCACGAACCGGACGGCGCCGTGATCCGCGCCCGCCTCATCGGCGACCTCGCCCGCCGGCTCGACGCCGGCATGCTGGATCCGCACATCGCGTATCTGACGTCCGATGCGCCGGCCGACAGCCCGTTCGCGGCGTCGTTCCGCGTACGCGAGGTGCTGCCGATGAACCCGAAGGCGATCGGCGCCGCCCTCAAGAAGGCGGGCATCGGGCGCCTCGAGATCAAGAAGCGCGGCGTGGACGTGGATCCGGCCGCGTTCCGCAAGAAGCTGAACCTGCGCGGATCCGGCGAGGCGACGCTCATCCTGGTGCGGATCGGGGACAAGCGGCACGCGCTCCTCGCCGACCGGGTCTGATCAGTCCGCGCTGCGGTCGCTGCGGGAGAAGAGGGCGTCGTCCTGCGTGATGACGAGGTACTGGCCGCTCATCGACGGCATCCAGTACTCGAGCCGGAGCGCCGGATGCGCTGCGGTCTCGCGCAGCCGCACGGTGAGCGGCGGATTCTCGGGGGGCGGATCGGCGTTGCCGTCGGCGCCGAACTCCAACGCAACCGTGCTCCGGCTGCAGGCCTTCTGCGGATCCGGGTCCTCCACGATCATGCATCTGTTCCCGCGGCCGTCGTCCCCGATCCACACCCGGGTCTCCCCCACGCGCCCGACGACCATGGCGTAGGCGAAATCGTTCTCGGCGACGAGACGGTTCATCTCGCTCTGCTCCTCGGGATCCTGCAGACCCGCACCGTAGAACATCCCCTCGAAGCGCATCAGGGTCCCCAGCGGAACGCCCGTGCCCGCGATCGCCAGGGTCCCCTGGTACCCGTCGCGCTGGTCGGTGAACGTCCGCGGCGAGACCGTCAGCGGCTGGTCCCGCAGCTGCTCCGCCGTCTGGCACTCGCGCTGCGGAGCGGAACCGCGCACATCGAGGATCGCGCAGCGCAGCATGCCGTTCGCCTGCGTCGCGTACCAGAGCAGGCCGTCGTGATCGCGCGCGAGCAGCTGCAGGGTTCCGGGATCGATGCCGTCGTGCAGCTTCAGGATCGCCGCCGCCCGCGCGCCCTCCCCGGCCCGCAGCGCGAGCCCGACATCGGGCGGGCGCGGGATCGCCCAGCCCACCAGCAGGCCCGCCAGCAGGACCACGGCGAGACCACCGACGACGAAGCGCGGGCGCTTCCAGGCGCCGGTGGCGAGCCAGGCGCGGACGGCCCTCCCCGGCCCGATCGACAGGATGCGAGAGCCGGGAGCGGCCGCACCCGCGGCTCCCTCCTTCAACGCTCCCGGAGGGGCGGCATCCGCGGCGTCCCGGTGCGACGGTCCCGGGCGCTCCGCGGTGATCGCCGGCTCACCCGCGACCGGCGCAGGCCCGGGGACGTGCGCCCTCGACTCCCCCGGCGGAGACGGCACCTCCCCCGGCGGAGGCGGCGCCGACGGGGACGGCGCCGGAGCGGGCACTCCCGACGCGGGCGTCGGCGGAAGGGCTGGCGCGTCGGCCCGCCGCAGCTCGGAGAGCCGCGCTGCCTCGACCTCGCTCAGACCGGATCCCTCGCGCGCGAAGGCGCGGCGCTCCAGCTCGCGACGCTCGCGGTCGAGGCCCGGATCCGGCATGCGGCTACCCGATCCAGCCGAACCGGTAGGCGGCCCAGACCAGCCAGCCCGCGCTGTACAGCGTGGCGACGAGCCCGAGCACGAGTGCCCACACCGAGAGGGCACGGCTTTCGTCCGGCCGGCGCAGCGACATGATCGCCGCGATCACCGACACGATCGCGACCGGGATCCCCCAGCCGACGAACATCGAGGCGAAGAGCGCGACGATGGCGGAGAGCAGCGCCCAGGGCGCGAGCCGGGGCTCGGCGGCCACCGGCACCGGGACGTCGGTGCTGTCCGTGGGGTGCCACTCCTCGTGCGCGACGGTCGTGCCGTCGCGGTCGAGCTCCAGCTCCTCGGGCGCGATCCCGCCGTCCAGCTGCGGTCCGCTCTCGACGCCGACCGGCACGGGCGCCGTCGGCAGCCGGGTGTACCGCTCCGGATCCTTCCCGCCCGTCTCCGCCATCAGGCCCCGGCCTCCCCGGCGCGCTCGGCGACCTGGATCTCCGTCACGGGCAGCGTCGAGTCCGCCCCGAACGCGAGCGTCGAGGGACGCCGGCTCGACGAGATCAGCTCGGCCGCGAGTCCGGCGATCATCGCGCCGTTGTCGGTGCACAGCGAGAGCGGCGGGATGCGCACGGTGACCCCGGCCTCGGCGGCACGGGCGAGGGCGACCTCGCGCAGCCGGCGGTTCGCGATCACTCCGCCGCCGAGCAGCAGGCGCGGGACGCCGCGGTCGGCGCAGGCGGCGAGCGCCTTCGTCACCAGCACGTCGACGACGGCTTCGCGGAAGCTCGCCGCGACGTCGGCGACCGGGATCGGGTTCCCCGCCGCCTCCTCGCGCTCGATCCACCGGGCGACCGCGGTCTTCAGGCCCGAGAAGGAGAAGTCGTAGCGATGCTTCTCCAGGTCCGAGGCGCGGGACAGCCCGCGCGGGAACCGGATCGCGGCCGGGTCCCCGCCGACGGCGGCCCTGTCGATCTCCGGACCGCCCGGGTAGGGCAGGCCGAGGATCCGGGCGACCTTGTCGAAGGCTTCGCCCGCCGCGTCGTCGACGGTCTCGCCGAGCAGCTCGACGTCCGTCGTGAGATCGCGCACGTGCAGCAGCGACGTGTGCCCGCCCGAGACGAGCAGCGCGATCGTCGGATACTCCAGGGGCACCGAGTCCGGCGTCAGGATGTCGGCCGCGATGTGGCCCACGAGGTGGTTCACGGCGTAGAGCGGCTTGCCGAGCGACACCGCCAGCCCCTTCGCCGCGCCGATGCCGACCATCAGCGCTCCGGCGAGCCCCGGGCCGCTCGTCACGGCGACCGCGTCGAGATCCTGCAGCCGCACCTGCGCCTCGGCGAGCGCGCGCTCGATCGCCGGCTGCAGCTCCTCGAGATGCGCGCGGGCGGCGACCTCGGGGACCACGCCGCCGTAGCGGGCGTGCTCGTCCATGCTCGACGCGATCGTGTTGGACAGCAGGGTGCGCCCGCGGACGATGCCGATCCCGGTCTCGTCGCAGCTCGTCTCGATCCCGAGCACGAGGGGCTGGTCAGTCATCGGATCCCTCCGCGTTGCCGTATTCAGGCTCGATGCGCTTCTCCGGCATGATTCCGTTCGATTCTCGCGGATCCGCCGGATCCGGCCTGAGTACGGTCGTGTCGCGATCGGACAGGTCGAGCCTCATGATCACGGCGTCGACGTCGTCGGGCTGGTAGTAGCCGGCGCGCCGGCCGATCTCGGCGAACCCCTCCGAGGCGTAGAGCCGCTGGGCGACCGGGTTGTCCGCGCGCACCTCGAGGAACACCTCGCGGGCGCCGCGTTCCGCGGCCTCCGCGAGCAGAGCGCGCAGCAGCGCTCTGCCCCGTCCGGATCCGCGGTGCGCCGCGTCGAGGGCGATGGTCTGGATGTCGCTGTCGGCGGATCCGCGCAGCGCGCGCACTCCCCCGTAGCCGACGACGGTCCCGCGGTCGGCCGGCACGGCGGACGGCTCGACGTCGACGAGGTAACGGCCGTGCGGGCTCGCGAGCTCGGCGGCCATCATCTCGGCGCTCCAGGCGTCGGTCGGGAACGAGCGCCGTTCGATGAGCATGATCGCGTCGAGGTCGTCCGCCGTCGCGCTGCGGATCACGAGGCGCCCCCGGCCCCGGCGCTGCGGTGCGAGGCAAGCGGTCTCACGAGCCCACCTTCTTGGGCGCGGCCGGCACCAGGGCGTCCGGCGGACGCAGGTACAGCGGCTCGGATCCGGTCAGCGTGCGTCCGGCGGCGACCGCGCGGCGGGCGACGCGGGCGACCGCGGCCCCCGATATCCCGGTGACCTCGAAGCGGCGCAGCGCCCCCAGCTTGCGGTCGACGTCGGCCTGCGGGACGAGCACCGTGTCGACCACGGCGTGCGGGATCCCGTCGACGTCGATGCCCTCGTAGACGGTCACCGCGGTCTCGCGCCGGCGCGCGTCGGTGAGGATCGCGAACGGGTGCTGCGGCGGGTGCTCGCCCTCGATCACGGCGAGCGCGGCGGCGTGGTGGCTGGGCACGGCGATCACGGGGACGTCCCGGCCGAGCGCGAAGGCGCGTGCCGCGGCGATCCCGATCCGCAGTCCCGTGAACGGTCCGGGGCCCATGCCCGCCGCGACGTGCGTGAGCGGATCCTCGTCCTCGGATCCGGCGGCGAGGACCTGCTCGAGCAGCGTCCCGATCGCCTCGGCGTGCCCGAGGTGCCCGCCCTGGGACACCTCGGCCAGAGTGCGGCCGTCATGGCCGATCAGGCCGACGGCCGAGCCGAGTGAGGTGTCCACGCCGAGAATCACCCTTCCAGGGTAGTCGGTGCGCCCGGCGCGGCACCCCCGGATCACCGGGCGGCGACGACCGCCCGCTCCCAGCGATCCCCGCCGCGCGCCTGGGCGAGGGCGGACGCCTTGGCGGCGGCCGACGTGAGCGCCTCCAGGTCGTAGTCCGCATCCAGCACGCCCGCCCAGCCGACGCTCGCCGAGACCCGCAGGGGCGCGCGGGGGCCCGGATCCTCGATCGTGGAGACCCGCGTCAGCAGGGCCCGGAGCAGGCGCCGCACCTCGTCGTCGCTGCCGGGCAGCAGTACGAGCACCCGCCCATCCGCGATCCTCGCCACGTCGGCGGCGGCCGGCAGCGCATCCAGCACATGCGCGTGGAACGCCGCGACGATGCTCGCGAACGCGGCCGGCCCCAGGGCGTCCTGCACGTCCACCGGATCGTCGAGACGGACGTCGAGCAGCGACCACGCCGGATCCTGGCGGCGGCTCGCGCGGGCGATCCGGGCGCGCAGGATCGCGTGGTCGTCCTGCTCGCCCTTGCCCCCGCCGCGCAGCAGCGTCTCCCCCCGGGTGAGCAGCACGATCGTGATCGCGGCGCACTGACTGGTGAGCAGGATGCCGACGCCGTTGATGTCGCGCAGCATCCGCAGTTCGTCTCCGGGGGCGGAACCGACGCCGGTGATCCCTGCCGCGATGCCGAAAACGGCGACGACGACGAACGCCGAGGACACGAGGGCGAGCGGGATCACCACGTCCCGGGCGCTGATCCGCAGCCGGAACAGCTCCCAGGCGGACATCCCCGCGAACACCGCGCCCGCCGAGAACACGATGCGGAACACGACCGGATACGCGTCCGTGGTCGACGTGAGCGCGAGCGCCGCGGGCCCGATCGCGATGTAGACGACCGCCGCGGGCCAGAACGCCCGCCGGCCGGCGTAGAAGCGGATCCCGAGCCACAGCAGCGGTTCGAAGCAGACGATGAGCCCCGACGACAGCGCCCGCAGCGGAGCGCTGTCGAACTGGTTGGCCGCCACCCAGACGTAGGTCGCGAGCATGGCGACGCCGAAGCCGACGGACCAGGTGATCGTGGCCCTGCTCGGGCGCGGCATCAGGGCCAGGCCGAACACCAGCGCGGCCGACAGCGTCACCAGCGCGACCAGGGTCGCGGAGGTGTTGACGGTGATGCCGATGGGGGCGGTGACGGAGATCATGCGTCGTTCCTCTCGGGGCGGCGCGGCAGGCGCACGCGCATGCGGGTGCCCTCGCCGATGCGGCTGTGCACGTCGACGGTGCCGCCGTGCGCGGTCACGATGTCCCGGACGGCGACGAGGCCCAGGCCCGTGCCCGGGACGCCGCTGTGCTCGGCCTGCTCGCTGCGGAAATACGGCTGGAACAGTCGATCGACGTCGGCGGGAGCCATGCCGACCCCCGTGTCGGCGACGACGAGCTCGGCCCAGCCGTCCTCGGCGACGTCCAGCGAGACCACGATGGATCCTCCCGCCGGGGTGTACTTGACCGCGTTGCTCAGCAGGTTGTCGATCACCTGACGCAGCCGGAACGCATCCCCGTAGATGAGGAGCGTGGCGGCTCCGGTGACCGTGACCTGCCGCCGGCCGGCGGCGGCCGTCGGAAGGAACGACGAGACCGACGCCTGCACGAGCGCGTGCAGGTCTACCGGTTCGGAGAGCACGCGCGCGGCGGGACGGGAGGCGTCCAGCGCCGTCGTGACGAGATCCTGCATGCGCTCGGCGGCGCCCGCAACCACGGAGAGCTGGTCGGCCATCCGCGGGGGCAGATCCGCCCGTTCCAGCAGCAGATCGACGTGCCCCACGATCGCCGTGAGCGGGTTGCGCAGCTCATGGGTCAGGATCGCGGACATCAGCCGGCGCTCCTCGGCCGCCGCCAGCCGGGCGGTCACGTCGTCGATCGTGACCAGCACCACCGCCCCCTGGTCGGCGTCGCCCGCCATCGGCAGCGTGTCCACCTCGAGCGCCCGCCACACGCCGGCGGCGTCGTAGAGCCAGACCCGCTCCCCGTCGAGGCGTTCGCCGCGCACGGCGCGGGCGAGCAGGGTCCGGTGCATCGGCACCGGATCCCCCTCCCGGTCGTCGTACTCCACGGCGGGCGCCGGCAGGGCGGACCCGTCGGCGTCGATCCCGTACAGCCGCCGGTAGGCGTCGTTCATCCGCAGGATCGCACCGTCCTCGCCGACCGTGACGAGGGCGGTGCCGAGGGCGTCGATGATCTGCGCCATGCGCCGCTCATGCGTCTCCGCGCGGCGTGCGACCCGGTCGATCTGCTCGGATCCGCGCCGCAGCAGCCTGCTCGCGGCGCGCGAGCGGCGCACCCCGATCCGGATCGTCGTCCCCAGGAAGCCGAGCGAGAACGCGGTGATCAGCACGCGCAGGACCACGTCCGAGAAGAGCCCGCTCTGGTTGGCGACCGTGAAGAGGAACGCCGTGATCAGCGCGATGCCCCCGAGGACGGCGATCATCGAGTAGTAGGTGGCGATCCACGTGATCGGGATCACCCAGAGGAAGCCGAGTCGGATGTCCGGGGCCTGGGTGGTGAGGCCGATCGCGGCGATGTCGACCATCGGAACGGCGAGGATCGCCGCGGACGGGATCCGGTCCCAGGGCAGCACGAGTGCGACGACGGTCGTGAGCAGGGCCAGCACGAGCCCTGCCGTGAAGAGCGGGGTGGCGAAGACGGTCGGCTTGAGCGCGGCGACGAGCACCGCGATCGCCACGGTGGTGCTGACGAAGATGAGCTGCCAGCGCCAGATCGACGCCCTGCGCGACATGCCGATCCTCTCCCCGCGCGGCCCGACGCCGGCGCCGGATGCGCCGCACGGACCCGTTCCGGAGCCCGCCCGCTCAACGCTTCCGCAAGGTTATCCAAAGAACGGCCCAAGGCGGTTCAACCGGGATATCGCGCCGCCTAGCATCGCTGGAAGACGGACCCCCCTCCGTCGCCGGATCCGCGGCCCGAACGCGGATCCGGCACCACTCTCCCGTCGCCCCCGGATCCACGATCACCCGCCGAAGGAGGATGCGCGATGACCGCCCCCTCCTCTGTGGCACCCGCCCTGCCCCGCCGGGGCTGGACGGTGCTGACCGGCGCACTCGTCGCCCTCACCGTCGCGCTCGGGGTCGTCGCCGTGCCCTGGTTCCTGATGCAGGAGCGGGCCGTGCCCCTCGCCCCGGCCGGAGCGCGCTGGTTCGGCAGCTACGTCGATGTCACCCAGGGGCAGGCAGCGTCCGCCCTCGCGGGCGGATCCCCCTCGGACGCCGTCGTGCTCGCGTTCGTCGGCGCCCCCTCGGCGAACGCCTGCAGCGCGAGCTGGGGAGGCGCGTACTCCCTCGCCGACGCCGCACGGGCCCTCGACCTGGACCACCGGATCGCGCGCGTGCAGCAGAGCGGGCGGATGGTCGCGGTGTCGTTCGGCGGAACCGGGATCGAGCTGGCGGGCGCCTGCGCATCGGTCGGCGACCTCGCGAGCGCCTACGCGTCGGTGCTCGACCGCTATGCGGTGACCACGATGGACCTCGACCTGGGCGCCCGCAGCCTCGACGACCCGGCGGCCGGCGACCGGCGCGCCCAGGCCGTCGCGCAACTGCAGGCGAACCATCGCGCGCGGGGGGCTCAGCTCGCCGTCTGGCTCACCCTGCCCGCCGGGCGCAGCGGGCTCAGCACGGGCGGACTGCGGTCGATCCGCCAGCTGCAGCAGGCGGGCGTGCGCCTCTCCGGCATCAACGCGATGACCGGGCGCGACGAGGCGCCGCAGGACGGGCAGTCCCGGGGCGCGGCAGCGATCGCGGCGCTCACGGCGGTGCACGATCAGCTCGGGCGCCTGTACGACGAGCTGAACGTGGATCTCCCGGTGGGCGGCGTCTGGGCGATCATGGGCGCCACGCCGACGATCGGGCGCGTCGAGGGCGAGGACGGCGTGTTCGCCCTCGACGACGCGGCGGCCCTCAGCACCTTCGCGCAGAAGCAGCGCCTCGCCCGGCTGTCGATGTGGTCGACGAACCGCGACCTCTCGTGCACCCCGGCGACGGACCCCGGCGCCGGCGGATGCGCCGGGGCGCTTCCGCAGGACGACGCCTTCGCCGCCGTGCTGAGACGCGGACTGGGCGCCACGACGGACCCGCCCGCCTCGGCACCGCCCGCCACCACTGCCCCGGCACCGCCGGCTTCGACGCCCGCTCCGAGTCCGGACCCGTAACCGGACGCGGAGGGGAAGGCGCCTTCGGGAGGCGCCGCTCCGTTCCCGGGGCCCTGCCCGGGAACGGATACCGGAGATCGATGGGGATCGATGTCCGGCCTGTGGACCCGGGGGCCGAGGGGACCGGCCCCCGGGGACCGCACAGGGTTCGGGTCTTGGGGCCCGCGCAGGCGGCAGGGGCTTGGGGCCTCTGCCGCACGGGAAGCGCGGGTCCTGAGGCCCGTGGCCGTCGGCGGACCACGGAGGGCTCCGGCGCACGGCGATAGCCGCGAGGTCTCAGCCGTCCGCCGCACGGTCGGCCGGCTGCGGCGGACTCAGGCCTCCGCGTGCGCGGTGAGGCGGTAGCCGACGCCGCGCACCGTCTCGATGTAGCGGGGATCCGCGGTGCTGTCCCCGATCTTCCGCCGCAGGTTCGCCATGTGCGCCTCGATCGCCCGCTTGTCGGGCTCGCCCACATAGGACGCGGATCCGAACGCCTCGCCGCGCAGCACGAGTGCGAGATCGGACTTGCTGCGCACCCGCCGCTTGGACTCGAGCAGCGTGGCGAGCAGATCGAACTCGGTCGGCGTCAGCTCGACCTCCTGCTGCGCCACGAGCACGGTGTGGGTGTCGAGATCGAGGCGGATGTCGCGGTGCGCATGCCACCGCCCCGCTGCGCCGGGGAGCGGGACGGCCGCGGTGACGGAGGGGTTGCGCGCGGGAGCCGCGGACTCCGCGGCCGCGATCTGCGGAGCACGCACCGCCTCGGAGGGCACGGGCGCCGCCTCGCCGTCGGGCTGCACGGACTCCGGGCTGCGCGGACGCCGCAGCAGCGCTTCGATGCGCGCCCGCAGTTCACGCGGCCGGAACGGCTTGACCAGGTACTCGTCGGCGCCGGAGGTGAGGCCGAGCACGACGTCCGACTCCTCCCCGAGCGCGGACAGCATGATGATGAACGTCGTGCTGAGCAGCCGGATCCGGCGGGCGGCCTCGAAGCCGTCGATGCCGGGGAGGTTGATGTCGAGCGTGGTGATGACGGGGCTGTGCTCGGCGACCGCCGCGACCCCCTCGAGGCCCGTGCCGGCCAGCACGGTGCGGAATCCCGCAGCCCGGAAGACCTCGTCCAGCAGCGAACGGACGTCCGGATCGTCCTCGATGATGACGGCGGTCTTCGTGGCGTCTTCGGTCATGTTCTTCCCTGCAGCTCCCGGTCGTGAGCATCATATCGGCATATGAGTACGCCTCCCGGGGGTGTGACCTGCACCGCACGGCCGCCGGAAGAGCCGGTCCGGACTCCGCTAGCGACGACCCGCGCGGGCGATCGTGACGAGACGGGGCGCATCGGCGTCGAGATCCTCCGCCGCGAGATCGTCGGCGGACGCCCCGATCGGGCGCTCCAGCTCGATGTCCCACCAGGCGTCGGCGAGCTCCTCCGCCATGCCCCGCCCCCACTCCACCACGACGACGGATCCCGGCACGTCGACGTCGAGGTCGTCCAGCTCCGCCGCGGATCCGAGACGATACGCATCGACGTGCACGAGGGGCGCCCCGCCGACCAGCGACGGGTGGGTCCGCGCGATCACGAAGGTGGGACTCTGCACCGGCCCGCGCACCCCGAGGCCGTCCGCCAGTCCGCGCGTGAACGTCGTCTTGCCCGCGCCGAGGGCGCCCGTGAGGATCAGCACGTCGCCGGCGACGAGGTCGGATCCGATCCGCCGGCCGAGCTCCTCCATGGCCTCGGCGGTGCGGATCTCATGCCGCCCCGCGAGGTCGTCGAGCGCGGTCACGACACGCTCCGGCGCGGCACGCGGGGCCCGATCCTCGTCACGATCTCGTAGTCGATGGTGTCCGCCGCATCCGCCCAGTCCCTGGCCGAGGGCACCCCCAGCGTGGGGTCGCCGAAGAGCACGACCTCGTCGCCGACCGCGACCGGATCGTCGCCCACGTCGACGAGGAACTGATCCATGGCGATCCGTCCGGCGACGGTGTAGCGGCGCCCGCCGATCTGCACGGGTCCGCGGCCCGATGCCTGCCGCGGCACGCCGTCGGCGTAGCCCAGCGGGATCAGCGCGAGCGTGGTCTCGGACTCGGTGCGGTGCGTGTAGCCGTAGGAGACGCCCGTGCCCGCCGGCACTCGGCGCACGGCGGCGACCGCGCCGCGCAGCGTCATGGCCGGGCGCAGACCGAGATCCCCGGGACTCCGGTCGTCGAAGGGGCTCACGCCGTAGAGGCCGATCCCGATGCGCACCGCGTCGAGCCGGGTCTCGGGCAGATCGATGGCCGCCGCGGTCGCGGCGAGATGGCGCAGCTCCGGGTGGATCCCGTTCGCCTCGGCCTCGGCGCACGCCGCCTCGAACGCCGCGAGCGCGGCGCGGTCGTCCTCCGGCGAGGTGTTGGAGACGTGGCTGAACAGGCCGACGACGCGGATCCGGCCGATGCGCTCCAGGCGCGCCGCCTCGGCGAGCAACCGGGCGCGGTCGGCGGGGGCGATGCCGTTGCGGCTCAGGCCCGTCTCGAACTTGAGGTGCACGCGGACGGGATCCGATCCGCGTGACGCCGCCGCGGCGGCGATCAGCTGCTCGAAGCTCGAGATGCCGAGCTCGATGCCGGCCTCGGCCGCGTCGTCGAACCGGCGGTCGGGCGCGTGCAGCCAGGCGAGGATCGGCGCGTTCACGCCGTCGCGGCGCAGCTGCAGCCCCTCGTCGACCGTGGCGACGCCGAACCGGGTCGCTCCCCCGGCGAGTGCCGCGACCGCGGCGGCCGTCGCCCCGTGGCCGTAGGCGTTCGCCTTGACGACGCCGATGACCTCGACGCCGGTGAGGCGGCGCAGGTGGCGGGTGTTGTCGCTGATGGCGTCGAGATCGATCGTCGCCTCGCGGAACGGAGCGGTCATGGGCGTCCCTCCCCGGGGCCGCGGCTCTGGGCGGCGCTGTCAACGCCCGAAGGATCCTGTCGAGGCCCCCCGGCAGCGTCCGCACCCCCGCTGAGGTTCGCACCTGCGAGGGGGTCTCGGTGCTCAGAGGGGGCGTCTGCGGATCCGCGCGTTCCGAACCCGGCGTCCGTCTCGCGAACGTCCGCCTCCCGGGACTCGGCCACGACGTGCGCCGCGGCGAGGCCCGCGTCGTGGGTCAGCGAGAGATGCAGCGTGGTGATGCCGCGCTCGGCGACCGCGGCGGCCGTGGTGCCGGTCAGCACGAAGTACGGCTTGCCGGAGGGTTCCGAGGCGATCTCGATCTCGGTCCAGTGCACGCCGTCGGATCCGCCCAGCGCCTTGATCAGCGCCTCCTTGGCCGCGTACCGCGCGGCGAGCGAGGGCAGCCGCAGCCCCTGCTCCGACGGCGCGAACAGCCGCTGCATGAGCCGGGGCGTGCGGGCGACCGTCCGCTCGAATCGCGGGATGTCCACGAGGTCGATGCCGGTGCCGATGATCACCGATTCAGCCTACCGGGCCGGATCCACGCGGCCCGGATGGTGCGGCGGTCCACCCCGGCGACGGTGGACCGATCCGCGCGTCGAGAACCCGTGCCGCCGACGACACGCACCGCGAGTGCACCGGATCTTGCCGAACGCACCGCTTCTTCACGCGTCGTTCCCGTGCGTTCGACGAGAAGCCGTGCGTTCGACGAGAACCCGTGCGCGCAGACCGCCCGGTCCCGGCGGCGCGAGCCCGAGCCGGACACGCGCCGGGTCGAGTCGCGCCGGGACCTCACTCCACGGTGACGGACTTGGCCAGGTTGCGCGGCTGGTCGACGTCGAGGCCCTTCGCCGTGGCGAGCGCCATGGCGAAGATCTGCAGCGGCACGACCGCGAGGATCGGCTCGAAGAGCGCCTCCGCGAGCGGGATCCGGATGACCTCGTCGGCGAACGGCAGCACGGCCGCGTCGCCCTCCTCGGCGATCACGATCACGCGGGCGCCGCGGGCGCGGATCTCCTGGATGTTGGAGACGACCTTCGCGTGCAGCAGCGCGGAGTGCCGCGGCGACGGCACGAGCACGAACACTGGCTGGCCGGGCTCGATCAGGGCGATCGGTCCGTGCTTGAGCTCGCCGGCGGCGAAGCCCTCGGCGTGGATGTACGAGATCTCCTTGAGCTTGAGCGCGCCCTCGAGCGCGATCGGATAGCCCACGTGGCGGCCGAGGAACAGCACCGAGCGGGTGTCCGCCATCCAGCCCGCGAGCTGGGTGACGTGCGCCTGCTCCTCGGCGAGCACCTCGGCGATCTTGCCGGGCAGGCTCTCCAGCTCCGCCACGGCGGATGCGCCGTCGGCGGCGGAGAGCGAGCCGCGCACGCGCCCCGCGTGCAGGCCGAGGAGCAGCAGCGCGGTGATCTGCGCCACGAACGCCTTGGTCGACGCGACCGCGACCTCCGGACCGGCGTGCGTGTAGACGACCGCGTCCGACTCGCGCGGGATCGTCGCGCCCTGCGTGTTGCAGATCGACAGCGTGCGCGCGCCGCGCTCACGGGCGTACTTGACCGCCATCAGGGTGTCCATGGTCTCGCCCGACTGGCTGATCGACACCACCAGCGTGGTCTCGCCGATCACCGGGTCGCGGTAGCGGAACTCGTGCGCGAGCTCGACGTCGACCGGCACGCGCGCCCACTGCTCCAGCGCGTACTTGCCGACCATGCCCGCGTACGACGCGGTGCCGCAGGCGGTGATGATGATGCGGTCGATCCCGCGGAAGAGCTCGTCGGATCCGTCCAGCTCGGGGATCACGACGGCCCCGTCCCGCACGCGGCCGCGGATCGTGTTCGCGACGGCGTCGGGCTCCTCGGCGACCTCCTTGGCCATGAAGCTCGGCCAGCCGCCCTTCTCGGCGGACGACGCGTCCCACGAGACCTCGAACGGCTCGGGGGTCACCGCGGTGCCCGCGAAGTCGGTGACGGTCACCTCGGACGGCGTGATCGCGACGATCTCGTCCTGGCCGATCGCGAGCGCACGGCGGGTGTGCTCCACGAACGCGGCCACGTCGGATCCGAGGAAGTTCTCCCCCTCGCCGAGGCCGACCACCAGCGGCGAGTTGCGGCGCGCGGCGACGACGAGACCGGGCTCGTCCTCGTGCACGGCGAGCAGGGTGAACGCGCCCTCGAGGCGGTTGACCACCGCACGGAAGGCCGCGCGCAGGTCGCCGGTGCGGCGGTACTCGCGACCGACCAGAGCGGCGGCCACCTCGGTGTCCGTCTCGCTGCGGAACGTCACACCCTCGGCCTCGAGTTCGGCGCGCAGGGCGGCGAAGTTCTCGATGATGCCGTTGTGGATGAGCGCGAGCTTGTCGTCGTCGGCCAGGTGCGGGTGCGCGTTCGCATCCGTCGGGCCGCCGTGGGTGGCCCAGCGGGTGTGCCCGATGCCGGTGCTGCCGTCGGGCAGCGCGGCGTCCGCGAGCGAGTCGCGCAGCATCTGCAGCTTTCCCGCCTTCTTGCGCATGCCGAGAGATCCGGCCTCATCGATCACGGCGATGCCGGCCGAATCGTACCCTCGGTACTCCAGACGGGCGAGGCCCGCGAGCAGGATGTCCTGGCTGGGGCGCGACCCCACGTATCCGACGATTCCACACATGGTTTCCAGCGTACGGCCGCGATTTTGCGCGGCTTCCGTACGAAATCCGATCCGGCGGGGCTCAGTTCGGCATGACCGTGCCCACGGGCACGGGGGTCTCCGCCGTCGCGTCGGCGACGGGAGTGGTCGGGTCGGGCTGCGGTGCGGTGCCGTTGTCGGTCATGATGTGCTCCGTTCGGTTCTCGTGACAGGGGTGCGTGCGCGGCGGCTCAGATGGTCGCCACGTTGCGGATCCACGTGATCGTGGCTCCGGGCGCCGTGTTGCTCGGCGGCTGCGTCACCTGCGTCACGCGCTGCGTGATGAGGTTCGTCGGGTTGCTCACCGTGCCCTGCCAGTAGAACTCGGAGTTCACGGTGGTGTTGCCGTTCGTCGCGGAGAGCGGCAGGGCGCACTGGTAGACCGACTTGTACATGTAGAACGTCTGGCCGTTGTAGGTGAGCTGGCCGTCCGCGACGGGCAGCGACCAGCAGGTCCCGCCGCCGACCTTGGTCCAGTTCGACACCTGCTTGGTCGATCCGAACCGCAGGCTCATGCTCGTGATCTTCTGCCCCGTCACCGTGTCGGTGACGTAGAGCTGACCGCCGCTGCTGGCCCGCCCGTCCCAGGTGACCGTCTGGTCGAAGCTGCGTGTCACGTAGAACACCCCGGCCAGCGCGTTCTTCGGCGCTCCGCTCGCTGCGGCGAGCGGAGCCGCTGCTGCGGCCGCGATCACCGGCAGGCTCCAAGCGGCGCCCTTCAGCAGCGTGCGCCGGCGGACGGCCACGGCCGTGCCGGTGCTGCTCTCGTTCGATCCATTTACCCACGTCGCCGATTCAGGCATGCGTCTCCCCAGACAGATATCGATGGATTGGTGCACTCCGCTCTGCGCTTCCGGGCGCGTCGCGCTCCCAAGCGCGGCGGGTACATCGCCACTCTCCGCCGGCCTCCGCGGGGCCGCGATCCGGATGTCGCGATTTGCACGCATCGCGTCGCGAAACGCCCTGCGGTGCGCCGGAGGCGGTCAGGGCCGCACGGTGCGTGCGGCCCTGGGCGCCGCGGCGCCCACCGCGGCGAGCGCCCTGCGCAGCGCGGGGCGATCCCGGAAGCCGGCGCGCCGCGCGATCTCGCTGATCCGCATCGAGCGTCCGCCGTCCGAGTCGAGCAGCTCGCGCGCGACGCCGATGCGCAGCCTGCGCAGCTCATCGGCGGCCGTGCTGCCCTCCGCCGCGAAGAGGCGCTGCACCTGCCGATGGGACAGATGCATCTCCCGGGCGAGCGTCGAGACGTCGAAGTCGGGGTCGATGTGGCGGGCGAGGATGCGCGCGCGAGCCCGGTCGATGGGCCGCGGCGCCCGAGGCCGTACCGGGCCGTGCGCGACGGCATCCGCCAGGATCCCGAAGAGCATCTCGCCGATCAGCCGCTCCATCACCGCATCCGTGTGCGATCGCGTCTCGGGTGCGTTCTGCGTGGCGGACTCCAGGAACGACGAGAGCCCGCGCGTCAGGGCCGTGTCGGGGATCGCCCCCGGCGGGATCTCGCCCGACCGCTCCACCTCCTCGAGCACGCTCCACGGCACCCACGCGCAGATCAGGGTCGACGGCCGCGGCGTCACGATGCGGGCCGCCCGCTCCGGATGCAGGAAGACGAGCCGGCTGTCGGGCACGTCGTGCACGGTGCCCCGGTCGTCCTGCACCCGGAGTCCTCCGACCGCGACCACCATGGCCGCCATCGCCGTGCCATCCGCGGTCTGCGCAGACCAGCGGACCTCCTCCTCCGCAGCCAGCGCATGCCGCGTCAGCAGCGCCGAACGGAAGCCGACCGCGGTGAGCGGCCCCTGCTTCGTGCCATGCAGCAGGCTCGTCGCCTCTGCGGCATCCATGACGATCCCCATCGTCGACCTCCCCAGGTCCCCAGAACGTCAGGACAGACGTCCGA
Source organism: Microbacterium sp. USTB-Y (assembly GCF_023703415.1). Lineage (GTDB taxonomy): Bacteria > Actinomycetota > Actinomycetes > Actinomycetales > Microbacteriaceae > Microbacterium. The sequence goes on along the minus strand of NZ_JAGMTU010000005.1, from coordinate 142,032 downwards.
TCAATGAGATGCATGAGAGGCGGATCCATTACGCGACTTGCGGAAGAAGTGCGCGGATGACCCCCGAAGGAGGTGTTCCCCGGTCACGGTTCGCCGAGGATGCCGGCCGCCCATCGACGGCGGCGAGGGGCACGGACCGCCCGGGGAACAGCTCGGACGAGGAGGGGAGCGGGCCGCGACGGTTCAGCGACCGGGCGGACGCTCGCCGTGCAGGCTCTCGTACACGTCGTCGACGAACTCGGCGATCGCGCCGGCGCCGGTCACGGGGCCGCCCGCGAGCATCCCGTCCATGCCGAGCAGCACCGCGGTCGGCGTGGAGAAGTCGCCGATCGAGCCGCTGGCGTAGCGGTGCGGGTCGTGCAGCGTCTGCGGTTCCTCGGCGGACGCGAGGGCGCTCTCCTCCGGTCGCATCTGCAGGACCATGCGCACCGAGACCTCGGGCAGCAGCGCGCGATACGCTCCGGCGCTCTCGATCACGGGAGTGCAGGATCCGCAGGTCTCGGAGACGAACAGCAGTAGGAGCGGCTTCTGCGCGGCGAGTTCGCGCAGGTTCACCGTCTCGCCGTCGCCGAGCTGGACGGGCACCGAGGGGGTGCGCGTGCGCAGGTAGTCCTCGAACTCCCCCTCCTCGCCGAGAGCGGATCCCGCCGCGCCCGGCTGGCCGGCGCGCGCCGGACCGGCATCGGCGGAGGAGGGCTCCTGGATCAGGACGAAGGTCACCGCGACGGCCGCGAGCGCGATCGCCCAGGGCCAGAAGGCGACCGCCAGCACGGCGACGCCGCCGAACGGCGGGAGCGCCCCGATCGTCGCCGCGGAGACCAGGGCCAGCAGGGTCAGCCAGCCGTTGCGCAGCAGCGTGCGTCCGGTGATCGGGCGACGCTCGCCGAAACATGCGCAGGACGCATCGGGCGTCTGCCGCCGAGCCCTCCAGACCATCGCGAGGTAGGCCGCGAACAGGAGCACCGCGACCACCGCGGCGGCCGTCCCGAGGGCGCCGCCGAGCAGCAGCAGCGCCGCGGCGAGCACCAGCTCGGCGATCGGATGCAGTCGGATCAGCCAGGTCCTGCGCAAGACGGCCGGGATTCCCAGCGCCTCCCAGCCCGCGGCGTCATCGGGGGTGCGCAGCTTCGCGATCCCGCTGACCGCGAGCACCCCGACCAGGATGAGCGTCGACGACAGCGCCAGCGCCGGCAGCAGAAAAACGTAGAGAGCACTCCCCATGCTGTCAGTATCCCAGTCGCTCGGCGCACCGGGCGCGGATCCGGATCCGCGTCGGGTCCCGGCTCACTCGCCGCCGGCGGGCTGGCTCACCCGTGTCAGAGCTTGCGCAGCAGCACCGACTCGACGGCGTGCGAGGCGCCCTTGTTCAGCACGAGCGTCGCACGGTGCTTGGTGGGCATCACGTTCTCGATGAGGTTCGGCAGGTTGATCTCGTTCCAGTACCCCATCGCGGTCGTGACGGCCTCGTCGTCCGTGAGGTGCGCGAAGACGTTGAAGTACGACGACGGGTTCGTGAACGCGCCCTGCCGCAGCGCGAGGAACCGGTCGACGTACCACTGCGCGATGTGGTCGAGCTCGGCGTCGACGTAGATCGAGAAGTCGAAGAGGTCGCTGACGGCGACGTCGTTCGGCGCCGGCGGCGGCTGCAGCACGTTCAGGCCCTCGACGATCACGACGTCGGGCCGGCGCACCACGACATGCGCGTCGGGCACGATGTCGTAGCGGATGTGCGAGTAGAACGGCGCGCGCACCTCGTCTGCCCCGCTCTTGACCTTGGTCAGGAACTCGATCAGGGCGCGCCGGTCGTAGGACTCCGGGAATCCCTTCCTGTCCATGATGCCGCGGCGCTCGAGCTCGGCGTTCGGATGCAGGAACCCGTCGGTCGTGACGAGCTCGACGCGGGGCGTGCCCGGCCAGCGGCTCATCAGCTCGCGCAGCAGACGCGCGATCGTCGACTTGCCGACCGCGACGGAGCCGGCCACGCCGACGACGAAGGGCGTGGTGTCGTCGGCCTCGCCGAGGAACTGGCTGGTCGCCGCGCCGAGACGCTTGGTGCTCGTGGCGTACAGGCTGAGGAGGCGGCTCAGCGGCAGGTAGACCTCCTGCACCTCCGTGAGGTCGAGCCGATCGCCCAGACCGCGGATCTCGACGACCTCGGTCTCGCTGAGCGGCTGATCCAGTCCCTGGGCGAGGCGCGCCCAGTCGGCACGATCGATGCGGCGGTACGGCGACAGCGACTGCGACGCGAGGGGATCGGGGCTCACGCGCTCCATCGTATCCGCGCGCATCCGCGCCGGCGGCCCGCATCCGCCGACCTCGGCGTCACCCGGGCCGGGTATCCTTCCCCCGTGCGTCTCGGAGTGCTCGACATCGGATCCAACACCGTCCACCTGCTCGCCGCCGACGTCCATCCCGGCGGACGTCCGCTCGCCACCACGAGCGATCGCACCGTGCTGCGCCTGATGCGCTTCCTGACCCCGTCGGGGGCGATCAGCGAGGAGGGCGTGCAGGCGCTGGTGGCCGCCGTCGTGCGGGCGCGCGCGATCGCCGCGCAGGAGAAGGTCGACGCGCTGCTCGCCACGGCCACGAGCGCCGTGCGCGAGGCCGCGAACGGCGCCGACGTGATCGCCCGCGTCGAGGCCGCGCTCGGACAGCCGCTGCAGGTGCTCGACGGCGAGACCGAGGCGCGCCTCACGTTCCTCGCCGCACGGCGCTGGTTCGGCTGGTCGGCCGGGCAGATCCTGCTGTTCGACATCGGCGGCGGCTCGTTCGAGATGGCCGCCGGATCCGAGGAGCTGCCCGACATCGCCGCCTCCGTCCCGCTCGGCGCGGGCCGCTCGACGCTGATGTTCCTCCCCGACGACCCGCCCGGCGAGGAGGCCGTCGAGCGCCTGCGCGCGCACGCCGCCGACGTCTTCGCGCCGGTCGCCGCCCGGTTCTCGGCGCTTCCCCGCCCCGACCACGTGGTCGGCTCGTCGAAGGCGATCCGGTCGCTCGCCCGGCTCGTGGGCCATCCGGCGCCCGGCTCCCCGAACGGCTCGGGGGCCGACGTCGCGATGCTGCTGCCGCGCGCGTCCCTCGGATCCTGGATCCCGCGCCTCGCCCGCCTACCCGCCTCGGCCCGGCAGGAGCTCCCGGGGATCACCCCGGACCGCACCTTCCAGATCGTGGCCGCCGCTGTCGTGCTCCACACCGCGATGACGGCGATGGCCGTCGACGAGCTCGAGGTCTCGCCCTGGGCGCTGCGTGAGGGCGTGCTGCTGCGCTACATCGAGGACCGCGCGCACGACCGCGACGCGTAGCAGGAGCTGCTCCCCCGCGGCAGTCCGCGCCCTTAGGCTGGAGCGATGAGCGAAGAGGGGCACGGCCGCACGCGCGGCTCCGGGGGGCCGTTGCGCCCGCGCACACGCCGCGAGCTGCGCGCGGCCCGGGAAGCCGCCCGCGCCGCCGCCGCCCGCCCGGCCGCACCGCCTTCGCCGCCCGCGAAGCGCCTGCGCAATCGCACCCCGGTCATCGCCCCGGATCCGATGCCGCAGGGCGCGCCCACGATCCTCACCGTGTGCACCGGCAACATCTGCCGCTCACCGCTCGCCGAGGTGCTGCTGCGCGCCCGGCTCGAAGCGCTCGGTGTGCGCCTGCACAGCGCGGGAACGCACGCCCTGATCGGGGCCGGTATGCCCGAGGAGGCCCAGGCCGTCGCCCTGGCCCGGCAGGCGCGCCCGGCCGACATCGCCGCGCACCGCGGCCGGCGCCTGCTCGAGCCGATGGTGCTGGAATCCGACCTCGTGCTCACCATGACGCAGGAGCAGCGCGGGTTCGTCGTCCAGCTCGTGCCGAGCCGGCTGCACCGCATCTTCCCGGTGCGGGAGTTCGCCCGGGCGGCGAGCGGGCTGTCCGAGGAGGAGATCCGCCGGCTCGCGGCGACGGGCGGCAGCGACCCCCGGGCGCGACTGGGCGCCGTGATCATGGCGATCGCCGGCCGGCGCGGCTCGATCAGCGACGACGACGACGTGCTCGACCCGTACCGCCAGGGCGCCGCCGCCTACGAAGCCTCCGCCGCTCAGCTGGATCCCGCTCTCGCGGAGGTCGAGCGCGTCGTGCGGGCGGCGCTCGGCGGGACCGCGGAATGACCGACGCCACGGCCGAGACCCCGGAGAGTCCGCCGACTCCGGGTCCCCCGGCCCGCCGGCGCCTGCGCCGGTTCACCTCGAGCGCGTGGTTCCAGCTGCTGCTGGCCGTCGTGGTGACGGGTCTCGTGCTCTCGTTCATCGCGAAGCCGTACGTGGTCCCCTCCGGGTCCATGCAGCAGACCCTCGAGATCGGCGATCGGGTGCTCGTGAACCGGCTCGCCTACCACTGGGCGGATCCGGGACGCGGGGACGTCGTGGTGTTCGACGCAGACGATTCCTGGGGGGTTCCCGCAGTGCAGGATCCGCCGTGGAAGGCGGCGCTGCGCTGGGTGGGCGAGGTCACCGGCTTCGGTCCCTCCGGCCCGCACACGCTGGTGAAGCGCATCGTGGCGACGCCGGGGCAGAAGGTCGAGTGCTGCACGGCGGACGGACGCCTGATCGTCGACGGCGTGCCCGTCGACGAGCCCTACATCTATCAGGACCTCGCCTTCCAGGCGGGGAGTCTGGACTGCTCCACCACGCCGCGATCCCTGCGCTGCTTCCCCGCGGTGACGGTGCCCGCGCAGTCCTATCTCGTACTAGGCGACCACCGCTCCAATTCCGCGGACGGCGCCGTCCGCTGCCGGGCCCCGGGGGCGGAGGCACCCGGGTGCTTCCGCTGGGCGCGGCGCGACCAGATCGTGGGCCGCGTCGTCGCGACGCTGTGGCCGATCTCGCGCTGGCGGGGATTCTGACCACACGGCGGGTCGCTGACCCACAACAGAGGAACCGGCCCTGCGCCCCGCGCGCCTCCTGTTAGACTCCTGCCAATCCTCACGGCAGACGGCGCACACCCGGGCGTCCTCCCGCGGCGGGGATGCCGGAGCGTCGTGGGGACGATCCGGGAAGCGTGTCTTCGCCCTGTGGAGGGCGGAACCTTTGGGGAAGGTTTCCAACGGACGTGGTGGATTTCGGGGTTCGCAGCGGCGCAGAGCCGCAGCTTGGGACAAGGACGCGGGTCGCGACGTACATCGCGCCGAGGCGGACGACGGCGGAGGAGGATGCGACGTTCAACGCACTCACCGACCTCGTCCTGCCCTCGCGTCGCACGCACGACTGGCGCAGGGCCTATGCGATGCGCCTGCGCATCACCGACGGGCTAGCGGTCGTCATCGCCGTCTTCGCGGCCGTGCTGCTACGCTTCGGCGACACCGACACTGCGCTTCCCAGCGAGTTCGTCCAGCTCGGCTATCCGATCATCGCCGCCGTGATCGCGGTCGCCTGGATGGCGATGCTCGCCCTGTCCGGCACGCGAGACCACAAGGTGATCGGCAACGGGTCCACCGAGTACAAGCGGATCGGCTCGGCGACCTTCCGCACCTTCGGCGCGTTCGCGATCATCGCGTTCGCGTTCAAGATCCCGATCGCCCGCGGCTACCTGCTCGTCGCACTGCCCCTCGGGCTGTGCCTGTTGCTGCTGGGCCGATGGGCCTGGCGGTCCTGGCTGCATCGCCAGCGCCTGCAGGGAGCGTTCGTGCAGCGCGCGCTGCTGATGGGCGAGCGCACCCAGCTGCGCCACGTGGCGGAGCAGATCCAGGGCGTCCCGTCGGTCGGCTTCCAGATCGTCGGCGCGATCACCGAGAGCGGCACCCGCAACGACCTCGTTCCCGGCGTGCCCGTGATCGCGGGATTCGGCGACGTGGTGACGCAGCTCGACGTCGTCGGCGCCGACACCGTGATCTTCAGCGGATCCGACTCCATCTCGCCGCAGCAGATGCGCGAGATCGGCTGGAACCTCGAATCCCGCGGGATCGACCTCATCGTCGCTCCCGCCCTCACCGACATCGCGGGACCCCGGATCCACGCGCGCCCCGTCGCGGGACTCCCGCTCATCTACGTCGACTTCCCGACGTTCGAGGGCGGGCGCTATCTGACGAAGCGGGCCGCGGACATCGTGGTGTCCGCACTGGGCCTGCTCCTGCTCTCGCCGCTGTTCCTGTTCATCGCGGTGATGGTGCGCCGCGACGGGGGCCCCGCCCTGTTCCGCCAGGAACGCGTCGGCCTCGACGGGCGCTCCTTCGCCATGCTGAAGTTCCGCACCATGGTCGTCGACGCCGAAGAGCGTCTGAAGGGCCTGCTCGACCGCACCGACGGCAACGGCATGCTGTTCAAGATGAAGACCGATCCGCGGGTCACTCCGTTCGGCCGCTGGCTGCGCCGGTACAGCATCGACGAGCTGCCGCAGCTGATCAACGTCCTGCGCGGCGACATGTCCCTGGTCGGCCCGCGCCCGCCGCTCGCCTCCGAGGTGCAGCGCTACGACAACCACGTGCGGCGTCGCTTCCTGGTCAAGCCCGGCATCACCGGTCTCTGGCAGGTGAGCGGGCGCTCCGACCTCTCCTGGGAGGACAGCGTGCGCCTCGACCTGTACTACGTGGAGAACTGGTCGCCGGCCGGAGACCTGATGATCCTCTGGCGCACCGTCCGCGCCGTCATCGCTCCGGAAGGGGCATACTGACGGCCGTCGTGCCGCGAAAGGCAGCATGACGGGCATCATCGTCCACGAATGGCTCGAGCGCTTCGGCGGGGCCGAGAACGTCGTCGACCGCTTCGCCGCGCTCTACCCGCAGGCGCCGATCCAGGCCCTGTGGAACGACGCACCGGGGCGCTTCGACCCGGCACGGGTGCACGAGACCTGGCTCGCCCGCACGCCGCTGCGGCGCCGCAAGGCCCTGGCGCTGCCGTTCCAGCCCTCGACCTGGCGCCATCTCGGCAGCGCGGACGCCGACTGGATCGTCTGCAGCTCGCACCTGTTCGCGCACCACGCCCGCTTCGCGGGGACCGCACGGGACGCACCCAAGCACGTCTACGTGCACACCCCGGCGCGCTACATCTGGAACCCGGAGCTCGATGACCGGGGCCGGAGCGCGGCCGTGCGCGCGGCGGCCCCGGCATTGCGGGCGATCGACCGTAGCCGGGCGGAGGAGGCCGCGTCGATGATGGCCAACAGCGAGGCGGTACGCGAGCGGATCCGGGAGCACTGGGGCGTCGATGCCGGAGTGATCCATCCGCCGGTCGATGTGGTGGGACTGCGCCGCCCCGCGCCGCTCAGCGCAGCGGAATCTGCGGTGCTCGACGGCCTGCCGTCCGAGTTCCTGCTGGGCGCATCCCGGTTCGTGCCGTACAAGCGCCTCGACACCGTGGTGCGCGCCGGCGCCGCCGCGGGACTCCCCGTGGTCCTCGCCGGCGGCGGTCCCGAGCGCGACGCGCTGGTCGCGCTCGCGGCCGAGCGCGGCGTGCGCATCGTCCTCGTGGACAGCCCGAGCCACGCACTGCTGGCCGAGCTCTACCGCCGCAGCATCGCCTATGTCTTCCCCGCGGTCGAGGACTTCGGGATCATGCCGGTGGAGGCGATGGCGACGGGGACCCCCGTGATCGGCCGTACGACGGGCGGGGTCTCCGAGTCGGTGCAGGACGGCGTCAGCGGCGTGCTGATCGAGGATCTCGACGCGTTCGAAGGCGCGGAGTTCCGGGCCGCGCTGGATCGCGTCGCGGCCCTGGACCGCTCGGCGGTGGCCGCCAGCGCCCTCCGCTTCGACACGGCGGAGTTCGATCGCGCCGTGCGGGAGTGGCTGCCGGCCTGATCCGCGACGACTGCGGTCACTCCCCGGTCGACGAGAACGGCAGGCCGAGACAGGCTGGCGATTGACACGACCGACACACCCAGATGAGAATGGGTGAAACCGTGTCTTGACTGGGGTCTTCGACACGGAGCACACATCAACCGTCTGGGGCGGTGTTGCGTGGTGGGGAGCAATATTGTCGCGGGCACAGCGATAGAGCACTGGGGAGTTCTCTGCTATGACCGATATGAACGACGTTCGGAGTACCCGGAATCAGGCCGGGATCTCACGCCGCACCGTGATGAAGGGGGCCGCGTGGTCGGCTCCGCTGCTCATCGCCGCTGTGGCCGCACCGGCCTATGCCGCCTCGGGCAAGGTGCCCCCAAAGGGCCTCAACGGCTGGGTGGAACTCAGGCGCAACTGCGACAACAACACCTTCGTCATCGACGGGACCGGGTCCTTCACGAATGGCGGCACCAACGACAGGGGCATCTGGCTGTTCGCGGGGAACACACCCGCCCCCGTGATCTCGGGCGCGACGATCATCTTCTACATCAACAAGTCGAACCTGACCTTCACGAACAGTTCGGGTTCGGGTTGGTCGAACCTGGTGCGGAGCAGCGGGGATGACGGATCGTCTCCCGCCAGTGGCTACTACGCCTACAAGACCACCTATACCGGTACCTGGACCTATCACACGGGCAACTTCGTCGACAACAACGGCGACCCGCAGACTCAAGTGTGGGTGGCGGACTCCCAGCCGAAGTGGACCGCCAGCTTGGGGCAAAGCTGTCCCTCGCTCAGCGCCTACGCGCGGCGCACCGTGACCGTGGACGGATCTTCCTACAGCTTCGTCCGCGGCCCCGTCGGCGCCTAGTCGCCGACCACTTCTCATCCAGCAACGATTCAGGAGCCAGACATGACTGACAACACCACCTCGCCCGATCCGAGTGCCGCGCCCGATCAGAGCACGGATTCACCCGAGACCGCGTCGACGGAGCAGGCACCCGCTGAGCGGAGCACGCAATCGGACGACACGAGCGCCGACAGCGGAATCTTCGTCGCCCAGATCTAGTCCCTCGGCTCGACAGGAGAGCATCCCAGGAGTCCTGGTCACGCGAGCCGAGAGCCACGCATTCCGCGACCGACATCAGAGTCGCCCCCGCCCTGCGACGGTGGGGGCGACTCTGCCGTTCCTGCCGACCGCCCCGACGACCCCTCCAGAGGGCGGGCATTTGACACTCCGGGCCGTCGGTGGAAGAGTCAGAGGGTTCGTGTTCTGACTGGGATATCGCACGGACGATTTCAGCCGCCTGGGGAGGCGTCGTGTGATACGTCGCGCCCTCGGGCATGACGAGAAAAGCTACTGGGGAGCTTCACACATGACAAATGACACCGACGTTCGACGTGCCTACGAATCGCGCGGGGTTTCGCGCCGCACTCTGATGAAGGGCGCCGCTTGGGCCGCGCCCATGATCGCTCTCGCAGCCGCCGCGCCCGCGTACGCCGCGTCCAACACCGTGCCGGCGAAGGGCCTCAACGGCTGGGTGACGGTCGAACGGAACTGCTTCATCGGCAGCACCTACTCTCTCGACGGCACACAGGGCTCCGGCTTCGTCACGGGCTCCAGCTCCGATCGGGGTATCTGGATCTTCGCGGGGTCGGCAGCCGTGATCTCGGGCGCGACGATGATCGTCTACCTGTCCCGGAGCGATCTCACCTTCATCAACGGCTCCGGCGCCGGCTGGAGCAACCTCGTGCGCAGTCCCGGGGATGACGGATCGGCACCGGCCAGCGGCTTCTACGCCTACAAAGCCACCTACTCCGGCACGTGGACCTACAAGCACAGCACCAACGGCTACGTCGACAACAACGGAAACCCGCAGTCGGACGTGCAGGTCGCCAACGGGCGTCCGAAGTGGACGGCCGACATCGGGTGGCAGTGCAGCCAGATCACGTCGTATATCCGGCGCAGCGTGATCGTGGACGGAACCTCATACTCCTTCGTCCGCGGTCCCGTCACGGCCTAGTCTCGACACCTCACCACCGATCAGGAGCCCCTCATGACCACCCCCGAACCCACCACCCCGAGCACGGACGCTCCGGAGACCACCCCGTCGGCGCCTTCGAGCACCGCCGTGGAAACGAGTCCCGGAATCTTCATCGCTCAGAACTAGTCGTGGCCCAGATCGCATCGCCTCACTCAGCTTGGCGAGCGCGAACGACTCCCGGCAATGAGGAAGCCGCCCCGCCGTCATCGGACGGCGGGGCGGCTTCGCGTCCGCCGCCGCAAGATCTCGGGTATGGCCGGATGGGCACGGGCCGTCACACGACGGACAACCAGTAACACCAATATCCCAGTTCAGGTAGGCTCGATAGGCCCGCGGTGAGAGTCGCCCTCGAGGGCGAAGTAGGGGGAAAGCCGTCCGCATGGATCTGCGCGAGTATCTGCGTGTCGTTCGAGCCCACTGGCTCGGGATCGTCCTCATCACCGTCGTCGGGGTCGTCGCCGCGTTCGGTTGGACGCTGATCCAGCCCAAGGTCTACTCGGCCGACTCCACCGCCATCGTGCAGGCGAACGCCGACTACTTCGCGAATCAGGCGGGCACGGCCGCTTCCGTCAACACGCTGGTCACCGGACGCGTGAAGACCTATGCCGCCCTGGGAGAGTCCCGCTCCGTGGCCGAAGGCGTGATCGAGGCGCTCAACCTCAAGGTCTCCCCCGCCGACCTCGTGAAGCAGGTGCGCGTGACCAGCGCCGTCGACACGCAGACTCTGTCGGTGACGGCGAACGCGAGCACGCCGGAGAAGGCGCGCGACATCGCCGAGGCATGGGTGACGTCGATGGGCTCGGAGATCAACCGCGTCGAATCGGGCTCGCCGCAGACGAAGGGAGCCGTCTTCCTCAGCCGGCTCGACTCGGCGCTGCTGCCCGAGCGTCCCTCGTCGCCGAACACCGCCCTCGCACTGGTGCTGGGAGGCCTCCTCGGCCTTGCGGTCGCGATCAGCTACGGACTGCTGCGGCACACCCTCGACCAGCGGATCCGCTCGGTCGAGCAGACCGAGCGCGAGACCGGGATCTCCGTGGTGGGCACGATCCCCGAGGAGCCGGCCTTCGCCGAAGGCGATCGGCTGCTGCCGGAGTCCGGGGCCGTGAGCAGTGCGAGCAGCAACGCCCACCTCTTCACGGTGTCGGAGGCGTTCCGCGAGCTGCGCACCAACCTGCAGTACATGGATGTCGACGACCCGCCCCGCATCGTCGTCGTGACGAGCCCGCTGCCCGGAGACGGGAAGTCGCTCGTCGCCGCGAACCTCGCCGTCACGCTCGCCGCCAGCGGTCAGCCGGTCGTCCTGATCGACGCCGACCTGCGCCGGCCCGTGCAGCACACGGTGTTCGGCGTGCCCGCCGGGGCGGGGGTCTCCGACGTCCTCGCCGGCCGGGCATCGATCGCCGACGTCGCCCATCGCTTCGGCGACGGGAAGCTGCTCGTCGTGTGCGCCGGCAAGCTTCCGCCGAACCCCAGCGAGATGCTCGGATCGACCCGCATGCGGGACCTGCTGCACACGATCGCGCGCGAAGCCGTCGTCGTGATCGACAGCCCTCCCCTCATCCCGGTCACGGACGCCGCCGTGCTCGCGCACAGCGCCGACGGAGCCATCGTGGTCAGCACGGTCGGACGCACCAGGTACGACGTGCTCGGCAGGGCGCTCGGCAACCTGGAGCGCGTCGGCGCCCGCACGCTCGGCATCGTGCTGAACCGGGTGCCGCTGCGCGGCCAGGGCGCCGCCTACTTCGGCTACCAGTACCACGGCGACTACTACACCGCGGAGGACGGCCAGACGCAGGCGTTCACGCCGGCTTCCGGGCCGCGCCGAGCCGGCTCGCCGACGGCCTGAGTGCCGCGGGCGGATCCGTCTCTGTCGCGCTGACGTAACAATCCGTCCAGCCCGTTCATATACCGGTCCCAGTGGGATCTCAGTATGCCAGAATGTTGCTTGCACGCAGCGAGCGACGGGGGGCACCGGGTCACGGGGCGGTCGGCGGCGTGCGGGATAGGTGAAATGGTGACTTCAGACACGCTTGATGCTGCCAGGAACAGGACGAACCGCACATCCGCGCCGAAGCGGCAACGGCGTGCCGCGATGGCGGCCTTCGATGCCTTCGCGTGGATCTTCGGCGCGTTCCTTGCCGTCGCCCTTCGGCTGGACTTCACTCTGTCGTTCGGCGTGTGGGCCTCCACGCTCCTGCTCGGCGCCGCGGCCGCCGCGATACAGCTGATGATCGGGTACTCGATCGCGCTCTACCGCGGACGCTACGCGTTCGGCTCGTTCGAGGTCGTGCGCGCCCTGGCGGCGATCGTCCTCGGCATCGCCGGCGCCCTCTCGCTCCTGGTCGTGCCGTTCGGGAACGCGATCGGCGTGCCACGCGGAACCATGCTTCTGGCGGGCCCCTTCGCCCTGCTGCTCATGTTCGGGGCGCGGTACCTCGTCCGCCTGAAGATCGAGCGCACGCGCAAGCCGGGCCACACCGCCGAGCGCGCCCTCATCGTCGGCGCCGGCTACCTCGGCGAGCGGCTCCTGCACGGGATCACCACCGATCCGGCTTCGCCGATCCGTCCCGTCGGCCTCATCGACGACGACCCGCTGAAGAAGAACCTGACGCTGCGGGGCGTGCCCGTGCTGGGCTCGACCGACGAGCTGGCGGAGATCGCACGGCAGACGTGCGCCACGCGCCTGGTGATCGCGCTCGGCAACGCGGACAGCGTGCTGCTGCGCAAGCTCAGCGACGCCGCCGACGCGGAGGGCATGCGGGTGTCCGTGACGCCGACGGTCACCGACTTCCTGCTCGACGCGCGCACGACCGTGGACGTCCGCGACATCGAGATCGAGGACCTCATCGGCCGGCACCCGGTCGACACCAACGTGGAGCTCGTCGCGGGATACATCACCGGGAAGCGGGTGCTCGTCACGGGTGCGGGCGGATCCATCGGATCCGAGCTCTGCCGGCAGCTGGCGTCTTTCGGGCCCAGCGAGCTGATCATGCTGGACCGCGACGAGACCGGCCTGCAGACGGCGCAGCTCGGCACCGCGGGCAACGGCCTGCTCGACACCAAGGAGGTCGTGCTCGCCGACATCCGCGACGCCGCGGTGCTGAACGCGATCTTCGACGACCGCCGGCCCGAGGTCGTGTTCCATGCGGCGGCCCTCAAGCACCTGCCCATGCTGGAGCAGTATCCCGACGAGGCGTGGAAGACCAACGTGCTCGGTTCGCTCAACGTGCTGCAGGCGGCCCGCAGGGTCGGCGTGAGCCACTTCGTCAACGTCTCGACGGACAAGGCCGCGAACCCGACCAGCGTGCTGGGCCACTCGAAGCGCGTGGCGGAGAAGCTCACGGCGTGGGCCGGAGAGCAGACCGGGATGCAGTACCTCTCGGTGCGTTTCGGGAACGTGATCGGCAGCCGCGGATCGATGCTCCCCACGTTCCAGCGGCTGATCGCCGAGGGCCGACCGATCACGGTCACGCATCCCGAGGCCACCCGCTACTTCATGACGATCCCGGAGGCCTGCCAGCTGGTGATCCAGGCCGGAGGCATCGGCCGCGCGGGAGAGGTGCTGATCCTCGACATGGGCGAGCCCGTCTCGATCCTCGAGGTGGCCAAGCGCATGATCGCGATGAGCGGCAAGGACGTCGACATCGTCTACACCGGCCTGCGCGCCGGGGAGAAGCTGCACGAGGAGCTCGTGGGCGACCGGGAGCACCTGGAGCGACCGTTCCACCCGCAGATCTCCCACGCGCATGCGGACTCGATCAGCCCGGAGCGCCTCGACAAGGCCGGCTGGGAAGCACGCATGATCGCCGTGCCGCGCGATAACGACACCGCGGTCATGGCCCGCGTGCAGGAGGAGTTCTCGAATGCCTGAGCGGATCTACATGTCCTCCCCCGATGTCACGGAGCTGGAGGAGCAGTCGATCATCTCCGCCATCCGGTCCGGATGGATCGCGCCGCTCGGCCCCGACGTCGACGCGTTCGAGCGCGAGCTCGCCGACCGGGTCGGCGTGGCGCACGGCGTCGCGCTGAGCTCCGGGACGGCGGCTCTTCACCTCGGCCTGCTGGCGCTCGGCGTGAAGCCCGGCGACATCGTGGTGACCTCGACGATGACCTTCGCCGCCACCACCAATGCGATCGTGTACACCGGCGCGGAGCCCTTCTTCGTCGACGCCGATCCCGCAACCGGCAACATGGATCCGGAACTGCTGCGCGAGGCGCTCACCGCGCTGCGCGACGGCGGAGAGCACGTCGCCGCGATCGTCCCGGTGGACCTGCTCGGCAAGGCCGTGGACTACACCGCGATCCTCGCGATCGCAGACGAGTTCGACGTGCCCGTGCTCGCCGACGCGGCGGAATCGCTGGGCGCGACGCACGCGGGGCGGGCGGCGGGCGGTTTCGGCCGCGCGTCGGCGGTCTCGTTCAACGGGAACAAGATCATGACCACGTCGGGTGGCGGCATGCTGCTCACCGACGACGCCGGCATCGCGCAGCACGTGCGGTACCTGGCCACCCAGGCGCGCCAGCCGGTCGTGCACTACGAGCACACCGACGTCGGCTACAACTACCGCATGAGCAACCTGCTCGCGGCGCTCGGCCGCGCGCAGCTGTCCCGGCTGGACACCATGATTGCCCGCCGCCGTGAGATGCGGGAGCTGTACAAGCAGCTGTTCGGCGCCGTCGACGGCGTCGAGGTCTTCGGCGCCGAGGGGGACGAGGGCGACAACGTCTGGCTGACGTCGATCGTGGTCGACGAATCGCGCACCGGCTGGGCTCCCGCCGAGCTGTCCGCCGCCCTCGCGGCCGATGACATCGAGAGCCGTCCGCTGTGGAAGCCGATGCACAAGCAGCCGGTGTTCGCACACCACCGCGGCGTGATCAACGGCGCATCCGAGAGGCTCTTCGCGCAGGGACTCACTCTGCCCAGCGGCTCGGCGTTGACCGCGCCGCAGCGCGCGCGAGTGGTCGACGGCATCACCGCCTTCCTCGGCGGACGCTGAGCCGTGGCCGGAACCGCACAGCCGTACGACCTGATCAAACGGCTCCTCGACATCGTCGCGTCCGCCGCGGCGCTCGTGCTCCTCTCCCCCGTGATCGCCCTCGTGGCGATCACGGTCGCGCTGCGACTCGGCCGGCCCGTGCTGTTCGTGCAGCCCCGCCCCGGTCGGGACGGCCGGGTCTTCCTGCTGCGCAAGTTCCGGTCGATGCGCGACGTCGACGAGGCCCGCGGGCTCGTCAGCGACGCGGACCGGCTGACGTCGTTCGGCCGGGCGCTGCGCGCCACGAGTCTCGACGAGCTGCCCTCGCTGTGGAACGTGCTCCGCGGCGACATGAGCATCGTCGGCCCGCGGCCGCTGCTGGTGGAGTATCTGCCGCGGTACACCCCGCAGCAGGCGCGACGTCATGAGGTGCGTCCCGGCATCACCGGCCTCGCGCAGGCCAACGGCCGCAACGCCCTCTCCTGGGAGGACAAGTTCGCCCTCGACGTCGAGTACGTGGACAATCGGAGCCTGGGGCTCGACGCCCGCATCATCCTCGCCACCCTCCGGGCCGTGATCGTCCGCGAGGGCATCTCGGCAGAGGGTCAGGCGACCATGACGAAGTTCGGAGAAGCGAGTGGCTGACGGCATCATCGTCATCGGCGCCGGCGGATTCGGGCGGGAGACCCTCGACGTCATCGCGGCGATCAACGCCGCGAACGGGGAGCCGCTCTGGGATGTCATCGGCGTCATCGACGACGCCCCGGCCGAGATCCAGGTCAAGCGCCTTCACGACCGCGGGATCCGCATGCTCGGCGACGCGGAGGGCAATCGCAAGCTCCTGGACGGCGCGCACGGCGGGGGATCGGATCCCCCGCCGTGCGCGCCCGCATCGCCGAAAAGGCCGAAGCCTGGGGTGCGCGACCGGCCGTGCTCGTGCACCCTGCTGCGGTCGTCGGCACCCGGGTGCGGATCTCCCCGGGTGCGGTGGTGTGCGGCGGCGCCCAGATCTCGACGAACGTGCGCCTGGGCCGTCATGCACATGTCAATCCCGGCGCGATCATCGGCCACGACTCCGTGCTCGAGGACTTCGTCTCGGTGAACCCGGGTGCGATCGTCTCGGGCGAGGTGACCGTCGGCGCGCGCACGCTCATCGGCGCCGGAGCCACCGTGCTCCAGGGCCTGAGCGTCGGCGAGGGCGCCACGGTCGGCGCCAGCGCCTGCGTGACGAAGAACGTCGCAGCGGGATCCGTGATGGTCGGGGTGCCCGCGCGCGTGGTGGGAAGCAGCATCACTTCATGAAGATCCTCGTCCTCTCGCAGTACTTCACCCCCGAGCCCGTCCCGATTCCGGCGGAAGTCGCCGAGTCTCTGGCTGAACGTGGTCATGAGGTCCGGGTGCTCACTGGATTCCCGAACTATCCGTCGGGGCGGGTGATCCCTGGTTACCGCCAGCGATGGCGGGCACAGGAGCAGATGGGCGCCTTGAGCGTGCTACGGATTCCGATGTTCACGGACCATTCCCAGAACCCGGTCAAGCGTGTCGCCAACTACGTGTCATTCGCGCTCTCCGCGGTCACGGCCCGGCGCTTCGCAAAGGGCATCGATGTCGTGTACGTCTACGCGACTCCTATGACAGCGGCCTTCCCCGCGTGGCTCTGGAAGGCCACTTTCGGTGCGCCCTTTGTCTTGCACGTGCAGGATCTGTGGCCGGACTCCGTGCTCGGGTCTTCGATGATGAGCGACAGGCTCGGAGCCCGGATCGTCGATCGCCTGCTCTCGGGGTGGTTGCGGGTCTTGTACAGGAAGGCGGCAGCGGTCATCGGCATCGCGCCGACCATGGTCTCGACCCTGGTTGAGCGAGGGTCTCCCGAGGCTTCGACATCACTCGTCTACAACTGGTCCGGCAACGGACTCTCCGCCGGCTCACGCCCTGCCCCAGCGGAAGAACCGTTGCGCGTGGTCTACGCGGGCAACGTTGGAGAGATGCAGGATCTGGCCACCGCGATCCGAGCCGTCCACGCCGCCAACGACGCCGGTGTGCGTCTCGAGATCGTGGGTGATGGTGTTGCCCGCGAGAGCCTGCGCGAACTTGTGCGGGAGTTGGCTGTCACCAACGTGGTGTTCCAGGACCCGGTACCGCGTGAACGCATGCACGAGATCCACGATCGCACCGACTTCGCGCTCGTCACGCTGAAGGATCTGCCCGTCTTCCGCGGAACCATCCCCTCGAAGTTCCAGGGTGTGCTGGCGGCCGGGCTGCCTGTGCTGACGACTGTGCAGGGCGACGTTCGTGAGTTCGTCAACGCCCATGACGTGGGCTTCACCGCCGAGGCAGAGGACGTCAGATCTTTGGAGGACGCCCTCCGTCTGGCCGCCGCCAGCAGCACGACAGAACGCCAGGAGATGGCGACGAGGGCCGCGGATGCCTATCAGCGTCATTTCGCCCGGGAATCCGGGATTGACCGAATCGAACGAGTGCTCGCTGATGCAGCGCGAGGAAAGGACGACCACCGATGAACGGTTCCTATGACGGAGCGAAGATCCTGGTCACCGGAGGAACCGGATCGTTCGGTCACACGGTGGCGCGGAAGCTGCTCAAGAGCGACGTTGCCGAGATCCGTGTCTTCAGTCGCGACGAGGCGAAGCAGGATCTGATGAGGCACGATGTGCATGACAATCGCCTCCGGTTCTACGTCGGCGACGTGCGGGACTACGACAGCATCGAACGTGCGACCCGAGACGTGGACTACGTGTTCCACGCAGCTGCCCTGAAGCAGGTCCCGTCTTGCGAGTTCTTCCCGATGGAAGCCGTGCGAACGAATGTGCTCGGCAGTGAGAACGTCGTTCGCGCGGCCGATCGCAATGGAGTCCGATCCGTCGTGTGCCTCAGCACCGACAAGGCGGTCTATCCGGTGAACGCGATGGGCATATCGAAGGCGATGATGGAGAAGGTCGCGCAGTCTCATGGGTTGAACAACCCGAACGCCCAGACGACGGTCTCGCTCGTGCGCTACGGCAACGTGATGTACTCGCGCGGATCCGTGATCCCGCTGTTCATCCGTCAACTGAAGTCCGGCCAGGACCTCACGGTCACGAACCCGGACATGACTCGGTTCATGATGTCTCTGGCCAACTCCGTTGATCTCGTGGAGTTCGCCTTCCAGCATGCGGAGCAGGGGGATCTGTTCGTCCGCAAGGCTCAGGCGTGCACGATCCGCGATCTCGCCCAGGCCGTGATCAACCTGTTCCGCTCGAACGCGAAGATCGACGTCATCGGCACCCGCCACGCGGAGAAGGTCTCGGAGGCGCTTGCCACGCGCGAGGAACTCAGCCGCGCGAAGGACATGGGCGACTACTTCCGCATCGTGGCCGACAAGCGTGACCTGAACTACAGCGTTTACGTGGAGAAGGGCGACGTGACTCAGACGCACTACAGCGACTATGACTCCCACACGGTCGACCGGATGACCGTCGAGGAGATCGAGCGCTTGCTGCTCACTTTGCCGGAGGTCAACGCCGAGTTGACTTCCGCTGGCATCGATCCGGAGGCCACCTCACGATGACACGCGTCGCAATGACCGGCGCCAACGGGTTTCTCGGCTGGCACACGAAGCTCGCGCTGCGCGCACAAGAGGTGAGGAGCGAGAGCTTTGCCGTCGGAAAGGACTTCGATGCAGCGACGGCCTCGGCGGCGATCAGCGGCACAGCGAGGGCGATACACATCGCGGGTGTCAATCGCGGGGACGAGTCGGAGGTCCGCGACTCGAACATCGAGTTCGCCCGGCAGTTCGCGGAGGCGTTGCGTCGCGCCGCCGAGCCGCCTCCCATCGTGACCTATGCGAACTCGACCCAGTCGACCAACGGGTCGGTCTATGGTGAAGCGAAGTTGCGCGCCGGCGCGATCGTCGCGGAAGCCGCCGCAGCCGTCGGGGCGGAGTTCCACGATGTCGTCCTGCCCAACCTCTTCGGCGAACATGGACGCCCGTTCTACAACGCGGTCACCGCGACTTTTTGCCACCTCCTGGCGCAGGGCGAGCTGCCGGCCGTGGACAGCGACAAAGAACTCACTCTGCTCCACGCGCAGAATGCCGCGGATCTGCTCACCGGGCAGACACCGGCGTCGGCGGAGGTGAGAGAGAGCGTGAGCGGGCTTCTCTCGCGATTGAAGACGATCTCAGACACCTATGCCGAAGGCGAGATCCCCGATATCGCCGACCCGTTCCAGCGCGACCTGTTCAACACCTACCGGTCGTACACGGTCGATTCGCTGATGCCCATCAGGCTCACCCGCCACGCGGATGCCCGAGGATCCTTCTTCGAGATCCTCCGGTCGCACGGGGGTGCTGGACAGTCCTCGTTCTCGACCACGGCTCCCGGGATCAGCCGAGGAGATCATTTCCATCGCCGTAAGATCGAGCGCTTCACCGTCTTGTCCGGTGACGCCACAATCTCCTTGCGTAGGCTCTTCACCGACCGGGTGTACGACTTCGTCGTCGACGGCGCGCACCCCGGTGCCGTCGATATGCCCACGGGGTGGTCCCACAAGATCACGAACACCGGCACCGACACGCTCTACACGTCGTTCTGGACGAACGACCTGTTCGATCCGCAGAACCCCGACACGATCGCCGAGGTGGTCTAAGAAATGCCCGACAAGCTCAAGGTGATGACAGTTGTCGGCACGAGGCCAGAGATCATTCGCCTATCGGCGACGATCAAGCTTCTTGACGAGCACACCGATCAGGTCCTGGTCCACACCGGACAGAACTACGACTACGAACTCAACGAAGTCTTCTTCGAAGACCTCGGGCTCCGACGCCCGGATCACTTCTTGAACGCCGATACGTCGTCGCTGGGTGCCGCTCTCGGCTCGATCCTCGCAAAGACCGAGGAGGTGCTACATGCAGAGAAGCCTGATGCGTTTCTGGTGCTCGGCGACACGAACAGCTGTATTTCTGCAGTAATCGCAAAGCGAATGAAGATTCCAGTGTTCCATATGGAAGCAGGCAATCGCTCTTTCGACGAGAACGTGCCCGAAGAGACGAATCGTCGACTTGTCGACCACGTTGCCGACTACAACCTGGTATACACCGAGCACGCGCGCCGTAACCTGCTGTCAGAAGGTCTGCATCCTTCACGCATCCTGCTCACGGGATCCCCCATGCGTGAGGTGCTCGAGCAGAACCGTCAACAGATCGACTCGAGCGACGCCGTCGAACGATCGGGCCTCAAGCCCGGAGAATACTTCTTGGTGAGCCTCCACCGCGAAGAGAATGTCGACCATCCCGGTCGCTTGCAGGCAGCGGTCGCGGCGCTCCATGCGCTGAGCGCCGAGTATGGCGTTCCCGTATTGGTTTCCACGCATCCGCGCACGCGTAAGCGTCTGGAATCCTTGGGAATCACCGACAGTGAGAACATTAGGTTCCATCCGCCGTTCGGGTTCCACGACTATTGCAAGTTGCAGATCGACTCAAAGCTCGTCCTGTCCGACAGCGGCACCATCAGCGAAGAATCAAGCTTGCTCGGTTTCCCGGCCGTCACACTGCGGGACTTCATCGAACGACCCGAGGCGATGGATACCGGTGCGATCATCACCGCTGGAGTCGATGCTGGATCGGTGCAAGCGGCAGTGCAGGCCCGTTTGACCGCGGGCAGCGCCGCACGGATGACTCCCGTCGACTACGAGATCGACAACTGCGCGTGGCGGGCGACCGCATTTGTCTTGTCCACCGCACACTCGCATCACCGCCGCCTTGGACTGCACGCATCGTGACTGCGAGCAGCGAGCGAGACTCTGGATCCACACGCGAACCGCGGGTTGTCGAGACTTCCTCCTGGCGCCTCGTGGTCCCGCTTAGTCTCAATGCCGAATCCCCGCTCCTCGTGATCCCGACCGTGCACCCAAGGGGTGATCGTCGCATCGTGCGATGCGCTCAGGTCGCGCTCGACGCGGGGTTCCGAGTACATTTCGTGTGGCTGGGAGATGGATACGATCAGAGCCAGGATTCTGCGGTAGGTGAGACACTCGTCCGACAACCACGAACGGCCAGAGAACGACTCGGACGACTCGTCAAGATCCGCCGCCTTGCGGAAGAGCTGAACGGGGAAGTGTGGCACATTCATGACTTTTACTTCCTCGGTCAAGCGCTACGTTGGCGCAAACGGTCACATCACCCCGTCCTCTACGACGTTCACGAGTACTACGCGGACTATTATTCAGAAAAACTGCCCCTGCCTTCGTGGGGGCAACGTCTGGTAGCGAAGATCCTGGAGGGGTATCAGGTCCGAGTTGCTAGAAGGCTGGGGGCTGCAAATGTCGTCGCTGAGGCAATGGCGCCGTCGTTCCGTAGGGCCGGCGTCCCCGTTGCAGTCTCACCGAATTACCCTCTCCTCGCTCACTTTGGAGCTGTACCTTCACGGCCGTTCTCCGAGCGCCGGTGGAATGTAGTTCATACGGGCACCCTGACGTCGAGCTACGGGACTGAGTTTCTGGTCCAGATCGCGAGACGATCACTTGAGCGCGGACTGCCGTTCGAATTCACGGCGATCGGCCGCTTTCCGTCCATCGATCATGAACGGGCCTTCGATAGCATCCTCGCTGACGCGGGCACCCCGACAAACCTCCACATCGTCCCTCCCAGGCCAACCCACGAGATCCCAAGCCTTCTTTCCGACGCTGGATTCGGATTGTCCCTGATCACCGCCACCCGCCAGAACGAGGCCGCGATTGCTAGCAAAAGCTTCGAGTACGTTATTGCTGGCTTGGTCAACGTGGTAACGGATCGCCGCGCCCAGAGCGATTTCGTCAGAGAGCACGCCGTGTCAGTCATTGGTGACGAAGAATCGACCGACGCCATGCTCGATGAAATGCTTGAACTCGCCGAGAACGCTGATCAAACCGATATCACACTGGCCGACAAGGCGGCTAGCGCGCGACGGTTGTTCACGTGGGAACAAGCGGTCGAGCCGGGATTGAGTTCGCTCCTCAAACAGCTTCGGCCCCCGGTATCGTGAATGCAAAACGCGGCGCGGTAAAATTGCGCTTTCGGTCGATAGCGACTAGTTCCGCATTCCGAGGGGCATCGGCGCTGGCAGGGAGCGCGGTCTTGGCACAAGCGGTGACGCTTGTCGCCACACCGATTCTGTCCCGAGTGTACCCTCCTGAAGCCTTTGGGTTTCTCACGATGGTGGTTTCGGTAACAGGGATGTTGGCTCCGGCAGTTGCTCTCCGCTTCGAGTCAGCATTGATGCTACCCCGCCGCCAGGATGAGGCCAGCGCGCTTCTGTTTCTCGGATTGCTATGTGTAGCGACGGTCAGCGTCTTGAGCGTTGTGACACTGGAGATCCTTTTCGGACTTGGGCTGCTGGGGGCTATGTCCAGCCTTCCTGGGTTCAGCTGGTGGGTGGGTGGCATAACACTCCTGTCCGGAGCTTTTGTGGTCTTCGGGCAGTATGCGCTTCGTTCACACAAGTATTCTACGGTTGGCATCAGGAACATCACCCAAGCAATTGTTACGGCGGCCTCTCAGCTGAGTATGGCGCTTGTAACATTGTCCGGCCTCGGCCTTGTTGCGGGATACGCGCTGGGTCGAGCTGGTGGGCTTATGCCCCTGGCCTTCTCGGCACGCGCCGATCTTCGTCGATTCAGGTATCAAGACGTGCGAGCCGTACTACGGCGATACTGGAGGTTTCCTGCGCTATTCGCTCCCGCAGCGTTGCTTAACGCTGGGGCGCTGGCACTACCAATCATCTGTGCAGGGCTTTGGTTTGATGTATCTGACGCCGGACAATGGGGGATGGCTGAGCGAGTCTTGGCTTTGCCGCTGGTTATCGTTGCGACTGCGCTCGGCCAGGTCGTCGAGGCACGTCTAGCCAATCATGCGCGAGACCGAGCCTCGGGTTGCGTCCAGTTCTTCGCCCGTGTGTCCATGTTTCTGGCGTTGTTCAGCCTCCTAGTGGCGGCCGTTGTCCTGGCGGTCGCGCCGCTGGTGGTCCCGTTCATCTTGGGATCCAAGTGGACCGACGTCGCCGCGATCATGCAGCTCCTCTTGCCGATGCTGATCACACGCCTTATCGCCAGCCCGATGAGCAAGTCGCTCGTAGTCGCCCAGTGGGCCGCCGTGAACCTTTGGCTCGATGTAGGGCGCGCAATCCTCGTTTGTTTCACCCTTGCCGCCTGCCGCGTTCTGGGAGCATCACTCAACGAACTGGTGTTCTGGACAGCAGCCGCGTTCGCAGTCGTCTACGTCGCGACATGGATCTGTGCGCTGCTTGCAGCGAAGTCGATTGATGCGGTCGCAGATTGAGATCAGATCCGCCTACGCCGCGCCCCGGCAGACCTCGGCCTCCTGTTCCAACAACTGGTTCCGCCGATCAGACGCGCCGCTCCACACAGGCGCAAGGACCGTACGGAGTAGCCGAACCGCTTAGACTCGTGAGCATGACGCGACTAGCTCACTCCGCGACACGAGCGCCATCGCCCATTCGAGGATCCCGGCCATCTGCAGCGCGCGTCCTTTTCACGTTCCTCATTTTCGCCGCATCGCTAGCTGCATACATTTATGCACTTCAGATCGCGTTCTCCGATTTCATGGCGCCGCGGTTCGGATATATGGGATGGGTCTATCATGACCCAGACGCGATGTGGATGCTTGCTTCATATCTAATGCTGCTGGCCATCGCAGCGTTCCTGCCGCCACGACCTGTGCAATTTTCGGGGTATGCCGCGTGGTTTCTTTACGCCACCCTATTGGTACCCGTCGCCACCGTGCCTCAATATGGCAGCACTCGCGCTCCTCTAGACAGCTTCGCATTCGCGGGCTTCTGCGCCGTAGTCTGGATCGTCGTTGTCTTGATCCTGCGACGGCGCGCATCTCTAATCGTCCCCATCCGGACTAACGGTAGCGCTCTGATGTGGGCGCTCGTTATCATCATCTCCGCGATGACCTATGTTTACCTCGCCGTAGTATCCGGGATCTCCATCAATATTATGTCGGTCTTTGCGATCTACGACACTCGCCTCGCGTACCGAGACGAACTCATACCCACAGCACCGCTACTGGGGTATCTGATCACGAATCAGGGGAATGTGGTCAATCCGTTCCTCATGTCGTTCGGAGCAATGAAGCATCGATGGCTCCTCGTCGCTCTTGGAGTTGTCGGCCAACTGGTGATCTACTCCACCACGGGATACAAGACGGCACTCATCTCGATTCCTCTCTGCCTGATTCTGGTGTTCTTGCTCAAGAATCGGTCATCCATTATCGGCTCGATGATCGTCTTCGGTATTGCGGCCCTTTCCTGGATCTCAATCGTTATCGATCGAATTGCGAGTCTTGGGCTCGTGGACATACTCGTCACTCGCACGTTCCTGACGGCGGGTTACCTCATGTCCTTGTATAGAGATGCCTATGCCGACGGAGTCTGGGCACTTTGGGACTATTCGCTTCTCGGCCCGTTCGTCGAGACTCAATACACAACGTCGCCAGGCTTCTACGTCGGAGAAACTATGCTCGGGCGGCCCGATGTGCAATTGAATGCCAGCCTGTTCGCCGACGGGTACGCTAATCTCGGCCTCGTTGGAATCGGGATCGAAGCGGTGTTTCTTGTTGTCCTCTTCTTGCTGGTGGACAGCGCGGCACGCCGTGTGCCGACCGCGCTCGTCGTTTCTGTCGGCCTTTTGCCGGTGTTCGCGCTCGCTAACGCAAGCCCATTCAGCGCCGTGCTCAGCTTCGGCTTCGGCTTGATGGTTCTCCTCTTCGCTTTGTACCCGCGCGACCAGAGCGGATACAAAGATGCTCTTTGGCGAGGGGATAGTGCGGAGAAGACCACGATGCGGCGGCCACCGGTCCGTCCTATCAAGTCGCTGAAGTAATGCGGAGTCTTGCGACCCGCCCATAGCTCGGAGCGCGAGCCCCGTGTATCGCCATCCCGCCTGGCCAAGCGCCCGGATCGGCAGCCAACGATGCCGGCGCGCCCCCGCGGTTGTCGCGCATCTGCGATGCCTACGATTTCTCGCTGTTTTGGGAGAGGAAAAGGACGACCTCGCTCAGGGGAAGGTGAGGACGCGAGGTAGATCACCCCGGAGAATCCGCCGCGATTCTGGAACAACGTTGCGGGAGTTGCGATGCATTGGCGGCTTCCCTGCGGTCTCCTCACTTTGGGTCGCCTGAGTTGATGACGTCCCGCCGCACCGCGATGACAAGCTCGTCCCGTCCCCCTCTCTGACTTCTTACCGCCTGGTGATGCCAGGCTCTCATTGGCTGCCCTGGTTCGAGGTCTCCGACCAGTCCAGCGAGGCGGTCTCGCACTGGTTCCGGAGGCGAGGATCTCCAGCTTCGCGCGAGCGCCCGAGAACGGCCTGCCCTTCCGATCGCTCCCCTGTTCGGCACACATACGGCCCCAACACGTGAAGATCAGGGGACCGGTCGTTGAGCCCAGTTCATCGAGTCAGCGCGCTCCACAAGGGAACAATATGCTGGAATCATGCATATTGCCGTCGTGGCCCTGGGAAAGATCGGGCTCCCGCTTGCTGTCCAGTTCGCCGCGTCTGGCCATGAGGTGATCGGCGTCGACGTCAATCAGATGGCAGTCGACACGATCAACGCGGGGCTGGAGCCATTCCCCGGGGAGGCGCACCTGCAGGAAAGACTGGCCGAGCTCGTCGCGTCCGGTCGTCTTCGGGCAACCACCGAGTATGCCGACGCCATCCCGGGCGCGGATGTAGTGGTGTTGGTCGCTCCGGTCTTCGTAGACGACGAGACCTGGGAACCGGACTTCAGGTATATGGACGCTGCGACGACGTCCCTCGCGGAACATCTCACCCCAGGCACCCTCGTCTCCTACGAGACGACGTTGCCAGTCGGTACGACGCGCAACCGGTGGAAGCCGATGCTCGAGGCCATCTCGGGACTGTCAGAGGGCGTGGACTTTCATCTCGCATATTCTCCGGAGCGAGTACTCACGGGCCGTGTGTTTGAGGATCTGCGCAAGTACCCCAAGCTGATCGGTGCGCTATCCCCCGAAGGCACCCGTCGTGCCCGCGAGTTCTATGAAGCGGTGCTGCAGTTCGACGCGCGTCCTGACCTACCACACCCCAACGGCGTATGGGATCTGGGCTCGACCGAGGCCTCAGAGATGGCGAAGTTGGCCGAAACGACCTATCGTGACGTGAATATCGGATTGGCGAACCAGTTTGGACTGTTCGCGGCAGCAAATGGAATCGACGTCTACAAAGTCATCGAGGCGTGCAACTCGCAGCCGTACAGTCACATCCACCGTCCCGGTATCGCCGTCGGCGGTCATTGCATCCCGGTGTATCCGCGTCTCTATCTGTCCACTGACCCTGATGCGGACATCGTCCGCACGGCACGACAGCTCAATGCCTCGATGCCGGAACGGCTTGTCGCGCAGGCGGAAACGCTACTCGGTT
Source organism: Microbacterium sp. USTB-Y (assembly GCF_023703415.1). Lineage (GTDB taxonomy): Bacteria > Actinomycetota > Actinomycetes > Actinomycetales > Microbacteriaceae > Microbacterium. Next base: position 115,840 of record NZ_JAGMTU010000005.1, on the reverse strand, counting down.
CACTCTCTGGCCTGACGGCGGTCGTGCTGGGCGCGGCCTACCGCGGCGGCGTGAAGGAGACGGCGTTCTCCGGGGTCTTCCCGACGGTGCAGGCTCTGCGTGAACGCGGCGTCGACGTTCGCGTGCACGATCCGCTATACACAGACGAAGAGCTACGTGCACTCGGATTCGAGCCGTTCACGATCGGTGACTCGGCCGATGTCGCCGTGCTGCAAACGGATCACGCCGACTACCGCACGCTCGCGCCCGCTCATATTCCAGGCGTGAAGCTGCTCGTCGATGGCCGCGCGGCCAGTGACGCCGGACTGTGGGCCGGCACGCCGCGGATTGTCGTCGGTTCCGCCTGACCCATGAGTTCGCATCGTTGAAGGGGCCTTAGACATGAGTGAGAACGACTCAACGGTGCGGATTGTCGATTCCGCAGACGTTGCAACGGACGCGGTGATCGGGGCGGGTTCGTCTATCTGGCACCTTGCTCAGGTGCGTGAGCAGGCGCGCATCGGCGAGAACTGCATCATCGGACGAGGTGCGTACGTCGGCACCGGTGTCGTGATGGGCGACAACTGCAAAGTCCAGAATTACGCGCTCATCTACGAGCCGGCACGTCTGAGCGATGGCGTGTTCATCGGTCCCGCCGTCGTGCTGACTAACGATACCTACCCGCGTGCGATCAACTCGGACGGGTCACTCAAGAGCGCACATGACTGGGAGCCGGTAGGAGTGGCAATCGAAAAAGGCGCCGCGATCGGCGCACGCGCGACTTGCGTTGCGCCTGTCAAGATCGGCGCTTGGGCGACGGTGGCGGCGGGCGCCGTGGTCGTGAAAGACGTACCGGCGTATGCGCTTGTCGCAGGCGTTCCCGCAAAGCGCATCGGATGGGTCGGCGAGGCGGGCGTGCCCCTTGTCGCCATCGATGAGAAGGGAACGTGGGCGTGCCCGCAGAGTGGTGCCACCTACCGAGAGCAGAACGAGACTCTGACAAAGGAGAACGCGTGAGCGAGTTCATTCCCCCCGCCAAGCCGATCGTCGGTGACGAGGAGCGTGAAGCAGTCGACCGCGTGCTGCGCAGTGGCATGGTCGCGCAAGGCCCCGAGGTAGCCGCATTCGAAGCTGAGTTCTCGAAGCATTTCGTGCAGGGCCGCCCCACCGTCGCCGTGAACTCCGGAACAGCCGGCCTTCACCTGGGCCTGCTCGCCGCCGGCGTCGGCCCCGGCGACGAGGTGATCGTGCCGTCATTCACGTTCGCAGCAACGGGCAATTCCGTTGCACTCACGGGCGCCACTCCGGTGTTCGTCGACATCGAGCCGGAGACCTTCACTCTGGACCCGGCTGCGGTGAGTGCGGCGGTCACTTCTAAGACGAAGGGGGTTCTGCCCGTTCACCTATACGGGCACCCCGCCCGGATGCGCGAGATGGAGGCCCTGGCAGCAAAGCAGGGCATCGCCCTGTATGAAGACGCCGCTCAGGCACACGGCGCCTCCCTCGATGCGCGCCCTGTGGGCACCTTCGGCGAGTTCGCCATGTTCAGCCTCTATCCCACCAAGAACATGACCAGCGGCGAGGGCGGCATGGTCTCGACCGCCACGAGCGAGATCGCGCGCACGGTAAAGCTGCTGCGCAATCAGGGCATGGAACGTCAGTATGAGAATGAGATTGTCGGCTTCAATGCGCGGATGACCGACATCCACGCCGCGATCGGCCGCGTGCAGCTCACGAAGGTCGATGCCTGGACGAAGAAGCGACAAGACAATGCCGCGTTCTTGGACGCAAACTTGCGGGGTGTGATCGTGCCGCCGGTCGCTGACAACGCGGTGCACGTCTACCACCAGTACACGATTCGCGTCCCCGAGGACCGTGATGGCTTCGTGAAGGCGCTCAAGGAGGAGTACAGCGTGGGCGCGGGAATCTATTACCCGATCCCGAACCACCGGCTGCCATCGCTCGCACATTTCGCCCCAGGCCTGGATCTTCCCGAAACAGAGCGCGCGGCACGTGAGGTCGCTTCGTTGCCGGTGCACCCGTCGCTGTCGCAAGGTGATCTCGAGCGGATTGTCGAAGCTGTGAACGCCGTCGCTGAGGCGGGCGCCTGATGGCGCTGCGCGCCGGCCTGCTCGGCGTCGGGATGATGGGTCGTCACCACGCACGTGTGCTGCGCGAAGTCGAAGGCGTCGACCTTGTCGCGATCGCCGACCCCGGTGGAGATCCGCATGGGGTCGCCGGCGATCTCAAGATCCTGCCCGATATCGACGCGCTCATCGCTGCCGGTCTCGATATCGCGGTCGTCGCAGTACCTACCCGCTTCCACGAAGAGGCTGCCCTGAAGCTCGCTGATGCGAGAGTGCACACCCTCGTGGAGAAGCCGATCGCACACAGCCTCGATGCAGGACAGCGCATGGTCGATGCATTCTCGCAAGCCGCGCTTGTCGGAGCGGTCGGACACATCGAGCGCTTCAACCCGGCGCTGCAGGAGCTTCGCCGGCGACTCGAAGCTGGCGAACTTGGCGCCGTCTACCAGGTCGTGACCCGCCGACAGGGTCCGTTCCCTTCTCGCATCGCTGACGTCGGCGTGGCGAAGGACCTCGCCTCACACGACGTGGACCTTACCGCTTGGGTCCTCCAGTCTGACTATGAGCGGGTCTTCGCCCAGACCGCATTCAAGAGCGGGCGCGAACACGAGGACATGATCACGATCACAGGACGCAGCAAGAGCGGCGTGATCGTGAACAACATCGTGAACTGGCTGAGCCCGATGAAGGAGCGTGTGACCGTCGTCACAGGCGAGAAGGGCGCCTTTGTCGCGGACACGGCGACCGGGGACCTGACCTTCTTCGCGAACGGCACCATCCCGCTCGAATGGGACTCGGTATCGAGTTTCCGCGGCGTATCCGAGGGCAACGTCACCCGCTACGCGTTCCCGAAACGTGAGCCACTGCGGGTCGAGCACGAGGCTTTCCGCGATGCCGTGCTCGGAGAGCGGACCGATCTCGTGACGATGGAACAGGGGCTTCGCACATTGGCAGTCGTCGAAGCAGCTCTGGAATCGGCCCGAGACATGGAGACCGTCAAGATCGGCTAGCGAGTCGCGGAGCGATGCCTCAACGAGAGGCGCTGCGCCAGTCAACGACCGGCGCCGTCTTGATCGGCACCGACGTGGGTGGAACTCTCCGTTTCCCCTGATTGGATGGACACATGATGAGCACGCCTTCCTCGCGCCGGGAACACCGCAGACGCGACGCGTCACGGAAGACGGAGCAGGACGGATCCGGCCGCCGCAAGCGCCGGATCTGGCCGTGGATCGTCGGAGGCGTGTTCGCGGTCATCATCGTGCTGGCCGTCGGCGGCGGCATCATCGGCAAGCACGTCTACGACCAGGCCCTGTCCGCGCGCGGGCAGCTCGAGGCCGCGATGACCGGCGTGCAGCAGGTGCAGAAGGCGGTGCTCGCCGGCGACCTCGACACCGCGGCGAAGAGCGCCCGCACGGTCTCCGAGCACACCACGGCCGCGGTCGCCGCGACCAAGGGCTGGCAGTGGGGCTTCGCCGAGTCGCTCCCGGTCGTCGGCTCCAACCTCTCCGCGGTGCGCACCGTCGCCGAGGTGACCGACGGCCTCGCGACCGATGTCGTCACCCCGGCGGCGAGCGTGAAGCTCAGCGACCTCAACATCTCGAACGGGCGCATCGATCCGGCCGCCCTGATCACGCTCGCGACCACCTTCGATTCCGTCGACAAGGGGATCCAGAAGGCCACCACCGACCTCTGGAAGGTCGACAAAGCCGCCCTCGTCGGCCCGGTCGCCGACGGCGTGCGCAAGCTCGACACCGAGCTGAGCGCCCTGCAGCCCACCATGAAGACGGCGCGCGAGGTGCTCGGCGTGCTGCCCGACGCCCTCGGCGCGAAGGGCCCGCGCACCTACCTGCTGATGTTCCAGGGCAACTCCGAGGCGCGCAGCCTCGGCGGCAACGCCGCCCAGTTCCTGCCGATCATCGTCGAGAACGGATCGATCACGCCCGGCAAGGTCGTCAGCAGCTCCGACTTCCCGCAACAGGGACGAACGGTTCCGGTCACGACCCTCGACCCTCAGGCCGTGAACATCTTCGGCGACAAGATCGGGCGCTACACCCCCGATTTCACGATGGTGCCGAACTTCCCGGAGGCCGTGCGGATCCTGCGCGCGTGGTGGGCGGAGGACATCGGAACCCCCGTCGACGCGGTGCTGTCGATCGACCCCGTCACGCTCTCCTACATCCTGGAGGCCACGGGACCGGTGACCCTCGCGACGGGCGATCAGCTGACGTCCCAGAACGCGGTCCCCCTGCTGCTGAACCAGGTGTACTTCACCTACCCGACCGGCCCCGAGCAGGACGCGTTCTTCGCCTCCGCCGCCGACACCATCCTCGCCGCCGTCACGAGCGGCAGGGCGTCCCCGGTGAAGCTCGTCCAGGCGCTGTTCCGCGCCGCCGACGAGGGGCGCCTGCTCTACGTCAGCACGGATCCTCAGCAGACCACCCTGATCGACGCCTCCCGGATGAGCGGCATCATGCCGACGACCGACAAGGACCAGAGCGTCCTCGGGGTCTATCTGAACGACAACACCGGATCCAAGAAGAGCTACTACCTCGACATGAAGATCGACGCGTGCCGCACCGATCAGATGGTCAAGGGTTCGATGACGTTGACCTCGAACCTCACCGAGGCCGAGGCTGCGAAGCTGCCGCCGTACATCACCGGTCCCTACTTCGCCCGCAGCGACATCAGCAGCTACCTCGTGTTCTACGGGCCGGCCGGCGGCACCCTGTCGAGCATCACCCTCGACGGGCAGCCTGTGGCGCCGATGAGCCAGGGCGAGGATCTCGGGCGACCCGCCGTGAAGATCGAGATCCTGAACCGCTACAACGACTCGCACACCGTGGACGTCGCGTTCACGGCCCCCGGTCCGGGCGGACCGCTCAAGATCTGGACGACCCCGATGTCCCGGGCGACCTCCACGACCGTGGAGCCCGCCTGCAAGTAGTCCGGCTATCGCGGACCGGGCGCATCGGCAGGCTCAGCCTGTGCGCCGCGCCTTGCTGACCGCCCGCACGATGCCGATCCCGACCGCGGTTCCGAGGGTGTTGGCGACCACATCGGAGATCGTCGAATAGCGGCTCGGCATCGTCAGCTGCACGAGCTCGATCATCACGCTCGCCGCGCACCCCACCGCGACGACGGACCATGTCGGCAGCCCGCGCCAGGCGAACGGCAGCAGCACCCCGAGCGGCACGAAGAGCGCGATGTTCGCCGTGAACTCGAGCGCGGTGTACGCGACGGGGAAGGGCACACCCCACGCGGCGAGGACCTGCGCGAGGACAGCGACGACGCCCGTCACCTTGCCGGCGTCCGCCGCGGGCAGCCACGTGAGCAGCAGGACCCCGATCGAGTACGGCACCAGCAGGATCCGCGCGGCCCGGGCCAGAGGAGCGCGAGAGGCTGCATCCGCGGCGGGATGCAGCCTCTGCTGCTCTTCGGTACCGTCCGAAGAGGAACCTCGATCCTCAGAGAGCGAGTCGCTCACGCACCACCTCGGCGAGCGCGTGGGCATGCGCGTGAGCCGACGCTTCGTCGGCGGCCTCGACCATCACGCGCACGAGCTGCTCGGTGCCCGAGGGGCGCAGCAGCACGCGGCCGGTGTCGCCGAGCTCGGCCTCGACGGCGCGGACGGCCTTCTGCACGTGCTCATCGTCGGTCCTGGTGCGGTCGACGTCCTTGACGTTCACGAGCTTCTGCGGATACACGGTCATGATCGAGGCCAGCTCGGCCAGCGTCTTGCGCTGCCGTGCCATCTCGGCCACGAGGTGCAGGCCGGTCAGCACGCCGTCGCCCGTGGTGGCGAAGTCGCTCATGATCACGTGCCCCGACTGCTCGCCGCCCAGCGAGTACCCGCCGGCGTTCATGTCCTCGAGCACGTAGCGGTCGCCGACGGCGGTCTGCCGCACGGTGATGCCGTGCTCGCGCATGGCGACGTGCAGACCGAGGTTGCTCATCACCGTGGCGACGAGGGTGTCCTCCGCGAGCCGTCCGCGCTGCTTCATCGCGACCGCGAGGATCGCCATGATCTGGTCGCCGTCGATGACGGTGCCGTTCGCGTCGACCGCGAGGCAGCGGTCGGCGTCGCCGTCGTGCGCGATGCCGACGTCGGCGCCGACGCGCACGACCTCGGCCGCCAGCTTGTCGAGATGCGTGGATCCGACACCGTCGTTGATGTTGATGCCGTCGGGATCCGCCCCGATCACCGTCACCTTGGCGCCGGCGTTGCGGAACGCCTCCGGCGAAGCGCCGGAGGCCGCGCCGTTCGCGCAGTCGAGCACGACATGGATGCCGTCGAGCCGATGCGGCAGCGAGGCCAGGAGGTGGATGACGTAGCGGTCCTCAGCGTCGGAGAACCGGCTCACCCGGCCGACGTCGGCACCGGTCGGCCGCAGCTTCTCGCCGCTCATCGCCTCTTCGATGCGCTCTTCGACGACGTCGGGCAGCTTCACGCCGCCGCGGGCGAAGATCTTGATGCCGTTGTCCGGCGCCGGGTTGTGCGACGCCGAGATCATGACACCGAAGTCGGCGTCGATGTCGGCGATGAGGAACGCGGCGGCCGGGGTGGGCAGCGTGCCCGCATCGAGCACGTCCACTCCGGACGACGCGAGCCCCGCCTCGACAGCGGCGCTGAGGAAGTGTCCCGAGATCCGCGGGTCGCGGGCGACCACGGCGGTGAGACGCTTGCCGGCGGCCTTGCGGGCCTCGGCAATACGGCCCTGGCCCAGGACGACGGCAGTCGCCTGGGCCAGGGTGAGCGCGATATCGGCGGTGAGGGGGCCGTTGGCCAGCCCCCTCACCCCGTCCGTACCGAACAGAGCCATAGAGGGACTGTAGGGTTTAGCGCTTCGAGTACTGAGGAGCCTTGCGGGCCTTCTTGAGACCAGCCTTCTTGCGCTCCTTCACACGGGCGTCACGCGAGAGGAAGCCGGCCTTCTTCAGGGTCGGGCGGTTGTTCTCGGCGTCGATCTCGTTCAGCGCACGGGCGATGCCCAGGCGCAGGGCGCCGGCCTGGCCCGAGGGGCCACCGCCGGAGATGCGCGCGATCACGTCGTACGCACCGGCGAGGTTCAGCACCGTGAACGGGTCGTTGATGAGCTGCTGGTGCAGCTTGTTCGGGAAGTAGTCCTCGATCGCGCGGCCGTTCACCGTGATGGTGCCGGCACCCGGGACGAGGCGCACGCGGGCGATGGCCTGCTTGCGACGACCCACGGCAGCGCCGGGGACGTTGAGAACGGGGCGCGGAGCGGTCTCGACGGCGGCGGCCTCAGGGGTCTCGGTCGAGAAGTTCTGCGGGAATTCGGTGGTGTCGATGTCAGCCACGAGTATGTCCTTGTTCGTAACGGCGCTTACTGGGCGACCTGGTCGAGGGTGTACGTCTTGGGCTGCTGAGCGGCGTGCGGGTGCTCGGAGCCGGTGTAGACCTTGAGCTTCGCCAGCTGCTGGCGGCCCAGGCTGTTCTTCGGGAGCATGCCGCGGATCGCCTTCTCGACGGCGCGGACCGGGTTCTTCTCGAGCAGCTCGGAGTAGGCGACGGCCTTGAGCCCGCCCGGGTGACCCGAGTGGCGGTAGGCGATCTTCTTCTGGAGCTTCTGACCGGTGAGCGCGACCTTGTCGGCGTTCACGATGATGACGAAGTCACCCGAGTCGATGTGGTTGGCGAAGGTGGCCTTGTGCTTGCCGCGCAGGAGCGCTGCAGCGTGCGAGGCGAGGCGGCCGAGAACGACGTCGGTGGCGTCGATGACGACCCAGTCACGCTGGACCTGCCCGGCCTTGGGGGTGTAAGTGCGCGTCACGATAGTGCTGCTTTCTTGATCGAACGGAGAGGTTCGTGAATCCCACTCCGGGGTGGTTCGAGTTGGACGTTGAGCGAGCACCGCCGAAGGCGGAGCGAGACGAAACGCCGAACAGGAACACGCCAGTGGAGGGCTCACGTTCGTGCGTGCGACCAGCAGTGATCGCACACCAAGGAGACAGCTTACGGGATCCGGCGGGGTTTCCCAAACCGTGCCGCAGGGACCGTGCATTCGCTGATGCGGCGTCTCAGTATCCTCTCCACGGCCGGATCGGTCAGCGGCGGAGCAGGAACGGCAGACGACGGGGGCGGCGCAGCCCGCCACGGTCCCAGGGAGCGCCGACGTCCCCGGTCTGGCACTCCTCCGCGGCCGGACTGCGCCGGCGAGAGCCCAGGGCAGGGGGAGAAGGGCCCGTGTGCTCTCTCTTCTGAGGAGTCGCGCGCCCCACGGAAGTGACGCGTGCGCGACGTCAGGGCTCGGTGAGCGTGAACTCCAGCGGCACTCCGCGCGGCATGGGCGCATCGGGATGGGCCGCGTCATAGACGCCGACCGCCGGTCCCGCCTCGGCTTCCGGCCCCCAGACACCGTCGTCGTAGAGCATCTGCACCGAGTAGGAGTAGAACCCCCGGTCCTTCATCAGGATCCTGCCCCGCGCCTGGCCGTTGCCGTCCAGAGCGATCGTCGCGGTGTTGCCGCCGAACAGGGAAAGCAGGACGTTCCCGTTCGCGGGGCCGTTCAGGGTGATCACGATTCCCGTGCTCGTCGCCTCGGTCGTGGTCATGTCGTTCACGCCGGTCATGCCCTCGAACCCGCGGACGGCGACGGGGAGCACGGTGAAGGATCCAGTGGACGGCGCTCCCTGCGCGGTGGCGTCGTAGGCCCACACCCGGTAGTCATAGGTGCCGGTCGACCACACCACCTGGCGCAGGTCGTAGCTCCAGCTGCCGTCGTCCGCGACGGTGGGGAGATAGGTGCCCGAATCGAACTCGACCGCGATCGCGTTGCCCGGCTGCGTGCGGCCCGCGATGATCGGTGCGGCGTAGCCGGACGCGGTCGTCGGCGTCGTGAGGCCCGGAGACAGGGCGGGCTGGGTCTCGGTGCCCGGCGATGGGGTCCCCGGTCCCGTCGCCGGAGCGGGCGGATCCGGCCTCGGTGCGGGCTGGGCGGCCGTGAAGTCGATCACGGGCACCCCCGGATCGTCGACGTGGCGCCCGTAGTCCCCCTCGACGGCGGGGATCTCCGCCGGTGCGGGCTCCCCCGCATCGGACGTCGCTCCGGCCTGCGGCCCGGACGGCGCGGGCTGCGGCGCCTCGGCCTGCGTGCTCGACGGCACAGGCCGATCGGGGGCCGCGTCGGCGGGACCCACGGTGAACAGCGACGAGATGATCAGGCTGCCGGCCGTGACCGCGGCGACTCCGCCTCCGATCAGCCAGCTGACGGTGGCGCCACCCGCGACGACCGCGAGGGCCGCCGCGGTGGTGCCCGACGACAGAGTCGCCGAGGCCGTACCGACTCCGGCGGAGCCGAGCAGCACCGCGAGAGTGTTGCGCTGCAGGCGGGAGGCCGCTCCTCGAAGACCGATCAGCAGATCCGCGCAGTCGCGGCAGTCCGCCACGTGACGGCTCACCTCGACGGCGAGCGCGCCGCCTCCGGTCTCCGTCAGGTACTGCGGGAAGAGTCGCGCGGCGTGCGAGGGATCGTCCCGCAGGTCGAGCGGGATCTGCCGGGTGAGCCACTGGAACTTCAGTCCCGCCCGCGCACGCCGTTGCAGCGCCGACACCGCGTTCGGGCGGATCTGCAGCTCCTGCGCGATCTGCGGCCGGCCGGCTTCGACGACCTCGGCGAGCCACAGCACGCGCTGCCACCGCTCCGGCAGCGCCTGCAGCGCGGCCAGCACATCGGTCGCCTCACTGTCCTGCTCCGCGATGCTGAGCGCGTCGCGCTCGTCGGCCGGCTCGGCCTCGACGTCGACGAACTGCTCGGCGTCCTTGCGCCACCGGATGGCCGTGTTGCGCAGGACGGCCTTCAGGTACGACCGGAAGGCGAACTGCGGCCCCGCGTCGGTCGTGGTGACCTGCTGGTAGATCGCCAGGAACGACTCCGAGACGAGATCCTCCGCCCGCGCCGGGAGGAGCCGCTGCGCATAGCGATGCGCGGCCGGGGCGTGACGGTGCCACAGCACCTCGTAGGCGCTGTTGTCGCCGGCGCGCAGCGAGCTCAGCAGCTCTGCGTCGGTGCGTGAGTCGACCACGAACCCTCCCCAGGAATCAGGTTCTCCGGCGATCGGCGCCGAGGGCGGGCACCCGCATCCTCGGGGGACGCGCTGCCGTCCTCAGGATAGCGGCGGGACCGGATCGGATCCGCGGCGATCAGTCCGCCGAACAGCCTCCGACGACGGCCTTCACCATGGCGGCCCACTGGTAGATCGGCTGCCAGAGCCGCATGCCGAGATCCATCGGCTCGGAGATGCCGACGACCGGTGCGGGGATCGGAACGCATCGACCGAAGATGTAGCGCGAGCGCATCACATGCTCGTCTCCGGTGACCACGACCGGATGCTTCAGTCCGTCCGACGCCACCGCTTCGGACAGGGCGGCCGCCTCGCCCGAGGTGGTCCAGGGAGCGGCGTGCACGCAGACGAACTGCGGCTTGCAGACCACGCCGTGCCAGACGGAGAGGTACACGGGCACTCCCCCGGCCTCCTGGGCGATCCGCTCCCCCGCCGCGATCCGGTCGTCGGTCGGCGGCCCGAGGATGAAGACCGCATCGACGTCGTGCACGTCGTAGGAGTCGGACGGAGTCGCGTAGACGGAGATGTACGCCGCGGCGTAGAGGGCCACGAGTCCGAGCACGATCCCCAGGATCCAGCCGCGGCGACGGCGACGGGACGAACCGGAGGGCATGGGAGGGAGCGTAATCGATGGACGGCATGACCGGCGCGAGGATCGGGGCACGCCGCGCAGGACGCCGTCCCGCGTGAGTCCGGCGGCGGATGCGCTCTGCCGCGTCGGTGCCCATGGCTCTCCCCAGTCCGGCCTCTCGCCGTTCCGGTGAGCGCACGCCCCCGCGCACCGACCGTCGCGACCGGGGGTCGCACTCGCCGCAGGCCGTCGTGACGAGAACGGGATCCACCCAGAACTCGGATCCCGCAGAACCGGGGATATCCCGGTACCGACGGAGGTGTGCTTCGGGGTGAGCAGGAAAAGGCTAGACGAGCACTCGCTCAGCTTCGAGCGCTGACCCCCTGGCGGGGTCGTGGGGCGGATTCTCCGCCGATCCGCGTCACTTCACCGACCTCATCGACTCACGCCGACGACACCCGGGCCTGCTCGCTCGCTCTCCTCGCAACGGCGAGACGAATCGCGAGAGCGTCGCGTCACGTTCGGCCGGCGCGTCACTCCTTCTTCATGAGGTCCGTCTTCATGAGGAGGGATGCTGCGGTCCGCGGCGCCCTCCCCGCACGATGCGCGGACAGGCCGGAGTCACGAAAGGAGTCGCATGGCGGCGAGGAGGAGCACCGCGGCGAAGGCGCGGCGGGTGGCGGTCGTCGAACCCCACGTGCTGCAACGCAATCGCACGGCGGAGCTGCTGCACCGCGACGCAGGTCTCGATGTGGTGTTCGCCGGGGAGTCGGTGCTCTCCCTCATGGCGTGGATGAGCGCGCGGGAACGCTCCGGCTGGCCACACCTGCTCGTCACCGAGCTGCTCGGGCCGGGACTGGGGGCGAGGGATCGCGCGGCGGTCTGCGCGCTGCGCGAAGCCGGTGTGCGGGTGCTGCTGATGTCGTCACTGCATCCGCGCGGGGCGACCCAGCGGATCCTGGACGAGGGCGTGGATGGTGTGGTGTCGAAGGTCGACGAGGAGGTCGAGCTGGTGCGCGCCGTCGGGCGGGTGCTTGCAGGCGAGCCTGCGATCACCGACCGGGCTCTGGCGGCGCTGCGGATGGCCCCGACCGCGCCCCGCCTCTCGGAGCAGGAGACGAAGGTGCTCGAGTTCTATGCCGTCGGTCAGCCCATCGACGATATCGCCGCACAGATCGGCGTCCGACCCGACACGGCCCGCAAGTATCTGAGCCGCGTGAAAGAGAAGTACGTCGCCATCGGCCGGCCGGCGAAGACCCGCCTCGACCTCGCCCGCCGAGCCCACGAAGACGGCCTGGTCGAGTGATGAGACGGCCTGACGGCAAGCCATTCCGGCCCGCACGCAAAGGGGCCGGCCGCCCTCAGATCTCTGAGGGCAGCCGGCCTCTTCATCGACCGGTGAGCGGTCAGCGCGGACGGTTCGGTCCGACGCTGCCTCGGGCGAGCAACAGGTTGAGAAGCGCGGTCTGGACAAGGCCGAGATGCAGCGCCGCCACGTCGTAGCGACCGAGGGGGAGCCCCTGGAGCGGCAGCGGGATCGGCCGGCCTCCGCCGTTCGTCGGCGCGTTCTGCGCGTTGACGGTGAGCACCAGGATGTTCTGGAGGATCCCGAAGATCCCCGACAGCAAGGCGCTGACGGGCGCCCAGACGGAGTTGAGAACGCCTGTGGGAGCAAACAGCGCCTTGACGGCATCGATGACGAGGTTGCCGATTCCGCCCACGAGCGGGTTGAGGAGCCCGCCCAGGTTGATCGTGCCACCGAGCAGCTTGAACTGCGCCGTCGCCGTGCCCCCGAGGAAGTCCCCGAGGCTGCCCTGGATGAGCAGGCCCGTCGCGAGGGGTCCAGTGACCGATCCTGCCGAGATCGTGATCGTGATCAACGGCTTGAGCGCCTCGATCAACGAGTCGACCCAGGCGCTCAGGGTGTCCGAGAGCGCGTTGACCGGAAGCCCGGCATCCACGAAGAGTCGCGTGTTCGCCGGAAGGTTGTTGAGGAACGGTGTCACGTTCCCGGTGTACGCCCCGCCGAGAAGCGCCCCCAGGTCGAGAAGGAGCTCACCCTGCTGCAGGTTGATCTGCAGTGCCTTGCCCGACGCAGTAGGAATCGGTCCGGTAAGGCCGCTCGTGTTCACGGAGACCGACACGTTCAGAGCGTTCTGCCCAAGAGTGGAAAGCAGCGTTCCGAGGAGGGGAACCCCCTCAAGCAGCGCCCACACCGCGCTCGTCGAGATCGTCAGATTGGAAAGGGCGGTGTTGAGAGCGGTCGACAGCGCGCCTACGACGTTCGACTTGATCAGCAGGCGAAGGTACGCCAGCAGGTAGTCACGGGTGACGATGTCGTCATTGCCGGGCGTGCAGTTCGTGTTGTCGACGAACGCACGGCCTCCGACCGCTCCCACCTTGAGCTTGAGGTCGGAGACGTTCGAGAGCGCTCCGCCGAGCGAGGAACCCACAAGGCTCTCCAGGATGACCTTGAGGTCCAGGGAGCCGACGTCGACGTTGCCCGCAGCGGCACCGGTGTCGATCACGCCGTTGTTCGAGACGAGACCGCTCGCACCGATCGACTGGCCGTTCGAGTCGGCCATCGCGTACTGGTTGTACACGCCCGTGTTCGCCGGCACGAGGAATCCGAGCAGGTCGGACAGCAGCGCACCGGTGCCGGAGAGATCGACGTTGATGGCACTCAGCACACTCACGTCCAGCGAGTTGAAGTCGACGACGTGCTGCGGGGTGGCGGGGCCAGGCGTGTCAGCCTTCGCCGCGTTGATCGACGCGAGCAGATCGAGATTCTGATTGCCGATGGTGCCGCTGAGGAACTTGCCGAGACCATGGGAGTTGAAGATCGTGCCTCCGGGCCAGCAGCTCGCGGCCGCCATCGGCGCGGAGGTCGCGACCATCAGAGCGGGCACGGTCCAGGCCGCGCCCTTCATGATCGTGCGACGGGAAAGGCCCGCCCGGGTCTCGGTGGAGTCGCCCACCGGCGCAGCCGGGTCGTTCTCGATGCTCATTTAATTAACCCCCGAAGGTCGATAAATCATCCCCAGGATCACCCGATGATCCCGCATACGTCACCCAGTGTGGCCTAGCCGCGGCCGCAAAAGCAATCTCGATGACGTCGCAGAAGTGCTCAGATGTGCGTTCGCTGCGGCCGGAGAGGGTGAAATACCCGCCCAGACGCGGTCCATCACGCGACAGGATGTGCGTTTCTGTGCGCTCTCCGCCCTTCTCCCATGGAGGCGTGCCTATACTCCCCGGAGCCTCTTGGGCGTCCCAGCGCTGACCCGAACCGCGCGGGTGACACCCGATGGTCACCCGCTCAGGCGACCCCACCCGACCCAGGGTGACGTCGCCCTTTTTCAGGAGGAGTGTCGAGCAGCATGCTGATGGATGACGTCGTCGCGCAAGCGCGGCGGAGCACCTCGGACGGCGATGCCCGACGCCTGGCAGAACTCTTCGACCTGTACACGCTGGAGATGTACTTCGGCATCCCGAACGCCGAGCTGGGCGCGATGATCGCCGGCATCCCCGACGATGAACTGCGCCGGCACCCGCGCGCCCTACTCGCTGCTGTGACCTTCACCGCGCGCGACGCCGGCGAGAAGCTCCCCGCGCGCACCCTGCGCACGACTCCGTGGGCCGGAGACGAGCCCGAGCTGTGGAAGCGCTTCGCGGCGGCATGGCGTCAGCGCCGCATCGGGGACGTCGTCACCGCGCATCAGGAGATGCAGGATCTCGTCGCAGCGATCCCCACGGTGACGATGCCACTCGATCGGTCCAACGGCAGCTGGGCACTCATCCTGGGCCAGGCCGGTCTGAGCGCGGCTCTTGCCGGCGAGTTCCAGGAGGCGTTGACGTTCTTCGAGCGGGCGCTGCTGATCCCACCGGCCGGGGGGATGCACTTCCTCGTGCGCGGTTCCCATCTGCGCGCGGCGCTGGTGCACGCCATGTGCGGCGATCGGGCCGTCGCGCGCCTGCATCAGGAGCAGGCGGCATCCGTGCTGCGATCCTCCAGCTGGATCGAAGAGCAGCTCGATGCGGAGCGAGACCTCGTCGCAGCGCTGCTCGCAGGGCCCGCCGACGTCTCGGCCGCGTTCGACACCGTCCTCGCGCTCAGCTTCCAGAACACCGGCGAGACCTGGCCTTTCTACATCGACGCACTGAGTCGGCTGGGAACGATGTCCCGGAGAAGCGACGAAGCGCGCGAGCGGATCCAGCTGCTCCGTTCCACCGGACTGGGAGGCTTCGCGGGCGTGGGATTCGCCGGCAGCGTCTTCGGTCAGACGATGGCCCTCGACGCGCTCTACCAGGACGACACCGCTCAGGCAGGCCTCGAACTCGACACGACCGATCGCACGCACTGGCGCAGTCGGATCCTCGAGGGTCTGCTCACGCTGGTCGACGGCACCGACCCGCAGCGCGCGATCCGGATCGCCGAGGGGATCGCCGATCAGACCTCCGGCCTGCGCCAGGCCGAGAACCGGAGGCTCGGGTTGCTCGGCTTCGCCCAGTTCCAGAGCGGTGACGAAGCCGCAGCCGTCGAGACGCTCTCCGCTTTCGCGGGCGGATTCCCGCCCGAGATCGCCGCGGTGCTCGACGCCCTCGCCCCACGACTCGCGGCGCTGGCCGCCGAGCTCGTCGCCGGCTGGCCGGCGGCCGCAGCGGGCGAATCCGATCCGCTCGACGCACCCGCACTGCGCCAGAGCGAGCTCCGCGTGCTCGAAGAACTCGCCCAGGGCAAGAAGCGCGCCGCGATCGCCGAGGCCCTGTTCATCTCAGAGAACACGGTCAAGACCCATCAGCGCGCCCTCTACCGAAAGCTCGACGTGTCGGGCGCGACCCAGGCCGTGCGGGAAGCCCGACGGCGCGGGATCCTCTGACGGATGGACCGCCGCATCCGAGCAGTGCAGTCCGACGTAGACAGGCGTGAATACGCCGAGCCGCCACCTGAGCACGTCCGTGATGCTCAGATCGAACATGCCGGTTGTCCGTCGACGAGGAAGGGTGCCCAGATCCCATCACCTCGGACGATAATGATTCATAGCTGCGGGGGACGAAACTATGGGGAGCCGGAAATGCACGCGATCAGCGGGATCATCACTTGCGGGACAGTCGCGTGAGGGCCACTCTGCTTTCTGGCCGAGATCTGAGGCAGTGGCGCAGGGAATTCGAGGAGGGAATTCGGCCGTCTCCGCTCCCGTATGGAATCGATGCACTGGAGGCACGAGGTTATTCCTTCACCGGACCCGGCATAGGCAGAGGGCGAGTCGCAACGAAGGTGCGCGATGTTGCGGAGCATCGTCTCGGGATGCCTGTGGAAGGCCCCTTGAGGGCCACGGGCATGACCAGCCGGTCTGATGTCGTCTTCGCACTGCTCGAGCAGAATGGCGAACTGGCTGCCCTCTTCAAGCGACGCCGGCTGTGGCCATACGCCGGTACTCCCCTGGTCATCTGGAGCGTGTGGTTTGCAGAGCGGCTTTCCCGGGCGCCCCGCGATGAGCGGCGAGCGCTCGCACGCAATTATCTGTCCTGCGACCTGTTCGTGCATATGGCCGAGGCCGAGAAAGACATCCTGATCGACTCCGGCTTTTCCGCCGACCAGTTGATGGTGATGACCTATGGCGTCGCGGATCAGTTCTACTCGCCCCCTGATCAGCCCAGGGACATCGATATCGTCGCCATAGGACAGGATCTCGGGCGGGACTACGCCACGCTCTTCCGAGCGGTTCAAGGGACAGAACTGCACGTCGAATTGGTGTGCCAGCCGATCAACATTCAGGGTCTGGATCTGCCCGCCAATGTGAACTATCGCGGAACGGTCTCTCACACCGAATACGCCGATCTCCTACGGAGAGCCAAGATCGTCGTCGTGCCCACACACGATCTGATGTACCCGACGGGAAGCAGCGTCGCGCTGGAGGCCGCTGCGAGCGGCGCCGCGATCGTCGTGACCGACACCCCAGCGATGCGTACCCTCTTCACGCCCCGTGAGACAGCCCTCATGGTCGGTGTCGGCGACGATGAGGGTCTGCGCGAAGCCTTGAAGGAGCTCAGTGCGGACCACGCACTCCGCCGAGACCTCGGCGCACGCGCCCGACGATCCGTGGAGACGCGCTTCAATCCGCGGGTCATGTGGGGAGAGATCGACGAAGCGATGCACATGCGAGGGATCCTCAGCGCCACCAGGCGGCATCGATGATCTGGTTCATGCTCCCGGATCCCTCGCACCCCAGCGGTGGCGTGCAGATGCAGTACCGCATGGTGTCCCAGTTGAACCGCGCGGGCATTCCCGCAGTCGTGTGGCACGGCAGACAGAGCACACGTTTTGCCGAACCGTGGGCCGATGCTCCCGTGCATCGGGCACTGACAGCGACACTCGACGCCGGCGACGTCCTGGTGATGCAGGAGGTGGGCGGCGCGAAATGGCACTCGCTCGTGCCGAACATCCCGGTCGTGAAGATCGTGCAGGGTCACACGTTCCTGATCGATGATCCCGACGCAGATGGCCTTCCCGGGTTTCCTGGATGGCCGAACGTGCATGACGCCCTGGTGCTCTCCGACTACATCGAAGACGTCGTCGCGCTCCTCTCCGGGCCGGATGTCCGTGTTCAAAAGATCCCGCCGGGTATCGACGATGTGCTGTTCTCTCCCACGCCTAAGGACAGGGTGATCGCCTTCATGCCACGTCGCAGGGCAGCGGACATCGCTGGTGCGATTCGGATCGCCACAAGGGCTGGTTTGCTTCCGGACGGATGGTCGGTGCGTGCCATCGACGGGCTCGACCACGAGGGCGTCGCGCGCGCCTTGTCCTCGTCGTCGATCTTCCTCAGCGGGGCCGAGCGCGAAGGCTTCGGGCTCCCTGCGGCCGAGGCGATGGCGTCAGGATGTTACGTCGTCGGCTTCACGGGGGACGGCGGTCGCGAATATCTCACAGACGACGTCGCCACGGTGGCGCACGACAACGACATGGTCTTGGTTGCGAAGGCGATGGCCGCCGCGGCTCACGCGCTCGACGCGAACGACCCCCTGTTGAAGGCCAAGATCGCGCAGGGTCGCCAGCTCGTGCAAGAGAGGTACTCGTTGAAGGCGATGGAAGATGCGACGGTCTCTGCCTTCCGGACGATTCTCGCTCCCCGCTCACCGAGCATCATCCGCGAACGCACCCTCGTTCAGCACTACCAGACGCGCGCACCCCGTGGAGGTGTCCTGTGGAGTCTCTACCGCGCCGCGCGGCGGGCTGGGCGGCGCGGCGTGGGCCTATTCGGCCACTGACGCCCCTGACGCATCGCTCACGGTGAAGAAGATCTCGTGATCGAGGAACTTCTCCAGCCACCGATCGGGAAAGGGGCGCCAGGTCTCCTCGCCGGTGAGGTTCGTAGTCTGGGAGCGGTAGCACGCGAACGCTGCCTCCTTCAGCGGGCGCAGTTCTGCGACCGGAACCGACACCCCCGGGCGCGAGGCCGCTGCCAGTCGACGGAAGCGGATCAAGTCCACGACATGACGCAGCGGAGAGGCCCAGGGTTTCGCCCTGGAGGGACCGTTGTCCCAATGCCATACCGGGAATTCGCGCAGAACTCCCGTGAAGCCGCTCTCCTCCGTGGCAAGCCGGACAAGGCCGGCGACGATCCGATGCTCGTCGCTCCATTCGACGATGGAGGTGGTGAGTATCTCGCTGGGACCGAACTGCCGGATCTGATCCGTGATCGCGCTGACGACAGCCTGCGGCTGTGCTCGCAACTGGGCGGAATCGAATCCCAGGAACTGCACCGCACCTCTTCCGATGCCCAGGAGATCAGCTGCGGCGAGCGATTCGTCGCGGCGTATCGTAGCCAGCTCGTGCTCGGAGATGAGCGCAGATCGATGCGAGTTCCCTCCGTCGGAGACCACGACGACTCGCACTCTTGCGCCTCGCAACCGACGTCGCACCATGGTCGCTGCGCAACCGATGGTCTCGTCATCCGGGTGTGGAGCGATGACCAGAAGGTCACCGACATGATCGTCCGATAGCGGAGGCGTAGACGCGATCACCGATTCGCGCCATCGAGCATTGGCGCGACGCTGCGCGGGGCTCAGAAGCGGTCGGAAGAGCTTTTCCATGCCGAATCGCAGTTCTCTGCGCGCGCGCCGCGCGGCTCGAACCAGAAGCCTGTCGGGCTCCATAATGCGCACTCCCTGTCTTTTCGAGTGTTCCTGAGCCGCATTGGGCGCTCGATCCTGGACCCGGTCTGCCGCCATGGACCTTCCGGCCGGCCGCCGACTGAGCCTACCCGCCACCCTCGACCCCCTGCAGGCGTACCGACAACCGGTCCCGGATAAGATCATCGGCAGGGACACGGTAGGACCAGGGGGTGGAATGTCTCAGGACAGGCGCGCGTCATCGGCGAGGCGGAAGGTAGTGATCATCACGCCGACCGTACCTCTGACACAATCCGACAACGCCGGTGGCAACTTCTTCTCCTCGCTGATCTCGCAACTGGCCGACAACGAGATCACACTCATCGTGCCCGAGTCCGGCAAAGGCTCCGAGAACGCCTCCTTCCCTTCGATCGAATCCGTCATCGTCATCCCCGAGCAGCCACTGAGCGAAACACCTTTCGTCCGTGGCGCTCAGGAGCGATTTGATCGCCTCGCCCCGCTGCGACCTCCGCGTGGTTTCCTTCGAGGGCTCCAGGCCGATCCCCGTGCACACGCAGCGCTGAGAGATGCCGACCTCGTCGACATCGAATGGCCCTCGCTGTCGTGGTCGATTCGCGGAATCGCCGCGCTTGCACCGTCGGCGCGGGTTGTCACCACCCTGCATGACGTGCCCAGCCAAGGGTTCTGGCGCGAGTACCACACTGCGGCATCGATCAAGAAGAAGATCCTCTTGATGTCCGGCGCTCTCCAGGCGAAGATGCTCGAGCGTCGTGTCCTCGGGCGGGCGGACTCCGTCGTGGTGTTCAGCGAGAAGGACCGAGGGCTGCTCGACGCCGCGAGGAACGTCGACGTGCTTCTGCCCTGGATTCCAGGATTCGAGCCTGACGAAACTGCTGACTCCTCCCGCGCGCCGGTTGCGCTCTTCGTCGGCCCTCTCCGACGGATTGAGAACTGGGATGCCGCGGTATGGCTCTGCAGCGAGATCTGGCCGGCCGTGCGGCGCCGGCTCCCCGAAGCGCGCCT
The DNA here is from genome assembly GCF_023703415.1 of Microbacterium sp. USTB-Y. GTDB lineage: Bacteria > Actinomycetota > Actinomycetes > Actinomycetales > Microbacteriaceae > Microbacterium. The sequence goes on along the minus strand of NZ_JAGMTU010000005.1, from coordinate 95,965 downwards.
TCGCTTCATCGGCTCTTCGACTCCGTCGCGGAGAGAGCTCCTCGAAGAGACATCCGGGGTCGATGCGGTGGGGTTCGCAGACGACCTCGGCGCGGAGTACCGCAATGCCACTGTGGCGGTCATGCCGCTTCGCTTGGGCGCCGGCCTGAAGTTCAAGGTGCTGGAGGCGATGACGAGCGGCCTCCCCTTCGTCGCCACGTCCACCGCGACCGAGGGGATCGGCGACCACGAGTTCGCCCCCGCGTCGTTCGACGATCCTCAGAGGTTCGCCGACGAGGTCGTACGCATCCTGACCTCCGCAAGCGCGGAACGCGAGACCGCCTTGGACCGCCTGCGATGGGCACACAGCCGATACGGAGAACTGCCTTTCGAACGGGCCGTCACTGCGATCTACGGCGAGCCCTCAGAGACGGCGCCTGCGACCCGCGAACACTATGACGTGTCCGTCGTCGTGCCTGTGTTCAACGGGGAGCATCTCCTTTCCCATCAGTTGGCAGCGCTCGCACGGCAGGCGGAGGCGAAGGATCTGGACATCGTCATCGCGGACAACGGCTCGTCGGACCGGACCAAGCAGGTTGCGCTCGCTTACGGCGACGCGTTCGGCGCCCTCCGAGTCATCGATGCCGGTGATCGGCGCGGCGTCAACCATGCTCGCAACGTGGGGTTGGCGGCAGCGTGGGGTGAGAAGGTCCTCATCTGCGACCACGACGACGAGGTCCACAGCGGATGGGTCGCTGCCCTTGCGCAGGCATTGGAGACCGCCGACGTCGTGGGCGGTCATGCAGTGCCCTATTCCCCATCGCTCTCCGGGCGTCGCCACGCCCCCACAACGAATCTCGGAGACCCGCTTCATTCCGTGTTGGGCTACCTCCCCTACGCAATCGGAGCGTCTCTGGGCGTCCGCCGCGCGGCGGCCCTCGCCGTCGGCGGCTTCGATGAGACGTTCATCGGCGGCCATGACGAAGCCGACTTCTGCTGGCGGCTTCAGGAAGCCGGGTACTCGATCCGGGGCGAAGAGAAGGCGATCTTGAGCTATCGGCAACGTGCGCGCGCTCGCGACGCCTACCGTCAGGCACGAAACTCGGCGAGAACGAGACTCCTCCTCTGGGTGCGGTTCGCGCGGACGGGGGCCCCGGTGGCTCCCGTATCGTTTCGCGGCGCGATCCATCAGGCTCTCTTGGCCGTGACCGATGTGGCTCGTCTTGTCCGGCCCGGCACTCGGGTCGAAGCTGCGAAGGGGATCGGGTGGGCGCTGGGTACTCTCGAAGGTCATTGGCGCTATCGCCTGCGCAAGCAGGTGCCGGATCGAATGCTCATGTCCTCCCTCGAGCGTGACGAAAGCAGTCCTTCGAGCTCAGAGCCGCGAACCGAACCTTCATCTCTGCAGAACTCCCGGTCGGCGCGGTGATCGATTCGACCGTCTCGGCCCGAGGCCGCCTGCTGCTCTACATCCAGGCTGGAGCGATCCCGCGCCTCCCCGACGGTGCTCTGGGCGTACCGAACAAGACCGCGATCGGTCTGCGAGCATTCGCGAATCGCTGGCAGGGACCTGTCGCGATCACTTCGTTGGAGCCTCCGAGAGAAATCTCCGAGGCGACTCCAGGCAACGAATGGGTCACCCCGGCAGCGGATCGCGGATTCGCGGCAATAGCGACCATCAGCGCGGCTGATATCAACGCTCTCCGCCCTGCACTCGTCCATGGCAGTGTGAACACCCCGGGTATCGATGACGTACTCGCGCTGGGAATCCCCGTCGTGCTCGGCGATGACTATTCTCCGAGCGTCAGACGACATATCTCGATGCTCGGAGCCACGAACATCGCCGACCGGGCGCGGATCGCTCTGGGGGCGGAGCGTGCGCGTCGTAGATTCGATCGAATGGTTCGAGGAGCGGCAGGCTTTCACGCGAACGGCTATGCGTCTTACGAGCACTATCGCCGCGTTCACCCCTCCGCGCTCGTCTACTTCGACCACCGAATCACCCGTGCCGATCTGGACAGCGCGCGACCCCGGTCAGTGCCGGATTCGCGTCCACTGCACCTCGCCTTCTCCGGCAGACTGATCCCCATGAAGGGCGTGCAGTACCTGCCGCTCCTCGCCGAGGAGCTGCATCGCCGCTCTCTGGATGTGAAGATCTCGGTGGCTGGAACAGGCCCGTTGTCGGAGAGCCTGAAAGCATCAGACCATCTGTCGCTCCTCGGGCACCTCGATTTCGATACGGAATGGAAGAATTTCGCGACGTCCGTGGATGTCATGCTGTTCCCGCACGTACAGGGCGATTCTTCGAGCACCTACTACGAGGCGATGGGCATGGGGGTGCCCGTGCTGGGGTTCGCGAATGACACGCTCTCGCCCCTCCTGCGACATGGCGGCGGCGGATGGGAGGTGCGGCAGGGCGACATCCGTGCGATGGCGGACCTCATCGAAGCGATCTCCCGAGACGAGAACCTGTTGCGCGACCAATCGTCACAGGCTCTCCAGTACATGGCTCCCCTCTCGATGGAATCCATCTTCGATGAGCGCGTGCGGGATTTCATCGAGAAGGCGGCCCAGAAAGCACACGGCTCAGCTCGTTAATCCCGCGGATCCCACCCGCCGGGGATGTCCTCCACGAGATGCCAGGAGTCAAGGTACGCATCTCCGCGTCCGCCGTTCCGACTCCGGGCGAACAGACGGGGAGCATAGACGACTCGGTCGCGATGCAGACGATCACCGAGGTACCCTCCCCACATCGAGAACGTCGAGTTCGGGATGATCAGACGGCGGGCATGCACGAGGGACGCAAGATCCTGCTGGGGGGAACTATCCACCTGATAGGTCACCGGTGCGAACTCCGACAGCATCGCATCCAGATTCTGCTGACACCAGGGCACGTCGTCGGAGACGACCTGAAGATGGCTCACCGGTTCCGTTGAGGACATGCTCTCCAAGGCGGTGCGCACGTACCCGTGGATATTGATCCCGTATTCCTTCTTGTGCTCGGGGACCGAGTAGTAGTCACCACGCCGCACGTTGACCACCACCGTTTCCGGGGAGATCTGATCCATTCCACGAAGCGGACTCTCCGGCAGGAGCACGGTGTCGATGAAGTCGGCCAGCACATCAGGCTTGAACGTCTCGACATTGCCACCCGACCACGGCATCAGCCTTTGGTCGGTGAAACGGACCTGGGCCGGCCGCAGCAGATACTCCCGCACGAACCCCGGGAACATCGTCTCCAGGAGCTGATTCCCCGGGTGCAGCAGAGCGAACCTTCTGCGCGTCTGATGGGCGGACTCGTGAGCCCACAAGCCCAGCATCAGATAGTTCCCGAAGCGCATCCACGGCGGCGTCCATGCGACCGGGCGGCCTCGGCGGACCCCGCTCAGCAGCGCGGCCTTCGTTGAACCGATGAGCCGCAGCCCCGACGTCGACAAGGTCATCGCAGTCGCTCCTTCGGAATGAGGTCAGAGTTTTCCGAGTTCGACCAGATGCGCAAACTCGGGTACAGCACGCTCGACCTCGTCGAAAGTTCCCTCAGCCGCGATCGACCCGGACTGCAGAAAGACGAGCTTGTCGGCGTTGCGCACCGTGGAAAGGCGATGTGCGACCACGATGATCGTCACCTTGCCGTGCAACGATTTGAGCGCTCTGGTGATCTCGGCCTCCGTCGCATTGTCCAGGGCAGATGTCGCTTCATCGAGAAGCAAGACCTCTGGCTCCCGATACAGGGCGCGCGCAAGACCTAGGCGCTGCCGCTGTCCTCCGGACAACCGCGTCCCGCGCTCGCCGATCACCGTCTGAAGGCCATTCGGAAGCGATTGCACCAGCGAGTCGAGCTGCGCGAGTCGCAGCGCCCTCAGAACACCCTCACGCGAATCGGCAGTCGCCGGATAGCCGAAGGTGATGTTCGATTCCAACGTGTCGTTCAGCAGGAAGACCTCTTGGGGCACGACGGCCAGAGTCCGGTACCACCCGGCCCTGTCCTCGAAGATTGACTCGCCGCCGACGGAGATGGTTCCGCTGCTGGGCTCGAGAAGACCGAGGACGATATCGATCAGCGTGGACTTCCCTGCACCGCTCGACCCGACGATGGCGGTGGTCTCATGCTGCGCGATGACGAGATCGACATCGCGGACCACCGGTTCCGACGCGTCCGGATACTCGAAGGTCACCCTGTCGAGGACGATGTCACCTCGATAAGGTCGGCCGCCTGACGGAGTCGTCTGAAAGGCGTCCTCGACGTCCAGATCCTCGGACGCGTCCGCAAGGATCTTCAGTCCCGGTTCCGCCGAACGGACGTTGCCGACAGTAGCCGCGAGAAGATTCATGGTGGGGATCGCCCTCATCGCTGCCGCAGCGAAGAGACCAAGGGTCGTGATCGCACCCGCGGTCGAGCCCGCCGAGAACAGGACAGCCGCGATCCCGGCGACCGCGAACGCGAAGACGACCTGCGATACGGCGGCAGGAACGGCACCCAGCGTCGACATGATGCGGCCCGCGCGCATCGACCTCAGGCGCGTCTGCTCGTATGCGCCGACGAAGCGTTCGGCTGTGTTGGTGAGACGCGCCTCACGGAATCCCTCGATGAGCGGCAGCATGTGGAACCAGCCTTGGAGATCCGCCTCCGCACCTTCCTCTCCCGCGCGCCGCTGAGCCGGCCTGAGCACGCGCTGCGTGATCATCATCGATGCCCCGAAGAGCACGACGGTCAGAATCGTCACAAGAGGCGAGGCGATCAGCAGGACGATGCAGATGCCGGCCAGGGTCAGCGCGCTGGTGTAGATCGTCAGGACGTTTGCCAGCGCGCTGACCGACGTCACGACGAGCCCCATGTTCCTGATCACCTCCGCGTTCGACCGGGTGCGGTGAGACGCATACGGCTCCGACGCATAGCGCCGAAGCAGCTCAGTGGCGGCGCGTACCCCGAGAGTCGAAATCCGCCCCGACTGCCACCAGGTCAGGAGAACGGAGAGGCCGCTGGAGACGAGATAGACGACCCCGATGGAGAGCGCGAAGACGGGAATCAAGACTTCTGGATTCGATGTGCCGATGATGCCGGCCACCCATTGCACCGCAAAGCCCGAGGCCGACGGGTCCGAGAAGAGCTGCAGAAGCGGAACGATGGCGACGACCGGAATCGTGCTCAGCACCGTCTGAGCAATCATGATCAATGCGGACAGCGCGATCCACGGAAGACCCCGGACGCCGGCGAGAGCCAAGAGCGAGCTCAGCCCTCGCCGGACCTGCGCATCGAAGACGATCAGCATTCATCTCCCCCGTCTCCTGAGTAGCGGCTCGCCAGACGATCACACATCTCATCTCGTGACAGGATCCGACCGGCCCCGAGCGTGCCGTCGTCAGCCGAGAGCAGTGCCCGACTGACGGTGAGGGAATCCACCTGATCGAGAAGGCCCCCTCGACCTACGATCTCATGGTTGCCCCCGACGTCGGCAGCCACGACCCTCAGGCCTCGTGCGACGGCGTCGAGCAGTGTGTACGAGCAGTTCTCCCAGATCGACAGCTGCACCAGCACGTCTGCGTCGGCCATCGCCTCGTCGGGATCCATGAACCCTGGAAAGCGCACGGCATCTGCCAACCCGATTCGGCTGGAGCGGCGCTCGAGCTCCGCACGCAACGGGCCCTCCCCCGCGATCGTCAGAGTCGCCTCGGGGCGCTCCTTCTTCACGAGTGCGAACGCTTCGATGAGCTTGTCGATCCGCTTCTCCGGGGCGAGACGGGACAGCGAGAGGATTCGCGTCCCCGTGACCGTCGAGGGATCCCGCGGTTCGACGCCCTCGGGCAGGTCGACGCCGTTGAGGATCACGGTGATCGGCTGAGTCACATGCCATTTCTGGATCATGGCGCGCTTCGTCGCCTCGGCGACGGCGATGACGCCGTCGAAGCGGGGGAACCGGGCGCGGTGCACGAAGGCCATGACACGCGACTGCAGCGAGGAGTGGTGATAGACGCCGTCGTCGCCGGCGATGCCGTGCTCGGTCGTGAAACGACGGGTGCCGCGGGGCAGGCGCGTCCAGGCGTTGATGATGTCGGCGTAGGCGAGGTGCGAATGCACGATGTCGGGACGGAGCGCAGCCGCGGTCCGGCGCAGCGTGCGCATCGACGCCACAGGCCCGGCATCGGGTCCGAAGCGTCCCGTCGTGACGGCAGCGCCCTGCTCCCGAAGGCGCTCGGCGAGCGGCCCTTCGGGGCACAGCACGACCACCCTCCAGCCCGGTATGCCGACCCGGGTGGCGTCGAGCACATGGCGCGCGACCCCGCCGAGATCCGCGACGGGGACGATCCAGAGCGCTGTGCGCATCGGCTGCTCCGGGACACCGCGATTCGGCGCGGGCACGGCTTCGCGGTGCGTCCGACCGTCGAACCCCGGGGAGCGATGAGCGTCGCGCCACGACTCGGAGCGGAGGTCCTCCGCGCCGTTGCGGTAGCCCGAGCGGCCTGCGGCCTCGACGCCGAGTGCGATCAGGCGACCTCGCAGCCCCGCCGGGACGGCGGAGCGAAGTCCGTCGATCGCGCGGCCGTAGCGGCGATAGCCGCCCTGCGACCGCACCGACGCCGCCAGCGCACCCACCGCGCCGTTCCACAGATTCCCGGCGAGCGAGCCGGGTGCTGCGGCCGGCCGCACCGTTCCTGGGTGCGCACGTTCGAACTCGTGCCTGCTGGCGCCCGAGACGAAGGCGCGGGTGATACGCACCCCCGCGCTCGGCGCGGGTCCGCGGTGCACGATCTCCAGCTCCGGGGCAATCACGATGCGCACACCGGCTTCTCTCAAACGGAAGCCGAGTTCACCGTCCTCGCCATAGGCGAAGCTCGTGTCGAATCGGCCGAAGCGGTCCCAGGTCTCGCGAGTCACAGAATTGTGGGCAGCCCAATGCACCCAGGTCTCGGTCTCGTCGCGCTTGTAGGCCGTGGCGAGATGCCGACGATTGGCGGGGATGCCGTAGGCCCGCGCATAGGGTGTGTCCGCGAAAACATCCCGGGTGGCCCCGATGACGCCGAGCGGAACGTCGCTCGACGCATGCAGTTCGACGTGCCGCCGCACCATGTGGGGTTCCGGGCTCAGATCATCGTCGCACCGGATCAGCACCTCCCCCTGCGCCACCTCGTACGCGCCGTTGAGCGTGGCGGCGACTCCTCTGCTCTCCTCCGACGCGATGACCGTCAGCGGAAGGCGGTCCCGGTAGGTCTCGAGCACGGCCCGGGATCCGTCGTCTTCGCCGTCGAGAGCGACCACGACCTCCCACGCACCCTCGAAGTCCTGACGCGTGAGGCGTTCCAGGAGCTCGGGGAGTCGCTGCTCTCCGCGATAGGAAGGGATGATGACGGAGGCCTGCAGGGCAGGGCGTTTCGTCTCGCTTCGCTCGCTCAACGACCCCGGAGCACGCGGCTCGCTCAACGACCCCGGAGCACGCGGCTCGCTCAACGACCCCAGAGCACCCGGCTCGCTCGGCGACCCCGGAAGACGCGACTCACTCGACGACCCGTCAGGATCGGTCACAACCAGGCCTCCATGCGGTCCAGCGCCGTCCAGAAGCCCGCACCGTTGTCGACGTGGCCCTGCCAGATCTCGGGGATGAACGGCGTGCCCGGCGAGAGCCGGTCCATCCGCTCCGCGAACTCCTGCCAGTCGATGTCACCCTCGCCCACCTGCACGCCCTCGCCGTCGACGCCGGTCGCATCGACCAGGTGCCAGTGGATGGTGTGCGGTGCGAGCAGGTCGACCGCCTCGGAGAACGCCATGCCCAGCCAGTTGGTGGCGAGCTTGGTGTGCGAGGCGTCGAAGCATAGAGCCGTGCCCGTCTCCTCGGCGAACCGGACGGTGTCGCGCGGGTCGAGGAACAGGTTGTGGAACTGCTGCCCGCCCATCAGCCACGGGTAGGGCGGCAGGGTCTGCGCCGCGATCCGCACTCCGGTGGAGTCCAGGCGCTTCAGCGCGGCCGCGACTCGGGCGTACTTGTGTGCGCGCTGCTCGGGCTCGATGTGCTTGTCCTTCGTGAACCCGCCCATGGTCACGACCATGATCGGATCCTCCTCGACGGTGAACCACCGGCGCAGGTCGCGGGTCACGTCGATGGTGCGCTGCACTTCGCGGATCGAGCGCTCCCAGGTCTCCTCGTCGTCGGAGGCGAGATCCACCAGGAAGTCACCGGCGAACAGATCCGGCAGGTGGGTGGTGAACCCGATGGGCAGCTTCTCGGTGAAGAACTCGTCCATGTCGACGTCGAGATCCTTGTACGAGAAATGGAACTCGAGGAAGTCGGGGTTGGACTGCTTCAGCAGAGCGGCCGCATCGTGATAGCGCACCGGGAGCCCCCAGGGCCGGCGGAACGTGAACGGCCGCCCCTCGGGGGCCGCGTCGCGCAGGTCGCCGTCGAAGAAGAACTCACCCTCGGCCATGTCGCGCTTGAGGGTCCGGCCGAGCAGCTGCGGCAGCGCATTCGGCTGCAGGCCACGTCCCGGGCTCTTCACCATCACGTCCTCGGCGGTGATGACCGCTCCGCCGGTGAGGGGACGCGCGGCGACGAGGGACTTCGCCAGCGTCACCCGGTTCATCTGCTCGCCGGTCGACACCACGCGGGTCTCGCCCGTCCCCATCGAGGTCTCGATGTCGCGGATCTGCTCGACCATGATCCGGAACTCGTCCGGCAGCAGCGACACGGTGTGGTCGTTGCCCTCCATCGCGCGGTCGACCGTGAAGTGCTTCTCGATGATGTGCGCACCGCGGGCGACGGCAGCGACCGGCACGTGCCAGCCGCGCTCGTGCCCGGAGTAGCCGACCACGCACTGGCCGATCTCGGCGAGCCGGTCGAGGTAGCGCAGGTTGAGGTCCTTGTACGGCGCGGGGTACGTCGACTGGCAATGCAGCAGCGCGAAGGGCGCGCCCTTGCCGCGCAGCAGCGCGACGGTCTCGAGGATCTCGCTCTCGCGCGACATTCCCGTGCTGAGCACGAGCGGCAGGCCCTTGTCCGCCGCGTCGGCGATGAGCTCGTGGTTGGTGAGGTCGGCCGAGGCGATCTTCAGCGCCGGGATCCCATAGTCGGCGAGCGCCTGCACGCTCGGTGCGTCCCACGGCGTGCACATGACGTCGATGCCGGCGTCGCGGGCGTGATCGAACACCTCGAACAGCTTCTCCGCAGGGAGGGAGAACCGGCGCAGGAGGTCGAGCGTGTACTGCACTCCCAGATCCTCCCCTCCGGTCGCCGCACCGCGCTGGCGGTAGAGGGCGTCCATGTCACGGAGCTGGAACTTCACCGCATCGGCGTTGGCTCCCACGGCGAGGTCGACGAGGTGCTTGGCGAGGTCGACGGATCCGTTGTGGTTGTTGCCGACCTCCGCGATCACGAACGCCGGGTGACCCGGCCCCATCTCGTGGGACCCGATCCGCAGCGTGCCCGTCTCGTCGAGGGCGATCGCCCACAGGTGGCCGCGCTCGTCGACGAGCGGCACATGATGCACGCCGTCGCGGCCCAGCAGCGGGGCAATGTCGGCCGGCGCGGCGGTGTGCGGGGCCGTCTGCACACTGCGGTTCGCCACGGTCGCGCACGACACGTCCAGCGAAGCGTTGGGGTTCTGGATGATCCAGCGGCGGAAGTCTCCGTCGGACAGGGATCCCTGCAGGATCCCGTGCTCGTCGACGCAGAACACGATGCGCTGCTTGTTGGCGTTGATCTTGCCGAGGCCGACCAGCACGGGGTCCTCGCCGAAGACGATGTACGGCGCGAGGTCGCGTTCGATGATCATGAAATGTCCCCCGTCTCTTCCGGTCCGTGCACCCTTGGGGCCGAACCGTACAGGTCCCCCAGAACCTGCTCTGCGATGCGCAGATCCACCAGCGTATCGATGTCGACGCCTTCCGCCTCGTCCATCACGAACAGCCCCACCCGGCCTCCGATCCTGTTGCGCTCCCGCTCGTAGATCTCGGTGCGGGTGAGGTACAGCGAGCCGGTCTCCTTGTAGAAGTAGTCCTCGGCCGTGAGATCCTGCCGGCGCGGTCGCGCGGCGGGGTCGTACTCCGCCGTCGCGCTGCCGGAGTCTGCAGGATGCCAGAAGAAGGGCGTCTGCGCGACCACGCCCACGAGGCTGTCGACGCCGGTCTCCTCGAACTCCTGCACCGCCCGCTCGATCGTTCCCGCCAACCGCACGGGCGAGGTCGCCTGCAGCAGCATCACCGCATCGGGCCGCCGCCCCTCGGCGACGCGGTGCGCGATCGCATGCTCGATCACGGGCTCGGTGGGCGTGGTGTCCTGAGCGAGCTCCGCCGGACGCAGGAACGGGACATCGGCTCCCGCACCGCGCGCGATCTCCGCCAGCTCCTCATCGTCGGTCGACACCAGGACGTCAAGTCCCGCGGCGAGAGCCTGTTCGATGCTCCAGGCCACGAGCGGCTTGCCCGCGACGAGCCGGGCGTTCTTGCCGGGCACGCCCTTGGATCCGCCGCGCACGGGGATCACACACAGGATGTTCATGAGGCTCCTTCGGCCAGGGCGAGCACGGCGTCGGCGATCGCCTGGGCGGGCTCGAGGGCGGGACGGGCGGGCGGCGGAGTGGGAGAGTCATCCGCATCCCAACGCCGGATGCCATAGCGCTCCCAGAACTCGCCGAGCCAGCGCGGCGGGTTCGGGTAGAAGGCCCAGGACGGCAGTCCGGCCGCTGCGGACTCGAGGATGCCGGTCGAGAACGCCGCGACGACGGGCCCCCTCGACTCCGCCAGTGCACGCGCGCGGCGATCGATCCGCATCCCCTGGCGCTCCCAGATCCCGTGCTGGAGGCGCGACAGCCGATCTGCTTCCGAAGGATGCGGGCGGTATACGGCCCCTGTCTCGCGCCAGAATCGTGTCGTCGCCCGTGCCATGCCGTGACGGGGCAGCTCGGCCCCGTGCAGCTGGCCGAGGTAGGTCGGCGTACCTGTCGCCGGTTCTGTTCTGGGTGTTGCCCCCGCATCCCAGAGCAGCTGGGCTCCGACGACGGTCCACGCGATATCGGAGCGATTCGAGGCCCAGAACGCACCGTCCGAGTCACTGAACGCGAGAAGGTGCGCACGCGGAGGCAGCGGCGGAGCGAACGGAGTCATCAACCCGTGCTGGACGACGATGTCAGGAATGCCCCGCTCATCGGCAAGGCGCCAGGCGGCGGCTCCCGCAGGGAGATAGTGGCCGGCACCGACCACGGCGCTGAGCGAACGCGGCATGCTTTCTGGCGCGGCAACGCGAGCGCCCTGTGCTTCCCCGCCCAACAGCTCGACGAGCTGCTCGGTCGTGTGTACCGAGCTGACGACAGCCAGCGCGGGAAGCCGATCGATCAGCCCGTGCAGGGAGGCGATCCCTGATGGCGAGTGAGAGTCGATCGCGAGGAGGACGGCAGGATCCGTGCCGCGGACGGCGCTGCTGAGCGACGGTTGCGCGAGAGCTCTGCCGGACAGGCGCGCTTTCCAGCCCTGAAGGCGATGCTGACGAGCCTGCCAGCTCTGCCACTCGTGCAGATGCTCCGGGAAGTTCAGGCCCACAACTGCTCCAATCGCCGAAGACGATGTGCCAGGGTGTGCTCGGCCAGCGTTCGCGCGCGCCCCCGCGCCCGGATTCCGTCCGCCCAGCGAGGGTCGCGGACCGCCCTGCGGCAGAGTTCCACGAGTTCGTCCTCCGATGAGTAGGCGAGCACCTCGTTGCCGACCTCGTAGAGGCCGCTGACCTCCGGACGGTCACAGATCTCGACGGCGCCGACGCCTGGCGCCTCGAACGTGCGCATTGTGAAGCCGTCCTGGTCGCCGTGGAGATTCAGCGTCGCGGGCGAGTCGCGCATGGCCCCGTATGCCTCGCCGCGCGAGAGCTCCCGGCGGGTGGGGATCCCGGGGGTCGCGTAGGAGCCGGTGCGGATCACATCGATCGGATGCCGGGACCAGTCCCGCCCGAAGGCCACCACGTCGAGGTCTGCTTTCGCCAGCCTGCGCAGCACCGCCTCGCGGCTGGGGTACCGCGCGCCGATGAGGCTGATTCCGCGCACCGGTTGCGGCACGACTGCTTGGAGTGCGTCGAACCCGAGCGGGACGTGATGCGCTTCTACTCCGCGCCCCTTCAGCTCCTCGGCGTCGAGAGCGCTGTATGTGGCCACGGCTCCGATCCGGCCGAGCACTTCGGGATCGTAGGACATCCGCCGCAGCTCGTCGTACATCCAGGTGACCCGGCGAACACGACGGGACTCCAGAGCATCCCACCAGCGATCGTCCAGGAGGTCACCACGGACAACGAGCACCGCGTCCGGCCGGAACAGACGCAGCGCGGACATCGCACGATCCGTCAGATCTCGCCGGGCTCGCTGGGCCAGGACGTGTTCCGGTGCGCGATGCAGCAGCCGGATCCCCAGGCGACCGACCGGCGTTCGCGGCGAGTCGTAGACATGAACGCGCGCATCATGCCCGAGCGAGGCCAGCGTGCGGCCGAGCGAGGACGCATACCCGTGGAATCCCGGGCTTACGACCAGCACCCTCACGAATTGTCTCCGATCACACGAGCGGGAACCCCGACGGCGGTCGCTCCTGCGGGGACGTCACGGGTGACCACTGCACCGGCTCCGATGATCGCCCGTTCGCCGATGGTTACCCCGCCGAGGACGACGGCGTTCTGCCCGACGAAGACATCGTCGCCGATGTTGATCGGGCCCCGTCCGCTGATCGTCTTGACCTCATCCGCGGCATGTGCGCCGGAGTTGACCAGCACGTTGTCGGCGAGCATGACTCGGTCGCCGATCTTGACATCGTCGACAGCATGAACGTGCGCACCGTGGCCGAGATACACGCGGTCGCCGATGACCAGCGCGGCTCCGCTCTCGGCCTCGATCCAGCATCGCTCGAATGCGGCCAGCCCGGCCCCGATCCTGATCCGCTCCACACCGCGCAGTCGAACCGGAGCCACGATCACGCTGTCCGGACCGAACGCCGCAAAGGCCCGACGATAGAGGACCGCGGACACGACACGCCCCCATCGCCAACGAAGCGACGGCGGCAGCTCCACGAGAACGCGGGCCAAATTCACGATTCGCCCGCCAGACCCCGACGGCTGAGCTCGTCCAAGGCGTCGTCCCACAGGCTCGACGGCGCACCGTCGACCGCCCAGGAGCTGACGACGAAGTCGGCCACCGCCTGCGCCGACGTGCGCGTAGGCAAGGGAGCCCCGAGCGCTCGCAGACGGCTGAGATCGGCACAGGCATGCTCGATGTCGCCGGCCCGATGCACGTCGACGTACTCGATCGGCGATGCGCCGTGGGGAGCCGCCGCTGCGGAGAACTCGGCGAGCTGCGTGAGCGACGTCCGCACTCCGGTGCCGCAATTGAGGATCCGCGGCGCGGACGGCTGCGGCGGGTTCTGCAGATTCCAGACGATGAGCTCGGCGAGGTCGGCCACATGGACGAAATCGCGGGTCTGCCGTCCGTCGCCGTAGATCGACAGCGGTCGCCCCTCACGGAGACGTGCGAGGAACGCCGCCAGAACACCCGTGTACGGATTGTGCAGGGCCTGACCGGGGCCGATGACGTTCTGTGGCCGGATGATCACTGCAGGCGCCGAGTACCCGACCTCATCGAGGAGTTCGCGTTCCGCCCAGGACTTGGTCTCGCCGTAGAACGACACCGGCGCGTGCGGATCATCCTCACGAGACGCGCGCGGGGCGCCGTTCTCATCGACGAGGCCCTCCCCGTAGACGGCGCGGGAGCTCAGCGACACGATCGGCACGCCCGCCCGCACCGCCGCCCGTGCGGCGAGACGGGTCCCGTGCACGTTCACGCGCTCGTAGCGCGCCGTCTCATACATCGACTGCGCCGTTCCGGTCTCGGCCGCCAGATGGACCAGCGCATCGAAGGCCGGCAGCGCCTCCCACGCGGCGTCGTCTGCGACGTCCGACACGATGACCTCGCCCGGGAAGCGTGCGCGGGCCGACTCCGGGTCGGAGTGCACCTGCGGAAGGAACGAGTCCAGAGCGAGCACCTGGTCGCCGCGCGACACCAGCAGCGACGCGACGTGCTGGCCGATGAACCCGGCGCCTCCCGTGATCAGAACCTTCATGAGACCCTCCCGGGCGCGATCGCGGCGAGTTCTCGCCGGAACGTCTGCAGTGGCGCGATGCGGCGACCGGAGAGCCTTCGCATCGCGTTGAAGAAGAGGTTGACGACGCTGGCGGTGCGGAGGCCCGCGACGAGCATCGTCGGATGTGCGCGCCAGACCCGGGCGTACCGGATCCGCGACTGCGTCACCCAGCGCACCCGGCGGTCCGAATCCGACGATCCGCCGCCTTCGTGCGCCACCGCGACGCGGCCCAGAAAGATCGAGGGAACGCCGCGCTCGCGGAGCCGCCGCTGCAGATCGACCTCCTCCGAGTTCATGAAGTACCCCTCGTCGAACCCTCCGACGGCCTCGAACTCGTCCCGGGGGATGAGCAGCGCGGCGCCCACCAGCCAGTCGACCGGCACCGTCGCGCCCGCGACGCAGCGGGTGTCGTGTCCGACCGCCTCGTGCAGCCGGGGGCGGAACCGGGCCAACGGTGTCAGCCATTCGAGGATGTGATGCCGATGGCGCGGGAAGTGCCGGCCGCCCCATTGCGTGGCGCCGTCGTGGCCGACCAGCATCGGCGCGCAGACCGCGGGCTGCCACGGTTCGGACTCGCGCACGATCGAGGAGAGGAACCCCTCGTCGATCTCGAGATCGCTGTTGAGCACGAGCAGATGCGAATGCCGCGCAGCTGCGGCTCCGGAGTTCACCGCCGCCCCGAACCCGCCGTTGACGCTGCGGCGCACCACCGTGACGTCGTCGGCATCGGGGTACGGCTGCGGCGAGAGGTCGTCCGAGACGATGATCTCCCGCGGCGGCGCGTCGATCTGACGTCTGAGCCGCGCGATCAGCTCCTGAGCTGTCGCAGGGTCGCCGTAGTGCGGCACCACGATCGAGAGCCCCGTGATGCGAGGCGTACTCGGATCGGGCCGTCGCTCACCCTCCCCAGAGGGAGCTTTCGGCCGTGTCATGTCAGTTCCGCGAGCTGCGGCGCAGACCCCGCACGCCGCCGGAGGCGGAGTGCGCCTCCGCGGACGACGGCTGAACCGGCGCTGTCAGGGCCGGTGCGGGCGCAGCGGGTGCAACGGGTGCAGCCGCGGCAGCGGGCCGCGAGTCCTGAACCGGCGACGCGCCGGGAAGCGGCGAGGCCGGCTGCCGGTTGGGCACGTTCGGCACGACGGCGGATGCCGCCGAGGCGCGCTTCTCGCCCGTCTTCTTCGGCTTCACGTAGTAGCTCTTGTTCTGCCGGTAGTAGCCGTAGCCGTCGCCATAGCTGTTGGCGCCCTTGAGGGGCACCATGTTCAGCACCACGCCGAGGATGCGCGCGTTCACCTGCTCGAGCTGGGTGCGCGCGGCGGCTCCCTCCGCCCGGCGCGTCTTGCCGACCGCAAGCACGAACACCACGCCGTCCACGAGCGTGCTCACGACGGTCGCGTCGGTCACGGGCAGCACGGGCGGCGCGTCGATGACGATGAAGAAGTCCTTGCGGAACTCGTTCAGCAGGCTGGTGAACGCGACCGAACCGAGCATCTCGGAGGGGTTCGGCGGTGTGCCGCCCGACGGCAGCACGAAGAGATTCGGATCCGCAGTGGGCTGAATGGCGCTGCGCACCGGCACCTGGCCGCTGAGCACCTCGCTGAGGCCGACCGATCCGTCGATCCCGAAGTTGCGCCCCACCTTCGGGCGGCGCAGATCGGCGTCGATGATCAGCGTGCGCTGCCCCGACTCCGCCATGACACGCGTGAGCGAGGCTGCCGTCATCGACTTGCCCTCGCCCTGACTCGCACTCGTGATCATGACGACGCGCACTTCGTTGTCGACGCTCGAGAAACGAAGGCCCGTGCGCAACTGCCGGAACGCCTCGCTCGCGATGGTCTCGTTGTGCGAGTCACCCTCGGGCGTGCCGTTGCGTCCGAGCTTCGGCACGCGGGCGAGCACGCCGGTGCCCATGAGCTCGCGCATGTCGGTGTGCACGCGCACGCGCACATCCAGGGCGCGACGGGCGAACAGGATCAGGTAGGCGAGCACCAGGCCCGCCGCGGCGCCCACGCCGACGTTCAGCTTGGTGTTGGGCGAGACCGGTGCCGTCGGCGCGACCGCGTTGTCCATCGGGACGATGATGACCTTGGTGCCGGTCGTGTTGTTCGTCTTCGACTCGATCTCATCGATGACCGTCACCAGGCCGTGCAGGGCCCCGTTCGCGAGCTTCAGCGCCGCCTGCGGCGATTCGGAACTGGCGGTCACCTCGATGAGGGTGCTGCCGGGCACGACCCGGGCTCCGAGGCTGCCGCTCAGCTGGGACGGATCGACCTTCGCGTCCTTGACGATCGCGTCGCGCACCTGCTGGCTCGAGATCAGCGTGACGTAGGCTCCGGCTCGTGCGACGGCCTCATCGGACCCGGCGATGGCCGACGATCCCTCGGCGGCGATGAAGCCGGTGGAGCTGGCCTGGTAGACCTTCGGCGAGAGGAACGCGTAGCCGAACCCGGCGGCGGCACCGAGCACGATGAGCACGACGAGGATCTTCCATCCGCGTCGCGTCATCGCGATGAAGTCGAGAAAGGTCACGTCTCGGATCCCCCATAGATCTCTTTCGCCGCAAGGATCTGCGCGCACGGCGTCCATGCCGCGGACGCGGCATCGACACCGATCTTATCGGGAGGACGGCGATCGCTCCTGCGCACTTCCCGACTGGGGGTCACGGCCGCCGGTGTGGGTCAACGCGCGTGCGTGCCTCAGAATGAGAGTGTGACCACCGCACCGTCGGCCCCTCAGGCTGCCTCCCCCGCAGGCGAGACGCGTCCTCGACGCTTCCCGCCGGTGGTCCTCGTGCCGCCCGGCCACTCGGCGCGGATCATCGATGCCCTGCTCGCCATGCTCCTGGTGTACCGGCTCTCGGTTCCCGGGGTGCCGCTCCCGATTCCGCAGCTCGCCGCGATCACGCTCGTGGCGATCGGGCTCTTCCGCGCCCCGACGCGATCCTTCTCCGCAGCCTCCTGGTACCCGGTCGTCGCGATCGCGCTGCTCGGCTTCCTCGCTGTCGAAACCCTGATCAACGACATCGATCCGCTGCGGCGCGGGTTGAACATCGCCTCGCTGATGCTGTTCGCGGCGTTCCTCGCGACCGGCCGCATCGACGTCGGCTCGGTGATCAAGGGCCTCGGCGTCGGACTCGTTCTGAACGCGGCGCTGTTCTACCTTCGTCTCACCCCCGACGACTATCAAGGGCGCCTCACCGGTTTCCTGCAGGACAAGAACGCGGCCGCCCTCGTCTATGCGGTCGGCGCCGTGCTGCTGGCGATGGTCGCCCGCAAGGTGCTGTGGCGCATGCTGATCCTCGCCGCAGGCGTCGCGGCCGTGGTCGCGACCGACTCCCGCACGACGATGGCCGCGTACGCCGTCGCCGTGGTGTTCCTACTACTCTCCGGCCGTATGCACCGTGCCGTCGAGCTGCTGGCGCTGACCATCGGCGTCTTCGTCTTCCTCTGGGCCGACGACAACCTGAGCAAGCTCGGCGACTATGCCGTCTCGCGTGAGGGATCCGACGCGTTCCGGCTGCGCATCGACGCCGCCTCCTCGCTGAAGGCCCAAGGGGCGCCGTGGTACGGCGACGGCCTGGGCACCGCCACGGTGCACCTCGACTCGGGCACCTGGTTCTTCCACAACTCCTATGAGGGCCTCATCGTCGAGGGCGGGATCGTGCTGCTCGTCGTCATGCTCGCGATCTACCTCGTCACCGGGCTGGGGCTCAGCACCCGGGTCGAGATCGACGCCCTGAGCTTCCAGTCGCGGGCGATCACCGCGGCAACAGCGATCGTCTGCATGTGCGCCCTGCGCCTCGGCGAGGTGTTCTTCGCGCCGATCGGGTTCCTCGTCATCGGGATCGGACTGGCTCGACTGCTCGGACCGGTGCCTCCACAACCGAACGCGGGTATCGGCGGCTGACGGATCCGGCCGCCCGCGCGTGACGCGGGCCTGTGTCAGGCGCCGTCGCGCAGCGCCGGAATCTCCCCCAGGAGCGCGCGAAGGCGCTGCCCTCCCGCCTCTGCGGAGAACTGCTCCTGCCAGCGGGCGAACTGCGCGACGGTCGTGTCCTCGGGCTCGCCGGCGAGTCGTTCGATCCGGTCGGCGAGGGCCCGTGGATCCTCCGCCGGCACGGCCATCCCGCTGCCCTCGCCGACGACCTCGACGAGCGCCCCGGCGTCGCTGACGATCACCGGCACGCGCGCAGCCATCGCCTCTGCGGCGACCAGGCCGAACGACTCCGGCACCACCGACGGCACCACGAGCGCATCGACCGAGTCGAACAGCTCCTGCGGCGGCACCCAGCCGAGGGTCTCCGTCAGCGCATCGATGGCTGCGAGCGACTCCCGGATGCGGTCGTCGGACCTCCGGTCAGCGAAGCGGGATGCACCCGCGATGCGCAGGCGGAAGCCGCCGGGAACACGGTCGTCGAGGATGCGAAGCGCTTCCGCGAGCACCACCACGCCCTTGTCGGCGCTCAGCCGGCCGAGGTACCCGACGACGAACGGGCCGCCTGCCTCTCTCCGACGCGTGCTCGCCGTGAACGCGGGCGTCCAGTTCGGCAGTGCCACCGAGCCCGGCACCGTCTCGGCGACGGCCCTCGATGGGACCACCGTGGCGATCGCCCTGAGGCGCGCCAGGGCGGCGACCAACCTGTTGCGCCCGGTGAGGTACTGATGCAGATGCACGATCCGGTTCGGCTGCCCGGCGGTCGCCGCCGCCGGCACGAGCCCGTTGCACCACAGGATCCCCTCGCGGTGCCGTCGGTCCCAGCGCCGCAGGGCGAACATCCAGCTCACGCGGTCGTGCGCGTCGAGCACCTCCACGTCGAGCCCCTTCGCCCGCGCCGCCTCGGCGAGGGCCGGCGGATGGCTGGGCGCGACCACCGTCACCGCGCGACCGAGCTCGCGCAGGGCCTCCGCGATCTGCAGGAGCATGACCTCGCCGCCCCCGATCGCGCCGTGGTTCGTGGCGATCCAGATGTGCGGCGCGCTCACGACGCGCCCCCGATCGAGACGACGTCGATCAGTTCGCGCTGGCCGAGTTCCCGCAGCGCCGCCTGCACCAGCGCATCGGCCTCGGGGTGCGGACCGTGCTCCCGCGCGAGCTCGTCGCTCAGCTCGGCGACGGTGAGCGGCCGGGCGCACGCCAGCCAGATCGAGGCGGCGATCCCGGCGATGCGCGTGAACGCCGGGCCGACGAGCACCGACACCTCGCCGTCCTGTTCGATCGCGTCGGTCCACGGGGCGCGGGAGATCAGCGCGTCGTCGTCCAGGTCACCGACGGCCGTGGTCGCTCCGGCCCCCTTCTGCCAGCGCTCGTC
Organism: Microbacterium sp. USTB-Y; assembly: GCF_023703415.1. GTDB lineage: Bacteria > Actinomycetota > Actinomycetes > Actinomycetales > Microbacteriaceae > Microbacterium. Next base: position 76,586 of record NZ_JAGMTU010000005.1, on the reverse strand, counting down.
CTCCGAAGGCCCGTGCTCGATCCAGTCGCAGACGCCGTCCGACATCGGTTCGGCCTCGAGCAGGCCGCGCACGAGCGGCTCCGCATCGACGATCTCCGCGTACGAGAGCCGGAACGGCCCTCCCCCGCGCAGCGCGGCATCGGCCAGTCGCCGCAGCGGGCGATCCACCCGCCAGAGCGACGACGTCTGCGGCACCACCTCGGCGATCAGCTCATGCACGCTGATCAGGTCGAGTCGTGGCGGCACCGCCTCCTGCGTGCGCGCGAGGCACACCAGCGCCGCGAGACGCGGCGGCACCGCCGGCGTCGGGCCGAGACCGAGCTCATCGGGTGACGATTCGTCCTTGCCGCCGGGGAACTCCGGCACGATCAGCGAGATCGGCTTGGTCAGGCCCTGCAGCTCCTCGCGCTCGTCAACGAGCATGAGCTCGTCGCTGAGGTAGCCGAGCCGCTGCCCGAGGCGTCGAGCGGCCGTGCTCTTGCCCGTGCCCGACGAGGCGACGAGCACCACTCCGCGGCGCGCGTCGTCCGAGACCAGTCCGGCGGCGTGCAGCAGCAGCGCGGTGCCGGCGTGGCGGTCGATGGCCGCCTGCGTGACGGCCCGCGAGAAGGCGTAGGGGAAGGATCCGTCGGTGCGATCGGGAAGATACGGAGCCAGCGGCGACTCGGAGGTCTCCGGATCCGGCCGGAAAACGACGTCGGTCTCGCCCGCCGAATCGTCCACGACGCGCGACCAGAGCTGCCGCAAGCGGGTGACGTGCCCATCCGGATCCGCGTAGCGCCCGAGATCCACCTGCCACCGTTCCCCGAACAACCGCAGCACAAGGGAATCGACCACGCTCCACCTTCCTCCGGGGTCTTACCCCGCCCCTCTCCCCTAGGGTAGAGGCTATGGCGGCACCGGAAGTCCCGATCTGGGCGCTGGTGCACCTCACTCACGCAGCGCTCCAGCGCACCGCCGATCGCGCCGGCGTGGATCTGCTGCACATCAAGGGGCCGGCCACCCGCTCGTCGCTGCGCGCCGGCCGGCACGACTCCTCCGACACCGATGTCCTGGTGCGCCCCGCGCACCTCGACCGCTTCGTCGCGGCGCTCGCCGCCGACGGCTGGACGCTGTTCACCGGCTTCGACGAGGGATCCCCGTTCGGCCACGCCGCCAACTACACGCACACGTCGTGGACGTACGCCGACGTGCATCGGAACCTGCCCGGGCCCCGGCGAAACGCCGATGAGGTGTTCGAGGTGCTGTGGCGCGATCGCGAGCCGGCCGAGATCGGCCACTGCCCCTGCGCCGTCCCCTCGCTCGCCGGGCAGGTCGCGGTGCAGACGCTGCACTCAGCCCGGTCGCACGGCACGGAGCACGCGGATGCCTGGGACCTCTCCTCCCCCGCGGTGCAGGCCGAGACCCGAGCGCTCGCCCGCGAACTGCAGGCGGAGACCGCCCTGGCCGCGGCGATCGGCGAGCTCGACGCCCACCGGGACGCCCCCGACCACGCGCTGTGGGAGTACTGGTCCAGTTCCGACAACGACCGCCTGGACGAGTGGGCCGCACGCTACCGGTCGGCCGACGGGTTCGCCGAGCGCTGGCGGGTGCTGCGGCAGGCGATGCACGTGAACCGCACGCACCTGCGGATCCGGCTGGGCCACGAGCCCGGCCCGATCGAGGTGTTCCGCGAGCAATGCGCACGGATCGCCCACGGCGCCGTCTCGGTGCTGCGCCGCGCCAAGGGACGCCGGTCATGAGCGGGTTCTACGCCCTGGCCCCCGAGGTCGCCTGGGTCGACGGCACCGACGGCGGTCGTCAGGAGAGCACGGTGTGGATCGCCCGGCTCGACACCGCCGAGCTCTTCGAGCTGCGCGACGCCGGCTGGCTGGTGTGGGTGCTCATCGCGGAGGGGTCGGGGGGCCGGAGCGGATCGCGGCCGAGGCCGCCGAACTCGGCGCCACCATCGACTTCGGCGAGCAGGGCCTGCAGGGCTTCCTCGACGGGCTCGAGGAGCGCGGGATGGTCGTCCGGCGCTGACCCTGCGTGGGGGTCGTACCGCTGCCGGAGACGGTCAGCAGTTGGCGCTCGAGGAGATCTGCGTCGACGACGCCTCCGTCTCGGGCACGACGACGGCGCAGGACGCATCCACCCAGCGCGAGCGGACGGCCATGGTGAACGAGCTCGCGGCACCCTCCGCTGCTCCGACCAGCCACAGCGAGAGCGTCTGGTCCGGCTGCACCAGAACGCTGAGGGAGTTGGTCCCGCCGCAGTTCTTGACCGTCGTGATCTCGGGTGTGCAAGCGCTCGTCGACCCGCCGTTCTGCGTGAAGAGCCGGAACGAAGTGCCGTAGTTCGTGTCCCAGTTGGCCGGGGCGGATCCGCCCTGCCAGCTCTTCACGCCCGTGACCTGGAAGTACAGCGGCTGCCCGGTCGTGTTCTTGACCACGAACGGGATCTGCGGTGCCTTCTTCAGCCCCGCACACCCGCCTCCGCTGCCCGTCGTGCCGCACCCCGCCGAGGAGGTGAAGGTGGGCGTCGTGGTGGGGGGCGGCGTGCTCGCGGCGAAGGCCGGTGCGGCCGAGGCCACGACGACGGCCGGCACCGCCCACGCGGCTCCGCGCACCAGCGATCGACGAGTGATGTTCGGTCCCTGCGTACGGCGGACGTCACTTGGACGTGTCATGTTCGATGTCCCCAGCTGATGGAGGGCGCAACGCCTCCAGATCGCCTCCCGCTCGACCCCTCGAGCAGGAGGGCGGCCGAAGATCGGGTTCGGCCGCATTTCCCCAGGCCTTGAGGGTAACCCACCAGCAGCCGTTTTGTCCCCCATTTGGGGGACAAAGTGAGTCGCCGGCGATGCGGCCGTCGCTCCGCGATATACCGCCGAAGGCCCCAGAAGTGCGCCTCACCAGGGTCTTTCCTCAGCCCGCATCCCTAGACTCGTCGCGTGACCTCTCGACGCGAAGCACGCGAAGCCCGCCAGGCTTCGGAGGACGTGTCCTCCGAGCAGACCGACTCCCTGGCCGCGTTCTTCGACGACGCCTCATCCGGACGCGGCGACGACGGATCCGGATCCGGCCGACCGCCTCGCAGGAGACGGCGCCCGCTGCTCAAGAGCGCCCGGTTCTGGGTGCCCGTCTCGGTGCTGCTCGTGCTCATCGTCGCCGGGGTCGCCGGAGGGGTCGCCGCCAAGAAGCTCTACGACCAGGCGATGTCGGCGAAGTCCGATCTCGAGCAGGCCATCCCGCTCGTCGGACAGGTGCAGCAGAGCATGCTCGCCGGCGACACCGCGAAGGCCAAGACGACGATCGCACAGATCACCGCCCTCACCGCCGAGGCCAAGAAGAAGACCAGCACCGACCTGTGGCGCGGCTCCGAGTGGGTGCCCGTGGCGGGGCCCAACCTCACCGCCGTGCGCGTCGCCGCCGACTCGGCCGATGCGCTCGTGCGCGACGCCGTGAGCCCGCTGACCGCGATCGACCTCCAGGCGCTGATGCCGAAGGACGGCGCCTTCGACGTGAAGCACCTCACGGCGCTCGCCGGCGACGTGACGCGCGCCGACGAGACCGTGAAGCGCATCCAGCACGACCTCGCCGGCCTCGACCGCTCGGCGCTGATCCCGCCGGTGGCCTCCGGCATCACGAAGCTCGACGACGAGCTCGCCAAGGTCGGCCCGGTGCTCACTCCCGCGCACAACGCGCTCACGATCCTGTCGAAGGCTCTCGGATCCGATGCGCCGCAGCACTATCTGCTCATCTTCCAGAACAACGCCGAGTCCCGGGGCACCGGAGGCAACCCGGCGGCGGTCGCGATGCTGACCGCCGAGAACGGGCGGATCACGCTCACCCAGCAGGCCGGCTCCGGCGACTTCCACAACGCCCGCGACACCCCGATCATCCCGCTCGATCCGCAGTTGGAAGCCCTCTACGGCACGAAGATCGGACGCTGGATCCAGGACTCCACCCTCTCGCCCGACTTCACCGACACGGCGGCCATCGTGCGCGCCTACTGGGCCGAGTCGTTCGGCACCCCGGTCGATGCGGTCGCCTCCTTCGACCCCGTGGCGCTCAGTTACCTGCTGCGGGCCATCGGCCCGGTGACCCTGCCCACGGGCGACGTGCTCACCGCCGACAATGCGGTGCCGCTGCTGCTCAACGAGGTCTACGCGCGATATCCCGAGGGCGCCGAGCAGGACGCCTTCTTCGCCGCGACCGCGAAGGCCGTGTTCGACGGGCTGCTCTCGTCGCATCCCGACCCCAAGACCCTGCTCGACGCGCTCAGCAAAGCGGCGAACGAAGGTCGTCTGATGTACGCCCCCGGGGTCAAGGAGCAGGCCGCGCTGCTGGCCGGCACCCCGGTCGGCGGCACCATGCCCACGGACAACGCCACGTCGACCGACCTCGGCGTGTACCTCGACGACATCACCGAGGGCAAGCTCGACTACTACATGCGGATGAGCATCGCGGCCAAGAGCACGCAGTGCCAGGCGGACGCATCCCCCACGTTCACGAGCACGGTCACCCTGAAGAACACGCTCGATCCCGGCGCCGTCGCCGGCCTTCCCGTGTACATCGCGCCGGGGCGGTTCTTCGCCAAGGGCGACGTCTCGACCGACATGTACCTGTACGGTCCGGTGGGATCCACCCTCACCGGGGTGACCGTGAACGGCCAGCCCTACGCCAGCGCCGGGATGCCGCATCTGGGCCGCACCGCGGTAAAGGTGAACGTGCTGACCCACCCGGGCGAGGCGGTCACGATCGAGGCGACGTTCACCGCACCGGCCGGATCCTTCGGCCCGCTCGAGGTGCGGCACACGCCCATGGTCGCCGAGACTCCGGTGACGATCGACGCCCCCGGCTGCGCCGCGAAGAAGTAGCCGGATCCCGGGCGTGAGGTCGCGGCGGCCACGGGTCGCGAGTTCGCGGTTGCTGAGTACGGCCACAGGGCGACGGCACGAGCGGGGGGAACGCCGATCGGCTGCCGCGTCACCTACCCTTCATCGCGGATTCGACAACCGCGGATCTCCGAGGACGAGGCGCGGCTCCGAGCCGGTCATGGTGACGACGATCGTCATCCGCAGGACATCCGTGACATCGAACTTCGCGATAACCGGTTGACCGAGCACCAGGTCTGCGGAATGGAACAGAGAGCGTCCGTCTTCGGCCTGAATCTCGATCGTGGCGTGGGTGTCGGTCGACGCGACGTCGGAGACGCCGATCACGGCGTCGAACTGCCGATACCCACGGCCGAGGTTGTAGGCGAAGCTCGACTTCCCGTCACCCCAGGACGGCTTGATCACCAGCGCCTGCGCATAGTCCACCCCGTTGGTTGCAGCCGGGCCCACATCGACGGTGACGCTCTTGGACTCCACTGCCTTGAGGTCGGCCAAATAGGTGGCTGCGTCCTTCCTTGCGACATCGAGCGTCACTTCAGCAACGTTGCGCGCGCCGGCCGCGGGGTTCTGCCCGATCACGGTTCCATCGGCGGATGCCGGATCGGCAACGGCGTGCTCCTTGACCTTGAAGCCAGCGGACTCGAGATCCGACTTCGCGTCGCCGAACGTCTTTCCCCTCACGTCCGGCACCGCGAGCGCACCGGCGGAGACGGTCAACGTGACCTCGCCATCGATCGCTTTGCCGACGCTCGGGCTCTGCTCGAGAACCACGCCGTCAGGCCCGGAGTCCTGCCGCGAGACGATCTTGATCCGCGCGTTGGGCGCGGCGCGGAGGACGGTGTCGCGTGCTTCCTTCTCCGAGAGATTCACGACCGTGGGCATCGTGCCGTCGTGTTCCGCGACCTGCGACGACGATGAGCTCGTGGCAGCTCCACCGGACGGCGCACACCCTGCAATCAGCAGCATGGACGCCACCAGTACAGCCGCGCTCCCCCTGCGGTTCCGTTCCATTTGTTGTTCTCCTCCGGTTAGTGGACGACGACCAGTACCGGGGGCGAGGCGCAATCCGCGCCGGCCACCGGCGTCGCCTCGAGAGAGAACATCCCCTCTCCCCCGGTCAGTTGCACTCGCAGCGACGTCGCGCCGACGGCTGGTACCGTGACGGCGGATCCTGAGCCTTCCCGAGCGACGACGGCCCGTCCCCTGGGAGACAGCTCATCCAGTGCAAGCTGGATCAGCACGACCGAGCGTCCGGGAGAGGTGACCGAGATCTTCGCAACGTCCCCCGTACAGCCCGACGACTCGATCTCATAGGCGGTCACCGCCTGAAGCCGGCCGTCCAGGCTGACCGTCATCGGTCGCGGGGCCGGCGAGAGCACCGCGGTCGAACCGCCAGGCGCCTCGTCCTCCGGGTGCGCGGTGCGCGATGCCGATGACTCGCTGCTGACGGCAGGCTGCGGAAAGAAGTCGGGTAGGGCCTTGCCGGTGACGAATCCGAAGATCGTCAGGAACGTCGCCAGTCCACCGGCGACCAGACAAAGCCGACCCCAGAACGTCCCCCGGATCCACCGCCAGAACGAACGATGTTCACGTTCACCCATCGCACCCCCCGTGCTTACGACAAAGCATAGGGGGTGTGTGAAAGACGCCCGGCCTTGTGTCATGGATCAACCGAGCATGGGCCACGGCGGTCGCGGCCGGTTTCGAAGGCGGTGTCGCTCCGGACGTCAATGCAGCCCTCATGACCATCGGCCGAACAGTGAAGAGCGAGGACGCCCGGAGCAGAGGACGCCGGTCCCCGAGCGGCTACTACGGAGCCGGCGGAGGCGACGTCGGGTCGGGCGAGTTCGGCTCGGGAGACGGTTCCACTGACGGCGGGTCCACAACTGAGGGCGGGGCGCTCGGCTGCACATCAGGAGGCGCGCTGGGCGGCGCGGCCGGCTCGTCCGAGAAGGTCGTGTCCGTCGTGCCGGTCGCGTCCGCGATGAGCGCGGCGAGCGCGGCACGCCAGCGGTCCCAGGGCGCGAACCCCGGAGGCGTGAACGGATCCGACGACGCCATCGCGGATGCCGCCCGCGTCACCGCATCCCGCAGCTCCGCCGACCCGTCCGAGTTCGCGGCCACGGCTGTCACCGAATAGCCGGGCATCGTGCCGATGAATACCGAGATCGCCGCGTGGAACGTCATCGACGCGTCATCGAGCGCGGACCCCGCGTCGGCGGTGCTCTTCTCCACGGCGGCGAGCGCCGCGGCATCGATGTTCCGCCCCGGCTTGCCGGGCACGACGACCGCCGCGAGCGCCCCCTCGTAGGCCTGCCGCGCCGTCTCCGCCGCAGCACGGGCCGCCTCGTCGCTCGCCCCCTGCAGCGCCGCCAGTGGTGCCGCGAACGCCGTGGCCGTGGATTTCGCCGTCGTCACCCGGGCGGACAGCTGGTCGATCGCGTCGATCGCCGCGGCCACGCGGGCGGCGTCGGGCGTCGGCGAGGGCACCGAGGTCGGCGCCGACGCCGGGGCGCCTGGGGCCGCGAGCGCCCAGCCCGCACCGGCGAGGGTGATCGCCACGCCCACGCCCATCGCGATGAGCTGCGACCGGGACAGCCCGGCGCCGGGTCCTCCGCGCGGTAGTCCGCCGTCGGCTTCGGGCGTCGCCGCAGCTGCCGGCTCGCCGGGCGCCTGAGGCTCCTCTGCGAGCGAGCCGGGTTGGGCGGGCGGTGCGGGCGTCTCCGCGGCTGCCGGCTCGCCGGGCGCAGGCGTGGCGGGGGTCAGCGGCTCCTCTGCGAGCGGAGCCGGCACCGTCGGATCCACCGCCGGGGGTGCCGCGTCCGGCTCTGCCGTGAACAGCTCACCGACAGGCGGGTCCTCCGCGACCGGGTCATCGGCGAACAGCCCTGCCACGCCCGGCTCCGCGGCACCCGGCTCCGGCTGATCGAACCGAGCGAAGAGCTCGTCCAGGTCGTGATCGCGCTCGGCGTCGACGACGGAGTTCGAATCGGACTCCTCAGCCCCGGTGAACCATGCCGAGATCTCGGCACGCGAAAGGCCGGATCTCGGATCCGGTACGCCGGCGCCCTCCCGGTGGGTGCGCTCATCAGACATGGTTCCGCCTCTCCCAGCCGACGCGGTCACTAGGGACTCTAGCGACAAACCGGCGCGGGACGAGACCGGCTCTGCCGCGGCTCGGGCCGAGGCCGGGCTAGGGCCGCCCCATGCCCAGGTAGGTCCAGCCCGCGGCCCGCCACGCCTGCGGATCCAGGCAGTTGCGTCCGTCGACGATGATCCGGCCGCGGGCGAGCGTGGACGCGTGCTCCGGCGCGAGCTCGCGCCGGTACAGGTCCCACTCGGTGACGAGCACCACCGCATCCGCGCCGGTGAGCGCCTTGTCGCGATCCGCGACGTACTTCAGCTGCGGGTGCACCGCGGCGGCATTGGCGAGCGCCTCGGGATCCGTCACCCGCACCTTCGCCCCCATTCCGCGCAGGCGGACCGCGACCTCGAGCGCGGGCGAGTCCCGCACGTCGTCGCTGTGCGGCTTGAACGCGGCGCCGAGCATGGTGATGCGGCGTCCGACGACGCTGCCGCCGAACGCGTCGACGACGAGGCGCACGGCGTGCTCGCGGCGGCGCAGGTTGATCGCGTCGACCTCGCGCAGGAACCCGACCGACGCTCCGCGGCCCAGCTCCTCCGCGCGCGCCGCGAACGCCCGGATGTCCTTGGGCAGGCAGCCGCCACCGAACCCGATCCCGGCGCCGAGGAAGCGACGTCCGATCCGCTCGTCGTGGCCGATCGCCTCGGCGAGCCGGGTGACGTCGGCACCCGCGGCCTCGGCGATCTCCGCCATCGCGTTGATGAACGAGATCTTCGTGGCGAGGAACGCGTTGGCCGCGCCCTTCACCAGCTCGGCGGTGGCGAGGTCGGTGACGAGGAAGGGGCTCCCCCCGGAGGTCGCGTCGGCGTAGGCCTCGCGCAGCACCTCGACCGCCCGCTCCCCCGCCTCGCCGCCGGCGGTGCCGACCACGAGCCGATCGGGGTGCAGCGTGTCGTGCACGGCCCAGCCCTCCCGGAGGAACTCCGGGTTCCACACCAGGGTCGCACCGGCGTCGGCCACCCGTTCGGCGAGGGCGGCGGCGGTGCCCACGGGCACGGTGGACTTGCCCGCCACCACATCGCCCGGCCGCAGGTGCGGAAGCAGCGCATCGAGGGCGCCGTGCACGTAGCGCAGGTCCGCCGCGGATCCGTCGGGCTGCTGAGGGGTGCCCACGGCCACGAAGTGCACCTGGGCGCCGCGCGCGTCGGTGATGTCGACGGAGAACGTCAGCCGCCCGCTCGCGACGCCGCTCGCCAGCAGCTCGTCCAGCCCGGGCTCGAAGAACGGGGCACGCCCAGCGGCGAGCGCGGCGATCTTCTCCGGATCCGTGTCGATCCCGATGACCTCGTGCCCGATCGACGCCATGGCCGCCGCGTGCACGGCGCCGAGATACCCGCAGCCGATCACAGACATCCTCATGAGGACACGACACCCCGGCCGCCTCACCGGCGGGCGACCTCCGGGCGACGTGTCCGCGACGGACGGGTGAACGGTTGGAACCGAGGCTTTCCCTCCGGCGCGTCCGCCCCGGCTCACGAGAGCCAGGCGCCGAACTCAGGCTGGACTTCACGGATCCGCACGAAATCCGCCCGCCGACCACCCGCATCGCCGATCCAACCTGAATCAGGCGCCGGGACCCGAGTACAACGAGCCGAGCACAGAGGGGCGGCCGGCCCCGCGGCTCCCCACCCCGAACCGCCACCCGACTCACAACAGCCAGGCACCGTATTCAGGCTGGATCTCACGGATCCGCACGAAATCCGCCCGCCGACCACCCGCATCGCCGATCCAACCTGAATCAGGCGCCGGGACCCGAGCACAACGACCCGAGCACAGAGGGGCGGCCGGCCCCGCGGCTCCCCACCTCGAACCACCACCCGACGCATAACAGCCAGGCACCGAACTCAGGCTGGATCTCACGGATCCACACGAAATCGGCCCGCCGACCACCCGCATCGCCGATCCAACCTGAATCAGGCGCCGGGACCCGCGCACAACGACCCGCGCACAGGCGCACCGCCGAGCCTCCGTCGAAGGTCCGGCGCGTGGCCCGGACTCGGTGACGCCCCCCTACGTGGGCGTCGCGGTCACGAGGATCGGCAGGTGATCCGACTCCCCCTGCGGCAGGGTGCGCACGGACTCCACGACGAAGCCCGACGCCGCGGCGAAGTCGTAGAAGCCGCGGAACACCCGATAGCGCGTGTAGGTGTGCTGGTCGCTCATCACGAGCTCGTAGCCCACGTCGCGCATGTGCTCGCTGAGCCGCTCCTTGAACACCGGGTAGTTGAAGTCGCCGACGATGAGCTGCGGCAGACCCCAGCCGAGCTCGGAGAGCTCGGAGAGCGCGGCGCGGATCTGGTCCCGGCGCAGCGCGTTGCGCGCGGTGAGCGGAGCCGCGTGCAGCGACGCGACGAGGAAGTCGCGGCCCGCGTCGATGTCGCGCAGGCGCACGCCGAGCAGCCGCTCGTGCGCGGGACGCAGCACATGGTCGTGCAGCGACTTCTTGACCGAGACGGCCGCCGAATCGACGAGGCGGAAGGCGCTGGAGCGGTAGTAGATCGCGAGGCCCAGCCGGTTGCGCTGCGTGGTGTGCGCGAGCACCAGATCCCCCGCCTGCTCCGGCAGCGACGCGGTGTCCCCCTCCTGCAGGCACAGCACGTCGGGGTCATGCGCGTCGACGAGGTCGTCGAGCTCATGCGCCGCACGATGCTTGCGCAGGTTGTAGGAGATGATCCGCACGCCCCCACCGTACCGGCGCGCCCTCTCGCCAGCCTGAGCGGACGCACGAGTTCATCGGATGTTGCGGATCCGGATCCGGCTCAGTCGTCCTGGTCGCGACGGTTGCGGGTCTGCTCGGCGCGGGCCGCGAGCAGGTCGTCCGACGGATACCCGACCTCGGTGAGCGTGAGGCCGCGCGCGGCGAGCACCTTGAACGCGCTGGTGCGGGTGAGGTCGTCGCGCAGCCGCGCCAGATCGGCGATCTCGAGACGCCCCTCCCCGACGGCCGCGCAGGCGCCCACGAGCGCGCGGACCATGCTGTGGCAGAACGCGTCGGCCTTCACCTGGGCGACGAGCACCCCCGCGGCGTCCCGTGTCCAGCGGTAGTCGAGCAGGGTGCGGATCGTCGTGCCCTCCTCGCGCGGCTTGCAGTACGCCGCGAAGTCGTGCAGGCCGATCAGCGTCTGCGCGGCGGCGTCCATGGCGCCCTCGTCCAGGGCCGCGCGGACCGTCGTGGTGTCGTGGCGGAGCAGCGGGTCGTATCCGGCGCGGGCGTCGGCGAGCCGGTACCGGTAGCGGCGCCACACGGCCGAGAAGCGGGCGTCGAACCCCTCCGGGGCGAGCGACGTGCGTGACACGGTGACGTCGGGGTACTGACCGAGCACCCCGCGGATCCGCGACGCCAGCGACGCCGCCGGGTCGTCGGCCGCGCGGCCGTTGCGGGTCACCACGCGCGCCCACTGGCGTTCGTCCAGATCGACGTGCGCGACCTGGCCGGTGGCATGCACGCCCGCGTCGGTGCGCCCGGCGACGACGAGACGAGGGCCGGATGCCCCCGGATCCCCGCCGTCGGAGTCCGCCCCCGGTCCGACGATCCGCGCGAGGGCGGCCTCGATCGTGCCCTGGACGGTCCGCAGTCCGGGCTGCTTCGCCCAGCCCCGGAAATGGGTGCCGTCGTAGGCGATGTCGAGACGGATGCGCACGGATCCAGGGTACCGACCCCATCCCGGGCACCGCGCCCGTGCCGGCCCCGGCCCCAGCGGCGATCCGCCCGCGGAGTAGGGTGTGTGTCACAGTCCGCCCGGAGCCGGGCCGGATCCGGGATCACCCTGGGACTCAGTCTCATTTTGTGCGACACTGAATGCCAGGTGGCCGACGCCGGCACCCGAGTCGGCGGCGCAGCGGCATCGAGTCAGACCGAGATCGAAGGAGATCCCATGGTCAGCAGCACGTTCCCCGAGGTCGAGATCCCCGCGGTCCCGATCCACGAGTATCTGTTCGACGGCATCTCCGAGCACGACCTCGACCGCACAGCGCTCGTGGACGGCATGTCCGGCGCGGAGACCACCTACCGACAGCTCATCGGGCAGATCGACCTCTTCGCCGGTGCGCTCGCCGCACGGGGCATCGGCGTGGGCGACGCCGTGGGACTCCTCTGCCCGAACGTGCCCGCCTTCGCGACGGTGTTCCACGGGATCCTCCGCTCGGGCGCCACGGCCACCACGATCAACGCGCTCTACACCGCCGACGAGATCGCGAACCAATTGCGCGACGCCTCGGCGTTCTGGCTCATCACCGTCAGCCCCCTGCTGCCGCAGGCGCAGGCGGCCGCCGAGCAGCTCGGCCTCCCCGCCGACCAGCTGATCGTGCTCGACGGCGCCGAGGGCCACCCCTCGCTGCGGAGCCTGCTCGCCGAGGGACACCACGCGCCGGACGTGCACTTCGACCCCGCCACGCACGTGGCCGTACTGCCCTACTCGTCCGGCACGACCGGCCGCCCCAAGGGCGTCATGCTCACGCACCGCAACCTCGTCGCCAACGTCGCCCAGAGCACCGTCTCGATCGACCTGAACGACGAGGACCGGATCCTCGCGGTGCTGCCGTTCTTCCACATCTACGGCATGACCGTGCTGCTCAACCTGGCCGTGCGCCTGCGCGCGACGCTCGTCACGATGCCGAAGTTCGACCTCGTCGAGTTCCTGCGCATCATCGCGGAGCAGCGCACCAGCTGGCTGTTCATCGCGCCGCCCATCGCCGTCGCCCTCGCCAAGCACCCCCTCGTCGAGCAATACGACATGAGCTCGGTGAACGTCGTGTTCTCGGGCGCGGCGCCGCTGGACGGGGCGCTCGCCCATGCCGTCGCCGAGCGCCTGGACTGCGTGGTGCGGCAGGGCTACGGCATGACCGAGACGAGCCCCGTGACGCACACGATCCCCGTGGAGCGCGACGACATCGACCTCTCGTCGGTGGGCCTGCTCATCCCGAACACCGAGGCGCGGCTGCTCGCCGAGGACGGATCCGACGTCGTCGTCCCCGCCGAGGGGGCGAGCGAGCCCGGCGAGCTGCTCATCCGAGGGCCCCAGGTCATGAAGGGCTACCTCAACCGTCCGGATGCGACCGCCGACATGCTCGACGAAGACGGCTGGCTGCACACCGGAGACGTCGCCACGGCGACCGCCGGAGGCGTGTTCCGGATCGTCGACCGCCTCAAGGAGCTCATCAAGTACAAGGGCTACCAGGTCGCCCCCGCCGTGCTCGAGGCGGTGCTCCTGGAGCATCCGGCGATCGCCGATGCCGCGGTGATCGGCGCTGCGGACGAGGACGGCCAGGAGGTGCCCAAGGCGTTCGTGGTGCTGCAGCAGGGCGCGTCCCTCGACGACGAGGGCGTCAAGGCGCACGTCGCGTCCCACGTCGCCCCGCACGAGAAGGTGCGGATGGTCGAGTTCATCGACGTGATCCCGAAGTCCAGCTCGGGCAAGATCCTGCGCAAGGATCTCCGCGCCCGGTCCTGACCTGCGGGTTCGAGTGCTCGGGATCCCGTTCCGTCGCAGAACGTGTCGCGCTCAGGCCCGCGCGTCGGTCGGCGCGTCCTGGGGCGAGTGCCGGAACACGATGTAGTGATACAGCACGAAGCGCACGACGACGATCACCGCGATGCTCGCGAGGTTCACGATGTTGACCAGGGCCGGCCCCGGCCCGTGGCCGGTGACCCCTTCGATCACCTCGGCGCCGAGCCAGACGATGCCGGCGCCGAGCAGGGTGCACACGAGGTTCACGCCGAGGAAGAGCACGATCTCGGCGCCGCGTCCACGCCGGTCCCGGCCGCGGAACGCCCACTCGCGGTTGCCGAAGTACGCGTTGATCAACGCGACGAGCGACGCGGCGATCTTGCCGACGACGAGATCCCACCCGAAGACGTAGACGAAGAGGTTGAACGCCCCGACCTCGATGAGGGTGCTGATCCCGCCGACGATCAGGAACCGGGTGCCGACTCCCGCCAGACGGCGCAACCGGGAGCGGCGATCCATAGCCCTACTAGAATACCCGGGGGGAGGCGCGGCCTGTGACGTCTTCCCTTCCGCCGACACCTGAGGTTCGAGTGCAGTACGCCCACCTGGCCGTTGTGATGCCGGCCTACAACGAGGCCGAGGGCATCGGCGGTTTCATCGACGAGATCCGCTCCGCCGTCGCCCCGCTCGCCGACCGGATCACCTTCGTCGTCGCCGACGACCGCTCCACCGACGGCACCGCGGCGGCGCTCGCCGGCATCGCCGACGTCGACGTGCAGACCCAGCCCGCGAACCGCGGGCACGGCCCCACCGCGCTGGCCGCCTATCGCGCAGGTCTCGCACTCTCCCCCGACGCCGTCGTGCACGTCGACGGCGACGGTCAGTTCCTCGGATCCGAGATCGCGGCCGCCGTGCGCGCGCTCTCCCGCTCCGGAGCCGACGTGGTGCACGGGGTACGGCACTCCCGCACCGACGCCTGGTACCGGCGCGTGCTCACCGCCTGCGTGCGGCTGCTCATCGCGACCTTCGTCGGGCGCGGCGTGCCCGACGTGAACACTCCTCTGCGCGTGTACCGCCCCGAGGCGCTGCAGATCCTCGTGAACGCCGTGCCCTCCGACGCCCTCGTCCCCCATGTGCACTTCTCCCTCGCCGAGGTGCGGGCCGGTCTCGCCGTGCGTTACCTGCGGGTGCGCAGCATCCCGCGGCGCGGCACGTCCAGCACCGGCACGATGTGGGGCCGGGTGTCACGGCCGTCGCTGCCGCCGAAGAAGCTGGTGATGTTCGCCATCGACGCGCTGCGCGAGGTCTGGAGCTGGTCGCTGCGACCGGGCGCACCACTGCGCGCGCTCGCGCTCGAGACACCCGGCCGGGTGCCCGCCCCCGACGGATCCCGATCGTCATGACCCGCCGCCTCGCCGGCGCCGCCTTCTGGATCCTGCTCGCGCTGCTCGTCATCGCGAACGCGATCGTGATGTGGCACAGCCTGACCGTGCTGAGGCTCTGGGAGGACGAGGCGTTCAACCTCACCGTGCCGCGCAACCTCGTCGCCGGGCTCGGCTACACGAGCGACGGCACCCTGTCCGGGTCGACGCTCACCCCGTTCGATCCGCGCATCTCCACCGGACCCGTTGTGCTGCTCCCGGTCGCGGGAGTGCTGATGCTGGGCATGGATCCGGTGATCGGCGCCCGGCTCGTCCCGCTCGCCTCCTGGGTGCTGCT
This sequence comes from Microbacterium sp. USTB-Y, assembly GCF_023703415.1. Lineage (GTDB taxonomy): Bacteria > Actinomycetota > Actinomycetes > Actinomycetales > Microbacteriaceae > Microbacterium. Next base: position 61,396 of record NZ_JAGMTU010000005.1, on the reverse strand, counting down.
GCTGGCCGGGTGCGCCGTGCTCGGACGCCGTCTCGCCGGCCGCTCCGGCGCACTGGTCGCCGTCGCCCTTCCGCTCGCGTTCAACACCGCCGAGAGCGTCTCGCCCATCCAGGGCCCGGCCGACCTGCTCGGCGAGATCCCGGCGGCGGCGCTCCTCGTCTGGGCGCTGATCGTGCTGCCGCGCCGGAGCTGGCTCGCCGGGCTGCTGCTGGGACTCGCGGTGCAGGCGAAGCTCATCGCGCTGCTCGCGCTGCCGGCGTTCGCCGTCGCCCTCTTCCTGCTCACCCCGCCGGCCCCGTTCGGGCGGCGCCTGGTCGCGGCGCTGCGCCGCGGCGTGCTGCCCCTGGTGCTGGTCGCCGCGCCGACGCTGCTCGTCGAGCTCACGGCCCTCGTGTCTCTCGGCGTCACCGGCTACGCCCGGCACGTCCGCGCGCTGGGCGGCTTCCTGCTCAGCGGCGGTCAGCACATCGCGCCCACGACGGTGCCGGAGAAGCTCGGCACGCTCGCCGGCGCGTGGTTCGTGCCGTGGTGGCTGATGGCGGCAGCCGTGGCCCTGGCGGTCGCCGCCGTGGTCTGGGCGGCCGTACCCCCGCGCGGTACGGAAGGGGAGGCTCCCGCGCAGCGCTGGTGGCAGCGCGATCCGCAGCTGCTCGCCCTCGGCTTCGGCTCCGCGGTCGGCCTGCTCTCCTTCGTCGGCTGGTGGGCGCAGGCCTCCCAGCTGCCGCTGTGGGTGCGCCACCCCGCGGTCGGGGTGTTCGCGTTCGCCCCGGTGCTCGCCGCGATCGCCGTCCGCGCCGTGACGGCCCTCTGGCGTCGCCGCGCACCCTCGGGGGCGCAGAGCCCCGCCCGGATCCTCGCGGTCGTCTCCGCGGTGGTCCTGGGCGTCGTGGTGGCTGCCGGGGCCGTCGGCGACGCCGCGCGCGCGGTGCGGCCGCCGACGACGGAGACCCTCGCCCAGCAGCGGGCCGCCGTCGCGCCGCTCGCCGACTGGGTCCGGGAGCACGATGCGGCGTGGCTGGCGGCCAAGCCCTGGGGCGGGCCGGTGTCGTCCGTCGTGCTGACCGGCGCCCATGTGGGCCTGTTCGACGCCACCGCGATGCGACGGACGCCGACCCTCGAGTACGGAGTGTGCAGCACCGGATCCCCCCTCGCCGCAGCCTCCGGCATCGTGATCTGCCCCGCTCCCTGATTCCCCGCCTGCAGCGCGCCGCCTCGGATCCTGCCTCTCTCTCGGTGGAGACGCGCGACGTCGAGCATCCCCTCCACTCACGTCGCAGACGATGTCGTTCTGAGCGGGTCACACCGACATCTTCTGCGACGGTAAGGACGACGAACCCGGGGAAACGACGAAGCCCGCCGCCCCACAGGGGGCGACGGGCTTCGAACGATGTGGTGCCTTACTCGGCAGCCTTCTCCTCGGCGGGAGCGTCGGCGGCGGCCTCGGTGATCTCCTCGGCCTCCTCGACGACCTCAGCCTCGGCGGCGACCTCTTCGGCGACCTCGGCCTCGACGACCGCGGCGGCCTCTTCGACGACCTCGGCAGCGGCAGCCTTCTCCGCCTTGGCGGGCTTCGCGGCGGCCTTCTTCACCTTCGGCGTGACGGGCTCGAGCACGAGCTCGATCACGGCCATGGGCGCGTTGTCGCCCTTGCGGTTGCCGACCTTGGTGATGCGGGTGTAGCCGCCCTCACGCTCGGCGACCAGCGGCGCGATCTCGGCGAACAGCACGTGCGTCGCCTCCTTGTTGCGCAGCACGGACAGCACACGACGACGCGCGTGCAGGTCGCCGCGCTTGCCGAAGGTGACGAGGCGCTCGGCCAGCGGACGCAGGCGCTTGGCCTTGGTCTCGGTGGTCTTGATCGACTTGTTCACGAACAGCTGGGCGGCGAGGTTCGCGAGCAGCAGACGCTCGTGGGCGGGGCCGCCTCCGAGGCGGGGACCCTTGGTGGGCTTGGGCATTGTTCTCTAGCTCCTGGATCGGAAAGGTTCGGGTATCAGAAGGACTCGTCTTCGGAGCCGCCGTAGAAGTGGGCGCCGTCGAAACCGGGCACCGAATCCTTCAGCGACAGGCCGAGCGAGACGAGCTTGTCGCGCACCTCGTCCACCGACTTCTGTCCGAAATTGCGGATGTTCATGAGCTGCGTCTCCGAGAGGGCGACGAGCTCCGAAACCGTGTTGATGCCTTCGCGCTTGAGGCAGTTGTACGAGCGGACGGACAGATCGAGGTCCTCGATCGGCATCGACAGCTCGTTCGAGAGCACCGCCTCGACCGGCGCGGGGCCGATCTCGATGCCCTCGGCCTCGACGTTCAGCTCGCGGGCGAGGCCGAACAGCTCGGTCAGCGTGCGGCCGGCCGAGGCGACGGCGTCGCGCGGGATGATCGAGTTCTTGGTCTCGACGTCCAGCACGAGCTTGTCGAAGTCGGTGCGCTCGCCGGCGCGGGTGGCGTCGACGCGGTAGCTGACCTTGAGCACGGGCGAGTAGATCGAGTCGATCGGGATCTGGCCCGCCTCGGCGTACTCGCTGCGGTTCTGCGCCGCCGACACGTAGCCGCGGCCGCGCTCGATGGTGAGCTCGAGCTCGAACTTGGCGGTGTCGTTGAGGGTCGCGATGACCAGCTCGGGGTTGTGCACCTCGACGCCGGCCGGAGCGGAGATGTCCGCCGCGGTGACCTCGCCGGCACCCGTCTTGCGCAGGTAGGCCGTGATGGGCTCGTCGCGCTCCGAGGAGACGACCAGCTGCTTGATGTTGAGGATGATCTCGGTGACATCCTCCTTCACACCGGGGATGGTGCTGAACTCGTGGAGGACGCCGTCGATGCGGACGCTCGTGACGGCCGCGCCGGGGATCGACGACAGCAGGCTGCGACGCAGCGCGTTGCCGATCGTGTAGCCGAAGCCGGGCTCCAGCGGTTCGATGACGAACCGGCTGCGGTTCTCGGAGATCTTTTCCTCGGTGAGAGTGGGACGCTGTGCGATGAGCACTGTGTGTTCCTTTCGATCACGTGCCCGCTATATGACACGTGTGGGTGAGGTCTTGAATTGTGGAAGAACGCGGGTGAGGATCCCCGGTCTCGAACGACCGGGGATCCTCAGCGTGCGTCAGACGCGGCGGCGCTTCGGCGGGCGGCAGCCGTTGTGCGCCTGCGGCGTCACATCCTGGATCGAGCCCACCTCGAGGCCGGCGGCCTGCAGCGAGCGGATCGCGGTCTCGCGGCCCGAGCCCGGACCCTTGACGAGGACGTCAACCTTCTTCACACCGTGCTCGGCGGCCTGGCGGGCGGCCGACTCCGCGGCCATGCCGGCGGCGTACGGGGTGGACTTGCGCGAGCCCTTGAAGCCCACGCCACCGGAGGACGCCCAGGCGATGACGGCGCCGGACGGGTCGGTGATCGAGACGATGGTGTTGTTGAACGTCGACTTGATGTGGGCCTGGCCCAGCGCGATGTTCTTCTTCTCCTTGCGGCGCGGCTTGCGCGCGGCGGCCTTAGGTGCAGCCATGAAAGTGTTCTCCTATTCCCTGGCCGCCGCTTAGCGGGCCTTCTTCTTGCCGGCGACGGTGCGCTTCGGGCCCTTGCGGGTGCGCGCGTTGGTCTTGGTGCGCTGACCGCGGACCGGCAGGCCACGGCGGTGACGAAGACCCTCGTAGGAGCCGATCTCGACCTTGCGGCGGATGTCGGCGGCGACCTCGCGGCGGAGGTCACCCTCCACCTTGTAGGTGCCTTCGATGTAGTCGCGGAGGGCGACGAGCTGGTCGTCGGAGAGGTCCTTGACGCGGATCGACTCGTCGATCTCGGTGGCCTTGAGGATCTCGACCGAACGGGTACGGCCGATGCCGTAGATGTACGTGAGGGCGATCACCACGCGCTTGTCGCGCGGGATGTCGACGCCGGCAAGACGTGCCATGCGGTAACTCCTGGAGTGTTGTGGAGGTGTGGAGCAGGATCGGTGCCCGGGCCTCCGCCCGAGGTGTCCCCCTTGCGGGTTCTGATCCTGCCTTTCAGATGTTGAGTTGTGAGATCGCGAGAGATCCGGGCCGCGGCCCGGACGCTCAGCCCTGGCGCTGCTTGTGGCGCGGGTTGCTCTTGCAGATCACCATGACGCGGCCGTGGCGGCGGATCACCTTGCAGTGGTCGCAGATCGGCTTGACGCTGGGGTTGACCTTCATGTTGCTTCCTTATCGCTGTCTTCACCGGGCAGGCGCGAGCGCCTGGGGTGTTACTTCTCGACCGGCCTAGCGGTAGCGGTAGACGATGCGACCGCGCGTGAGGTCGTAGGGCGAGAGCTCCACGACGACGCGATCCTCGGGGATGATGCGGATGTAGTTCTGCCGCATCTTTCCGGAGATCGTTGCAAGCACCTTGTGTCCGTTGGAGAGCTCAACGCGGAACATCGCGTTGGGCAGCGCCTCGGACACGACGCCCTCGATCTCGATGACACCGTCTTTCTTAGCCATAGCCTCGCTGACGCTTCTGCAGACCGGTCGATCTGCGGTGGGTGGGTGGTGGTGGAACTGTGCGGATCCGGACACGCCGGACCAAGGCGCAAAGCACCAAGGATCTATGGTAGTCCGGATCCGCGGATCCGCAAAATGCGGAGGTTACTTCTGCCCGGCGATCGCCGCGACCTTGGCGAGATCGGCCTGCTTGGTCAGGTCGAGACGCTCGCCGTTGATCTCGACCGTCGGTGTGCCCTGGATCTTGTGGGCCGTGGCCTGGGCGGTCGGGAACTTGAAGAACGTTCCCGCCTTGATGGTCGCCTCGGCCTTGTCGGCGCCGACCTGCTTCGCGAAGTCGATCAGCTGCTGATCCGTGAGACCGGGGGTGTTCTCGGTCGGCTGGTTCTCGAAGAGGATGTTGAGGTAGTCCAGGAACTTGTCCGGATTCTCCTGCGCGACGGCGTACGAGGCGGCCGCCGCGCGCGAGGAGTAGTTGGTGCCCTGCGAGAACCGGTCCAGGATCGCGATCGGGTGGTACTCGAGCGTGATCTTGTCCTCCTTCGCGAGCTTCTGCAGGTCCGCACCGAACTGGGTCTCGAAGCTCTTGCACACGGGGCACTGGAAGTCGACGAAGACCGCGACCTTCTCCTTGCCGGATCCCGTGGTCACGGCCCCGGTCTCGGAGTTGATGATCGCGCTCTTGGGGGCGGCGCCCGGATCCGTCGCCTTGTTGTTCAGCCAGACGACCACGCCGACCAGCGCGATGAGCACGGCGACGACCGCGGCGGTGATTCCGATGGCGAACCCGTTGGTCCTGCCCTTGGCAGCGGCCATGTGTGTGTCTCCTTCTTCGGGATCCGTGCCGTGGATCCGCTCAGCTGTGTCTTCCCATTGTGCCGTGTCCAGCCTTTGAGGTCCGTGGGAGCCGTCCCGTCACCGCGAGACACCACTTCCTGCACGAGACATCACGCCAGGCACGAGGTCTCGTGCAGGAAGTGGTGTCTCGGCGGATCAGGCGAGCGGGGCGGGGGTGACGCCGAACGCGGCGAGGCCCGCGGCACCGCCGTCAGGCGCGGTGAGCACCCAGATGCCGCCGTCGTGCAGGGCGACGCTGTGCTCCCAGTGCGAGCCGTCCGAGCCGTCGGTCGTGGTGACGGTCCAGTCGTCGTCCTCGACGTAGGTCTGGTCGGATCCCGCGGTCACCATGGGCTCGATCGCCAGCACCAGTCCCGGGCGCACCTCGGCGCCGCGGTCGGGGGTGCGGTAGTTGAACAGGCTCGGCGCCTCGTGCATCTTTCGGCCGATGCCGTGCCCCACGTACTCGCGCAGGATCCCGTAGGGCTTGCCGGAGACGCCCGAAGGGCCGGCGGCGAGGATGTGGTCCTCGATGGCGGCCGAGATGTCGCCGAGGTGCTTCGCCGACGCCATGGCGGCGATCCCCGCCCACATCGAACCCTCGGTCACGTCGGACAGCTGCTGCCGGGCCTGCACGCGCGCCGTCTGCGCCTCATCGGGCACCACGAGGGTGATGGCGCTGTCGCCGTTCCAGCCGCGATACTGGGCACCGGCGTCGATCGACACGATGTCGCCCGGCTGCAGGACGCGGGATCCGGGGATCCCGTGCACGACCTGGTCGTTTACGGAGATGCAGGTGGCGTTGCGGTAGCCGCGCACGAGCTTGAAGTTCGACTCCGCACCGCGGTCGACGATCACGCGGTCGGCGATGGCGTCGAGCTCGCCCGTCGTGATGCCGGGACGCACGGCGCCGCGCACGGCCTCGAGCGCGGCGGCCGTGATGAGCCCGGGCTCGACCATCGCCTCGAGCTGTGCGCGGCTCTTGTAGATCGAGCGGCGGAACGCCACGTCAGACCGCAGCCGTGCGCACGAGGCCGCGGAGGGCCAGCGCGGTGAAGATGCGCTCGGTGATCTCGTCGAGGCTGCCCACGCCGTCGATCGTGTCGACGATGCCCCGGGCGCCGTAGGCGTCGAGGATCGGCGCCGTCTGAGCCTCGTAGATGTCCAGACGGTGCGCGATGGCCTCAGGGGTGTCGTCGGCGCGGCCCTGCTCGGTGGCGCGCAGCGCCAGCCGGGCGATGCTCTCCTCGCGCGGGACGTCGAGGAGGATCACGGCGTCGAGCGCCGTGCCCTGCTCCCCCAGGAACGCGTCGAGGTGCTCGACCTGGGCGGCGTTGCGCGGGTAGCCGTCGAGCAGGAAGCCCCGCTCGGCATCGGGCTGCGACAGGCGGTCGCGCACGAGCGCTCCGGTCAGCTCGTCGGAGACCAGGTCGCCGGCGTCCAGGATCGCGGTGACCTGCTTGCCGAGGGGCGTTCCCTCCTTGATGTTGGCGCGGAAGATGTCGCCGGTCGAGACCACGGGGATGCCGTAGGCCTCGGCGATCCGCACTCCCTGCGTGCCCTTGCCGGAGCCCTGCGGGCCCACGATCAGCAGGCGTGCGGTGGAGTGAGCGGATGCCGTCATCGTAGGAGCCCTTCGTAGTGTCGCTGCTGCAGCTGCGCGTCGATCTGCTTGACCGTCTCCAGCCCGACGCCGACGATGATGAGGATCGAGGCGCCGCCGAACGGGAAGTTCTGGTTCGCCCCGACGGTCGCCAGCGCGATCAGCGGGATCAGAGCGATGAGACCGAGGTAGAGCGAGCCCGGGAGCGTGATGCGGGTGAGCACGTAGTCGAGGTACTCCGCCGTGGGGCGGCCCGCGCGGATCCCGGGGATGAATCCGCCGTACTTCTTCATGTTGTCGGCGACCTCGGTCGGGTTGAACGTGATCGCGACGTAGAAGTAGGTGAACCCGATGATGAGGAGGAAGTAGACCGCCATGTAGATCGGGTGGTCGCCCTTGACGAAGTACGTCATGATCCAGGTCGCCCACGCCGGCGGGGTCTTGCCGTCCTGAGGGATGTTGAACTGCGCGATCAGCATCGGGATGTACAGCAGCGACGAGGCGAAGATCACCGGGATCACACCGGCCATGTTGACCTTGATCGGGATGTAGGTGTTGGTGCCGCCGTACGTGCGCCGGCCGACCATCCGCTTCGCGTACTGCACCGGGATCCGGCGCTGCGACTGCTCGATGAAGACGACGAGCGTCATCACGATGATCCCGACGAGCAGCACGAGCAGGAAGACCTCGAAGCCCTTGGTCTGCCAGATCGCCCACATCGCGCCGGGGAAGGTCGCCGCGATCGAGGTGAAGATCAGCAGCGACATGCCGTTGCCGATGCCCTTCTCGGTGACGAGCTCGGCGAACCACATGATGAGGCCGGTACCGGCCGTGAGGGTGATGATGAGCAGCAGCTGCGCCCACCACACGTCGTTGGTGAGCAGCTGGTTGCACGCGGCGACGCCGGTCTGGCCGAAGAGCTGGCCGGTGCGGGCGACGGTGACGAGAGTCGTGGACTGCAGCAGTGCGAGCGCGATCGTCACGTAGCGGGTGTACTGGGTGAGCTTGGCCTGACCGGCCTGGCCCTCCTTGTGCAGCGCCTCGAAGTGCGGGATGACCACGCGCAGCAGCTGGGTGATGATCGAGGCGGTGATGTACGGCATGACGCCGAGGGCGAAGATCGACAGCTTCAGCAGCGCGCCGCCGGAGAAGAGGTTGACGAGCCCGAGCAGGCCTTCGGTGCCGCTGTTCTGGGCGAGGCACTCGGAGACGTTCGGGAAGCTCACGAACGGAGCGGGCACGGTGGATCCGAGGCGGTAGATCGCGATGATCGCGATCGTGAAGCCGATCTTCCGACGAAGATCCGGCGTGCGGAAGATCCGCGCGATGGCGCTGAACAAAAGCTTGCCTTCCTGAAAAGGGATGATGCCCGACGAGGGACAGTCAATTACCCAGGGTAACGCAAGAGGGGCCGGAGAAATCTCCGGCCCCTCTCGACGCTTGTTACTTGACGGATCCGCCGGCGGCGACGATCTTCTGCTCCGCGGAGCTGGAGACCTTGTCGACCGACACGGTCAGAGCCACGGCGATGTCGCCGTTGCCCAGGACCTTGACCTTCTCGTTCTTGCGAACCGCGCCCTTGGCCACGAGGTCGGCGACGGTGACGTCCCCGCCCTTCGGGTAGAGCTCGGCGAGCTTCTCCAGGTTCACGACCTGGTACTCCACGCGGAACGGGTTCTTGAAGCCGCGGAGCTTCGGGGTGCGCATGTGCAGCGGCATCTGCCCACCCTCGAAACCGACGCGGACGGTGTTGCGGGCCTTGGTGCCCTTGGTGCCGCGACCGGCGGTCTTGCCCTTGGAGCCCTCACCGCGACCGACACGGGTCTTCGCGGTGTTGGCGCCGGGGACCGGACGCAGGTGGTGCACCTTCAGGACGCCGGGACGGGAGACCGTGGTCTCCTCGGCCTTCTTGGCGGCCGGCTTCTTGGCTGCGGTCTTGGTGGCCGCTTCCTTCTTCTCAGCCATTAGTCGATCTCCTCAACCTTGACGAGGTGAGCGACCGCGCGGACGTAACCGCGGGTCTGGGCGTCGTCGGGACGGACGACCGAGTCGCCGATCCGCTTGAGGCCGAGCGAACGCAGCGTGTCGCGCTGGTTCTGCTTCTCACTCACCTTGGACTTGACCTGCGTGACCTTGAGGCGCGCAGCCATCAGGCACCTGCCTTCTGCGCAGCGATGGCCTCAGCCTCTGCGCGGACGAGACGCGCCGGGGCGACCTGGTCGAACTCGAGGCCACGACGCGCGGCGACCGCACGGGGCTCCTCGAGCTGCTTCAGGGCCTCCACCGTCGCGTGCACGATGTTGATCGTGTTCGACGAACCGAGCGACTTCGACAGCACGTCGTGGATACCGGCGCACTCGAGCACGGCGCGGACCGGACCACCGGCGATGACACCGGTACCGGCAGCGGCCGGACGCAGCAGCACGACGCCGGCAGCGGCCTCGCCCTGCACCGGGTGCGGGATGGTCGACGCGGAGCGCGGCACGCGGAAGAAGTTGCGCTTGGCCTCCTCGACGCCCTTCGAGATGGCGAGGGGGACCTCGCGGGCCTTGCCGTAGCCGACGCCCACGAGACCGTTGCCGTCACCCACCACGACGAGCGCGGTGAAGCTGAAGCGACGGCCGCCCTTGACGACCTTCGACACGCGGTTGATGGTCACCACGCGCTCGAGGAACTGGTTGTCCCCCCGGTCGCGGGAGTTGCGGTCGCGACCGCCCTGGCCGCGGTCGCGGCCACCACGGCCGCCGCGGCGCTCGTCGCGCTGCGGAGCCTCGGAACCGGCCGCGTTCTCGGCGGCAGGAGCCGTCTCGGTCACTTCGTTCTCCTTGATGTCACTCACAGTGCCAGCCCCCCTTCACGGGCGCCATCGGCGATGGCCGCGACGCGACCGGCGTACCGGTTGCCACCGCGGTCGAACACGGCCTCCGAGACACCGGCGGCCTTCGCGCGCTCGGCGACGAGCTCGCCGACCTTGCGGGCCTTGGCGGTCTTGTCACCGTCGAACGCGCGCAGGTCGGTCTCGAGGGTGGAGGCACTGGCCACGGTGTGGCCCTTGCTGTCGTCGACCAGCTGCACGAAGACGTGGCGGGCCGAACGGGTGACGACCAGGCGCGGACGCGCCTCGGTGCCCTGGACCTTCTTGCGAAGGCGGGCGTGACGACGCGAGCGGGCGTCGGACTTCGTCTTGATAGCCATGGTTACTTACCACTCTTTCCGGCCTTGCGACGCACGACCTCGCCGGCGTAGCGCACACCCTTGCCCTTGTACGGCTCGGGCTTGCGGATCTTGCGGATGTTCGCAGCCGCCTCGCCGACGGCCTGCTTGCTGATGCCGCTGACGGTGAGCTTGTTGGTGCCCTCGACCGTCAGGGTGATGCCGGCGGGCGGGTCGATCAGGACCGGGTGCGAGAAGCCGAGGGCGAACTCGACCGAGCCGCCCTTCTGCTGCACGCGGTAACCGGTGCCGACGACCTCGAGGCCCTTGGAGTAGCCCTGGGTCACGCCGATGATGTCGTTGCTGATGAGCGTGCGGGTCAGACCGTGCAGCGAACGCGAAGCGCGCTCGTCGTCCGGACGGGTGACGAGAACCTGGTTCTCCTCGACCGACACCTCGATGGGGGAGGCCACGGTGAGCGAGAGCTCGCCCTTCGGGCCCTTCACCGTGATCTCACGGCCGTCGACCGAAACGGTCACGCCCGCGGGGATCTCGATGGGAAGTCGTCCAATACGCGACATTTCAGATCACCACACGTAGGCGAGAACTTCTCCGCCCACGCCCTTCTGCTCTGCCTGGCGGTCCGTGAGGAGCCCCGAGGAGGTGGACAGGATCGCGACGCCGAGGCCACCGAGAACCTTGGGCAGCTCGGTCGACTTCGCGTACACGCGGAGACCGGGCTTGGAGACGCGCTTGATGCCGGCGATCGACCGCTCGCGGTTCGGGCCGTACTTCAGCGAGATGGTGAGGTTCTTGCCGACACGGGCGTCGGAGACCTCCCAGCCGGCGATGTAGCCCTCCTGCTGGAGGATCTCGGCGATGTGGGTCTTCAGCTTGCTCGACGGCAGGGTCACGGAGTCGTGGTGCGCCGAGTTCGCGTTGCGCAGACGGGTCAGCAGATCTGCGACCGGGTCTGTCATCGTCATAGTTGTCTTCTTTCGTTCATGAGGTTCCGGCTGCCGTTACACGGCAGACGGCCTGCGATGAGCACGCAATTTTCAATTGTACGTCAAGCGAGACACGCCCGAAGACCGGATCCTGTCGGATCCGGCCTTCGGTGCGTGACTTACGCCTGCGCGTCGTTCGACTTGAACGGGAAGCCGAGGTGGCGGAGCAGCGCCCGGCCCTCGTCGTCGTTCTTCGCCGTGGTGACGACAGTGATGTCGAAACCGCGGACGCGGTCGATCTTGTCCTGATCGATCTCATGGAACACGCTCTGCTCCGTGAGACCGAAGGTGTAGTTGCCGTTGCCGTCGAACTGCCGGTCCGAGAGTCCACGGAAGTCGCGGATACGGGGCAGTGCGAGGTTCACGAGGCGGTCCACGAACTCCCAGGCGCGGTCACCGCGGAGGGTGACGTGCGCGCCGATGGGCTGACCCTCGCGCAGCTTGAACTGCGCGATGGACTTGCGGGCCTTCGTGACGATCGGCTTCTGGCCGGTGATCTTGGTGAGGTCGTCGACCGCACCATCGATCACCTTGGAGTCGCGAGCCGCCTCACCGACACCGGTGTTGACGACGACCTTGACCAGGCCGGGGATCTGCATGACGTTCTCGTAGCCGAACTCGTCCTGCAGAGCCTTCTTGATCTCGTTGTTGTACTTCGCCTTCAGGCGGGGCTGCACCTTGACAGCGCCCGCGGCGTCAGCAGCCGCCATCAGAGGTCCTTACCGCTCTTCTTCGCGTAGCGCACGCGGACCGTGCGCTTCACGCCGTCCTTGACCTGCTCCTCGACGCGGTGACCGACCTTGGTCGGCTTCTTCGTCTCGGGGTCGACCAGGGCGACGTTCGAGATGTGGATGGGGGCCTCGATGGTCTCGATGCCGCCCGTCTTGGTGCCGCGCTGCGTCTGGCCGACGCGGGTGTGCTTGGTGGCGTAGTTCACGCCCTCCACGATCACGCGGTTCTGCTCGACGAGGACCTCGAGGACCTTGCCCTGCTTGCCGCGGTCGCCGCCCTTTTCCTGCTTGCGGCCGGTGATGACCTGGACCAGGTCACCCTTCTTGATGTTCGCCATGAGTTACAGCACCTCCGGGGCGAGCGAGACGATCTTCATGAACTTCTTGTCACGGAGCTCACGACCCACCGGGCCGAAGATGCGGGTGCCGCGGGGCTCCCCGTCGTTCTTCAGGATCACGGCGGCGTTCTCGTCGAACTTGATGTACGAGCCGTCGGGACGGCGGGTCTGCTTCTTGGTGCGGACGATGACGGCCTTGACGACGTCACCCTTCTTCACGTTCCCACCGGGGATCGCGTCCTTCACCGTCGCGACGATGATGTCGCCCAGGCCCGCGTAGCGGCGGCTGGAGCCGCCGAGCACGCGGATGGTGAGCAGCTCCTTGGCGCCGGTGTTGTCGGCGACCTTGAGTCGGGACTCGGTCTGGATCACTTTGCCTTCTCCAGGATCTCCACCAGACGCCAGCGCTTCGTGGCGCTCAGCGGGCGGGTCTCGTTGATGAGAACGAGGTCGCCGATGCCGGCGGTGTTGTTCTCGTCGTGCGCCTTGACCTTGGTCGTACGGCGGATGACCTTGCCGTAGAGCGGGTGCTTCACGCGGTCCTCGACCTCGACGACGATGGTCTTGTCCATCTTGTCGCTGACGACGTAGCCGCGGCGCGACTTGCGGTAGCCACGAGCGTCGGCGTCGCGCACGTCGTGCGAGACGACCTCTGCCTCTGCGGCAGCAGCCTTCTTCTCAGCCATTACTCGGCCTCCTCCTTCGGCGCGTCAGCCTCTTCGGCCTTCTTCGCCTTTGCCTTGGACGCCTTCTTGGCCGGAGCCTCGACCGGAGCGGGCGTCGCACGGATGCCCAGCTCGCGCTCGCGGATCACGGTGTACAGGCGCGCGATGTCGCGCTTGACGGCGCGGATGCGGCCGTGGCTCTCCAGCTGGCCGGTGGCCGACTGGAAACGGAGGTTGAACAGCTCCTCCTTGGCCTTGCGCAGCTCCTCGACGAGGCGCTGGTCTTCGAACGTGTCGAGCTCGGTCACACCGAGCTCCTTGGTGCCGATCGCCATTACGCGTCGCCCTCCTCGCGCTTGATGATGCGTGCCTTGAGCGGCAGCTTGTGAATGGCACGGGTCAGGGCCTCACGAGCGAGTTCCTCGTTGACGCCCGCGACCTCGAAGAGGACGCGACCCGGCTTGACGTTGGCGACCCACCACTCGGGGGAACCCTTACCGGAACCCATGCGGGTCTCGGCCGGCTTCTTCGTGAGCGGACGGTCGGGGTAGATGTTGATCCACACCTTTCCACCACGCTTGATGTGACGCGTCATCGCGATACGAGCGGACTCGATCTGACGGTTGGTCACGTAAGCGGGGGTGAGGGCCTGGATGCCGAACTCGCCGAAGGAGACCTTCGTGCCGCCGGTGGCCGCACCATCACGCTTGGGGTGATGCTGCTTGCGGAACTTGACCTTACGAGGGATAAGCATCAGGCAGACGCTCCTTCTGCGACGGGAGCCTCGTTGCGCGGGCCGCGGCGACGGTCGCCACCACGGTCGTCACGACGGGACTTCGGTGCGTTGGCCTGCTCGCGGGCAAGCTCCTTGTTGGTGAGGTCACCCTTGTAGATCCAGACCTTCACGCCGATGCGGCCGAAGGTGGTCTTGGCCTCGTAGAAGCCGTAGTCGATGTTCGCGCGCAGCGTGTGCAGCGGCACACGACCCTCGCGGTAGAACTCCGACCGGCTCATCTCCGCGCCGCCGAGGCGGCCCGAGACCTGGATCCGGATGCCCTTCGCGCCGGCGCGCTGGGCGCCCTGGAGGCCCTTGCGCATGGCACGACGGAACGCGACACGAGCAGAGAGCTGCTCGGCGATGCCCTGGGCGACGAGCTGAGCGTCGGCCTCGGGGTTCTTCACCTCGAGGATGTTCAGCTGGATCTGCTTGCCCGTGAGCTTCTCGAGGTCGCCACGGATGCGCTCCGCCTCGGCGCCGCGGCGGCCGATGACGATGCCGGGACGCGCGGTGTGGATGTCCACACGCACGCGGTCGCGGGTGCGCTCGATCTCGATGTTGCTCACGCCGGCGCGGTCGAGCTGCGTCTGCAGGAGCTTGCGGATCTTGATGTCCTCGGCGACGTAGTCGGCGTAGCGCTGACCCGGCTTGGTCGAGTCAGAGAACCACCGGGACACGTGGTCCGTGGTGATGCCGAGGCGGAAGCCGTAGGGGTTTACCTTCTGTCCCATTACTTGCTCGCCTTCTCGTTCTTGGCGACCTCGGGGGTTGCCAGCACGACCGTGATGTGGCTCGTGCGCTTCTTGATCTGGAACGCGCGACCCTGGGCGCGGGGCTGGAAACGCTTCAGCGTCGTCCCCTCGTCCACGAAGGCGTTCTTGACGTAGAGGTCCTGCTCATCGAGGAACTCGCCGTCGCGGTCGGCCTTCACCTGGGCGTTGGCGATGGCGGAGTGCACGAGCTTGTAGATCGGCTCGGAGGCGCTCTGCTGCGCGAACTTCAGGATGGCGAGGGCTTCCTGCGCCTGCTTGCCCTTGATGAGGGCGACGACACGACGAGCCTTCTGCGGGGTCACGCGGATGTGCTTCACGCGTGCGATGGATTCGACCATTAGCGGCGCCGCCCCTTCTTGTCGTCCTTCACGTGGCCGCGGAAGGTGCGGGTGGGCGCGAACTCGCCCAGCTTGTGACCGACCATGCTCTCCGACACGAACACGGGGATGTGCTTGCGTCCGTCGTGCACGGCGATGGTGTGTCCCAGCATGGCGGGGATGATCATCGACCGGCGCGACCAGGTCTTGATGACGTTCTTGGTACCGGCATCGTTCTGACCGACCACCTTGCGAAGCAGGTGCTCGTCGACGAAGGGGCCCTTCTTAAGACTGCGAGGCATCTTCTCTTACTCCTACTTGCGCTTCTTGCCGGCGTTACGACGACGCACGATGTACTTGTCGCTTTCCTTGTTGGCGTGACGGGTGCGCCCCTCAGCCTGGCCCCACGGGGAGACGGGGTGACGTCCACCGGACGTCTTGCCCTCTCCACCACCGTGCGGGTGGTCCACCGGGTTCATCGCGACACCGCGGACGGTCGGGCGGACGCCCTTCCAGCGCTTGCGGCCGGCCTTGCCCCAGTTGATGTTGGACTGCTCGGCGTTGCCGACCTCGCCGATCGTCGCACGGCAGCGCGCGTCGACGTTGCGGATCTCGCCCGAGGGCAGACGCAGCTGGGCGTAGGGGCCGTCCTTCGCGACCAGACGCACGGAGGCGCCGGCCGAACGGGCCATCTTCGCGCCGCCGCCGGGGCGGAGCTCGATGGCGTGGATGACGGTACCCGTCGGGATGTTCTTCAGCGGGAGGTTGTTGCCCGGCTTGATGTCGGCGCCGGCACCCGACTCGACGACGTCGCCCTGCTTCAGCTTGTTCGGGGCGATGATGTAGCGCTTCTCGCCGTCGAAGTAGTGCAGCAGCGCGATGCGCGCGGTGCGGTTGGGGTCGTACTCGATGTGAGCGACCTTGGCGTCGATGCCGTCCTTGTCATTGCGACGGAAGTCGATGACGCGGTACTGGCGCTTGTGGCCACCACCGATGTGACGGGTCGTGATGCGGCCCTGGTTGTTGCGGCCACCGGTCTTGCTGAGCGGACGCAGCAGCGACTTCTCCGGCGTCGATCGGGTGATCTCGGCGAAGTCAGCCACCGACGAGCCGCGGCGACCCGGGGTCGTGGGCTTGTACTTGCGAATAGCCATGTTCTGTCCTTATCCCCCGGTCAGTTCACTGCCGTGAAGATGTCGATGGTGCCCGACTTCAGGGCGACGATGGCACGCTTGGTGTCCTTGCGCTTGCCCGTGCCGAAGCGGGTGCGGCGGGCCTTGCCGACGCGGTTGATCGTGTTGACGCTCGCGACCTTGACGTCGAAGATCTTCTCGATGGCGAGCTTGATCTCGGTCTTGGAGGCGCGGGGGTCCACCAGGAAGGTGTACTTGCCCTCGTCGATCAGGCCGTAGCTCTTCTCGGAGACGACCGGCTTCAGGATGATGTCGCGCGGGTCCTTGTTGGCAGCCGCGGCGAGGATGTTGTCGCTCATGCGGAGACCTCCTCGGTTGCGCCGGACTTCAGCGCGACGAACGCGTCGAAGGCCGCCTTGGTGAAGACGATGTCGTCGGAGTTGACCACGTCGTAGGCGTTGAGCTGGTCGGCGTACAGCACGTGCACGGCGGCCAGGTTGCGGACGCTCAGGGCGGTGAGGTCGTCCTCGCGGTCGATGACCACGAGGAGGTTCTTGCCCGGGAGCGACTTCAGGTAGGCGGCGGCCGTCTTGGTGGACGGCTTGCCCTCGATGCCGAAGGACTCGACGACGTGCAGGCGCTCACCGCGGAAGCGGTCGCTCAGCGCACCCACGAGGGCGGCGGAGATCATCTTCTTGGGGGTGCGCTGCGAGTAGTCGCGCGGCTTCGGGCCGTGGACGATGCCACCGCCGGTCATGTGCGGCGCGCGGATGGAGCCCTGACGGGCGTTACCCGTGCCCTTCTGCTTGAAGGGCTTGCGACCGGCACCGGAGACCTCACCGCGACGCTTGGTCGAGTGGGTGCCCTGGCGTGCCGCGGCGAGCTGCGCGACGACGACCTGGTGGATCAGCGGAACGTTGGTCTTGGCGTCGAAGATCGCGGCGGGGGCGTCGACCGTACCGGTCTTCTTGCCGCCGGCGAACACGTCGAGCGTCAGAGTGGTGTCAGCCATGGGACTCAGGCACCCTTCACTGCGTTGCGGACGTAGACGATGCGGCCGCGGGCACCGGGGACGGCGCCCTTGACGAGCAGCAGACCCTTCTCGGCGTCGACGGCGTGCACCGTGAGGTTGAGGACGGTCACGCGCTCGCCACCCATACGACCGGCCATGCGCATGCCCTTGAAGACACGGCTCGGGGTCGAGGAAGCACCGATGGAACCGGGCTTGCGGTGGTTGCGGTGCGAACCATGCGAAGCGGACACGCCCTTGAAGTTGTGGCGCTTCATGACACCGGCGAAGCCCTTGCCCTTGCTGGTGCCGACGACGTCGACCAGCTGGCCGGCCTCGAAGGTGCCCTCAACGGTGAGCTCCTGGCCCAGCGTGTAGTCGCCGGCGTCCGCGGTGCGGATCTCGGTGACGTGGCGGCGCGGGGTGACCCCGGCGGCCTCGAAGTGCTTGGCGAGGGGCTGCGTGACCTTGCGCGGGTCGATCTGACCGGCCGCGATCTGCACGGCGTTGTAGCCGTCCTTCTCGGGGGTGCGGATCTGGGTGACCACGTTCGGGGCCAGCTCGATCACGGTGACCGGGACCAGCTTGCCGTTCTCGTTCCAGACCTGGGTCATGCCGAGCTTGGTGCCGAGCAGGCCCTTGGAAATCTTTGCGTTGATGTCGACCATCGTGATCCCCTTACAGCTTGATCTCGATGTTGACGTCAGCAGGAAGGTCGAGACGCATGAGCGAGTCAACGGCCTTCGGCGTCGGGTCGACGATGTCGATCAGACGCTTGTGGGTGCGCATCTCGAAGTGCTCGCGGCTGTCCTTGTACTTGTGGGGCGACCGGATGACGCACACGACGTTCTTCTCGGTCGGAAGCGGCACCGGGCCGACGACGGTCGCGCCCGCACGGGTCACGGTGTCGACGATCTTGCGGGCCGACGTGTCGATGACCTCGTGGTCATACGACTTCAGGCGAATGCGGATCTTCTGTCCCGCCATTGTCTGCTCTCTCTCTTCAAGCGTCTTACCTGCCCGGACCCGGTGGTCCGGGGGCATTGGACGCGCGACGGCGCGGTCTGCGCCTTCGCACTCCTCCTCCCGGCCCGTGTCGCGGATCCGAGGATCCGTTCCCTGAGCCCGTCGAAGGGGCGCACCACTGTTCTGCTGTCAGCCCGGAGCCTCACGACTCGCGGAAGCCGACCCCCGCACATGGCGAGGCCTCGGTGAGGAGGTGTCGGTTGTGTGTTCTGCTGCCCGCGGCCCAGATCCCTGCGCTCGCTTCCCGGAGGAAGGGCGCCGTCTGTGCACTGCCCTGACAGTGATCCGGCGCGCATCGGGACGCACACCGGAATGTGGAACCTCAACAGTCTACGTGCAGCCCGGGCGTGTCGCAAACTCGGGCGTGTCGTCGACGGCGTGTCCGGCGTGTCGCACGCCCGCGGGCACGACGAAGGGCGGGGGCCGAAGCTCCCGCCCTTCGCGAGATGTCAGTGCTGCGCGGAACGCGTCACTCGTTGCCGACCTGCTTGTCGAGGTTGTCGCGCACCCCGTCGATCTGCTCGGAGGCACCCGGAGCGACCTTCTTGGCGAGGTCGGCGGCGCCACCCAGAACGGTGTCGCTGATGCCTTCGGCCTGCTCGCTGTGCAGCAGCTCCTCGACCTTCTCCTTGTTCTCCTCGAAGAACTCCTTGCCCTTGTTCACCGCGTCGTTGATGGCGTCTCCGAGACCCATGGGGTTCCCTCCCTCGATCGAGCCGACTGTCGGCCCGCACGTGGCCATTCTGCACGGCGGACCAGGGCCTCGACAAGACCCGATCCGACGCAGGATCCGAGTGGCGCCGAGGGAGGGAGCCGATGCACGGCGGGGACGACAAAGGGGCCGGACCCGAAGGCCCGACCCCTGTGCGGTCTGACGCAGGTTTCGACTCGCGCTGCTTCGCAGTGCTCGCTCAACCTGAGTCGATGCCGGCTCAACGCTGACGCATTGAGCCGGCCCGACTCACTTGATGACCTTGGTCACCGTGCCGGCGCCGACGGTGCGGCCACCCTCACGGATCGCGAAGCCGAGGCCCTCTTCCATGGCGATCGGCTGGATCAGGTCGACCTTCATGTCCGTGGTGTCGCCGGGCATGACCATCTCGGTGCCCTCGGGCAGCGAGATGACGCCGGTGACGTCCGTGGTGCGGAAGTAGAACTGCGGGCGGTAGTTCGTGTAGAAGGGGTTGTGGCGGCCACCCTCGTCCTTGGACAGGATGTACGCGGTGCCCTCGAACTCGGTGTGCGGGGTGATCGAACCCGGCTTCACCACGACCTGGCCGCGCTCGACGTCCTCGCGCTTGGTGCCACGGAGGAGAAGACCGCAGTTCTCGCCGGCCCACGCCTCGTCGAGCTGCTTGTGGAACATCTCGATACCCGTGACCGTGGTCTTCTGCGTCGGGCGGATGCCGACGATCTCGACCTCGGAGTTGATCGCGAGGGTGCCACGCTCGGCGCGGCCCGTGACGACGGTGCCACGACCGGTGATCGTGAAGACGTCCTCGATCGGCATCAGGAACGGCTTGTCCTTGTCGCGCACCGGGTCGGGGATCGAGTTGTCGACGGCCTCCATGAGGTCGAGGATGGACTGGGTCCACTTCTCGTCACCCTCGAGGGCCTTCAGGCCGGAGACGCGGACGACCGGAGCCGCCTCGTCGAAGCCCTGGCTGGCGAGCAGCTCGGAGACCTCGAGCTCGACGAGCTCCAGGATCTCCTCGTCGTCGACCATGTCGGCCTTGTTCAGCGCGACGAGCAGGTACGGCACGCCGACCTGCTTGGCGAGCAGCACGTGCTCACGGGTCTGCGCCATCGGGCCGTCGGTGGCCGCGACCACGAGGATCGCGCCGTCCATCTGCGCCGCACCGGTGATCATGTTCTTGATGTAGTCGGCGTGACCGGGCGCGTCGACGTGAGCGTAGTGACGCTTCGGGGTCTCGTACTCGACGTGCGAGATGTTGATCGTGATACCGCGCTGACGCTCCTCGGGAGCGGAGTCGATCGACGCGAAGTCGCGCTGAACGTTGGTGGCCGACGGGAACTTGTCGGCGAGCACCTTCGAGATCGCAGCGGTGAGCGTGGTCTTGCCGTGGTCGACGTGACCGATCGTTCCGATGTTCACGTGCGGCTTGGTCCGCTCGAACTTGGCCTTAGCCACTGGGTCCTCCTCAGGACGTCATGTAGGGGCACCGGGCACTGGATTGTGACCGCTTTCCTACGGGTGTGATTCTCAGTTTAGTAGAGAGACGATGTGAAGTTGTCTGAGTGCCTGGCGGACCCGTGACCGGGGCCCGGATCCGCCAGGCTCCTAGGGCTTACTCGCCCTTGGTCTTCTGGATGATCTCGTCGGCGACGGCGCGCGGGACCTCGGCGTAGCTGTCGAACTCCATGGAGTAGACGGCACGACCGGAGGTCTTCGAACGCAGGTCGCCGATGTAGCCGAACATCTCGGACAGCGGGACCGACGCGCGCACGACCTTGACGCCCTGGGCGTCCTCCATCGACTGGATCTGGCCACGACGCGAGTTCAGGTCGCCGATGACGTCGCCCATGTACTCCTCGGGAGTACGGACCTCGACGGCCATGAGCGGCTCGAGCAGCACGGGGTTCGCGCGGCGGACGGCCTCCTTGAAGCCCATCGAGCCGGCGATCTTGAACGCCATCTCCGAGGAGTCGACGTCGTGCGACGCGCCGTCGATCAGGGTCGCCTTGACACCGACCATCGGGTAGCCCGCGAGGGCTCCGGTGGCCATGGCGTCCTGGAAGCCCTGGTTGGTCGGCTCGATGTACTCGCGCGGGATGCGGCCACCGGTGACGCTGTTGACGAACTCGTAGGTCTGCTCCGCGGTCACCTCGAGCGGCTCGATGGTGAACTGGATCTTGGCGAACTGGCCCGATCCACCCGTCTGCTTCTTGTGGGTGTAGTCGTGCTTCTCGACGGCCTTCTTGATCGTCTCGCGGTAGGCCACCTGCGGCTTGCCGACGTTGGCCTCGACCTTGAACTCGCGCTTCATGCGGTCCACGAGGATGTCCAGGTGCAGCTCGCCCATGCCCTTGATGGTCGTCTGACCGGTCTCCGGGTTGAGCTCCGTGCGGAACGTCGGGTCCTCTTCGGCGAGCTTCTGGATCGCGGTGCCCAGCTTCTCCTGGTCGGCCTTGGTCTTCGGCTCGATGGCGACCTCGATGACCGGCTCCGGGAACGTCATCGACTCGAGGACGACGGGCTGCGCCGGGTCGGCGAGGGTGTCACCGGTGGTGGTGTCCTTCAGGCCGATGACGGCGTAGATGTTGCCCGCGGTGAGCGAGTCGACCGGGTTCTCCTTGTTGGCGTGCATCTGGAAGATCTTGCCGATGCGCTCCTTCTTGCCCTTGGTCGAGTTGATGACCTGGGCGCCGGAGTCGAGGTGACCCGAATAGACGCGCACGTAGGTGAGGCGACCGAAGAACGGGTGCACGGCGACCTTGAAGGCCAGCGCGGCGAACGGGTCGTTGGCGTCGGGGTGACGCTCGATGACCTTCTCCTCGTCCTTGGGGTCGTGCGCCTCGATGGCGGGCACGTCCAGCGGGGACGGGAGGTAGTCGACGACCGCGTCGAGCATCGGCTGCACGCCGCGGTTCTTGAACGCGGAGCCGCAGAGCACGGGGTAGATCTCGCTCGCGACGACCATCTTGCGGATGGCGCCCTTGATCTCCGCGATCGTGAGCTCCTCGCCGCCGAAGAACTTCTCGAGCAGCACGTCGTCGGTCTCGGCGACGGTCTCGAGCAGCTGCTGACGGTACTCCTCAGCGCGGTCCTTGAGCTCGGCCGGGATCTCCTGCACCTCGTACGAGGCGCCCATGGTCACGTCACCCTTGGCGTCGCCGGGCCAGACCAGCGCACGCATCTCGATGAGGTCGACGACGCCGACGAAGTCGTTCTCCGCGCCGATCGGCAGCTGCAGCACGAGCGGCTTGGCGCCCAGGCGCTTCACGATGGTGTCGACGGTGTAGTAGAAGTCCGCGCCGAGCTTGTCCATCTTGTTGACGAAGCAGATGCGGGGGACGTTGTACTTGTCGGCCTGACGCCACACGGTCTCGGACTGGGGCTCGACGCCCTCCTTGCCGTCGAAGACGGCGACGGCACCGTCGAGGACGCGGAGCGAGCGCTCCACCTCGACCGTGAAGTCCACGTGACCCGGGGTGTCGATGATGTTGATCTGGTTCTTGTTCCAGAAGCAGGTCACGGCGGCGGACGTGATCGTGATGCCGCGCTCCTTCTCCTGCTCCATCCAGTCGGTCGTCGAGGCGCCGTCGTGGGTCTCGCCGAGCTTGTGGTTCACACCCGTGTAGAACAGGATGCGCTCGGTCGTCGTGGTCTTACCGGCATCGATGTGCGCCATGATGCCGATGTTGCGGACCTTGCTCAGGTCGGTGAGCACTTCTTGTGCCACGGGGTGTCCTTATCTTCTTGCTGTCGTCACGCGACGAAGGAAAGTGTGGGGTGCCGGGACCGGATCCTCTGCGGATCCGATCCCGGCCCGACTGGTGATTACCAGCGGTAGTGCGCGAAGGCGCGGTTCGACTCGGCCATCTTGTGAGTGTCCTCGCGGCGCTTGACCGCGGCACCCAGGCCGTTCGAGGCGTCCAGGATCTCGTTCTGGAGACGCTCGGTCATGGTCTTCTCACGACGGCTCTTGGCGTAGCTGACGAGCCAGCGGAGGGCGAGGGTGTTCGCGCGGTGCGGCTTCACCTCGACCGGGACCTGGTAGGTCGAACCGCCGACGCGGCGGCTCTTGACCTCGAGGGTCGGACGGATGTTGTCGAGAGCCTTCTTCAGGGTCGCGACGGCATCCTGGCCGTTCTTCGCCTCGACACCGGTGAGGGCGCCGTAGACGATGGCCTCAGCGAGCGACTTCTTGCCGTCGATGAGGATCTTGTTGACCAGCTGGCTGACGATCGGTGCGCCGTAGACCGGGTCGTTGACGACGGGGCGCTTGGGGGCGGGGCCCTTACGAGGCATCTAACTCAACCCTTCTTCGCGCCGTAGCGGGAACGAGCCTGCTTACGGTTCTTGACGGCCTGGGTGTCCAGGGCGCCACGGACGATCTTGTAGCGGACACCGGGGAGGTCCTTGACACGACCACCGCGCACGAGCACCAGCGAGTGCTCCTGCAGGTTGTGGCCCTCACCGGGGATGTACGCGGTGACCTCGGTGCCGTTGCGGAGCTTCACACGAGCGACCTTGCGCATCGCCGAGTTCGGCTTCTTCGGGGTGGTGGTGTACACGCGGGTGCACACGCCGGCCTGCTGCGGGTTCGACTTCAGGGCGGGAGCCTTGGTCTTGGTGACCTTCGGCGAACGACCCTTGCGAACCAACTGCTGAATAGTTGGCACTGCTTCTCCTTGTTGTGCTGCACGGTGACAGCGTGATGGGTTTCACATCAGACCCACCCGCACGCCGGACGACGGTGCGCGTTTGGATGGTGGGTATGCCGTGGGGGCGGAACCGGCGAATGCCGGTGCCCGGTACGCGCGCGTCAAGACGCACGCATACCCGCTCTATGGTAATGCGCGGTAACACGGCGGTCAAATGGACGGGACACGGCGCGCCGGGTCGCGGCGAACCCGTGCCGGCCGGGCCGTCTCCCGACCCCGCCGGCGTCCCGGGGCGTCTGCTCCGCTCAGCGCAGATCGCGCAGCCGCGCGGTCATCGTGGCGTGCTCGGCGCGGCGTTCCGCCGTCGTCGCGATGATGAGCAGCACCGCGCCCATCACCGCGAGCGTGATCCACCACGGCATCGACTCGATCCCGCGCCCGATCTGCACCGCGAACACGAAGACGTTCTCGATCGGCAGCACGATCAGGCCGATGAGGAACGGGGCGGCGAGCCGCCGCGTCGCCCCCACGAGGATCGCGACCAGGGCGAGGCCCATCACCAGGATCGCCCGCCAGGTGAGCGGATCCGTGAAGGTCGAGACGACCGATGCGAGCAGGGTGACGACGATCCCGGGTCCGAGCAGCGCCCAGGATCCGCGGGCTCGGCTCGGCCAGTCGTGCAGGCCCGCGAAGGGCCCCGCCGGTGCGGAGGCCGCCGCCGTCGACGCAGCGCGCGCGGATCCGGCCTGCATCCCCGCCGCAAGCAGGAACAGCCCCAGCGGGAGGGAGAACCACTCGACCCGCAGATCGCGGGGGCTCCACGCGACGACGGCGGTCACGAAGGCGAGCCCGAAGAGCACCCACACCGGCACCGCGGCGCGGTCCCCGCGTGCGGCCCGTCGGGCGGCGATCACCAGGGCGACGAGGACGACGATCATCAGCGCCCACATCCCCCAGATCGAGAACCAGTCGCGCCGGATCGCCGGCCAGACGCCGGCCGTCACGGCCAGCGCCGCGGGGACGAACAGCCATCGCGCGCCGCGCACGGCGGCATCGGAGGCGATGCCGCGCAGCCCGGCGGCGGCCATCGCCATCCCGGTCCCGCCCGCCGCGGAGAGGGCGAGGCAGGCGAGGAAGAGCGGCGCCGGCAGCAGCGATTCCGGCAGCAGCGGCGCGACTCCCCTCCCCCGCGCCAGCAGGATCGCCTGCGACGTCCCCGCGAGACCGGCCGCCATCGCCGCCGCGCACAGCCACGACCCCGCCGACCGCAGCCGTCGTGCCACGATCGACGTCCCCCCGGCGGCTCCGTCCCCGTCGTCGGTCCACAGGCGGCGCCGGAGCAGCAGCCCCGCCGCGGCGATCCCCCAGGACGCTGCGATCAGCAGACCGGTGCGCCAGGCCGAGCCGGCCGCATCGCCCACGCTGATGAGCACCAGCATCGGCAGCACCGCGCCGCCCGCCCCCGCCGCGACCAGCGCTCCCCCGCGTCCGCCGCGCAGCGCCCGGACGATCCCCAGCGCGATCGCCACGAGCGACGGCGGCAGCAGATACGCCTCCGCGAGCGTCACCCCCGCCGCGGCGCACGCCGACCAGAGCGCGCCCGTCGCGGCCGCCGCCGCGACCGCGCGCAGGTGGCGCCGTCGCGTGGTGATCGCGGCGATGCCGGCCCCCGCCGCCAGCACGGCGAGCACGAGGCAGGCCGTGCCGAATCCCGCCGCCGGCCGCACCACCGCCAGCAGCACGGCGAGCGCGCCGGTGAGCAGCGCCCCCGCCTCGAGCGCGTGCTGCAGCTGGGCCGCGAGGATCCGTCCCACCCCGCGCTCCGCGAGCACGACGCGGATCCGGCGCGTGCACGGCAGCACGCCGGCGACCAGCGCGGCGATGAGCGGCAGCACCACGGGCGAGGCGCTCGTCGGCAGCAGCTGCGCCCCCAGGCACAGCACGGAGACGGCGAGCGACGGCACCAGCACCGCGGCAGCGAGCAGCCGCACCGCCGGCACGGCGCCGTCGCGCCCCGTGGCCATGAGCAGCACCGCGAGCACCGCCATGGCGGCCGTCGGCAGAGCCGTCCATCCGCTGCGCTCCACGACCACCTGGGCGACCCCGATCGCGAACGGCGCCGCGGCGACCACGAGCGCCGCCAGCCACGAGCGCGCCGGGACGAACGGCAGCACGGTGATGACCGCGACGGCGAGCAGCCCTGCGGTCGCGGTGAGGCTGAGCAGCGCGACGCCGCCGAGCCCCGCCTGGCCGAGCGCCGCCGCGAGCACGACCAGCGCGTAGCCGAACCCGACGCCGACCAGCCCGAACCGCCAGCCCGGCGGCAGTGCGGCGCCGAGGGCGAAGAGCGCCGCGATGGCGACCGTCCCGGCCAGCGGCATGAGGACGGGATCCGCGGCGCCGACGAGAGCGGCGAGCAGCACGTCGAGATGGGCGACCAGGATCAGCAGCGCCCGGGCGAGCTCGCCGACCCGCGGCCGCGGCACGCGCACGGCCAGCGCGATCGCGACCCCGGCGACAAGGAGGATGCCGATGCGCAACCAGGCGGGAAGCAGTCCCGACCCTCCGACGGCCAGCACGGCGAGCGCCGCGGGCAGGATCGCCAGGGTCGCGAAGGTCCTCCGGAACATCGCGCTCCGGCGCCCGGACGGCACCGCGACGCCACCCAGCGCCGCGGCCCCGATGGCGAGGCTCGCGACGAACGCCCACCCGCCCTCCGGCACCGGCACGGCGGCGGGGGACTCGGAGCGCACGGCGAGCCGCGAGAGCGTGGTCACGCCGGCGAACGCCGCGAACATCACCCCGGGAAGCAGCGCCACCGCCAGCACCCCCGTCGCCCCGGCGGCGACCGCGACCGGCCGCACCCCGCGCGGCAGCGGCAGCACCGCGCCGAGCAGCACGAGCCCGAGTCCGACGCCGGCGGCGCAGATCACGAGGAACCAGGGGACACTCATCCCGGGCGCGACGCTCAGGGCGACGAGCACCGGTGCGCCGGAACCGGCGACGCCGGCCACGATGCTCCATCCCGCCGCGGCCCCCTGCCGGGCGGAGAGCAGTGCATGCACGCAGACGAGCACCGCGGCGAGCGCGAGCACGGGCACACCGCCCGAGAACAGCACCAGGCGCCCCGCGCTGATCGCGAGCACGGTGGCGATCGCGAAGGCCTGGACGGCGATCAGCGAGCCGCGTTCGACAGCGAACGGGGCCGTGGGGCGGCGCGAGGGCGCCGTCTCGGCGGACGGCGACGAGGGGAGCTCCTCCCGCGCCGGATCCGCCGGCGCGGGCTCCTTCCGTGCGCCCGGCGGTGTCGCGGCATCGTCGACGATCGCCGCCGCAGAGCCTTCGGCGCGCGGATCCGGGAAGCGCGCCCCGATCCGCGGCAGCAGGGCGACCTCTCCCCTCGCCACGAACGCGGCGGCGATGAACGCGAGAGGCGCCCAGTCTCCGGCCCCGGCGACGCCGGCGAGCATCGCGGGAGCCAGCGAGAGCCCGACCACCCCCGCCCAGAGCCAGAGACGCAGGCCGGCGCGTCCGGCGAACGCGAGAAGCGTCCCCGACGCCGCCGCGGTCAGCAGCGCGCCGAGGATCCAGGGGTCCATGCCCGTCGCCGCGGTCACCACCCCGTGCGCCGCGAGCGCGACGAACACCAGGGCCAGGCCGGCGACGGTCTCGGCCGAGAAGCGCAGCCGGCGACGGGCGAGCACGACGGCGCCGAGAGCGAACAGCGCCCCGGTCGCCGCGACGATCGCGGTGCGCACCGCCTCGAGCAGATCCGGCGTGAAGAAGCTGAACACGATCGCCGCCGTGCCGACCAGTCCCGCGCCCGCGAGCGAGAGCAGCGACTGCAGCGGGGCATCTCCCCCGGAGTCGCCGCTCGCAGCAGGCCGCGGCCCGAGCATCGTCGACGCCGACGGCGACGGCGACGGCGACGACCCACCGACCTCGCCACCGGCTCCGCCCGCGACGGAGTCGACGCCCTGGACCTGCGCTGCGCCTCCCGGGGCGCCTGCCCGGGCGTCTCGGTCCGCGGGACGCACCCGGGGCAGGCCGGCGACGAGAAGCTCCCGGCGCCGCAGCGCCTCCGCCGCGTCGCGCGACGCCCGCCACACGCCCAGCGCCTCGGGCCCGCGGAAGTCGGCGCCGCAGACGGTGCATGAGGATCCGGTCACGCCGGTGCCGCAGACCGGGCAGCGGGTGTCGTCGTCCAGCCGCGAGATCGCGTCGGCCGCCCAGGGCGCGGTCATGCGTCCTCCTCGGGGATCCAGCGCAGGATCTCACCCGGCTGGCACTCCAGCACCCGGCAGATCGCGTCGAGCGTCGTGAAGCGCACGGCCTTGGCGCGACCGTTCTTGAGCACGGCGACGTTCGCGGGAGTGATCCCGATCGCGTCGGCGAACTCCTGCACGCTCATCTTCTTCTTCGCGAGCTGCACGTCGAGATCGATCACGATGGGCATCAGACGACCTCGGAGAGATCCTGCTCGAGCTCGAGGGCCTTGCGCAGCAGACCGCGCATCACGCCGACGAGGAGGGCCAGGGCGATGCCGATCACGACTCCGACGACGCCGAGCAGGAGGATCGACGGGTTGACGGCCCGGCCGAAGGCGAGCACCACCACCGCACCGGCGATGAGCACCGCGGACGCGGCCATCGTCGCCATGATGACGTCCACGTACCGGAACGCGTCCTGACTGAAGATCCGGTCCTCGCGCACGAGTGAGAGCAGCCGCCAGACGCAGATCAGCACGATCTCGATGAGGGCGACGAGCACGATGCCTCCGACGATGCCCGGCACCGCCAAATAGGCGAGGTCGGGGTTGCGCTCGGCGGCGAGCAGCGCGACGCCGGGGATGAGGAAGACCTGGGTGGAGAGCAGCAGCGCGAGCAGGACGACGATGAGCGCCTTGAGCGAGGCGGTGATCCGGGGCTGCATGGGGCTCCTATCGAAAAGCGATCTGTATCTATCGAAAAACGATAGCCATGCGAATGCGCCGACGCCAGCCGCACCCCGGACTCCCAGCGAACGCTCGGCTGCGCGATCGCGCCACCCGGGCGAGGGATCCGACCTGCTCGCCACCCCGGAGCGTCAGAGCGTGGCGGGATCGAAGGGCGTCAGAGCGTGTCGGGATCGAAGGGCGAGTCCAGGGCCTCGGTGAGCTCGGCGAGCATCGCCTCGATCTGCGGCTCCACGTACTCCGAGATCGCGGCCTGCACGCGCAGCCGGTGACGCAGCAGCAGGCCGCAGATCTCGCGGCCCACGACGTTCGCGTAGTCGTCGGCCAGCGCGACCTCGTGGCGCAGGGCCGCCTTCGCCTCATCGCTGAGCGGCGGCAGCGGCGGCAGCTCCCCCGCGTCCTCGTCCGCCATCCCGGCGAGCGTGAACAGGAACGGGGCGCCGGGCACCGGATCCGGATCCAGCGGCATGCCCTCGTACTCCGGCTCGAGGTCCTCCGTGGGCCGATAGGCGCGAGCGCGGTTGCGGGCCGCCTGCTGGTCGAGCTCGCCCTGCAGCATCGGCAGGTTCCGCGCGGTGTATTCGGCGACGGCGTGGTCGACGATGCCCTTGATCCGGGTGGACAGCCCGTGCTGCACGCCGTGCGGCACGTTGGCCCCGATGCCTGCGGCGGACAGCACCGGCGATCCCAGGCAGCGACGGCACGGAGCGACCCGCCCGCGATGCGTCGCGGGCTCCCAGCGCGGCACCCAGCGCAGCCAGGCCTCGACGGCCTGGTCCACCTGCGTCTCCAGCGAGCGCTCCACGCCTCCAGCGTACGGGGCGGACACGCCCGGGAGGCGGCGGCACGCGAGATCCGCGACACGGCCCCCTGCCCGGTCCCGGCGCCCGGCGGCCGGTGGACGTCTCGACCGGGTGGCAAGCTGCCGGCGGCCGGTGGACGTCTTGACCGGGAGGAGGTCGATCGACCCAGAACAGGGGGATCCGGCCGGATCCGCCCTCTCCCGGTCAACGGACCTGATCCCGGGCGGATGACGACATGCCGCGGATCCCGGGGCGCGGGATGCTCACGCCCCGTCGTCGTCCTTCTCCCAGGGCCAGCGCGGTGCGCGCGCCGCCGTGCGCCGCAGCGCGATCGCGAGCCAGGCCGCGATGAGCGCCGCCACGACGATCACCGCGCTCGCGCCTCCCAGCACGAGCTGTCCCGCGGCGGCGGTCGCGCCGACCGCACCGGCGCCCTCGGCCACCGCCGCCGCCCACACTCCGCCGAGGTGCGCGAGCGCCGCCCCGAGGGCGAGGAACACGGTCGCGACGAACGACGGGCGCCGGTCGGCGAGCACGGCCCACAGGGCGAGCGCGAACACGAGCACGCCGAGCACCATGCCCAGCACGCCCGGCAGCTGACCGAGCCGGGGCACCGAGATCATGTCCTGCTCGGCGAAGAGGCTCAGCGCCCCGAGGCCCATGATCACGAGCGCGAAGAAGGACACGACGCCGATCACCCAGGCGAGGACAGGGCGAACCCCCGCGGGCTCCGGCTCGCGGGGGTTCGGCGTGATGTCGTCCGTGATGCACTCCTGGCCGTGCGGGCCGGATCCGGCCGCTAGGGCAGCTGGGGACCGGCTTCGAGGACGCGCTCGTACTCGCGCTGCGCCTCCTCGTTCTGAGCGGTGCGGCGGGCGCCGGTGCGCGCAGCCCAGGCGCCGAACCAGATCGTGAGCTCGCGCCCGAAGACGAAGGCGGCGATCGCGAGCGGCGACAGCAGCTGAGCGGCGGCGAGACCCGAGATCTCGGATCCGCCGAGCTTCCAGAACTCGACCGATCCGATCGCGCCGAGCACATGCCCGCCGTAAGCGAAGACGCCGACGATGATGCCGAAGACGACCCAGAAGCCCCAGCGTCCGCGGTTGATGATGCCGCCGAGCAGCCAGAAGCCGATCGCGAAGGCGGCGACGGGAACCCAGAGCCCCGCGGTCCTCAGCTGGTCGAGCACGACCGTGCCGACGTTGTCCGTCGTGACGGTGCCGTTGATCGCGGCGATGCCGAGCGCGGTGCCCAGGTACAGGATCGCGAACGCGATCGCGGCCAGCAGGCCGATGCCGAAGATCGCGCCGCGGTTGCCGCGCTCCCGGGGCGCCTCGGGCGCCTGGACGAAGATCGGGGGCGCGTCGATCACCGCGGCGGGGGCCACGACCGCGGGGGCCACGACGGTGGCCGGCGGCGGGACGAGCACCTGGGTGCGGGCGTCGTCATCGACGCCGACGGCGGTGGTCGGGCTCTCGATGACGGTCGTCTCCGCCACGGTGGGTGCCGGCGGGGTGAACGTGCCGCCGAAGGTTCCGGGGTACGCGGCCTCGGCCTCCTCGAAGGCGGCGAGGTCGTGATCCACCGGCTTCGGTTCCACCGGCTTCGGCTCCGCAGGCGCCTGCTCGGTCGCCGCGCCGCCCGCCTCGGAGGCGGCGTCGGCGGCGCGCGCCGCTTCGGCGAGGCTCTCGTTGGCGCTCTGCGCGACAGCGGCGTGGTCGGGCTGCGCGGGCTCGGACTCGGCCACCGGCTCGGGCTCGGTCACCGGCTCGGCCACGGGCGCGGCCTCTGCCTCGGGCTCCGGCGACGCCTCGGCGGTCGGGTCTGCCGGGGTCGGCGCGGCGTCCTGCGCGTCGGCGGCGGCCTGGGCGTCCGCCTCGGACGCGGCGGCCACGGCGTCGTCGACGTCGTGCGCCTGCGCCGGCTTCGAAACCTCGTGGTCACTCATGGGTGCTCCTCCATCGCGGATGCGGTGCTCCGAGGCTAACTCCGGCTCGTCGCCGCAGGGCGCAGGCATGCCGGGAACCGCTGATGCCGGACGTCGCCCCGCACTCCTTCCGCGACCGGTGGACCGGCGTCAGCGCCCCAGCAGATCTCCGAAATACTTCAGCATCACGGGGCCCATGGGCGCCGCGAGGTACATGAGGCCGGCCACGACGCCCGCGCAGACCACGCCGGCGAGCCACGCGAGCGGAGTGCTGCGACCGCCGATCCGAGCCATGTCTCGAGCCTACGAGCGCTCCCGCGTCCGAGCGGGAGGGCGCGCGGGGCGCGTCGGGCGCGCTCAGCGGGGGCCGGGAGTCGCCACGCCGGGCAGCGCCCATGCCGCAAACGCCGGGCCCTCCGCGACCAGGGCGACAGCGCCGCCCCCGGCCACCGCAAGCGTCGCATCGCCGAACAGCGGCGCGGCGGCCGAGGCACCCGCGAGCGCACCCGGCGGGAGCTCGACATCGGCATCCCCGCGAGCCGCGAGCACCAGCACGGTCTCCGCCGCCGATTCGCGCACGAACACGACGCACTCGTCGTCGACGTGCAGCCAGCGCAGCCCGCCCGTGCCGAGCACCGGGTGCGCACGGCGCAGCCCCACCAGATCGCGGTACAGCGCGATGCGCTCCGCCGTGTGCGCCTCGTCCTCGGTGCCCCACGGGATCGGCGTGCGGCTGGACTCGCCGTCCGCGCCGGTGAGGCCGAACTCGTCGCCCGCGAACACCACCGGCAGCCCGGGCAGCGTCACCGACAGGCCGACCGCGACCGGCACGGTGCCGGCGGCCGCGTTCGTCGCGAACCGCGCGGTGTCGTGCGTGTCCAGCGGCTGCATGTTGCCGAGCCGCACCCGCCAGGGGATCCCCCCGGTGAAGCGCGTGATCGAGTCGACGAAGTCGCGCGCGGTGTATCGCGGGATCCCGCCCACCTGCATCCCGAAGAACCAGCTCTCCGTGCGCTCCTCGCCCTCGGCGGTGAGATACGGCGCGCCGGTCGGCGCGCTGAGCCAGGCCCACACCGGACGGGTGAACGACGGGTAGGTCATGGCACCGTCCCAGCCGTCGCCCTGCAGGTCGCTCGTCGCGTCGTTCGTCGATTCGCCGAGCAGGATGGCGTCGGGGTTGATCCCCCGGACGGTGTCGCGCAGCAGCCGGCGCACCTCGGCGTTCAGGTCGATCGCGCCGAGCCGCCCGGTCATGTTCGCCACGTCGACGCGCCAGCCGTCGGCGCCGAACGGCGGCTTCAGCCAGCGGGCGACCGCGGAGTCCTCGCCGGTGATGAAGCGCGCGCGCAGCTCCTCGCTCGACCAGTCGAACTTGGGCAGGCTCTTCGCGCCCAGCCAGCACTCGTACTCGGTGTTGTCCGCGTCGGTGAAGTAGTAGAACTCCTCCTCCGGCGCGCCGGGGTGGCCGAACGCCGCGCGGAACCACTCGTGGCGGTCGCCGGAGTGGTTGCTGGTGAGGTCGCCGATCACCCGGATGCCGCGGGCGTGCGCCTCGGCGATGAGGCGGGCATAGGCCTCGTCGCCGCCGAGCAGCGGATCCACGCGTGAGAAGCTCGAGGCGTCGTAGCGATGGTTGGACGCGGCGGGGAACACCGGGGTCAGGTAGAGCAGGTTCACCCCGAGCCGCACGAGGTGGTCGAGGTGCTCGACGATCCCGGGCAGGTCGCCGCCGTAGAACTGGTGGACGCGACCGGGCATGACCGGATCCACCGGGGTGTCCCACGCGGCCGGGACGGCCCAGTCCGGCGTCGGGTGCGCGTCGGCCTGCGCCGACCGCGCGAAACGATCGGGGAACACCTGGTACATCACCGACCCGTGCAGCCAGGCCGGAGGCGCGGGCTCGGCGACGAGCGCGAAGTCCTCGGCGTCGAGGGTCTCCAGCCGGTGGATCCCGGTCTGGTTCAGCCACTCGATCCGGCCGTCCTCGTGCTGCAGCAGGAAGCGGTAGCCGTGCCGCGGGTTGCGCACGGTGACGGGCGCCTCCCACCAGTCCCACCCGTCGGCGGATCCGAGCAGCTCGGCGTCGGTCCACTCCGGCTCGTGGTCGGGGTTCGAGCGGGTGCGCACGGCGGCGAGCGGGCCGTAGCCCGCCGGCACGCGCAGACGCACGCGGACCACGTCGCCGAGGGCCGGGGCGTCGTCCGAGACGTGCAGCGCGGATCCGTCGTGGTGCGGGAGGAGGTCGGTCACGCTCCCTCACGCTACTCGCCGCGCCGCCGCTCGTTACACTGCCTGTATGGCTGACAGCTCATTCGACATCGTGTCCAAGGTGGATCGCCAGGAGGCCGACAACGCCCTCAACCAGGCCCGCAAGGAGATCGAGCAGCGCTACGACTTCAAGGGCGTCGGCGCATCGATCGCGTGGAGCGGCGAGAAGATCGTGATCCTGGCGAACTCGGACGAGCGCGCCCGCGCGGTGCTGGACGTGTTCCAGTCCAAGCTCATCAAGCGCGGCATCTCGCTGAAGAGCCTCGAGTCCGGCGAGCCCACCGCGAGCGGCAAGGAGTTCCGCCTGGAGTCGACCCTCAAGGAGGGCATCAGCTCGGAGAACGCGAAGAAGATCGGCAAGATCATCCGCGACGAGGGCCCCAAGTCCGTGAAGTCGCAGATCCAGGGCGACGAGCTGCGGGTGCAGTCCAAGAGCCGCGACGACCTGCAGGCCGTGATCGCACTGCTCAAGGGATCCGACCTGGATCTGGATCTGCAGTTCATCAACTTCCGCTGATCTCGGGAGGTCCTGCCGGGGGCACGCGGCCCGCGCGGATCCTCCCCTTGTCGCCTGATGACGCCTCCGATGTCGCAGGACACGCCTTCGCCGGCCGTCGCACACCAATATTTGGGTTTGCCCGGTCTGAATGAGATAGTGCTGTTCTGGGGAAACTACTTGGGGGTAGTGATGGACGTTCGTGGTCCGCAATTCGGCGAAAGCAAGGCGCTACTGGGAGCGCCCAAGCAGCTTCTCGCCGACGAGGTCTATCAGAGGGTCGGGGCGTCGATCATCGACGGCACCCTGCCGCCCGGGCACCGCATCCGGGACGCGGAGCTCGCCGAGAAGTTCGGCGTCTCGCGGATGCCGATCCGGGAAGCGCTGCAGCGCCTGGAGCGGGTCGGGCTCGTCGAGATGCACCCGAGCCGCTACACGCAGGTCACCGAGGTGCCGCCGCAGCTCACCGAGAAGACCCTGGAGTACGCCGGATACCTCGGGGGCGCAGTCGCGGCGATCGCGGTGCCCCGCCTGAACGAAGCCGAGCGGGAGGAGGCGGCCGCGCTGGCGCGCGCCCTGGACGACGGGCTCGGCGACGCCGCCACTCTCACCGCGCGGCGCTGGGAGCTTCTGCACTACCTGTCCCGGCACTCGGACAACGAGATCCTCGACACGGTGCTCGACCAGACGAGCATGCCCCTGTCGCGCAATCTCCGCCCCTGGGCCGTCGACGTCACGGAGCGGGATCACATGCGGGAGGTCCACGCGGCCCTCGCCGACGCGATCCTCGCGGGCGACGGCCACGCCGCGGAGCATCTCGTCCGCGCGATGCACCACGTCGACTGAGCGGGCCGCCCGGGCGCGAAGACAGCGCGGGGCAAGGCCGCCGTCCGGCGCGGCGTCCGTGCGGGACCGCGTCAGCGCGGAGCCGCGTCAGCGCGGGGTGCGGAACCGCGTCAGCGCGGGGCGCGGAGCCGGGCGGCTCGATCGGCGGCGGACCATCCGTCGACCCAGTGGCCGAGGCGCTCGTACGCCTCCTCCCGGGCATCGTGCCGGGAGAGGAACACGTCGTGCAGCGCGCCCTCGATCCACTCGATCGTGATCGAGGGACCGAGCTTGAGCGCCGCGCGCGCGATGTCGTCCACGACGAGCACGCTGTCCGCGCGGGTCAGGTCCTCCGACCACGACGTGGGATAGGCGCTGTGCGCGGAGAGCAGCACGCACACCGGAACCGGGATCGCGACGCCCGCCGCGACCGCCGCGTGCCCGGCGAGGACCGCGTTCAGCCACCCGGCGTGCACGGCCATGGTCTGCTCCGGCCGCCAGGCCAGGTTCACATCCACCGGGTCGTCCGGATCCGCGACCGCGTTCTGCGCGCGGGTGTAGAACCCGAGGTCCACCTGCGGGGCGCGATCGAGGGGGCGCCGCTTGGCCTGCAAGCTCACGAGCGGGGCGAGCGTCTCCCGGGTGAAGCGGGAGAGCTGGAACTCCAGCCACGGGCTGTTCAGGATGACCGCCGACGCCATGCCGGGGTTGCGCGCCGCCCAGAGGCTCAGCGTCAGTCCGCCCGTGGAGTGTCCGAGCAGCACCAGACGACGCGGAGCCCCCCGGGGCTGCTCCGCCTGCATCGCGGCGAGCGCCGCGGCGATGTCCGCGTCGTACTCCGCGAGATCCGAGATGAACCCGGGCGTCTGCCCCGGCCGCAGGCTCCGGCCGTACTTGCGCAGGTCGAGGGCGAAGAAGCGCGCGCCCCGCGCCGTCCAGAACCGCGCCAGCCGCTTCTGGAAGAAGTAGTCCGACCAGCCGTGCACGTACAGCACATCGGTGTCGGCGAGCGCGCGCCCGTCCCCGAACAGTCTCCGCCAGACGGTGCGCTCGGGCAGCGCCCGCACCAGCGTCGCGACGACCTCGCCCTCGTCGTCGGAGCCCAGCGGCAGGGTGAGCTGCTCGAACTCGTCGCCGAGCACGTCGGGCATCCACGTCTGCGGATCCGATGCGACGGTCATGCCCTCAGCGTAGCGACGCGGCCGGGCGCCGTCCTGTGAAGGGAGGCCGTCGGACCACTCCCCCGGGCAGGGCGTGTCCTCTACGCTGGGGCCAGAACCGCACCGAGGAGGATCCATGAGCCGTCCGCACCTTCCGTCCGCCCTGCTGGCCGGCGTCCTCATCGCCTCCGCCGGTCTCGGCCTCGCCGCCTGCTCGAGCGCCGGCAGCCCCGCCACCACGACGCCGGCGGCTTCGTCGTCCGCGAGCCCCAGCCCGAGCGCTCAGCAGCTGCCGCCGATCATGGCCGATCTGAAGACGGTCGACGGAACCACCGTGTCCGTGCCGCTCGACAACGTGATCGTGCTGACCGGCGACACGGAGGACTTCAAGAGCTGGACCGCGAAGATCGAGGATCCGACCATCGTGTCCTTCACGCCCGGCAAGGACGACGGATCCGCGCAGTTCAACCCCGGGCTCTCCCCGATCACCACGGGCACGACGACGGTGACGCTCGACAACAGCGCATCGGGCGCGCACGTCGTGTTCACGGTCGTGGTGACCGCGAAGAACTAGCGTCGCGTCGATCCCGGCCCGGGCCGGAAGGCGTGCGGTGCGAGCGGGTCACTCCCCGCGGGAGATGCGGACCATGTCCTCGCGGGGCACGACCTTGATCCTGGCGCGCTCCTCGGGAGCGCCGAGGGCGATCTCGTGCTCGTCCAGGCGGTGCCAGCCGTCGAGGTCGGTCCAGCGCACGCCGCGCTCGGCGAGCAGCGCGGGGATCGCCGCCTCCGACGGGTCCTCCGGCTGCCACCACGAGCCCTGGTCGTTGATGAGGTGACGCACGGTCTCCATCGCGTCGGACTTGGTGTGCCCGATCAGTCCCACGGGTCCGCGCTTGATCCAGCCCGTCGCGTAGATGCCGGGGACGCGCTGGTTCGAGTCCTTCGCGAGCACCTGTCCCTCGCGGTTCGGGATCACGCCGTGCTTCTTGTCGAAGGGCACTCCCGACAGCGGGGATCCGAAATACCCGACCGCTCGGTACAGCGCCTGGATCGGCACCTCGCGCAGCTCGCCCGTGCCCACCGCACCGCCGTTGCCGTCGGGCTGGGTGCGCTCGTAGACGAGGGCGGCGACGCGGCCCGCGTCGTCCGTGCGGACCTCGACCGGGCGCGCCCAGAAGTGCAGGTGCAGCCGACGCGAGGCGGTGCCTCCGGCGTTGTTCACCGAATCGCGCTTGCGCCACGACTGCAGGACGCGGTCGATGACCATGACCTGCTTGTTGCTCGCGATCGCGTCGCGCGAGGCGTCGTCGTAGTCGAAGTCCTCGTCGTAGACGACCATGTCGACGTCGCGCAGCTCGCCGAGCTCGCGCAGTTCGAGCGGCGTGAACTTCACCTGGGCCGGGCCGCGGCGTCCGAACACGTGCACGTCGGTGACGGCGCTGTCCTTCATGCCCTCGTACACGTTCGCCGGCACCTCGGTGACGAGCAGGTCCTCCGCGTGCTTGGCCAGCATCCGCGACACGTCGAGGGCCACGTTGCCGTTGCCGATCACCGCGACGCTCGCGGCGTCCAGGGGCCATTCGCGCGGCACGTCGGGATGCCCGTCGAACCAGCTGACGTAGTCGGCGGCGCCGTAGGATCCGATCGCGTCGACGCCCGGGATGTCCATGTCGGTGTCGCGGCGGGCCCCGGTCGCGAAGATCACGGCGTTGTAGTGCCGCTTGAGATCGTCGAGCGTGATGTCGGTGCCGAAGTCCACGTTGCCGAAGAGGCGGATGTCGCCGCGGTCGAGCACGTCCCGGAGCGCCGTGATGATGCCCTTGATCCGGGGGTGGTCGGGGGCGACGCCGTACCGCACCAGGCCGTAGGGCGCGGGCAGCTTCTCGAACAGGTCGATCGACACGTCGAAGCGGCGCTCGGCCTTCAGCAGGAGGTCGGCGGCATAGATGCCGGCGGGGCCGGCGCCGACGATGGCAAGCCTGAGCTTGGTCATGGGGATCCTTTCGGCTGCCCGGGATGCGGGCGGAGCGTGCGTCAGCTGCTGCGGTCGGCGAGCGACTGCGCGAATCGGGTGAGCGCCTCGCGCACCGGACCCTTGGGCAGCACGTCGAGCTCGTCGATCGCGCCCTGGGTCCAGCTGCGGGCCAGGTCGAGCGTCTTGCGGGTGACGTCGTGATCGCGCAGGCGCGCGAGGGCGTCGTCGAGGATCGACGGATCCTCGCCCGCGGCGATGCGCTGCACGCCCTCGTCGATCTCGGCGGCGAGGGCGACCGAGACGGGATCCGTCTCGACGCCGAGCAGCAGCGACGGCATCGTCGGCACCCCGGCGCGCAGATCCGTCCCCGGCACCTTCCCGGTGTCCTCGGGCTTGGACGACAGATCGATCACGTCGTCGAGCAGCTGGAATGCGACGCCGACCTTCTCGCCGTAGACCCGCAGCGGCTCCTCGAAGGCGGAGGGGGCGCCGGAGAAGATCACGCCGGCCTGCGTCGCCGCGGCGATGAGGGATCCGGTCTTGTCGGCGAGCACCTGGATGTAGAACTCGATCGGGTCGTCGTCCTCCTGCGGGCCCACGGTCTCGTGCATCTGACCGAGCACCAGACGCTCGAAGGTGTCGGCCTGCAGC
Source organism: Microbacterium sp. USTB-Y (assembly GCF_023703415.1). Lineage (GTDB taxonomy): Bacteria > Actinomycetota > Actinomycetes > Actinomycetales > Microbacteriaceae > Microbacterium. The sequence continues at coordinate 23,161 of NZ_JAGMTU010000005.1, read as the reverse complement.
CGGATCGCACGGTCGCCGTGGCCGGACATGAGCTTGAGCGCCCGGGAGAACAGGATGTCGCCGGTGAGGATCGCGACGTTGTTGCCCCACACCGCGTGCGCCGCGGGAACGCCCCGACGGCGGTCGGCGCCGTCCATGACGTCGTCGTGGTAGAGCGATCCGAGGTGCGTCAGCTCGAGCGCCTTGGCGATGTCGACGACGGCGGGCAGATTGCCCCCGCCGAGCTGCGCGGTGAGCAGGGCGAGCACCGGGCGCACCCGCTTGCCGCCCGCCTCATACAGGTAGCGGCTGGTCGCATCGGCCAGCGCGTCGGCGACGTGCAGATCCTCGGCGAGACCGGATTCGACGAGGTCGAGGCCCGCCTCGACCTCGCGGGCGAGCTTGCGCGCGGCGGGACCGACGAAGACGCGGTCGCTGAAACCGAGACGGCTCGCGAGGCGCGAACCCGTGGCGGCGGAGCTCGAAGTCACGGATCCAGCCTACCTGCGAACGCCGGAGGGTGAGCGCGGCCCGTCAGGCGCGCGGCTTGCGGGCGCGGTGCAGCGCCACCATCCCGAAGGACAGATTGCGCCAGGCCACGTCGATCCACCCGGCCTCGCGCAGCCACGCGGCGAGGGTACGCTGATCGGGCCACTCCCGGATCGACTCGTTGAGGTAGTCGTACGCCTCGCCGTTGGTGCCGGCGACGCGGGCCACGCGCGGCAGCACCTGGGAGTTGTAGAGCTTGTAGAACCCGCGCACGAGCTTCGCCGGCGGCGTGGAGAACTCGTTGATCACAACGCGTCCGCCCGGCTTCGTCACCCGGAACAGCTCCGCGATCGCCTTCTTCGGCTCCTGGACGTTGCGCAGGCTGTACGACATGGTCACCGCGTCGAAACTCGCGTCCTCGAACGGGAGGTTCATGGCGTCGGCCTCGACGAAGCTGAGGTTCGGCAGGTCGCCGTGCCGGCGCTTCCCCTCCGCGAGCATCCCGGGCGAGAAGTCGGCCGCGACCACGTCGGCGCCGCTGCGCGCGAGCGAGGCGGACGAGGACGCCGTGCCCGCCCCGAGATCCAGGATCCGCTCGCCCTTCTTCGGGGCGACCGCACGGGTCGTGGCCGCCCGCCAGAGCGCGTCGTTGCCGACCGTCATCACGGTGTTGGTGCGGTCGTAGCCGGCCGCGACCTGATCGAACATGCCGCTGACGCGCGACGGATCCTTGCCGAGGTCGGCGCGGTTGGGCTGCTCGTTGACACTCACCCGTCCAGCCTACGCGGCCGTCCATTCCGAGTCGTCTCCCTGAGCACGACCTATAGCTCGTGCTCAGGGAGACGACTCGGAATGGAGGGCAGAGCGAGCGCGGCGAGCCGGTCCAGCCAGACATCGGCCGTCGCGTCGTCGAACGGCGGCACCTGCGCGCGCACGCGCTGCTCGAGCTCTGCGGCGAGCGCCTCCAGCCGCTGCTGCACCTCGGCGGGATAGCCGTAGTGCACGCGGTGCTCGTCCCACTCGTCCTCGTCATCGATCCAGGTGCCGCGCTCCCCCTCGACGCGCACGACGTCGAGATCCATGTCGATGCCGGTGAAGAGCACCGGGACACCGGCGGTGGACGCCTCCGGATCCTGCTCCGCGACGGCGCGCAGGTCCCACGCGAGATCGATGTAGATGCGCATGCCGTGGGGGTGGTCGCGGTTGACCGTCAGGGCGAAGTCGCCGCTCGGCGGCACCAGGGTGACGTTGGGTCCCGGGGCCGTGAACGAGCGGGCGGGGCGCTCGCTGCCCCATCCCGCGGGCTGGCCCACCCAGTCCCCCCAGTCGTCGGCGCCGAGGTACACGCACTCGTGGCGCCAGTGCGGGGATCCGTCCCACTTGCGCCACTGGAAGACGATCTCGGTTCCGGATGCAGGGCGTTCGGCAGTCACGGTCACACTCTAGGCGGCGCGGGTCACAGTCCCGGCGGCGCGGACCATCGCCCCGGCGGCGCGGGTCACCGCGAGACCGATCCTGCGTCACGAGACCCTGCGGGGAATCGTCGGTCTCGTGACGAGGCATCGGTCTCGCGGTCGGAGGCCGGGCGCGACGGCGGGGGCGCGGCACGCAATAGGCTGGATCCGTGAGTGCCGACCTGGTCGTTCAGACGCGAGAGTTCGACCTCGCCGACGACCTGCTCGGCTATGCGGACCCAGCGGATCCCCGCGCCTGGCTGCGCCGGGGCGACGGGATCGTCGCGGCGGGCGCCGACGTCGCCCGGGTCGTACGCGTGTCGCGGGGCGCCGAGCCCCGCACCGCCGCCCTGAGCCGCGCCTGGGATGAGATCCGCGGATCCGCCCGCGTCGACGACGGGGTGCGGCTGCCCGGTACCGGGCTGGTCGCCTTCGCGGCACTGGTGTTCGACGAGGCGTCAGCCGCCGACAGCGTGCTGATCGTGCCGCGCACCGTGATCGGGCGCCACGGCGGACGCACCTGGATCACGCGGATCCGCGACGCCGACGACCCCGGCCTCGACGCCGACGCCGACGACCCCGGCCTCGACGCGAACGACCCCGACGCGGGCGCCGCGACCGCCCCGGCCCCCACCGCGCTCGGCCCGCACTGGGCGGGCACCCTCGGCCCGGGCGCTCAGACCGCGCAGGGCTATCAGGCGTCCGTGCGGGCGGCCCTCTCCGCGATCGCCGACGCCCGGTACGGCAAGGTGGTGCTCGCGCGCGACCTCGTCGGCACGGTGCCCGCCGGATCCGATCTGCGCCGGCTCGTGCGGGCGCTGAGCACCGAGTACCCCGACACGTGGGCGTTCGCCGTGGACGGCCTCATCGGCGCGAGCCCGGAGACCCTGGTGACGGCGCAGGACGGCGTGGTGACCGCCCGGGTGCTGGCCGGGACCACCGCCCGGGGCGCCGATGCGGTCACCGACGCCCGCGCGGCCGCCGCGCTGGCCGACAGCCCCAAGGACAACGACGAGCACGCGTTCGCGGTGCGCAGCGTCGTCGCGTCGCTGGCCCCGCACACGACCGCGCTCGACGCCGACGGCGGACCGTTCATCCTCGAGCTGCCGAACCTGTTCCATCTCGCCACCGACGTGCGCGCCCGCCTCAGCGACGGCGCGTCCGCCCTCGACCTCGCCGCGGCGCTGCATCCGACGGCCGCCGTCGCGGGGACGCCGACCGACGCGGCCATCGCGGCGATCCGCGAGCTCGAGCCCTTCGACCGGGGACGCTACGCGGGCCCCGTGGGCTGGATCGACGCGCAGGGCAACGGCGAATGGGCGATCGCCCTGCGCTGCGCCCAGTTCGACGTCGCCGGGTCCGATCGTGGAGCGCCGATCGGGCTCACCGCCTATGCCGGAGCGGGAATCGTCGCCGGCAGCGACCCCGAGGCGGAGATGCTCGAGACGCGGGTGAAGTTCCGCCCGATCGTCGACGCCCTGGCCTGAACCGCGGGCAGAGGATCCGCCTCAGCTCGCGGCGAGCCGCTTGCGCTCCGCGTCGACGTCGTAGTCGGCGAGGGGCCACTGCGGATCGATGTCCCGGAGGGCGGCGAGCAGCAGCTCCTGCACGGCGAGACGGGCGTACCACTTGCGGTTCGCGGGGATCACGTACCAGGGCGCGGCGTCGGTCGACGTACGCTCGAAGACGGTGTCGTAGGCGGCCATGTAGTCGTCCCAGAGCAGGCGCTCGTCGGTGTCGCCGGGGTTGAACTTCCAGTGCTTCTCAGGCCGGTCCAGACGCTCCATGAGGCGCTTCTTCTGCTCGTCGCGGGAGATGTCCAGCATCACCTTGACGATGCGCGTCCCGCTTTCGACGACGCGCTTCTCGAAGTCGACGATCGCGTCGTAGCGGCGTTCGATCTCCTCGGCCGGGGCGAGCGAGCGCACCCGGCCGATGAGCACGTCCTCGTAGTGCGAGCGGTCGAACACGCCGATCTTGCCCTCGGCGGGCAGGCGCTTCTCGATGCGCCAGAGGAAGTCGTGCTGCAGCTCCTCGGCGGTCGGCGCCTTGAACGCCGCGAGCTCGACGCCCTGCGGATCCACGCCGCCGACCACATGCCGGACGATCCCGCCCTTGCCCGCGGAGTCCATCGCCTGCAGCACCAGCAGGACGCTCGCCTGCGCCTCGCCCACCGCGGACCGCGCGAACAGCCGCTCCTGCAGGTCGCCGAGGGCGGCCAGCCCCGTGGCCAGCGACCCCGCACCGTCGGCCTTCTCCCCCTGGAACCCCGGAGTGGCATCGGGGTCGACCCCGGCGAGTCCGGCGGAGGGGACGCGGAGGACTTCTGCGGCGGGGGCGGTCCACCCGGCGGAGTGCTGGCTCATGCCCCCATGATGCCGGACACGACGGCACGGGGTGCGGAACTCCGTCAGAACCGAACGCGCGCCTCGGAGACCGCGCCGCCCGCGGAATCGACTGAGTTCCGCACCGGCCCGGGTCCCCGTGAGCCCTCGACGAAGCCGCGCGCCTTCGACGGAGCGACGCCGCTCAGCGGGCCAGGGGCACCTCGATCAGCTGCGGTCCTCCGACCTCCGCGGCGAGCGCGTGCTCCAGCTCGGCGACGGTGCCGACGCGCACGTGGGTCCATCCGTAGGCGGCGGCGAGGGGACCGAGCGCGACGGACTGCGGCGTGTAGAACGCGCGGTCGAGATCGACCGACGGGGCCGAGGCGGCGACCTCGAGGCCGTCGAAGATCGTGCCGCCGCCGTCGTTGCCGACGATCACCTGCACCCGCGGCGCCGGCTCATCGGCCGGGAGGAGGAGGGATCCTACGTCGTGCAGGAGCGACAGGTCGCCGAGCAGCACGCGCACCGTGCCGGGGGCGCCCCCTGCCTGCGCGGCGAGGGCGATGCCGATGCCCGTGCCGGTCGTGCCGTCGATGCCGGCGAGCCCGCGGTTGGCGTGCACGCGCGCCTCGGCGCCGTCGAGCAGCTGGTCCGCCACGCGCACGATCCGCGACGAGCCGAACAGCAGCCGGTCGGCGGGGCCGGTCGCCGCCCACACCGCCCGCACGAGGGCGGGCCGGTCCAGGGGTACGTCGGCCGAGGAGCCCGCATCGGGATCCGCCGCCCCGCCGCCGACCGCCGTCGGTGCCGTCCATGCCGCGAGCCATTCCGCGTCCGCCGGTCCCGGCTCGACCTCGATCGCCCGCGCGTCGACCGCGGTGCCCGACAGATTCAGCCGCTCGCCGCCTCGGCGCACCGCGGTGATCTCGAGGTCGGTGCGGCGCAGCAGGGCCGCGACCTCGCGACTGAGCGTCGGATGCCCGAGTACGACGACCCGCTGGATCCGGTCGGCGAGCGGGGCGTCGCGCAGGCGCTCCCGATACGCGGGCACGAGCTGCGGCCCGAAACGGGCTCCGCTGACCACCTCGGCGATCAGCGGCCACCCGCCCTCGCGGGCGAGGCGCTCGGCGTCGGGGCCGGCATCGGCGCCCGCCACGACCAGGGTCCGCCCGCCGGCGGCGATCCGCATCGGCTCCGCCCCGGCGGGGCGCGGCAGCGGGCCGGCGCTCGCCGACAGCGGATCCGGGAGCGTGCCGGAGAGCGGCTCCCGCACCGGCAGGTTCAAGTGCACGGGACCGGCGACGCCGTCGAGTCCCTCCCCCGCGGCTCCGAGGGCGACGGTCACGGCCTCCTCCGCGAGTGCGGCGTACACGGCGGGATCCGCATCGCCGGGCACGGGCGCGTCCACGCTCAGCCGCGCCCACGGGCGGAACATCCCCGGCTGGACCGTGGCCTGGTTCGCGCCGACGCCGCGCAGCTCCGGCGGTCGGTCGGCGGTGAGCAGGATCAGCGGGACCCCGGAGTGGAACGCCTCCATCGCCGCGGGCAGGTACCCCGCCGCCGCGGTCCCGGAAGTGCAGATCACGGCCGCGGGAGCGCCGGACTCACGACCGATCCCGAGGGCGGTGAACCCCGCCACCCGCTCGTCGATCCGCACGTGCACGCGGAGCGATCCGGAGCGCGCCAGGGCGGCGGCGGCGAGCGCGAGCGCCTGAGACCGGGAGCCCGGCGAGAGCACGATGTCGCGGACGCCGTGCTCCACGAGCGTCGTCAGCAGCCGCACGGCCGCGTCGGCGGCAGGAGCGTGCGAGGGCGCCGTCACGGGCGCGGGCCGGCCGAATCGGTGTCGCCGCGATCGTCGAGGCGGGAGAGCTCGTCCTGGAGCTCCTTGATGAGCCGCTCCTGCTCGGCCGCGCTGATGCGACGGGCCGGATTCGCCCGGGCCGGATCCGCGTCGTCGAGCGGCAGGTACCGCTCCTCGTCGGCGGTGCGCCCACGACGGGTGCGCCCGATCGTGAACCAGAGCAGTCCGCCGATCACCGGGATGAGAACGACGATCGCGATCCACACGCCCTTGGGCACGCCGCGGTGACGGCTCGCCGGCTGCACGACGCAGTCGACGATGCTGAACACCCAGAAGACCGCGGCCAGAAAACCGCCGATCACGAGGAAACGTGCCACGGTTCCAGTCTAGGTCGTGTCCCGGCCCGGCGGCCTGCGTGCGGCGAACGCCCGGCTGCCGCACATCCGATGGAGAAGCTCGGCATAGCGCCCTCACAGCGCGCGCCGAACGCGCCCTCCTAGACTGGGGTCGTGAAACTTCCTCCCCTTCTCGTGTACTCGGTGCTGCGCCTGCTGGCGTTCCTCGTGCCGCTGGGGATCCTGTGGTTCTTCTTCCCGATCTTCCGGGAGTTCTGGTGGCTCGCGGCCCTGTTCGCCGCGCTCATCGGGATCAGCGTCTCGCTGCTGTTCCTGCGCAGCCCGCTGTCGGACGCATCGAGGGCGATCTACGCCCGGCGCGAGTCGCGCCCCCCGAAGGCCGGATCCGCTCCGTCCGATGAGGACGTCGAGGACGCCGAGGAGCCCGCGGCCGACAGGCCGGAAGCGAACGGCACCGGCGACGCCGGATCCCGGCACGCGGCCTGACGCGACGCCGGATCCCGTCACGCGGCCTGACGCGACGCCGGATCCCGTCACGCGGCCGGGCCCGGCCCCGGCGCTCCCCGCACACACCGCGAGCGCAGCCTCGACCCGTCGTGTCCCGGCCGCCCGCAGACTCAGCCGCGGGCGAACGTCACGTGCACCACACCGCTCTCGGCGACCTCGCTGGTGACCGTGTAGCCGTCCTCGAGGCCGCGCAGGTCGGCCCAGAGGTTCTGCCCGCGACCGAGCAGGATCGGGGTGATGCCGACGTGCAGACGGTCGACGAGGCCGGCGGCCAGGAACGCGCGCACCGTGCTGGCCCCTCCCCCGATGCGCACGTCCGCGTCGCCGGCGGCCTCGGTCGCGAGCGCCAGCGCCTCGGCCGGCGGCGCGTCGAGGAAGTGGAACTCCGTGCCGTTGTCGAAGGAGATCGGCTCCCGGCCCGCGCTGTGCGTCAGGACGAAGACCGGGCAGCGGAACGGCGGCTCGTCGCCCCACCAGCCGCGCCAGTCCGCATCGTCGGGGAAGTCGTGGAGGCCGAACATCCCCGCACCCATGATCTCGGCGCCGATGTCCTCGAAGTACTCGGCGCCGTAGCGGTCGTCCACGCCCGTGGTCCCCGCGCCGGAGAGGTCGCCCAGCACGCGCTCCCGGAACGTGCGGGTGGCCGTGTAGGCCGCGACGAGGCGGCCCCAGTCGTCCCCGAAGGGGTTCTCCGGGGTCTGATCGGTGGTCGACGCGTACCCGTCGAGGGAGATGTTGAGGTCGGCGCGAACGGCCATGTGCCGGTCTCCTTGCTGAACGGGGACGAACGGGGTCTCAGGCGCGGTCCGGATTCGAATCCTTGCCGTCGAGCCAGAGCGTATCGCTGGCATCCCGGTGCGTGCCATCGGTTCCCACGTGCTTCGTGCTGATCGTCGGGCCCTTGGTGATCACGTGCACGATCGCCATGCCGTGTCCGCGTCCGAGGTCGTATTCGCTCTTGAGCCATTCGAGGATCGGGGCGGCCTTGGTGCCGGGGCCGAAGCCCTGCACCTCGGCGAGGTCCACGATCTGGCGCGGCGTGAGCCCGGTCTTGGTCTCGACGGCGTCGAGATATGCCTGGAACGACATGTTCTGCTCCTCTGCGGTTGTGGTCAGTCGACCACGGTCTGGATGATCACGGCCGAGGCGTGGATCCCGATCAGGCGCATGGTGCCCGATCCCACGTTCTCGAAGCGGTGGGGCACGAAGGCGGGCCCCGTCACGGTGTCGCCCGCGGTCGCGGTGATGATGCGGTCGCCGACGGTGAAGGCGACTTCGCCCTCGATCACGACCCAGGTCTCAGGGTAGGGGTGCCAGTGCAGCAGAGACCCCTGACCGGGCTGGTTGTCGACGTAGAAGTACGAGACGGCGGCGCCGTGCTCGGCGCCTTCGAATCGCCGTCCGTCGCCCGTGCCGAGGCGGATCTCCTCGGGCGTGATCACGGCGATCTCGGGTGCGATGATGCTCATGTCGTGCTCCTCTCGGTGGCGTGCTCCCACTCTCCCCGGGTTCGGATCCACGTCGTAGAGTTTCGATGTGGATCGAAACATGGAGGGCGTCGAGTGGGAGCACCACCGGGTCGACTTCCGCCTGAGCCCCGGCGACATCCAGGCCGTGCGGTTCGGCGTCTCGCCCGGCCATGAGCTCGCCCACGCCGTGCGCGTGCTGCTGCGCCCGGAGCACTATCCGCTCGCCTGGGGCTGGCTCAAGAGCGTGCGCGGGCGACTGCCCCGCCACGCGTTCGACGTGCTCGCGCCGGTGATCGGCGCCGACGGCTACATGCCCGACTTCGTCACGACCACCGCCCGTTGGGACCTGGGGCCCGACGACGAGCTCGCGGCGCTGCGGGAGGCCCCGCTCGCCGGCATGCGCGTGGACCTCGGCAAGATGATCGCGCGCTCCTCCGGCCGTCGCCAGGAGTCCCTGCGCCGCATGCAGGAGCACCCGGCGCGGGCGCGCGCGATCATCGCCGACGCCTGGGAGGAGGTCTGGGACTGCACGATGGCGCCGGTCTGGCCGCAGCTGGAGCGGATCCTGAGATCCGACATCGCCGTGCGGTCCCGCACGATCGCGACCGAGGGGCTCGCCGCCATGGCATCCGCCCTGCACCCCCAGGTCGGATGGGGCGACGGCTCCGTGCGCGTGCGGCTGCGACGGCATAGCGAGGACGTGGACTGCCGGGGCGGCGGCCTGGTGCTCGTCCCCTCCGTCATGTCGTCCTGGGGCTGCATGGTGCTCACCGAGCCGCCGGCCCAGCCGACGCTTTTCTACCCCGCGCACGGAGTGACGGCCGGCTGGGCGGCCGACACCGAGGACCGGGTGCGCGCCCTGGAGGCCCTCGTCGGGCCGGTGCGCGCGGGGATCCTGCTCGCCGCGCACGTGCCGCGGACCACGACCCAGGTGGCGGTGGGGGCGGGGATCGCGGTCTCCACCGCCTCCCACCACCTCACGGTGCTGCGCGATGCGGGCCTGATCGACAGCACCCGCGACGGCGCCCGGATGATGCACCTGCGCACGCCGCTGGGCGAGGCGCTCGTCGGCGCCGACCTGTGAGCCCGGGGCGGTCGTCCTCGCTTCCGCCGGTCAGCGCTCCCCGGTGAGCACGACGAGCTCCTGAGTCGCGCGGGTCATCGCCACGTAGCGGTCGACGGCGCCCTCGATCCCCTCGCCGAGGAGCTCCGGATCCACGAGCACGACGAGGTCGAACTCCAGGCCCTTCGCCGTCAGCGGCGTGCACAGGCGCACCCGCGGCTCGACGGCGCCCCGGGCGTCCCGGTACGGCCTGTCGTCGCCGATCACGCAGGCGATCCCCTCGGCGTGCGCCGCCAGCCACTCCGCGATGATCCGGTCGCGCTCCGCCGCGGACGCGTATCGCACCGGGATGCCGCTCGCGCGCACCGAGACGGGCACGTTGGCATCGGGCAGCGCGGCCCGGATGACGGGCTCGGCGGCCGCCATGACCTCCTCCGGCGTGCGGTAGTTGATGCGCAGCGACGCCTGGGCGACCCGGCGCAGGCCGATCCGGGCGAGGCGGTCGGCCCACGTCTCCCCGAACCCGTGCCGGGCCTGCGCGCGGTCGCCGACGATGGTCAGGCTGTGCGACGGCCCACGGCGCAGCAGCATGGCCCACTCCGCATCGCTGAGCTCCTGCGCCTCGTCGACGATCACGTGCGCGAAGGGGCCTGCGAGCGCATCCGGATCCCGGCGGGGCAGGGCCTCCTCGTCGAGGAGCATCTCGCGCACCCCGGCGCTGTCCTCGCCGAAGAAGAACCCGGTGATCGCGCTCTCCTTGTCGTCGTCGGCGGCCAGCAGCTCGTCCAGCACGCGCTCGCGATACTCCCGCTCCTCGGCGGTGACCGCCTCCTGGCGTCGACGCCGGCGCGCCCCCGCCGGATCGCCGATGAGCGCGCGCGCCTCGTCGAGGAGCGGGAGGTCCTGACGGGTCCAGGCGCGGGCGTCCTCGCGCCGCAGCGCCTCCCGCTCCGCGTCGCCGAGCCACGGCGCGCAGACGCGCAGGAAGGCGGGCACCGCCCACAGATCGGCGATGACGCCCACCGGATCCAGCACGGGCCAGGCCGCGACGAACGCCCGCTGCAGCGCCGTGTTCTGCCGCAGCGACCGGTCCAGGGCCCGCGCGGGCAGGTCCTCGTCGGCGTGGTCCTCGACGAGCGCTCCGATCAGCGCGTCCCACACCTCGTCGCGGGCGTCGTTGTGCGCGGTGCCCGGTGCCGGCGCGTCGAACGCCTCGGCCCACGCATCCGGTTCGATGACCACGTCCCGCCAGGGCGTCTCCACGAGCAGCGGATCGCGGGGCGCCTGCTCGTGGTACCGCACCGCGGCGGCCACCGCATCGAGCAGACGCGAGCCGGACTTGAGCGAGCGGCAGAGCGGGTCGGGCTCCTCCGCCATGCGGTCGCCGTCGCGTCCCTCGGGCACCATGTCGGGCACGGTGCACACCCGCACGCTGTCCTCGCCGAGGCTCGGCAGCACATCCTCGACGTAGGCGAGATAGGGACGGTGCGGGCCGACGAAGAGGATCCCCCCGTGGCTGAGCCGCTGCTCGGCGTGCATGAGATAGGCGGCGCGGTGCAGCGCGACCACGGTCTTGCCGGTGCCCGGTCCGCCGTCGACGACGAGGGCGTCCCGCGACGACGCGCGGATGATCGCGTCCTGGTCGGCCTGGATGGTGGCGAGCACGTCGCGCATCCGCGGCGAGCGCGAGGCGCCGAGGCTCGCGATGAAGGCGGACTGGTCGTCGAGCGCCGCCGCGGCGTCCCCCGCCCCGTCCGCGGACGGGTCGAAGACCTCGTCCCAGTAGTCGGTGATGCGTCGCTCGTTCCCGGGGCCGGAGCTCCAGCGGTAGCGACGACGGCTGACCAGCCCCGCCGGGTCGGCGTGGGTGGCGGCGAAGAAGGGCTCGGCGGCGGGCGCCCGCCAGTCGACGAGCAGCCGGTGCCCGGCGGCATCCGACAGCCCGATGCGTCCGATGTAGACCCGCTCGGCGGGCCGCTCGCCGGATCCGGCGACGACCATCCGCCCGAGGCAGAGGTCGACGCCGAATCGGCGCAGCAGCTGCAGCCGCGACGTGGTGCGGTGGATCTCGAGGTCGCGGTCGAGAGCCTCCTGGCCGAGCCGCGCGTGGGTGGCCCGCAGGCGGGTGAGGCGATCCTCGAGCGCGGCGATCTCCTCCGCGAGCCGTCCGCGGACGGCGGCGAGGTGGGCGTCGTCCGCGGCGATGAGCGCGGGGGCGGACTTGCGGGCGAGCACGGGCGGGAGGGCGAAGACCGACCGGGTGTCCGGCGGCTGCGGGGCGCGGGACGACGGGGCGACGGCGAAGGGCTGGTCGGGGTGGGTTTCAGGGCGCACGGATCCTCCGATTCCAGGGCGAAGCCACCCAGTCTGCCCCGGCGGGGGGCCCTTGCCGCAAGCCCCACCCCGGGCGGTATCCTGGAAGTGCAGGGAGCGGTCCGCCAGGATCCGCTCCCGTCGCATTTTCTGCCGCTTTCCCGTCACCTGAGCGACATCTTCCGCGACGGGAGCTTTCGGAGGGCGCGGCTACGATCGAAGGACGCCCTCGGAAGGATCCTCATGTCCCACGCCGCCCACGCCCGTACGCACGTCGAGGATCTGGCCGACTTCGTCAGCGCCTCTCCCTCCAGCTACCACGCGGCGGAGGAGGTCGCCCGGCGCCTCGAGGGCCAGGGCTTCACCCGGCTCGACGAGACCGAGGCCTGGCCCGCGCAGCCCGGCGGCCGGTTCGTGATCGTGCGCGACGGCGCGGCGATCGCCTGGGTCGTGCCGCCGGAGGCCACGGCGACCACCCCGGTGCACGTGCTCGGCGCGCACACCGACTCCCCCGGCTTCAAGCTCAAGCCCCGTCCGACGACCGGATCCCGCGGCTGGCTGCAGGCCGCCGTCGAGGTCTACGGCGGACCGCTGCTGAACTCGTGGCTCGACCGCGAGCTGCGCCTCGCCGGCCGCCTCGCCCTCGCCGACGGCCGGGTCGTGCTCGCCGCGACCGGACCGCTGCTGCGCCTGCCGCAGCTCGCGATCCACCTCGACCGCGGCGTCAACAACGGCCTCGCGCTGGACAAGCAGGTCGAGACCCAGCCCGTCTGGGGCCTGGGCGACCCGGAGTCGGCGGACATCCTCGGAGAGCTCGCCGACACGGCGGGGGTGGATCCGCGCGAGATCCGCGGCTTCGACGTCGTCACCGCCGACAGCGCCCGCGGTGCGGTGTTCGGCAAGGACGACGCGTTCTTCGCGAGCGGACGACTCGACGACCTCGCCTCGGTGCACGCGGGGGTCGTGGCGCTGGGCGAGATCGCCGCGCACGACGAGCCGCGGGCGATCGCGGTGCTGGCCGCCTTCGACCACGAGGAGCTCGGATCCGGATCCCGCTCCGGGGCCGCCGGCCCCATCCTGGAGGATGTGCTGGAGCGCATCTACGCCGGGCTCGGTGCCGACGCCGTCGATGTGCACCGCGCGTACGCCGCCTCCTGGTGCCTGTCCAGCGATGTCGGGCACTCGGTGCACCCGAACTACGCCGGCAGGCACGACCCGGTCGTGCAGCCGGTGCTGGGATCCGGTCCGATCCTGAAGATCAACGCGAACCAGCGCTACGCGACCGATGCGGTGGGCGCGGCCGCGTGGCACCGCTGGTGCGACGCCGCCGGTGTGGTGACCCAGGAGTTCGTCTCGAACAACGACGTGCCCTGCGGATCCACGATCGGACCGATCACCGCCACCCGGCTGGGGATCCGCACGGTCGACGTGGGCATCCCGATCCTGTCGATGCACTCCGCCCGCGAGCTCGCCGGTGTGAGCGACCTGCACGACCTCACCGCCGTCGCCAAGGCCTTCTTCGCAGGCTGAGCCGGCTCTTGCCCGGGTCCGCCTTCAACCCGCAGGACGGATCCACTCCTGAAGGATGAACCTTCGCGATTCGTCCTCTGGAAGTGGATCCGTCCTGCGGAATTGCTCGGGGAGGCCGATCGCGGAACCACCCCCGCCGCGACTCAGCGCATCGTGTCCAGGATCCCGACGAGGTCCTCGAAGGTCGTCAGCGGGTTCAGGATCGCGAAGCGCGTGTTGACCCGGCCGGCGTGCGAACTCGGCACGACCAGGGCGCGCTGCGACTGCAGCAGCTCGTCCGACCAGCGGTCGTAGTCGGCGCGCTCCCAGCCCTCGCGCTCGAACACGACCACCGAGAGCTCGGGGTCGCGCACCAGGCGCAGCTCTGGGCGGGAGGCGATCTCATCGGCGATCCGCCGGGTCAGCGCGAGCGTCGAGCTCACGGCCTCCCGGTACGCCGCCACGCCGTAGGTCGCGAGCGAGAACCACAGCGGCAGTCCGCGCGGGCGCCGGGTGAGCTGGATCGAGTAGTCCGAGGGGCTGAACTCATCCGTGTCGGTGAGGGTGTCCAGGTACTCCGCGTGCTGCGTGTGCGCCAGACGGCCGTCGGCCGGATCCCGGTACAGCAGCGCGCAGCAGTCGAAGGGCGCGTACAGCCACTTGTGCGGATCCACGACGAGCGAGTCGCACCGCTCGACGCCGGCGAACCACGCCCTGGCCTCCGGCGCCAGCATGGCGGTCAGCCCGTATGCACCGTCGATGTGCAGCCAGAACTCGAACTCGTCCTTGAGCGCCGCGATGCCGGCGATGTCGTCGAGGATGCCGAAGTTGGTGGATCCGGCGGTCGCCACGACCGCGAACACCGCGTCCCCGTGCTCCTCCAGGGCGGCGCGCACCTCGTCGGCGTGCAGCTTGCCGTCGGCGCCCGCGGGCACCGCGATCACGTCGACGTCCATGATCTTCGCGGCCGACTTGTTCGAGGAGTGCGCCTCCAGGCTGCAGACCAGCTTCCACCGTGCGGGCCGGGACGTGCCGGCCGCGTCGAGACGCCGTCCGGCCTTGTCGCGCGCCGCGGCGAGCGCCGAGAGGTTGCCGATCGTGCCGCCCTGCACGAAGACGCCGCCCGCGGTCTCGGGCAGCCCGAACTCGGCGGCGAGCCACGAGAGCACCTCGTTCTCCGCGTGCACCGCTCCGGCGCCCTCGAGCCAGCTGCCCCCGTAGAGCCCCGAGGCCGAGACGACGAGGTCGAACGCCATGGCCGCCACGGTCGGCGCGTTGGGGATGAAGGAGAGGTAGTTGGGGTGGCTCGTGGTGAGGCAGGCCGGGGCGAGGATGTGCTCGAAGACGCTGAGCGCGCGCTGCCCGCCGAGTCCGGCGTCGGTGATCGTCGCGCCCACGAGGCGTCGCAGTTCGGCTTCGGGCTGCGGTTTGTCCAGCGGCACATCGGTGGCGAGCATCCGGCGGCGGGAGTAGTCGAGCACGGCGTCGACGATCGCGGCGGATTCGGGCGAGGCGGCATGCATGCGCGCGGCGTCCATGGCGGATCCTTCCGACCCGGAAGCCTACGGGCGCCCGGTCACGAGCAGAGATGCCGCGCCGGATCAACGGGTCGGCGTTATCGTACCGCCTCGCCGCGTCGGACGGCGATCGGGTTCTCGAGGAACTCCGGCTGCGCCGAACGGGGCGTCGGCACGACGAAGACCGCCCCGAAAACCGCCGGGATCCGCCTCCGTCGCCCTCCTGCCTGCCAGGATGTTGCCATGTCCGCAGAGCGCAGCACCGGAGCCGGCACCCTCATCGAGAGCCGGGGCATCGAGATCGTCCCCGAATCGGAGCGCACCGCGCGGCCCCGCGACCTGTTCTGGCCGTGGTTCGCCGCGAACGTGTCGGTGTTCGGCATGTCCTACGGCTCGTTCCTGCTCGGCTTCGGCATCTCGCTCTGGCAGGCGACGGTCGTCGCGATCATCGGCATCGTGGTGTCCTTCGCACTGTGCGGGCTCATCGCGATCGCCGGAAAGCGCGGATCCGCGCCGACCATGGTGCTGTCGCGGGCCGCGTTCGGCGTGCAGGGGCAGAAGATCCCCGGCATCGTGTCGTGGCTCACCTCGATCGGCTGGGAGACGTCGCTCACCATCACCGCCGTGCTCGCGACCACCACGGTGCTGCACCGGCTCGGCTGGGTGGGCGAGAGCGGCGACGTCGCCGTGAACATCATCGCGACGATCCTCGTGGCCGCTCTCATCGTCGGCGCATCGGTGCTCGGCTACCACACGATCATGCGGCTCCAGTCGGTGCTCACCTGGCTGACCGGCGCGTTCACGGTGCTGTTCCTGATCCTGACGTTCTCGAGCATCCACTGGGACAAGGCCTTCTCGCACCCGGACGGCACCCTCGCCCAGACCATCGGAGCGCTCGTCATGGTGATGACCGGCTTCGGGCTCGGCTGGATCAACATCGCCGCCGACTGGTCCCGCTATCAGAAGCGCACCGCGTCGGACACGCAGATCGTCGCCTGGAACACGATCGGCGGATCCGTCGCCCCGATCGTGCTGGTGTTCTTCGGTCTCCTCCTCGCCGGTTCGGACGACAAGCTCGGCGCCGCCGTCGCGGCCGATCCGATCGGGGCGCTCGCCTCGCTGCTCCCGGACTGGGCGCTGTTCCCGTTCCTCATCGTCGCGATCCTCACGCTGGTCTCGGGCGCGGTGCTCGGCATCTACTCGTCGGGTCTCACCCTGCTCAGCCTCGGGATCCGGATCCCGAGGCCGGCCGCAGCGGCGGTCGACGGCGTGATCCTCACCATCGGCACGATCGTCGTGGTGTTCTTCGCGCAGAACTTCCTGGGCCCCTTCCAGTCATTCCTCATCACGCTCGGCGTGCCGATGGCCGCGTGGGCCGGGATCCTCATCGCCGACATCCTCCGCCGCCGCAAGGACTACGACGAGGCGGCGCTGTTCGACCCGAACGGGCGCTACGGCGCCTGGGACGTCCTCTCGATCGCCACGCTCGTCGTGGCATCGATCATCGGCTGGGGCTTCGTGATCAACGGGTTCGCCGACGCGGCGCCGTGGAACAACTGGCAGGGGTACTTCCTCGGCCTCATCGGCGGCAAGGACGGCGACTGGGCCTACGCCAACCTCGGCGTCTTCTTCGCTCTCGTGCTCGGATTCGTCGTCACCTGGTTCGCCCGGGCGGGCAGGATCCGCCGTCAGGAGCAGGCGTGACGGATGCGGCCGACCCCCCGGGGTCGTTGAGCGAGGACGCCGGAGGCGACCGAGACGAAACGGCGCGCCGCGCGGAACCCGCCGAGCTGCCCTGGCTGGTGGCGATCGACCCGCAGAACATCTTCGCGGCCCCGGACTCGGCATGGGGCTCGCCGATGTTCCCCGCGGCGCTCGAGAACATCCGGCGACTCGCGGCGGCCGCCGGCGGACGCGTGCTCGTCACCCGCTGGCTGCCCACCGCCGACCGGAGCACCGCCTGGGGGGACTACTTCGCGGAATGGCCGTTCGCCGACCGTCCGGCCGACGACCCGCTCTTCGATCTCGTGCCCGGGGCGCGGGAGCTCTCGCCGCACCCGACGCTCGACTTGCCGACGTTCGGCAAGTGGGGTGCGGCGATCGGGCAGATCCTCGGATCCGCTCCGATCGTGCTGACCGGGGTCTCGACCGACTGCTGCGTCGTCTCCACGGCACTGGCCGCCGCGGACGCGGGTGCTCGCGTGACGATCGCCGCGGATGCCTGCGCGGGATCCACTGCCGAGAACCACGCCGCAGCGCTCACGGTCATGGGGCTCTATCCGCCGCAGCTGACGGTGTCCGACACGGCGACGGCCCTGCGGATCCTGCACCCGTGACGCCTCCCGCCCGCTGAGCGACGTCCGCACCGAAAGAGGCGGAGGCTACCCGAGGACGGCCGCGACCGTGCGCCGCGCCAGCGCCGCCCGGTCCTCGGGCGCCCACTTCACCAGCGAGTGCGCGTTCATGCCGTCGACCGTGGCGAGCAGCAGCCACGCCGCCCCCTCCGCGTGCGCGGCGGAGATCTCGCCCGCCGCGATCCCTTCGGCGACGATCGCCTCGAGGTCGCGCTGCCAGCCGTCCATCTCCCGGCGCACCCGGGCGGCGAGCTCGTCGTTGCGCGCGCCGTCGGCCCAGGCCTGCACCCAGACCAGGGTCACGTCATCGCGTTCGCCGTCGAGGAGGGTCTCCACGATGCGCGTGATGCGCCCCCGCAGGCCGGAGATCGCGCGCCCGGCCGCGACGACTTCCACCCGCTCGGCCTCGACGATCGCGCCGAACACGTCGGCCACGAACGCGTCCATGCTCGGGCGGTAGTGGGCGACCAGCGCCGGCGTCACCCCGGCCGCGGCGGCCACGGTGCGCACGGTGAGCCCGGCGATCCCGTTCTGCCGGGCGAGGGCGATCGCCGCGTCGAGGATCGCGCGCTCCCGCTGCTCCGGCGGCATCCGCTTCGGCCGAGGGGTTGACGAGGTGCTCATGAGGCTATACCGTATCGCTAGTTGGTCACTTGTTCAATAAGTGCCGCGAACCGATCCGAGGAGCACCGATGCCCTGGCAGATGCCCAGCGAGACCGCCCGCCACGACCGCGTCTGGATGGCCTTCCCCGCCGAAGGCGAGACTCTGGGCGACACCGACGCCCTGCGCGAGGAGGGCTACGCGACCTGGACCGCGGTCGCCCACGCCGTCAGCGCGTTCACCCCGGTGACGATCCTCGTGGACCCGAGCGAGCTCAGCCGCGCGCGCCGCATGCTGTCGAGCGACATCACGATCCTCGAGGCGGGCGTCGACGAGTTCTGGATGCGCGACTCCGGCCCGACCTTCGTCGTCGACGCCGACCGCCCCGGCGTCCTCGGCGCCGTCGACTGGGTGTTCAACGGCTGGGGCGCGAACTCCTGGGCGTCGTGGACGAAGTCCGGCGAGCACGCGCGGATCATCGCGGAGCAGGTCGGCGCCGAACTGGTCTCGTCCACGCTCGTCAACGAGGGCGGCGGCATCCACGTCGACGGCGAGGGAACCGTGCTGCTCACCGAGACGGTGCAGCTCGACCCCCGCCGCAACCCCTACCTCGACCGCCGGCGCGTGGAGGCGGAGATGCTCCGCACGATCGGCGCCACCAAGGCCGTCTGGCTGCCCCGCGGACTCACCCGCGACTATGACGAGTTCGGCACGAACGGACACGTCGACATCGTCGCCGCGATCACCTCGCCCGGTCGCATCCTCCTGCACGCGCAGCAGGATCCTGCCCACCCCGACTTCGAGGTGTCGGCCGCGCTGCGCACGCACCTCGCCGCCGAGACCGATGCCGCCGGCCGCCCGTTCGAGATCATCGACCTGCCTGCGCCGGCGACCCTCCGAGATGCGGAGGGCTTCGTCGACTGGAGCTACGTCAACCACCTCGTCACGAACGACGGCGTCATCGCCTGCGGGTTCGGCGACGACACCGCGGACGCGCGCGCCCGGGAGATCCTCGCCGACGCCTACCCCGGTCGCCGCGTCGTCACCGTCGACGCCCGCCCCCTGTTCGACCGCGGCGGCGGCATCCACTGCATCACCCAGCAGCAGCCGACGCTCACCGCCTGACCCGCTCACCCCTCGTCCTCTCCGCCCGTCCGCATCGACCGGCCGCCCGCACGACCGGCGCCTCGATGCGGACAGGCGGTAACGCACCCGAAGGATCCGCCCATGTTCGATGTCGTCGAGACCCCCATCGCCCGCCTGCGCGCCGCCCTCGAGGCCGGCGAGACCACGTCGGTCGAACTGGTCGACGCCTATCTCGCGCGCATCGACGCCTACGACGGCCCGGACACGGCGACCGCGCTGAACTCGGTCGTCGTGCGCAACCCGGAGGCGCGCGCCGAGGCCGAGGCCTCCGACGCCCGCCGCGCCCGCGGCGAGGTCCTGGGACCGCTCGACGGGATCCCGTACACGGCCAAGGACAGCTACCTCGTGCGCGGCCTGACCGCGGCCGCCGGATCCCCCGCGTTCGCCGAGCTCGTCGCCCAGCGCGACGCGTTCACGATCGAGCGGCTGCGCGCGGGCGGTGCGATCTGCCTCGGTCTCACGAACATGCCCCCGATGGCGAACGGCGGCATGCAGCGCGGCGTCTACGGCCGCGCGGAGAGCCCGTACAACGCCGACTGGCTGACCAGCGCGTTCGGGTCGGGCTCGTCGAACGGCTCCGGCACCGCGACCGCGGCGTCCTTCGGGGCCTTCGGCCTGGGCGAGGAGACCTGGTCCAGCGGGCGTGCCCCCGCGTCCCACAATGCGCTCGTCGCCTACTGCCCGAGCCGCGGGGTCATCTCGGTCCGCGGCAACTGGCCGCTCGTGCCGACCCAGGACGTCGTCGTGCCGCACGCGCGCTCGGTCGCCGATCTGCTCGAGATCCTCGACGTCGTCGTCGCCGACGACCACACCACGCGCGGCGACTTCTGGCGGGCGCAACCGTGGGTGCCGCTGCCGGCGGCATCCGAGGTGCGACCCGACTCCTATGTCGCACTCGAGCCCGCGGATCTCCGCGGCGTCCGGTTCGGCGTCCCGAAGATGTACATCAACGCGGATCCCGACGCGGGCACCGGCACCGGCATCGGCGGCCCGACCGGTCGGCGCGTGGAGACCCGCGAGACGGTCATGGAGCTCTGGCGCGCGGCCCGCGCCGCGCTGGAGGCGGCCGGAGCGGAGATCGTCGAGGTCGACTTCCCTGCCGTCACCAATTACGAGGGGGACCGCACCGGCGCGCCGACGATCGCGACCCGCGGGATCGTGCCGCCTGCGTTCCTGCGCAGCGAGGTCATCGAGCTCTGCGCCTGGGGCTGGGACGACTTCCTCGGCGCCAACGGCGACCCGGCGCTGAACACGCTGGCCCAGGTCGACGGGGCGGAGATCTTCCCGGCTCCCCCGGGCGCCCTGCCCGACCGCTACACCGGTTTCGATGACGACATCAACGAGCTGCCCGACCTGTTCCGGGCGAACCCGGTGACCGATCTGACCGCGATCCCGCACATGGAGGCGGGCCTGCGCGGCCTGGAGGAGACCCGTCGCGTCGACCTCGAGCAGTGGATGGATGAGCTCGGCCTGGACGCCGTGCTCTACCCGGCGATGGCCGACATCGGCCCGGCGGACATGGACGTGAACCCGGCCTCCGCCGACCAGGGCTGGCGCAACGGCGTCTGGGTCGCGAACGGCAACATCGTGCCGCGGCACCTCGGCATCCCCTCGGTGACCGTGCCGATGGGCACGCTGTCGGACATCGCGATGCCCGTGGGCCTGACCATCTCCGGTCGCGCCTACGACGACACCCGGTTGCTGCAGCTCGCCGCCGCTTTCGAGGCGACCGGCGACCGCCGCACGACTCCTCCGCGCACACCCCGCCTCTGAGGCGCCGCGGCGGTGCCCGAGAGCGCCGGGAGGCGACCGCGCTATCGTGAGCGCATGGACTCCGCTCCCCTGCGCACCCTCGTCGAGACCGTGCGCCGGGAAGGACGGGGGGTGCTGGCGACCACCGCGCCGGACGGCGCTCCCGAGGCCGCGCTCGTGGGTGTCGCCGTCCTCGACGACGGCACCCTGATCGTGAACGCGCCCTCGTCGGCGCGCAAGGTCGCGCACCTGCGCCGTGAGCCGCGCGCGGCCCTCGTCATCGGCGCAGGACCCGTGCGCAGTCTTCAGGTCGAGGGACGCACCCAGCTGCTCGAGGGAGACGACCGGAGCGCGCTCGGCGCCGCCTACGACGCGCAGTTCCCCGGCTCGCGCTCGCTCGCCGAGGGCTTCGTCGTCATCGCGATCCGGCCCGAGTGGATGCGCGACTACGACATCGACCGGGATCCCCGCACGATCGAGACGACCCTCATCACGCGCTGATCCGGCCCTCGCGTTCGACGGGTGTCACGCCCCATGTTTCGGCACGTTTCACGCCCGCTTCCGCCTCGACACGCCCGGACGTAGCCTGATCGGACCGATCCTGTGAGGAGAACACCGTGACCACGCCCCGCGCTCAGCTCTCGCCCGTTCCGGCGCGACAGGCTGTGGCGTGCATGTGCGACCACGGCGACGTCTGCTCCTCCTTCGCCCCAGGGCACGCGCTGCACCTCATCCAGGCGCGTCTCGCGGCGGCCACGGCTGCCGGCTGGACCGACGCCCTGGTGACCGACGTCGACCGCGCAGCGGGTACCCTTCGGGTCACGACGCTCGACGGCGAGGCGCTGTCGCTGTGGAACGCCGGCGGCGCGGCTCTCGAGGTCGAGCCGGGGCAGCCCGTGGCGGTGCACACCCGCTGGGATGTGCTCGCGATCGGCGCGCTGCGCTACAACGTCGCCCGCGTCTGACCGCCTCCGCCCACACGGCGCCGACCCGCGGAGCGGGCGACGACACGGCGCCACCCGCTCCCGGGGCTCAGGCCTCGAGCTCACGCAGGAAGCCCTGCACATGCTCCTGGAGACGGAGGATCCGCTGCGTCCTTGCCGCTTCGCGGTCATAACCCTCATACGCCAGTGCCGGGAGTCGGCGCACGTTCGCAGAGCATCCGAAGTTGGCGCAGATCAGCACGCCGAGCGTGTTCCCCTGCCGCCCCGACGGCCCTGCCTTGCGCGCCGCGAAGAACTGCACGTCGTTGCGGAGCGTGACGTCCTCGCACCAGGAGCACTGGGCTCGGGCGAGCGTGCGCTGCTCGGCCTGCTGCAGCAGCACGGACATCGAACTGCCATCATCCCGCTGCGCGACGATGTACGCGCGCCGGGGCATCTTGGGATCCGACCACCCCAGGTAATCGAGAACCGAGAAGTCGGTCTCGCCGAAGCCGGGCGGCAGGGTCAGGGAGGAAGCCTCCTTGCGGGAGGCGTTGCGGAAGGAAGCGCGGATGGCGCGCTCGTCGATGGGAAGCATGTCGTGCTCTCTGTGAGATGTCGTTACGCCTGCCGGGCAGGCGCGGAGGTCGGCTGCGGATCGCAACCGGAGAAAGGACCCGCGGATCTCCTCACGCGGGCGCGACGAACGCGCCGGTGAGGGACCTCACCGGCGGGGCGTCAGCCTCTGCCACCGGCGCGGAAAGCGCCGGTGACCTCCTTCGACACCGCACGGGCGTCATGAACGACGAGCATGCTCTGATCCTACGGCACCCCTGATCACAGGGAGCCGAAAGGACCCGGCCTCACGCCGCGATCATCGAGTCGCGCATGGCCATGCAGGCGTCCATGCACGCCTTGCACGCGGCCGCGCACATCCGGCAGACCTCGCTGTGCGCCTCGTGCTGCATGCACATGTCCATGCAGAGCTGGCACATCGCCATGCAGGCGTCCAGCATCGACATCATGACCGCCGGGGTCATCCCCTGCATGCGCATCATCGACCGCATCATCGTGTTGCACATGTCGGCGCAGTTCATACAGGCCGGCGAGCAGTCCATCATCTGCGTCGAGCACACCGTGCAGGCCTGCTCGCACGCCGAACACGCATCCATGCAGGCCTGCATGAGCGACATGTCCATCGCCTCCATGCCGGGCATCATGTCCATGCTCTTCATCGAGTCCATCATCATCGCGTCCATCACGAGCTCCTTCGTCCACCGGGAAGGCGGGCGAACCACCCGTCTGACGACAGGGTAGCCCCGTCATGCCGCGACGTCGATGCCTGGCGGGCGGAGAGTGCCGGCGCCCCGCCCGGGCGGGCGCGGGCACGCGAATCCCGCCGCGCAGCGGCGGAGGTCGCGGGCCTGCGCCCGCACGAAAAAAGGCCGCCCGTGAGGGCGGCCTTGAATCGATCAGACCCAGAAATGCAGAAAGGCCACCCTGCGTTGGGTGGCCTTTCTGTTAAAGGAAGTCCGGCGGTGTCCTACTCTCCCACAGGGTCCCCCCTGCAGTACCATCGGCGCTGTGAGGCTTAGCT
>NZ_JAGMTU010000004.1 GCF_023703415.1 Microbacterium sp. USTB-Y | reverse complement strand
GATGCTCGTCGGTGCCGGCCCGTCGACGGAGGCGGGGTCGCGGTCGGCGGCGGGGGTGGTCGCGGAGGCGATCTATCTCGGTTCCGGGGTGCGGCTGGTCGTGGATCTGGATCAGGGGCCGCGGGTCGCGGTGCTGCAGCAGAACGCTGGGGGTCGCGCGCACGGGAGCCATGGCGATCGGGTGTTCGTGTCCTGGCGGGATGCGGACGTCGTCGCCCTGGGCGACGCACCCATCGCCGAGCAGAACGACACCCCCTCCCGCACCATCCGCACAGTCGGCGCCCGTTGACGACGTCCTCGCACCCGCGAGGACGAGACACACGCAAGAGAAACAAAGGAGTATCCCATGCGCACCAGATCCTTGAAGGTCTTCGCGGCCGTCGGCCTCGCCACGGCGGTGATCGCCGCACTCTCCGGCTGCGGCACGTCCGGGGCGGGTGGCGGCGCCGCCTCCGGTCCTCTGGACAAGCTCGGCAAGAACGAGAGCACCCTGTCGGTGCTCGCCTGGCCGGGGCTTGCAGAGGACGGCTCGACGGATCCGAGCATCGACTGGGTGAAGCCGTTCGAGAAGGAGACCGGGTGCCAGGTCACCGTCAAGACCTTCGGGACCTCGGACGAGGCGTTCAACCTCATGAAGACGGGCAATTACGACGTCGTGTCGGCCTCCGGTGACGCGTCGCTGCGCCTGGTCGCCTCCGGAGTCGTTCAGCCCGTGAACATGAAACTCCTGAAGAACTACGCCGGTGTCTTCGACTACCTCAAGGACAAGGCGTGGAACACCGTGGACGGCAAGAACTACGGCGTGCCGCACGGCTATGGCGCCAATGTGCTGCTGTACGACAAGACCGCCTTCCCGACCGCCCCGACCTCGTGGGATGTCGTGTTCGACAAGGCTTCGGAGCACCAGGGCAAGGTGACCGCCTACGACTCCCCGATCTACATCGCCGACGCGGCCGTCTACCTCATGGCCCACAAGCCGGAGCTCGGCATCAAGAACCCCTATGCGCTCGACCAGAAGCAGTTCGACGCCGCCGTGCAGCTCCTCAAGGAGCAGAAGCCGAACGTCTCCGAGTACTGGGCCGATTACCTCAAGGAGGTGCAGTCCTTCAAATCGGGAAACACCGTCGTCGGCACCAGCTGGCAGGTGATGCAGAACACGCTCGAGGGCGAAGGGGGCAACACCGGAGTCGTCCTGCCATCGGAGGGCGCCACGGGCTGGAGCGACACCTGGATGATCTCCTCGAAGACGAAGAGCCCGAACTGCTCCTACGCGTGGCTCGACTACATCATCAGCCCGAAGGTCAACGCCCAGGCCACGGCGTACTTCGGCGAGGCGCCGGCCAGCCAGGCGGCATGCGACCTCCGCGACGACTGCGCCGTCTACCACGGCGGCGACGCCGACTACGCCAACAAGATCTGGTACTGGACCACGCCCATCGAGAGATGCCTCGACGGCCGCACCGACGTGAAGTGCGTCGACTACGCGGCATGGACGAAGGCGTGGCAGGAGATCAAGGGCTGATCGGCTCCGCGGGTGCGGGGCGGCGGGACAGGATCCCGGCTCCGCACCCGCTCTCCAGCCGTCTTGCATCGAACAGAGGAGTTCGTCCATGAGCAACCCCACCGCGGTCTCGCGAGCCATCGCATCACCGGTCTCGAGCCCCGCCCGGCGGCTCTCCTCCTTCCTGTACGCGCACCCGCGCCTCCGGCTCGCGCTGCTGCTCACGGCCCCGCTGTTCTGGCTCGGGGTCGTCTATGTCGTCGCGCTCGCGCTGCTGCTCGTCACCGCGTTCTGGAGCACCGACAGCTTCACCGGTGAGATCAGCACGTCGTTCACACTGGACAACGTCGTCGAGGTGATCACCGGATCCCTCTATCAGGTCGTCACGCTGCGCACGGTCGGGATCGCGCTGGCGGTCACCGTGATCGACGTCGCCCTCGCCCTGCCGATCGCGTTCTTCATGTCGAAGGTGGCCACCGTCCGCACCCGCCGGATCATGATGATCCTCGTGCTGATGCCGCTGTGGGCTTCGTACCTCGTCAAGGTATACGCCTGGCGCTCCGTGCTGTCCGATGACGGCCTCATGACCTGGTTGCTCGGCAGCACTCCCGGTTACGGCGTCCCCGCGACGATCATCGCACTCGCCTATCTCTGGCTGCCCTTCGTCATCCTGCCGATCCAGGCCGGCATGGAGAAGGTTCCCGACTCGCTGCTCGAGGCGTCGAGCGACCTCGGCGGTCGGAGCTGGCGCACGATCCGCTCGATCGTGCTCCCGCTCGCGGTCCCCGCGATCATCGCCGGCACGATCTTCAGCTTCTCGCTGACGCTCGGAGACTACATCACCGTGCGCATCGTCGGCGGCACCAGCCAGATGATCGGCAACCTCGTCTACGACAACGTCGGCAGCGCGAACAACCTGCCCCTGGCTGCCGCCATCGCGCTGATCCCGCTCCTGGTGATCTCGCTCTACCTGTTCATCGTCCGCCGTACCGGCGCCCTCGACAACCTCTAGATCCGGAGTCCCGACATGCGCCTCTCGTCATCCGCCCGCATCGCACTGGGCATCGTCTCGGGGGTGATCCTGGCGGTGGTCTACGTCCCGCTGCTCGTGGTCGTGCTCAACTCCTTCTCGACCTCCAAGTCCCTCACCTGGCCACCCCCGGGTTTCACGCTGGAGTGGTGGGGGCGGGCGTTCACGAACGCGGGCGCGCTCGAGGCGACGGGAACGAGCATCGTCGTCGCCGTCATCGCCACGGCGATCGCCCTGATCCTCGGCACCCTCATCGCCTTCGCTCTGCACCGCTTCCGGTTCTTCGGGCGGGAGGCGGTGAACATGCTGGTCATCCTGCCCATGGCGCTTCCCGGCATCGTCACGGGCATCGCGCTGAACAACTTCTTCCGCACGATCCTCGGCATCGACCTCTCCCTGTGGACGGTCGCCGTCGCGCACGCGACCTTCTGCATCGTGACCGTCTTCAACAACGTGATCGCCCGGCTCCGCCGCACCGGCACCAGCTTCGAGGAGGCGTCGGCCGATCTCGGCGCGGGCATCTGGACGACGTTCCGGTTGGTGACCTTCCCGCAGCTCCGGTCGGCGCTGCTCGTCGGCGCCCTGCTCGCGTTCGCGCTGTCCTTCGACGAGATCATCGTGACGACCTTCACCGCGGGCCAGGGCGTGACGACACTGCCGATCTTCATCATGAACAACATGCTGCGGCCGGGGCAGGCTCCGATCATCGCGGTGATCGCGGTCGTGCTCATCGTGGTGTCGATCGTGCCGATCGCCATCGCGCAGCGGCTCGGCGACGGATCCGGCGACGCGAAGAGCTGATGAGGAGGGACATCCTCGGCGGGCTTCGCGTCCGTCCCAGGCCCGTGTTGTACTATTCGACAAGCGAACAACGCTTCGTATAGCGAAAAAGGAGTCCGAAGATGATCGACAAGAGAGTGTCGACGGCCGAGGAAGCCGTGGCCGGCGTGGCCGACGGCGCCACCGTCATGATCGGCGGATTCGGCAGAGCGGGCCAGCCGATCGAACTGATCGACGCCCTCATCGCGCAGGGGGCGGGCGATCTGACGATCGTCAGCAACAACGCCGGCAACGGCGACACCGGACTCGCCGCGCTGCTCGCCGAGCGACGCGTGCGGAAGATCATCTGCTCGTTCCCGCGGCAGTCGGACTCGTGGGTGTTCGACGGGCTCTACCGTGACGGGAGCATCGAGCTCGAACTCGTGCCGCAGGGGAACCTCGCCGAGCGGATCCGTGCGGCGGGGGCCGGGATCGGCGCCTTCTTCACCCCCACGGGCGTGGGAACGCTGCTGGCCGAGGGCAAGGAAACGCGGGAGATCGACGGCCGGATCTACGCGCTGGAGTACCCGATCCGCGCCGACGTCGCGCTCATCAGCGCGCGCAGCGCCGACCGCTGGGGCAACCTCGTGTACCGCGCGACTGCTCGCAACTTCGGCCCGATCATGGCCACGGCGGCCGCACGGACCGTCGTGCAGGTCGACGAGTTCGCCGAGCTGGGCACCCTGGATCCAGAGAGCGTGGTCACGCCCGGTGTGTTCGTGGACCGGGTGGTCGCCGTGGGGGAGCGGCGCTGGCTCTGCTGCGGTGAGTTCATCGGCGGCGTCGACCTGGAGGGCGCCGCGCTGGGAGGCGCGTCCGCCGAGCAGCACGGAGGTGTGCGATGAACAAGCGGATCAGCCGGGAGGAGCTCGCCGCGCGGATCGCGGCCGACATCCCCGAGGGATCGATCGTCAATCTCGGCATCGGGGCCCCGACCCTCGTCGCCGACTATCTCCCGCGGGACGAGGAGATCATCCTGCACACCGAGAACGGCATGCTCGGCATGGGGCCGGCGCCCGAGGCCGGCTGGGTGGATCCGGATCTCATCAACGCCGGCAAGCAGGCCGTGACGGCGGTGCCCGGCGCCGCCTACTTCCACCACGCGGACTCCTTCGGGATGATGCGCGGCGGGCATCTGGACGTGTGCGTCCTCGGGGCCTTCCAGGTCGCCGAGAACGGCGATCTTGCGAACTGGTCGACCGGGGCGCCCGGGGCGATCCCCGCCGTGGGCGGGGCGATGGACCTCGCGATCGGCGCGAAGGCCGTCTTCGTGATGACTGATCTGCTCACCAAGCAGGGGGAGTCCAAGCTCGTCGCGGTCTGCACCTACCCGCTCACCGGCGTCGGCTGCGTGTCGCGGGTGTACACCGATCACGCGGTCTTCGACGTCACCGCGGACGGCTTCGCGGTTCGGGATCTGTTCGGCGACAACACCGTGACGGAACTGCGGACGATCACCGGGCTGGACCTGATCGACGCGACCGCGTCCGTCGCTGCGGGAGGACGACCGTGACCGGCACCTACATCTACGACGCCGTGCGCACCCCGTTCGGGCGCGCCGGGGGCGCGCTCTCCGGGGTGCGCCCCGACGACCTGGCCGCGGTGGTGATGCGTGCGGTCGTCGATCGCGCCGGAGTGGATCCGGCACGGATCGCCGACGTGATCTTCGGCGATGCGAACCAGGCCGGCGAGGACAACCGCAACGTCGCCCGGTTCGGGGCGCTGCTCGCGGGTTTCCCGACCTCGGTCACCGGGACGACCGTGAACCGGCTCTGCGCCTCCTCCGTCGAGGCGGTCATCCAGGGTTCCCGCGCGATCGAGGCGGGGGACGCCGAGCTGATCCTGGCCGGCGGCGTGGAGTCCATGTCCCGTGCTCCGTTCGTGGTGGAGAAGTCGCCCAAGCCGTGGCCGGCGGTCGGCAATCAGACGATGTGGAACACCTCGATCGGCTGGCGGATGACCAACCCGGCGCTGCCCCGGCCCTGGACGATCTCGAACGGCGAGTCGGCCGAGAAGATCGCCCGGGAGTGGGGCATCACACGCGAGGCCCAGGACGCCTTCTCGGTGCGCTCGCACGAACTCGCCGCTCTGGCCTGGGCCGACGGCCGTTACGACGCGGAGATCGTGCCGGTGCCGGGCTGCGAGCTCGTCCGCGACGAGGGGATCCGCGACGGCAGCACGGTCGAGAAGCTCGCCGGGCTCACAGCCCTGTTCGCCGCGGACGGCGAGGGGACGGTCACCGCGGGGAACTCCTCGCCGATCAACGACGGCGCCTCCGCGATCCTGCTCGGCGCCGAGGGAGCGCTCGAATCCGAACCCCTGGCGCGAATCACCGGCCGGGCGGCCCACGGCGTCGACCCCGATGTCTTCCCGATCGCTCCGATCGAGGCGGCGAACAAGGCGCTCGCGCGGGCCGGGAGATCCTGGGCGGACGTCGATCTCGTGGAGCTGAACGAGGCATTCGCGGCGCAGTCCCTCGCATGCGTGAAGGGCTGGCCGGAACTCGACCCCGACCGGGTGAACGTCCATGGCGGGGCGATCGCGATCGGGCATCCGCTGGGGGCCTCCGGCGGACGGATCATCGGCCACGCCGCACAGGAGCTCGCCCGCCGTGGCGGGGGAGTGGCCGTCGCGGCGATCTGCATCGGCGTGGGCCAGGGGCTGGCCGTCGTGATCGAGCGCTGATCCGACGGCCGCCCGTGCGGATCGCGCGGGTACGGACGCGGATGCGGGGGACGTTCGGCGCGCAGGCGGCTCTCGCCGTGTCGTGTAGCGTGTTGCGCAGGCCGCGCAGTGCCACAGCACGCCGCCATGTCATCTGAGAGGACCGTTGTGGCGGAGCAGAGAAGCGATCCGGATTTCGTGCAGTCGCTCGCGCGCGGTCTCGCCGTGATCCGCGCCTTCGATGCGGAGCATCCGGAGCTCGCGCTGAGCGATGTCGCGCGTCGGACCGAGATGCCCCCCGCGGCCGCGCGCCGGTTCCTGCGCACGCTGGAGACCCTCGGCTACGTGCGCGCCAGAGGTCGGCTCTTCGCGCTCACGCCGAAGGTGCTCGAACTCGGCTTCAGCTATCTGTCGGCTCTGTCGCTGCCCGAGACGCTGCAGCCCCACTTGGAGCGGCTCTCGCGTGCCGTCGAGGAGTCCGTGTCGGCGGCGGTCCTGGCCGACACGGAGATCGTCTACGTGGCTCGCGTTCCCACGCGTCGCATCATGACCGTGGGGATCACGATCGGCACCCGCTTCCCCGCCTACGCCACGAGCATGGGGCGGGTGCTGCTCGCGTCGGCTTCGGAGCAGACCATCGCCGCGGTGCTGGCCGAGGACCCTCCGCGCGCGCTCACGGAGCGGACGATCGTGGATGAGGACGAGCTCCTCGCCGAGCTCCATCGCGTACGGGCGCAGGGCTGGGCGCTGGTCGACGGGGAGCTGGAGACGGGTCTGCGGTCGGTGGCGGTGCCGGTGCGCAATCGCGACGGAGCGGTGGTGGCCGCGGTCAACGTGTCGACCAGTGCGACGCGGGATTCGCTCGACACGCTGCGCGATCATCATCTCCCGCTGCTGCTCGAGGCGCAGGCGGCGATCGAGGCGGATCTGCGGCTGCTCTGAGCTCAGAGCGGGTCGAGCGGGCGCTCTCCGCGCATGACCGGGAAGCCGTCCACATGGTCCATGTGCTGCGCGGCGATGAGGTGCTCGAAGACGATGTGGGCCTGTGCCGAGGCCACTACCGGGTCCGCCGCGATCTGCTGGGCGACGAGCTGCTGCAGCTGGTCGCTCGATGTGCAGGCGACATGCACGAGCAGGTCGTAGTTGCCGCCCATGAGGAAGACGTTCACCACGTTGACGAACTTCACGGCGCGCTCGGCGTAGTCGCGGCTGCTGCTCTGCGTGCCCGGCTTCAGACGGATGAAGACGATGGCATGAAGGTCGAGCCCGAGCGCCGTCATGTCGTACTGGGCATGCGCCGAGGTGATCACCCCCGATTCGCGCAGCGCGCGCAGGCGGGTGAGAGCCGTGGAAGGCGAGACGTTGACGCGGGCAGCGAGCTCGTTGTTGCTGATGCGCGCCTCGCGCCGGAGCTCCCAGACGATCTTCTCGTCGATCGCGTCGAGGGGTCGGGCCGATCGTGCGCGGTTCACCGTGCCTGTGCCTCCGATGTCGATGGATCCCCTTCGCCGGGATCCGCTCTGGTGAAGAATCTTCGGAGAAGTCTTGCCATGTCGAATTCTAGCGGTGCGAGGATCCTCAGAGGAGAATTTGCTGTTGCTCGCGCCACACTCGTCCGCGGGCCCTCGTCAGGACGACCTCGTCGCCGTGGGACTGCATGTCGACATCCCGCCCACGCCGCCCACCACGGCGACGTCGCACTCGAGGGTCTCCTGCAGAGGCGGCGCGAGATCCGCAGGCGAGTCGATCCAGCCCGAGAAGGTCGTGTACCCGACGTTCCGGTACAGCGGGTTCATGCCGTCACCCGCGCCTTCTTTGCGGGAGCGGCGTCGATCCGCTCACTGCGGCTGTGGAGCGCTTTGTAGCCGAAGTAGTAGATGAAGCCCTGCGTGCCCCACGTCGCCAGCGCGGCGGTGTAGAAGTAGGTGCGGTAGGCGTCGTCGAACGACCAGGGGAAGAAGTCGTACGAGAGCGCGATCACCATCGCCACCACCGTGATCAGCGTGGTGGCCACGGCCCACCCGCGTGCTCCTGTTCGCCAGATCCGGCTCGCGAAGTAGACCAGGAAGAACGAGGCGATCACGTTCATGACCAGGAAGAACGTCGCGGGCACGACACCATATGCGCCGTTGTGATGCAGCGTCACCAGGTAGCCGCCCGCGATGGCGGCGAGCGCGAATGCGCCGATCTCGTGCCAGAGGGCCGGCTTGTAGCGATGCGTCACCATCATCAGCCCGAGGATGAGGACGAGGGTGAATCCGAACGAGCGCGAGAACGCGTCGAGGAAGTAAGCGATGGTGTACATCGGGTTCTTCGGGTCCCCGCTGAAGAGCGACCAGAGCAGAAAATTCGTCGCCGAGGTGCCCACGACGAGGCTTTCGATGCCGAGGAAGTAGTTGTGGAACCTCCGAATGAACTTCACTCCGAAGACGAAGCCCACGAAGATCAGCCACGCGTCTGCGACGATGAAGAGCGTCTCGATCATGATCCTCAGTCCTTTCCGATGGTCTGACCGACCCGCGCAGAGGCCCGCGGGTCGCTGCGGACGGAGTCGTCCGCGATGCGCCGAGCGACCCGCTCTGCCGCCTGCTGGCCGGTGACGACAGCGCCGTTCATGCACCCGGACGATTCGGCCGCAGTCTCGGTGCCCGCCCACTCGACGCGCCCATGCGGCTCCGTGAGCTCCGTGGCGTAGCTCGTCAGCGCGAGCGGCGCGAGCGCAGGGTTCGGTCCGCCGGGGGCGAAGTCCTCCTCGAGCCAACGATGGTCGACGTAGTCGATCGGGTTCTGTGCCTGCGGACCGTAGAGGGCGACCATCTGCTCGATGACGCGCTTACGGCGGGTCTCCTGGTCGAAGCCGTCGAACAGCACCGCGTCGCAGAACCCGAGCAGGACGCCGGGGCCATCGTCGGGGCCGACATCGAAGGTGGCGAACACCGCGCCCGTGTCGGAGACTCCCTCACCCGAGACGCCTTCCTTGCGCCAGAAGGGGGTCTCGTAGGCGACGAACGCCTTGCTCAGCCCGCCCAGCCGCCAGAGTTTGGAAAGGCTCACCGCGCGTTCGGACAGCGCGGGCTCGAACGCGATGTCCTTGCGGTGCATCGTCGCCGTGGTCACGATGGCGTACCGGGCCGTGATCGACTCGGCGTCTGTATCGACGGTGACGCCGGTCCCGTCCTGCGCGATGCGACGCACGGGGGAGCTGAGTCGGACGCGGTCGCCGAGGTGCGCGGCGACCCGCTTGGCGATCTCCTGCGTCGTCTCGGTGATGCGATCCTGCTGCATCCCGTTCTCGACGTCGAGCATGTGGTCGAAGCCCCCCGCACCTCGGATGTACCTCAGGATCGACAGCATCGAGAGGTCATCCGGGCTGGCGCCCCACTGCACGCGACTGACCATGTTCATCAGGGCGCGGGTCGCTGCGCCGGCACGCTGCTGCCCGAGCCACTGGCCGAAGGAGATCGCATCGAGTTCCGCGGCGTTCGGCGACCGCCAGCCGGCTTCCGGGTCGATCGTGGCCACGAGCTTCTCGATCGCCATCTGGACGCGCGCCATGTTCACCACGGTCAGCGGCGACACTGGGGGGATCGTCCCCTTGTACGTGCGGCGGCGTCCGCCCATCCACAGAGTGTTCCGACCGTCCGCGAACTGTGGCGTGATCGAGCAGCCGTACCGCTGGGCGAGATCGCGGATCGCCGTGTGCCGCGGCGAGACCCAGGTGCCGCCGAAGTCGACCGGCACCCCGGCGACCTCGCCGGTGCGCACGCGGCCCCCGACCCGGTCGCGGCCCTCCAGCACGACGACCGAGAGTCCCAGCTCCACCAGACGCTCCGCGGCGCTCAGGCCGGAGAAGCCGGCACCGACGACGACGACGTCGACACTGGTTCTGGACTCAAGAGATTTCGACATGCTCTCCTCCTTCGTTGACGCGTGCTGCGTGCTGTGCGATGTACCCGGTGATCGTCTCGATCAGGGACTCGGGCATGTGGTGCCCCATGCCGGGGATGACGACGTGCTGCGCCCCGCGGATCGCCCGGACGGTCGCCGTGCCCCCGGTCTCGGCGACCATGAGGTCGCGGTCTCCGTTGATCACGAGGGTGGGGGCCGTGATCCGGCCGAGCTGCGCGGTCCGATCTCCGGAGAGCTGGATCGCCTGGATCTGGCGCGCCCCACCGGCGGCGAGGTCCCCGGCGGCGCGGTCCCAGCCCCGCGCGGCGAGGGCGGCCTCGGCGGCGTCGTCGATCGGATACCCCGTCCCCGAGATGTGCCGTGTGATCCGCAGGTGCGCGCGCACCGCGTCGGTCCTGGTGCGGGAGTCGGGCCCCATGAGGATGCGGATCGTCGACGACGCGGGCTGGCCGACCTTGCGCGCCCCGGTGGTCGAGTAGATCGACGTGAGCGACAGGACGCGGCCGGGCTCCATCGCGGCGATCGTCTGCGCGATCATCCCGCCCATCGAACGGCCGACCAGGTGCACCTGCTCGACGCCGAGATGGTCGAGCACGCCGATCGCATCCCGGGCCATGTCCGACAGCGTGTAGCCGTCGCGGCGCGGGCGCGCGAGCACTTGCCGCCAGAGCGCGGGCGGCGGCGTGGTCGCGAAGCCGGACCGGCCTACGTCGCGATTGTCGATCGAGACGACGCGGAAGCCGCGGCCGACGAGCGCGTGCACCACCGAGCCGGTCCAGAACGTGAGGTCCTCGCCGAGGCCGGCGAGGAGCAGGATCACGGGGTCGGTCCTGTCGCCTGCGTCGCGGAAGCAGATCCTCATCCCGGAGGGGACCGTGACGAACTGGTCGACGCCTTCTGCGGAGACGTCAGACATGAGCGATGTGCCCTTCGTCAACGCGACGGGATGCGGATCTCGTCCCGAAGACGAGGTGCTCGTCGAAGACCGGTCCACGCAGCGCCTTGGCGTCCTGGGGGTAGGACATCATCGTGCGCCAGGGCTTCACCATGCCCTGGCGGGGGAGGACCCTCTCGCCGCGCTTGGCATAGCCGGACTGGAGGTCCATGACGGGCCTGGTCTCCATGCCCGGGGTCGCGATCGGCACGACCGTGTCGTATCCATGGGCATCCATGTGCTTCACGAGATCGATGAAGTAGCGGCAGAGCAGGCTCACCTTGAGGGTCCAGGAGGACGTCGTGTAGCCGATGGCCATGGCCCAGTTCGGGATCCCGCTGAGCAGCGTTCCGCGATAGGCGACGGTGTCCGCCAGGTCGACCCGTTCACCGTCGACCAGGATCGGCATGCCGTCGAAGAGCTGCAGGTTGAGCCCGGTGGCCGTCACGATGATGTCGGCCTCGAGCTCCTCGCCCGAGCTCAGCAGGATGCCGCGTTCGCTGAGCCGGGTGATGCTGTCGGTGACGATGGAGGCATCGCCCGCCTTCAGGGTCTGGAAGAAGTCGCCGTCCGGAGCGGCGCACAGCCGCTGATCCCAGGGGTCGTAGGGCGGGTTGAAGTGCGTGTCGACGTCGAAGTCCTTGCCCAGTCTCTTGATGTTCTCGTGCCGGATCAAAGCGCGGCCGGCTCGCGGGAACCGGCGCAGCCCCTCGACGATGAAGTGCTCCTGCCAGATGTTCTTGTAACGCGTCGCCGCGTAGCCGCGTTTGTCGCCGAGCACCTTAGTGAGGGCGAGGGCAAGGCGGTCGACACGCGGGATCGGCATGACGTAGGTCGGCGTGCGCTGCAGCATCGTGACGTGTGCGGCGGCGCCGGGCCCCTTGGTCATCGCGGGCACGATCGTGACGGCGGTGGCGCCGCTGCCGATGATGACGACCTTCTTGCCGCCGTAGTCGAGGTCGTCCGGCCAGTGCTGCGGATGCACGATGGTGCCCTCGAAGTCCTCACTCCCCTCGAAGACGGGCGAGTAGCCCTCGTCGTACCGGTAGTACCCGGTGGCGGCGAACACCCACCCTGCCTTGATCGTCTTCGTCAGGGACGTTCCCGTCGCGGGGTCCGTCGTTCCGACGGTGAGGGTCCACCTCGAGTCCGCGGAGGCCCACTCCGCCTGGCGTACGCGGTGCCCCGTCCGGATGAGACGGGAGAGCGCGTTCTCGTCGACCGTCTCGTGGAGGTAGTCCAGGATCAGCGAAGCGTCGGCGATCGCGTTCTCGTGGCGCCAGGGCTTGAACTCGTAGCCGAAGGTGTGCAGATCGGAATCCGACCGGATGCCCGGGTAGCGGAACAGATCCCAGGTTCCGCCGATGCTCTCGCGGCCCTCCAGGACGACCAGGGACCTGCCGGGCAACTCGCGGCTGAAATACGTCGCCGCACCGATCCCCGAGATCCCCGCCCCGATCACGACGATGTCGAACTCCTCGACCACGCCGGATTCTGTTTCAGTCATCATCGACTCCTCGCACCTCGACAACTGGTGTCCACAGTCTGAACGGCGACCTGCTCCCGTCACCACGACAGGGCGCACCCGCTTCCGGCGGCACAGGTGCAGTGTGCACACGCGAGACGACGATGCGCGCACTCGTTCCGATGACATCCCGACGTGCGAGGGGCAGACTGCCGTTATGGAAGATTTGTGGCCCGAGCCGAGCCCTGCGACGGCCGCCCTGCTCCGGTCCATCTGCGAGCGGCTCCTGGCAGAGGCGGACACGATCGCCGAGGCGCTGGCGGAACCGACTGTCGTGGCTCAGGCGCACGGCAACGCCGCCCTGCTCGCGGACGCCTCGCTGCTGGCGGAGGACCGCGAGCTCAATCGCGCCGACATCGTGCACTGGCTCACCTCGAACATCCAGCACCCCGGCCAGCGCGTGGATCCCTACGTGGGCCCCCGCTCCGCGGCCTACATCGCCGATCTCGTCTCGCGCGGCATCGCTCCCGACTACGTCGCCGGGTGGCGGGCGGCGCTGGCCATCGCGTGGCGCCGCTGGCTCGAGGTGTGCGTCGCGAGCTGCGCCGATCCCGAAATCCTCGTCGAGGTGCTGGATGTGTCGGCGCACTCGCTGGTGCAGTACGCCCTCGACTCGGTGGCGGTGCTGCGCGAGGTCAGCCTGGCCGCCTCGATGGGCAACGCAGACGCCCAGGCCCTGGCCATGATCCAGCTGATCGTCGGTGGAGCGCCGATGACCCAGGACCTCGCGGAGGAACGCCTGAGCTATCGGATGGCGCGCCGGCACGTCGCACTCATCCTCTGGACCGACTCCCCCGACCAGGACGGCGCGCTGGACGAGGCGGTGGCGGCGCTGCGCACGGCAAGCCATCCGGGCACCCTGCTCGTGGCACGCGCGAGCGCGGCCTCGCGATGGGTGTGGCTGTCCGGCCCCGAGGCTCCCGACCTGCACCACGCGGAAAAGGCCGTCCTCGGCGCTACGGGCATCCGGGCCGCCCTCGGCCGGCCCGGGGAGGGGCTCGAGGGGTTCCGCTCGAGCCATCAGGACGCGCTCGCGGCGCACGTGATGCTCATGCGGCTGCAATCGGATCGCCGGTTCACGGCCTATGCCGACGTCGAGCTCATCGACAGCCTCACCAAGGATCGCGCCGGTGCGCAGCGGTTCGTGACGAAGACCCTCGGGTCGCTGGCCACGGCGGATGAGACCCTGCGGGAGGCGCTGCTGACCTATGTGCAGTGCGGCTTCAACACCACGCGGGCGGCGGCACGGCTCTACCTGCACCGGAACACGGTCGAGCGCCGGGTCTCCCGGGCCAACGAGCTCTCCGTGGTCACCGTGGAGGACAACCCCACCCACGTCGCGGCGGCGCTGCTGGTGCTCGAACTCGCGCCCGGTCTCGCGGCCCTCTCCGACTGACGCCCTCGGCGAGGGCAGCCCCCGGTGCCGGGTATCGGCGCGGGTGCACGGTGCACCTCGTTCGTCGCAACCAGGTGCGGCCTGTCGTGGTGATCGGATCCCCCTCGGATCAGACTGTCTCCACCAGATCTGCGGGACGCGGAATCACCCGGTCCGTATGCCGTCACTGTCGACGCACTCGCGCCCCTGCGCGCGTGGCGAGCAGGTCGTGCCTCACCGCCGCAGTGACCCCGAGGTCATCTGGTCCAGCACTCGACGAGGAGGCACGACCATGACCGAACTCTCCGATCCCCACAGCGTGCCGAAGCGGGTGGGGCCGCTCTGGATGACCTTGTTCACGCTCGCCTGGCTGGCGATCTGGACGATCCAGTTCACTCCGATCCAGCTTCTGCTCCCGTTGCAACTGGACACCGGAACCCGGGGTGAGGACTGGATCGGCGGGGTCGTCTGGTCCGGCGCCGTGCTCTCCGCAGGGGGGATCATCGGCGTCGTCGCGGCTCCGCTGGCCGGCCGCTGGTCGGACCGCACCCGTTCCCGCTGGGGGCGTCGTCGGCCCTGGGCGATCGGGGGATCCCTGCTCTCGGCGGCCGGTCTGGTGCTGACCGGCCCCGCATCCGGCCCCGTGGCGGTCGGCGGCGCCTGGATCCTGGTCTCCGTGGGGATCTCGGTCGCCGCGACGGCGCTCACCGCGATGATCGCCGATCAACTGCCCGACACCCAGCGGGGCGCGGCATCGGCTGCCGCCAGCTCGGCGCAGGCACTCGGCGTCGTCGTGGGGATCGGCGCCATCGTGCTGATCGGGCTCGGGATCTTCGAGTCGTACCTGGTGCTCGCGGCGCTCATCCTCGTGGTCGGCGTCGTCACCGCTCTGTGGCTTCCGGACGAGCCCGCGCACCGGATGGTCGCTCCCGTCCGGGGCCCGGCCGCCGGTCGCCGGTCGTCGCTGCGCGATCGGGACTTCCTGTGGCTGGTGGGCAGCCGCCTGGTCGTGAACATCGGCAACGCCTTCGGCACCGTGCTGCTGCTGTTCTTCCTGCTGTACGGGGTGAAGGTTCCTGCAGCGGAGGCGGAGGACGACCTGTTTCTCCTCATCATCGTGTACACGGTGTTCAGCGTGATCGCCGCGATCCTCGCCGGCATCGTCTCCGACCGGGTCCGCGCCGAGCCGATGCGCCGACGGCGCGGGCTGACGGCGATGTCCGCCCTGTTCGGCACGGTCTGGGGCGCGGTGATCCTGATCAGCCCCTCCCTGTTCATGACCATGATCGCCGCGGCGCTCATGGGGACCGGCTATGGCGCCTACACGACCGTGAGCCTGGCCCTCGCGACCGACCTGCTCAAGGATCCCGAGGATCACGCTCGCGATCTCGGGATCGTGAACGTGTCCGCTCAGCTCGGGCAACTGGTGGCACCGCTGCTCGGCGCCGGGCTGGTGGCCCTCGTCGGAGGGTTCTGGCTGCTGTTCACCGGAGGCATCGTGCTGTCCGCGGCGGGAGCTCTCATGACCTACGGCATCCGGCTGAAGGCCCCGCTGACACCGGTGCTCGCCGTGGCGGCCCGGTGATGCCGAACCCACGATCACGGTCGCGGTCCGTTCGACGCCGCGATCCCGCAGAGGAGGATCACTCATGACCATGCTTTCGGAGCCGCATGCCGGCATTACGTCGAAGCGGGTCGGTCCGCTCTGGATGACCTTGTTCACGCTCGCCTGGCTGGCGATCTGGACGATTCAGCTCACCCCGATCGAGCTCTTGCTGCCCTTGCAGCTGGATTCCGGCAGCGGGGGCGACGACTGGATCGGAGGGGTGCTGTGGGCCGGCATGGTGCTGTCCGCAGGCGGACTCTTCGGCGTCGTCGCGGGACCGCTGGCCGGTCGCTGGTCGGACCGCACCCGTTCCCGCCGGGGGCGTCGTCGGCCCTGGGCGATCGGCGGGTCCGTCCTCGCAGCGATCGGACTGGTCCTCACCGGGCTCGCGTCGGGACCCCTGCCGATCGGCGCCGCGTGGATCGTGGTGTCGGTCGGGATCTCGGTCGCCTCGGCCGCGCTCACCGCGATGATCGCGGATCAGCTCCCCGACACGCAGCGCGGCGCGGCATCGGCGTCGGCGAGCTCGGCCCAGGCGCTCGGCGTGGTGGTGGGGGTCGGAACCGTCGTGCTGATCGGGCTCGGGATCTTAGAGTCGTACCTGGTGCTCGCGGCGCTCATCGCCGTGATCGGCGTCGTCACCGCCCTGGGGCTTCCGGACGAGCCCGCGCACCGGATGGTCGCGTCGGTCCGGAGCCCGGCCGCTCGGCGCCCGTCGTCGCTGCGCGATCGGGACTTCCTGTGGCTGCTGAGCAGCCGCGTGGTCGTGAACATCGGCAATGCCATCGGCACCGCGCTGCTGCTCTTCTTCCTTCTCCATGGTGTGAAGGTGCCCGCGGCCGAGGCGCAGGACGACCTGCTGCTGCTCATCGTCATCTACACGGTGTTCGTCGTCGTCTCCTCGATCGTCACGGGAAGGGTGTCCGACCGCGTCACGGCGGATCCGGTGCGCCGGCGCCGCACGCTCACCGTCCTGTCGGCGCTGTTCGGCACCCTCTGGGGCGTGGTGATGCTCGTCAGTCCCTCCCTGGTCATGACCATGATCGCGTCCGCGCTCATGGGCGTGGGCTACGGCGCCTACATGACCGTGAGCCTCGCGCTCGCCACGGATCTGCTCAAGGATCCGGAGGATCACGCGCGGGACCTCGGGCTCGTGAACGTCTCCGCTCAGCTGGGCCAGCTGCTGGGGCCGCTGGTCGGCGCCGCGCTCGTGGCGCTCGTGGGCGGATTCTGGCTCATGCTGGTCGCCGCCGTCGCGCTGTCCGCGGTGGGCGCGCTCATGACGTACGGGATCCGGGTCTCGCCTCGAGACCTCCCCGCCTCCGTGGCTCGGTGAGCCGCCGGACGGCCGGGCCGAGCGCGGACGCCGCGCTGCGGCCCGCGCCGCTCTGTCGCTCGGGACGCGCGGGGAATACCGTGGAGGCAGGCGGCGCTGTGCCCTGAGCGGATGGCGCTCGCCGTCCGCGACCGGGCGAGAGGAGACAGCGCATGGAAGGTCTCGAGGTCACGGTCCTGCTGGGGCTGACGATCCTGACGGGGGCGCTGCTCGCGCCGCGGCTGCGGCTGGCGCTGCCGCTCGTGCTCGTCGTCCTCGGGCTCGCGCTGGGCTTCGTCCCGGCGCTGCGGGAGATCCAGCTGCCGCCGGAGACCGTGCTGCTGCTGTTCCTGCCCGTGATGCTGTTCTGGGAGAGCCTCACCACCTCGCTGCGCTCGATCCGCCGCGACTTCCGCTACATCCTGCCGATGAGCACGCTGCTCGTCGTGGCGTCGGCGTTCGCCGTGGCCGGCATCGGAATCCTGTTCGGCCTGCCCTGGGAGACCGCGCTGATCCTCGGCGCGGCGGTCGCCCCGCCGGACGCGACCGCCGTCGCCGCGCTCGGGCGGATGCTGCCGCGGCGCATGTTCATGAAGCTCAAGGCGGAGAGCCTCACCAACGACGGCACCGCGCTCGTGCTGTACGCGATCGGGCTCTCCCTCGCCGTCGGAGGGCACATCACCCCGCTCAGCGTGACCTGGACCGTCGTCGTCTCCTACGCGGGCGGCATCGCCGCGGGCGTGGCCGTGGCGGCCCTCGGCTACCTCCTGCTGCGCGCGATCGGATCCACGATCGTCATCAACACCACGCTGCTGCTCATCCCGTTCGTGGCCTTCCTGCTCGCCGAGCTCATCGGGGCATCCGGCGTGCTCGCGGTCGTGGTCGCCGGCGTGATCATCGCCTACGTGTCGCCGACGGTGACGACCGCGCCGTCGCGTCGTCAGGCGGAATCGGCCTGGCCGTTCGGAGTGTTCCTCCTCAACGGCGCCCTCTTCGTGCTGATCGGTCTCGAGGTGCAGTACGTCGTGCATCAGATCTCGGCCGGCGCGATCGGGCGCCTGGTGCTCGTGACCGTCGCCGTGTGGGTCGCGCTGCTCGTCGTGCGGTATCTGTTCCAATTGCTCAGCGTGCCGTTCTACGGCCGCAGCGGACCGCGCCCGCCGCGCGGCGTGCGGGCGCGGTCGCGGGTGCTCAGCACCTTCGCCGGCATGCGCGGCGCGGTGTCCCTCGCGATCGCGCTGTCCGTCCCCGCTGGCGCCGTGGCCGGGGGCGCGCTCGACGGCCGCGACGAGATCGTGTTCGTCACCGCAGGGGTGATCCTGCTCAGCCTGCTGGTGCAGGGGATGCTGCTGCCGGCGATCGTGCGCTGGGCGCGCATCCCCGCGGATCAGGGCGAGGTCGAGGAGTACGAGCTCGCCGAGCGCACCATCTCGGGCGCCGCGCTCGCCGCCCTCGACGACCTCGCCGTGCAGCACGAGATCAGCGACGAGGTGCGCGATCGGATCCGCTTCGAGGGCTATCAGATGCTGGAGTACACGAACGCGCGCACGCTCGCCCGCGAGCAGGCGCTGGTCGACGCCGAGGTGCGGGCGCTCGACGAGATGCTCGGCCAGCCCGACCCGCTGGCCGCCGGGACCGACGCCCGCGAGGACGGAGCGGATCCGCTCGCCGCGGGCACGGCCTCCGGCGCCGCCGACGAGGATCCGATCTCCGACGGCGCGGGCGGATCCGGCCGGCGCCGGACCGTCATCGAGGGCGCGACGCTGCAGATGATCGCGACCTCCGAGGACGTCGACGTCCTGCAGCGCTCGCCGCTGGTCCGGCACGACGAGCTCACCCGGCTCAAGCTGGCGCTGCTCGACCGCAAGCGCGAGGTGCTGCTGGGCCTGCGGCGCTCCGGCACCGTCGACGACGTGATCGTGCGCCGGATCTCGGCGCGGCTCGACCTCGAGCAGCTCCGTCTGCAAGGGCTGGAGGACTTCGACTGAGTGCTTCCGCCGGGTCGTGATCCGGGCCGGACGCGGTCGTACCCCGGTATCGGCATGGGCGGGGAGGATCACTCTGCAGAGGGACGCGTACGACGGCGGCCTCGACCTACCGTGAGGTCATGGTCGACGTCCTGAGCTCCTTCCTGGTCACCCCCTGGGCTCCGCTGCTGATCCTGCTGTTCTGCTTCCTGGACGGGTTCTTCCCGCCTGTGCCGAGCGAGACGGTGGTGGTCGGCGCGCTCTCGCTGGCCTTCGCGACGGGAGCCGCGGCCACCCCGACCGCGCTCCTGATCCTGCTCGCCGCCGGGATCGGCGCGGCGGCCGGCGACAGCGCCGCCTACGCCATCGGACGCCGCGTGGGCACCGCGCGATGGGCGTGGATGCGTCGCCCGCGCGTGCGATCCGCGCTGACCTGGGCGGGGGAGCGGCTCGCCCTTCGCCCGGCCATCCCGCTGCTCGTCGCGCGGTACATCCCGGTGGGGAGAGTCGCGGTGAACATGACCGCGGGGGCGACGCGGCTGCCGTATCGCCGCTTCCTGCCGCTGTCCCTCGTCGCGGCCGTCGGCTGGGTGGGCCTCAGCGCGTTGATCGCCTCGGTCGCCTCAGCGTGGCTCGGGCACTCGCCCCTGCTCGCCGCGGTCGTCGGGGTGGTGCTCTCGCTCCTGCTCGGAGTGCTGATCGATCTCGGATCCCGCCTCGTCCGCCGTCTGCGCAGCCGGTCGGCGGCGCCGGCGACCTCCCGCGAGACGGAGCGACCCGCCCTCGTCGTCGCCGGGGGTCGCACCGAGCTGTGACGTCGTGTGACGAATCGATTCGGGGCGCGCTCGGCCAGGCTCTTACCGTGGTGGCGTCCCCCAAGAGAGGAACCCACCGCACATGTCCCGCAAGCTCACCACCGCGCTCGCCGCCGCCACCGCGGCCGCCGCGCTCGTCTTCTCCCTCGTCGGCTGCTCGTCGGCGTCGAACGCCGGATCCGACCCGACCGCCGAGACCGGCAAGACGGTCAAGGTCGGCGTCGTCGGCAAGAGCGACCCGCAGTGGCCCGCGTTCGTCGAGGCCGCGAAGAAGGAGGGCATCACCGTCGAGCTGGTGGACTTCGGCTCGTACGAGCAGCCCAACCCGGCGCTCTCCGAGGGCGAGATCGACCTCAACCAGTTCCAGCACATCGTGTACCTCGCGCAGTACAACGTGAAGTCGGGCAAGGACCTGCAGCCGGTCGGCTCGACCGCGATCTACCCGCTGGGCCTGTACTCGAAGAAGTACAAGAGCGTGAAGGACATCCCCGCGGGCGAGACCGTCGCGGTGCCGGATGACGCGTCCAACCAGGCGCGCGGGCTGCTCGTCCTGCAGTCGGCCGGCCTCATCACGCTCAAGAGCGGCGGCTCGATCTTCTCCGATCTCGCCGACGTCGACACGGCGAAGTCGAAGGTCAAGGTCACCGCGCTCGAGGCCGCGCTGATCCCGACGTCGCTTCCGGACGTCGCCGCCGCGATCATCAACAACGACTTCGTCAAGGACGCAGGGCTCACCTTCAAGGACGCCATCGCCCAGGACGACCCGAAGGATCCCAACGCGCTCCCGTACGTGAACATCTTCGCGGCGCCGGCCAAGGAGAAGGACAACGCGACCTACCAGAAGCTGGTCGAGATCTTCCAGACGGACGAGGCCGTGCAGAAGGGCCTCGCGAAGGCCTCGGGCGACACCGGCGTTCCGCTGAAGATCGCGCCCGCCGAGCTCCAGAAGACCCTGACCAAGGTCGAGGCCGACGTCACGGCCCACAAGGGCTGAGTCGACCACGCGAGAGGATCGGGCGGCGCGTTCTGCGCCGCCCGATTCCCGTGCCACCGCTACCTCCGGAGAACCCATGCCGATCGTGAGCCTGCAGGGCGTCACCAAGTCCTATCCGCCCGCGACGAAGGACGGCGCGCCCGTGGTCGCCGTCGACGACGTGTCCCTCGACATCGCCCAGGGCGACGTGTTCGGGATCATCGGCTACTCCGGGGCGGGGAAGTCCACCCTGGTGCGGCTGATCAACGCGCTGGAGCCGACCACGAGCGGACGTCTCGTGGTCGACGGCGTCGATGTCACGACCCTCTCCGAGCGGGAGCTGC
Organism: Microbacterium sp. USTB-Y; assembly: GCF_023703415.1. Lineage (GTDB taxonomy): Bacteria > Actinomycetota > Actinomycetes > Actinomycetales > Microbacteriaceae > Microbacterium. The sequence goes on along the minus strand of NZ_JAGMTU010000004.1, from coordinate 446,443 downwards.
GCAGGGTGCGCGGCGGCATCGGCATGATCTTCCAGCAGTTCAACCTCTTCTCGGCGAAGACGGTGCGCGCGAACATCGCCTACCCGCTCAGGCTCGCGGGCTGGGCCAAGGCCGACATCGAGGCGCGGGTGACCGAGCTCCTCGCCTTCGTCGGCCTGTCCGACAAGGCCAGGGCGTACCCGGAGCAGCTCTCCGGCGGACAGAAGCAGCGCGTCGGCATCGCCCGGGCGCTGGCCACCCGGCCGGCCATCCTGCTCGCCGATGAGGCGACCAGCGCGCTCGACCCGCAGACGACGCACGAGGTGCTCGAACTGCTCGACCGGGTGAACCGCGAGCAGGGGGTGACGATCGTGGTCATCACCCATGAGATGGACGTCATCCAGACGCTCGCCACGAAGGTCGCGGTGATGGAGAACGGCCGCGTCGTCGAGCAGGGCGACGTGTTCGAGGTGTTCTCGAACCCGCAGAACCCGGCGTCGCAGCGCTTCGTCGGCACCGTCATCAAGGGCGTCCCCAGCCCCGCGGAGCAGGCGTCGCTGCAGGCCCGCCACGAGGGCCGGCTCGTCACGTTCTCCTTCCGCGACGGCGACTCCTCCCAGGCGCAGGTCTTCCTGGATCTCGCGGAGGCGGGACTAGGATTCGAGCTCGTCTACGGCGGCATCAACGACATCCGCGGTCGCGCCTTCGGACACCTCACCCTCGCGATCCGCGGGTCGGATGCCGCGATCGACGCCGCTCTCACGAAGATCGGGGCGCACGCGACCGTGACCGAGGCGGCCCGCGCGACCGGCGCGGCGGCGGCAGAGGGGGAGGTGCGCTGATGGATCGCCTGATCGAACTTCTGCCGGACTTCTGGCAGGCGGCGCTCGAGACGCTGTACATGACCACGTTCGCGCTCGCGATGGCGGGCGCGATCGGCACCGTCATCGGCATCGGCCTCTATGTGACCCGCCCCGGCGGATTGATGGCGAACCGCCCGCTGAGCATCCTCATCTCATTCCTGGTCAACTTCATCCGGCCGATCCCGTTCGTGATCTTCATCGCGGTGCTGCAGCCGTTCACCCGGATCGTCATCGGAACCGGGATCGGGATCAACGCGGGGGCGTTCGCGATCGGGGTCGCGGCATCCTTCGCGATCGGACGGATCGTGGAGCAGCACCTCGTCTCGGTGTCGCCGGGCGTCATCGAGGCGGCTCGGTCGATGGGCGCCGGTCCGTGGCGGATCCTGCTCACGGTCGCGATGCCCGAGGCGCTCGGCCCGCTGATCCTCGGCTACACGTTCATCGTGGTGGCGCTCATCGACATGACGGCGATGGCCGGCCTCGTCGGCGGCGGCGGACTGGGCGCCTTCGCCCAGGTCTACGGCTTCCGGCAGTTCGAGCCGGTCGTGATGTGGGCGGCCATCATCCTCATCGTCGTGTTCGTCCATCTCGTGCAGACGTTCGGCACCTGGCTCGCCCGGCGGATCATGCGGCGCTGACCGCGGCGCGCCGTTCTGCAGGGAGGGTGCGTCGTTCTGCAGGGAGGGTGAGCCGTTCTGCAGGGAGGGTGCGCCGTTCTGCAGGGAGGGTGCGCCGTTCTGCAGGCGCCGCCCGGTCGTGGCGCGCTGATCGACCGGGGATCCGGGGGCGGACGCCGTGGACGGTCCTGCAGAACGACAGGGGCTCCCTGCAGAACGACAGGGGCTCCCTGCACAACGGCCGGCGGGCGCGGGTCACTGTCGCGCGGACGGCGCCTCCTGCAGTGTGCGCCGGGTGGTGAACCCTCGCGGAGCGCCCGACAGGGGATCCGTGAAGCGCAGCTCCCGGGCCAGCAGCTGCAGGGGATGCGCGAAGTCGTCGGGGGTCTCGGGGAGCAGGTCGGGGTAGAACCCGTCGTTCATGATCCCCGCGCCGAGCTCGGCGAGGTGCACGCGCAGCTGATGCATGCGTCCCGAGTGGGGGCGCAGCAGGGTGTGCAGGACACGGTCGTCGAACCCGAGCAGCTCGATCCGGGTCTCGGCGTTCGGCTCGCGCGCCGGATCCGTCTGGACCCGCACCTGCCCGCGGAGCTTGGCGATGTGATTGCGGTGCACGAGCGGGAACGTCGAGCCGAGGAGGGCGGGGGCCGCGGGGTCCCAGCCGGCGGGCAGGAGGGAGACCGCCTCGTAGACCTTCTCGACCTCGCGGCGTTCGAAGAGCAGCTGGTAGGCGCCGCGCGTCGCGGGGCGCGCCGAGAACATCAGCAGCCCGGCGGTCGCGCGGTCCAGACGGTGGATCGGCGTGAGCTCGGGGATCCCGAGCGCGTTGCGCAGGCGCACGAGTGCGGAGTTCTGCAGATACTTGCCGCCCGGCGTCGTCGGCAGGAAGTGCGGCTTGTCGACGACGACGAGATCCGCGTCCTGATGCAGGATCTCCACGTGGAACGGGATCGCCTTCTCGGCGGGCGGCTCACGGTAGTACCAGACGAAGTCGTGCACGCCCAGCGGAGTCTCGCGGGTGAGCGCGGAGCCGTCCAGGGCGACGATCTCGCCGCGGTCGAACCGCGCCAGCAGGTATTCCGGATCGAGGTGCGAGAAGCGCTCGGCCATGAAGGCGCCGACGGTCGGCCACGGGCCGTCCGACGGCACCCGGAGCCGGGTCGCGCCGACGCCGTCGCGTACGGGCAGGGGGGAGCGCATCGCCATCCGGTCCAGCCTAGTTCTCGGTGCCGGGAGTGACGGAGCCGGGCGCCGTGCGACGACGGTGCCGTCCTTCCCGTCGCAGAAGACGTCGCCCTGGCCCGCTCGGAACGGCATCTTCTGCGACGGGTACGGATCCGCGTGATCGGGAAATAGTCTCGCCGCGACCGCGGTTGCGCCGGGTATGACTCGCATCGGATCCAGTGACCTGTCCGTCTTCCCGCTCTCGCTCGGCGGCAACGTGTTCGGCTGGACCGCCGACCGCGACACGTCGTTCGCCGTGCTGGACGCCTTCGTGGCCGGCGGCGGAGACTCCATCGACACGGCCGACGCCTACAGCGCCTGGGTGCCGGGCAACAGCGGGGGCGAGAGCGAGACGATCATCGGCGCGTGGCTCGCCTCGCGGCGCCCCCAGGGGGTCGTGGTCGCCACGAAGGTGAGCCAGCATCCGCAGTTCCCCGGGCTGTCGGCGGCGAACATCCGCCGCGCGGCGGAGGCGTCGCTCGGCCGGCTCGGAGTCGACGCGATCGACCTGTACTACGCGCACTTCGACGACGAGACCGTGCCCCTCGAGGAGACCGTCGGGGCGTTCGGGCAGCTCGTCACGGACGGACTGGTGCGCAACATCGCGGTGTCCAACTACTCGGCCGACCGGATCCGCGCGTGGATGGAGATCGCGCGGGCCACCGGGGTCGCCGCTCCGGTCGCTGTGCAGCCGCACTACAACCTCGTGCACCGCAACGAGGTCGAGGAGACGATCGTCCCCGTCGCGACCGAGTTCGGACTCGGCCTCGTGCCGTACTACGCCCTGGCGAGCGGCTTCCTCACGGGCAAGTACCGGTCCGTCGACGAGGCGGGTCACACGTCGCCGCGCGCCGCCGGCGCCGCGAAGTACGCGACGGAGCACGGCCTGCGCATCATCGACGCCCTCGAGGAGATCGGCGACGCGCACGGAGCGTCGATCGCGGCGACCGCGCTCGCGTGGCTGCGCGCGCAGCCCGCGGTGGTCGCGCCGATCGCGAGCGCCCGCACGCCGGAGCAGGTGCCGGATCTGCTCGCCGGAGGACGCCTCTCGCTCGCCGACGACGAGATCGCGCGGCTGCGCAGCGTCTCCGAGTGGACGCCGGCGCAGGTCTGACGGAGGGGGCATCATGCGTGCAGCGGCATATACCGGCCCCGGGCGGGCGGCGGAGGTCATCGGGTTCCGCGACGTCGAGGCCCCGGCGGCCGGACCGGGCGAGGTCCTCGTGCGGGTGGGAGCGGTCGGCCTCAACCCGGTGGACGTGAAGATCCGCGCGGCCGGCCACGACTTCGGGGCGATCCGCTACTCGGACCGCCCCGGGTGGGACGTCGCCGGGACGGTCGTGGCCGTCGGCGACGGGGTGACCGGGTGGGCCGTGGGCGACGCCGTGTTCGCTCTCGCGCGCTTCCCCGAGGCTGCGCACACCCTGGCCGAGCTCGTGGCGGTGCCCGCCGCCGATCTGGCCGCGGCGCCGCGGGCGTGGAGCACCGCGCAGGCGGGCGCTGCCCCGCTCGCGGCGCTCACCGCGTGGCAGGCGCTGGATGCCGCGGGCATCGGCGCGGACCGCGATGCGCGCGTGCTCGTGCTCGGCGGGGCGGGCGGGGTCGGGCATGTGGCCGTGCAGCTCGCGAAGGCGAGGGGCGCCTTCGTGATCGCGACGGCGAGCCCGGCGAAGCAGGACCTCGTCGCCTCCTGGGGAGCGGACGAGGTGATCGACTATCGCGACGAGTCCGCGCTCGCCGCCATCGGGGCGGTCGACGCCGTCATCGTGACGGTCTCGGACACGCTGCCGCCGCGCGGGGCGGTCGATGCGGGCACCGCCGTGATCACGATCACCGGGTTCTCCGCAGCTCAGGAGGCCGAGCTGCGCTCCTGGGGAGCGGATCCCGTGCAGCGGATCCTGGTGGCCGCGAACGGCGCGCAGCTGGCGGAGATCGCCGCTCTCGCCGACGCGGGACGACTCGCCGTGCACCTGGATGCGGAGTTCGGTTTCGACGCCCTCGCGGCGGCGCAGGAGCGGGTGGAGAGCGGACGGGTCACCGGCAAGGTCGTGGTGATCGTGGACCCGGACGCCTGAGCGCCTGCGAGGCCGTCAGGCGTCGAAGCTCAGGCTGAGCTTGCGCAGCAGGGCGGCGATGCGCTCGCGGTCGCTGCGGCTCAGCGCCGACAGCAGCGTGGCCTCCGCATCGACGAGGCGGGTGATCGCCGCGTCGACCCGCACCCTGCCGTCGTCGGTGAGGGTCACGAGCACGCTCCGGCCGTCGTCCGGATCCGCCTCGCGGCGCACCAGGCGGCGGCCCACCAGCCGATCGATGCGATTGGTCATGGTGCCGCTGGAGACCAGCGTCTGCTGCAGCAGCTGCTTCGGGCTGAGCTGGAACGGGGCGCCCGCGCGGCGCAGCGCCGACAGCACGTCCCACTCCCAGGTCTCCAGATCGCTCCGACGGAACACGTCGCGGCGGGCGCGGTCCAGCAGGCGCGAGAGGCGGTCGACACGCGAGAGCACCTCGAGCGGCGAGAAGTCGAGGTCGGGGCGCTGCGTGTTCCACGCCTCGACGATCCGGTCGACCTCGTCGCCCGTGCGCTGCTCGCCGATGCTCATCCGTCCATTATCGACCGACCGCGACCGCCGCGCCGACGGCGGTCCTCGGGACGACCGCGATGGTGAGGAACAGGCTGTGCGGATCCTCGACGTACCCGCCGAACGGTGCGCATTCGTCGAATCCGGCCTTGGCGTAGAGCCGATGGGCGGGCCAGAAGAAGTCGTCGGCACCGGTCTCCAGCGACACCCGGCCGATCCCGCGGTCGCGCGCGTCATCGAGCAGGGCCGCGAGCAGCACGGATGCGACTCCGCGCCCCCGCATCCGCGAGGCCGTGCGCATCGACTTGAGCTCTTCGTGGCCCGGCTCGAGCGCGGCCAGCGCTCCCGTGCCGGCGAGGACGCCGTCCACCGTCGCCGTGAACAGGCGCACGGTCGGCGCGAACAGACGGGAGAGGTCCAGGGCGTGCCGGCTCTCCGGAGGTGCGGTCGCCTCCATGTCGCGCAGGTGATCGGCCAGGAAGCGTTCGAGGTCGGGAGTCGGGGTGTCCACCCGGGAGATGCGGATCCTCATGACCCCAGGGTCTCGCAGCGACGTTACGCGGGTGTTGCCGGGGTGTTCCGCGCCCGTCACGCATGATGCGGTCTGGCAGACTTAGGGGGCGGCCGTCATCCCGGCGCCCGCGGTCCGCCGTGGTGTAACGGCAGCACGACAGCCTTTGGAGCTGTGAGGTTCAGGTTCGAATCCTGGCGGCGGAGCATGACGAAGAACGCACTCGCCATCATCGTGCTCGCCGCAGGGCAGGGCACCCGCATGAAGTCCCGGCTGCCCAAGGTGCTGCACCCCATCGGCGGACGCACCCTCGTGGGGCATGTGCTCGCCACCGCCTCGCAGCTGGGCGCAGAGACCGTCGAGGTCGTGGTGCGCCACGAGCGCGATCAGGTGGTCGCGGCGCTCGCCGCCGAGCATCCGGAAGCGGTCATCGTCGATCAGGACGACATCCCCGGCACCGGGCGTGCCGTGCAGGTCGCCCTCGACGCGCTCCCGGAGGGCTTCGACGGCGACGTGCTGGTTCTCTCCGGCGACGTGCCGCTGCTGGAGGCCGAGACGCTGCAGGCGCTCGTCGACGGGCACCGCGCCGCTGCCGCTGCGGCGACGATCCTGAGCGCCATCGTCGACGACCCGACCGGATACGGACGGGTCATCCGCGACGCCGCCGGCGACGTCGCCCGGATCGTCGAGCAGAAGGACGCGGACGACGCCGAGAAGGCGACGCGCGAGATCAACGCCGGCGTGTACGTGTTCCGTGCCGGGCTCCTGCGCACCGAGCTCGCCCAGGTCACGACCGACAACGCCCAGGGCGAGATGTACCTGACCACGGTCATCGGCCTGCTGCGCGCGCACGACGAGAAGGTCGCCGTCGAGATCGCGGCCGACACCACCGCCACGTTCGGCATCAACGACCGGGTGCAGCTCGCCGAGGCCGCGCGCACGCTGAACGACCGCATCGTGCGGCGCTGGCAGCGCGAGGGCGTGACCATCCAGGATCCCGCGACCACCTGGATCGACGACGACGTGACGCTCGCGCCCGACGTCACGGTGCTGCCGAACACCCACATCCTGCGGGCGAGCACCGTCGCCTCCGGCGCCGTCATCGGCCCCGACACCACCCTCGTCAGCTGCGAGGTGGGGGAGGACGCCGAGGTGCGCCGCTCCGAGGCGACCCTCGCCGTGATCGGCGCGCGCGCGACGGTCGGGCCGTTCTCCTACCTCCGCGCCGGCACGACGCTGGGCGACGAGGGCAAGATCGGCGCCTACGTCGAGACGAAGAACGCCCAGATCGGCGAGGGATCCAAGGTTCCGCACCTCTCGTACGTCGGCGATGCGACGGTCGGTCGCGGCGTCAACCTCGGCGCCTCCACGATCACGGCGAACTACGACGACGTCAACAAGCACCGCACCGAGATCGGGGACGAGGTGCACACGGGCTCGCACACGGTGCTCGTCGCGCCCGTTAGGCTGGGAGCCGGCGCGAAGACCGGCGCCGGAGCCGTCGTCCGCAAGGACGTCCCCGCCGGTGCCCTCGCGATGAGCGTCGCACCCCAGCGCAACATCGAGGGGTGGGTCGAGAAGAACAGAGCAGGCACGGCCGCAGCAGACGCGGCGCGTGCCGATTCGGCGGAATAGGCGGGTCCGATGGGGCGCAAGAAGAACACGACGGTCGAGCTGGATCGCGAGAACGACATCGCGCCAGGTCTGGTCGCGAAGACCAAGAAGCGGCTCGTCGTCGCCGGCGGGCGCTCGCACCCCGAGCTGGTCGCGGCGGTCGCCGCGGCCCTCGGCACGGAGATCGCGCCGGTCGAGCACCGCACCTTCGCGTCCGGCGAGCTCTACGCCCGGTTCGAGGTGTCGATCCGCGGCTGCGACCTGTTCATCATCCAGTCCTTCGGGGATCCGATCAACGAGTGGCTCATGGAGACGCTCATCATGCTCGACGCCGCCAAGCGCGCGTCGGCCAAGCGCATCACCGTGGTCGCCCCCTACTACCCCTACGCCCGGCAGGACAAGAAGGGCCGGGGTCGCGAGCCCATCTCGGCGCGTCTCGTCGCCGACATGCTCAAGGTCGCCGGCGCCGACCGCGTGATGAGCGTCGACCTGCACGCCGCCCAGATCCAGGGCTTCTTCGACGGCCCGGTCGACCACCTCTTCGCCAAGCCTGTGCTGCTCGAGCACTTCGAGGACACGCTGACGGCGGAGGACCGCGCCACGCTCACCATCGTCTCGCCCGACATGGGACGCGTGCGCGTCGCCGACACCTGGTCCGACAGCCTCGACGCTCCGCTCGCGATCATCCACAAGCGCCGCGACCCGAAGGTCGCCAACCAGGTCTCGGTCCACGAGATCGTCGGAACCGTCGACGGACGCACCTGCCTCCTCGTCGACGACATGATCGACACCGGCGGCACGATCGTGAAGGCGGCTCAGGCGCTCAAGGCCAACGGCGCCCGCAAGGTGATCGTCGCGGCGACGCACGCGATCTTCTCGGACCCTGCCAGCGAGCGTCTGCAGGACTCCGCAATCGACGAGGTCGTCGTCACCGACACCATCCCGCTCTCCGAGGCGCGCCGGTTCCCGGGGCTGCGCATCCTTCCGATCGCGCCGCTGCTCGCCACCGCCATCCGCCAGGTGTTCGAGGACGGATCCGTCACGAGCATGTTCGACGGAGCCGCCTGACCTCAGATCGACGAGGGGCCGGCCGGGCGCATCCCGGCCGGCCCCTCGTCCTTCACGGGGCGTCCCGACATCTCAAAGGTGACGCACAGGTGGATTGCTGAAGCTGGATCGTATGAAGCTCTCGCCCTCGGTACGCCAAGGATCCGCCCTCGTCGGCATCGCCGGAACGCTGCTGCTCGCCGGCTGTGCGGCCGAGGCTTCCTCCGCGGAGACGACGAAGGACACGCCCGCACCGCAGAGCACCGCGGAGGCATCGGCGCCCGCAGCCTCCGGCACGGGCGGCACGTACAAGGACGGCACCTACACCGCCGACGGCTCGTACCAGACGCCGGAGACCGTGGAGAAGATCACGGTGTCGATCACGATCGCCGGTGACACGGTGACCGCGGTGAAGGTCACCGGGGACCCGCAGGCGTCGGAGACGGAGCATTATCAGTCGCAGTTCATCGGCGGCATCTCGGCGCAGGTGGTCGGCAAGAAGCTCGACGAGATCTCCGTCAGCCGGGTGTCCGGGTCCTCGCTCACGAGCAAGGGCTTCACCCAGGCGCTGGCGACCATCCGTACCGAGGCCAAGAGCTGACGTGGGTCCTTCCGCGGCGCAGCCGGATCCGGTTCGGGCCGGCCGGCCCTCGCGCAAGGACGGCTGAGTGGACCACGTCTGGCGGTTCGAGGCGATCGGCACCGTCTGGGAGATCGCGACCTCCCGGCCCCTGGCCGATGCGGACCGCGACGCCGTCGGCGAGACGATCGACGATTTCGACCACACCTGGTCGCGGTTCCGCGACGACTCGCTCGTGACGGCGCTGGCCGCGGAGCCCCAGGAGGTCCCCGCTCCGCCGGATGCGCGCGCCATGCTCGACCTCTACCGGGCGCTGGCGGAGGCGACGGGCGGGGCAGTGCAGCCGCTCGTCGGCGACAGCCTCTCGGCCCGGGGATACGATGCGCGGTACTCGCTGCACGACCGCGGTCCGCTCCCGGCGCCGGGGGACTGGGCCGACCAGCTCGCCTGGGACGACGGCGCGCTCACGCTGCACGCCCCGGCCCTCATCGACGTCGGGGCGATCGGCAAGGGGCGCCTCGTCGACGTCGTGCACGACCTGCTGGGCGCGCTCGGGCATGCCGAGCGTCTCGTCGACGCCGGAGGCGACCTGCGGCTGAGCGGCCCGCCGATCCGGGTGGGACTGGAGCATCCGTTCGACGGGACGCGGGCGATCGGCGTCGCCGAGGTCGCGGATGCCGCGCTGTGCGGGTCGGCCGTGAACCGGCGCGCCTGGCCCGGGCCGCACGGCGGACTGCACCACGTGCTGGACGCCCGGACCGGCGAGCCCGTGCGCACGGTCGCCGCGACCTGGGCGATCGCGGAGGAGGCGATGCTCGCCGACGCCGCCGCCATGGCGCTGTTCTTCGACGGCGGTCCCGCCTTCGCCGACCGGTTCGGTGTGGAATGGGTGCGGATGACCACCGCGGGCGCGGTGGAGTGGTCGGCCGGGGATCGGATGGAGGTGTTCGCATGATCGCGACGCTGGTCGGCCTGCAGCAGCGCGTGCTCGCGCAGCTGGGGCGTCTGACGATGTACCGGCTCACGCTGTACGCGCTCATCGCGCTGGCCGTGGTCGCCGTGGTCGAGTCGGCGCTCGGCTGGATCGGCGTCACGCCGCTGGACGTCGTCGCCAGCCTCGCCCTGCTGCTGGTCGCGACCTTCTGCACCGACGCGGTCGCCCAGGCCCTGCTGCGGGTGCCGCGGCGGATCGAGTCGTCGCTGATCACGGCGCTGATCCTGCTGTTCGTGGTGCAGCCGGGGGCGAACCCCGACCAGATCGGCGGCATCGCCCTCGCAGGCGTCGTCGCGAGCGCATCCAAGTACGTGCTGGTCTGGCGCGGGCGGCATCTGCTCAACCCCGCCGCGGTCGGGGCGACGGTGCTCACCCTCACGACGCTGGGCTTCTCCGCCTGGTGGGTGGGCACGCCCGCCCTCGCCCTGCCCGTGGTCCTGCTCGGCCTGCTGGTGCTGTGGCGCACGGAACGCGTCGCGGTCGTGCTGCTCTTCGTCGCGGCCTACGCCGCGGTGTCGACGGCACGGCTCTCCGTGCAGTCCGCCGCGGCCGGCATCGCGGTAGACCCGGCGGGCCTGCTCACGACCGTGCTGCTGCAGTCGCCCGTGCTGTTCCTCGGCGCGTTCATGCTGACCGAGCCGCTCACCCTGCCGGCGCGGCGCGGGCAGCAGCTGCTCGTCGCGGCGGTGGTCGGCGTACTCGCCGGCTGGCCGCTGTCGCTCGGCGTCATCACCCTCGGGCAGGAGCGGGCGCTGCTCGTCGGCAACCTGCTCGCCGCTGTGCTCGTCGCCCGATCCGGGATCCGGCTGTCCCTGGTGCGCCGCAGAGCGCTCACCCCCACCGTGCACGAGCTCACCTTCCGGACGCGCCGGCGGTTCCGCTTCGCACCGGGCCAGTACCTCGAGCTGCAGGTGCCGCATCGCCGCCCCGACGCCCGGGGCACGCGTCGCGAGTTCAGCATCGTCTCCGCTCCGGCGGAGCTGCCTTTCGTGCGCATCGCCTATCGGGAGGCCGAGCCGGGATCCACCTTCAAGCGCGCGCTCGGCGTGGTGCAGGCCGACGACGTGCTCACCGCCACCGGTGTCTGGGGGGACTTCGTGCTGCCCGCCCGTGACGTCCCCGTGCTTCTCCTCGCCGCGGGGATCGGCGTGACGCCGTTCGTGTCGCAGCTCGGCGCCGGAGACCGCACGGACTGCGTGCTCGTGCTCGTCGCGTCCTCGGCGCAGGAGTGCGCCTATCTCGACGAGCTCGCCGCATCCGGGGCGCGGATCGTCGTCGTGACCCCGGACCGCCCCGAGGCCCTGCCCGCGGGGGCTGAGTGGGCCGGGGGAGGGCGGCTGGACGCCGCGCTGCTGCGGGAGCTGGTTCCGGACCTGGCGCGACGCCACGCCTACGTCTCGGGGCCGCCCCGGCTCCTCGCGGACCTCGCGCCGACCCTGCGCGGTGCTCGTCGGGTCACGACCGATGCGTTCGCGGGCTACTGATCCGGCGGGCGCACGCGCCTGAGCGCCCGCGGGCTCAGCGTCCGCCGACGGTGCGGGTCATCTCGTGGCCGCCCCCGGCGGTGCGGTCCTCGGCCGGGCGGTCCTCGTCGGGCCGAGCAGCGGAGGCGGATCCGGCGGGGGCGCCGGGTGCCGCATCCGCGGTCGGCGTCGCGCCGGTCTGCGGATGCGGGACGTGCGGCAGCCGGACGGTGAACGTGGTCGCGCCCGGTTCGCTCTGCACGGAGATCGTGCCGCCGTGACCGTCCACGATCGCCTTGGTGATCGACAGGCCGAGCCCGGATCCGCCGGTCGCGCGGTTGCGCGAGCGGTCGCCGCGCGCGAAGCGGCTGAACAGCTCGTCGCGGACGGCGGGATCGATGCCGGGGCCGTCGTCGCTCACCCGCAGCACGGCGGCGTCGTCCTCGTCGGCGACCTCGATCGAGATCCGGGTGCCGGCCGGGGTGTGCGTGCGCGCGTTGGCGATGAGGTTCGTGACGACCTGCTGCAGCCGGCCGGTGTCGCCGATGAGCTCCACGGGCTCCTCCGGCACGTCGATCGACCACTCGTGATCGGGGGCCGTCGGGCGTGCGTCCTCGACGCCCTCGATCGCGAGGCGGGAGAGGTCGACGGACGACAGCGACAGCTCCCTGCCCTCCTCCAGGCGGGCGAGCAGCAGCAGATCCTCGACGAGGCTGGTCATCCGCAGGGACTGCGCCTGGATGCGCTCCAGCGCGGTGTGCGCCGAGGCGGTGGCGGGGTCCTCCGGCGCCTCCGACCTCGACAGCGCGCGCAGCGAGAGCTCGGAGTAGCCGCGGATCGACGAGAGCGGCGTGCGCAGCTCGTGGCTCGCATCGGCGACGAACTGCCGCATCCGCTCCTCGTTGCGCTGACGCACGGCGAGGGACGCGTCGACGTGGTCGAGCAGCGTGTTCAGGGCGGCGCCGACCAGTCCGGTCTCGGTGCGCGGATCCGCCTCGGCCGCAGGCACGCGCTCGGTGATCGACACGTCTCCGCGGTCCAGAGGCTGGTTCGCGACGCGGTTCGCCGTGGCGGCGACCTCGCGCAGCGGGCGCAGGGCCACCCGGATCGTGATCGCGGTGGAGAGCGCGAGCAGGATGAGCCCGCCGATCGTGGTGAGCGCGATCATCGAGAACAGCGTCGTGATCTGCGCCTCGGTGGAGGCGCGGGGCAGACCCGTGATCACCTCGAACTGCGTCGGGCCCGCCGGGGGCACGGGCTGGTGCACGAACTGATAGTCGCCGAGCTGGGAGAGATCCTCCGCGTAGCGTCCCTCCGAGAGCGCGGTGACGGCCTGGTGGATCTGCAGGGCGGTGAGATCCTGCGCCACCCGGTCTGACGTGACCACCGTGCCGCTGGCGGCTCCGCTCTCCGAGACCACGATGACGAGCGTGCCGTTGGGCACGCCGGTGGGCCCCACCACGAGGTCGGACGCGGCCGGCACGAAGTGTCCGATCACGGCCGACTGCCGGGCGATGGCGCCGACGCTCTTCGCGGTGGCCGACAGCTCGTCCTGCAGCCTCCCGTTGAGCACGTTCCCGAGCACCACGCTCGTCGCGATGGCGATGACGACGAGGATCAGCGACACGAACCCGGTGACCGCGGCCATGAGGCGGGTCTGCAGGGAGAGCGGGCCGCGCGGGCGGGGGCGGAACGGGTTCATCGGCGTGAGGACTCCATCGGGTGCGCGGGCTTACTGCTGCGGGGCCTTGATCATGTAGCCGACACCGCGGACGGTGTGGATCAGCGGCACGTCACGACCGGCGTCGAGCTTCTTGCGCAGATACGAGATGTAGAGCTCGACGACACTGGAGCGGCCGCCGAAGTCGTAGCTCCACACCCGGTCGAGGATCTGCGCCTTCGACAGCACGCGGCGCTCGTTGCGCATGAGGAAGCGCAGCAGTTCGAACTCGGTCGCGGTGAGCTCGATCTCGTCCCCGTCGCGGACCACCTCGTGGCTGTCCTCGTTGAGGGTGAGATCGCCGACCTGGAGGATCGAGTCGCTCTCGCTCGTGGTCGCCCCGCCGGAACGGCGGATCACGGCCCGCAGCCGGGCGACGACCTCCTCGAGACTGAACGGCTTGGTGACGTAGTCGTCCCCTCCGGCGGTGAGGCCGGCGATCCGATCGCCCACCGCGTCCTTGGCGGTGAGGAACAGCACCGGCACCATGTTGCCCTGCTCGCGCAGGCGCTTGAGGACGCCGAGCCCGTCCAGGTCGGGCATCATGACGTCGAGGACCAGGGCGTCGGGGCCGAAGTCGCGGGCGACCTGCAGCGCCTCGAGCCCTGACCCGGCGGTGCGGACCTCCCAGCCCTCCATGCGCAGGGCCATGGCGAGCAGGTCGGTGAGCATCGGCTCGTCGTCGACCGCGAGGATCCGCAGGGGGGAGCCGTCGGGGCGGCGCAGCTCAGTGGCGTGATCGTTCATGGGATCCATTCTCCTCAGGTTTCTATGAACGCCCTATGAGCTTCCGATCGCCTGTGGTCGATCGCGACGCGAGGGGGTCCGCGGGGCCGGGCCGCGGGCGATCAGAGCATCCCGCGCGTGGACCGGTCGGGGTCGCGATCCTGTTAGTTGCGTCTAGTGCAACGCATGTTGCGTCAGGTGGCAACAGTGAGAGAGAATGCCGGGATGGCAACTGCAGACTTTCCCGCTCTCGTCGCGATCGGCGAGACCATGGCGATGGTGGCGCCGAGCCGGGCGGAGTCCCTCATCGACGCGGAGAGCATCCGGCTCAGGGCCGCCGGTGCCGAGTCCAACGTCGCCGGGCACGTGGCGGCGCTCGGCGGCGCGGCCGCGTGGGTGGGCGCTCTCGGGGACGATGTGCTCGGACATCGGGTCCACCGCGAGATCGCGGCGCAGGGCGTCGACACCCGTTGGGTGTCGTTCGATGAGGTTGCGCCCACCGGAGTCTTCTTCAAGGATCCGGGTCGCGGCGTCAGCTACTACCGTGCCGGATCCGCCGCATCCCGGATGACGTCGGCGTCGATCGCGTCGATCCCGCTCGAGAAGACGGCGGTGGTGCACGTCTCGGGGATCACTCCGGCGCTCTCGGACGACTGCGCAGCGATGATCGACGCGGTGTTCGCGCGCGTCGTCGCGAGCGGTGCGCTGCTCAGCTTCGACGTCAACTACCGCCGCGGCCTGTGGCCGGTGGCCGATGCCGCGCCGATCCTCGGCGATCTGGCGAACCGCGCGGACATCGTGTTCGTGGGACGAGACGAGGCTGAGACGCTCTGGGGCTGTCGGACCGCGGAGGACGTGCGCGAGCACCTCCCCAGACCCGCGCGCCTGGTCGTCAAAGACGGTGACGTCGGCGCGACCGACTTCTCCCCGCAGGGCCGAACCTTCGAGCCCGCGATTCAGACCGAGGTGGTCGAGCCCGTGGGCGCGGGCGACGCCTTCGCCGGCGGCTACCTCTCGGGCCTATTGCGGGGGTGGAGCGTGCAGGAGCGCCTGAGGAGCGGGCACCGGCGGGCGCACCTGGTGCTCCAATCGACGAGCGACAGCGCACCGTCTGCGGCATCGCACGACCCGGAATCCGTTCTGCCGCTCGTGGCAGGCTGATCCCTCGGCGTGCTTAGCGCGCGCATAGTTTCGCCATCATCGCGCCCCAGAACCGCCTCCTAGCGTCACCAGCACGAGGGTGACCCAGAGGAGAAGCATGTACGGGACGTATCTGCGCCGGGAACTGGCCGGCCGGAAGAAGCAGACGGTGATCGTCGCCGTGGGCCTCGCGATAGCGATCGCGCTGGTGATCGTCGTCAACGCGCTGGCGGCGGGCGTGCGCGATGCGCAGACGGAGGCGCTCGCGCGGGTCTACGGAGTGGGCACCGATCTCACGGTGACCGGTGCGCCGGCCCAGCGGGGCAGCGACACCGGGCAGCGCTTCGACTTCGGCGCCGGCGGCGGCGCCGCGTCCGGCGACGGCAGTACGACCTTGAACACCTCGGTGCTGCGCGCCTCTCCGGCGCGGGGCACGATCGATGCGGCGGGGGTCAAGACGATCTCGGCCACGGGGAACGTCGCTGCGGCCACCGGTGCTCTGAGCCTGACCAACCTCACGTTCGACGGGCGGATCGCGCAGCAAGGCACGCAGGGCGGCACGGGGCAGTCCGGAACGGGGGAGGGACAGGGCGCGGGCGAGCGGCCGCGATTCGGCGGCGGCAACTTCGGTCTCAACTCGTTCTCGGTGCTGGGCGTCGATCCCTCCGCGGGGACGACCGTGGGACCGCTGTCCTCCGTGAAGGTCTCCTCGGGACGCGCGCTCGCCGCAGACGATGCGGGTCAGCTCGTCGCCCTCGCGGACAGCACGTATGCCACGTCGAAGAGCCTGAGTGTCGGCAGCACGATCGATGTCGGCGGATCCACGGTCAAGATCATCGGGATCGTGACCTCGTCCTCCGATTCCGCCGACACCGCGGCGAACGTGTACCTGCCTCTCGACACCGCGCAGAAGATCGCGGGAACAGGAGACGTCGTGTCCACGGTCTACGTGAAGGCGGCTTCCGCCTCCGACATCGCCTCCGTCCAGACGGCGCTCGCCAAGGCCCTGCCGACTGCGACCGTGAGTTCACAGGCGGACCTCGCCTCGACCGTCTCCGGATCTCTCGCGAGCGCCGCCGGCATGATCGAAGGCCTCGGCACGTGGCTGTCGATCATCGTGCTCGCGGTCGCCGTGCTCCTCGCCGTGCTGTTCACGCTCTCCGGCGTCGCCCGGCGCACCCGGGAGTTCGGTACCCTCAAGGCGATCGGCTGGTCGAACGGCCGGATCGTCCGGCAGGTGGCCGGCGAGTCACTCGTGCAGGGCCTCATCGGGGGAGCGGCGGGACTCGCGCTCGGCCTCGTCGGGATCCTCGTCGTGAACCTCGTCCAGCCCACGATCTCCGGTGCGTCGGCTGCCGGCTTCGCACGCGGCGGAGGCGGGGGTGCGGCAGGCGGAGAGGCCGGTGCGGGAGCCGCCGGCGGAGCGTTCCAGGGCGGGGGACGCGGCGAAGCCTTCCGGGGCCTCGGCGAGTCCGCGCAGGCGGTCGTGCTGCATGCCCCGCTCAGCGTGACGATCCTCATCGCGGCCGTGGGCCTCGCGATCCTCGGCGGCCTCGTCGCCGGTGCGATCGGCGGATGGCGGGCGGCTCGTCTGAGCCCGGCCGAAGCACTGCGGTCCGCCGCCTGACCCCGGAACCCGAACAGGAGAGACGACAGATCATGAGCATCATCGAGACCGAGCCGCAGGCCCTGTACCGGCTGACCGACGTCACGCGGACCTACCGGACGAAAGGTCGCACGGTCACGGCGCTGACCGGCGCGACCGCGGAGATCAGAGCAGGCGAGTTCGTGACCATCCAGGGGCCCACGGGCGGCGGGAAGTCCACGCTGCTGCAGCTGCTCGGTGCCCTGGACCGACCCTCCGGCGGGTCGCTCACGCTGGGTGGCACCGAGCTGTCCACGGCGTCGAACCGGGAGCTCGGGCGCCTGCGCGCCGAGGAGATCGGGTTCGTGTTCCAGGGCTTCAACCTGATCCCCACGCTCACCGCGCGGGAGAACGTGGCGATGGCGCTCGTGCCGCGGAGGATCCCGGCGGAGGAGCGGCGCACCCGTGTGGACGAGTCGCTCGCTCACGTCGGCCTGGCGGACCGCGGCGATCACCTCCCGGGTGAGCTCAGCGGCGGCCAGCAGCAGCGTGTGGCGATCGCCCGCGCCATCGTGAAGAGACCGCGCGTGCTGCTCGCCGACGAGCCCACCGGCAACCTCGACGAGGAGATGCGCGACGAGACCCTGGTGCTGCTCGAGTCGCTCTGCGCAGAAGGGCTGACGCTCATCGTGGTCACGCACGACTCGGCGGTGGCGAAGCGCGCCCACCGTCGGCTGCGCCTCAAGAACGGCCGCCTGGCCGAGGTCTGACCTCCCCCATTGTGAGTCGTCCCCCTCAGCACGGTCCATGGGACGTGCTGAAGGGGACGACTCGCTGAGAGGGGAAGGGGCGCTCAGGCCGGCGGAGCCGGCAGCCGGTCGGCGGGGAGCGCCAGGAAGTCGATCGCCGCCTGCGCCGCCAGGGCGTCGGCGACCCGGCCCTCCGGAGCGTCGATGTGCCCGTTAGCCCGCACCGTCAGCCGTCGCGGCCCGGAGAGCGCGTGGTAGACCGCGAACTGTCCGCGCGGATCGACCGCCGGATCGAGAACGGCGGCCCCGATGTGCACCGGTATGCGGAGGCGGCGGGCCGCGGTCGCCGCGTCGTGGTAGTCGAGCGTGGAACGTGCCTCGGGATGCGTGCGCAGATGCGTCCGGACGGCCTCGCCGCTCCCGGTGCAACGCCGGGTGAGCCGGATCGCGTGCGCGCCGAAGCTGGGGACGTCCAGTGCCGCGCGCCGGAAGCGTGCGTCCCGCGGAAGCGCCATCGCCCCGATGCCGCCGCCGAAGCTGCCGCCGCTGAAGTCGAGGGCGCCTGCTACGGAAGGAACCAGGTCCAGCAGCACCGTCGCCGCGCGCCAGACGTCCGCTGTGGCGAAGCGGAGCGAATAGGTGTCGCGATGCGCGATGCCCGCCAGCACGTGCTCGGCGGGAAGCGCCGGGAAGCGGCTGGGGGCATCGGGGTGGGTTCCCGGCGCGCAGGGGAAGATCGCGGCGGTGTCCGCGGGCACGCGCTCGACGTCGGGGCCCGTGCGGCCCCCGTAGCCGTGCCCGATCACGAGGCCGCGCCGAATCGCAGCCGCTGCATGCGGCACCATGACGAACGCGGTGGCGGGCTCGTCCGCGGAGGAGCCGAAGCGGATCTCGGTCACTCGATGGGTCGGTGTCGCGTCCCCCTCCCGCACGGTCCGCCACGCGACGGCGCCGGTGCCGAACTCCTCGAAGGTCGCCTGCCAGAACTCGTCGAAGTCGTCCGGCTCCGGCTGGTCCGGCGGGGGCAGGAGCAGCTCTCCGAGGGAGTACTCGGTCAGTTCTTCGGGTATCCCGTCGCGCGACGAAGGGTCTCTCACCGGTTCCGTACCTCCTCGATCCTGCCGTGCGGACGGCGTCCGCGCTGCGGCGGAAGAGTCCATTGACATCATCGCATATGGATTGCAATATATGCATCATGATTGCAAGGAAGAGTGCGAGAGATGACGAGGGACCCCTGCAGTGGAGCCGGCGATCCGTGCTGCGCATGCTGGTGATCGCGGGTGTCCTTCCGCCGGTCCTCGGCGCGCAGGCCGGCGGCTCGTCGGCCGCGGCAACGGAACTACCCACGGCGACCGGCGCCTACGCGGATGCACTGCGACGGCTGGACAAGCCGAATCTGGCGGTGACCCAGGTCGCGCAGCTGGTCGGGTCGAACCACCGGATGACCTTCTTCCAGGCCACCTGGGACGGAGGGGCGACCGTCGTCCGCGATCTCGAGATCGCGCACGACGGCGGCTGGCTCCCGGCGACGGACGCCGCGCACCGCTTCGACGAGCAGTGGGTGGTGCTGAAAGGGTCGCTGCCGTCCGGCAGCGCGCCGGAGCTCTACGGCCCGCTGGCTCCGAGCTGGCTGGGATTCACCTCTTTCCAGGTGCTCGGCCCGCAGGCGATCGAGCTGCGCACCAGCACGGACGACGTCGAGCTCGTCGTGCGCTGGCGGCTGGAAGGCGACAATCCGGAAGCCCATCACGTGCTGACCGCGAAGAACGCCGGGGACTACATCGTCGGCTATCAGAGTCAGGACGCCCGGTCGCTCGACGATCTCGATGAGGTGCTGTGCGGTTCCTACCAGCACGCGCTCTCGGTTCTCGACGGCTCGGCGCCGCTCGGGGCGTGGGAGCTGTTCGCCCCGATGGCGCTCACGCAGTACGCCGTCGGCGGGATCCCGGTCACCTCCGGCGTCTACCTGCCGTCCGAGGTCGCGGAGTTCGTGCACGAGCGGCAGCTCATGTCGGACCGGCAGCCCTACGGGATGAGCCTGCGCAACGACAGCCTCGACCTCGTGCCCTGCATGTACTCGCCCCAGCCCGGGCTCCGCACGGCGATGGCGGCAGGGGAGGAGCGCGGGTTCGCATTCGGCGTGGCCGCACAGGCGGGTGCCCTCTATGACGCGTACACCGCGCTGTGCCGCGGCGAGTACGGAGTCACGGCCTACCGGCGCAACGTCTACGGGCGAGCGCTGACCGACGCCGTGCATGCGATGGCGGACCTCATCGCCGTCGAGCCCGCCGGGGACGACTCGGTGGACTACATCCCGTCTTTCTCCGGCTGGTGGAACCGCGCGAAGGGGTTCGTCGACGTGGAGAACGAGGACGCCGTGCGCACCGCTGCGAGCGGGGTGGTGCTCTCCGCGCATTACCTGACGGGCAGGACCGGCGGCACCCTGTACGACCGGCGCGCCCGCCCGCTGATCGAGTACCAGGTGTCGCGCAAGGGGATCGGGCACTCGCCGGTCATCGGCAGCCCGGTCTACAACGACAAGACGCAGTACCGGCTCGGCCGCATCCCCACGGACGCGGTGAACCTGACGGCGCTCTACCAGCTCACCCATGGGCGGAACGCGGGGATCCAGCGACTCGCCGTGCAGGCCACGAAGTCCGGGGTCGTCGGGCAGAGCCGTGCGCCCTTCGCCGTCCCCCTCGCCACCTACCGGGCCACCGGGGATCCGGCATATCTGGCCGAGGCGACGCTGATCGGCCGCCGCTACGTGCAGGAGCAGATCCTCACGCCGTATCGCGGCAACGGCCAGCCGCCGGGCGGCTTCGCCTACAGCTTCTCCAAGTACTGGGTCGACCTGCTCGAACTGTTCGAGGTGACGGGGGAGGCGGTCTTCCTCGAGGGAGCACACCGGGAAGTGCAGCGGTTCATCACGCAGACCGCGGTGCGGCCGGTGCCGGACCAGACCGTCACGGTTCCGGTGGGCCACGTGATCACTCAGCAGTACGACTGGGAGTCGCGCTCATCGCTGCCGCCCTATCCTGTCACGGGTGTGGCGACCGAGACGGTTCCGGCCTGGTACGTCTCGCCCTCTGGTCTCACCTTCGAGGCGCTCTCGTCGTTCAAGCTCGGGGTGAGCGCCGTGACGGATCCCGGCGGCGGGTACGTCTTCAACCCGTGTTGGGCCGGCGCACTGCTGCGCCTCGCCCACCACGCCGGAGACCCGCTGCTGGCCGACGTCGCGCACAACATGGTGATCGGCAGGTTCACGACCTATCCCGGCTATTACGGCCGGCAGTTCCAGGTCGCACACATGAAGCCGGACTTCGCCACGAGCGGTCCCGTCGGGATCACCGGGTACTACTTCCATCACGCGCCGGCGCAGCTGGGTCTCGCCATGGACTACCTGATCAGCGAGAGCTTCTACCGCAGTTCCGGCAGCATCGAGTTCCCGCACGTCTTCGAGGCGGACTTCGCCTACTTCAAGTTCTTCGCCTACGGTCACGCGCCCGGCTCGTTCTTCGGCGAGACCGGGGTATGGCCGTACTTCCCGGCGGGCCTGATCGAGCTGGACAACCCGCTGATCAACTGGATCGCCGGCGTGGGCAATGGCGCGCTCTACCTCAGCCTCACGAACTCGGCGCCCGATGCGCAGCAGGTCGTCGTCGACCTCGCCGGGGAGCTGACCGGACTGCCGCGCAGCGCCGCGCCGACGATCGAGGTCATCGCCGCGGACGGCAGCCGCTCCACCCAGGCGGCGATCGACGCGCGCGTCACGGTCACCGTCCCGGGGCACGGGCTGCTCGCGCTGGTCGTCCGCAACGTGGCGGTGCAGCGGCCGGAGCTGCCGTTCGACGACATCGTCGACCACGGCCCGGACAGCTTCCGCGAGGTCGACTCCGATCCGGCGAGCGATTACGGACTCGTCCGCGGGATGCTGCTGGTACGGCCGGGCGGGCAGGGATACGACGCGTATGTGCAGATCGACACGGAGCAGCAGGCGACGCTCTCGTACCGGATCGGCGGGCAGGTCGCGCAGCAGGCGCCGGCCAAGGGGTATCCCTATGAGTGGACGATCCCGGTGGACGACCCGGTGAAGGCGTTCGCCTTCACGGTCTCCGCCGGCGGCACGACCACGGACGAGGTCACGCTGCGCCTGCCGACGCGGATCGCCGGCGCGGGATCGGAGGTCTCGGGAGACGTGGTCGCCCAGGCCACGGGCACGGCAGGCGACCGAGTCCCGCTGATCATCGAGGTGCGCAACGGAACGGCGCAGCCGATCGCCGGCAGCGTCGGGCTCACCCTGCCGAGCGGGTGGCAGCTCGACGGCATGGTGCCGGCGATCGCGGCTCCCGCGCACGCCACGGTCCGGGTGGAGGCCTCGGTCGTGATCGCGACGTCCGCCGCGCTCGGGGAGGTCCAGGTCGCCGGATCCCTGTCGGTGCCGGGGGCGTCGCCCGTTGCGCTGAGGTCCGCGTCGATCGAGGTGATCGATCGGCGTCGGCTCGTCTCCCTGGCGTCGGACACCGAGGTCGCCAGCGGCCCCGGTGCGACGGTGAAGCTGACGGCCCTGGTGATCAACACCGGCGTGACGCCGCTCCAGGGGACGCTCGCCCTCTACGGCGCCACCGGCTGGACCATCGATCAGCGGGACGCGGCCGTCGTCGTGCCGCCGCGCTCCGATCTGACGCACACCTGGACCGTGACGGCGGGGGCCGGGGTCGCTCCGGGATCGAGCACGCGATTCGAGGCGAGGCTGGATCAGACCTTGCGCCGCGGGGTCCTCGTGCGGATGGCCGACGAAGGCGTGATCGTGCATACGCAATCGCCCTGGCCCGGGTACCTCGAGACCGGGCGGTGGTACCCGAGCGGCCTCTCCGGCTGGAACGGGACGCGCACGCGGTACAGCGACTCCGATTCCGTCGGCAGCACGGTGACCTGGAAGGCGGACCTCCCCCAGCCGGGGCTCTACCGCGTGTCGGTCTGGTATCCGACGAACCCGACGACGACCACGTCCGCGGCCTACGTCGTCGAGCACCAGGGCGGCAGCAGCGAGGTGATCGTGGACCAGACCCAGGGGGCTGCTGCGTGGCGGGCGCTCGGCACGTTCCGCTACGACGCCGGTGCTCCCGGCGTCGTGCGACTGGAAGTCCGCAGCACGAGCATCCACCGGGTCAGCGCCGCGCAGTTCGTGCGGGTCGGGGATTGACGAAAGGGGGTGGACCGGAGCGAGGCTCCGGTCCACCCCCTCGGGCGCTCAGCGCCGGACGAAGCGGGCGACAGCCGCCTCGTCCACCGTGACCCCGAGTCCAGGGCCGGTCGGGACGATGAATCCGCCATCGGGTCGCACCTCGAGCGGAGTGGTGAGGATGAGGTTGGCGACGGGCAGCGTGAACGGCTGGTACTCGAAGGCGAGCAGCGAGGTGGCGCTCGCCGCGACGTGCACTCCCGCGGCCATCGCGATGCCGAACGCTGCGGAATGGTGAGGCGCGACCTGCGCGTGGAACGCGTCGGCGACCGCGGCGATCGCGAGCCCCTCGGTGATTCCCGTCCGGCCGATGTCGGGCTGGGTCAGGCCGACGGCTCTGCGGGCGAGCCAGTCGGTGAACTCGAAACGGCTGCGCATCGCCTCACCGACCGCGATCGGCGTGGCCAGGGATGCCGCGAGATCGCGGTGCCCCTCGACGTCCTCGGGCGCCAGAGGCGCCTCGAAGAACCAGGCCCTGCGGTCGTCGAGCTCGCGGCCCAGAGCTTTCGCCTCGCCGAGCAGGTAGGTCCAGTGCGCGTCGAGCGCGAGGTCGAGATCCGGGTGCACGGCCCGGATGGCGTCATAGGTGGCGAGGTCGGTGCGGATGTCGGCGCCGAGATGCAGTTTGATCCGCCGCACGCCGGCCTCGACGAAGGCCGTCGCCTTGTCGACACGTTCGGCGTCGTCGTTCCCGCGGATCCCGGATACGTAGGTCGGCAGGATCTCGGCGAAGCGGCCGCCGGCGAGCTCCGAGACGGAGAGGCCCGTCGCGTGCCCCCAGAGATCCCAGAGCGCGATGTCGACGGCGGCCATGGCGTCCGCCTGGTGTCCGGTGAGGTGCCCCCGCTCGCGCATCGACTCGGTCATCCGGTGCCAGAGCGTCCGCACGGATCGCGGATCCTCGCCGAGGATGAGCGGGGTGAGAAGGTGATCGACCACTGCGGCGACGACTTCGGGGGCGACGGGCGCGAGCGCCTCACCCCACCCGACGAGCCCTTCGTCCGTCTCGATCTTGACGAGGAGCGACTCGTAGCCGGGGGAGTACAGGCTCCGCCACGGCGGTCGGATGACGTAGCCGCGATGGGCTACGCCGGTGTCGCCTGCATAGGAGTCGTCCGCATCCTCCCTCGACAGGAAAAGGGGGAACGTCTGGACGCGCGTGATCTTCACAAGGGTCTCCGAAGACAGTCGTGGGGGAGAGGCCGGCGGCGTCTGCCGCGGCGATGAGGTTCTGGGCGCCGCGACCGGATCGCGGCAGCATGTCAGAGCGCCGCGAAGGCGCTCGCGGAGCGGGAAGGGCTGTAGCCGAGCGCGACCGAGATCTCGTCCGCCGCCTCGATGAGCTGCAGAGCGAGCTCCTGGTGCGGGGCGTGCAGGTCGAGCACGGACAGGGGGCCGCTCGCCGAGAGCGCCGCGACGATCTCGCCCGCCCTGTTGTGGATCGGCGCCGCGATGCAGGCGCGCCCGAAGGCGAGCTCCTCGATCTCGGTCGCATACCCGCGGCTGCGGCTCTCGTCGAGCGCGACCTGCATGGCGTCGCGGTCGACGATCGTGTGCGGGGTGAAGCGCTGAGGGGAGTGCTCGAAGTACTCGTCGACCTTCTCGGACGTCATTCCGGAAAGCAGGGCCTTGCCGAGGCCCGTGGCGTGCAGGGGGCCCGTGCGTCCGGCCATCGCGAACGACTTCGGGGCGAGCGCGCCCTCGAAGTTGCAGAGGTAGGTGAAGGTGAAGCCGCTGAGCTCGGCGACGTTCACGCCGATCTCGATCCGGCGGGCCAGGTTCTGCGCGATCTGCCGCGACGCGCGGAAGATCGGCGAGCCGTTGAGCGCGATCGTCCCGAGGGCGACCGCCGCCGGCCCGAGCCGGTACAGACCGGTCCGGCCGTCCTGGACGACGAACTTCATCCGATCGAGTGCCGACATCATGCGGGAGACGGTGGACTGTCCGAGTCCGGTCAGCGTGCAGAGCTCGGAGACCCGCAGCTCGCCCGACTCCTCGGTGAAGCAGGCGAGCAGGGACATCGCCCGCTCCACGGTCTGGGTGCCACCCACCGATTCCGATGCCATTGCGACTCCTCCTCCTGCGGCCACCGCTGCTGCGAAGCCGTCGCCAGTCATCCTAATGAGAGTGATGACGCCAGGCAAGGCAAATGTGGGTGTCTTATGCATTTTGTGGATTTCGCATCCGCATTGTGGTTGACTGACTGCACGTCATCGTCGACGACTGCGACGACGGCGTGCAGGGGCCCGAGGGGCCCACCCCACCCGGAAAGTGAATGCCATGCCACAAGCCACCCTCGAGCGGCCAGAAGTCCGCGAGCAGGTCCCCGCACCGCGCTCGGGACGCCGCTCCACGCTGGGCGCGAAGGACCGCACCTTCGGTTTCATGATCGCACTCCCCGCGGTCCTGCTGTTCCTCGTGATCGCGATCTTCCCGCTCGTCTCGAGCATCGGCACCAGCCTCTACGACCAGTCACTGCTGCGACCGGAGCGCACGTTCGTCGGCTTCGACAACTACGCGCTCATCTGGGACGAGTTCGTGGCGAGGCTCGGCACCACGCTCGTGTTCGCCTCGCTCTCCACGGTCTTCCCCCTGGTCCTCGGCGTCGCCCTGGCGATGCTGCTGAACTCCCGGATGCGCGGGCGCACGGTGCTGCGCGGCGCACTGATGCTGCCGTGGCTGCTGCCCGGGGTGGTCGTGTCCTTCCTCTGGGCGTGGATCTTCAACGACAGCTACGGCGTCGTGAACCACGTTCTTTCGCTCCTCGGTCTCCCCGAGATCAGCATGCTCGGAAACCCGGTCGGAGCGATGGCCGCCGTGATCATCGCGAAGACCTGGCACTCCTTCCCCTGGATCATGGTGGTCGCTCTCGCCGTGCTGCAGACGCTGCCCAGCGAGCAGATCGAGGCCGCGACGATCGACGGCGCGACCAGGGCTCAGCGCTTCCGGTACATCTCTCTGCCGCACATCGCCGGCCCGGTGACGCTCGTCGCCGTGCTCGAGTTCATCTACAACTTCGGCAACTTCGACACGATCTTCGTCATGACGGGAGGAGGGCCCGGCAATTCCACGACGACCCTCGCCGTGAGCCTCTATCACCTCGCCTTCGGCAGCTACGAGCTCGGCAAGGCCTCCGCGATGGGGGCGCTCTGGCTCGTCCTGCTCGCGATCATCTCGAGCGGATATCTGCTCCTCAACCGACGACTGGAGAAATGATGCGCCGCAACCGCGACGTCGGCGAGGGGATCATCCGCCCTCGTCTGTCCGTCCCCGGACGCCTGGGCCTCATCGTGCTCGCCCTGTTCGGCCTCCTTCCGGTGTACTGGCTCACGGCGACGGCGTTCACGAAGAAAGAGGACGTGTTCGCACAGAACCGGCCGTTCTTCCCGGTGGATCCGACGATCGAGAACTTCGTCGGCTTCTTCCAGAACGACGCCCTCCTGAAGAACCTCGGCAACAGCATCGTCGTGTCCAGCGGCACCGCGCTGCTGGCCGTGCTGGTGGGCGGCCTGATGGCCTATTCGCTCTCGAAGTTCCGCTATCGCGGACGCAACGCGATCATGTTCATGTTCCTCATCGGTCAGCTGACCCCCGGCGCCCTCCTGCTCATCTCGCTGTACCTGATGCTGAGCTCCGCGGGCCTGCTCTACACCTATGCGGCCCTGATCCTCTCGTTCACGACCTTCACGCTGCCGCTCACGGTCTTCCTGCTGAAGGGGATCATGGACGGCCTCCCGGACGACATCCTCGAGGCGGCGAAGGTCGACGGGCTCTCCCGTACCGCCACCGTGTTCCGGATCGTCTTCCCCCTGGTCGTCCCCGGGCTCATCACTGCCGCGATGTTCGCCTTCATGCGCGGGTGGAGCGATCTGCTGTTCGCTCTGACGCTCGCCGGCCCCGACAAGCAGACGCTGCCGGCGGGCCTCACGCAGGCGTTCATCCATGAGGGCACCGCGGATTGGCCCGCGCTCATGGCGGCCTCGCTGATCACCTCGCTCCCGCTCGTCATCATCTTCGTCGTCCTCCAGCGCTACTTCGTCTCCGGCCTCGCGGCCGGCGCGGTGAAGGGCTAACCGCTTGTCCCCGAAACATCCTGATTCCCGATCCGTCCCTGAAGGAGCTGTGCCCATGAACATCCCGAACTCGCAGTTGAGTCGTCGTGCCTTCCTCGGCGGCGGCACCGCGCTGGCCGCTTTCGGCGTCCTCGCGCTCGCCGGCTGCGCGACCCCGGCCACGACGCCCCCTGGAGCCACGGCGAGTGCCGCGACCAAGGCGAAGACCATCAACTTCTACGGCAACTCGCTCGGCGAGGAAGCGCTCAAGCCTGCGTGGCAGGGGATCATCGACGGTTTCTCCAGCGACGCGGGGGTCACCGTCGCCCCGGTGATCTATCCCTACGACCAGGCCGCCACCCAGTTGGCGCTCACGGGCCGCTCCGGCAAGCTCCTCGGTGTCGGCCAGTCGGGCGGATGGCAGGTGCTGACGCCCATGGACCTGCTCGCCGATCTGACCGAGTTGGCCAAGGGTCTCGGGATCCCACAGGGAGTCCTCGACTCCTACACCAAGGACGGCAAGCTGCTCGTGCTGCCGCTGACGGCATCGGGCATCGGGATCGCGACGAACGGTGAGATCGCGAAGAGCGTCGGCATCAAGTCCGGCATGACCGTCGAGCAGTTCGCGACGGCACTCGAGAAGATCAAGGCGCAGGACGCCTCGCTGATCCCGTACGCGGCGGTGACGAAGAACCCGGACCTGAAGGACGCCGTGCACTGGATGTGGGGCTTCGGGAGCGAGGTCGTCACGGACGATCTGACGTGCACCATCGGCGACGCGGCGAGCGTCAAGGCCATCGCCTGGTACAAGTCCCTCTTGGACGCGGGGCTCACGCAGACCAACGTCGCCCGCAGCGACGCCCGCATCCTGTTCGCGAGCGGGCGGGCGGCGGTCTACGACGATGCGCCCCTCGTGCCGACCTTCTTGAAGAAGAACGGCGCCGCGCAGAACATCATCGACAACGTCAGCGCGATCTCGCGCCCCACCGTCGACGGCAAGAAGTCCTACAACCGCGCCTGGGGCAGCGGCCTGTTCGCGACGGCCGGGGAGGGCGAGGTCACGAGCCGCGAGTTCATCACCTACGCGGCGACGAACGTGGCGGCCGCGACGGCGCTCTACGAGCGCTCCGCGGTGGCCCCGGCCGCCAAGACCGTCGCGGACAAGATCCCCGCGCTCGCCGCGGACAAGTTCCAGGGGACGTTCCGTACCCAGGTGTCGGAGCACGCACGCGCGGCCGCCTGGGACCGGGTCGCCGTGACGGCGCAGATCGACGCCGCGATCGGTGGCGGTGTCGCGACCATCCTCGCGGGTCAGGTGGAGGTCCAGGCCGGTCTCAACGCCCTGAAGAAGGAAGTGCAGGGGCTGCTCGACTCCAACTCCTGAGCCTCAACCACGAATGCCGCGCCGGAGGATCTCCGGCGCGGCATTCGTGTTCGAGCGGAGAACGCGTCAGAGCCAGCGGTCGCGCAGGGCCGGCTTCAGCCACGCGGCGGGGGAGGACATGGAGAGGCCTCCGTCGACCGGGATCGTGGCTCCGGTGATGAAGGAGGCTCCTTCCGACGCGAGGAAGGCGACGACCGATGCGACCTCTTCCGGACGCCCGATCCTGCCCAGCGGATAGCCCTCGGTCTCACCGGTGTCTGCGGCGGAGATGCTCCCGGGCTGCACGGAGTTGACGCGGATCCCGCGGGGGCCGTAGTCCAGTGCGAGCTGCCGCATGAGGGCCTCGACACCGGCCTTGGCTGCTGCGTACGCGGGCAGGGAGGGTGCCGCGAGCATGGCGTTGACCGAGGTGACCGCCACGATCGACGAGCCGGGAGCGAGCAGCGGCAGCGCGGCGCGGGCGACGAAGAACGCCGAGTCGAGCGTCGCCCCGAGTGCCCCGTGCCAGTCCTCGTCGCTCGTCGACTCGGCGCGTCCGATCGGCATGCGGGCCGCCGCGAGGACGACGACGTCGATGCCGCCGAGGGCCTCCGCGGCGTCGGAGACGGCTCGTTCCGCGCCCTCGGTGCGGCTGCAGTCGGCGACGAGATAGCCCGCGAAGACCGGATCGACAGTCGGCGCCAGCCCCACCCCGACGACGGCATCGCCGCGCTCCGCGAACGCGCGCGCGATGGCGATGCCGATGTCGGATCCTCCGCCGATCAGCAGAACGCGGCTGGTCACGCGCGCACCGCGGTCGGAAGCGGAGGAAGGGCGAGCTCCTCGAGGACGAGGTGCACCGCGGCGCGGCTGCCGGCATCGAGGCGGGCCGCCGGGTAGCGGACGGTCGCGTGATCGATGATCCCGCGCGCCACGAGCACCTCCTTGTGCACCGCCCACGCGATGCCGCCCTGCAGCCCGATCAGCACGAGAGGGAGCATACGACGAAAGCCCGCGCGCGCCTCCTCGACGCGCCCCGCGACGAAGTCGGCCAGCACGGGGCCGAGCAGGTCGGGGAACTCGCAGGCGGGCATCGTGCCGATCGCGCCACGGGCGTACTCCTCCAGGCAGAACTGGGCGTTCTGGCCGCCGAGCACCGCGAAGCCGGTCACGTCGAGCGCGTCGACCACGGCCCCGACCTTGGGCGCGGTCGGTGGCGCCTCGATCTTGACGGAGTCGACGTGGTCGAGGCGGGCGAGGTCCGCGATGAGCGCCGGCGTCATGGTGACGCCGGTGACGCCCGGCGCGTCCTGCACCATGACCGAGAGGGAGGTGGATCCGGCGACCTCGCCGTAGAAGTCGACGAGCGTGGTCGCCGCTGGCTTCACCATGAACGGCGGAAGCACCATGAGCGCGTCGGCGCCGCCCTCTTCCGCGAGGAGGGCCTGCTCGATCGAGGTCGCCGTCGAGGTGCCGTTGACCCCGGCGATGACCGGAACGCGTCCGGCGACGACCGCGACGACATCGTCGAGGATCGCCCGCCTCTCGTCCGTCGTCAGCGCGAAGCCCTCGCTCGCCATGCCGAACACGGCTATGCCGTCCACGCCGGATGCGAGTTCGAATTCGACCAGTCGCCGAAGCCCGGGGCGGTCGAGGCCGCCCGTCTCGTCGAAGGGCGTCGCCAGGATCGGCATCAAGCCGTGGAGGGTGGGAGTCATCGGCAGGTTCCCCGCTTCATCATCGGAACGCATTTCGCGCAAGAGGCATGCATATTGTGAGATAGTCTGCCACATAACGGTTACCGCCTACCAGTGAAAGAGGGCAAGGATGCCGCGTTCACCCCGCTCGCGAAACGTCGAGATCATCTCGGACGAACGATACGTACAGGCCGAGTCGCCGCGGTGGGACGGCAGGGACGGCGGTCTGGGCTGGATCGACATGGCGACAGGGCGCTTCCATCGCGGACGCATCGAGGACGGGCGGCTGGTGCCGGCAGGGTCCGTCCTCGTCGGAGCGAAGATCGGCGCGCCGGCGCCCCTCGTTGATGCCGGAGCCGGGTGGATCGTCGCGGCCGAGCGCGGGGTGGTCCATGTCGCGGATGGCGGCGCCATCACGCCGGTCGTCTCGGACCTCGCCGTTCCCGGCGACTATATGAACGACGGCGCCTGCGATCCGTCCGGGCGCTTCTGGGTGGGCAGCCAGTCGATGCCGCGGGAGCCGCACAGTGCACTGTGGAGCATCGACGAGCACGGCGTCGCGGTCGAGCGTCTTGGCGGGGTCACGGTGTCCAACGGCCTGGTCTTCGACGGCACCGGATCCACGATGTACTACATCGACACGCTCCCGCACCGCAGCATCGAGGCATTCCACGTGGCGCCCGACGGCGTGCTGTCGCACCGGCGCACGGTCTGCGCGGTGGGTGGAGGGAACCCCGACGGCATGGCGATCGACGGCGAGGGGATGCTCTGGGTCGCCGTGTGGGACGCGGGGGAGGTGCGCCGCTACGCGCCCGACGGGACGCTCGACGAGTCGGTCCCGCTCCCGGCGACGCGGCCGACCGCGGTCGCCCTCGTCGATGACCTGCTGGTGATCACGACCGCGAGCATAGGGCTGGCACGCCCTTCCGCGGCGGACGGCGCGATCCTGGGAGTGCAGGTCGAGGTCGGGGGCCTACCCGCGCTGCCATGGGGAGGATCGAGCCCGCTCGGCGCTCCCCGTGAGGCATCGGCGGACGGGAGCGACTCGTGAGCATCGTGGACAACGGGCACCTGCAGGAGCGGCTCGGCGAGAGCAGGCTGATCGCGATCCTCCGCGGCAGCGATGTCGATGCCACGATCGCGGCGGCACGGACCCTGCTGGACGCCGGCGTCCTGACTCTGGAGATCGCGCTCACGCTGGAGGGGGCCGAAGAGGCGATCGCGCAGGTCGTCCAGGATGCCCCGGCCGACGCGATGATCGGCGCCGGGACGGTCCTCACCCCGGCGGATGTCGACAGAGCGGTTTCTGCCGGCGCGCAGTTCATGGTGACGCCGACGCTCAGCGCCTCCGTCGAGTACGCGATCCGGGAGGGCATCGGCGTTCTTCCCGGCGTCTACTCGCCCACGGAGATCCAGCGCGGTCTGGACCTGGGCGCCGCGGCCGTCAAGCTGTTCCCGGCCTCGGGGCTCGGCCCCGGCTTCATCCGCGCGGTGCGAGAGCCTCTGCCGCACGCGCGGATCATCCCGGTCGGCGGAGTGTCGGTCGAGACGGTGGGAGAGTACCTCGAGGCCGGCGCGTTCGCGGTCGGCGTCGGAGGACCGCTCCTCGGCGGCGCGGCGACGTCGTCGGGAGACCTCGTGGCTCTCGCGGTGCGCGCCGCGGCTTTCCGTCACGCCGTGGCCCGCCCCTGAGGGCGCCCACCCCTCCACTTGCGAGTCGTCCCCCTCAGCACGTCCTATGGACCGTGCTGAGGGGGACGACTCGCAAGTAAAGGGGTGGCGTCAGTGCGTGTCGACGGCCTCGATCTCGGTGCGGTCGCCGGACCACTGGGTGTGGAACGTGCCGGGCTTGTCGATGCGCTTGTAGGTGTGCGCGCCGAAGAAGTCGCGCTGCCCCTGCACGAGCGCGGCGGGGAGGCGGTCGGCGCGGATGCCGTCGTAGTACGACAGCGACGACGAGAACGCGGGCGCGGGGATCCCGGCCTGTGCGGCCGCGACGACGACGCGGCGCCACGCCGCCTGGGCGCGGCCGATCGCCTCGGCGAAGTACGGCGCCGTCATCAGGACCGGAAGGTCCGGGGTCTCGGCGTACGCGTCGGCGATGCGGTTCAGGAACTGCGCGCGGATGATGCAGCCGCCGCGCCAGATCTTGCTGATCGCACCGAGGTCGATGTTCCAGCCGTACTCGGCGGCACCCGCGCGGATCTCGTCGAAGCCCTGCGAGTAGGCGACGATCTTGGATGCGTACAGCGCGAGGCGCACGTCCTCGATGAACGCGTCCACCTGGTCGGCGGGGACGGTGAAGGCCTCGTCGGGTCCGGGCAGGGCGCCGGCGACGGCGCGCTGCTCGGGGTGCGAGCTCAGCGAACGCGCGAAGGTGGCCTCGGCGATGCCGGAGACCGGGACGCCGAGGGACAGCGCGGTCTGCACGGTCCACGCGCCGGTGCCCTTGGCGCCGGCCTGGTCGAGGATGACGTCCACGAGCGGTGCGCCGGTGGTGGCGTCGACCTGGCGGAGCACCTCCGCGGTGATCTCGATGAGGTACGACTCGAGCTCGCCCTTGTTCCACTCGGCGAAGATCTCGGCGATCTCGGCCGGGGTCTTGCCGGTGCCGCGACGGATCAGGTCGTAGGCCTCGGCGATGAGCTGCATGTCGGCGTACTCGATGCCGTTGTGCACCATCTTCACGAAGTGGCCCGCGCCGTCGTGGCCCACGTGCGTCACGCACGGCTCGCCCTCCGCGATCGCGGCGATGGAGCGCAGGATCGGGCCCAGCGTCACCCAGGACTCGTCGGATCCGCCCGGCATGATCGAGGGCCCGGTGAGCGCGCCCTCCTCGCCGCCGGAGATGCCCGCGCCGACGAAGTTGATGCCGGTGGAGCGCACCGCCTTCTCACGGCGGATCGTGTCCGGGAAGTACGCGTTGCCGCCGTCGACGATGATGTCGCCCGGCTCGAACACCTTCACGAGCTCGTCGATCACCGCGTCGGTGCCGGCGCCGGCCTTGACCATGATGATCGCCGTGCGGGGCTTCTGCAGCGCGTCGGCGAACTCCTGGTAGGAGGCCGCGGGGATGAAGCCCGCCTCGGGGTGCGCGTCCAGCACGCCCTGCGTCTTCTCGTAGCTGCGGTTGAAGATCGCCACCGTGTTGCCCTCGCGGCTGGCGAGGTTGCGGGCGAGGTTCGAGCCCATGACGGCGAGCCCGACGACTCCGATGTTGGCGTGGGCGGTGGTTTCTGACACGCGGGACTCCAGACGAAAGCGTGGATGGGCTTTCCAGATTATCGCGTCGGTCGAGGCCGATGACCGTGCTGTCCGCTTCGCGCAGCGAGCGGTTGCCAGACATGATCCTTCCGCTGTTTCAGAAACCAGGAAAGACAGGATGGCAAGCGGTTGCCAATCGGGTGGATCCTGGATAGGGTTCCGGGGGACGAAGGAGGACCATCCGTGACTGAGCACACCGTCGACGACGCGCTCTTCGCCGCCGATCCGGTCGAGCGCGGGATCGCTCGGGAGCTGTTCGCGGAGGTGCGCACCGCCCCGATCATCTCGCCGCACGGACACGTCGACGCCGCGATGCTCGCCGAAGACAGGGCCTTCCCCGACCCGACCGCTCTGCTGATCACGCCGGACCACTACGTGACGAGGCTGCTGCACGCCGACGGAGCGGACCTCGCCGACCTCGGCGTCGGCGCCGCCGTCGACCCGCGCGCGGCGTGGCGGCTGCTCGCCGGACGCTGGCATCTGTTCGCCGGCACCGCATCGGGGTTCTGGTTCGAGCGCACGCTGCGCGACCGGTTCGGCGTGGAGGACGAGCTCACCGCCGCCTCCGCCGATCGCGTCTACGACCGGATCGCCGCGGCCCTGGCCGGGGAGCGCTTCCGCCCGCAGGCGCTGTTCGACGAGTTCGGCATCGCCGTGCTGGCCACCACGGACGATCCGCTGGACGACCTCGCCCGACACGCACGACTGCGCGAGAGCGGAGACGTGCGCGGGCGGGTGGCGCCGACGTTCCGTCCTGACGCCTATCTCGATCCGGCCGCGCCCGACTTCGCGTCCCGCGTGCTGCGCCTGCTCGGGGGCAGGCCCGCGTCGTTCGACGCCTATCTGGATGCGCTGCAGGAGCGGCGCCGCCACTTCGTCGCGCACGGCGCGTTCTCCGCCGATCACGGCGTGATCGAGCCGTACACCGTGGCGATGGAGGCTGCCGACGCGGAGCGCCTCTTCCAGCGCGTGCTGTCCGGAGAGTCGGATGCGGTCGACGAGCGCGAGTTCCGCGGGCACATGCTCTGGCAGATGGCGCGGATGAGCGTCGAGGACGGCCTGGTCATGACGATCCACCCCGGCGTCCACCGGGATCACTCCCCGGCGGTGCGCAGGCGATACGGCGCCGATGCCGGGGCCGACATCCCGGTGCCGGTCGAATACGTCCGCAACCTCAAGCCGCTGCTGGACGACTTCGGCCTGCGGCGCGACTTCCACCTGGTGCTCTTCACGATCGACGAGACGGTGTTCTCGAGGGAGATCGCGCCCCTGGCCGGCTTCTATCCGAGCGTGTTCATCGGCTCGCCGTGGTGGTTCATCGACGCACCAGAGGCGATCGCGCGCTTCCGCGCCGCGACCGCCGAGTCCGCCGGCTTCTACCGGTCCAGCGGGTTCGTGGACGACACCCGCGCCTTCCTCTCGATCCCGGTGCGTCACGAGATGGCGCGCCGGGCCGACGCCGCCGCGCTCGCCCGGATGGTGGTGGACGGCAGGATCCGGCGATCCCGGGCGGAGCAGATCATCCGCGACCTCGTCGATGCCGTGCCGCGCCGGGCGTTCAAGCTGTGACGCGCGAGCCGGAACGGCACCCCCAGACCCCCGACACCGTCCTCCCCGAGGCAGAGAGCAGGCAGGCGCACCCATGATCATCGAACGGGCAGAGGTCGTCGTGACCAGTCCCAGCCGCAACTTCGTCACGCTCCGGCTCGTGACCGACGACGGCATCGTCGGGCTCGGCGATGCGACGCTGAACGGCCGCGAGCTCGCGGTCGTCGCCTACCTGCGCGACCACGTGGTGCCGCTGCTGCGGGGACGGGATGCGCACCGCATCGAGGACACCTGGCAATTCCTCTATCGCGGCGGCTACTGGCGCCGCGGACCCGTCACGATGGCGGCCATCGCCGCCGTCGACATGGCGCTGTGGGACATCAAGGCGCGCGCCGCGGGCATGCCGCTGTACCAGCTGCTCGGCGGTGCGAGCCGGGAGGGCCTGCTGGCGTACGGGCACGCCTCCGGCTCCGACCTGAGCGAGCTCTTCGACTCCGTCCGCGCGCACCTCGAGCAGGGGTTCCGTGCCATCCGCGTGCAGACGGGGGTGCCGGGGCTGAACGCGATCTACGGCATCGCCTCGCAGGCGGCCGCGGCCGGCGGGGGAGAGGAGCGCTACGACCACGAGCCGGCGCGGCGCGGGGCGCTCCCGATGCAGGAGGACTGGGACACCCGTGCGTACCTGCGCCATCTGCCCGGGGTCTTCGAGGCGGTGCGCAACGAGTTCGGCCCGGAGCTGCCGCTGCTGCACGACGGGCATCACCGGATGACGCCCCTGCAGGCCGCGAAGCTCGGCAAGGAGCTCGAGCCCTACGACCTGTTCTGGCTCGAGGACTGCACACCCGCCGAGAACCAGGAGGCGCTGCGTCTCGTGCGCCGGCACACCACGACGCCGCTCGCGATCGGCGAGGTCTTCAACACCGTCTGGGACTTCAAGGACCTCATCCGCGAGCAGCTCATCGACTACGTGCGCGGCGCCGTCACGCACATGGGGGGCATCACGCCGCTGAAGAAGACGATGGAGTACGCGGCGCTGTACCAGATCCGCTCCGGGTTCCACGGGCCGACCGACATCTCCCCGGTGGGGATGGCGGCGCAGATGCATCTGGGGCTGGCCATCCACAACTTCGGGATCCAGGAGTACATGAAGCACTCCGCGCGCACCGACGAGGTGTTCCGGCAGTCGTTCCGCTGGCGGGACGGACTGCTGCATCCGGGCGACGAGCCGGGACTCGGCGTCGAGCTGGATCTCGACGAGGCGGGCCGGTATCCGTACGAGCAGGCGTACCTGCCCTTCAATCGGCTCGCCGACGGCACGGTCCACGACTGGTGAGTGCACGCCGGGCGCGTCGCGCATCCGCAGATGTCGATCCCGAGAACAGCGTGTAACGATCCGAATACCCGTTCGGCCCGATGACGCGAGAAACGGCACCCCGTCGGACTAATGTCGTTCGCGGAGCGCGTGCAAAGAGGTACGCTCACCACACCTTGAAGACATCGACGTTCGCAAGGAGCGGTCGATGACCCGAATCGGAAGGCAATCACAAAATGATGCGAAAGAAGGCCCTCAGTGCGGGCGTCGCAGCAGCAGCGGCGCTGCTTCTGCTCGCAGGTTGCGCGAATCAGCCCGGTGCAGGAGGCAGCACGACGGGAAGCTCCAGCGGATCCATCCCGGACATCCCCGCGGTGACCTCGGTCGAGACGCCCAAGGACGCGGTCCTGCCGGCCGGTGACGGCAAGGCGACCTGCCCCGCCACGACCACCCTCGCCTACATCGGCGCCGAGACCGGCCCGAACGCGCAGCTCGGCATCAACATCTTCCAGGGCGTGCAGCTGGCCATCGACCAGCACAACAAGGCCAACCCCGGCTGCCAGGTGCAGTTCAAGAAGTACGACACGGAGGGCGACCCGAACAAGGCGACCGGCCCGACCACGCAGGCGGTCTCCGAGGCGGACATCCTCGGCGTCGTCGGTCTGCCGTTCTCCGGCGAGTCCAAGGCCACCGGAAACATCTTCCAGCAGCAGGGTCTCGTGCACATCACGCCCTCGGCGACCAACCCGGGCCTGACCCAGAACGGCTGGACGACCTTCTTCCGCGGCCTCGGCAACGACGCGCAGCAGGGGCCGGCCGCGGCGAAGTTCCTGACCGACACCCTGAAGGCCAAGAAGGTCTACCTGGTGCAGGACGACTCCGACTACGGCATCGGCCTGGCGGGGACCACGTCCAAGGGCCTGGGCGACGCGCTGGTCGGCACCGACAAGGTGACCACCGGGCAGAAGGACTTCTCGGCGACGATCTCGAAGATCATCAACGCGAAGCCGGATGCGGTCTACTACTCGGGCTACTACGCCGAGGCGGCGCCGCTCGCGCAGCAGCTCGCTGCCAAGGGCTTCACGGGCGCCTTCGTCGGCCCCGACGGTGTGAAGGACGACCAGTTCATCAAGTTGGCCGGCGACGCGTCCAAGAACGCGTTCTTCACCTGCCCCTGCATCCCGGGTGAGCTCCTCACCGACTTCTCGAAGCAGTACACCGACGCGTTCAACGCGGCGCCGGGCACCTACTCGATCGAGGGCTACGACGCGGCCACCGTGCTGCTGAGCGGCATCGACAAGGGCAAGCAGTCGCGCGCCGACCTGCTCGCCTGGGTGACGTCGTACGACGCTGACGGCCTCGCGAAGCACCTCAAGTGGGACAAGACGGGCGAGCTCGAGGCGCCGACCGTCTACGGCTACCGCGTCCTGGACGGGAAGATCGCCTACATCGGCCCGATCGGCAAGTAATGACAGAAGGGCCCCGTGGCTTCCCAGCCGCGGGGCCCTTCTTCCCCCTCCCGGCCTCTCGGCGCAACGACGCGCCACTCTGCGGAAGCGAACCTGAATGCTCGATCTCGTCGCTCTGTCCGTCGTTCATGCGGACTCCTCCTGGATCAACTTCGACATCAACGCCCTGTTCCAGAACTTCTGGAGCGCCACCTTCGACGGCCTCACCTTCGGCGCCGTCTACGGGCTCATCGCCGTGGGCTACACCCTCGTCTACGGCGTGCTGAGCCTGATCAACTTCGCCCACTCCGAAGTGTTCATCGTCGGCGCCTACGGCGTCGTCATGACGCTGACGATGCTCGGCTTCGGCCCGAGCGCGCCGACCATCGGACCTGTCGCGATCATCATGGATCTCCTGCTCGCCCTCGTGGTCGGCATGGTCTTCTCCGCCGCGACGGCGTTCATCGTCGAACGCGTGGCGTATAGACCCTTGCGCAAACGCAACGCCCCCCGGCTCGCGTTCCTGATCACCGCGATCGGCGTCTCCTTCGCGATCCAGTACCTGATCTTCCTGCCCTTCGTCGGCGGGGCGAACGCGCAGCCCGCGGTCACGATGTTCATCCCGACCCCGGTGTTCGACGTCTTCGGCACGATCATCACCAACCAGCAGATCATCATCGTCATCGCGGCGGTGCTGCTCATGGTCGGCACCGACATGTTCATCCGGCGCAGCCGCACCGGTCGCGGGATCCGCGCCGTCGCGCAGGATCCGGACACCGCCACCCTGATGGGCGTCTCGAAGGAGCGCACCATCGTGATCACCTTCATCATCGGTGGTCTGCTGGCCGGTGCCGCCGCGCTGTTCTACGTGATGCTGGTGCCCTCCGGCGTCATCTACAACGGCGGGTTCATCCTCGGCGTCAAGGCGTTCGCGGCGGCGGTCCTCGGCGGCATCGGCAACGTCCGCGGGGCGCTGCTCGGCGGCATCCTGCTGGGCATCGTGGGCAACTACGGACAGATCCTGCTGGGCGACGCGCAGTGGGCCGACGTCGTGGCCTTCGTCATCCTGGTCCTCGTGCTGCTCGTGCGACCGACCGGCATCCTCGGCACCACCCTCGGAAGGAGCAAGGCATGAGCACCTCATCCGATGGCCCCCGTCCGCTGCCCACGGCGGAATCGGCCCGCGAGACGATCGAGACCGAGTCGGTCGCAACCGTGCGCCGCGGTCCGTTCCGCGGCATGCGCGAGCGCTGGAACGAGCTGTCCCGTCCCGCGCAGTGGGCGTGGATGCTGATTCCGGTCGCGATCGCATACGCGCTCCCGTTCCTGAACTTCTTCCCGCTCACCACCGCGCCGGGCAACGACTGGCCGCTGGCGCTGTTCGCGATGGCGGTCTACGCGCTCGTCGCCGTCGGCCTGAACGTCGTCGTCGGCTACGCCGGCCTGCTCGACCTCGGCTACGTGGCGTTCTTCGCCGTCGGCTCCTACACGGCGGCGATGTTCACCAGCCCGGATTCGCCGTACCTGAAGATCCCCTACCTCTGGACGCTGCCGCTGGCGATGGTCGTGGCGATGATCTTCGGCATCACGCTGGGAGTCCCGACGCTCCGGCTGCGGGGCGACTATCTCGCCATCGTGACGCTCGGCTTCGGAGAGATCGTGCGGATCCTCGCAACGATCATCCCGGCGATGAAGGGGCAGGTGGGCTTCCAGAACGTGGGGCGCCCACCGGGCGAGGGCCCGAACGGGATCCCCCTGTTCGCCAACTCCAACGGCACACCGTGGTACTGGCTGACGGTGACGATCCTGATCATCATCCTGCTGCTCGCGGGCAACCTGGAGCGCTCGCGCGTCGGTCGCGCCTGGATCGCGATCCGCGAGGATGAGGACGCCGCGGAGACCATGGGCGTCCCCACCTTCCGATACAAGGTGTGGGCGTTCGCGATCGGTGCGAGCGTGGGAGGCCTTTCCGGCGCGCTCTTCGCCGGGCAGGTCGGCTTCGTGAACAACCAGAAGTTCGACGTGCAGACCTCGATCCTCTTCCTCGCCGCGGTCGTCCTCGGCGGTACCGGCAACAAGGTCGGCGCGATCCTCGGTGGCGCGATCGTCGCGTACATCCCGCTCCGGTTCACCGCGATCGCGGACTACAAGTACCTGATCTTCGGCGTCGCCCTGGTGATCCTGATGATCTACCGCTCCAAGGGACTGATCCCGGCGAAGATGCGGCTCATGGCGTACTCGCGCAAGGCCCTCGAGTGGGTGGCGCCGCCGAAGACGCCCGCCTCACCACCGCCACGACCCACCCCGAGCACGGAAGGGGGCGCATCATGACCGACCCGATCCAGGACCCGCCGCTCGTCGAGGGCGCCGAATCCGAGCGCGAGATCGACGTCGCCGTCGGCGAGAAGCTCGTCGAGGTGAAGAACCTGACGATCAAGTTCGGTGGGCTCACCGCCCTGGACGACGTCTCGTTCGACATCCGGCGTGGCGAGATCCTCGGCCTCATCGGTCCGAACGGCGCGGGCAAGACGACCTGCTTCAACGCGATGACGGGCGTCTACAAGCCGACGAGCGGCGACGTGCTGCTCGAGGGGCAGTCCGTGAAGGGGCGCAAGCAGCACCAGATCACCCGGCTCGGCTTCGCCCGGACGTTCCAGAACATCCGCCTCTTCGGCGAGATGACGGCTCTGGAGAATGTCGTGGTCGGGCTCGACGCGCGCCACCGCACGTCGGTGCCGGGCGCGCTGCTGCGCCTTCCCCGGCACGTCCGGGAGGAGAAGAGCTCGGTCGATCGGGCGATGGCGCTGCTCGACTTCGTCGGCATCGCCCAGCACGCGCAGAAGCGCTCGCGGGACCTGTCCTACGGATCGCAGCGGCGTCTGGAGATCGCGCGCGCGCTCGCGACGGATCCGAAGCTGCTCTGCCTCGACGAGCCCGCCGCCGGCTTCAACCCCGCCGAGAAGGAGGACCTGATGGCGCTCATCCGGTCCATCCGGGACGAGGGCTACACCGTGCTGCTCATCGAGCACGACATGAAGCTCGTGATGGGGGTCACCGACCGCATCGTCGTGCTCGAGTTCGGCAAGAAGATCGCCGACGACCTGCCCGGAGTCATCCGCGATGACCCGCGCGTGATCGCCGCCTACCTGGGAGTGCCCGAAGATGACGTTGCTTGAACTGAAGGACGTCTCCGTCCACTACGGGCGGATCAAGGCGATCCACGACATCTCCTTCGCCGTGGAGGAGGGGGAGATCGTCTCGCTGATCGGCGCCAACGGCGCCGGGAAGACGACGACGATGCGCACGATCTCGGGGCTGCTCCAGCCGTCGAGCGGATCCATCACCTTCGATGGGCAGGACATCACCAAGATGAAGGCGCACCTGCGCGTGGTCAAGGGGATCTCCCAGTCGCCGGAGGGCCGCGGGATCTTCCCGGGCATGACGGTGCTGGAGAACCTCGACATGGGCACCTTCGGCTTGAAGAACAAGTCGGGGGTCGCCGAGTCCTACGAGCGCGTGTTCTCGCTGTTCCCGCGCCTCGACGAGCGCAAGAAGCAGCTCGGCGGCACGATGTCGGGCGGCGAGCAGCAGATGCTCGCCATCGGGCGCGCGCTGATGTCGCAGCCGCGCGTGCTGCTGCTCGACGAGCCCTCGATGGGTCTCGCGCCGCAGTTCATCCGGCAGATCTTCAAGATCATCACGGAGATCAACGCGCAGGGCACGACCGTCCTGCTCGTGGAGCAGAACGCCAACCAGGCGCTGGCCCGCGCGCACCGCGCCTTCGTGCTCGAGACCGGCGCCATCACCCGCACCGGCACGGGCAAGGAGCTGCTCGCCGATCCGGCCGTCAAGGAGGCCTATCTCGGCGTGGGCTGAGCCGGCCGGGGCCACGGGTCCCCATGCACGAGAAGAACCGCGTCGTCCGGAGGGGCGGCGCGGTTCTTCCGTCGAGGTCGTCAGTCCTTGCGGTAGCCGGAACGGCCGAGCGAGAACAGTGCGCCGAAGCAGAGCACGGCGGCGCCGACGGTCATGAGGCCGATCAGCCAGGCCAGCGCTTCGGAGAGGAACACACCATCGGTCATGCCGTACAGCCTATCGTCAGTGGCGCGCGCGGATCTCGGGTAGCATGGTGGGGTCCTCGGCGAGGGATGGCGCGCGTGCGCGCACATCCGTGATCGACGCGGTGAGCTCTGGCTCTCCTTCCGTCGTGTCGAGACGACGCACCCAGACCACCGCACGGCATCTGCGCCGCGCGTGAACGAGGAGAACATCATGACCGAAGACAACAAGGTTGTCGCCGAGCTCCGCACCAGCTTCGGCAAGGGCTTCGCCCGCCGCCTGCGCGCCGCGGGCCAGATCCCGGCCGTCATCTACGGCCACGGCGCCGAGCCGGTGCACGTCGCACTGCCGGGCCACCAGGTCGCCCTGCTCATCCGCCGCGCCAACGCGCTGCTCGACCTCGACATCGAGGGCAAGGGCCAGCTCGCCCTGGTCAAGGACGTGCAGAAGGACCCGGTGCACCAGGTCATCGAGCACATCGACCTCCTCGTCGTGAAGAAGGGCGAGAAGGTCTCCGTCGAGCTCCCCGTGGTCGTCGTGGGCGAGGCCTTCGCCGGCACGATCGTGCAGCTGGAGAACACGCACCTCGCCGTCGAGGCGGAAGCCACCCACATCCCCGAGCACGTCGAGGTCTCCGTCGAGGGCCTCGAGGACGGCGCGCACATCACTGCCGCCGACGTGACCCTGCCGAAGGGTGTCACGCTGGTCGCCGACCCGGAGCTGCTCATCGTGGCGGTGTCCGCACAGAACACCTCCGACTCGCTCGCCGAGGCCGAGGGCGACGCTCTCGAGGCCGACGCCATCGAGTCCGAGACGGCGGAGTGACCGTCCGGTCCTAGAACTCCGAGAAGGGGGCGCGATTCTTCGCGCCCCCTTCTTGCTCTCTTCCTGGAGGATGGATCCATGGCGCAGACGTGGCTGGTGGTGGGGCTCGGCAACCCGGGTCCGAAGTACGCCGCGACCCGGCACAACGTGGGACAGATGGTCGTCGACGAGCTCGCGGCGCGCCGCGGCGAATCCTTCCGCGAGCACAAGGCCGGCGCCAGGGTCGTCGAGACCTGGGTGCGGCCGGGGGGCGACAAGCTCGTGCTCGCCAAGCCCAACAGCTTCATGAACGTGTCCGGTGCCCCGGTGGGCGCGCTCGCCCGGTTCTACTCGGTGGACCCCGAGCGGGTCGTGCTCGTGCACGACGAGCTCGACATCCCCTTCGACACGATCAAGCTCAAGGTCGGCGGCGGGCACGGCGGGCACAACGGCATCCGCGATGTCGCGCGGGTGCTGACCACGCCCGACTTCCCGCGCGTGCGGGTGGGGATCGGCCGGCCTCCGGGACGGCAGGATCCCGCGGACTGGGTGCTCGCCCCGTTCGGCGCCGCCGAGCGTCCGAATCTCCCGATCCTCGTCGCCGACGCGGCGGACGCCGTGGAGCAGCTGGTCGAAGAGGGACTGCTCGCCGCGCAGCAGAAGCACCACGCCCCGCGCTGAGCCGCATGCCGCGAAGCCTCGCGTCGGGATGGTGCGCGGCGACGCCGTCAGCGCTGGGTCGCGGAGATGCCGAGCGCGATGACGAACGCGATGTAGCCGACGACGACGTACACGATCGGGCCGAGCGCGGCGATGATGACCGCGGCGATACCGGGTCCGCGTCCGCGGCGCTTCGCGATCGCGACGATGCCCTGCACGAGCGCCCAGATCCCGAGCGCGGTCGCTGCCCACGACGTGATCTCGACCCACAAGACCAGATCGCGCACGGGCGTGAAGATCGACAGGTCCTCCGCGGACACGCTGTTCTCGAGAGTCGTGAGGTCGGTCGACGAGCCGATGCCCTGGCCGATCTGCCAGGCGAGCACGGCGCCGACGATCGTGAGCACGACGGCGGCGAGGAGGGCGAGCAGCAGCGCCACACGGCCCAGGCCGGAGCCGCGCGCGGGCTGCGCCGGCGGGGCGTAGGGCGCGCCGGCGTACCCGCCGGCGGGACCCGCGAAGGCCCCGGGCGGAGCCTGGTAGACCGGCGCGCCGGTCTGCTGCGGCGCATACGCGGGTGGAGCGACCGGCGGCGTCGGATATCCCGGCGCGACGGGCGGCGGAACAGGGCGGGACTGCTGCGGATCGGTCACGCGTTCATCCTAGGCTCGGCACCCCCGGCGGGGTCCGCGCCGCGGCGCCGGGGCGCCGTGTCGGCGGCGGCCCGTAGACTCTTCCGGTGACTGTGCAGGGGATCATCCGCGCTCTGGAAGAGGAGGCGTCCGGCTTCCGGGACGCCCTGAGCTGGGCGCAGACCGACGCCGACCTGCTGGCGAGCGCCGGCATGGACGCCCCCATGCTCGCGGGGCTCCTCGAGCGCCGTGCTGCGGCGGGGAAGCCCGCCGCGCTGCTCGTGGTCGCGCCGACCGGTCGCCGGGCCGAGTCGCTGGCGGCGGCACTGGGCTCGTACCTCCCGCGCGCCGAGATCCTGT
Organism: Microbacterium sp. USTB-Y; assembly: GCF_023703415.1. Lineage (GTDB taxonomy): Bacteria > Actinomycetota > Actinomycetes > Actinomycetales > Microbacteriaceae > Microbacterium. The sequence goes on along the minus strand of NZ_JAGMTU010000004.1, from coordinate 402,608 downwards.
CCTTCCCCGCGTGGGAGACCCTCCCGCACGAGCGGCTCAGCCCCAGCCCCGACACGGTCGGGCGGCGTCTGGAGGTGCTGCGCCGGATGCGGGTGTGGTCGCAGGAGCGCCCTCTCGTCGTCGTCGCCTCGGTGCGTGCGGCGCTGCAGCCCGTCGCAGCCGGACTCGGAGACGTCGAACCGCTAGAGCTCGTGGTGGGCGGACGGGGCTACGACCTCGACGGAGTGGCCGCGTCGCTCGTCGAACGCGCCTATTCGCGGGTGGACATGGTGTCCCGTCGCGGCGAGTTCGCGGTGCGCGGCGGCATCCTCGACGTCTTCCCGCCGACCGCGGAGCACCCGTCCCGGGTGGAGTTCTTCGGGGACGAGGTCGATCAGATCCGGTTGTTCTCGGTGGCCGATCAGCGTTCCCTTCCTGCCGCACCCGCGACGGTGGCGCTGCCCGCGAGCCGTGAGCTGCTGCTGACGGCCGAGGTGCGCGAGCGCGCGGCGGCCCTGGTCGACGCGTTCCCGGGCATCGCGGGCATGCTGCAGAAGATGGCCGAGGGGATCCCGGTCGAGGGCATGGAGTCGCTCCTGCCCGTGGTCGCCGGGCCCGTGGTGCCGCTCGCGGACTATCTGCCCGAGCAGGCGGCCGTCGCGCTCGTGGATCCGGAGCGCTCCGGCGCCCGCGCAGCCAGCCTCGGCGAGACGAACCGCGAGTTCCTCGACGCGGCCTGGAGCGCGGCGACGGCGGGGGCCTCCGCGCCGATCGACCTGCAGACCGGCGACTTCCTCTCGATCGGCGACCTCCGCGCCGCCGTGCACGACCGCGACGGCGTGTGGTGGCGTCTGAGCGCCTTCGACGCCGGCTCGGACGACGAAGCGCACGACCAGGGCGCCGACGGCGTGAGCGCCGCACCCATCCCGTCGTTCCACGGCAACGTCGACGGCGCGATCGAGTTCACCGCCGGCCGGGTCGGGGAGGGATGGCGGGTGGTGCTGGTGTCGTCGGGCGCGGGCCTGGTCGACCGTGCGCGCGACGTGCTCGCCGACCGCGGCATCGCCGCGCGGGTCGTGCAGACCCTCCCGGACAGCCCCGAGCCCGGCGTGGCGACGCTCGTCACCGGATCCATCGAGTCCGGATTCCAGATCGCGAGCGCCAGGATCGCGGTCATCACCGAGAACGAGTTCTACGGTCGCACGATCGGCGGCGACACCCGTGTCGTGAAGAAGCTCGCGTCGCGGCGCAAGAACGTCGTGGATCCGATGCAGCTCAAGGCCGGCGACTTCGTCGTGCATCAGACGCACGGGATCGCGCGCTTCGTCGAGATGACGCAGCGCGAGGTGTCCTCGGGCGGCCGCAACGCCGTCAAGACCACGCGCGACTATCTCGTGCTGGAGTACGCGCCGTCCAAGCGCGGCTATCCGGGCGACAAGCTGTACGTGCCGACCGACCAGCTCGACCTGCTCTCGAAGTACGTCGGCGGCGAGGCTCCGACGCTCTCGAAGATGGGCGGGAGCGACTGGGCCGCGGCGAAGGGCAAGGCGCGCAAGGCGGTGCGCGACATCGCCGTTGAGCTCGTGAAGCTGTACTCGGCGCGGATGGCCGCGAAGGGCTACGCGTTCGCGAAGGACACCCCATGGCAGCGCGAGCTCGAGGAGGCGTTCCCCTTCGCCGAGACACCCGATCAGCTGCAGACCATCGACGAGATCAAGGCCGACATGGAGCGGCCCATCCCGATGGACCGGCTGCTGAGCGGCGACGTGGGATTCGGCAAGACCGAGGTCGCGGTGCGGGCCGCGTTCAAGGCGATCCAGGACGGCAAGCAGGTCGCGATGCTCGTGCCGACCACGCTGCTCGTCAAGCAGCACCTCGAGACCTTCTCGGAGCGCTTCGCGGGCTTCCCGGTCAAGGTGCGCCCGCTGTCGCGGTTCCAGACCGACAAGGAGGCGCGCCTCACGCTCGACGGCCTGCTGGAGGGATCCGTCGACATGGTGATCGGAACCCACCGGATCCTCACCGATCAGGTGATGTTCAAGGATCTCGGCCTCATGATCATCGACGAGGAGCAGCGGTTCGGCGTCGAGCACAAGGACGCACTCAAGAAGATGAAGACGAACGTCGACATCCTCGCCATGAGCGCGACGCCGATCCCGCGCACGCTCGAGATGGCGGTGACGGGAATCCGCGAGATGTCCACGCTGCAGACGCCGCCCGAGGACCGGCACCCGATCCTCTCCTTCGTGGGGCCGAAGAGCGACAAGCAGGTCTCCGCGGCGATCCGTCGCGAGATCCTCCGCGAGGGTCAGGTCTTCTACGTGCACAACCGCGTGCAGTCGATCCAGCGGGTCGCGAGCGAGCTCGCCGAGCTCGTGCCCGAGGCGCGCATCGCCGTCGCGCACGGTCAGATGGGCGAGCACCAGCTGGAGCAGGTGGTCGACGACTTCTGGGAGCGCAAGTTCGACGTGCTCGTCTCGACCACGATCATCGAGACGGGCCTCGACATCTCGAACGCCAACACGATCATCATCGACCGGGCCGACCGCTACGGCCTCAGCCAGCTGCACCAGCTGCGCGGACGTGTCGGCCGCGGGCGGGAGCGCGCCTACGCGTACTTCCTGTACGACGACATGAAGCCGCTGAGCGAGACCGCCGCCGACCGGCTGCAGACGATCGCGGTGAACAACGACCTCGGATCCGGCATGCAGGTCGCGCTCAAGGACCTGGAGCTGCGCGGGGCGGGCAACCTCCTCGGTGCGGAGCAGGCCGGGCACATCGCGGGCGTCGGCTTCGACCTCTATCTGCGCATGATCGGCGAGGCGGTGGCGACGTTCCGCGGTGAGGAGACCGAGACCGGCGCCGAGCTGCGGCTCGAGCTTCCCGTGGACGCGCGGATCCCCGACGCCTACATCGACAGCGAGCGGCTGCGCCTGGAGGCGTACCAGAAGCTGTCGAGCGCGGCGACCGCGACCGCGGCCGAGGACGCGATCGATCACGTGATCGAGGAGCTGACCGACCGCTACGGCACGCCGCCCGCCGAGGTCGAGGGTCTCGTCGCGATCGCCCGGCTGCGGCGTCGTGCCGCGCGGGCCGGCCTCACCGACGTGGTGGCGATGGGGTCGAACCTCCGGGTCGCGCCCGCCCGTTTCGAGGACTCGATGAAGGTGCGCCTGCAGCGTCTCTATCCGCAGGCCAAGCTGGTCGGCGGGGGAGAGGCCCTCGTCGTGCCGATGCCCGGTGCGGACCGGGCAGATCCGGTCGAGTGGACGGGGCAGCTGCTCACCGCTCTGTTCCCGGAGCCGGCCCCCGCGGAGTCGGAGACGCCCGCCGCATCGGCCACCGCGCGCTAGCAGCACGGGGGTTCGGAGTCCTCCGAACCCCCGTGCCGTGCTCAGTTCAGCGTGCGCTCGGAGGGGCCGGTCTCAGCGCCGTCACGACCACGCCTCCGCCGGGCCCGCAGCAGGATCGCTCCGCCGAGCAGCAGTGCGCCGGCGACGCCCAGGGGGCCCAGGCCGAGCGCTCCTCCGGTGTTCGCGAGTGCGCCCGCGGACGGCGGCGCCGGGGGCGTTGCCCCGGGCGGGGTCGCCACCGGGCTGACCGTCGGCGAGGGCGTGACCGTGGGGGTCGGTGCAGGCGTGACGGTCGGCGCCGGGGTGACGGCCGGCGTCGGGAGGACTGTCGGCGTCGGCTTCGGAGTGGCGGTCGGGGTCGGCGTCGGGGTGACGGTCGGTTTCGGGGTCGGCGTCGGAGTGGCGGTCGGGGTCGGCGGCACTCCGTCGCCCGTCCCGGTGCCGCTCCCGCCGTGGTGCACGACGGTCGCGGCGACGGTGTCCGTGCGCTCGGTGCCGATGGCGACGGTGGCTGTGTTGGTGTAGCTGTCGCTCGGCGCCCCGGTCACGCGGGTCGTGAACTTGACCTCGTAGTAGTAGCCCCGCTGGGCGACGAACGACACCGTCGATCCGTCGGCCGACACGGCGACCTCCGCGGCCGGCTTGGGCTGCCAATCGCCGGGCCATTCGTACCCGTCGGGATTGCGCACCAGGATGTGCGACTGCATCACCGTCCCGGTCGTCCCGTCGAGCGTCAGGGCCTGGTCCCCGGCCGGGCGATCGGTGACGACGATCCGTTCGCCGCCCGCCATTCCGCCGCGCGGGGCGGCGACGGCGACCGTCCAGTGGATCAGACCGTTCGCGCGATCCTCGGCGCCCCATTTCCCGTTCCGGCGTCCTTCGAACGCGCAGTCCTGCTCGCACCGACCGGTGGGCGGGGTGACGGTGACGGTCGCGGTCAGCCGATCGAAGACGTAGTCGATCACCGTGTCCGAGGTGACCTCCGTGCGGATGTCGACCCAGAACCGCACGGTGCCGTGGAGGTTGCGCGGGTGCGTCGCCGCATAGCCGGCATCGACATCGCACTGCAGGCGGGTCGTCGTCACCGTGCAGCGACCGGCGGCCTCGCCGTTCGGGGAGAGCAGCGGGAACGCGTCCTGGAGCCCCTGGAGTCCCTGGGGGAGATCGATGACGAACCCGGCGGGTCCCGGCGCGCCGTCGGGCAGCGACCAGTCGGCCTCGAGCGCCACCGAGGATCCTCCCGGGACCGCCGACTCCGTGAAGCGGATGTCATCGATCGTGGCCGTCGTCGCGTACGGGGGCGCCGCCGCCGCCGGAGCCGCCAGGGCGAGCGTCGCGGCGACGACCGCTGCGGCCCCTCCCAGGCGCGCCCACAGCGCGGATCGTTCCTGTCGTCGTCTCATGTGTGTCTTCCTTTCTTGACGTGAAGGTCTTTCCCGGCCTGACGGTCGGGGGTGTGTCGGGAGGCGGGGAGCGGGCGCCGGCCGGGGGCGTCGCCGAGGTGCCCCGGGACGCGGCGCGCTGAGGATCAGGGCAGCGAGCGGGCGGGGTCCGGAGTCGGGTGCGCCGCCGCGAGCCTCGCGTCTCCGGCGACGATCCCGGTGCGATGGAGCTTGTTCCACCGCTGCGGGGCGCGTCGCAGCTCGTCCCGGATCGCCCAGACCATGGTGAGACCCATCAGGCACGAGTACAGGGGCCAGAGCACGACGGTCCAGCCGTTGCGGAGTTCCCGCCAGGCGCCGTTGAGGACGAGCGCCAGGACGACGACGAGGGCGGTGGAGACGAGCCCGAGCCATCCGAGCACCGCCCAGGCGTCCCGGCCGACGGCCTGCCGACCGCCGATCGCCAGCGGCAGGAGGACGAGGAGCAGGCCGAGCTGAAGGACCGGACCGACGATCGCCGTGAGCGTGTTGAGGGCGAGGTAGGCGCCGAAGATCCCGTGTCGAGGACTGCCGATCATCCGGCGGTGCATCCAGGTCGTCTGCAGGAGCCCGCGTGCCCACCGCACCCGCTGTCGCCACAGGCCGCGCACGGTCGACGGAGACTCGGCGAACACGATCGCCCGAGGCTCGAACAGCACCCGGAAGCCCGCGGCGTGCACGCGCCAGGTGAGTTCCAGGTCCTCGCCGAGCGTGTGCTCGTGGAACCCGCCCAGGGATCTCACGACCTCGGCGCGGAAGGCTCCGATGTTGCCGGATACGATCGGCAGGCAGCCGAGGAGGGAGAGCGCCCGGCGCACCAGCCCGGTCCCCACGTGGCTGAGGATCGAGAGCATGCGGGTGAGCGGGCGATCCGCGTTGGAGGGCCTGTCGTCTCCGCACACGGCGCCGACGCGGCGGTCCGAGAACGGGACGATGAGCCATTCGACGGTGTGCCGGTCGAACAGCCCGTCGGCATCGACGAAGAGCAGGATGTCGCCGACGGCCATCCGGATGCCGCGGTTCAGCGCCGCGCCCTTTCCGGCGTTGTCCTGGCGGACCGCGTGCACGCACGGATGCCGCTCCGCGAGCCCGCGGGCGATGCTCCAGGTGGCGTCCGTCGAGCCGTCGTCGACGATGATCACCTCGAGACGCGGGAATGCCGACCGGACGATCGAGGCGATGCAGGCGTCGAGCACGACCTCCTCGTTGTACGCGGGAACGATCACGCTGACGATCGCATCCCCGGGGTACACGAGGGTGCGGCGAGGGGCGGCCTCCGTGTCGCCGCCCCGGGCGATCCCGCGGAATCCGGGACGCGGGCCCGCCGCCAGGCGCGCTCGCCGCCCGGAGGTGAGACGGATGCGCAGTTCGAACCAGGAGGCGATCGGGACGTAGGCGAGCTTCGCCGTGGCGATCAGCAGCAGGCCGGATCCGATGACCTGCGCACCGAGCTCGAGCGCGCCGAGGCCGATCATCGCGCCCCCGCCAGGTGCGCGAGTTCGACCAGCGCCTCGCGGAGCAGCTCCGGCGCGGAGGCGCTGTTCGCCCCGAAGCGCGCATTGACCTCGAGGACGGCCGGAGTCCCGTCCGCCAGGAGTCGGACGTCGACGTCGACGGGGCCGGAGAGCCCCAGCGCGTGCGTCGCCGCCACGGCCAGGTCTCCGACCTCTGCGCCCTCGGGCGCGACCCGGGTGACCCCGACGGCGTTGCCGGTGCGCCCCTCTCGCAGCGCGAGTTTGCGCAGCACGACGCAGCGCGAGGAGCCGAGCGACGTCACGGGGGAGTACACCACGGGCGCGAACTCCGGGCCGGGTGCGAACCGCTGCACGACGAGCGCGTCGGTGGCGGTGCGCCACGCCTCGACGGCGTCGGCGCGTGCAGCGTGCTCCGCGTCGATCACCCGCACGCCGCGGCCGCCGCGCGAGATCCGCGGCTTGATGACGACGGATCCGCCCAGGCGCTCGACCGCCTCGGCGGCGCTGCTCGCCTGGGACGGCAGCAGGAAGCCGGGCACGGACACCCCGTGGGCGCGGAGCCGTTCGGCGGTCGCGTACTTGTCGTCGGCGATGCGGACGGCCGCCTCGTCGCCGAGGAGGAGGGGCACCGGGAACGCCGCCGCGACGCGGGCGAGCGGAACGAGCTCCTCGCTCACGCTGGGCACCACGGCATCGGCGCCCCACCGCCCGGCCAGCTCCGCCAGCTGCTCCGGGTACCCGGGATCGTCCGCCCGCAGCACCCGCTGGAACGCGTCCGCGGCGGGCGCGTCCAGCGCGCGGAGGTCCGTCCCGCCGACCCAGTGCCCGAGGCTGCGGAGCTGACGGCCCAGGGCGGCCCCTGCCGGTCCGCCGATGCCCGTGACGAGGATCCGCATGCTCACAGACCCTCCGTCGCGAAGCCCTGGAGGCGCACGACCTCGAAGCCCTCGGCGAACCGCGCCCGCGCCTGGGCGCCGCGGAAGGCGGCGACGGCGCGCACCCGTTCCGCCGCCATGTACGGCTTGCCGCGCTGGTCCTGATGCAGCTCGACGGCATCGACCTTGACCTCGAGATGCTCGGTCACGTCCACGTAGAGCACGGGGGCGAAGTCGCCCGTCGCCGAGGGGCTCTCGAAGCAGATCACCGAGCCGTGCCGACGGGCGGCCCGCAGGGTGGCGAAGTGCACCGCCTCGTGATCCTGGTGGTAGTCGTTCTTGGAATGGGTGAGGACGAGGTCCGGCGCGAAGTCCTCTATGGCGCGCTCGATGATCTGCACCATCGCGTGGTCGTCCCGCGCGAGCCGGGTGTCGCGCAGCTCGTGCACGTCGGTGGTCCCCGCTCCGAGGTGCCGCGAGCCGCGGTGGGCTTCGCGCAGCCGCGTCGGGGCGTCGCCCCCCGAGGATCCCGCGGTCATCACGACCGTCCGGATCTCGTGACCGCGATCGGCGAGCTTGGCGAGGGTCGCGCCGCAGGCGAGCTCGATGTCGTCCGGGTGCGCGCCGATGGCGAGGATCCTCCGCCGGCTTCGCGCCGGAGCGCCCCTTCGGCGCAGCTGCACGGCGGCGACGGAGGTGACCACGAGCAGCGCGACGATCGCGAGCGCGAAGAGGACGAGGACCGTTCCCCGGGTGCGCAGCGGCGGAGCGGTCACGATGACGCTCAGGATGAGCACGAGGGCGACCGCGAGCGTGCCGCGCAGGACGTGTCCCTTCCGGAAGCGGCGCTCGAACCACCGCGCGCTGCGCCGCGTGGCCAGCAGGAGCAGGCAGGCGCCGCCCGAGAGCGCGATCAGGACGAGGAAGGGGAGGTTGGTGAGAACGAAGTCCATGGTGGTGAAGAGTCAGGCCTCTGCGGATCGGAGGAACGTCGGATGGTGCCCCTGCAGCGGGGAGCGGGGCCGGCTCGGGGTGCGACCGGTCTCGGGGAGTCCCCGGTCGCTGCGATCGCAGGCCTCGGCGGACCCGGCGTCGGCGCGCGCGGCGGGCGCGATGGACGCGGACGGTCACGGGGCATGGGCATCTGACTCACCTCCCCCCGGATGGCGATGTGCATGCGCGGTGCCGGAGGGTGCGGATCGGACCCGAGACCCCCGGCGACGCTCCCACCCTGGCAGGTCGCCGGGTGCCGGCACCGGGATTCGGCGCGGATCCCTCAACCGGGACGGTGTTTACCTCAACTTCGTGGATCGGGCCCGGGCCGCGGGATCGCGGTCGGACGCGCGGAGCGCTACCGCCCCGCGATCACCCGGTCCTCGACGGCGCGATGGAAGAGATCCACCTTCGACGGCGCCGGGCGCCCGACGACCGCGTACTTCCCCCGGATGCGCCGGATGTGGTCGTACACGGTCTCCCGGGAGATGAAGAGGCGTTCCGCCACGCGCGCGGCGGTGTCGCCCGCGGCGTACAGGGCCAGCACCTCGCGCTCCCGGCTGCTCAGACCGGCATCCCGGGGCGAGGCGTCGCCGTCCGGGCGAGCCGAGCCGGGGTGGTCCCGGTGCGCCGCCTGGCGGACGGCCCGGACGATGACCTCGGTCGTCGCGGCCTTCTGCACGACGCCGACGGCCCCCGCGCGCATCGCATCCCGGATCGTCTTCGGGCGGGCGTCCGTCGCGAAGGCGAGGACCTGGGCGCCGTCGTTCGAGAGCAGCCGGATGTTGCGGCGGAAGTCGGTGAGGTCCGCGAGCCCGAGATCCAGCAGGACGACGTCGAGCCACTGTCCGTAGGCCTGCAGGGCCTCGACCGTGGTCGCCGTCGCCGTGACGTAGATGTCGGGCTGGGTGTTCAGGACTGCGGCAGCGCCGAGACTGACGACGGGATGATCGTCGACGATGCCCACGTGAATGAGTGCGTGACCAGGCTGTGGTCGATCGTTGTGCATGCTGGCCCCCCAGAGCTGCCGCGTCGCGCCTCGGTGCGGCACTCTTATCGTGCCATCGGGGCGGTCGTTCCTCCGTGGCATGCCGTCGAGTCCTGTGGAAATCTCCCGATGATCCCCCGACCTCGGGGAGCGAACCCGAGATCGCTCCCCGAGGTCGGGGGCTCGCCGGAGCCGGATGACGCGGGGTGCCGGGGCCGACTCCCGGCGTCGCCGCCCCGCGGGAGCCTGACGAAACCGGGGCGCGGCACTACGCTCGTCACATGATGTACGAGCACCTCGGGGCTCGGCCCCGTGTCCACGACACCGCCGTCGTGGCGCCGTCCGCCGTGATCTCCGGCGACGTCACGATCGGGCCGAACTGCCAGGTCCTGCACGGCGCGGTGATCACGGCCGAGGGCGGCCCGATCACCCTCGGCGAGCATGTGATCGTGATGGAGAACGCGCTCATCCGCGCCACGGCCGCGAACCCGGTGCACATCGCGGACCACGTGCTGGTGGGGCCGATGGCGAGCATCTCCGGCGCGACGATCGCCGAGGAGGTCTTCCTCGCCACCGGGACCAGGATCTTCAACGGGGCCGTGATCGGTGCACGCAGCGAGGTGCGCATCAACGCGGTCGTGCACCTGCGCACGACCCTGCCGCCGGAGAGCGTCGTGCCGATCGGCTGGGTCGCGGTCGGAGACCCGGTGCGGATCCTCTCGCCCGAGCAGCACGAGTCGATCTGGGAGGCGCAGCACGAGCTCGACTTCCCCGGCTACGTGTTCGGCGTCGACCGCTCGACCCCCGACCTGATGGTGCAGCTGACCGAGCGGTACGCGCGCTCCCTCGCCCGGCACAGCGACGACCGCGTGCTCTGAGCAATCCGCCCTCCGACCCTCCCACTCCGAACGAAGGGACCGCTGTGCCCGAACAGCCCGCCGGGGGTCTTGTGCGCCCCGACGTCACCGCATCCGACGCCGTCGCGATCGCCCTCGACCACTGGGGGATCGCGGTCACGGCGACCGAGCTCGGCAGCAACCAGGATCGCAACTTCCTGCTGACCGAGGGGGACGGCACCCGCAGCGTGCTCCGGGTCGACAATCCGGTGTTCGGCGACAGCGCCCGCGACGCCCAGCACGCCGCTCTCGACGCCTATCGTGCGGCGGGCGTCGCGGTCCCCGCGGCGCTGCCGGGGCTCGACGGCGTCCTCACGCAGTGCTGGCGAGGACTGTCGGTCCGCCGGAGCGCCTTCGCCGAGGGGGAGGCGATGGTCGACGCCGGCTACTTCGCCCCCGTCGTGCTGCGCGAGTTCGGCGCGCTCGCCGCGGCCTCGGTGAACGCCCTGTCCGCGCTCGGGCATCCCGGTCTCGACCGCCGGCACATGTGGGACATGCGGGTCGCCGCGGAGGAGGCCAGGCGCCTACTGCCGTCGATCGGGGATCCGGCGCTGCGCGGAGAGGTGGAGATCGCGATCGCGGAGGCGGAGCGCGCCCTCGCGGCCGTCGCGGCGGAGCTGCCCGTCCAGCCCGTCCACGGCGACCTCACCGACGACAACGTCATGGGCGAGCGGGGATCGGACTCCCGGCTGCATCCGCGCACGGTGCTGGATCTCGGCGACCTCGCGCTCGGCTGGCGGGTCGCGGAGCTCGCGGTGTGCGCCTCGTCGATGCTGCATCACGAGCCGGAGCGCCCTCTGCGCGTCCTCGAGACCATCGCGGCGTTCCACGCCGACGCGCCGCTCAGCGCGGCGGAGGGCCGCGCGGTGTGGCCGCTGATCGTGCTGCGGGCGGCGCTGCTCGTCGCGAGCGGCTGGCACCAGCTCGCGATCGACGGCGGCAACGACTACGCCAGGGAGCGCATCGCCGGCGAACAGGCGATCTTCGACGCCGCGACGGCGGTCCCGCTCGCCGAGGTCGTCGAGCTCGTCCTGGACCGCCTGGGATTCCCCCCGGCCGTGCCGGCCCCGGCGCCGGCGGACGCGGCGCCCGGACCGCTCGCCGCTCTCCTGCCCGACCTGGGCGGAGACGTCGCGATCATCGATCCGGGCGTCGAGTCCGAGGATCTCGCGGCGGGCGCCTGGCTCGATCCGGACGCCGAGGACGCCCTCGTGCGGGCCGCGTTCACCCGCGGCGCCGCGGCGGCGGTGATGCCCTACGGCGTCTACCGGCTCACCCGCACGCGCATCGACAGCGCGGATGCCGCGGCGACCTGGCCGATCGCCGCGGTGATCCACCTGCCGGCGGGGGAGGAGGTCGCCCTGCGGGCTCCGGCGTCCGGACGCGCGGTGCCGCTCGGCCCGACGGCGGTCCGGATCCTGCTGTCCGAGCACTGGGCGCTCGAGATCGCCGGGGCGGAGCTCCGAGGGCCGGGGACGACGGACGTCGTCGCCGGCGCCCCGCTCGGCGTGCTGGCCGCCAGCGCCCGGGTGCGCTCGCTCGTGGTCCGCGTGCTGTCGACGGAGGCTCCTGCGCCGCCCGCGGGCGCGGAGGGCGCCCACCTGGTCGAGCCCGATCGGGTGCCCGCCTGGCGCCGGTTCAGTGCCGACCCCGCGCCCTGGCTCGGTCTTCCGCGACTCGCGCAGGAGGACGAGGCATCCGCCGAGCTCGCCCGGCGCACGCGCATCTTCGCGAGCGCGCAGGAGCGCTACTACGAGCGGCCGCCTCAGATCGAGCGCGGCTGGCGGCACCACCTCGTCGACACGACGGGACGGGCCTATGTCGACATGGTCAACAACGTCACCGGCCTCGGGCACGGCCATCCCGGCGTGGCCGACGCCGTGAACCGGCAGATCCGGATCCTGAACACCAACTCGCGGTTCCTGTACCGGGAGCTCGCCGAGTACAGCGAGCGGCTGCTCACGCTGCTGCCGGAGCAGGCCCGCCGCGGCGACGCCGACCGGGAGGCGCTGGACACCGTGCTGCTCGTGAACAGCGGCTCCGAGGCGGTCGATCTCGCGCTGCGGCTGGCGCAGGCGGCCACCGGGCGCCGGACCGTGGTGTCGCTGCGGGAGGCCTATCACGGCTGGACGATGGCCAGCGACGCGGTCACGACGAGCGCCTACGACAACCCCGACGCGCTCGCCACCCGTCCGGACTGGGTGCACGTCGCGGACGTGCCCAACCGGTTCCGCGGCACCTACCGGGGAGAGGGCACCGGCGCACGGTACGCCGCCGACCTCGGGGCGGATCTCGATCGGCTCGCCGCCGCCGGGCGCCCCGTCGCCGGGTTCATCTGCGAGTCTGTGCTCGGCAACGCGGGCGGCGTGCTGCTCCCGGACGGCTACCTCGCCGACGCCTACGCCCGCGTGCGGGCCGCCGGCGGACTCTGCATCGCGGACGAGGTGCAGGTCGGCTTCGGCCGGATGGGATCGACGTTCTGGGGGTTCGAGCAGTCCGCGGTCGTGCCCGACATCGTCACGATCGCGAAGCCGATGGGCAACGGGTTCCCGATCGGCGGGGTCATCACCTCGCAGCGGGTCGCCGATGCCCTCGCCACCCAGGGCCAGTTCTTCTCCTCCGCAGGGGGCAATCCGCTCAGCTGCCGCGTGGGCATCGCCGTGCTCGACGCGATGGCGCAGGAAGGACTGCAGGACAACGCCCGCGTCGTGGGCGCCCGGCTGGCGGACGGCTTCCGCGCGCTCGCCGAGCGCCACGCGCTGATCGGTCCGGTGCACGGCGAGGGCCTCTATCTCGGCGTCGAACTCGTCCGCGATCGCACCAGCATGGAGCCGGCCGCGAGCGAGGCGGCGGCGATCTGCGAGCGGCTGCGCGAGCTCGGCGTCATCGTGCTCACCACCTCCGAGCGCTCGAACGTCCTGAAGGTCAAGCCGCCGCTGTGCCTGACGCCCGCCAGCGCGGACGTCGTCGTGGCGGCGCTCGACCGGGTCCTCACCGAGGGCTGGTGAGCGGAGCCGACGACCCGATCTACGGATATCGATGCGGATTTCAGGATCCGGTGCGGAATCCCTCGTGAGAATCGATGGTCGCGAGGGATCCGCTCGACCGGCATAATGTTCTCCAATCGATTGCGCAGCGCTGCGCAGCGAGCATCCGCCCGGCGCCCGAACGCCGCCGGCGGGTCCGCAGATCCAGAGGAGGATGCATGTCGATGAAGACCAAGCCGCTCGCGCAGGGCGGCGGGACGCTGAAGCGGAACCTCGGCCTCTGGGCCATCGTCGGCCTCGGCCTCGGGTACATGACCCCGACGGTCGTGTTCGACACCTTCGGCATGGTCGGCCGCGACACCGCGAACGCCGTGCCCGCGGCGTACCTGGTCGCCCTCGTCGTGATGGTGTTCACCGCGATCAGCTACGGCAAGATCGCGAGTGCGATCCCGAGCGCGGGATCCGCGTACACGTACGTCCGCGAGTCGATCCACCCGAACCTCGGCTTCATGGTCGGCTGGACGTCCCTCATCGACTACGTGCTGCTCCCGATGGTGAACTGCCTCATCATCCGGAGCTACCTCGAGGCGCTCTTCCCCGACATCCCCGGCTGGATCTGGGTCGTGATCTACTGCGTCCTGGTGACGGCGATCATCTACCTGACGATGCGCGGCACGTCGAACGCGAACATGGTCCTCCTGGTGTTCTCGATCATCGTCATGGCGGTGTTCGTGGTGATGGTCATCGCGCAGCTCGCGCAGGGGCACGGCGCCGGTACGGTCGCGTCCGTCGCCCCCTTCCTGCACGACGGAGTCACCATGGGCGCCGTGCTCATGGGCGCGACGATCGTGTGCTTCTCGTTCATCGGATTCGACGCCGTGACGATGTACGCCGAGGAGGCCAAGGACCCGAAGATCATGCCGAGGGCGATCCTGCTCACGGTGATCCTGGGCGGGGCGATCTTCCTCGTCGCCGCCTACTTCACGCAGCTGCGGTTCCCGGACTGGAACGAGTTCGCGCCGGGCGGCGACATGCAGTACGTCGAGGACTCCACGCTGCCGATCATCGGCCACCTCGTCGGCGGCGACGTGCTGCGCGCCGTCCTCACCGCGGCGGGCTTCTGCGCGACGCTCGCCTCGGGCCTCGCCTCGCACGCCTCGGTCTCGCGCATGCTGCTCGTCATGGGGCGCAACAACGTGCTGCCCAAGAAGGTGTTCGGCTACATCAACCCGCGCACGCACACCCCGACGTTCAACATCGTCCTCGTCGGCGCGATCTGCCTGCTCGCGATCCCGTTCACGCTGGAGCTCATCGCGGCCTGGATCAACTTCGGCGCGCTCATCGCGTTCACGTTCGTGAACGTGTCGGTGATCGCCTGGTTCGCGGTCCGCAAGGGGCGGCGCAAGACTCCCGGCGACATCTTCCGCTACATCGTGATGCCCGCGATCGGCATGCTGCTCACCGGCCTGCTCTGGGCCAACCTGCACCAGGACGCCCTCATCGGAGGCACGGTCTGGGCGGTCATCGGACTGCTCTACCTGCTGGTGCTGACGCGCGGGTTCCGTCGCAAGGTCGCCTCCTTCGACGAGAACGAGGCGGTCACCGGGTTCAACAAGCTGCCCGTGCCGGCGCCGCAGCGCCCGCTCGACGACGACCTCGACGACGAACGGGATCCGACCGGAGCGCGCTAGCCCCGGAATCGCGAAGCGCCGGCCCCGGGGAACGGGACCGGCGCTTCGGCGTGGGAGCGGATCCGGCTCAGATCACGCCCTGTGCGAGCATCGCGTTCGCGACCCGCTCGAAGCCGGCGATGTTGGCCCCCGCCACGTAGTCGCCCGGAACGTCGTAGCGCTCGGCGGCGTCGAACGCGGCGTGGTGGATGTCGGCCATGATGTCGCGCAGCTTCTGCTCGCTGTCGTCGAAGCCCCAGCGCTGGCGCGCCGCGTTCTGGCTCATCTCGAGGGCGGAGGTCGCCACGCCGCCGGCGTTCGCCGCCTTGCCCGGGGCGAACAGCACGCCCGCGTCCTGGAACAGGGCCACGGCCTCCGGGGTGCTCGGCATGTTGGCGCCCTCGGAGACGGCGCGGACGCCGTTCGCGATGAGCGCGGCGGCGCTCGCGCCGTCCAGCTCGTTCTGGGTGGCAGACGGCACCGCGATGTCCACGGGCACCTCCCACACGGACCCGCCCTCGACGAAGCGGGCGCCGGGACGGCGCTTCGCGTACTCGACGATGCGGCCGCGCTCGACCTCCTTGATCCGGCGCAGCAGCTCCACGTCGATGCCGGCGTCGTCGACGACGTAGCCGGAGGAGTCGGACGCGGTCACGGCCAGCGCTCCCAGCTGGGCGGCCTTCTGGATCGCGTAGATGGCGACGTTGCCGGATCCGGAGACGCCGACGCGCTTCCCTTCGAGGGATTCGTCGTGCACGGCGAGCATCTCCTGCGCGAAGAAGACCGCGCCGTAGCCGGTGGCCTCGGTGCGCACCTGCGCGCCGCCCCAGCCGATGCCCTTGCCCGTGAACATGCCGGACTCGTGCCGGTTGGTGATCTTGCGGTACTGGCCGAACAGGTAGCCGATCTCGCGTCCGCCGACGCCGATGTCGCCGGCGGGGACGTCGGTGTGCTCGCCGAGGTGGCGGTACAGCTCGTTCATGAAGGACTGGCAGAACCGCATGATCTCGGCGTCGCTGCGGCCGTGCGGGTCGAAGTTCGATCCGCCCTTGCCGCCGCCGATGCCCTGGCCGGTGAGCGCGTTCTTGAAGATCTGCTCGAAGCCGAGGAACTTGATGATCGAGATGTTCACCGAGGGGTGGAAGCGCAGGCCGCCCTTGTACGGGCCGAGCACCGAGGAGTACTGAACGCGGTAGCCGCGGTTCACCTGCAGCCTGCCGGCGTCGTCCACCCACGGCACCCGGAAGATCACCTGACGCTCGGGCTCGACGAGGCGCTCCAGCACACCGGCGTCGACGTACTCGGGGTGCCGCTCGAGCACGGGGCCGATCGAATGCAGCACCTCGTGCACGGCCTGATGGAACTCCGGCTCGTTCGGGTTCAGTGCGAGGACGCCGTCGAAGATCGGCTGAGCGAGAGGGGAGAGCGGATGGAAATCGGTGGTGGTCGGTTCGGTGATGATGTCGGTCACTCGGGATGCCTTCGGGAGGGGGATGCGGAGGGAGCGCGGGTGATCGTGTCGTGCGCAGACAGCCGGGTACGGCGGAAACCTCACTCTAATACAGCGGATTCCTCACCCCCGAGGTCATGACGGGGATGAGGAATCCGCAAGAAATCGCCTCTGATCAGCCTGTGTTCTGCAGGCCGGCGGCGACGCCGCTGACCGAGAGCAGCAGCAGGCGCTGCAGTTCGGGGTCCGGTGCGGGCCCTTCGAGACCCTCAGCGGCCGTCTCTCCGGCGCGGAGGGCGCGCAGTGCGCGCAGCTGCAGCAGCGACAGCGCGTCGACATACGGGCTGCGCATGGCGACCGCGCGCTGCAGGATCGGCTTGTTCTCCAGCAGGCGCTCGCCGCCGGTGAGCCGGATCACCCAGGACCGGGTCAGCTCCATCTCCTCGAGCACGAGGGCGGCGAGATCGTCGCGGTCGCCGAGGCCGAGATAGCGGCGTGCGATGCGCGGATCCGTCTTCGCCAGGCTCATCGCGACGTTGTCGACCATCGTGCGCAGCAGCGGCCACTCCTGATAGGCCGTGCGCAGCAGGTCCTCGTCGCCCACCGCTTCGAGCGCCGTGCCGAGGCCGAACCAGCCGGCCAGGTTGATCCGCGCCTGGGTCCAGGCGAACACCCACGGGATGGCGCGGAGATCCTCGAGCGATTCGACGGACAGCCCGCGGCGCGCCGGCCGGGATCCGAGCGCCAGCAGCCCGATCTCCTCCATCGGCGTGACCGTGGCGAACCAGGGGGCGAACCCCGGCGCCTTCACGAGGGAGAAGAAGCGCTCCCGGGAGGCGCGGTCCATCGTGCCCGCCACCTCGGCGAACCTGGCCGCGGCCGCGCTGTTGCGCTGCTCGACGCCCGGCGACGACGCCAGCAGCGTCGCGGCCGTCACCTGGTCGATGTGCCGCATCGCGATCGCTGGCTCACCGTAGCGCGCGAAGATGACCTCGCCCTGCTCGGTGAGCTTGAACCGGCCGTCGACCGAGTGCGGGGGCTGCGCGAGGATGGCGGAGTTCGCCGGCCCTCCGCCGCGTCCGAGCGCGCCGCCGCGGCCGTGGAACAGCGTGAGCTCGATTCCCTCGCGCTGCGCCCAGGCGGCGATCTCGGCCTGCGCCTCGTAGAGGGCGAGGTTCGCAGCGACCGGCCCGACGTCCTTCGATGAGTCGGAGTAGCCGAGCATGACCTCGAGCCGTCGGCCGGTCGCCGCCAGCCGTGCGGCGAAGGCCGGGTGCGCGACGATCTCGGCGAGGATCCCCGGGGCGGCCTGCAGATCGGCGAAGGTCTCGAACAGCGGGACCACGTCGAGCACCGGCAGGTCGTCGCCGCAGGCGTATGCGGCCAGGCGGTGCACGTTCGCGAGGTCGTCGGCCGACTGGGTGAAGGACACGACGTAGCGTCCCGCGGCCCGCGGTCCGTAGGTGCGCTGGATCTTGCGGACCGTGCGGAAGACCGCGAGCACCTCCTCGGTCTGCGCGCTGATGGAACCGTCGGATCCGCCCGCCGCGGCGTCGAGCTCGGCGAGGGCCTTGGCGTGCACCTGGGAGTGCTGGCGCACCTCCAGCTCGGCGAGGTGGAAGCCGTAGGTCTGCACCTGCCAGATGAGGTGCTGCACGCCGCCGAACGCATGCCGGTGCGCGCCGGCGCCCTCCAGCGACGTCTGCACGACGCGCAGGTCGGCGAGCAGCTGCTCGGGATCCGTGTAGGCGCCCTCGTCGCCGAGGCGGGTGGCCTCCACGCGATGGGCGAGCAGCAGGAGGATCCGGCGGTGCGGCTCGCCGGGGGAGCGGGTGGCGACCTCCCGGGCGACCTCGGGGTGCGCGTCCTGCAGCGCCTCCCACAGGGCGGTCGCCTCGGCGGACGCGGGCGTGCCCTCGGCATCGAGCGTGAGGGTGCGGCCGATCCGCTCCAGAGAGCGCTCGAGACCGCGCAGCACGTGGTCCGCGGCGATGGCCGCCGCCTCACGGGTGACCGCGGCGGTCACGAACGGGTTGCCGTCGCGGTCGCCGCCGACCCACGTGCCGATGCGCACGAACGCGGGGACGATCGGCGCCGTCGAGCCCGACTCCTCGCCGCGGAGCACGTCGTCGATGCGGCGATACACGTGCGGCACCGTCGTGAACAGCGTCTCGTCGAACACGCTCATCACGGTGCGCACCTCGTCGGTGGGCTCCGGCTTCTGCGCGCGCAGCGGAGCCGTGCGCCAGAGCGTGTCGACCTCCTCGAGCATGCGCCGGCGGGCGCGGTGCGCATCGGCGCTTCCGGGGGCCGCGGCATCGTGCGCGCTGAGCAGGTCGGCGAGGCGCCGGATGCTCGACGACACCGCGCGGCGACGCGCCTCGGTCGGGTGGGCGGTGAACACCGGGTGGAAGCGCAGCGCGCCGAGGCGGCGGCGCGCCTCCTCCTCGCCGACCTCGGCGGTCAGCTGCGCGAAGGCACCCGCCACCGTGTCGGTCCTCGCGCCGTTGCCCGAGCCCGTTGTGGGGTCGTCGCCGCGCTCGCGAAGCACGCGCACGCGCTGGTGCTCCTCGGCGAGGTTCACGAGGTGGAAGTAGGCGGTGAAGGCGCGGGCGACCTCGTCGGCCCGCTGCACCGAGAACTCCTCGGCGATGCGGGTGGCGCGGTCGAAGGCTTCGGCCGACTCGTCGGTGTAGGCCTCGATGGTCGCCTGGCGCAGGCGCTCGACGTCGTCGAACAGGTCGTCGCCGCCGGACTCGCGCAGGACCTGGCCGAGCAGTGCTCCGAGCATGCGCACGTCCGCGCGCATCACCTCGGGCAGCTCGCGCCCTGCCTCGAACCGCATGGCGATGCGGATGGCTTCGGTATGGGTTGTGTCGGGGGTCACGGTTCGAGCGTAAACCGACGCGGCGCGCCCGGAGACCAGCGTGACGGTGCGCGCCGAGAGGTATGCCATCCGTCTCCTCTCTCCCTCGTGACGGCACGGCGGGCGCGATACGGTGGAACGGATGAGTCGCTCGAGCCGCCTTCTGAGATCCGCCCAGTTCCCTGCGATCCTGCTGCTCGCGTCCGCGGGCCTCGGGCTGCTGCTGGCCAACCTCCCGACGCACGACACGGTCGCCGGGATCCTCGATGCGCACCTGGCCGTGCCCGGTACCGGGCTCGATCTGTCCGTCGCGCACTGGGTGTCCGACGGGGTGCTCGCGATCTTCTTCTTCGTCGTCGCGCTCGAGCTGCAGTACGAGCTCACCCGCGGCGAGCTCAACAGCCTGCGCGCCGCGATCCAGCCGGCGATCGCCGCGGCCGGCGGGATCCTCGTGCCCATCGCGCTGTACCTGCTCATCGCGGGCAGCGGGCCGAGCGCCACTGGGTGGCCCATCCCCACCGCGACCGACATCGCCTTCGCCCTCGGGGTGCTCGCCGTCTTCGGGCGAGGACTGCCGTCGGCCGTGCGGGCCTTCCTGCTCGCGCTCGCCATCCTCGACGACATCGTCGGGATCGTCTTCATCGCGGTGCTGTTCGCGCACGGCCTGGACCTCGTGCTGCTGGCGCTGGGGCTCGTCGCGGTCGTCGTGTTCGCGGTGCTGAGCCGCCTGCTGCGGCGGGACGGGTGGTCGCGGCCGGTGCTGATCGTCCTCATGGTGGTCGTCGGGATCGTCGCGTGGGGGCTGTTCGCCGCCTCCGGCGTGCACGCCACGATCGCCGGCGTCATGCTCGGCCTCGTGATGGCGCCCCGCGCCTCGGATCGCACCCGGCACGTCCTGGAGCCGTGGGTGAACGGGCTCGTGCTGCCGCTGTTCGCGTTCGTGGCGGCGTTCGTGGTGATCCCGCAGGTCCCGGTGGAGGCGCTGTCCCCGGCGTTCTTCGCGATCCTGGTCGCGCTGCCGGTGGGCAAGCTGCTCGGCGTCTCGCTGTTCGGTCTCGTCGCCCAGCGGATCCGTCCGCCCGGGACCCCGCCCGCGATCCGCTTCCCGGATCTGCTCGCGGCCGGAGCGCTCGGCGGCATCGGGTTCACGGTCTCGCTGCTGCTCGCCAATCTCGCCTTCGCGGCGCACCCCGATGTGCGCGACGAGGCGATCCTCGCCGTGCTGCTCGGATCCGTGATCGCGCTGGTGATCGCCGCGGTGCTGGTGTCGTGGCGCGCGAGGGCGCACCGGGCCGCCGGCGACGCCGAGGAGGAGCAGGACGAGGACGACGAAGAGGAGCCCTGGAGTGAGCGCTGACCCCGACTTCCCGCAGCAGGCCGATCCGCTCCGCGCCGCCGCCGAGGTCATGCGGCAGGTGCGGGAAAGGTGCGTCTGGTCGCAGGCCATGACGCACCGGGAGCTCGTGCCGTACCTCGTGGAGGAGTCGGCGGAGCTCATCGACGCCGTGGAGCGGGACGACCGCGCGGAGCTCCGCGAGGAGCTCGGCGACCTGCTCTGGCAGGTGCTGTTCCATGCGGCGATCGCGGCGCAGGATCCGGAGGATCCGTTCGACATCGACGATGTGGCCCGGACGCTCGCCGAGAAGATGACCCGGCGTCACCCGCACGTGTTCGGCGACGCGATCGCGCGCACGCCGGAGGAGGTCCTCGTGCACTGGAACGCCGCGAAGGCCGGCGAGAAGCGCGATCGCCGCAGCGTGCTCGACGGGATCCCGCCGGGGATGCCCGCGCTGTCCCGTGCGCAGAAGATCCTGGGCCGCGCGGCGAAGGCGGGCGTGGAGGTCGCCGAAGAGCCGTCCGCGCCGGCTCAGGAGGACCCGCCGCCGGCGATCGTCGGTCCGACGCCCGCGCCTCCTGCGGAGCCCGCTGCGCTCAGCGAAGCCGAGCTGGGCGACCAGCTGCTGGACCTGGTCGTGGCGGCCCGCGCGCACGGCTGGGACGCCGAGCGCGCCCTGCGGGAGCGGGTCAGGATCCTCGAGGACGAGGTGCGCGCCGCGGAGGGATCGGAGACGCCCTGACGGACCTGGAAGAATGGATCCGTGGCAACGGTCAATCCTCCGCGCGGGATGCGCGACTTCCTCCCCGCCGACAAGGCCCGTCGTGAGCGCGTGCTCGCCGTCATCCGCGAGCGCTACCGCGCGCACGGGTTCGACGAGATCGAGACGCCCGTCGTCGAGGAGTACGACCGTCTGCACGCCGGCATCGGCGGCGACAACGAGAAGCTCTCCTTCAACATCCTGCGCCGCGGTCTCGACGCCGAGGCCATCACCGCCGCGGCGGAGGATCCGGCCGCGCTCAGCGATCTCGGTCTGCGCTACGACCTGACCGTGCCGCTCGCCCGCTTCTACGCGACGAACCGCGGCCAGCTGCCCGGGGTGTTCCGCTCGATCCAGATCGGTCCGGTGTGGCGCGCCGAGCGCCCGCAGAAGGGCCGGTACCGCCAGTTCGTGCAGTGCGACATCGACATCATCGGCGACGACTCGGCGCGCGCCGAGGCCGAGCTCATCGTCGCGTCGCTCGACACGATCGACGCCCTCGGTCTCACCGGGGGCATGGTGCGCGTGAACGACCGCCGCGCGCTGGACTGGATGCTGGACGCCTTCGGCTTCGCGGAGGACGAGCGCCCCGGCGTGCTCATCACGATCGACAAGCTCGACAAGATCGGCCCCGACGGCATCGTCGCCGAGCTGCGCGAGCGCGGCGCCACCGCCGCGGCGGTGGAAGCCTTCGAGGCGTTCCTGCACCGTCCGCAGACGCTCGAGTACAACCCCTACGGCGAGCGGCAGATCCGCAAGGCGCTGCCGGAGAACGCCCCGGACGACCTCGTCGCGCACCTCGTGGGACTGGGTGAGGCGGTCGCCGCGGCGCGGCCCGCCGCGGAGGGGATCGACCCGATCCCGCTGCAGTTCGACCCGTTCCTCGTGCGCGGCATGGGCTACTACACGGGCACGATCATGGAGCTCGCACACCCCTCCGTCTCCTATTCGCTGGGCGGCGGCGGTCGCTACGACGGCATGATCGGACGCTTCCTCGGCCAGCAGGTGCCCGCGGTCGGCTTCTCGATCGGCTTCGAGCGCATCGTCGACCTGCTCGAGTCGGCGGACGACGCGGCGGCGCAGGCGGTGGTGCTGGTGCACGACGCCGACGTCCCGGTGGCGGAGCTCGTCGCCCACAAGGCGGCCCTCATCGCCGGCGGAGCGCGGGTGCGGCTGGAACGGCGCACGAAGAACCTCAAGGCCCTGCTGGAGCGGGCCGCCGCCGACGGCTACACCGGGTTCGCTCCGGTGCGCGCGGGCGAGGCTCCGGAGGCGCTCGAGGTAAAGCCGCTGAACTGACCCGTCCGGCCGGTCGGCTCGCCGTCCCCGAGGATCCGCCGCGGCGTAACGCGGCGTTCACCCTGATGCGGTCTGATCGGCGTATGGACGCTGTCGACCGTCGTCGGACCCGGTCCCTGAGGCTCTCCACGGGCGTGCTCGGCGCGGCCGGGCTCGCGATCGCGGGCGCCGCCGTGGCGGCCCGTCTCGCGCTGGGCCGCCAGGCGCGCATCGCGCGGAGGCGGATCGGCAAGCCGCTCGGCGAGGACGCCGTCGATGCGGATCGGGTGTGGCGGCGCCGGCTGGCCGGCGAGCCCGTGGAGCTCCTCCTGCTCGGCGACTCCCTGGCGGCCGGACTCGGCGCACCGCGGCGCAAGGACACACTCGGCGGCCGGCTGGCGAAGGGGCTCGCGCGACGACTGCGGCGCCCGGTGCGGCTGCGGACGGCGGCGATCGTCGGATCCGAGTCGACCGATCTGGACGCCCAGCTGGCCGCGCTCGAGACGGACTATCTGCCGCATGTCGCCGTCGTGGTGGTCGGCGGGAACGACGTTACGCACCGCATCCCGGTGTCGCTCTCGGTGCAGCACCTGGAGGACGCGATCGGCTGGCTGCACGCTCTCGGCGCCGGCGTCGTGGTGGGCACCTGCCCGGATCTGGGGGCGCTGCGTCCCGTGCCGCAGCCGCTGCGCTCGATCGCGTCGCGGATGTCGCGGCGCCTGGCCGCGGCGCAGGCGCAGGCGGCGATCGAGCACGGCGCGACCGCGGTGGATCTGCGACGGGCGGTCGGGGCGATGTTCTTCGACCAGCCGGAGGAGATGTTCAGCCTGGACCGCTTCCACCCGAGCGCCCTCGGCTACCGCCGCACCGCCGAGGCGCTGCTCCCGGCGGTGGTGGCGGCGGCCGAGGAGGCGCTGACCTCGGCCGCCCGGTTCCCCGACACGGTCGAGGAGCTGCTCAGCCCTCCGTCGCGCTGAACGACGCGGCCCACTCCGCCACGCGCGCGGCGCTCTCCTCCTCGGAGAGGTCCTCGACCCGGGTCATGATCGACCACCGCACCCCGAACGGGTCGCGGATGCTCGCGTAGCGGTCGCCCGAGACGAACGTCGACGGCGCCTCCCGCACGGTGGATCCCGCGGCCACGGCGCGTTCGACGACGGAGTCCACGTCGGAGACGTAGAGCCCCATCGAATAGCAGTCGGAGTCGCCGCCGGGTGCCGCGACGAGCCCGTACTCGGGGTTGGGATCGCCGAGTTGGAGCATCCCGAGCCCGAAGTCGAGGTCGGCGTGCGCGACCACGCCGCCGAACTCGGTCACATCGACGACGCGGGCGCCGAAGACGTCCCGGTAGAACGCGATCGCGCTGCGGGCGTCGGGGATCGCCAGGAAGGGGGTGAGGGACGTCGCCGAGTTCGGCCGTCCGTTCGTGGTGTAGCGGCCGGTGGCGCCGAGGGCGCCTGTGGGGGAGGTCTCTTCGCTCATGGGTCGAGGCTAGAACGGCGCTCCGCGACGGCGCTTGGAGATTCGCGCCACGGTGTCCGCCGCCCGATCCGGCCTCCGCCCGGATGTCGGCTCCGCCTCCTACGCTCGAGGAATGGTCGATCCGACGCGGGGCGTGCTCTATCCGGCGCGCCTGCCGCAGTTCCACCGGCTGCCGCCGCCGGCCGCTGCCGCGGAGCTCGTGCAGTGGTGCTGGATCCCGGAGTGGGACATCGAACCGGGGCGCTCGTCGCGGCAGGAGCTCGTCTCGTTCCCGGCGCTCAATCTCGTGGTCGAGGCGGGCGGCGCCGTGCTGTCGGGGGCGACGACGCGGGTCAGCTCCCGGGACCTGGCGGGCCGGGGCTGGGCCGTCGGCGCACTGCTGCGGCCGGCCGCCGTGGCGGCGCTGACCGATGCGCCGTCCGCGCTGCTCGACCGGGTCGAGCGATTCCCCGCGCCGGGGCTGCCGGATGCGGTCGCCCGCGCGATGGCGACGGGGGAGGGGCATCGGGAGCGCGCGGTCGCGGTGCTGTGCACGTGGCTGCGGGAGCGCGTCGGGGAGGTCACGGCGCCCGCGCGGCACGCGAACGCGATGTCCGAGCTGCTGATCTCCGATGCGTCGGTGCGCACGCCGGAGCAGGCCGCTGCCCGGCTGGCCGTCTCCGTGCGCACCCTGCAGCGCATGGCCCACCGGCACGTCGGCCTCTCGCCGGCCGCGATCATCCGTCGGCGCCGGCTGCAGGAGGCGGCGGAGCGGATCCGCACCGATCCTGACGCGGATCTGGCGACCGTCGCGGCCGAGCTCGGCTACGCCGACCAGGCCCACCTGGCGAACGACTTCCGGGCGGTGCTGGGCATCACGGCGTCGTCGTATCGCGCCGGCGCCGATCCCGGGCGATCCTGATCCCGCGGAGGGCGACGCCGGCCGCGACCACGGCGACGCCGATCAGCACGGAGAGCGGCGGGAGCGTCGCCGCGAGGGCGACACAGCCGATGGCGCCCGCGACCGGGACGAGCCAAGCGGCGCGCGGTGGTCGCGACGCCGGAGGCACCGCGCGGGAGCGGGCCGCGGCGCTGAGGTTCGCGACGAGGTAGTACAGCAGCACGCCGAAGGAGGAGAAGCCGATCGCGCCGCGCAGGTCGGCGACGGCGACGACGGCGACCACGACAGCGCCCGCCGCCAGCTGGGCGCGGCGCGGGACGTGGTGACGGCGGTCGATCGCGGCCAGAGCGGACGGCAGATCGCGCTCCCGCGCCATCGCGAGCGACGTGCGTCCGATGCCCGACAGCAGGGCCAGCAGCGCGCCGGTCGCCGCGGCGGCTGCCGCGACCCGGATCGCGGGCGCGGCGGCGTGCCATCCGGCGACGTCGACCACCCCGACGAGCGGTGCGGCCGACGTCGTCGCGGCACCGCCCAGGGTCAGCACGACCGCCGCGCCGACCAGCACGTACACGACGAGCACGGCGGAGAGCGCGATCCCGATGGCGCGAGGAATGGTGCGCGCGGGGTCGCGCACCTCCTCGCCCATGGTCGCGATGCGCGCGTAGCCGGCGAACGCGAAGAAGAGCAGTCCCGCGGCCTGCAGGACGCCGTAGGCGGTGCCGACGGGGAGCGGCGCAGGAGCGCTCGAGGGCGGCGACGCCCCTGCCGCCGCGAGCACGACGATGAGTCCCAGCAGGGTCACGGCGACGAGCGCCTGGGTGAGGCGCGCGGTGCGCGTGACGCCGAAGCAGGTGACCGCGGTGAGCAGCGCGACCACGCCGATCGCGACAGGCCGCTGCCACGCGGTCGGCGCGACGTAGGCGGCGACCGTCATCGCCATCGCCGCGCAGCTCGCGAGCTTGCCGATCACGAAGCACCAGCCGGCGACGAAGCCCCACCACGGCCCCAGCTCGGCGCGGCCGTAGGCGTAGGCGCCTCCCGAGACCGGATGCGCGGCGGCGAGACGCGCCGAGGACGTCGCGTTGCAGAACGCCACGACCCCGGCCAGCAGCAGTGCGACGAACAGGCCGGATCCGGCCGCCCCGACGGCGGGACCCCACACGGTGAACACCCCCGCGCCGATCATGGATCCGAGACCGATCGCGACCGCGTCGGCGAGCGTCAGGCGTCGGGCGAGGGGCATCCCGTCATCGTGGCACGCCCGGGTGAACGGCGGGTGCCGCGTCGTCGGGGAGCGGCAGGGCGAGCACGGCGGGCGTCGCGCCGCCGAGGAAGAGCGTCTGCGTGCTGGCCACGAGGCGCGAGTGATCGCGCACCGGGTCCGACGTCCCCGGGTTGCGCAGATGCAGGGGGTGCGCGCCCCACGACACCTGCACGCGGAGGCGGCCGCCTGCGGCGAAGCGATGGGCGATCGGCGCGAGCACGATACGGACCTCGCGCGGCTCGCCTGCCGCTGCCGGTGGGGGGAGTCGCAGGTAGCCGTCGGTGACGGTGCGGGATCTGCCCCGCTCGTCGAGCTCGCACAGGCGCACGAAGACGTCGACGCGCGGGTTCGTGGAGGCGAGCGTGAGCCCGATCTCGGGCGAGCCCATCACGAGCAGGGGCGCGGTGAGCGGTTCGCCCGTGAACAGCAGCACGTCGTCGCGGCCCTCGCGGCGACGCTGATCCCGGCGCCCGGCGCTGAACGGGTTGAGCGTGCGACCGCCGGCGTCGGGGGTGGGATCGGCGGGGTCGTAGCGGGAGGTCAGAGCGCCGGCCTCGTGGGCGGTCCCCGAGGCGAGGAGCCGGCCGTCCGCCGTCAGCTCCAGAGGATGCGGCGTGCTCGCCGGCGGCCAGGCGGGCAGGTCCCTCCATCCGCCGCCCCCGCTGATCTCGACGCGCACCGAAGCCGTCTCCGGCTCGCCCCCGAGCGCCCGCAGCGCCTCGCGCACCCCGATCTCCGTGATCTCGGGAGCACCGTGGATCCAGTCGCCCACGATCAGCCGCGTGCGCACGCCGGCGCTCTGCAGCGCGGCGTGGTCCTGGAGCTGGCCGACGAGGAAGAGGTCCTGCCATCCGGCCAGCAGAGTCACGGGAGGCACCGCTGCGGGATCGGAGGCGAAGTGCAGCGGATCCCACCACGGGTCTCCGGGATCGCTGTGCTCGACCCAGTCGCGGAAGAACCGCGGGTCGTCGCCGAGAGCCGCGGGCACGGCCTCGGACGGCGGCACGGTCCGCGCTCCGCGTGCGAGGGCTCCGCGCGCCCGCAGCAGTCTCCACAGGCGCGCCGGCAACCGGCGTTCCTGGACCCCGAGCGCGTACGCCCAGGCGAGCGGGGTGTCGATCGAGAAGCCGCGACCGAGATAGAGGATCGCCTCGTCGAAGCGACGGGCCGACACCGCGATGCCCATGGCGTCGGGCTGCAGCTCGCCGTCGCAGTAGGCCCATTGCGTCACCCCGAAGTAGCTGCCGCCCCAGGAGTGCACGAGGCCGGTCGCCCAGGGCTGCGCGCGCAGCCAGCGCAGCGTCGCCTGGCCGTCGGCCACCTCGTCGTGCAGGGGCCGGAAGCGGCCCCCGGACCCGAAGGTGCCGCGACAGCTCTGCACCACCACGTGATGCCCGCGCTCGGCGAGGAAGCGCGCCACGGCGGCGACGCCGTCGCGGTCGTAGGGCGTGCGGATGAGCACCGTGTGCGGGCCCGCGTCCTCCGCGGCCCAGTGATCTGTGAGCAGCGCGACGCCGTCGTCCGCCGGCACCGCGATGCCGGAGACCCGTTGCACGCCGCTGCGGGTCTGCGGCGGCATGTCGGGGGCCGCGCACAGCCGGCGGTACTCGGCGCGTGCCGTCCAGGGGAGCCGATCGCCCGCGGTCATCGCACGGCCTTGACCCGGGTCACGGCGAAGGCGGCGAACAGCGCCATCACGACCGCGCCGGCGTAGAGCGCGACGAAGTTCTCCCCCGTGGGCGAGCCGATGCGCGTCACGAAGAACGCGAACACCGGTACCAGGATGCCCGGCAGCAGGTAGGCGAGCGCCACGATGCCGAGGTCCTTGCCCGCGTCCTCCATCGAGGGCAGGCACTCCGTCATAAGTGCGACGTCGGCGGCGATGTAGGCGCCCTGACCGGCGCCGACGATCCCGATCCCGATGAGGAAGACCGTGACGTCCCCGACCGAGACGGCGACGACGAGTCCGACCGCGCTCGTCAGCGCCCCGATCGCGACCGTCGGCTTGCGGCGCCCCGTGCGGTCGGAGATCACGCCGAAGACGAAGGCCAGCAGGAGGTTCATGATCGTGAACGCTGCGGTCGCCTGGGTCTGGACGGCGGCGATCTGCGCCGGGTCGTCGATGCCGAAACGGCTGGAGATCGTGAGGTAGAGGTAGCTCGTCACCGACACGATCGAGGCGGTCATGAAGAAGCGGCAGGCCCAGGCCCACGCGAAGTCCGGGTAGCGGCGCGGGCTCAGCCAGAAGGTCTCGATCACCGCGCGCCAGTCGAGCGGGGGAGCGGGAACCGTGCGGTGCAGATCGCGCAGCGCGAAGAAGAGGGTGATCGCGAGCACGACGGCGATGCCGCCGGGGATGAGGAACATGCCGAGCTGTCCCGTGCCTGCGACGGCGCCGGCCAGGGCGACGCCGCCGAAGATGCCGACCGTGGTCGCGGCTCCCGTGACGGCCGACATGATCGCGCGGATGCGACGCCGGATCTGGTCGGCGAAGAGCGTGTGGATCGTCATCGACACGGCGCCCCAACCGATCAGCACGAGCACGGCACCCGCACCCAGCGGGAGGAGCGAGGGCGCGAACGCCTGCAGGAGGTAGCCGATCGCGGCCAGGAGCACTCCGGCGGCGATCCACGGGCGCCGGATGCCGAGGCGGGAGAGGGAGCGGTCGCTGAGGCGTCCGAAGATCGGGGTGGTGACGAGGATCGCCGCGCCGCCCGCGGTCAGCACGATGCTGAGGTTCCCGGTCGCCTGGTCGGGATCCCACTCCTTGAGGAGCTGCGGCACGGCGACGCCGGCGACACCCTGGGCGATGCCGGTCGCGAGCCAGGTGAGGACGAACGCGACCCAGAACCACCAGGTCTGGCGCTCGCCGGGCACGCCGTCGGCGCCGGGCGCCGGGGCGGGCGGGAAGGGGATCACGGGTTCTGCGGCATGGGCGGACATCATCGTCTCCCTCTCGGGTCGGGGGTCGGGTGGTGCGGACGTTCGGACGCGTAGGCGGCGGCGATCTCGGCGACGAACACGTCGCGCCAGTCTCGGGCGCCCGGCCAGGCGGTGAGCCCGGGGGAGCCGTGGACGTGCCCGGCACCGACGCGGAGGGCCACCGGGACTCCGGCCTCCTCCAGAGTGCGGGCATAGGCGATCGCTCCGTCGCGGAGCGGATCGAGCTCGGCGGCGAGGATCAGCGCGGGGGCGAGGCCGCGATGGTCCGCGGCGTCGAGGGGAGAGCAGTCCGCCAGCGGCGCACCCGCGCGGTAGATCTCGGCCAGGTGCTCCGCGCCGTCCATGCCGGAGGCGCGACGCCGCGGATCCGACGGACCGCCGAGCGGGCGCAGCGTGGCGGGCAGCACCTCGAGCGCCTGATGATGCAGCCGCCGGCCCGCGTCCCGCTCCCGGAGGGCGGCGGACGCCGCGATCGTGGCTCCGGCGGAGTTGCCGCCGATGCCGAGACGCTCCGGGTCGACCCCCAGCTCGCTCGCCCGCGCACGCAGGGCGGCGAGGGCGGCGACGGCGTCGTCGACGGGCGCCGGGAACGGGTGCTCCGGCGCGAGGCGGTACTCGAGCGCCACGATCTGCACGCCGGAGCGCAGGGCGCGGTCCGCGGTCGTGCGCTCGTTGAGCAGCTCGTCGATCGTGCCCGCCACCCAGCCGCCTCCGTGCAGCCACAGCATGGTCGGGAGAGGACCTGGTGCGGCGGCAGGGCGGAACCGCCGGGCGCGGAGCGGCCCGTCGGGGCCGGCCAGCCGCAGTTCGTCCGCCTCGATCCCCGGAGGAGCGGGATCGGTGAACTCGGCGGCCAGCAGATCGCTCAGGATCCAGGCCGCCCGACGATGGGCAGCCGGGTCGGGCGAGCCGTGCTCGGGGAGGTCGGCGATGATCTCGTCGATCCGGCGGAGCCAGGTTCGCACGGGCGCGTCGAGCGCGAGCGGGTCGGCGATGCTCATGAGTCCGCGCGCAGCCGGCGCAGCTCGGTCACGATGAGGCGGTGGGCGACGTCCGCGGAGGGGACGGAGCCCGTCGCGCCGAGGGAGCCGTGCGTCTGACCGACGAACCGCACGGCCGTGACGTCGACTCCGGCGTCGGAGAGCGCCCTGGCGTACGCCTCGCCGTCGCCGCGGAGCGGATCGAGCTCGGAGGTGATGATGAGCGCCGGGGGAAGGTCGGCGTGGGAGTCGGCGAGCAGCGGCGAGGCGTACGGGTTGCGGGCCGCCTTCGGGTCGTCGCCGATGTACTGGCGCACCAGCATCCGGCCGGCCTTGCGCACGATGACGCCGGGCATCCCTGCGCTGACGCCGCGCGCGTCGGCATGTCCGATGGTGAGGTCGAGGGCCGGGTTCTCCAGCAGCTGCAGCACGACCGGACGCGCCGCGCGGTCGCGGTTGAGGAGCGTCACCGCCGCTGCCAGATCGCCTCCCGAGGATGCGCCGCCCACGGCGAGCCGGTCGGCGGAGCCCCCCAGTTCCTCCGCATGCGCGAACGCCCAGTCGAACGCGCTCCAGCACTGCTCGGGCTGCGCGGGGAAGCGCTGCTCGGGTGCGTGGGCGTAGTCCGCGGCCACGATGACGATCCCGGCGTCGTGCGCCCGCTCGCGGAACCGCGCGTCCCAGGAGACCCAGTCGATCCCGGCGATCGTGAAGCCTCCGCCGTAGAAGTACACCAGGATCGGCAGCCCTGAGCCCGGCGGAGTCGGCTCAGGCCCGGGCCAGTAGACGCGCACCCGCACGTCGGGGTGGTCCGAGACGGGCACGGTGTGCTCCGCCGTGGCGCTGTCCCGGGGCGAGACCCCGAGGGCCGCGCTGACCGCGGTGTCGTTCTCGCCCGCGACGCGGCGGCGTCCCGCGGGGTCGCTCGGCTCGGGAGCGAGGAAGGGCGCGATCTCGGCTTCGTGCGCGGCGACGGCGCGGTCGAGCATCGGACGGCGGTAGCGGGAGCCTCGCGGCATCGGTCATCTCCTTCGACGGGCTGCGGACTAGTCTGAGCAATCGAAGAACTTCGATGAAGAGGGGATCCGAGTCATGCGTGCACGTCCCGGACGGGTCACGATCTACGACGTCGCCGCGCGCGCGGGGGTGAGCATCTCGACGGTCTCGCTGGCGGTGAGCGCACCGCACCGGGTGCGACCGGAGACGCGCGAGCGCATCGTCGCGGCCGCCACCGCGCTCGGCTACCGGATGACGCAGGGGCGCCGCGTGGGGGCCGCCCGCATCGCGGTCGCGGCGCCCTTCACGAGCTACCCGTCCTACCTGCGTCGACTCGCCGGGATGCTGAGGCTTGCGCGCGATGTCGCGGTCGACATCATCCCCTACGACCTCGACTCGGCGGCCGCGGCGGACGAACCGCTGCTCGATGTGCTGCCGGCGCGCACCGACGCGTCGGGCCTCATCGTGATGGGCGTGCCCCTCGGCGGAGCGGCCCGCCGCGCGAGCAGGGCGGCGAGGATCCCCGTCGTCCATGTCGACGTCGTCCCCGCGAAGGGCCACGTCGGCGGCCCGGTCGTCCTCGTCGACGATCGGGACGGAGGCGAGCAGATCGGCCGTCACCTCGTCGAGCTCGGCCATCGCACGGCGCTGTTCGTGCACGAGCCGCAGCGCTCGCCGGCCTATGTCTCGGCGGGGATGCTGCGGATCGAAGGGCTGCAGCGGCACGTCGGGGTGGTGTCGGCGGCGGTGGACGGGCCGTCCGGGATCGACCAGCGGATCCTGCGTGCGGCGCGGGACGCCGGCGCCACCGCGATCGTGGCGAATCACGACCGGTTCGCGGCGGCCCTGCTCGACCTCCAGCGCGCCCGACCGGAGGGCGAGAGGATGCCCGTGATCGGCTACGACGACGGGGAGCTGGCCGAGGGGCTCGGTCTCACGACCGTGCGGCAGCCGTTCGAGGAGAGCGGGCGCGCCGCGCTGGAGCTCGCGCTCGGCCTGGTCTCCGGCACGTCCCTTTCGCGGGACACCGTGCGCCTCGCGCCGACCCTGGTCGAGCGCGCCTCGAGCCTGCGCGGGGTCACGCCCGGGCGGCGGTGACGCGCTTCTTCTCCCGCACGTACACCTCGCGCCGCACCCGGGCCACCACGGCGCCCGAGCGGTCGGTGATCTCGGTCTCGAACCACTCGAGCACCTTCGCACCGCCCTCGGCGCGGTCGCGGATGTCGTCGACCCGGTGCGCCGGCACGTCGAAGCGCGCGGTGAGCACGCCGCGTCCCGGCTTGACGAACTCGATCTCGCCGCGGGTGTCCCACACCACGTAGTCGCGGCCGAGCTGATGCATCACGAGCATGAAGAAGTACGGATCGGTCATCGCCTGCATCGATCCGCCGAACGCGGTCTTCACGTAGTTGCGGGTGAAGAGGTTCACGTGCAGCTCGACGGTGGCGCCGGTCCAGTCCGGGCTGAAGCGGCGGACCCTGATGCCGCTGAAGAGGTTGGGGATCCACAGGCTCATGCCGATGGCCAGGCGACGGGGTGTGATGCGCATGCCTCCAGTCTCACCGCGCGGTCGCGTCGACGGGGAATCGCCTGGATCTCTTCCACAATTGCTTCCACAATTAATCTAGTTGCCATAGAATAATGCCAATAGGCGAGGACGGGCAGGCGAGGGAGGGCGACATGCTGATCCGAATGGATTCGGACAGCGGGCGCCCGCTGTTCGAGCAGATCGCCGCCTCGGTGCGCTCCGAGGTCCTCGCCGGAAGGCTGCGCCCGGGCGACCGGCTTCCCGCTGCACGCGACGTTGCCTCGGCGATCGACGTGAACGTGCACACGGTGCTGCGCGCCTATCAGGAGCTGCGCGACGAGGGGCTGGTGGACCTCCGCCGCGGTCGCGGCGCCGTGCTGTCGGCCACGGCGGCCCCGCTCGCGGAGATCGCCGACGACATCGCGGCGCTGGTCCGGCGCGGTGCCGCGCTCGGCCTCACCCCGGCGACCCTCGCGGCGCTGATCGCGGCTCAGGGATCCGCGGCCGCGGACCGGTAGCGGCGGACGAATCGCAGCGGCAGGAAGGAAAGACGACATGACGAACGATCGCTCAAGACCCACGGAGCGCGAGGTGACGGCGATCCCCGCGCGGGACCTGCGCCGGGCGCGGCTGATCGCCCTCGTCGTGGGCGTCGCGGTGCCCCTGGTCCTCTCGGGGGTCGTGCTCGCACTCGTGCTGTCGTGGCTGCCCGAACTGCCCTCGCCCGCGGTCACGCACTGGGGACCGTCCGGTGCCGACGGCTTCGGCCCCCCGGCGACGTTCGCGTGGATGAGCGTGCTGCTGGGCTTCGTCCTGCCCGCCGTCCTCACGATCGTGACGGTGCTCGGCGTGCGCGACCACTGGGGCGGTGCGGCACGGCTGCTCGCCGCCCTGGCGCTGGGGATCTCCGGCCTCAGCGCCGTCATCAGCCTCAGCGCCGTCGGGGTGCAGCGCGGCGTCGCGGATGCCTCGCAGGTGCCGGACGTCGGCTGGCACATGGTCGTCGCCTTCGCGGTGTTCGTCGTGCTCATCGGGGTCGGCTGGCTGGTGCAGCCGCACATCCACCCGGCTCCTGCCGCCCCGCTCCAGCCTGCGCACATCGACGGGATCGCCGGCGGAGAACGGGTCGTCTGGCTCGCCACGGCGAGTCTGTCCCGGCTGGCGGTGATCCTCATCTCGGCCCTGATGGTGGTCGTGGTCGGGGTCACCGCGTTCATGGCGCTGCGCTTCACCGACCGGATGTGGGTGCCGCTGCTCACCCTGCTGCTCATCGGCGGCGCCTTCGCGTCCTCCGCATCGTTCCGGGTGCGCGTGGGACCGGACGGACTTTCGGTGCGTTCGCAGATCGGGTTCCCGCGCGTGCACGTCCCGCTGGACGAGATCGTCTCGGTGCGCGCGGTGGAGTGCAACCCGTTCGGCGAGTTCGGCGGCTTCGGATGGCGCCTCGGCCTCGACGGGCGCACCGGCATCGTGCTGCGCCGGGGCCCGGCGATCGAGGTCGAACGCCGTGACAAGCGGCCCCTGGTCGTGACGGTCGACGGCGCCGCCGTCGGTGCGGCGGTGCTGCAGGCGTACCTGGGGCGGGCTCCGGCGCCGGCGGGTCGCGAGGGGAGCGCAGGATCGTGACGGAGGAACGCATGACGACGGGCGACGGCGCGCAGAGCACGGTCGAGCAGCCGGTGCGCCTCGGCGCAGGCGCGATCGTCGCCTACATCGTGCTGGCGTGCGGGCTGGCCTGGCTGGTCGTGCTGCCGCTCTGGCTCGGCGACGGACTGCGCGAGCCGTACGCCGTGCCGCTCATGACCGTCATGATGTACACGCCCGCGGCCGCCGCGCTGATCGTCCTGGCGGTGTTCCGCCCGGTTCCGAAGGGCCGCAGGCTCCGGTTCCTCGGACTCTGGCCGCTGCGGCCCGCGGGACGCGTCGTCGGGATGGTCGTGATCGGCCTGCTCGTGCCGCCGCTGCTGGTCCTGGCGTCGACGGCGCTGGCGGTGCTCTGCGGATGGCTGACGGTCGATCTCGTCGGCTTCTCGGGGTTCGCCGCTCTCATCGCCGAGAAGGTCCCCGCCGGCACGCCGCTGCCGCCCACGGCCGTCCTGATCGCCGCACAGGCGGCGAGCATCCCGATCGCCGCGGCCACTGTCAACGCGATCGCCGCGTTCGGCGAGGAGCTCGGCTGGCGCGGGTTCCTCGTTCCCGCGCTGCGGCGCTGGGGCACGTGGCCCGCGCTCCTGATCAGCGGCGTGATCTGGGGGCTCTGGCACGCGCCGATCATCCTGCTCGGCTACAACTTCGGTCGTGTCGACCTCGGCGGCGTGCTGCTGATGACCGGCGGCTGCATCGTGCTCGGCGTGCTGTTCGGCTGGCTGCGGCTGCGCTCCGCGTCGATCTGGCCGGCGGTGTTCGCGCACGGCTCCTTCAACGCGTCGGCGGGGATGTACCTCTGGTTCTTCGCGGCGGGCTCGAAGCCGGATCCGGCTCTCGTGCTCCCTCTCGGCGTCTCGGGCTGGATCGTGGGCGCGGCGGTCATCGTCGTGCTGATCCTCGCCGGGCAGTTCCGCCGGCAGCCGGCGCTCGCCGCGGACCGGCCGCGGACCCTGCCTTCGACCCTTCCGCCGATCGGCGCGGATCCCTCCGCGCCGGCCTCGCCGGAGGCGGGCGGAGCACCGGGGGAGCCGCCCGCCGGTCCGCGCCCTTGATCCGCGCGCCGGAAGCGGAGAAGCTGGGCGCATGGCCGAACCGACTCCCGTGAACTGGCGCGCCGCCGACGACTACCTCGCCGACACCCTGGTCGGCCATGACCCCGCTCTCGAGGCGGCGCTCGCCGCGCAGCAGCACGCCGGGATGCCGGCGATCGAGGTCGCCCCGGTGAGCGGCAAGCTGCTGAACCTGCTGGTGCGGATCAGCGGGGCGCGCCGGGTCCTGGAGATCGGCACGCTGGGCGGCTACTCCACGATCTGGATGGCGAACGCGGTCGGCGACGGCGGAAGGGTCGTCACGATCGAGGCCGAGCCCGCGAACGCCGCGGTCGCGCGGGCGAGCATCGACGCGGCGGGCGTCGGCGACCGCGTCGAGATCCTGGTCGGCAGGGCGGCGGACGTGCTGCCGTCCCTCGCGGATCCGGGTCCGTTCGATCTCGTCTTCATTGACGCGGACAAGGAGTCGAACACCCTCTACCTGGACTGGGCGGCGCGCCTCGGGCGTGCCGGCACGGTGGTCGTCCTGGACAACATCGGCCGGGACGGCGACATCGTGGACCCCGGCTCCTCGGACTCGAAGGTGCGGGGCACCCGCGCGGGGCTCGAGATGCTCGGGCGGGATCCGCGCTTCGACGCGACCGCGCTGCAGACGGTCGGCATCAAGGGGTGGGACGGCGTCGCGATCGCCCTGGTGGTGTAGGGCCCCGTCCGGACACACCCTCCGCGGGCCGCGCGGATGGGGGCGGCACGGGTCAGAATGGACGCGTGACGCAACCGGTGAGTCTGAGCGGGCGGCCCCTGACGCCGCCGCCCGGCGTGCCGGCGGAGGAACGGCTGATCGCGCGGTTCCATCCGCACGCGCGGCACCTGTTCTGGTCCGCCCTCGTGCTCATCGCGGTCGCCGGCGCCACGGGGTACTTCACCGGGAACCTGCCGGCGCCGGTCGCCGGCTGGGCCAAGGACTGGATGCTGTGGGCGGCCGCGGGGGCGGTGGTGCTGCTGCTCGTCCTGGTGCCGTTCTTCGTCTGGCTCTCCCGTCGGGTCTCGATCACGACGCGGCGGGTCATCGTGCGCGACGGCATCGGATCCCGCAACAGCACCGAGATGTCGCACGCCCGCGGCTACACGATCACGGTGCGCCGGGGGGCGCTGCAGCGCCTGGTGGGCGCCGGGACGATCCTGCTCTCGAACGGCGTGGACGCCCCGCTGCGTCTGCGCGACGTTCCGAACGTCGCGCTCGTGCAGGAGACGCTGGCCGACCAGGTCGAGGTCGGGCAGATCCTCGCGCACCGCGACGCCCAGGCCGCGAGCTTCGGCGCCTGACCGGGGGCCCAGGCAGCGAGGGATCCTGCTCCGCGCGTACGGAAGAATGGATCCCGAGGAATGGAGAACCGATGGCGTTGCGTGTGGGTGTGATCGGCGGCGGACAGCTGGCGCGGATGATGATCGCTCCGGCGGTCGAGCTGGGTATCGAGATCCGCGTGCTCGCGGAGGACGAGGGCATGTCCGCGCAGCTGGCGGCGACCGCGGTGGGGGACTACCGCGACCTCGAGACGGTGCGCCGCTTCGCCCGCGACGTGGACGTCATCACCTTCGACCACGAGCACGTGCCGCAGGACGTGCTGCGCGCGCTCGTCGCCGACGGCGTGGCCGTGCATCCCGGGCCCGACGCCCTGCGCTTCGCCCAGGACAAGCTCGACATGCGCGCGCGCCTCGCCGAGCTCGGGGCCCCGCAGCCGGACTGGGCGCGGGTGGCCGACACGGCGCAGCTGCAGGAGTTCCTGGACGCGCACGGCGGGCGCGGCGTGGTGAAGACCCCGCGCGGAGGCTACGACGGCAAGGGCGTGCGGGTGGTGTCCGCGGCCGAGGAGGCGGCGGACTGGTTCTCCGCTCTCGGTGACGGCGACGCGCTGCTCGTCGAGGAGCTCGTGCCGTTCGTGCGCGAGCTCGCCCAGCAGGTCGCCCGCCGTCCCGGTGGCGCGTCGGTGTCGTATCCGGTCGTGGAGACCGTGCAGAAGGGCGGGGTCTGCGCCGAGGTGATCGCACCGGCTCCCGGTGTCGACGCCGAGCACCTCGCCGAGGCGGCGCGCATCGGCCGCGAGATCGCCGAAGGGCTCGACGTCACCGGCATGCTCGCGGTCGAGCTGTTCCAGACCGACGACGGCCGCATCCTCGTGAACGAGCTCGCGATGCGACCGCACAACAGCGGCCACTGGAGTCAGGACGGCGCCGTCACCGGTCAGTTCGAGCAGCACCTGCGCGCGGTCGCCGATCTTCCGCTCGGGGACACGACCCCGCACGCGGACTGGTCTGTGATGATCAACATCCTCGGCGGTCCCGCCGATGCCGGGATGCTCGATCGCGTCCCCGCCGCCCTCGCGGCGAGCCCGAACGCGAAGGTGCACACCTACGGCAAGGCGCCGCGTCCCGGCCGCAAGGTCGGGCACGTGAACGCGAACGGAGCCGATCTCGACGCCGTGCTCGCCGAGGCGCGCGCCGCCGCCGCCGCATTCGCCTGAGCGCAGTCCGCCCTCGGGGCGCGCCGCAGCGGGGTTCTCCCAGCCGTCGCCCGTAGCCTGTACGGGTGACTGGGACACTGCACGCATCGGCCGCGCCCCTCGTCGGCGTCGTGATGGGCTCCGACTCCGACTGGCGCGTGATGAGCGCCGCCTCCGAAGCGCTGACCGAGTTCGGCATCCCGCATGAGGTCGAGGTCGTGTCCGCGCACCGCACGCCGGAGAAGCTGCACCGCTACGGCACCGAGGCGCGCGAGCGCGGGCTGAAGGTCATCATCGCCGGCGCCGGGGGAGCGGCCCATCTCCCGGGCATGCTCGCCTCCGTGACGGCGCTGCCCGTGATCGGCGTCCCCGTCCCGCTCGCCTATCTCGACGGCATGGACTCGCTCCTCTCGATCGTGCAGATGCCCGCGGGGATCCCCGTCGCCACCGTCTCGATCGGCGGTGCGCGCAACGCCGGCATCCTCGCGGCCCGGATCCTCGGCACCGCGGATCCGGCCCTCGCCGATCGGATCGAGTCCTACGCCCGCGACCTCGAGGCGCAGGTCGAGGAGAAGAACCGGCGGCTGAAGGACAGCCTGTGACCCAGCTCCTGTCCCGGCCCGGCGCCGTCTCCGCGTCGAGCGCCGGACTGATCCGCACGCGGCCGATGCGCGACCCCGACTTCGGCTCGCCCGAGGTCATGACCCGCCGGGGCTGGTGGCTCGTGGCGCTCAACGTGCTGGTCCCCGGCTCCGCGCAGGTGCTCGCCGGCAACCGGCGCCTGGGCCGGTTCGGTCTCGGCGCCACGCTGCTCATGTGGACGCTCGTCGTCGTGGCCGCGCTGACCGCCCTGCTCTGGCGTCAGGCCCTGTTGTGGCTGACGGTGGGCGGAGGCTGGGTGAGCTGGCTCGTGCTGACCCTCATCCAGGTCCTCTGCTTCGCGTACATCGTGCTGTGGGTGGTGCTGACCTTCGATGCCCTGCGTCTGGTCCGGCTCGTGCGCACCAAGAACTACGCGAGGATCGCGATCCCGCTCGTGGCGGTGCTCGTCCTGGCCCTGTGCGGGAGCGCCACCGCCACGGCCGCGAACATCGTCGGCTCCAGCCGCAACGCGATCAGCACCCTGTTCGGATCGGGCGGCCCGAGCCTGCCGCCCAGCGACGGCTACTACAACGTCCTGCTGCTCGGCGCGGACAGCGGGCTGGGGCGCGACTCCATGCGCTACGACAGCATCTCCGTGGTGTCCGTGAACGCC
This sequence comes from Microbacterium sp. USTB-Y, assembly GCF_023703415.1. Classification (GTDB taxonomy): domain Bacteria; phylum Actinomycetota; class Actinomycetes; order Actinomycetales; family Microbacteriaceae; genus Microbacterium. Next base: position 363,756 of record NZ_JAGMTU010000004.1, on the reverse strand, counting down.
GAGACGGGCAAGACCACCATCTTCGGCATCCCCCGCGACATGCCGCACGTGCCGTTCGCGCCGGGCCCGATGCACGATCTGTACCCCGACGGACTGCAGGCGCACGACGATGAGGAGTGCGGCTGGGGGAGCGGCATCAACCAGCTCACCAACGCCGTCGAGACGTGCCACACCGGTCCCTCGCTGTATCCCGAGGCGACCAAGCACGGGTCCCGTCCTGCGGTCGAGGCCACGAAGGACGCGGCCGAGGGTGTGCTGGGGATCAAGATCCCGTACTACGTGTTCCTCGACATGAACGACTTCGCGAAGCTCATCGATGCGCTCGGCGGCGTCGACATCGACGTCAAGGAGCGGCTCCCCGAGGGCAACGTCCCGGAGTGGGGCAACTCCGACAACGCCGAGGAGTGGGCGACGGGCTGGATCGAGGCCGGTCAGCAGCACATGAACGGCGACACCGCGCAGTGGTACGCCCGTTCCCGGTACACGACCAGCGACTTCGACCGGATGCGCCGTCAGCGCGAGCTGCAGGACGCGCTGCTGAAGCAGTTCACCCCGCAGAACGTGCTCACGCACTTCAACGAGATCGCGGCGGCCGGCACCTCGGCGGTCGACACCGACCTGCCCCAGGACAAGCTGCCCGAGTTCTTCGACCTGATGATGAAGGCGAAGCAGCAGAAGCTCACCACGATCGATCTCACGCCGGCGAACGGCGTGGACGAGTTCGAGCCCGACTGGAACGACATCCACGCGAAGGTGAAGGCGGCTCTGCACCCGGAGCCGTCGCCGACCCCGACGAGCTGATCGGGCGGGCCGTGGAGCGCCTCGGACGAGGTCCGGCCACGGCTGGATAGGGTCGAAGCATGGCTGTGCTCAGGGTGGTCCTCGACCAGGTGAACGACGTCGTGGACGCCGATCAGGCCGAGGCGTCGCGCTCCCTGATGCACGCGCTCGCCAGGACCGCCCCGCCCCGCTGCGAGATCGAGGCGATCGTGCCGTCCGGCGGCGACGCCGGGTCCGACGGCGTGGGCGCCGTGCACCGGCTCGGGCTCGCCCGTCGAGAGCTCGCCGCCGCCTGGCAGCTCGGCATGGTCGCCGGAGTCGGCGGCGGCATGATCCATGCGCCGACCCTGTTCGCCCCGCTCGTGAAGCACGACAGGGCCAACGACTACGACCAGACCGTGGCGACCGTCTGGGACCTCCGCGCGTGGACGTCGCCGGAGCAGGTGCCGCGGGCGAGCGCGCTGTGGCAGCGCGGCATGCTGAAACGCGCCGTCCGCCACGCCGACGCCATCGTCGTGCCCACGCACGCGATGGCCGCGCGGATCGCCGACCTGGGACGCTTCGGGGACCGGATCCGGGTGATCCCCGGCGCGGCCGCCGAGGACTTCTCGATCCCCCTCGACGCGGCCGAGCGCCGGGCGGCGCTCGGGGCTCCGGCGCGCTATCTCGTGGCGACGGGGAGGGCGGAGGGACTGACACCGGTGTTCGCCGCGGCGGTCGCCGCCGATGCCGACGTGTTCGTCTGGGACGCCCCCGAGGGGACCGCGCCCGCCGTCGCCGAGGCCGCCGCGTCCGCCGGGCTCCCCGCTCCCCGCGTGCACGTCTCCCCGCGTCTCGAGACGCCCGACCGGGCCGCGCTGCTCGCGGGCGCGCTGGCGTTCACGGCCGCCGACGAGGTCGCGGCCTGGCCGTGGCGGATGGTCGAGGCGCTGGCCCTCGGCGTGCCGGTGATCGCCGCCGACGGCGGGGTGCATCGCGACGTGCTCGCCGAGGGGGGCGTGCTCGTCGGCCCCGACGGATTCGCCGACGCGGTGCACGACGCGGCGGGGGACGGAGCACGACGGCTCTCCGTGCTCGCGGCGGATCGATCGCGCGCCTATGCGTGGGACAGTTCCGCGGAGCGCGTCTGGACGCTGCACGCCGAGCTCTGACGATTGGCTCGGCCCGCGCTCTTGCGCGGATCTGTGCGTGTCCCGCCGGGAAAACCGGCGGAGGGGCCGCAGAATATCACCATGACTGGACATGTCCCGGGTCCCGTGCGCGCTCATGCGCCCCGACGCTGGACGACCGGCATGCTCGTCATCGCCGCCGTCGTCCTCGCCCTGCTGACGCCCGCGGTCGCCGGCGCCGCACCCGCCTCGGCCGCCCCCGCCGCCGTCGCTCCGGCCGCCGCGAGCTCGGTCCGTCCGATGACCCTCGACGGGTGGAACGCGGGCAACATCATCAGCGATGCGGTCTTCACGAGCAAGTCGACGATGTCGGCGGACCAGATCCAGAACTTCTTCAACGCGAAGGTGCCGAGCTGCCAGAGCGGCTACACCTGTCTCAAGGACTTCCGCGTCACGTCCCAGAACCGGCCGGCCGACGCGTACTGCAGCGGATACTCCGGAACGGCGAACGAGAGCGCGGCGAGCATCATCTACCGCGTCTCGCAGTCGTGCAACATCAACCCCCAGGTGCTCATCGTCATGCTCCAGAAGGAGCAGGGCCTCGTCACGCACACCTGGCCGAGCGGCTGGCGCTACGACAGCGCCCTGGGGCAGGGCTGCCCCGACGACGCGCCCTGCGACCCGAGCTACGTGGGCTTCTTCCAGCAGATCTACGGCGCGGCGCGCCAGATGCAGATCTACATGGAGGGCCGCTGGTTCACCTGGTACGCGCCCGGCAACACCTGGAACATCCTCTACAACCCGAACCAGGGCTGCGGCTCGGGTCCGGTCTACATCGCCAACAAGGCGACGGCGGCGCTCTACTACTACACGCCCTATCAGCCCAACCCCGCCGCTCTGCGGGCCGGGTACGGCGAGGGCGACGGCTGCTCCGCGTACGGCAACCGGAACTTCTACAACTACTTCACCGACTGGTTCGGATCGACGCAGAGCAACCCCGCGGCGGACAACCCGTTCGGCAACATCGAGCTGCTGCAGGCCAAGCCGGGGCAGATCGCGGTCGCGGGCTGGGCGCTCGATCCCAATACGACCTCGTCGATCGCGGTGCACGTCTACGTGGGCGCGACCGGCGTCCCGGTCACGGCGGACGCGAATCGCCCCGATGTCGCGGCGGCCTATCCCGGCCGAGGAGCGGCGCACGGCTACTCCGCGACGGTGCCGGTCACCACGTCCGGCGACCAGAACGTCTGCGTCTATGCGATCAACCAGGGTCCGGGCAGCAACGTGCTCCTCGGATGCCGCACGGTCACCCCGCTCGTGGGCAGCCCGGTCGGCGCCGTGGACGAGATCAAGCAGGCGAACGGCTCCCTCCAGATCAGCGGCTGGGCCCTCGATCCCGATGTCGTGGATCCGATCCCCGTGCACGTGTACGTCGACGGCGTCGGCAAGCCGATCACCGCGGACCAGACGCGCAGCGGGATCCCCGCGGCCTATGCGGTGTACGGGACGAAGCACGGCTTCTCGACCACGGTGGCGGTCGGCCCGGGAAGCCATTCGGTGTGCGTCTACGGGATCAACACCGGTGTGGGCGGCAACGTGCAGTTCGCGTGCAGCACCGTGACGGTGACTGCGGGCGGCAACGTGGATCAGGGTCGTCCGCCGTTCGGGAACTTCGAGGCCGCCTCCGCGACCGTCGGCAAGATCACCGCGGCGGGCTGGGCGATCGATCCCGACACCGCCGACCCGATCGCGGTGCATGTCTACGTCGATGCCGCGGGAGCGGCGTACACCGCCAATCAGCCGCGGAGCGACGTCGGAGCCGCGTATCCGGCCTCAGGCTCGAACCACGGATTCACCGCCAGCGTCTCCGCGACCCCGGGCGTGCACAACGTCTGCGCCTACGCGATCAACAACGGCGCCGGCGGGAACGTCCTGCTCGGCTGCCGTTCGGTCACGGTGCCGTCGGCGCCGACGGTGGATGCCGGTCGCGTGCCGTTCGGCAACGTCGAGGCGGTCACGAGTTCCTCGGGCACGATCACGGTGAGCGGCTGGGCGCTGGATCCTGACACGACGTCGCCGATCGCCGTGCACATGTACGTGGACTCCGTCGGCGCCGCGTTCACGGCCGACATACCGCGCCCCGATGTCGCCGCCGCCTACCCGGGGACCGGCACGAACCACGGCTTCACCGCGAAGATGACCGCGACGCCCGGCACGCACAATGTGTGCATCTACGGGATCAACAACGGCGCCGGCGGGAACGTCGAGATCCGCTGCCTCTCCGTCACGGTGGGCTGACCCCTCCGCGCTCCGCCCTCGGACGCCGCCGGCGCCGCACGCTCCTGGTGAGCGGCGGCGCCGGCGCGGTCTCGGGTGCCCGGCGCGGTCTCAGGCGCTCAGGTATCGAGCGAGCGCCGCGTCCTGATCGCTCGGCGAGAAGCCGGTGCCGGTGATCCGCGTCAGATCGAGGACGCTGTTGCGCGGCCGGGGCGAGACGGGGGCGCTCGCGGAGGCGAAGTACTCCTCCGTGCTCACGCCGGTGATCCGCGCGGGGTCGTGCCCGGTCGCGGAGAACACGGTGCGCGCGATGTCCGCCCAGGTGGCGGGCTCGCCGGACCCGGTGACGTTGTAGACGCCGTACGGCGCCTCCGTGCGCAGCAGGTGCGCGATGGCCCGGGCGATGTCGTCCGTGAACGTCAGGCGGCCGGTCTGGTCGTCGACGACCTTCGGGTCGATGCCGCGCTCGGCGAGCGAGGCCATCGTGCGGACGAAGTTCTTGCCCTCGCCGATGACCCACGACGTGCGCAGGATGTAGTGCCGCGGGGCGGTCGCCGCGGCGATGTCGCCGGCGGCCTTGGACTGACCGTAGACCCCGAGCGGCGCCAGGGCGTCGTCCTCCCGATAGGGCCGGTCGGCCGTGCCGTCGAAGACGTAGTCGCTCGACACGTGCACGAGCGTGATGCCGTTCTCGGCCGCGATGCGGGCAAGGCGCGCAGGGCCCTCGGCGTTGGCGGTCCATGCGTCGCGACGACCCTCGGGGGTCTCCGCGAGGTCGACGGCCGTGTAGGCGCCGGCGTTGATGATCGTGCCGTAGTCGCGCCAGCGGCGCGCCGTGCCGAGCTGCGCGTCCGCCAGGTCGAGATCCGCGCGCGTCGCGTACTCGATGTGCGCCGCCTCGCCGAGTTCGGCGCGCAGGGCGAGGCCGAGCTGACCGTTCGCGCCGACCACGAGGATCTTGCGCGGCGCGATCGGGGTGACGTCCGCGAGACGCGGATGGTTCTTGTCCTTCTCGGAGATCTCGACGTCGGCGAGCGGGATCGGCCAGTCGATCGCGGCCGTCTCATCGGCGAGGTTCAGGAACGAGTAGCTCGCGTCCGGCGACCAGTGGTCGTTCACGAGGTAGGTGTACGCCGTGTCCGGTTCGAGCGTCTGGTACGAGTTGCCGACCCCGCGCGGCACGAAGATCGCACGCGAAGGATCCAGCTCGATCGTGAAGACGGTGCCGAAGCTCTCGCCCTCGCGCAGATCCACCCAGGCGCCGAAGATGCGTCCGGTCGCGACCGAGACCCACTTGTCCCAGGGCTCCGCATGGATGCCGCGCGTCGTGCCGACGGCGTCGTTGAACGAGATGTTGTTCTGCACCGGGCCGAAGTCCGCGAGGCCGAGCGCGGTCATCTTCTCGCGCTGCCAGTTCTCCTTGAACCATCCGCGCGCATCGCCGTGCACCGGCAGCTCGAGGACGATCATGCCCGGGATGGGCGTCTCGACGACCTGGAGCTGCTTGCCGAACTCGACGGTCATCACTGTCCCTTGGTGGCGTAGAAGGCCTCGGTGGCGTCCTTCGAGGGCGCCCACCAGGCCTCGTTGGCCCGGTACCAGTCGATGGTCGCGGCGAGCCCGGACTCGAAGTCGGCGTACTGCGGGGCCCAGCCGAGCTCGGTGCGGAGCTTGGCCGAGTCGATCGCGTAGCGCAGGTCGTGCCCGGCGCGATCGGTGACGTGGTCGTAGGCGTCGCGGGGCTGGCCCATCTGCTCGAGGATGAGCTCGACGACGTCCTTGTTGTTCCGCTCGCCGTCGGCGCCGATCAGGTAGGTCTCGCCGATGGCGCCCTTCTCCAGGATCGTCATCACGGCGGAGGAGTGATCGTTCGCGTGGATCCAGTCGCGCACGTTCTCGCCGGCGCCGTAGAGCTTGGGCCGGATGCCGCGGATCACGTTGGTGATCTGACGCGGGATGAACTTCTCCACGTGCTGGTAGGGGCCGTAGTTGTTCGAGCAGTTCGAGATCGTCGCACGCACGCCGAACGAGCGCACCCAGGCGCGCACGAGCAGATCGGATCCGGCCTTCGTCGACGAGTACGGGGAGGAGGGGTTGTACGGGGTGCTCTCGGTGAACCGCTCCGGGTCGTCGAGCTCGAGGTCGCCGTAGACCTCGTCCGTGGAGATGTGGTGGAACCGGCGGTCGTGCTTGCGGGCCGCTTCGAGCAGCGTGTACGTGCCGACGATGTTCGTGTCCAGGAACGGACGGGGGCTGTGCAGCGAGTTGTCGTTGTGCGACTCGGCCGCGTAGTGGACGACGGCGTCGGCGTCGGCGAACAGCGTGTCCACGAGCTCGGCATCGGTGATGTCGCCGTGCACGAAGGTCACCCGGTCGGCGGGGAGACCGTCGAGGGAGGCGCGGTTGCCGGCGTAGGTGAGCGCATCCAGCACGGTGACGTGGTGTTCGGTGTTCTCCACGACGTGGTGGACGAAGTTCGAACCGATGAAGCCGGCCCCGCCGGTGACGAGCAGTCTCTGCATGACTTCCAGGGTAGTGGGGCGTCGGGGCCGCACCGGTGCGGCAGCGGGGGCGAATTCCCAGGATGACGGGGCGGATGGGGGAGAATGGCTCCATGCGTGGAATCATCCTGGCCGGTGGCACCGGCTCCCGGCTGCACCCGATCACCCTCGGCACGTCGAAGCAGCTCGTCCCTGTCTACGACAAGCCGATGATCTACTACCCGCTGTCGACGCTCATCCTGGCGGGGATCCGCGACATCCTGCTGATCACCACGCCCCACGATGCAGAGGCGTTCGAGCGCCTCCTCGGCGACGGCTCGCGCTTTGGCGTCTCCATCACGTACAAGACGCAGCCCTCTCCGGACGGACTCGCGCAGGCGTTCATCCTCGGGGAGGAGCACGTCGGATCCGACTCGGCGGCCCTCGTGCTCGGCGACAACATCTTCTACGGCCAGGGGATGGGCACGCAGCTGCGTCAGTACACCGAGCTCGACGGCGGCGTCGTGTTCGGCTACTGGGTGGACGACGCGACCGCCTACGGCGTGGTCGAGTTCGACGATGCGGGACGGGTGGTCTCCCTCGAGGAGAAGCCGGCCCAGCCCAAGAGCAACTACGCCGTGCCGGGTCTCTACTTCTACGACAACGACGTGATCGAGATCGCGAAGAACCTGAAGCCCTCTCCGCGCGGCGAGCTCGAGATCACCGACGTGAACCGCGAGTACCTCGATCGCGGCAAGCTGCAGGTGCAGCTGCTCACCCGCGGCACGGCCTGGCTGGACACGGGGACCTTCGACTCCCTCGCCGAGGCGACCGACTTCATCCGCACCGTGGAGAAGCGACAGGGGCTCTCGATCGGCTGCCCGGAGGAGGTCGCCTGGCGCATGGGCTTCCTCACCGACGACGAGCTGCGCGAGCGTGCGGAGCCCCTCATCAAGAGCGGCTACGGCGCGTACCTGCTCAAGGCCCTCGCCCAGGGTCGCTGAACCGCCACGATCTAGGATGATCCGCGGTCGTCGTGCAGGACGCGACGACCGGACGACCCGTGTTCTTATCCGGAGCTGATGCGCCTCATGACTTCCCTTCCCGTGCCGGTGGTTTTTCCTGTGGGTGGTCGTCGGTTGGTCGTGTATGTGGTGTGGGATCGGCGTGGGGGTGTGGAGGATTTCGTTCCTTTTGCTCTGGCGGGGTTGCGGGAGCAGGGGTCGCGGGTTCTGGTGGTGGTGAACGGTTCTCTGTCGGAGGAGGGTCGGGCCAAGCTGGAGCCGGTGTCGGATGAGATCCTGGTGCGTTCGAATGCGGGGTTCGACATCTGGGCGCACAAGGAGGCTCTGGATCATGTGGGGGAGTCGATCGCGGAGTTCGATGAGGTTCTGCTGACGAATGACACGTGGTTCGGTCCGGTGGGGTCGTTCGGTCCGGTGTTGGATCGGATGGCGGGGCGGCCGGTTCATTTCTGGGGCATGACGGATCATGTGCGGCAGGAGCCGAATCCGTTCACGGGGAAGGGTGTTCTTCCGTATCATCTGCAGTCGTTCTGGATCGCGGTGCGGCGGGAGATGTTCCTGTCGGAGGCGTGGCGGCGGTATTGGGCGGAGCTGCCGGAGATGCCGACGTATTTCGATGCGGTGCTCAAGCATGAGGCGGTGTTCACGGAGGTGTTCGCCGACGCCGGCTTCACCCACGACGTCGCCTACCCGGAGAGCGACTACCCGACCGAGCACCCTGCGCTGTTCAACGCCGATCTCCTCGTCGACGACGGCTGCCCGCTCGTCAAGCGCCGTCCGCTCTTCCACTATCCGCCGTTCCTCAACCGCCACGCGGTGAGCGGGCGCCGGGTGGTCTCGGCGATGGCCCGGCACGGCTACCCGGTCGACCTCGTCTGGCGCAACCTGGCGCGCAACGTCCAGCCCAAGGTGCTCAACACCGATGCCGGCATGCTCGAGGTCCTCTCCGACGAGGCGCGGGAGCCCGATCCGGAGCACCCGCCCCGCCTCGCCGCGGTGGCGCACCTGACCAAGACCGACGACGTCCCCCGCGTCATCGGTGCCCTGCGGGCGATCCCGCATCCGTTCGACCTGTACGTCACCCTGACCGACGCCGGAGCCGTCGAGGAGGTCGGCGCAGCCGTGGCAGGGCTCGGCCTGACCGGGCTGGCCGCCGTCGATGTCCGCGTGGTCCCGCCGGAGGGGCGCGACATGAGCGCGCTGCTCATCGGCTGCCGGGACGTGCTCGCCGAAGACCGCTACGACCTGATCGTCAAGGTGCATGGTCGCACCCCGAGGCAGCGGTCCGCGAACGCGCGGCGCTACTTCTCCCGCTACCAGCTGGAGAACCTGCTGAACTCGCCCGGCTACGTCCGCAACGTGCTCGCGCTGTTCGCCAAGGAGCCGGGACTCGGCGTGGTCTACCCGCCGATGATGCACGTCGGCTACACCCTCCCGGGGCGTGCCTGGTCGTTCTACCTGCCCCGGGCGAAGCAGATCTGCGAGAGCCTCGGGATCCAGGTTCCGCTCGACGGCATCTCGCCCCTCGCGCCGTACGGCGGCATGTGGATCGGGCGGCCGCAGGCGATCCGGCGCCTGGTGGAGGCCGGATTCCGTCCCGCCGACTACGCGAAGCCGACCTCGAAGGCCGTACCGGCGCTCGCGAAGGTCATGGAGCGGCTCGTCTCCTATGCGGCCGGGGAGGACGGCTTCCACACCCGGACGGTGATCACCGGCGAGCACGCGGCGATCAGCCACACCTCGATGGAGTACAAGGTCGATCAGCTCGCCTCCACCACTCCCGGCTACCCGCTGGAGCAGATCCAGTTCCTGCACCGGGCCGGCTGGTTCGGGACGGGCGGTGCGGTGGCGATGCTGCGGATGTACATGAACATCAATCACCGTGACGTGGTGCTCCGTCTGCACCCGGTGCTGCACCCGATCGGGCGGTTCGCCCGATTCGGGCTGCGTACGGCCAAGGCCGCGGTGCGGACGGTCAAGGGGGGTCGCGATGACTGAGGCAGCCGTGCCGGTGGTTTTTCCTGTGGGTGGTCGTCGGTTGGTCGTGTATGTGGTGTGGGATCGGCGTGGGGGTGTGGAGGATTTCGTTCCTTTTGCTCTGGCGGGGTTGCGGGAGCAGGGGTCGCGGGTTCTGGTGGTGGTGAACGGTTCTCTGTCGGAGGAGGGTCGGGCCAAGCTGGAGCCGGTGTCGGATGAGATCCTGGTGCGTTCGAATGCGGGGTTCGACATCTGGGCGCACAAGGAGGCTCTGGATCATGTGGGGGAGTCGATCGCGGAGTTCGATGAGGTTCTGCTGACGAATGACACGTGGTTCGGTCCGGTGGGGTCGTTCGGTCCGGTGTTGGATCGGATGGCGGGGCGGCCGGTTCATTTCTGGGGCATGACGGATCATGTGCGGCAGGAGCCGAATCCGTTCACGGGGAAGGGTGTTCTTCCGTATCATCTGCAGTCGTTCTGGATCGCGGTGCGGCGGGAGATGTTCCTGTCGGAGGCGTGGCGGCGGTATTGGGCGGAGCTGCCGGAGATGCCGACGTATTTCGATGCGGTGCTCAAGCATGAGGCGGTGTTCACGGAGGTGTTCGCCGACGCCGGCTTCACCCACGACGTCGCCTACCCGGCCGCCGAGATCGGCACCAAGAACCCCTCGCTCTATCGGGCAGAGGCGCTGCTGGACGCCGGGTGCCCGATCCTGAAGCGGCGGCCCTTCCTGCAGTGGCCGCCCTACCTGGATCGCCATGCGGTCGTCGGCCGGTGGACGCTGGAGAAGGCGGCTGAGCTGGGGTATCCGATGGAGCTGTTCTGGCAGCACGCCGCGCGGACCATCCCCCCGAAGGATCTGAACACGGACGCGGCTGCGCTCGAGGTGCTGCCGGACGCCGACGTGTCCTACGACCCGGCGCACCCGCTGCGCACGGTCGTGCTCGCGCACATCTTCTACGTCGAGATGACGGACGAGATGCTCGATCGCGCCGATACGCTCCCCGGCGGCTACGACCTCGTCGTGACCACCCCCGATCCCGATCGCGCCGAGGGCGTCCGCGAGGCGATCCGCCGCCGCGGGCACGCCAGGGGCGAGGTCGAGGTCCGAGTGCTGGAGTCGAACGACGGCCGTGACCAGAGCGCGTTCCTCATCGCCTGCCGCGACGTGCTGCTCTCGGGCCGCTACGACCTCTTCGTGAAGATCCACTCGAAGAAGACACCGCAGGACGGGTTCAACATCGGGCGCCACTTCAAGGAGCAGCAGTTCCTCAACCTCCTCGACGGGCCGGGCTACACCGCCAACCTCGTGGCGCTGTTCCAGCGCGAGCCCGGGCTCGGGCTCGTCTTCCCCCCGATGATCCACATCGGCTACCCCACGCTGGGCCGGGGCTGGTCCGTGAACAAGGAGGGCGCCCAGGCTCTCTGCGATGAGCTCGGCATCCGCGTCCCGCTGGACGACGTGTCGCCGCTCGCGCCGTTCGGATCCATGTACATCGGTCGTCCCGAGGCCCTGCGGATCCTGCTCGAGCACGATTGGACCTTCGCCGACTTCGGCGGGGCGGAGGCGTATCGCGACGGCGGCCTCGCGCACATCCTCGAGCGGCTGCCGGTGTACGCGGCGGGGGAGCTCGGGTATCACGTGCGCACGGTCGCGACGGCGGAGTACATGGCGCTCAGCCACACGACGATGGACTTCCTGCTGGACGAGCTCTCGGCGACCACGCCCGGCTACGCCTACGAGCAGATCGAGCTCATCCGCAAGGCCGGGTTCGTCGGTACCGGATCGGCGCGCGACTTTGCGAGAATGTACATGCGCGTCAACTTTCCCGGAACCGGCGCGCGGTTGCGCAGCGTCATGGCCTCACCGAGCATCGTCGGCAAGGTCGCCCGAGCGGTCAGGAGACCGCGGACGGCCCTGCGGCGGGTCCTCGGTCGATGATGACCGTGCCGGATCCGCAACCGCAGCCCTCTGAGACGGGAATCACGGAAGTATGAGCACATTGGACACGACGGAAAGATTCGCGCGCGTCGCCGCCGAGCCGTTCTCCACGATCGACGCCCGCGGGCTGCGCGTCCGCGGCGGCAAGATCCGCGAGATCATCTCGCGCCGCCAGCTGCTGTTCCTCCTGGTCCGTCGCGACCTCCAGGCGCGCTACCGGGACAGCGTGCTCGGATTCCTCTGGACGGTGATCCGCCCGCTGATCCAGTTCCTGATGTACTACCTCGTGCTCGGGCAGTTCCTGCGCGCGGCGGAGGGGGTCCCGAACTTCGCGATCTACCTCTTCTCCGGACTCACGATCTTCGGCTTCTTCAGCGACATGGTGTTCGGCGCGACCGGATCCATCGTCGGCAACGCCGGGCTGGTGAAGAAGATCTACGTCCCGCGGGAGGTGTTCCCGCTCGCCAGCATCGGCGCGGCGGGATTCATGTTCCTCGTCCAGCTGCTCGTGCTGCTGGTCGCCGCGATCGGCTTCCGAGCGCTTCCGGCACCCGTGGAGATGCTCTGGTTCTTCCCGTCGCTGTTCGTGGTGATCGTCTACGGGGTCGCGATCGGCCTGCTGCTCGCCGCGCTGAACGTGTACCTGCGCGACATCCAGTACCTCACCGAGGTCGTGATGATGCTCGCGATGTGGGCGTCCCCGATCGTGTACTCGTACTCCATGGTCCGCAGCGCCCTGGAGCGCTTCCACCTGCCGACCTGGATCCTCGAGGTGTACGCGGCCAATCCCCTCACGATCGGCGTGCTGGGCTTCCACCGCGCCTTCTGGGGCGCGGGCACCGACGCCGACTATCCGGCGAACCTCGGACTCCGCATGCTGATCGCTGCCGTGATCGGCGTCGTCCTGCTCTGGGGGGCGCACCGTGCGTTCACCCGGATGCAGGGGAACTTCGCGCAGGAGCTGTGATGACCGACAACGACAACCGTCCCGACATCGTCCGCCTGAACGGCGTGGTGAAGGAGTTCCGCGTCCGCAAGGACAACAGCCTCAAGGACAGGATCGTCCACTTCGGCAGGCTCGGCGAGGAGCACCGCTCGACGTTCACGGCCGTCAGCGACGTGACGCTCGCGATCGAGGCCGGGACGACCGTGGGTCTGCTGGGTGCGAACGGATCCGGCAAGTCCACCCTGCTCAAGCTCATCGGCGGCATCGTCTCGCCGACCCGCGGCACCGTGCAGACCCGCGGGCGGATGGCGGCCCTGCTCGAACTCGGAGCCGGATTCCACCCCGACCTGAGCGGGCGGGAGAACGTCTACCTCAACGCCTCGCTGCTCGGGCTCAGCCGGGAGCAGATCACCGCGCGCTTCGACGACATCCTCGCCTTCAGCGGCATCGGCGAGTTCATCGACACCGCGGTCAAGTTCTATTCGTCCGGCATGTACGTCCGCCTCGCCTTCGCGGTCGCGGTGCACACGGATCCCGACATCCTCCTCGTCGACGAGGTCCTCGCCGTGGGCGACGAGGCCTTCCAGCGCAAGTGCATGGAGCGCATCGCGCAGTTCCGCCAGGAGGGACGCACCATCATCCTGGTCAGCCACGCCGCCAACCAGGTGCAGGAGCTCTGCGACCGCGGCATCGTCCTGAGCCACGGCGAGGTCGTCTTCGACGGGGACACCAACGAGGCGGTGCGGGCGCTGCGCAATGTGCTGGAGGGGCGCCGTGCGGACGAGGCCGCGCCGGACGAGACGCAGCACCCCATCCAGGTCAAGAGCATCGAGCTCCTCGACGCCGCCGGCGAGCCCACCTCCGAGATCGGGATCGATGATGCGCTCACCATCCGCATCAACGTCGACGGACTCCACCGGATCGAACGCTGGGAGGTCGGGTTCAGCATCGACACCCCGCTGGGGCAGATGGTGCTCGCCAGCAACACCGAGATGATCGGGGTCACCCTCGATCCGATCGACGGACCGCAGTCCGTCGACCTCACCATCGAGAGCGTGCACCTCGGCGAGGGGCAGTACTACGTGAACGCCAACGCGGCGGGCGTCAGCGAGCCGAGCTCGCACGGCCTGTCGCAGGGCATCATGTTCTCGGTGCGCGGCGGGGGTTCCAGCGTGGGCAGTGTCTCCGCCCGCGTCGCCCTCGCCGGCTGACCCCGGGGCTCAGCTCGCGGCGTCGTAGCCGTTCGGATTCGCGGACTGCCAGCGCCAGGCGTCCCGCGCCATCTCGGCGATGCCGCGGGACGCGCGCCAGCCGAGCTCCTCCGCGGCGCGCGTCGTGTCGGCCCAGGCCTGCGCGAGGTCGCCGTCGCGGCGGGGCAGCACGCGCGAGGGGATCGGACGCCCGGAGGCGGCCTCGAAGGCCGCGATGAGCTCGAGCACCGAGGTGGCCCGGCCCGTGCCCAGGTTCCAGGCGCGGACGCCCTCGTGGTCGCGCAGGTGCTCGAGCGCGGCGACGTGCCCTTCGGCGAGGTCGACGACGTGGATGTAATCGCGCTCCCCGGTGCCGTCCGCGGTGGCGTAGTCGTCGCCGAACACGCCCACCTCCGCGAGCCGGCCGACCGCGACCTGGGCGACGTAGGGCGCGAGATTGTTGGGGATCCCCCGGGGATCCTCCCCGATGAGGCCGCTCTCATGCGCGCCGATGGGGTTGAAGTAGCGCAGCAGGGCGATGCGCCAGCGCGGATCGGCCTGTGCGACGTCCGTGAGGACGCGCTCCAGCATCACCTTGGTCTCGCCGTAGGGGTTGGTGGAGCCGAGCAGGCCGCCGTCCTCCCGATACGGCGCCGGCTGGTGGTCGCCGTACACCGTCGCGGACGAGGAGAACACGAGGGTGCGCACATCGTGCCGGTCCATCGCCGCCAGGAGCGAGAACGTCGTCCCGAGGTTCTCGGAGTAGTAGCGCAGCGGCTGCGCCACGCTCTCGCCGACCGCTTTGAGCCCCGCGAAGTGGATCACGGCGTCGGGACGCTCGGCGGCGAAGACGGCGTCCAGCGCCTCCCGGTCGGCGACGTCCAGGCGGTGCACCGTCGCGTGCCGCCCCGTGATGCGGGCCACGCGCTCGAGGGATTCCGGGGAGCTGTTCGCGAAGTTGTCCACGACGATGACATCGTCGCCCCGCTCGAGGAGGGTGAGGACCGTGTGGGATCCGATGTAGCCGGCTCCGCCGGTGACGAGTACGCGCACAGATGCTCCCTGAAACTGGACGGCCCTGAAGCGGGACAGGTCCTTCGATGCTACTGGCTCGCGTCGCGGGACACGGAACGACCGATCGGGTCAGATGCGGGCAGCGGCGGCCATCACATCGTCGAGGAGCGTGCGCGCCCGCGCGTCGAAGGAGTGCTCGGCGCGGATCCGCTCGGATCGTTCCGCGATCTCCGCGTCCGTCCCGAAATGCGTGTCGAGCGGCGCCGCGGTGAGCTCGAGCAACGCCGGCACGTCGGCGTAGGTGCGAACCGCGGATCCGAACAGCTCGGCGATCCCGTCGACCTCGTCGCTGATCGCCCTGCCTCCCGCCGCGACCACGTCGAAGAGGCGGTTCGAGACGAACCCCTCGCGCTGCATGGCGGGCCAGTGGTCGTTGAGGACGGCGCCGGCGGCCTCGTAGACGGCCGGGAGACGGTCGTTGGCGATGTGCGTCGCGGCGATCGCCGAGCCGGGGATGTAACCGCGCCAGTCCGGGCCGTACACGCGGACCGGGCGGCCCGCCCGCACCGGTTCGACGACCGAGGGGCGGGCGATCCCCCGTGCCGTGCCGACGAAGACGAGGTCCGCGGTGCGCGGCAGCCCCTGCGGACGGAACCGGTGCGCGTCGGTGCACTGCAGAAGCGGCCGCACGGCAACGCCGAATCGCTCGGTCGCCCGGCGCGCCCACGGCGCCGAAGCCGCGTAGACCGTGTCGGCGTCGCGGACCTCCTCGGCGGTGACCTCGTCGGGGTGGCTGATGATCCACAGGAGGCGATGGGCGGCAGGCGGAAGCGCCAGCTCGTGCGGGCCCCGCAGGGACAGCACGACGTCGTCGAGGTCTCCCGTCGCCCGCGCGAGGGCGGGGCGCGCGTCCACGGCCGCGTACTGACCGAACCGTTCCAGAGCGGCGGCGAGCGAGCGGGCGAAGTGCGTCTCGCCCCAGGACTCGCCACGCGGTCCGGCCGGCGCCCCGGTCTTGATGGCCCAGCGCAGCCGAGGCACCACGGTCCCGTCGGGGAGAGCGAAGGACTCGGGATGGCGGAGCATCCGCGGCACATCGCCGGGGGGCGACAGGACGAGCCCGCGCCGGGCAGCCGGTGCGGGGGAGTCCTCGGCGTCCGCGGGCATCAGCGGGGGACGTGACGGCGCCCGGCCGCGCACCGCCGCCGCCGTGAGGGTGCGGGGCTCTCCGTCCCGTCCTGCCGTGTAGGCGCGCACCGGTGCGTCGAGGGCCGCGACGGCGATCTCCGCCGCGGCGCCTTCGACGTCTTCGCGGGGGTGCCCGGACCAGGCGCGCCAGGGGCGCCCGTCGCGGACGAGGATGCCGGCGGACACGAGAGTGCCGTCGGGTCCGAGCCAGATCGGCGCGACCGGGCCGCCGGAGGCCGAGACGAGTGCGTGCAGCGACGCGGCGTCGAGGATCCCACCGGGGTCGCGTTCGATCACCCGGACCCCGGCGGCGACGGCGCCGGGGGAGTCGGAGATGCGCTCGGTCAGCACGATCCGAGGGTCGCCGAGCGCGAGTTGCGCGGCGAGGAGGCGCACGTCGGCGGGGGCGTCGCCGACCGCCAGCACGAGCCGCCGCGAGTCCCGGTCTGCGCCCTCCGCGTCGAGCACCTCGAGGGGGGCGCGCAGCGCCGCCGCATCCGCGTCGGCGGCGTCGAGGGTCCATCGCAGCACGAGGGATGCGCCGGTGAGGTCGACCGGCGACGCGTCGGCCGAGCCCTCCAGCACGGACCGTGCGGCTGCGTGCAGGTCGGCCAGATCGACCCGTGCTCCGCCGCGGAGCGGGACGGACGCGCCCGCCTCCAGCGCGCGCCACGCCGATGCGAGCGGGGAGCCGGGGACGGCTGCGGAATCCGCGCGCGCGGCGTGCGCGGGGGCGTCCCAGGCGAGCGATGTGTCGATGCGTGCGGGGTCGGTCACCAGGTACGCGTACAGCGCGGGCACCCGCGCCGAGTCCGGGAGCTGCTCTGAGACGAGGCGCTCGGAGAACAGCGGATTCAGGCTCAGTCCCCGTCGGAAGCCGCCGGTGACATAGGCGCGGACCGCGCCGCGCGGCGAGACGGCCCTGCCCAGCTGCAGTGCGACGTACGCGACGTCGACGACCCGGGCGCGACGGATCGTCCGCGCCCACCAGAGCCGATCCGCCGCGCCGAGCAGCGGGCGCAGCACGGGCAGGGAGCGCGCGGCGCGCCAGAGTCGTCGCAGGCGGGTCAGCACCCCTGGAGTCTAGGCGGTCCGCGGCGACGACTCGGGCGACGCCGTGGCGGAGGCGGTGCCGGTCGCGTCGCGGGAGGCGCCGGGGGCGGCATCCGCAGAGGGGGCGACGGGGATGCTCTCGCCCGCGGAGCCGGAGGGCCCTGCGGGGGCGTCCGAGCGGGCGCGCAGCGTGGCGGAGCGCGCGAACACGGCCATGGTCACGGCGAAGGCGCCCGCGCCGATCACCCAGGTGATCAGCGGCGTGGGAGCCGAATGCCACCACCAGGCGACCTGGCCGCTCAGCCGCATCGTCCCCTGACCGGTGTAGCGGTGCATGTTGCCGTAGAGGGCCACCGCGTTCGCGACGCTGAGCAGCCCCGCGATCAACCAGACCTGGGGACCGGAGAGCAGGATGCCCGTGCGCTCCCGGCCGCCCGGCGCCTCGGAGGGCGCGAGGACCGTCGCGATGAGCAGGGTGAGCAGCGGGAGGATGTAGCGCGGCTGCACCTCGTAGCCGACCACCACATTGCTCGAGACGAGGATGTAGAGCGGCACGATGAGGGCTGCGGCAGCGACGCCGAGGACGGCGACGAGCTTGCGCCAGCCCTGCCAGCGGAAGGCGACGAAGAGCACGCCGCACACGCTGAGCAGCGCCCCCGCCCAGACGACGGGCTGGAGCAGCGTGTCGAGCCAGCCCAGGCCCCAGCCGAGTCCGTAGATGCCCGCCCAGAGGTTGGGCATCGCGAGCAGGTTGGCGAGGATCAGGGCGGCCCGCGAGCTCGTCGCCGGCGTGTGCCCCATCCCGCCGATCGCGAGTCCGGTCTGGCCGGCTCCGAGGAAGGCCACCACGGCCAGCACGACCAGGGCGACGGGCAGGAGAGCGCGCAGGAAGAAGTCCCGCTCGCGGCGGAAGGAGAGCACCAGGGCCGCGCACACCGCCACCACGACATATGCCGCGCTGTCGCCCCGGGCGCCGAGTCCGAGCAGGGCGGACAGGACCGTGATCCCGCCGAGGGCGACCGCACGCCAGCCGCGGGATGCCAGGTAGCCGAGCATCGCGGGGAACATGATCGCCATCGAGATGATCGACCAGCTGCTGGGGTTGGCCGACGGGATGAGGAACATCGCCAGGGGCACGGCGGTCAGCGCCGCACCGGCGGAGAGGGTGAAGCGGAACCGACGGGGGAGCAGGCGCCAGGTGCCGACCATGAGCACGGAGAACAGGGCGGCGTTCACGAGCCGGATCGCGATCGTGGACGCCGCGACATTGTCACCCGCCAGGTGCGACATCCACCAGTAGAACCCCTGCGGGTACTGGTGGGAACCCGCATTGAGGCGATCCGTCTCCGCGAGGCGGAAGCCCTCGTCCAGGTATCCGGGACCCTGGCAGGACGCGTTGACCTCGGGATGGAACGCATAGCAGGTCGACTGGATGATCTTGTTCGGGACCTGCCAGTGCTTCGCGTCGGAGCCCGGCTCGCACAGTCCCTCCCGGACGCCGTCACCGCACCAGATGCTGGCGAGGTGGAAGTCGTCGTCGGGTGCGGCCCCGACCGGAGAGCTCAGCGACCAGGCGCCGAGGGAGAGGAATAGGGCGAGCCCGGCGAGGACGGTGGTCAGCAGTCGGGCGATAGGTGTCATGGTTCTTCTCGTTCCGGGAGGGCTCGGGCGGGAGAGCTGTGACGGACGAGTCATGGCGAGAGCGATGCCGATCACGGTGAGGGGTGCGCCTCCGCGACGATGATACCCGGCCCTCCGCCGCGCGTCTGGGAGGTTCTCGCTCGGAGTGCGCTGATACCCTCGGCTGGGGCTTCCCGCAGGCGTGGGACTTCCCGCAGGAGAGGTGAGCATGGATCCGACCGAGGCGCGCGTGGGGATCGTCGTCCGCACCAAGAACCGCCCGCAGCTCCTCGCCCGGGCGCTCGCGGACATCGCGGACCAGACCTATCAGGACTGGCGGGTCGAGGTGGTCGACGACGGCGGGGACGCGGCCGCCGTGGACCGGGTGCTCTCGGCTTTGCCGGACGCCGTGCGCGCGCGCGTCGGCGTCGTCCACCACGATGTCTCCCAGGGCCGTTCCGCTGCGGCCAACGCCGGGATCCGCCGGCTCGACACCGAGTACGCGGTGCTGCACGACGACGACGACCGCTGGGCACCGGGCTTCCTGGCGCGGACCGTCCGCTGGCTCGACGCCCACCCGGGTCATGTCGGCGTGGCGGTCCGGACGGAGATCGTCTACGAGGCCGAACGCGACGGGGCCTTCGTCGAGGTGGGCCGCGCGCCGTTCTGGCCGGGACTGCACCGCATCACCTATTCCGAGCTGCTCCGGGTCAACCGCTTCGTGCCGATCGCGTACCTCTACCGGCGCGCGGTGCACGACGAGGTCGGCTTCTACCGCGAGGACGTGCACGCGGCGGAGGACTGGGAGTTCAATCTCCGGGTGGCGGCGCTGCACCCGATCGGCTTCCTCGGCGAGGAGCCCCTGGCTTTCTGGCACCAGCGCGCGGGCGTCGAGGGGGAGCTCGGCAACAGCATGTTCGCGCTCGCCCAGGACCACGACGACTACGACATGATGGTGCGCGACGAGGCCCTTCGTGCGTACGTCGCCGAGCACGGCGCAGGTCTGCCGCTGTATCTCACCCGATTCCTCCAGGATGAGATCGCCCGTCAGCTCGACGAGCGCCGTTCGCTGGGCGAGCGCGCGACGGACATGGTTCGTCGCTGGCGTCGCGAACGGCGGATGCGATGACCGCCGGGAGGACCGTCCAGCGCGTCCTCTTCCCCTCGACGGGCGAGCAGGGCGACGTCCTCCCGCTGTACCTCGATGCGGGATCATCGCACGGCGTCGAGGTGCTCTCGCGGGAGTCGGTGCGCGTGCAGGCCGGGGGAGGTCTCTCGCTCGCGTCCTACTTCGGCGCGCTTCCGATCGGCGTCTGGGCCTCGGCCACCCCCGTGCGCCGGTTCCGTCTCGACCTCGTCGTGGAGGGGATCGCCGACGTGCGCCTGATCCGCACGAACTCCCGTGCCGAAAGGACCGTGGTGCAGACGATCGCCGGCGCGACCGGCGAAGTCGCCCTCCACGTCGAGATCCCGGAGGGGCAGGACCTCGGCTGGGCCTGGGCGGAGGTCGACGCCACCGAGGCCGTCATCGTGCGGGACGCGCGCTGGAGCGCGCCGGCGCCCGAGACCCCGGCCACCGGCGCCGTCTGCATCACGACGGTCAATCGCGAGCACGACTGCATCCAGGTGCTGCGCCGGCTCGCGGACGACGCCGAGGTCCGTGCCCGGCTCTCGGCGATCATCGTCGTCGATCAGGGATCCCGTCGCCTCCGCGACGCCGCGGGCTATGCGGAGGCCGCAGCCGCCCTGGACGGGCTCCTCGTCCTCATCGAGCAGGCCAATCTCGGGGGATCCGGCGGATTCAGCCGGGGCATGCTCGAGGCGCGGGAGCGCGCCACGCATGCGATCCTGCTCGACGACGACGTGCGCCTGGAGACCGACAGCATCCTGCGCATGCTCTCGCTGGCGGAGCAGTCTCCCGCCGAGATCGTGGTCGGCGGGCAGATGCTGAGCCTCACCGAGCCCACCCTGCTGCACACGATGGGCGAGCGCGTCGACCGCGGGGCGTTCTGGTGGACGCCCGTGGACCCGGCCCTCGCGCCCGTCGACCTCGCGACCCATCCGCTCGCGACGACGCCCGCCCTGCACCGGGTGCACGAGGTCGATTTCAACGGCTGGTGGATGTGCGCCATCCCGACCGGGCTGATCCGTCGTGCGGGGGCCTCGCTGCCGCTGTTCCTGAAGTGGGACGACGCGGAGTACGGGCTGCGCAGCGCCGACGCAGGCGTTCGGACCGTCACGCTTCCCGGCGCCGCGCTCTGGCACATGCCGTGGACCGCGAAGGACGACGGACTGGACTGGCAGGCGTACTTCCAGCTCCGCGGGCGTCTGGTGACCGGGCTCGTGCACGGTGCCCGACGCCGCGGCAGCGGGATGCTGCTGTCGTCGCTCGCGCAGGACCTCAATCACGTGCTCTGCCTGCAGTACGGCTCGACCGCGGTCCGCAGTCGAGCGCTGCTCGACGTGCTGCAGGGGCCGGCGCACCTCGAGCACACCCTGCGCGCCGGCCCGCGGCGCTCCCAGGAGATCCTCGAGCGGTTCGGTCAGACCGTCGTGACCGAGCCGGGAGCCCGGGGGCGTCCGGGAACAGGGCTCCCCGCACGCCCGGTCGGCCGGGCCGCGACGGTCAGCCGTCTCGCCGCCGTGCTCCTGCACCAGCTGCGCCGTCCTCGACCCGATGCCCCCGTCGCCCTCACCCGGGCGGAAGGACGATGGTGGATGCTCGGGCGGCTCGACGCCGCCACGGTCGACAGCGCCACGGGCACCGGCGTCTTCGTCGCCCGACGGGACCGCGGGATCGCGGGCCGCGCCGTGCGCCGGGCGATCGGACTCCGTGTGCGGCTCTGGCTCGCCTGGCCCTCCCTCTCGCGCGAGTATCGTGCAGCGGCGCCCCGGCTCGCGTCGGCTGCGGCATGGCGCGCCCGCTTCGAGGACGCGGACGCCGCCTCGTGACCGCTGAGATCCCCGCGCCGACCGGAACCCGCGTCGCGCACGCGACCGGCTACCTCCTGGCGGCCAACGTCCTGCGCTACGTCGGTCCACTGGGCATGCTGGTGCTCCTCGCCCAGTTCACGACGCCCGACACGGTCGGCGCCTACACGCTCTCGCTCGCGATCGTGACGCCGATGTTCGTCTTCGCGCAGCTGAGCCTGCGCACCGTCTACCTCACGATCAGGCCGCCGGTCCGGATCGCCGTGCTGCTCGGCGTCCAGGCGGCCGCGCTGCTGTTCGCCGCGATCGTGACCGGCATCATCGGCGGGGTCTTCCAGGCCGCGCTGCTGCCGCTGCTCGCCGCCGCGGCGCTCGGCAAGATCATGGACGCCTACGTCGACCTGCTCTCCGGCCCGCTGCAGGCGGCGGGCCGGGAGCGGCGGATCTTCTGGGCCAGCCTGGCGGTGGGGGCGGGATCGCTCGCGTTCGCGGCGGCGGGGCTGCTGGCGACGGGGTCGGTGGTGGTGAGCCTCGTCGCTCTCGCCGCGGGGACGCTCTGCGCCGCGCTTCCGTTCCTCTATCTGCCGGTGCGCCGCGCGGAGCGGGAGGCGGGCACCTGGTCGTGGCGCGCCGACGCGGACACCCGCGCCAGGGTGGTCCGCGCCGGTGTGCCGATGGGGGTCGCGATCGCGATCATGTCGCTCATGTCGGTCCTGCCGCAGTACGTCCTCGCGGGTGTGATCGGCCAGGCCGTCGCCGGACGGTTCGCGGTCATGCTGTACATGTACGCCGTGGCCGACATCGCGGGCATGAGCCTCGCACAGGCATGGATCCCCACCGGGCGGCGCTCGTATGAGACGGGCGAGCCCCGACGCTGGCTGGCGCGTCCGGTGCTGCTGTGGACGGCGCTCTTCCTCCCCGCGACGGTGTTCGGCCTCTGGCTGGGCGCGATGCTGCTGCCCCTCCTCTTCGGCCCCGCGTTCGGGTTCGGCATCGCCGAGGCGGTCCCGCTCGGGTGTGCGATCGTGCTCCTGCCGTTCGCGCACTTCACCGCGATCACCGTGAGCATTCAGAACCGCTACACGCACGTGCTGGCGCTGAGCGCGGCGGCGGTCGTCGTCTCGGCGATCCTCTGCGCGGTCCTGATCCCGATCTGGGGGCTCGCCGGAGGCTTCTGGGCGCTCGCCGCCGCGATCGGAGTGCGCGGCATCGTGGCGCTCGTGTTCGTCCTGCGCCACTGACGAGGCGATGCCCACGCCCGGCGCGCGCTGCGCGGCTCAGAGCCGGTCGAGCTCCTGCACGTAGCGATCGGCCAGGCGGTCCCAGTCCCATGCGGCGAACTGCTCGTATCGGGGCTGGGGCGCCGGCCGTCCGAGCTCCTGCCGCGCGGCTGCGATGAGTGCCCCGGCGTCGCCCGAGGGGACGACCGCGACGCGCGCGTCGGGGATGGCGGCGAGCGCCGAAGCGATCCCGACCTCGTAGGTCACGAGGGCGGCGCCGGCCGCCAGTGCCTCGAGCTGGGTGAGCTGGAAGCCCTCGGCGGCGACGGAGGGGTTCACGTAGACCGCGCCGCGCAGCTTCTCCCGCACCGCGTCGGAGTCCCATCGTCCCGGCGTGTGCAGATCCTCCACGCCGCGCTCGGCGGCGTACGCCTGGGCGGCGTCCCGCTCGCCCGGGCCGATGAGCCACGCCTCGCCGCGCCAGCCGTCCGCGCGGCAGGCCGCGACGACATCGACGAAGGTGCGCCAGCCCTTCTCCTCGACGACGCGCCCGACGAAGACGAGGCGCCGTTCGTCTCCGACCGCCGGTGGCTGGCCCTCGTCCGGGAGCCACTGCCGCAGCGCGATGCCGTTGCCGAAGACGCCGGCGTCCACGCCGGACAGCTCCCGGACGAACTCCGCCGCCGCATCCGAGACGCCGAGGACGCGGTCCGCTCGGCGGAGCACCCTTCGTCCCATGGTCCGGTCGACGAGGCGGCTCGCCACGCGGACCAGCGGGGACGAGGTGACCACGAAACCGCCGCCGTGCTCGGTGTGGATGCTGGGCACCCCCTGCCGCCGCGCGAGCCGGATCCCCAGCCAGCTGAGCGGGAAGAAGCGGGTGTGGGTGGCGACATGCGTGATCGGCGTCTGTGCGCCTGCCGCCGAGCGGACGAAGGCGCGCCAGTCGCGGGCCGAGGGGAGGGCCATGATCGAGCGGAAGTCGTACGTGCGCGGCACCGGGACGACGCGCACGCCGGACGGCTCCGTCCATGCCTCGCGATCGCTGCCGAGATAGACGACCGTGACGGCCACACCGCGCGCGACCAGGAGAGGAAGGAGCGAGCGCAGATGCATCTCGACCCCGCCCTCGGTCTCGGCGTAGTTCGTCGTGACGACGAGGAGGTGTCGCTCGGGTACTTCGGGCACTCTGCTGGCGCCTTTCATCCAGGTCGGCATCGGGCTTCTCGACTCTATCGGAGCCCGATGCCGGGCCCGGGGCGGCCGCGGAGGGCCGACGTCAGTCGATCGACACCGAGACGGGCTCGCGTCGATCCGTCGTGCTGCCGTCGCCGAGCTGTCCGGTGGTGTTGACGCCCCAGCAGGACACCCGATCCCGGGAGGAGAGCGTGCACACATGGAACCTGCCGACGGCGACGCCGGAGACCGGAGCGGGAATCTGCGGAACGGGAACGGGTCGCGGGGCGTCGATGTCGTCGGCGCCGGCGTCGCCCCAGCAGAGAACGCTCTGTTCGGAGGTCGTCGCGCATGTGCGGGCATGACCCGCGGAGACGCTCTCAGCGCCGGTCAGCCCCGCGACGCGATTCGGTGCGGGGGAGGGGATGCGCGTGCCGTCGCCGCGTTCCCCGCCGGCGTTCGCGCCCCAGCAGAAGACGTCGCCGCGGGTCAGGGCGCAGGCATGGGTGTCGCCGGCCGTGATGGCGTCGAAACGCGCATCGGGCACAGGCACCTGCACGGGAACGGCCGACGAGGCGACGCCCGGGCCGCCCAGCTGGCCGTCGCCGTTCTCGCCCCAGCAGAACGCGCGTCCGCGATCGGTCACCGCGCAGGTGAATCCTGTGCCCGCGGATGCCGCCACCACGCCGCCGGGCAGGCCCTGCACGCGTCGGGGCTGCAGGACGGGATCCGTCGACGCGCGCGCCCCCAGTTCGCCCGCGGTGTTCGATCCCCAGCAGTAGAGGTCGGCGCCGACGAGCGCACAGGTGTGCGCGCGGCCGGCGGAGACCGCGGAGGCCCGTCCGGGAAGGCCCTGCACCGGCTGCGGGATGGGGTGCGTGGTCGTCGTCGCATCCCCGAGCTGACCCGAGGCGTTCGCGCCCCAGCACCAGACGGCGCCCGCGGCGGTCAGCGCGCACGCGTGCGTGCCGTCGCCCGCGGTGACGGCGACGGCACCGCTGACCCCCTGGACCGCGACGGGTCGCGGGTGCGGCGCAAAGGTGCCGTCCCCGAGCTGCCCGTCGTCGTTCGCGCCCCAGCACCGCACCGCACCGGCGTCCGTCACCGCACAGCTGAAGTCCGCGCCGGCGGCGATCGTCGAGCGGTACGGCGCGGGCGGCAGGTAGACGTAACGCGGAAGGACGATCACGGCGAGGATCACGGCGGCCGCCACGACGACGAGCGCCGACGCGGCGAGAAGGAGCCGCGGCCGCTCGCGGAGGCGGAGCGGGGGCGGGGGCTCCTCTGCGACCATGCGCACCATCCTTCGGTGTCCGGGCCTGCCTGACGCTATCAGCTGGGACGCGGTCTCAGGCGTAGCATCGACCACAGCAGCATGCCGAGGAAGGTGGTGCCGTCATGGAATCGTCGGAGATGGCCTCGCAGCGCGACGCAGGAGTGGATTTGGGAGCGATCGGCATCGGTGCAGGAATTCTTGTGGGGCCCGCGGGCATCGTGCTCGGAGCCCTCGGGCTGCGACGTGCGGCGACTGCCGATCGACGTCGCCATGCGATCGTGGCGATCGTCGTCGGCGTGGCGCAGACGGTCGTCGTCATCCTCGCCGCGCTGGGCTGGAGCTGGGCGGCCGGACAGGCCGGGGCAGGTCCCTCGCCCTCCGGCGTGCCGCCGGAGATCGTGATCGACGGCCAGACGGTCGCGCCCACCTACAGCCCGAGGCCGACCCCGGTCTTCACACCGCCGCCCACCGCACCGGACGAGCCGCCGATCACGCTCGTGCCCGACACCGTACGGGGCGGTTACGAGGCGGGGGACGTCGCTCCCGACCCGGATGCCGACGACGCGGGCGCGGTGGATTCCGGCAGCACCACCTACACCGGGCCGCAGGGCGACATCGAGCTCCGGCGATCGGCGTGGGAGACGCCCGAGGACGCGGCGCAGTACGCCGAGACGCTCCAGGCGCAGGCCGCCGGAACGCTGCAGAAGTCGGGAACCGTGGGGGTTCCGCCCGACGGCCAGTACTGGTACTACGACGATGACGGCCAGAGCACGATGGTGTGGACCCAGGGCGTCACGGTGGGATACGCCACGGGAGCGGCGGCGGATCTGCAGATGTTCTATCTGGAGCTCGTCTCCGCCTCCTGATCGGGCTCGGCCCGTTCAGAATCCGACGACGCGCACGGGTGTGCCGCTGTCCTCCGCGGTACCCGTGCCGAGCTGTCCGGCGGAGTTCGCCCCCCAGCATTCGACCCGGGAACGGTCCCGGGCGATGGCGCAGGTGTGCATCCCGCCGACGCTGACCGAGCCGTAACCCGAGGTCAGCCCCGCCACGGCGGTCGGGGCCGTCGACGACGGGAACGGCGCGCCATCGGTCTCGCCGCCCCAGCACCGAACCGCCCCGGCCGAGGAGACGGCGCAGGACCGCCGGTACCCCGACGACACGGAGACGGCGTCCTCGATGCCCCGCACCGCGACGGGCCCGGAGCGGCGGCGCGTGTCGCCGACGCCGAGCTGGCCGCCGTCGTTCGCACCCCAGCACCAGACACGCCCGTTCGTGGCGACGGCGCAGGAATTCGTGTCCCCCGCCGCGATCTGGCCGAACCGTTCAGCGGGCGCGATCGGCTGCGGCCCCTCCTGCACGCCGCGTGGCGCACCGGCCTGGCCGTCGCCGCTGTCACCCCAGCAGCGTGCCCGTCCCCGGTCGGTGAGCGCACAGGTCAGGCTCGTCCCCGCCGACACGGCGACGGCGGTCCCGAGTCCGGATACCCGGGTCGGCACCGGCGTCGGATCGGTGCCCCCGATGCCGAGCTCGGCGCTGGCGTTGTACCCCCAGCAGTACACCTGCCCGGACGCGAGGGCGCAGGTGTGCTGACGACCGACGGCGATCGCCGTCACCGGGGACGGCAGGCCCTTGACCGTTCGGGGTGTCGGGCTGGAGGTGGTCGTGCCGTCGCCGAGCTGCCCGTCGTCGTTCGCGCCCCAGCACATCATCGAGCCGTCCTCGAGGAGTGCGCACACGTGCGATCCCGAGCCTGCGGACAGTGCGACGGCGCGGGATGCGCCGATGGCGGCGACCGGCGCAGGGCTGTCGGTGAACGTCCCGTCGCCGAGCTGCCCGGAGTCGTTCGCGCCCCAGCACTTCACCTCCTGCTCGGCGGTGATCGCGCAGGTGAAGCTGCCGCCTGCGGCGACGCTCGACTGATAGGGACTCGGCGCTGCATAGAAGAAGCGCGGGGCCACCAGGAACCCGGCCGCGACGAGGACGGCGACCGCCGGCACGAGGAGCCACAGCAGCCTCAGTCTCCGGGGTGTGCGCCGGCGCTCCCGGTCGCGGCGTGCGGGGATGGCGGACGTCGACACTGAACCTCCCAGGGCGGGATCGCCCCCGGGTTTCCGCTGGCGAAAAGTAACGATTGCATGACGGAGTGGCCCACTCGGTGCGCTTCTCGGCACTTGAGGCGAAATCCTACCTCGATCGCGTGCAACGATTTGTCATCGCGTGTGTGATTCTGGGGGCACGCATGGATTTCGCAGGGGAGATCATCAGGTATGTCGACTAGAAGCGCTGGGGCGCGAGTCGCCGAAAGGCCGGGAACGGCCCCGCGGATCTGGATTCTCGCGTGCGTCACGGCGCTCGCACTCCTCATTTCGGTGCTCGGCGCCGGTGCTGCGCAGGCGGCCGACTCGAACCTCGCCCCCTCCGCAGCGGTCACCGCCTCCTCGCAGAACACGGGGACGGGCCAGACGGCGGCGAAGGCGATCGACGGCGTGCCGTCGGGGTATCCCGCGGACTCCTCCAAGGAGTGGTCGACGGTCGGCGGGAAGTCCGGATCCTGGATCCAGCTGACGTGGGCGCAGGCGGTGTCGCTCAACAAGGTGGTGCTCTACGACCGGCCGAACGCCGATGACCGGATCACCGGGGCGACCCTGACCTTCTCGGACGGATCCTCGGTGCCGGTCGGATCGCTGACCAACTCCGGCGCCGGCGTGACGATCACCTTCACGGCGCGCACGGTCACCTGGGCGAAGCTGACCGTGACGTCCGTGGCCTCGACCACCTTCAACGTGGGGCTCGCGGAGTTCGAGGCCTTCGGCTCGACGCAGCCGGGGCCGAACCAGCCGCCGACCGCCAACGCCGGGTCGAACCGTTCCGTGCCGGTCGGCACCTCGGTCACCCTCGACGGGACGAAGTCGGCGGACTCGGACGGCCAGGTGAAGGCGTACACCTGGACGCAGACCTCGGGCGCCTCGGTCACTCTGAGCAACCCGAACATCGCGACGCCGTCGTTCACGCCGAGTGCGGCGGGAACCTACGTGTTCCGGCTCGTCGTCACGGACGATCGGGGGGCTTCCTCGTCGCCGGCGACGGTGACGATCACCGTGACCCCGCCCGCGCCGAACCAGCCGCCGGTCGCCGATCCCGGGGCGGCCTTCTCCGCTCCGATCAAGACGACCGTCACGCTCGACGGCTCGAGGTCGACCGATCCCGACGGAACCGTCGTCTCCTGGTCGTGGACGCAGACGTCCGGTCCTGCCGTGGCGCTCACCGGCGCGGGAACGGCCAAGCCGACCTTCACTCCGACCGAGACGGGCGGCTATGTGTTCTCCCTCGTCGTCACCGATGACAAGGGCACGGCCTCGGCGCCGGTCACGGTCACGGTGACCGCGGTCGATGCCCCGATCGTCGTCGCGAACATCGCGGCGAAGGGGAGCGCGACCGCCTCGTCGCAGAACACCGCCACAGGCCAGACTGCGGCGAAGGCCGTCGACGGGGTGGCGCAGGGCTATCCGGCCGACTACACCAAGGAGTGGGTGACCGCGGGCGGCCGCGGCGGATCCTGGCTCGAGATCGGCTACGGCACGCCGGTCGTGCTGACGAAGGTCGTGCTCTACGATCGGCCGAACACCAGCGATCAGGCGACCGCCGGCACCCTCACCTTCTCCGACGGATCGTCGGTACCGGTGGGCGCGCTGACGAACTCCGGCGCCGGCGTCACCGTGTCCTTCCCCGCTCGCGCGGTCACGTCGGTGCGCTTCACCGCGACCGCCGTCTCGGCGAGCACCGTCAACGTCGGCCTCGCCGAGATCGAGGTGTGGGGCTCTCCGGCGGGGTCGGGGAACTGGCCGCCGACCGCGAACGCGGGCGCGTCGCAGACGGTCGCGGCCGGCTCCCCGGTGACCCTCGACGGGCGAGGGTCCTCCGACCTGGAGGGCACGATCGCCGGCTTCGCCTGGGCGCAGACGGCGGGACCCGCCGTCGCGCTCTCGGATGCGACGGCGGCGGCCCCGACCTTCACCGCGCCGCAGGTCGCGCAGACGACGGCGCTGGCGTTCCAGCTCACGGTGACAGACTCCGGGGGTGCGACCGCATCGGCCGCCGTCACGATCACGGTGACGGCTCCCGCGACGATCGTGGCAGCCGACTCCGGGACGTCGGGATCCTTCACGATCACCTACGACCCCTCGTTCGCGGGGAGGACTGCGACCCTGCAGGTGCAGACCATCGCCACGACGCTCACCACGGAGAATCCGGCCAGCGTCTGGAAAGCGGTCGGAATGGTCAAACTCGACGGCTCCGGTGCGGGCAAGGTCACGGTGGCCAAGCCCTACGGCGCCACGCACTCCTATCGGGCCGTGGTCACCGTCTCGGGGACGGACAACCCCACGAACGTGATCACCTACGCCGCGCCGAAGCAGAACAAGAACACCGGGCTCGCGACGGTCTACCTCAACACGAACGAGGGCGCGGCGATCGACTCGAAGGACGTCGACCGCGAGGGCACGATGACGATCGTGGCAGGGACGAGCAGCTGCACCACCGGCACCGGCGAGTCGATCGTCAAGACGTCCGGCCGCGGCAACTACACCTGGACGCTCGACAAGAAGCCGTACAAGGTCAACCTCGGTTCGAAGGCGTCGCTGTGCGGCATGGCGAAGAGCAAGAAGTGGGCGCTGCTGGCGAACCACTACGATCGCTCGCTGCTGCGCACGACGATCAGCCTGAACCTGGGGCAGCAGCTGAGCGGTCTGGCGTGGACCCCGCACCTCGTCCCCGTCGACCTGTACGTCAACGGATCGTACGTCGGCGCCTACAACCTGATCGAGCGCGTCGAGGTGGACAGCAGCCGCGTCGACATCGACGAGCTGAAGGACAACCAGACCGGCGCGAACGACGTGCAGCCGAACCTCTCCGGCGGCTACCTGCTGGAGTGGGACTACCGGGCGGATCCCGCCGCGGGCGATGCCGTGGTCACGGTGGGCCCGGATCAGGCGCTGGTCTCGCTGGCCTCGCCGCAGAACGAGACTGACGGGACCGGGGTGACGACGGTTCAGAAGAGCTACATCTCCGGCTACCTGAACAGCGCGAACTCCGCCCTGTTCTCGTCAGGCTTCGCCGATCCGGTCAACGGCTGGCGGAAGTACATCGACGAGGCCTCCGCGGTCGATTACTACCTGATCCAGGAGTACACGAAGAACCTCGACTCGAACATGTACACGTCGGTCTACATGTACAAGACACGGGACTCGGACGCCGGCCCCGGCAAGCTCTTCCTCGGGCCTGCCTGGGACTACGACACCAGCCTGGGCGATGCCGCCTACGAAGGGGGACAGGGCTCCACCTCCGGCTGGTATCTGCGCGACCAGACGGACACCTATGCGAAGCAGACGGTGCAGTCGGGCAAGACCTGGTTCGACCGGCTGAACGAGGACTCCTCGTTCCGTGCGGCGGTGAAGGCCCGCTGGCAGCAGCTGAAGCCCGTGTTCGACGGCCTCCCGGCCTCGGTCGACCAGCAGGCGGCCCTGATCGGCAAGTCGGCCGCGGCGAACTTCTCGATCTGGGACCCGAACCAGCGGCTGGAGGACGTGCAGGTCATCAAGGGCGGCTTCTCGAACGAGGTCGCCTACCTGAAGACGTGGATCGCAGGACGGACGAGCTGGATGGACTCCCAGTTGCGATGACGATCGCGGCGGCGGTCAGGAGGATCTGACCGCCGCCGCGGAAGCGCCGCGGGCGGGGACCCGCGGCTGAGAAAGGGGACAGACGTGATCGGGAGCCGAGCACGCGGATCGAGGATCGCCGGGGCGGGTGTCGTCGCGGCTCTGCTGCTGACCGGGGTGCAGGCGCTGCCGGCCGCCGCCGCGAGCGTGAACCTCGCATCGAAGGCGACGGTCACCGCGACCTCGCAGAACACGGCGACGAGCCAGACGGCGGCCAAGGCCGTGGACGGGGTCGCTCAGGGGTACCCGGTCGACGCCACGAAGGAGTGGGCGAGCGTGGGCGGCAAGTCCGGGACGGCGATCACGCTGACCTGGCCCGCTGCGGTCTTCGTCGACCAGATCCGGCTGTACGATCGCCCCAACCTCGACGACCGGATCACCGGCGGGACGTTCACCTTCGACGACGGCTCCACCGCCGCCGTGGGCTCCCTCACGAACAACGGCACTGCGGTCACCGCGGCATCCTTCAGCACGCCGAAGAGGATCACCAAGGTGACGTTCACGGTCACCTCTGTCGCCTCGACGACCTACAACGCCGGCCTCGCCGAGATCGAGGTGTTCGGCACCGAAGCGCCGGCGGAGAACCAGAAGCCCACGGCGGACGCCGGAGCCTCCTTCTCGAGCGTCGTCGGAAAGTCGACGAAGCTCGACGGCTCGAAGTCGAAGGATCCGGACGGCTCGGTCGCGTCGTACACCTGGACGGTCGAATCGCAGCCGAGCGGTTCCTCGGTGTCGCTCGCGAACACGGCGAGCCCGTCGTTCACGCCCGCGGTGGCCGGCACCTATGTGTTCGGCCTGGTCGTGACGGACAACGCGGGAGCTTCCTCGAGCAAGGCCACCGTCACGGTGACGGTGACCCCGCCGCCGCCGAACCAGCCGCCCAAGGCGGATGCCGGCCCGGACCAGACGGTGAGCGTCAACAGCTCTGTGACTCTGACCGGCGCGGCATCCGCCGACCCCGACGGCACGATCGCGGCGTACGCCTGGGCCCAGGTGTCCGGACCCGTGGCGTCACTGTCCAGCACCTCCGCGGCCAAGCCGACGTTCACGCCGACCGCGGTCGGCGCGTATGTCTTCGGACTGGTCGTGACGGATGACAAGGGCGCGGTCTCCCCGGCCGACCAGGTCAGGATCACCGTCACCGACGCGCCCGTCGTGCCGCTGAACCTGGCCGGGCAGTCGGCGGTGACGGCGTCATCGGACAACGTCGCGACGAACCAGCAGGCGGCGAAGGCCGTGGACGGCGTCGCGCAGGGGTACCCGGCCGACTCGACGAAGGAGTGGGCCACGAAGGGCGGCAAGGCAGGCAGCTGGATCCAGCTCGCCTGGCCCGCACCCGTCTCGCTCGGCAAGGTCGTGCTCTACGACCGGCCGAACAGCGACGATCAGATCACCGGGGGGACGCTCACCTTCTCCG
The DNA here is from genome assembly GCF_023703415.1 of Microbacterium sp. USTB-Y. GTDB lineage: Bacteria > Actinomycetota > Actinomycetes > Actinomycetales > Microbacteriaceae > Microbacterium. The sequence goes on along the minus strand of NZ_JAGMTU010000004.1, from coordinate 331,415 downwards.
ACGGCTCGTCCGTCGCCGTGGGCGCCCTGACCAACACCAGCGGCAGCGCGGGATCGGCCGCGGGGGTTCCGGTGACGTTCCCGGCGCGCACGGTGACCTGGGTGCGGCTGACCGTCGACAAGGTCTCCGCGACCACGCACAACGTGGGCCTGGCGGAGTTCGAGGCGTGGGGCAACGCGGCGGGCCCCGTCGACCTCCCTCCGGTCGTGAACGCCGGCACCGCACAGACCGTGGCCTCCGCGCAGACGGGCGTGACGCTGAACGGCTCGGCGTCGCGGGATCCCGAGGGCGGGGCTCTCACCTACGAGTGGGCGCAGACGGCCGGGACTCCCGTGACGTTGAGCGGTGCGACGACCGCGATCTCGACGTTCGACGCCCCCGCCGTGACCGCGGTGACCCCGCTGACGTTCCGGCTCACGGTGCGCGATCCCGGGGGCCAGAGCGCGTCGGGGACGGTCGTCGTGACGGTGAGTCCGCCGGCGACGGTCACCGCGACCGATGCCGGTGCGGCAGGCTCGTTCGCGATCGGCTACGGCTCCGCGTTCGCCGGCAAGACGGCGACGCTGCAGGTGCAGACCATCGCCACCACCATGACGACGGAGAACCCGACGTCGACCTGGAAGCCCCTCGGGACGGTGGTCCTGAACTCCTCCGGGGCGGGCACGGTCACGGTGGCGGATCCCTATGAGGTGACCCATCAGTACCGGGCAGTGGTCTCGTCGGGCGGGATCGACAGCCCGACGAACACGGTCCCCTACGCGGCGGTGCGTCCCAACAAGAATCTCGGGTTGCCGGCGCTGTACCTCGACACCAACGAGAGCGCCGCCATCAGCGACCGGGACACCGACCACGAGGGCGCGATCCAGCTGGTGCCCGGCTCCGGCAACTGGCCGGCCTGCACCGCGGTGCCGCGGGACACCAAGGTCAAGGCAGCCGGCCGCGGCAACTCGACCTGGAATCTGCCGAAGCGGCCGTACAAGTTCTCGACGGACAAGAAGACGGCGCTCTGCGGCATCCCCGCGGGCAAGAAGTGGGCGCTGCTGGCGAACTATGAAGACGTGTCGCTCATGCGGAACATGGTCGCCCTGCAGATGGGGTCGCAGTTGGACGGGCTCGCCTGGACGCCGCGGACGCATCCGGTAGACCTCTACCTGAACGGAAGCTACAAGGGCCAGTATCTGCTCGCCGAGCGGATCACGATCGGCGCCACCCGGGTCGACATCGACGAGCTGAAGATCGATCCTTCCGCTCCGGGAGCACAGGACGCGGCGCCCGAAGTGACCGGCGGCTACCTGATGGAGTGGAACCACGGGCAGGCCGGGGACGCGGGCGTCGAACCGCCCGACATCACCACGGACCGCGGCGGCCTCTACCTGAAGGAGCCCGATGCGGCCGCGGGCGAGATCACCCCGGCGCAGGAGCAGTACATCGCGGACTGGATGGACGAGGCCGACAGGGTGCTCTTCGACGACGCGACGTGGCTGGATCCGGACAACGGCTGGCGCAAGTACATCGACGAGTCCTCGGCGATCGACTTCTGGATCGTCAACGAGGTCACCAAGAACTATGGTGCGAACTACCGGTCGAGCGCCTGGATGTACAAGGCTCGCGACGTGCTGAACCCGGACGGGACCACGACGGTCGGCAAGCTGTACCACGGCCCGCTCTGGGACTTCGACACGGGCCAGGGGAACGCCGACTACGGCGCGGGCCAGGCGTCCACCTCGGGATGGTGGATGCGGGACTCCAACGACGCTCCGCGGCAGGCCTCCGTGACGTGGATGAACCGGCTGTTCCAGGACCCTGAGTTCAAGGCCGCGGCGAAGGCTCGCTGGCAGCAGGTGTCGCCGCAGCTGAAGGATGCGACGGCGTGGCTGGGCGTCCAGCAGCCGGCGTTGAAGGCGTCGGCAGATGCGGATCACGCGCTGTGGGGTCTGGGCTCGTACAGCACGGATGCGAACGCCCTGCGCGCCTGGCTGTCGGACCGGATCGCCTGGATCGACGCCAACTTCCGTTGAACCGTTCCGGCGGTCGCGCGCGACCGCCGGAACGGCCTATACTGGCGGCGACTCCCGCTTCTGAGAGTGGTATGGGAACCCTCTCAGATGGAGTCTCTTGGGGAATCTGGGGCGAAGTATGGCTGTTCGGCGTGCGTACACGCACGCCCTGGGGATCTGGGGTGTACTCCTTGGGGCTGTCGCGACGATGCTCGTCGAGCCCTCCGCAGCATGGGCGGCGCCCTGTGTGGGGGGAGCGACGCAGGTGGTCGCACATCAAGACGACGATCTGCTGTTCCAGAATCCCGACGTGCTGCACGACGCGGCCGCCGGTGCATGCCTGCAGACGATCTACGTGACCGCGGGCGACTCCGGGCACGGGCTGTCGTACGCGCGCGAGCGCGCCATCGGCCCCGAGGCCGCGTACGCGACGATGCTCGGCGTGCCGAACTCCTGGACGACGTCGGACGCCGGTGTGCCGGGGGAGAGCATCGTCCGTCGCACGCTGGCCACGAAGCCGAATGTGTCGATCGTGTCGCTCTACCTGCCGGACGGCGCGGTGATCGGATCCGGCTTCTCCGCGACCGGATACGCGAGCCTGGAGAAGCTGCTGACGGGGCAGATCGGGCGCATCTCCGCGATCGACGGGTCGGCGAGCTACACGCGCGACGAGCTGGTCACGGTCATCGCCTCCCTCGCCGCGCAACAGGGCGCGACGCAGATCCGCGCGCTGAATTACGGCGGGGGCTGGGACGACGGCGATCATTCCGACCATCACGCGAGCGCCTATCTGACCTTCGACGCCAACCAGGTGCTCACCACCGGGCGTCGGATCACCGGCTACACGGGATATCAGACCCAGGACAAAGCGGCCAACGTCTCCGGTGCGGATCTCACCGCCAAGCGCGCCGCCTTCAACGCCTATGCCGTCCACGACGAGTGGAAGACCGGCTCCGAATGGTCGAACTGGGGGGCGCGCCAGTACGTCGACGACACCACGCAGTACGCGGACACGAGCGGCCTTCGGGTCAACGCCGGTCCGGACCGCACCGGGACGACCGGCACAGCGGTGACGCTGGACGGGTCCGCGTCCTCCGCCACCACCTATCAGTGGACGCAGGTCTCCGGGCCCGCCGTCACCATCAGCACCCCCACCGCTGCGGTGGCGGGCTTCACGCCCACCGCGCCCGGCCGCTACGTGTTCACTCTCGTGGGCCGCAAGAGCGGCGCGTCGGCGTCGGACAGCGTGACGGTCACGATCCGCGACGCCTCCCAGCAGAACCTCGCCCGGGTGGCGGGCACGGTCGTGACCGGGTCGAGTCAGGCGACGGCATCGGGGCAGGGTCTCACGAAGGCCGTGGACGGCGTCGCGCAGGGCTATCCGACGGATTCGAGCAAGGAGTGGGCGACGTCCGGCGGCAAGACGGGCAGCTGGATCCAGCTCACCTGGCCGAACCCCGTGACGCTCAGTCAGGTCGTCCTGTACGACCGGCCGAATCTCGATGACCAGATCACCGGGGGCACGCTGACCTTCTCGAACGGCGCGAGCGTCCCCGTGCCCTCGCTCGCCAACGACGGCAGCGCGGTCGCCGTCGACATCCCTGCGATCACCACCACCACCGTGCGTCTCACCGTCACCGCGGTGTCGTCGAGCACCTCCAGCGTCGGGCTCGCCGAGCTGGAGGCGTGGGGCGTGAACGGCGTGCCGCCGGTGGCGAACGCGGGCCCGGCCCAGACGGTCACCGCCGGCAGCACCGTCACCCTGGACGGCAGCGCATCGACCGTGCAGAGCGGCCGTACCGCGAGCTACTCGTGGGTGCAGTCCTCCGGGCCGGCGACGTCGCTCAGCGGTGCGACCACCGCACGCCCCACGTTCGTGCCCGCGACCGCGGGGGTGTACGTGTTCACCCTGACCGTGGGCGACGGCTCGCTCAGCGCCACGGGCACCGTGACCATCACCGTCCTGGCGCAGAACCGTGCTCCGATCGCGAACGCGGGGCCCGCACAGACGACGACGGCGGGGAACCCCGTGCAGCTCGACGGCATGGCGTCCAGCGATCCCGACGGCAATCCGCTCACGTACGCGTGGTCGCAGGTCTCGGGGCCTGCGGTGACGTTGAGCAGCGCCACCGCGGCCAAGCCGACGTTCACGCCGGCCACGGCGGGCAGCTACGTCTTCGCGCTCACCGTCAGCGACGGCACGGTCGGCAGTGCCGCGTCGCAGGTCACGATCACGGTCCTCCCGGCGAACGGCCTGCCGGTCGCGGACGCGGGACCGCCCCAGACGGTCAAGGCCGGCACGCTCGTCACGCTGAACGGCGCGGGATCGGCCGATCCGGACGGGACGGCTCTGAGCTTCTCCTGGGCGCAGACCGGCGGACCCGGCACGACGCTGACCGGTCCGGCCACGGCCGCGCCGACCTTCACGCCGTCCGCCGAGGGGAGCTACGTCTTCGCCCTCACCGTCTCGGATGGAGCGGCGACCAGCAGCGCATCGGTGACGATCACCGTGCTGCCCGCCAATCGCGCGCCGAGTGCGTCCGCCGGGCCGAGCCAGTCGGTCGTCGTCGGCGCCACGGTGTCGCTCAGCGGCTCGGCGACGGATCCCGACGGAGACTCCCTGACATACGCCTGGGCGCAGGTCGGCGGGACGCCGGCGATGGCCCTCGCCGCGACGGACGCCGCACAGTCGTCCTTCGTGGCGTCCTCGCCGGGGGTGTTCGCATTCACGCTGACGGCGACCGATCCCGGCGGGCTCGCATCCACCTCCCAGGTGACCGTCGCGGTGTCGCCTCCGGGAACGCTGCCGCCTGCGGCGGATGCCGGGAGCGCGCAGAGCGTGACGACCGGAACGCTCGTCCACCTGGACGCGTCGGCCTCCTCGGATCCGCAGAACCTCGCACTCACCTACTCCTGGGAGCAGACGGCCGGTGCGTCCGTGGCGCTGTCCGACCCTGCCGACGTGAAGCCGACGTTCACGCCGACGAGCCCGGGTTCGTACACGTTCCGCGTGACGGTGCGCAACGCCTACCTGTCGGCGAGCGCCGACGTCACGGTCACTGTCGTGCAGGCCAACCGTCCTCCGACGGCCAACGCGGGGCCGTCGCGTACGGTGACCGCCGGAACCGCCGTGACGCTGGACGGCTCCGGCTCCTCCGACCCCGATGGGACCGCCCTCAGCTACGCCTGGAGCCAGGTCTCGGGCCCCGGGGTGTCGCTCGGTGCTGCGGCGCAGGCGAAGGCCGCGGTGACGCCGACGGTCGTGGGCACCTATGTGTTCCGGCTCGTGGTCTCGGACGGAGCGCTGACCGGCACCGCAGACGTGACCCTCACGGTGACCCCGGCGAACCGGGCACCCGTGGCGAAGGCCGGGGGAGCGCAGACGGGGCTCACGGGAACACGTCTCACCCTCGACGGCACCGGATCGAGCGATCCCGATGGCGACGTCCTGACGTACGCGTGGGCGCAGACCGCCGGCGCGCCGGTGGTGCTGACCGGCGCGGGCACGTCGTCGGCGACGCTGACGCCCACCGCGGCGGGCAGTTACGCCTTCACGCTCACCGTGTCGGACGGGGGCCTCTCCGCGACGGACACCGTGACCGTCACCGTGACGGACCCGGTCCTCACGAACGTCGCCCGATCCGCCGCGGCGACGGCTTCGTCCCAGAACACGGCGAGCGGTCAGACGGCGGGGAAGGCGATCGACGGCGTCGCGCAGGGCTACCCGACGGACTCGAGCAAGGAGTGGGCGACCGCCGGCGGCAGGGCCGGCAGCTGGATCCAGCTGAACTGGAGCTCGGCCCTGACCCTCTCCAAGGCGATTCTCTATGACCGGCCCAACGCCGACGACCAGATCACGGGTGGGACGCTGACGTTCTCCGACGGTTCGAGCGTCGCGGTCGGGGCGCTCAACAACAGCGGGACCGCCACGACCGTCACGTTCCCGGCGCGCGTCGTCACCTGGGCGCGCCTCACCGTGACCGGCGTCAGCGGCACCACCTACAGCGTGGGCCTGGCCGAGTTCGAGGCCTGGGGGTACCTCAGCTCCACCCCGCCGGCGGTGCTTCCCCCCATCGCCAGCGCCGGGGCCGATCAGCAGGGCTTCACCGGTGCGCAGGTCACTCTCAACGGATCCGGATCCAGCGACCCGAATGGCCGCACGCTCACCTACGCGTGGACGCAGACGTCCGGCCCGACGGTCGGCCTCGTCGGCGCCAACAACGCGAAGCCGACGTTCACCCCGGCCGCCGCGGGCAGCTACGTCTTCTCCCTGACGGTGTCGAACGGCTCCCTGTCCGCGACCGCCTCCACCACGGTCACCGTGTCGCAGGCGCCGCCCACCCCGACGAACATCGCTCGCCAGGCCTCCGCCACGGCCTCCTCGCAGAACACCACGACCGGGCAGACGGCGGCGAAGGCGATCGACGGCGTGGCCCAGGGCTATCCGACGGATTCGAGCAAGGAGTGGGCGACGTCCGGCGGCAAGGCCGGCAGCTGGATCCAGCTGACCTGGTCCGGCCCCCAGAGCATGTCGAAGGTGGTCCTCTACGATCGGCCGAACAGCTCCGATCAGATCACCGGCGCGACGCTGACGTTCTCCGACGGGTCGAGCGTGGCGGTCGGTTCGCTGAACAACTCGGGTTCCGCCACGACCGTGTCGTTCCCGGCTCGCACCGCGACGTGGGTCAAGCTGACCACGACGACGGTGAGCTCGGCCACGGCCAACGTCGGTCTCGCCGAGTTCGAGGTGTGGACGGGGTGACCGCGGAAGGCGGCCGGCGGCGGGGGAGCGGCGGCCCGCGCCGACCGGCGGAGGTGTGTGCGGGCTGAGAAGCCGGCGAGAGCACGGCCGGTATGATCGATGGGATTCCGATGCGCACACATATGAACTCCCCCTACGCCGACACGTGGCTGATCGTCCCGCTGTACAACGAGGCGACGGTCGTGCAGGACGTCGTCCGCGAAGCCCGGCGCACCTTCCCGAACATCGTCTGCATCGACGACGGCAGCAGTGACGGCTCGGCCGAAGAGGCCCTGGCCGGAGGCGCGGTGGTGCTTCGCCACCCGATCAACCTCGGGCAGGGGGCCGCGCTGCAGACCGGGATCGAGTTCGCTCGCGCCCAGCCCGGGGCCGAGTACTTCGTCACCTTCGACTCGGACGGCCAGCACCAGGTCGACGACGTGGTCGCGATGGTGCAACGCCTGCGCACCGAGCCCTACGACATCATCGTCGGCTCGCGCTTCCTGGACGGCCGTACCAACGCGAGCGCCCTGAAGAAGTTCGTCCTCCGGCTCGCCGTGCTCTTCGAGCGCATGAGCACGGGAGTCCGTCTCACGGATGCCCACAACGGGCTCCGGGCGTTCAACCGCGTGGCGGCGGGCAAACTGCGGATCCGCCAGAACCGGATGGCGCACGCCAGCGAGATCGTCGCGCAGATCGGCGAGCACAAGCTCCGCTACGCCGAGCAGCCCGTGCACATCGTCTACACCGACTATTCACGGTCGAAGGGGCAGTCGCTCTGGAACTCCGTGAACATCCTCAGCGAACTCTTCATCAAGTAGGACCCCGCATGTTCGATCAGATCATCATCAAGGTCCTCCTCATCGGGGCCTTCGTCATCTTCGGCCTCATCCTGCTGCGGCCGGGCGGATCCGCGCGCAACCAGGCGATCCGCACCATCACCCTGCTGCTCCTGCTGGTGGCGGCGGTCTTCGCCGTGCTGTTCCCCGGCATCATCAACGACCTCGCGCTGAGCGTCGGCGTGGGGCGAGGCACCGATCTGCTGCTCTACGCCTTCATCGTCGTCTTCGTGGGCAACGCGCTCACGGCCGTGCGGCACCGGCGCGCGCAGGACGCGCAGATCACCCAGCTCGCGCGGCAGATCGCGCTGCGCTCGCCGGAACGCCCCCAGGATCCCACGCCGGACGGAGAGCTCTGATGGATCTCCTCATCGTCGGGTCGGGCTTCTTCGGCCTCACCATCGCGGAGCGCGCCGCCGCCGCGGGCCGCAAGGTCACCGTCATCGATCGCCGTCACCACATCGGCGGCAACGCTTACAGCGAGGACGAGCCGCTCACCGGCATCGAGGTGCATCGATACGGGGCGCACCTGTTCCACACCTCCAATCCCACGGTCTGGGAGTACGTCAACCGGTTCACGACGTTCACGAACTATGTGCACCGCGTCTACTCGACGCACAAGGGCGAGGTCTATCCGCTGCCGATCAACCTCGGCACGATCAACCAGTTCTTCCGTGCGGCCTACACGCCCGACGAGGCGAGGGCACTCATCGCCGGGCAGGCGGGGGAGTTCGACGCGCACGAGGCGAAGAACCTGGAGGAGCGCGGGATCGCGCTGATCGGGCGACCGTTGTTCGAGGCGTTTATCCGCGACTACACGGCGAAGCAGTGGCAGACCGATGCGCGGGAGCTGCCGGCGTCGATCATCAGCCGCCTGCCGGTGCGCTACAACTACGACAACCGCTACTTCAACGACACGTGGGAGGGGCTGCCCACGGACGGCTACACCGCGTGGCTCGAGCGGATGGCCGACCACCCGAACATCGAGGTCGCGCTGAACGTCGACTTCTTCGACGAGTCGCAGCCGCTGAACAAGAAGGCGACGGTCGGGCAGCTGCCGATCGTGTACACCGGGCCGGTGGATCGCTACTTCGACTACGCCGAGGGAGAGCTGGGCTGGCGCACGATCGACCTCGAGCAGGAGGTCCTGGACATCGGCGATTTCCAGGGCACGAGCGTGATGAACTATCCGGACGCGGAGGTGCCGTACACGCGCATCCACGAGTTCCGCCACTTCCACCCCGAGCGCGCCGATCGATATCCGACGGACAAGACCGTGATCATGCGGGAGTTCTCCCGATTCGCCGAGCGCGGTGACGAGCCGTACTACCCGGTGAACACGTCGACGGACCGCGAGGGGCTTCTCGCGTACCGCGAGCTCGGCAAGGGCGAGCGCGACGTGCACTTCGGCGGACGTCTGGGCACCTACCAGTACCTCGACATGCACATGGCCATCGGATCCGCCCTGTCGATGTGGAACAACCAGCTGGCATGACGGTCCACCGGGAGACCCGGCGCGCGAGCAGGGCCCGGGCCGGATCGGGCGCGCCCTCGTACCGCCAGGACATCGAAGGGCTGCGCGCGGTCGCGATCCTCCTGGTCGTGGTCTATCACGTGTGGATCGGCCGCGTGTCCGGCGGCGTCGACGTGTTCCTGATGATCTCGGCGTTCTTCCTCACCGGCTCGTTCCTGCGGCGGATGCGGGCCGGCGCGCCCCTCGCGGTCGGCGGCTTCCTGCTCGGCCGCTTCCGCCGTCTCATGCCCGCCTCGTCCGTGGTGCTCGCCGCGACCCTGCTGGCCTCCTGGCTGCTGCTCTCGCAGACGAGCTGGCCGCAGCTGTGGCGTCAAGGCTGGGCGAGCCTCGGGTACGTGCAGAACTGGGTGCTCGGCGCAGAAGGGGTCGACTACTACGCCCGCGGCAGCACGCTGCTCTCTCCGCTGCAGCACTACTGGTCGCTCTCGATCCAGGGGCAGGCGTTCGTGCTCTGGTCCCTGCTGTTCCTGCTCGGTGCCCTCATCGCCCGGCGGACCGGGCGGCCCGGGGCTGTGATGGCCGTCCTGTTCGGTCTGGTGTTCGTCGCCTCCCTCGCCTTCTCCGTGGTGGAGACGAGCGCGCAGCAGAGCTTCGCCTACTTCGACACGCGTGCCCGGCTGTGGGAGTTCGCGGCGGGCTCGCTCCTCGCGATCGCGCTACCGCAGCTGAGGCTGGGGCGAGTGCTGCGCGCGGTCCTGGGGTGGACCGGCCTGGTCGCGATCGTCGTGTGCGGGATGGTGCTCGACGTGCGCGGCGGGTTCCCCGGCTACCTCGCGCTGTGGCCCATTCTCGGAGCCGTCCTCGTCATCGTGGGCGGAACCCGGCCCCCCGGCGACTCGGGGGAGCAGCGCGATCTCGGCGCCGGGGCGTTCCTGACCCTGCGGCCGGTGCGCGCTCTCGGACGCGATGCCTATGCGCTGTACCTCGTGCACTGGCCGCTGCTCACGCTGTGGCTCGCCGTGCGCAAGGAGCCCAGGCCGTCGCTGTTCGAGGGGCTGATCATCGTCGTGGCCTCGCTGCTGCTCGCGCGCCTGGTCACGATCTGCGTGGAACGCCCGTTGCGCCTGCGCTCCGGCAGCAACGGCGGGCCCTGGCGGAACGCGGCCGTGATCGCCGGCTGCGTGGCTCTGGTCGCGGCCGTCCTCGTCCCCTGGCAGTGGGGCGCGACGAGCACGGCAGTCGCGCAGCAGCGGGCGCACAAGAACGTCTATCTCGGGGCGATGGGTGCTGCGGGAACACCGCCGAAGAGCGACCCCGTGCCGGTGATCCCCGGCGTGAACACCCCGGAGCCGGAGAAGTGGACATGGCTGGACGGGCCCTGCACCGGCCGGTTCGCCTCCTCCGTCGACGTCGTCCAGGAGAGCTGTCGCCAGACCTCCGATGCTGCGACGGCGGAACACGTGGTCGTGGTCATGGGCAATTCGCACGCCCAGCAGCTGGGAACGGCGGTCGACGCCGTCGCCAAGAAGCGGGGATGGGGCGTGGTCCTGGTCTACCGGGACTGGTGCCTGCTCGACGAGAACGAGCCGGGGACCGATACCCGCTGCGACGAGTGGCAGGGCGCCGCCCGCGACCACGTGGTGGAGATCCATCCCGACGCGGTCTTCCTGCTCGCGACGGCCGCGAGCCCGGACAGCCCCGACGAGCAGGTGGCGACGGGACTGGATGTGGTGCTCGACACCTTCGATGCGGCGGGCATCCCCGTCGTCGGCGTCCGGGACAACCCGCGGTCGGCCGTGACCAACTTCTTCACGTGCGCGGTGGACCGCCTGCCCTGCGATCGCCCGGTGGCGGACGTCCTCGCCGCGGAGAACCCCGCCCTGCCGTATGCGGATCGGATGAGGCTCGTGGACTTCACGCCCTGGATCTGTCCGGACGGGACCTGTTACACGGTGATCGGGCACATCGCCGTCTATCTCGACATGAATCATCTCAGCGCGCAGTTCCTGGCGACTCTCGGGCCTGCGCTCGACGAGCAGTTGAAGGACTTCCTCCCATGACCATCGACACGACGACACGGCGTTCGCTGAAGACGTCGGAGACCCGCGGCGCCTACCGCCGCGACATCGACGGCCTCCGCGCCGTGGCGATCCTCTTGGTCGTGATCTATCACGTGTGGATCGGGCGGGTGTCCGGCGGTGTCGACATCTTCCTGATGATCTCGGCGTTCTTCCTCACGGGATCCTTCCTCCGCAGGATGCAGGCCGACCGGCCCATCGAAGCCGGCCGCTTCCTGATCAGCCGGTTCCGCCGTCTGATGCCTGCCGCGGCGGTCGTCCTCGCCGCGACGCTCGGCGTCTGCTGGGTCATGATGCCCGAGACGATGTGGCCTCAGCTCTGGAAGGAGGGGTGGGCCTCCCTCGGCTACGTGCAGAACTGGGTGCTCGCCTTCGACGGAGTCGACTACTACGCGCACGACGCGGCCCTCGCGTCCCCGCTGCAGCACTTCTGGTCGCTCTCGGTGCAGGGTCAGGTCTTCGTGCTGTGGGCCCTCCTCTTCCTGCTCGGCGCTCTCCTCGTCCGCTGGACCCGCTGGTCGCCGGCGACCGTCATGAGCGTGCTCTTCGGAGTCGTGTTCGCGGGTTCCCTGGCCTTCTCCGTCTACGAGACGGAGACGGTCCAGACGTTCGCGTACTTCGACACGTCGGCCCGGCTCTGGGAGTTCGCGGCCGGCTCGCTGCTGGCGATCGCGCTGCCGCATCTGCGCGTGCCACGGGTGCTCCGCGCCGTGCTGGGCTGGCTCGGTCTGATCGGGATCGTCGTCTGCGGAATGGTCATCGACGTGCAGGGGGGTTTCCCGGGCTATCTCGCGCTCTGGCCGATCGTCTCGGCAGCGCTCGTCATCGTGGCGGGGACCAGGCCGCGCGGCGAGCATCCCGAGCTCCGCAGCTTCGGCCCGGACCGTCTGCTGGCGACCCGCCCGGTCCTCGCACTCGGCCGTGACGCCTACGCGCTCTACCTGGTGCACTGGCCGGTGCTCATCCTGTGGCTCACCTGGCGCGACGAGACCCGTACGTCGATTCCGGGGGGCCTCCTGGTGATCGTGGTCTCGCTCGTGCTCGCGCGCCTGGTGACGCTCTTCGTGGAGCGCCCGCTGCGGCTGCCGGCGGGGGAGCGGGGAACCGTCCTGCGCAATCTCGGCGTGATCGGCCTCTGCATCGCCCTGGTCGCGGCCGTGCTGCTCCCGTGGCAGATCGGGACCAACGTGCGCAACGCAGAGCTGCAGCGGCAGTACGCGAAGACCTACACGGGAGCCATGGGAGGCGACACCGCCAAGGAAGACGGGCAGATCCCGCTCGTCCCGGCGCCCGGGGCCGGCGACCGGGAACGCTGGTCGCGCTTGGACGGATCCTGCACCGGAAGGTTCGCTTCGAAGGTGGCCACCGTGCAGGAGAGCTGCTCCCAGACCGAGAACGCCGCGAATGCGGAGCACCTGGTCGTCGTGATCGGCGACTCCCATGCGAACCAGTTCTCCGGTGCCCTGCGTCCTGTGGCGGACGAGCGCGGCTGGGGCGTCGTGATGCTCATGAGGCCCTGGTGCTCGCTGGAATCGCACGAGGAGGGAACGGAGCTGGCCGACTACTGCGATGCCTGGCAGCGCGAGGCGGTCAAGAAGGTGCTCTCCCTCAAGCCGGACGCGGTGTTCACGATCGTGACGGCGGCATCACCCGACTCCGCCGACGAGCGTCTCATCGACGGCGCCGAGGAGACGGTCGACGCCTTCACCTCCGCGGGGATCAAGGTCTTCGGTGTGCGGGACAACCCCCGATCCGCGGTCTCGAACTACTACGAGTGCGCGATCTCGCACGAGCCGTGCGACTTCCCGGTCGAGAACGCGCTCGCCGCGGACAACCCGGCCCTTGCCCTCGGCGACCGGATCACCCCGATCGACTTCACGCCCTGGATCTGCCCGAACGGGCTCTGCCTGACGGAGATGGGGCACGTGGCGGTCTATCTCGACACCAACCATCTCAGCTTCCCGTTCGTGAAGTCGCTCGCTCCCGCGCTGAGCAGGCAGCTCGGCGACTACCTGACCGCCTCGCACAGGTGAGCAACGCCCTGCCGCCTAGACTCGGAACCGTGAGTCACACGACGGTCGCCGCCCCCGGCACGCCTCGGCGCTATCTGCATTCGCTGTGGCTGCTGTCGGCCCGGGACCTCCGCGTGCGCTACGCGACGAGCATCCTCGGCTACCTGTGGTCGGTGCTCGACCCGCTGGTGATGAGCGCGATCTACTGGTTCGTGTTCACGCAGGTCTTCCACCGCGGTGCGGTGGGCGAGCAGCCTTACATCGTCTTCCTCATCACGGCCCTGCTGCCGTGGGTGTGGTTCAACACCTCGGTGGGGGAGTTCACGCGCGCCTTCAAGAAGGACGCCCGGCTGATCCGGTCCACGGCCATCCCGCGGTCGATCTGGATCCTGCGGGTGATCCTCACCAAGGGCCTGGAGTTCGTGTTCGCGATCCCCGTCCTGGTGCTGTTCGCGCTGTTCGCCGGCGCGAAGGCGAACTGGTCGCTGCTGCTCTTCCCCGTGGCGATGATCTGGCAGACGCTCCTGCTGGTCGGGCTCGGCCTGCTCGTGGCCCCGCTCTGCGTGCTCTGGGCCGATCTGGAGCGGACGACGGCGCTCATCCTGCGCGCGCTGTTCTACGTCTCGCCGATCATCTACGGCTTCAAGGACCTTCCGGGGCCGCTGCACTTCATCGGGGCCCTGAACCCGCTCTCCGGCATCTTCACCCTGTACCGCGTCGGGCTGTTCCCGGGGCAGTGGCACACCGAGCCCGTGCTCGTGGGTGCGATCGTGACGCTCGTCTTCCTGGGGCTCGGCCTGTTCACCTTCCGCTCGCTCGAGCGCGACGTCCTGAAGGAGCTGTGATGGGCGAGCGGGAGCCGGCGATCGATGTCGAGGGGCTCGGAGTGCGGTTCCGGCTGGGCCGCCGTGGTCGACGCAGCTTCAAGGATCTCTTCGCCGGAGCGAAACGGCGCAACCGGCCCGGGGAGTTCTGGGCGCTGCGCGAGGTGTCGTTCACCGTACACCAGGGCGAGGCGATCGGCGTCGTCGGCCGCAACGGCCAAGGCAAGTCGACGCTGCTCAAGCTCGTGGCGGGCGTGCTGCTGCCCGACGAGGGCCGCGTGCGGGTGAACGGCGGCGTCGCGCCGCTCATCGAGCTGACCGGCGGGTTCGTGGGAGATCTGACCGTGCGCGAGAACGTGCGGCTCACCGCGGGGCTGCACGGGATGAGCCGGGCCGAGGTGGCGGCGCGCTACGACGAGATGATCGCGTTCGCGGAGCTCGCGAAGTTCCAGGACACCCCGTACAAGCACCTCTCGAACGGGATGAAGGTGCGTCTCGCGTTCTCCGTGGTCTCCCTGCTCGACGAGCCGATCCTGCTCGTCGACGAGGTGCTGGCCGTGGGCGACAAGGCGTTCCGGGACAAGTGCTACCGGCGCATCGACGAACTGCTCGCCGAGGGGCGCACTCTCTTCTTCGTGTCGCACAACGAGAAGGACCTGCGTCGGTTCTGCACCCGGGGCCTCTACCTCGACAAGGGAGGGCTCGTGCTGGACGGCCCGATCGGCGAGGTGCTCGACCGCTACAACGCCGACAACTCCTGATCCGACGCCGACCGCACCTCAGCGGTGCGCTGACGGGGGCAGCCGCCGATCGAGGGATCGGGCTCGATCAGAGCCCGACGAGCGCCCGCAGCTGTCCGAGCGCCGCACGGGCGTCGGCGAGAGCCGCGGATGCGTCGGATCCTCCGGAGAACGCCGCGCGCAGAGCCTGCAGCTTCGCGGAGTAGGACGTGACGCCGTCGCTCCACGCCGCGGAGATCGAGGACGGAGCGGGCTGGCTCGCCAGGTTCTGCGCATCGTTCTGCAGCGAGTCCACGATCTGCACCGCGGCGTCGCCGCTCTGGTTCTGAGCCAGGTCCAGACCGGTCGACGCGTCGTCCAGGCGAGGCTGCACCACGCCGCGGAACTGAGCGACCGAGGGGTCGGGGACCGGGGGCGGCGACGTGACCGGCGCGGTCGGCAGGTCGGTCGGGACCGTGGTGGGCGTGGACGTGGGGGAGACCGTCGGCTTCGGGGTGCTCGTCGCCGACGTCGTGGGGCTCGGCGTCGGCGTAGGAGCGCCGTCGCCGTGCGGGATCAGGAACAGCACCACGACGCCCGCGGCGACCAGCGCCGCCACGACGAGTCCGACGACGAGCGCGATCCGCCCACCGCGGTTCTTCGGCTCCTCGGGGAAGACCCAGACGGCTTCGGGCTTCTGCTCGCTCATCTGTCCTCAGTCCTCCAGTGCGGGCATGGGGCGCCAGCTGCGGTCGCGTCCGATCTTCCCGCCGTCGCGGAGCCCTCGGAACAGGTTGCTCGTGCCGCGCACGGTGCGCTCGACGAAGAACAGCCGGATGAGCTCCTTGGCGAACGTCATCGTGGTGCCGAGGCCGAACAGCACCGGGTTGTAGACCTCGTGGCGGCGGTAGTACTGCTTCAGGTAGGCGCGGTTGCGCATGATGTAGTAGCGGTACGCGTTGCTGGACGCGTTCATGTGGCGGATGCCCATGTCCCACTGCTTGATCTCGCGGGTGCGACGCAGCACGAACTCGTCCACGATCACGGCCTGCGTCTTGCGCGATGCGAGCCAGCCGTACATCTGGTCGTCCCAGTAGATGAAGAAGCGCGGATCGGGGAGGCCGATCTCCTTGACGATCGAGCGGTGGATGAACATCCCCTCGAAGCAGCCGCTGTTCATCGGCTTGAAGCCGGTCGCGTCGAAGCCGGCGGGCGCGAACGGGATCGGGATCGCCATGCGCTCCGCGATCCGGTACTGCCAGTAGAAGGCGCTGCCGTCGTAGTCGTAGCGCCGCCCTTGGATGCTCTTGAAGCGCGGAGCCCAGGCGCCCATCCGAGCGAGGCCGTCGGGCAGCACCTCGACGTCGTCGTCCATCATCCAGATCCATTCGGATCCGAGCTCGTACGCGGTGCGCATGCCCTCGCTGAACCCGCCGGATCCGCCGGTGTTGGTCTCGAGGCGCCGGTACACGATCTCGGTGCCGAGCCGCGGGCGGAAGGAGTCGACGACGTCTGTGGTGTCGTCCGAGGAGGCGTTGTCGATGATGACGACGCGTCCCGGCTTCGGGTCCATCCGCACGATGCTGTCCAGCAGCCCCGTCAGCAGATGCGAGCGGTTGTAGGTGACGACGACGATCGTCGCGGTGGCCGGATCGAAGCCGGCGGCGGCGTTCTGCGGGTCAGGGGTCACGGATGTCGCTCCAGAGAGGGGTGAGGGAGGCCTCCAGCCTACCGGGGGATGCCCGGGCGACCCTGCGAACGACTGCGCGTGCCGCGCACCGGCCGCCGCCGCGGCGCCCTCTAGCGATCCGGGAGCGGGGTGGAGCTCGTCTGGACCGCGTCGATGTTCTCGCGCCAGGATCGCGACTGACCGGCGCGCAGGGCGCACAGCACGAGCAGGAACCACCCGGGGCCGACCAGCGTGAAGCTCTCGAACACCGAGTCCATCGCCAGGGCCACCAGTACGAGAGGCGCCCAGGCGTAGACGACGGAGCGGCGCACGCTCGCGACCAGCCACGAGCGCACCAGGGCGATCCCGCCGAGCAGGCAGAACAGCAGCAGACCGCCGCCGCCCACCTGAAGCAGGGTGTCGAGGAACGCGTTCAGGGCGCTGCCGTGATGGTCGTTGGTGAAGTAGTTGATGCTGTTGAACGGATACAGATCATCGCTCCACAGCCCGAACCAGCCCCAGCCCTGAGCGGGGCGCTGCTGCGCATAGCCGAGAAGCGTCGTCCACAGTTCGACCCGGGTGTTGAAGTCGCTCCCGGCGTCGAGCAGGACGACGATGCGCTGCCGGAACACGGCCACGGCGATCAGGGCGGCCAGCACGACGCCGCCGATCGACCACTGCAGCGGCCGGCGCTTCGCCGGGGGCGCCTGGCGGACCATCACGAGCGCCACGGCCGCGATGCCCACCACCGCTGCGAGCACGAGCACGGTGGGAGAGGCGGAGAACAGGGCCAGGAATCCCGCCACGACCACGGACGGGACGGCCACGGAAGCCGAGAGCGACTGCGAACGCCACTCCACGACGAAGGTGATCACCGCGATCACGGCGATGAGGCCCAGCATGTTGCGGGTTCCGAAGAGCCCCTGGATGGGGCCGCCCTGGGCCAGTTCGCCCTGGATGCCGAGGAACCGGAACGGCATGTCGAGGAGGATGCCGCTCATGACCTCGGCGATCAGCGACGCGGCGAGCAGGATCCGCAGCGCGTCGCCGAGCGCCCGCACGGTCTGCAGGGTGTCCCTGATGTGGCCGACGACGATGGCGATCACCGCGTAGCCGGCCAGCGCGGCCCACGCCTTGAGCGTCGCCGCCGACGCCGTGGACCATACCGCGCTGGCGAGCGTCCAGGCGAGGAACGCGAGGAGCGTCGACGGCGCGATGCGCAGCGGGCTGAGCTCGTCGCGGCGCACCCAGAGGATCCCGACGCCGATCACGCAGAGCACGGCGATGATCGTGTTCCGGGTGGCGGAGGAGGTGAACGCGCCGATCGCGAAGGAGCCGAACACGGCCAGCAGGGCGCAGGTCGTGTAGGCGCGGGCCATCTCGACGGAGGCGAGTAGCCTCGCCAGGCGTCGCCGCGGAGTGGTCATGCGGTCTGCCGGCGCGACTGCGGAGGCGCGCCCTCTCCCGGACCGGATCCCACGAACGGCGAGATCTTCAGCTTGAAGGACAGCAGGATCACGAGCAGCCAGCCCCACAGCATGATCGGCGTCGACTCGGCGAGTCCGAGCACGAGCAGCATCGCCACGAGGACGGTCGGCAGCAGGGAGAGCGCCGCATAGGGGCGATCCTTGACGAGGTCCCAGCGCGGGCGGTCGATCGCGAAGAACCAGGCCCGCCAGGCGAAGGCGAAGAACACGACGGCGATCAGCACGACGCCGAGGGCCCCCAGCTGCAGGAACACGTCGAGCCACATGTTGTGCGCCATGAACACGGTGATGCGGTGATCGATGATCCAGTCGTGGAAGGCCGGATCCCACGGCACCCACGGCGAGGAGAACCCGTTTCCGAACACGGGACGCTGCACGGCGCGCTCCCACACCTTGCGCCAGATCTCCACGCGACCGGTGAGGTCGGACGACTTGCCGAGCGCCCCGAACAGCGCATCGCGCGCGAACCACGCGGCCGCCCCGCCGGCGACGGCGAGTCCGGCGAACAGCGCGTACATCCGGCTGCGGCCCCCCGGCGTCCTGGTTCGGCGCATGAGCAGGGCGGCGCCGAGCACCAGTGCCCCGACGCCCAGGGACGCGAACGCCGTGGCGGATCCGGCGCGCAGGAAGAGGAAGGCCGCGAGGACGAGCCAGACGAGCAGCGCCGGCCGGCGCCGCGCGCCCTGCGCGTACAGCAGGCCGAAGACCACCAGGGCGAAGGCGCACAGGATCCCGAGGGTGTTCGAGTTGCCGACGATGCCCTGCAGCCGGCCGCCGTCGAAGAGGTCGCCGCGCACCCAGTACCAGTGCGGATCCGGCTTGCCCGCGGGAAGGTCGGAGAAGAACGGGAGCAGCGGGTGCCGCAGCACGAGCGCGACCCAGAGCTCGAGCAGCAGCGACAGCCCGATCACCCATTTGAGGGCGCTGGAGAGCGCTCGCGCGATCTCATGCCAGCTCAGGGTGAACGCGATGAACAGTGCGACCACCGTGATCGAGGCCTGCAGCGTCCAGGTGAGCAGGGTCGCCCAGGGCCAGCCCGACCAGAGCACCGACAGCAGGGCGAACACGAGATAGCCGAGCGCGGCCCACGGCATCCGGCGCCAGGGGAAGCGTGCGGGGCGCGCCAGCGCGATCCTCGGCACGGCCAGCCCGAGCGTGCCCAGGAGCAGTACGCCCAGGACGACGGCGGCTCCATCGACGCCGAGCAGGTTGAACACGGCCGTGTGCGCGAACACGCAGAACACCAGCAGCACGATGTGCGCGCGCAGCAGGAGGTGCCCCGTGGACTCGCGCGCCGGAGCTGTCGGCGGAGGTGCCGTGGAGAGTCGGGAGTGCTGCGCCATCGTGGTTCAGAGTATCGCGCGCACCGCATCGGGACCCGATCCGGAGCCGGAGGGCCGGCGTTGCGCGGCTATCCGACACGCCGAGGCGACACGCCGAGCGCGCCGAAGAACGTTCAACGGGTGATTGAGGGTTTACGATCCGCGACTTGACCCACGCGAATGACACGGGTGTAATTAGTAGTGCAACGCGGCCCGCGGGGCACCCGGGGGGAAACGAGGGAGAGGGCGACATGACGGCTTACCGTTCAGACGTTCCCGACGACTGGTTCGTCGATCCGGTCCAGTTGGGGGTTCCGGGCGTCCGTCGTCCGACCGAGGGCGACGACAACACGCTGGCCTGGCAGAGCGAGGCGCTGTGCGCGCAGACGGATCCTGAGGCCTTCTTCCCGGAGAAGGGCGGGTCCACCCGCGACGCGAAGCGGATCTGCACCTCCTGCGACGTCCGTGGCGAGTGCCTGGAGTACGCCCTGAGCAACGACGAGCGATTCGGCATCTGGGGCGGTCTGTCCGAGCGCGAGCGCCGCAAGCTCAAGCGCCGCGCCGTCTGAGGCGCTCGGTCGACGATCACGCGTCGACGGCCCCGGCCATCGCCGAGCAGGCCCGCCGCCGGTGAACCCGGCCTCCTCTCCCCATGCATTCACCGGGAAAACGGTGACGCGCCCAGCCGGTAGCCGATCCGTCCGGTCCTCCCGCTTAGGCTGACCCCGTCATGTCTGCCCGAGTACACGCCGTCCTCGTCGCCCGTTCGGGGTCGACCTCCCTGGCGCGCCTGCTGCGCGCCCTCGATGCGCTCGCCGCGCAGACCCGCCAGCCGGATGCGCTGACGATCGTCGCCTGCGGTTCCTCCACGGCGCTGCGCGGCAGCGCCCGCGTCGCGCAGGCCGCAGAGGCCGTCATCGAGACGAGGGCCTCCACCACGCTCGCCGCGGCCGTGGCGCTGGCGCTCCCTCGTGTGGCGGATGACGCCGCGCTCTGGATCCTCACCGAGGACTGCGCGCCCGCCCCCGCGGCGCTGGAGCAGCTCGCCGGAGCGCTGGAGCGCTCGCCCGCCGCATCGATCGCGGCGCCCAAGCTGCTCAGCGACGTGGACGAGCATCGCATCGCCTCGTTCGGGCAGAGCATGACCCGCCTCGGTCGCGCGGTCGATCCCGCGCGGGGCGAGCTCGACCAGGGCCAGCTCGACGGCCAGGACGACACGCTCGGAGCGGATGTGCGAGGCCTGCTGGTGCGCGCCGGTCGGGGGCTCCGGCCCGATCCCGGCCTGGGCGGTCGCGACGAAGGGCTCGACCTCGGCATCCGCGCCCGCCTGGCCGGCGGGCGCATCGTCCTGGCTGCGGGCGCGCGCATCGCGGTCGACGACGCCGGCGGCGAGGGGACCGCGTCGGACGCGTTCGCCCGACGGCGTGCGCAGCTGCACCGGCGGCTGAGCTACGCCCCCGCGGTCGCCGTGCCGCTGCACTGGCTCTCGCTGCTGCCGCTCGCGCTCTGGCGTTCGATCACCCACCTCACCGGCAAGCGTCCCGCAGCGGTGCTGCCGGAATGGGGGGCAGCCGGCGTGGCGATGGTCTCGGGCTCGGCGGTGGCGCGTTCCCGGCGGGCGATCCGCGCGAGCCGCAGCGCGAGCTGGGCGAGCATCGCACCGCTGCGCACGACACGGGCGCAGCTGCGCGAGCGCCTCGACGACGGCCACGGCACGGACGCCGGCGTGCACGAGGAGCTGGGCTTCTTCTCCGGGGGTGGAGCGTGGGCGGTGCTGGCCGCTCTGGTGGCCGGGGTGGCGCTGTTCGTCTCGCTCCTTGCATGGCCCGCCCTGGGCGGCGGTGCGCTGCTGCCGATGCGGCAGACCGTCGCGGCGCTGTGGCGCGACGCCGCCTACGGACAGCGCGGTTTCGGGGTCGACGTGGTCGGCCCCGCGGATCCGTTCTCCGGCGTGCTCGCCGTGCTCGGCTCGCTCTGGCCGGGTGCGCCCTCGTATGCGCTCGTGCTGCTCTGGGTCGCCGCACTTCCGCTCGCGATGCTCGGCGGCTGGTTCGCCGCGACGCGCATCACCGATCGTGCGGGGCTGCGGATCCTCGCCGGAGCGGTGTGGGCGCTGGCGCCGACGTTCCTCATCGCGCTGTCCGAGGGGCGTCCCGCCGCCGTGCTGCTGCACCTGCTGCTGCCCTGGGTGTTCCACACCGCGCTGGCGGCGCACCGCTCCTGGGGTGCGGCGGGGGCCGCATCGCTGGTGACCGCCGCGAGCCTCGCCTGCTCTCCCTCGCTCGCTCCCGCGTTCGTGCTGCTGTGGCTGATCGGGATCGTATGGCTGCTCGCCCGGCGGTCCGTGCGCGGAGCGGTCCGCATGGTGTGGATCCTCGTCCCCGCCGTCGTGGTGTTCGCACCCCTCGCCATCTGGCAGGCGACGCGCGGCTCTCTGTGGGCGCTGCTGTCCGACCCCGGTGCGATCGTCGCGGCGCCGCAGGCGGCGGCGGATCCGGCCGGGCGGCTGGCGCTCCTCGGCGGGCTGCCGACGATGGACGAGGCCGGCTGGCCCGCGCTGCTGCATGTGCAGGGCGGCGCCCCCTGGGTCCTCTGGCTCGCGGCGCCGCTCGGCCTGCTCGCACTGGTCTCGACGATCACCCGGCGCTGGAGCGTCGGGGTCGGCTCCCTGCTCGTCGCGGCCTCGGGGCTCGCGACGGCCTTCGGCGTGGTCGGCATCGCGGTCGCGTTCGCACAGTCCCAGACCGTGCCGATCTGGCCCGGATCCGCCCTCAGCCTCGCCTGGATCGGCGCGCTCGGCGGCGCGCTCGTCACGCTGGACTGCGCCATCACCCGCCCGCTGTGGCGCGGCCTCGCCGTCGCCGTGACGGTCGCCGGGATCGTGGTGTGCGCCGTGCCGACCGGGGTCGCGCTGGTCACGGGTCAGGCGGCGATCCACCGCGGCGAACTGACCACCCTGCCCGCTTATGTGAACGCGCAGGCGCGCGCCGATCGGGAGCTGGGCACCCTGGTGCTCACCGCTCAGCCCGGCGGCGAGCTCGCCACCACCGTCGTCTGGGGCGAGAGCGCGACGCTCGGAGCCCAGGCCACCATGATCACCACGGCGGACACCCCGCAGGGCGCCGACCTCACCGAGCTCTCGGTCGATCTGGTGTCGGCGCGGCAGTTCGACGCCCCGAAGGCGCTCGGAGCTCTCGGAGTGCGCTTCGTGCTCCTGGAGCCGGCCCAGGGGAAGGAGACCTCGGCGGCGCGCTCGCTGCGGCTGCAGTCGGCGACGGCCCTGGATCAGCGTGCCGGGTTCGTCCGCGTGGGGGAGACCCCCCGCGGAGTGCTCTGGCGCATGGAGGCGGAGCCGGCGGCGCGGCCCGGGCCGAGCGTCGGTCAGCGGGCCACGGCGCAGCTGGTGGTCACGGTGGAGCTCATCGTGCTGCTCGCGGCCCTGCTGCTCTCGATCCCGACCCGGGCCTCGCGCCGCGCCGCGCGCGCGGTTCCGCGCGCGGTGGGCGTGCTCCCGGAGCGCGCGCCGCGCCCCGTCAAGCCCGAACGCGAACGGAAGGCGCGCCCGTCCCGGAAGGCCAAGGCCGCGGCTCCGTCGCTCGTGATCCCTGTGTCCGCGCTGGAGACCTCGACCGCTGCGGCTCCGGAGACGGCCTCCGCGCCGGAGACGGAGCCGGCCGCCGCCCCTGCACCGGAGACCGCGGCCGATCCCGCGCCCGAGGCGACGAGTGCCGCGATCGAAGCGGAGGCGCAGGTCCCGGAAGATCCGACGGCGGACGCCTCGAAGACGCAGCCGAGTGCCCCCGCCGCCGACGCGGGGGGTGACTCCGCAGCGCCGACGGAGCACGAGAGCGCCGCGCCCCTCGAACAGGAATCCGCGCCCGCGAAGGAGGCCGAGGAACGATGAGCAGCAAGACGTCCACGCGAGTCGTCGCCACCGGCGCCCGCCTGATCGCCGGCGTGGCGGTCTCCGCCGCGTGCGTCGCCGGCGCAGCCTTCGCGGTTCCGACGATGTGGCCGACCCTCGAGCGCACCCCCGCGCACGCGACGATCACTCCGGTCGCCGGCGACACGCTGCTCAGCTGCACCGGATCCTTCCTCGCGCTGGGCCGCGACGCGACCCAGGCGTCGCAGTTGAGCGTCGCGGCGACGCCGCGGCTCGTCAGCGGCACGGCGGGCTCCGCACTCACGACGATGCAGCTCGGCATGCCCGAGGTGCTGAACGGCGGCTCCGCCCCGGGGTTCAGCGCGCCGCCGGACGGCCGCAAGCCCGCCCTGGCCGCGGCGGCCCAGTCGCTGACCGTGAGCGCCGATGACCTCTCGGGGTTCGCCGCCTCCGCGTGCCGCCCGCCGAGCATGGAGTCGTGGATCGTCGGCGGAGCCGGCACGACCGGCTCGAGCGACATCCTGATGATCGCGAACCCGGGCACCGTGACGGCGAACGTGGTCTTCACCGAGTACGGGTCCCAGGGGGGCACGCATTCCTCCGAGCTCGTGGTGGCGCCGGGAACGCAGGCGACCGTGCCGCTGGTCGCCGGATCGGCGGGCGAGAGCAGCCCCGTCGTGAAGGTGACCTCGAGCGGTGCGGCGGTGCGCGCGGCCCTGCAGTCGAGCCTGATCCGCACGCTGGATCCGGTCGGCATCGATGTGCAGGATGCGATCGCCCAGCCGCTCCCGCAGTTCTCGCTCCTGGGCGTGCGCGCCGTCGTCGGATCCGATGACGACGACAACGCGTCCACGGCCGTGCGCCTGCTTGCCCCGGATGCCGACGCCACCGTGACCCTGCAGCCGCGCAGCGCCGCGGACGGATCCAAGGTGGGGGAACCGAAGACGGTGAAGCTCACAGCGGGCCAGGTGGGATCCGTGAACTTCTCGGCGCTGAAGCCCGGGCTGTACGCGATCGACGTCAAGGCGACCTCGCCGGTCGTCGCGGCGGCGTGGCAGAGCACGGGCTTCGTCAAGGGCTCGGACTTCGCCTGGATGACGCCGGCCCCGGTGATCACCGGGGAGACGGCGTTCGCCGTGGCCGACGGCCCCTCGCCGCAGCTGCACCTGCAGAACGCGTCCGACCAGCCGGCGACCGTCGAGGTCGCGCCCATCGACGGCGGTGCATCGCAGCGCGTCGCGCTGAAGGCGGGCGGTGCGGCCACGGTGTCGCTCGGCGCCTCGGCGGTGTACACGCTGTCGTCTCCGACGGCCGTGCGCGCGGCGGTCGTCTACTCGGGGATCGGGCTGCTTGCGGGATACCCGGTGTGGGCGTCAGACGCCGCGGCGGCGCCGATCACCGTGTATCAGCGGTAGGCGTCGCAGGGACGGAAGCGCGGACCCGGATTCCGGGAACGCGCCGTCACTCGTCCGCGTCGAAGCCGCGCTGGTCCATCTCCCAGGGCTCGCGGCCGATGTACTGGGCCGCGGCGCGGAAGACCGCGCCCTCGATCGCGAGGCGGCGGTGGGCCGCGTCGTCGTGGCCGGGTTCGAGCAGCCGCTCGATGGGTACGCGGAAGAGCACGATGCGCTGCGCCGCGGTGTCGACCAGCCAGCGCGGGAGGCCGTCGGGGTCGGAGTGCGCGGGCATCGCGGCGATCTCGATGCGCACCGGACGCAGATCGGGCCACATCGAACGCAGCAGCTCCACGGCCGAGCCGACGTGCAGGTCGAAGGTGTCGAGGCGTCCGTCCAGGGGCGGCAGGGGCGGGCGCACCACGGAGCTGCGTCCGAGGCGGCCGTGCCTGCCGTGCCGGTCGCCGCGACGCGGGACGGCCGCGGTGCGGCGGGATCCACGGAGACGGCGCATGCGGCAAGTCTAAGCGGCGCCGGGGAGCCCCACGGCTACTCTGAAGGGGATGTACGGACGACTCTGCTCCAAGGTGGGCTGCGCACGCGAGGCCGTGGCGACCCTCACCTACGACTACGGCGACCAGATGGCGGCCGTCGGCCCGCTCGGCGTCGAGAACGACCCGCATGCGCACGACCTGTGCGCGATCCATGCCGAACGTCTCTCGGTCCCGTCCGGATGGATCGTCGTGCGTCACGAGACGCTGCAGGCCTGACGGGCCGGTCCAGGGCGACGGGCGCTGAGATCCCGGAACGAAGGATCTGGATCCTCGATCGCCTCAGACGCCGACGCGCACTCCGCTGAGCTTCTGCACGCGCTCGTCGGCGATCCGCAGGGCGCGGGTCTCGCGGTCCCGGCGCAGCACGGTGGCGGCGATGAGGACGATCTCGGGCGGTGCGGCGGGGATCGGGGAGATGTAGGCCGATGCCTCGGTCAGCAGCTCGTGCGCGATCCTGGCGCGTGCGGCGGGCAGCAGCTGCGGTGCGCTGTCGAGGAACTGCGAGATGCGTCGGGCGAGTCGATCGGGCATCCGGGCGACATCGGCGATCGCCGCCCAGGCTTCGAGCCCGGCGGGCATGAGGATCGGCCGCGGGGCGAGTCTCGGGGTGCGCACCTTCTGGCTGTAGGTGCCGGCGACGAGGTCGCCGAGGCGCTGGGACCGCGCCGTGAACGCCGCGGTGAGGAACGCCACGGCTCCGAAGGTCAGATAGAGCTCGAAGACGCCGAGGAGCGCCCGGATGAGCGCGTGCCGGAATCCGGAGGCGCCCCCGTCCACGCGCACGATCCGGCCGCCGACCGCGAGCTTGCCGAGGCTGCGCCCGTGACTGAGAGTCTCGACGGCGCACGGCACGATGACGAACGCGGTGACCAGTGCCAGCACGCCCAGGATCCGGTCGAGGGCGGGATCCGCGAGCGCGGCGAGCAGCCAGAACCGCACGACGATGTAGCCGATGTAGATCGCCCAGCACAGCGCGCCGTCGATCAGCGCGCCCAGGGCCCGGAAGAAGAGCCCGACCGGCTGCACCTCGATCGCGACGGCCTCGCCGGACAGCACCTCGTCATCGTGGTCGATGGCCGCTGAATGCGCGTTCGCCCCCGGGTTCGGGGCGCTGGCATCCGACATGAGTACAGTAAAGCAGGTGGACGCCGACGCACTCGCCGATGCCAGGAGCCGAGAGTGGGCGCGCCTGGACGAACTCAGCCGGCAGCGCCTCGACGGTGCGGGCATCGACGAGCTGATCACGCGCTACCGCGCGGCCTCCGCGGATCTCGCCGACCTGCGCAGCTCGGTCGGGTCCTCCCCGCAGAGCGCACACGTCTCCACGATCCTCGCCCGTGCGCGGCTGCGGCTCACCGGGCAGAGCGACAACGTGCTGCGCCAGACCGGGCGCTTCTTCACCCGGCAGCTCCCCGCGGCCCTGTACGGCCTGCGGTGGACCACCCTGGTCATCGCGCTCGCCAGCCTCGCCGTGATCGTCGGCGTGGCGATCTGGATCGGCTCGGATCCGGCGCTCGTCGCAGCGCTCGGATCCCAGGCCGACCTGCGGTACTACACGGAGCACGCGTTCACCGACTACTACACGGAGAACCCGGCGGCGGAGTTCGCCGGCATGGTGTGGACGAACAACGCGTGGATCGCCGCGCAGTGCGTCCTTCTGGGGATCACCGGCATCTGGCCGATCATGGTGCTCATGCAGAACGCCGTGAACGTCGGCCTCGCCGTCGGGATCATGTTCGCCTACGGTCGCGGCGACGTCGTGGTGCTCTACCTGCTGCCGCACGGCATGCTCGAGCTGACCTGCATCTTCGTCGCGGCCGCCGGCGGTCTGCACATCTTCTGGGCCTGGATGGTGCCGGGCGCGCGCAGCAGAGGCGCGGCGCTCGCGGCCGCCGGGCGCTCCCTGGCGACGGTCGCGATCGGTCTCGTCTTCGCGCTCGGTCTCTCCGGGCTCGTCGAAGGGTTCGTGACCGGCTGGGGCCTGCCCTGGCCCGTGAAGATCGGCATCGGCGCGCTCGCGCTGGCCGTGTTCCTCGCGTACATGCTCCTCGTCGGACGGCGTGCGCACCGCCTGGGCGAGACCGGAGACCTCACCGAGTTCGAAGCCGGGACGCCGACGCTCGTCGCAGGCTGACTGGCCACGCGCGAGCGGCGTTTCGACCGTTTGCGTGACTATCTTTTGACTGGGTGTTCCCTTTGAGTTGGCTGATGGGCTAGCTTGATGCGCAGTCGGTCGGCGATGGCGCCGGTCGTGAGCGTGATTCCGCGTGAGGCGGAACTGGGGGGACGCATGCGTCTTGTTCGGGGTCTTTCTATCGTCGCGGTCGTTTTCGGTCTGGGGGCGGGTGTCGCACCGGGCGCGGGGGCGGTGACGAGCGTGTCGGCGAGCCAGGTGGCGGGTCACAGCGGTGGCGGCGGGGCGGCCTCGCAGAGCGCGGCACCCCAGCGGGCGCCCCAGGCTGCCGCACTGCAGCGGGCCGTGGCGTCGGGATCGCCGGTGGTGGTGGATGAGCTGACGACGCCGACGGAGCTGACCACGGCCCTGCCCGACGGCCGGATGCGCCGAGAGCTTTCGACGCGTCCGGTGCGGGTGCAGCAGGGTGATCAGTGGGTTCCGGTGGACACCGATCTCGTCGCAGAGGGCGACTGGTGGGTTCCGACAGCGTCGGCGGCGCAGGTGCGGTTCTCGCCGGGCGGCTCGGAGCTGATGGCGCAGACGCGCACGGCATCGGGCGAGTGGGTGTCGGAGTCGTCGAAGTTCGGGACGCTGCCCGCGCCGGTGGTCCAGGGCGACACGGCGACGTATCCGGAGGTCATGCCGGGTGTGGACCTGAAGCTCGTCGCCACCAAGACCGGCATGGCGTCGATCTACGTCGTGAAGTCGGCTGAGGCGGCGAAGAGCAGCGGCCTGGCGTCCCTGCAGATCGCCGTCGACGGCGCAGAGCTCACGAGTCCCGACCAGGGCCGTGTCGCGGCGACCGCGGACGACGGGTCGTCGTTGATCGCCGCGCAGCCGCTGTGGTGGGACTCGTCCGGCGGGGGGACCTATCGCGAGCCGGGGGAGGAGGCACCGCCGGCGCCGGTGTCGCACCGTCTCGCGGAGGACCAGCTGACGATGGACGTCGGCTCGTCGGTCGCCCAGGCGGAGACCGGCAGCGCGAAGGATCTGGTGTATCCGCTCTTCGTGGATCCGGACTGGAGCACCGGCATGTCGGACTCCTGGTACACGGACGCGGCGTATCCGAACGCGTCGTACCTGACGGCGGGCGCCTCGGATGTGCTGCGGGTGGGCAACTACGCACCGTATCGGTCGGACATGTTCTTCGAGTTCCCGCTGGACCTCGAGGGTTCGGATGTGCTGGACGCGGTGCTGAACACGACGCAGGTGGCGACCGCCGCCTGCCCGCCGGGATGGATCAGCAGTCACTACGTGACGATCTTCACGCCGGGTTACACCTGGAACCAGGAGCAGGCGTGGAAGCAGTCCGGCGACATGTGGTGGTCGGGGACGATCGAGTCGAAGCAGGGCGCGGGCTGCGGGGCAGGGCCGACACCGCTCGGGTGGACGATGACCGACGAGGTCGCGGCGATCGTGGACACCGGTGCGGAATGGGTGCATTTCGGCTTCACGGGCGAGGACGGCATGTCGCGCAAGCACTTCAGCCGTGACGCGACGCTGATCGTCGAGTACAACAACCCGCCCGACGTGCCGACGGACCCGCGGATGATCTCCCCGGCGGCGGTGTGCGGGACGGCGGCCGTGCCGGCGGCGGTCAGCGCGACGAGCGTGACGGTGCAGGTCGATCAGACCGATCCGGATCCGGGCAACGTCGACACGAACTTCGACCTCGTCAAAGCATCCAAGTTGAACAAGGTCGTCCAGGAGCACGCGTCGGGTCTGCTGGCCCAGGGGCCGCGCTCGGCGACGTTCACCGGGCTGACGGAGGGCGTGACCTACGCATGGCGCGCGATCGGCAGTGATTGGATGGCGGACGGGGTGGGGTACACGCCGTGGTGCTACTTCACGGTCGACACCACGAGTCCGCCGGTGCCGACGGTGTCGACCACGGCGTCGTCGTTCACGGTGGGCGCCCCGGTGAACGTGTCGTTGTCCGGTGCGTCGGACGTCGCCGGGTACGTGTACTGGGTTGCACCGTCGAAGTTGACGAGCCCCGCACCCGCGGTGCCGGTCGATGGGACGGTATCGACGACAGTCGCGCGGCCGGACTGCAACGGGCGGGTCACGGCGAACGTGCGATGGGCGTGCAGTGCCGGCGCCACCGCGGTGACGGTGATGCCGGCGCCGCTGGACGGCCTGTCTACACTGTGGGTCTCCGCCTATGACAAGGCGGGCAATCAGTCGGCGGCGACGGGGCTGGCGCTGTACTCATCGGTGTCGAACCCCGCGATGGCTGCGAACGTGGACGCCGGGCATGAATGGCAGTCACGGCGATGACCTCTCCGCTGCCGAGCACCGTGCCCGACGCGAACCCGTGGATCGGAGCGGGAGCAGTCGACCTGCTGATCCCCGCGGCGGCCGATACGACCACCACGGATCCGATCGATCCCCCGGGGTCGTCGCCGGTGCTCAAGACCGGGCCGTTGACGTCCAACAGCGATGCGATCGCCACGAGCGCGGCCCCGGTGAACGCGACGAACAGCTTCTCGCTCAGCATGTGGGTGAAGATGACTGCGGTCCCCTCAGCGGACCAGATCATCGCGCAGCAGGCAGGTACGGGACGGGGTTCGGTGCAGCTGAAGGTTCTCAGCACGGGGAACTACTCGTTCTGCCTCACGGGTGCGCCCGCTGCGGATGACAACGGGCGGCCGGTCAGCAACTGCGCTGCGGGTGGCACGGTCAAGGCGGGGACGTGGCAGCTGGTCACGGGCGTCTGGGACGCGGCCAACCAGCAGCTGCGGCTGCTGATCGGCACCTCGATGGTTCCCGTGGGGGCGGTCGGGCATGTGGTGGGCTCGGGCGACTGGAGCGCGAACGGGCCGCTGGTGCTGGGGCCGCCGCCCGCGGCGAACCGATTCTCGGGTCTCGTGGCGAACCCGGCCATGCTGCCCGCGGTGATCGCCCAGGGCCAGTTGGCGCAGTTGGCGGCGTTCTCGCTGCCGTTCACGGAGTGAGTCGAAGGACAGGACGATGATGACGAAGAAGTCTTCGCGGACGATGACGATGCGCCGGCGGGGGTGGCCGGTCGGGGCGACCGTGGTCTCGCTGATCGCTGGACTGCTGCTCGCCTTCCCCGGAACCGTACAGGCGAAGGAGCTGTCCGCACCGGTCCCCGACTTCGGAGACCCGGTGCCCGGCTCGGTGGCGGTCGAGGTGCCGGGCACAGCGGGCGCGTCGTCGTCGTCGAGCGTGCCGGTGCCCGAGGTGAAGCCGGTGGAGGCCGTGGCGGCGGAGCCCGTCTCGTTGCCGCTTTTGAAAACCGACGAGGGAGGGCTGTCGCGGAAGCGGAGCGTGTCTCTCGTCACGGTCGGGAAGGACGGGAGTACGCCGGCGGCGGTGGTCGGGGAATGGCAGTCGCTGGGCGGCTCGGGGATCCGCATCTCGGCGGCGTCGCCCGATGCCGAGATGTCGGGCGACGCGACAGTTGGCGCGAAGACAGCGCCGTCGCCGGCGCCGACCGAGATGCCGTCCTCGACTCCCGCGCCGTCCCCGTCGCCGTCTCCGGAGCTCAGTCCGTCCCCGACGGAGACACCGGTTCCGTCCACGACACCGACGGCGCCTGTCGATGGGGCGGAAGGTGCAGCGGACGTGGTCGAGGCAGGCGTGCTGAGCGAGAAGCAGGCCACGGCCGCAGGGTTCGACGGCGTGGTCGTCTCGCTCGTGCGTGCGGGTGCCCAGACTGCGCAGCCGGTCGCCGTGTCGATCCCTGATGATCTGGTGTCGCGCTTCGGAGCCGACTACGCCTCCCGTATCCGGTGGGTCCAGGTCCCGGACGACACGGGGAAGCGCACGACTGACGTGAAAAGCCGCAAGAGCAACCCGATTCCCGTTGCGAGCGCGCACAGCGGGGAGGCGACGGTACTGACTCCCGTCGTCGGAGCCCAGCCGATGCTGCTCGCTGCGATGACGACGACGACCTCGACGGCGGGGACGGGGGACTTCAGCGCGACGCCGTTGAAGTCATCGTCGGCCTGGGACGTGAGCGGTCAGACCGGCGCGTTCACGTGGACCTACGATATGCCGGTTCCCGTGCCCGGTGCGGGCCCGGCGCCGAAGGTGGGCCTGTCGTACAACTCGCAGTCGGTGGATGGCGAGACCGGATCGACCAACAACCAGCCATCCGCGGTCGGCGAGGGGTGGGATCTGATGGGGTCGGGGTTCATCGAGCGCCGGTATGTGCCCTGTGCGAAGGACGACGGGGAGACCGGCGCGGTGGCCACGTCCGGAGATCTCTGCTGGACCTCGGAGAACGCGACGGTGTCTTTCGCCGGACACGCTGGACCTCTGGTCGAGGACGAGGAGGCCGGCGTCTGGCGCCTGGAGCGCGACGATGGGACCCGGTTCGAGCATCTGAGCGGCACCGGAGACGGGTGCGCAGAGAACGGCACTGATGCCACGGACTGCTGGAAGATGACGACGACAGACGGCACACAGTACTTCTTCGGGCTGAACCGACTCCCGGGCTGGTCACCGGGGAAGACGATGACGGACTCGGTGTTCACGGTCCCGGTGTACGGCAATGATCCGGGAGAGCCTTGTCACGAGGCGACGTTCGCCGCATCCTCCTGCATGCAGGCGTGGCGGTGGAATCTCGACTACATCGTCGATGTGCATGGCAACGCCGAGGCGCTGTACTACTCCGCCGAGTCGAACCAGTACGCGCAGGGCGGATCGGGCGCGACGGAGTATCAGCGCGGCGGCGCGCTGGTGCGGATCGACTACGGGCTGCGGGCGAGCAACGTCTACGGCACGAAGGCCGCCGGCTATCGAGTCCTGTTCTCGTACGACCCTTGGGGCCGCTGCAACGACGACACGGGGGAGACCTGCTCCACGGGAAGCCTCGACGACGTGGCCGAGCCGGAGGATCCGGGGGCGTATCCGGACGTGCCGTGGGATCGGCTGTGCACGGGTGTCTCGTGCTCCGCGTCGCAGATCGCACCGAGCTTCTTCACGAACGCGCGCCTGACCACGGTGGCGACGCAGGCTCTGGTCTCGAGTTCGTACTCGACGGTCAACTCGTGGGCGCTGTCGCAGTCGTTCCCGGATCCCGGCGACGGCACATCGGCGGCGTTGTGGCTGACCGATGTGCAGCGTACCGGCACGGCGGTGGGGCAGTCGGCGGTCACCGAACCGGCGACGATCTTCCAGGGGGTGACGATGCAGAACCGGGTGAAGGTGGCCGATGGTCTTGCCCCCTTGGACAAGTGGCGGCTCTCGTCGATCCAGACGAGCCTGGGCGCGGTGGTGAGCGTGAACTATCAGGAGCCGCAGTGCTCCGCTGCGATGGCGCCGGGGATCCTCGCGGATCTGCCGAACAATGCGGATTGGTGCTTCCCCGAGTGGTGGGTGCCGGACTCGGACATCCCCCTGGCCGGCCGGATGGACCTGTTCCAGAAGTATCCGGCGAGAAGTGTGCTGGTGGATCCGCGCACGGGAGGTCCGCTCAGCAAGGTGCAGAGGACCGACTACGAGTACGGCACCCCCCAGTGGCGCTACAACGACTCTCCGTTGACAGTTGCGAACGTGCGCACGTGGAACGTCTTCGCCGGGGTCGACACGGTCGAGGTGTATTCGGGCGATCCGGCGGCTCCTGCCGCCCAGAAGGTGACCGAGTACACGTACTACCAGGGCATGAACGGTGATCGGGCGTCCGACAGCGGCGGGGAGAAGTCCGTCGATGTGACCGGCACGTCGATCGCAGATGAGCGGTGGTTCGCCGGGCAGATCCACCGGCAGAAGACGCGCAACGGCGTCGGCGGAGCGATCCTGTCCGATCAGGTGAACACGCCATGGGCGTCGGCGGTGACGGCCGATGACGGCACCAGAGATGCCCGGCTGACGGGTGTGAAGAAGACGGTGCTGACCGAGCCGCTCTCGACGGGCGGCAACCGGACCCTGGAGACGCGGACGACTTTCGACGGCACCTACGGGCATCCGTTGACGGTGTCGACCATCCCGTCCGACGCGGCGGGCCGGTGCACGACCACGACCTATGCGGCGCCGAACACGAGCGCCTGGGTGATCGGGCTGCCGAGCGAGGTGCGCACGGTCGCGAAGACCTGCGCCGATGCGGGCGGGGCGGTGTTCCCGCAGGATCTGGTCAGCGACGTGAAGACGACGTACGACGGGGGCGCGTGGGGCGCGGCAGCCACGCGGGGTCTTGCGACGTCGACGCAGGCCGTGGACCGGTACACCGGTTCGACACCGCACTGGGTCGGCACCGGCTCGACGACTTATGACGCGTTGGGTCGCGCGCTGGTGACCACCGATGCGCTCGGACGCACGACCTCGACGGCGTACACCCCGGCCGCGACCTTCCCGTTGCTGAGCACGGTGCAGACGAACACCGCGCCGTTCTCGTGGGCGACGACCACCACGTTCGAGCCGACGACGGGCACGACAGCCTCGATCACTGATCCGAACGGCGCGTTGACGACGATCACGGTCGATGCGCTGGGTCGCACGAGCAACGTCTGGCTGCCGCTGCACACCAAGGCCGCGTTCCCGTCGCAGGCATCGCTCGGGTTCACCTACACGCTGTCGCAGACTGCGCCGAACACGGTGCGCACGGTGAAGCTCACCGGGAACGCGGCGGTGGAGAGCTTCGAGCTCTTCGATGGTCTTGGGCGCAGCGTGCAGTCGCAGTCCCTCGCCGGCGGCGGTGGCACCGTGGTGAAGTCCACGAGCTATGACGATCACGGGCGTGCGTATTTCGTGGACAACGACTACTGGACGTCGTCGGTCGCACCGGGTTCGGGCTACTTCGTGCCGACGAGCGAGAGCAGCATTCCGTCCCAGGTGGTGACCGGATACGACGCGGTCGGCCGCGCGACGAGCTCCACGTTGAAGACTCTGGGCGCTGTGCGGTCGGTAACCACGACCGCGTACCCGGGTGCGGATCGGGTGGATCTGGTACCGCCTTCTGGGGGCACGGCCACGAGCACGTTCACGAATACGCTCGGGCAGAAGACGAAGCTGGTGCAATATCTGGCCGGGGCGATCAGCGGCACGGGGCAGGCGACCACGTACGGGTACGACGGCGCCGGGCGGATGACTGGGATGTCGGATCCGGCGGGCAACGCCTGGTCGTGGACGTATGACCTGCTCGGGCATCGTGTGGGGCAGAAGGATCCCGATTCGGGGGTGTCGTCGGCGACGTATGACGTGCTCGGGAACATGACCTCGACGACGGATGCGCGCGGACAGCTGGTCACGACCACGTATGACGAGCTGAATCGCAAGACGAAGATGTTCTCGGGTGACACGCTGGGGCCGCTGTTGGCGTCGTGGACGTATGACACGGTCAAGAAGGGTCTGGTGACCACGACGACGGCGTACACGGATTCCGGGTCGGGGGCGCTGGGGATCCCTGGTACCCCGGGGAAGGCATATTCGACGACGGTGGGGTCGTATGACGTCGCGGGTAATCCGACGAAGACGACTCTTTCGATTCCGGCGGGGGCTCCGGCGTTCGCGGGTACTAGCTACACCACGGACCTCTACTACAACGACGATTCATCCTTGCAGGCCAAGTCTGTGCCGTCGATGGGCGGGTTGCCTGCGGAGACGGTGAAGTACTCGTATGACGCATGGGGGCGCTTGTCCGGGGTGCGTGGGTCGAGCATCGTGCTGGGCGGGACGGTGTTCACCCCGATCGGGCAGCTGTCGCAGTTCAATCGGCTCTCGGGATCGAATGGCGGATACTCGACATATGGGTATGACCCGGCGACGGGGGCAGTGCTGTCGATCGATGACGTGGCGCAGTTCTCCGGTGCGGGGCATGCGGTCGCGTCGCGTGCGTTCACGAGGGACCCGGTGGGGAACGTGACGTCGTCGACGGTGGTGTCGGAGTTGCCGACCGCGGGCACGCAGAAGACCTGCTATTCGTATGACGGGTTGCGGGAGTTGACGCGGGCGTGGACTCCGAATGCGTCGTCGACGTGTGCGACGGTTCCGTCGGCGGGGGCGATGGGCGGGATCGCTCCGATGTGGAACGACTACACCTATGACACGAAGACCGGCAACCGGACCGGGCTGAGCTATCACTCTTCGACGGGGGTCGCTTCGTCGGTGGCGTACACGTATCCGGCTGCGACGGCGGCGCGTCCGCATGGGGTGGGTTCGGTGTCGGGGCCGGTGGATTTGGGTGCGGGGTCGTATGGGTATGACGCTGCGGGGAATCAGATCACCCGGCCGGGTCAGACGCTGACGTACAACGAGGTCGGGAAGGTCTCGAAGGTCGTCACGGGTTCGGCGTCGCAGTCGAATGTGTATAGCCCGGATGGGTCTTTGTTGTTGCGGGTGTCGTCGGTGGAGGGTGCGGCGTTGTTCGTGGGGGATACGACGCTTCAGCAGTCGGCGGGCAGCACCGTCACCTCGGGGGTACGCACATACTCTGGGTTCGATGGGAAGCCAGTGGCGCAGCGGTCCGCGAAGACGGGCACCGCAGGCACGACGGTGACGTGGGTGTTCACGGGCCTGGACGGCACTGTCGATACGACTGTGGTTCCGTCGTCGGGTGTGGTGCAGCGTACCTTCCGTGATCCGTTCGGTGTCCCTCTCGGTGGTGCGAGCGGGGTCTGGGGTGACGGGACCGGGTTCCTCGGCAAACCCGTGACCGCATCGAGCAAGCTCACCACGGTGGGGGCGCGCACGTATGACCCCGTGCTGGGGAAGTTCACCTCGGTGGACCCGGTGGGCGACCCCGACAGCCCTCAACAGGTGAATGGGTACTCGTACGCCAACAACAACCCGATCACCTTTAGCGACCCGACCGGGCTGAGGTTGGATGATTGTGGCGCCTACGCGGGCGGATGCGGCTCACCCGGACTGGTCTTCAGCCTTCCCAACCAGAATGTGCAGGCGCCTCCGTTGCTCCGCGCGCCAACGCCAGTGGCCGCGGTAGTCATAACGACCGTCGCGTTACCCGCGATCCCTGTGATCGACTGGGCCGCAGCCGGCGCTGGTGCCGCTGAGGCTGCGGCAGCCGCTGGTACAGCAGTCGCGGTCTTGGCAATCCTTGGCATGTTGCTCTCCCTCAGTGGGGACTCGTCCACCGCCCGCGCCGACGCACAAGCACGCGCGAACCAACCCGCCGTATCGACCCCCGCGGATCCCAAGTGCCCGCCAATCCTTAAGTGTCTCGAAGAGAGGGCCGACCCATGGGCGGCGCATTCGAAACCTGGAGATCATATTGTCCTGGGGCTCCGTGAGGGGCTGGATGACGTAGCCGGATCCGTTGGCGGTCGTACTCTCTTGGCGGACGCGAAGTGGATGGAGTCGCTGCAAAAGGCCGCTGCGGACTCGTCCACAAGATTCACTGTGAATCTCGACGGTATGACAGGGACTGGGACGTACAATCAGATAATGGGCGCAGCTCAACGCGGCGCATCCGGCGCAGGGTCAGCAACCGACTGGGAAATGAGTGTCTTGTACCAGATGGGAAGGCTTCCAGATGTCGCCTTCTTGCGTGACGGCCTTCTAGTAGTGAATCCATTCATACCATGAGCGAATATTTGATTGATCTTCCTGATCGAGATTTTCAGATCTGGGCGTACTCGGTAAGTATGGGGCGGCTTCTGTTGCGAAGCACAAAGAACGAAGTTCTTTCGACACGCATAGACATCCTTTTCCAGGACGTCCGTGCGATATCTCTTGCTGCTTCGCTGCCTGGGCTTGTAATGTCGGAGGCCGTAGGTGATCTGGGCGTGATGAAGAGCCTTGGATCGTATTCGTCTGGCAAGGCGATCTGCTATCAAATACAGTCGGGAAGCTACTTCGGGCATATCGTTGCGAGCGCCTTTGTCCACAATGAAGATGAAGGCGAGTTCTTCGATCCGAGCGTCCTGTGGCCCAGCGGCTTCGGAGTCTGATACGAACGCGCCCGAGCATGCCCAGTTCGAGCTGGGAGATCTAGTCCAGGAATGGCAGGGGCGTGTTGATCGTCCATTCGTCATCGACGGCTGCAAAGAGCTCAAGAGCGGGGCGCGATGCAAACTGCAGACCGGTCAAGTGAGTGGGGGTTCTTCCAAGTGTTCCTCATCGCGTTACCTGGAACGTTGTTCGCGGCAACAACGTGGAGCTTCCTGTACCAATTCTTGTACCCTAGGTCTTTTCCTTTGATGAATCAACCTACGTTGCAGCAATCATTCTCTGACACAATGTTTACGGCGCTAGTCTTCTCGATTGCGGGACTTGTGCCCCTGGCTATTTTTGCGGGCTCACTAGATGGGCGAAAGATTCGCGATCGACGGAAGATGTTCCGGTACGCGATCGCATCAAACGGCGCATGCGCAGTTCCTGTCGTGCTCGTCTTTTCCTGGGGTATGATGCCGATTTGGCTCTCTCTTCCTGTGTCGGCCACCCTCGCGCTCTTTGGTGCTGCAAGCATGACATTCTGTGTCGTGACATTTGCGCGAATGGCGGATCGTCGAAGAGGTGGCACGGAGGAAGTGGTGTGAGCGATTTTGATGTGATTCGAACGGGAGTGTAGTCTCTTCCGGTCGCGACACTGGCTAGTACGAGAGTTGGACGTGGGGTTCTGGCGGCAGCTGGGGTGACGACTACCTGGTAGCCGAGGTTTTCGAGGTCTCGAATGGCCCGTGCGCGGGCGCGTTGCGGGTCGCGGCGGGTGTAGATGCGGGGAATCAGTGTCTGCGAAGGCGGGTAGGCGCGCACGACGGTGACATGGCTGTTCTCGGGCCTGGGCGGCACGGTGGACACGACGGTGGTTCCGTCCATGGGCGTGACATTCGTCGGATGGCTGAACGTATTCGATCTGTGCTCCGCGAATCTTGATAGATCTCGATCTCACTGCCACGCCCGGAGGGGGCTGCGGATCATGCTGGTAGAACCATTTCTTACGCACAACGATTAACGATTCTGTTGACTTGGGTCACGATTTCCGCAGCCATGTTGGCGGGATGCGAAGGTCCCTATTGTTTCGGACCATTTTCGAGGGCTTTTGGTCGAGGAAGGTAAGGCGATGGCGGTGAGCGCGATCAAGAGCTGAGTCGAGCTGTCTCCCATGCGCTTCGACATGAGCCATGGGTGTACGAGCTCGAGCTAGATGAAGAGGGCTGGGTGCCGGTTGGTCAGTTGCTCGCAGCGTTGAACGAGAAGGGTCGTGATTGGCAAGAGGTTGATCGTGACGCGCTCGAAAGGATGTTGACGAATGCGACCAAGCGTCGGCACGAACTCGATGGCGACCGCATTCGCGCTCTCTACGGTCACTCGGTGCCAGGTGGAGTTCACAAGCTGCCGTCGACGCCCCCTGCTGTGTTGTTCCGCGGAACGGCCCCGGAGGCCTGGCCCGAGATCGAATCCAGCGGTCTGCTGCCGATGGCGCGCCAGTTCGTGCACCTGTCCGTGGATCGAGCTGTCGCACTCTCGGTGGGCCGGCGCAAGAGCGAACAACCGGTGATCATCGAGGTCGATGCGGAAGCGGCTGCTTCGGCAGGTATCGCGTTCTACAAGGGCAACGACCTCGTCTGGTTGGCGGGAAGCATCCCGAGCCGATTCTTGGAGCTGCGCGGGTAGTGGTGATGGCTGCGGTCCATCTCCACGTGAGGACGTCTGCTGCCTTGCCTGATGCGCGACGATGCGTTCTACGTCGGAAGTCTTAGCCCTGCGCGGCCGTCGCGCCTCGACCGTCGAACAGCGCGC
Source organism: Microbacterium sp. USTB-Y (assembly GCF_023703415.1). Classification (GTDB taxonomy): domain Bacteria; phylum Actinomycetota; class Actinomycetes; order Actinomycetales; family Microbacteriaceae; genus Microbacterium. The sequence goes on along the minus strand of NZ_JAGMTU010000004.1, from coordinate 292,579 downwards.
GATAGGTGAAGCCGGCGATGAGGGCGCCGAGGACCGGGAAGACGAGGAAGACCCACAGCTGGGTGAGCGGTGCGACTCCGCCGTAGATCGCCGTGGACAGCGAACGTGCGGGGTTCAGCGAGGCGTTGTCGACGGGCAGGGTCGCGAGCACTCCGAGCGTGAGGGTCAGACCGATCGCGATACCGGCGAACGGTGTGCCGCGCAGCGGGTGGGTGACTCCGAGGATCACGAACAGGAACAGCGCGGTGAACACCACTTCGACGATGATGGCCGCCCAGATTCCGAACCCTCCGGGGGAGAGCGCGCCCCAGCCGTTGCTCGCGAAACCCGCGTCCTGCGCGCGGGGCAGCCAGCCGTCCGGGCCGAACGTGCCGATCAGCGTCAGCACGGTCGAGGCCACGAGGCCGCCGACGCACTGCGCGACGATGTACGGGCCGGTGTCCTTCCAGGCGATCCGTCCCGCCGCCGCCGCGCCGAGGGTGACCGCGGGATTGAAGTGGCCGCCGGAGATGGGGCCGAAGGCGTAGACGCCCACCAGCACGGACAGCCCGACCGCCAGGGCCACCGCCAGATAGACGGAGCCCTGCGCACCGGGATCGGTGAAGTGGCTCGACGCGAACAGCGCGGTGCCCATGGCCGCGACGACGAGCAGGAACGTGCCGAGTCCCTCGGCGACGAGGCGCGCGGCGAGGGGCGATGCCGGGGCGGGGAGCTCCGGCGCGTCGATGGGGGAGGAGGACATGGGGCTCCTTGCTCTCGGGCGCCGTGCGGGCGCCGCTGTCCGTGAGCGAGACTACCCGCGATGCCCGGAACGGCGCGGCAACGCCGACGGCCCGCCCCGGGATCGGGACGGGCCGTCGGTCATGCGGATCCGCTCAGCGCACGTCGTAGCGGTCGAGCTCGGCGACCTTGACCCAGGCCTTCACGAAGTCGTCCACGAACGTCGCGCTCGCGTCGTCGCTGGCGTACACCTCGGCGAGGGCCCGCAGCTCGGAGTTGGAGCCGAAGACGAGATCGGTGCGAGTTCCCACCCAGGTCTTCTCGCCGGTCGCGTCGTCGGTGGCCTGGAACGCGTGGGATCCGGGATCCAGGGGCTTCCACGTCGTGTTCAGATCCAGCACGTTCACGAAGAAGTCGTTCGTGAGCACGCCCGGCGTGCGGGTGAAGGCGCCGTAGGCGGATCCGTCCCAGTTCGCGCCCAGCACGCGCAGCCCGCCGACCAGCACCGTCATCTCGGGCGCGGACAGCGTCAGCAGTCCTGCCCGATCGACGAGCAGGTGCTCCGCGGGGATGCCCCGCGCCACGTCGCTGACGTAGTTGCGGAAGCCGTCGGCCTGCGGGTTCAGGTACTGGAAGGACTCGACGTCGGTCTGCTCCTGAGTGGCGTCGGTGCGTCCCGGCGTGAACGGGATCTCGACGGCCCGCCCGCCGGCGGCCGCGGCCTGCTTCACGCCGACGTTGCCGGCGAGCACCACGAGGTCGGCGAACGAGACCTGCGCGCCTCCGGCGGCGTTGAACGCCTCCTGCACGCCCTCGAGCGCGGCGATCACCCGGGCGAGCTCGGCGGGGCGGTTGACCTCCCAGCTGCGCTGCGGCTCGAGGCGGATCCGGCCGCCGTTCGCGCCGCCGCGCTTGTCGCTGCCGCGGAACGAGGCCGCCGCGGCCCACGCGGTCGACACGAGGTCGGACACGCTGAGCCCGGTCTCGGCGATGCGCCGTTCGAGCTCGGCGATCTCCGCGGCTCCGATGAGCGCGCCGGTGCGCGCGGGCAGCGGATCCTGCCAGAGCAGGTCCTCCGCCGGCACCTCGGCGCCGAGGTAGCGCGCCTTCGGCCCCAGGTCGCGGTGGGTGAGCTTGAACCAGGCGCGGCTGTAGGCGTCGGTGAACGCGGCCTGGTTGTCCTTGAAGCGCAGCGAGATCTCGCGGTAGATCGGATCCTCGCGCAGCGACAGGTCGGTGGTGAGCATGCGCGGTTCGCGACGCCCCTCGCCCTGCGCCTCGGGGACCATGTCGGAGCCGGCGCCGTCGACCGGCTTCCAGTGCTTGCCGCCGCCGGGGCCCGTGGTGAGCTCCCAGTCGTAGGCGAAGAGGATGTGGAAGAACTCGTTGTCCCAGCGGGTGGGGTGATAGGTCCAGGTGACCTCGAGACCGGATCCGATGGTGTCGTTGCCGTGACCGGCGCCGTGGCTGCTCTTCCAGCCGAGGCCCATCTGCTCCATCGGGGAGCCTTCGGGCGACTCGCCGACGTTGCCCGCCTCGGGGGCGGCGCCGTGCGTCTTGCCGAAGGTGTGCCCGCCGGCGATGAGCGCGACGGTCTCCTCGTCGTTCATCGCCATGCGGCCGAAGGTCTCCCGGATGTCCTTCGCGGCGAGAAGCGGATCCGGGTTGCCCTCCGGGCCCTCCGGGTTGACGTAGATGAGGCCCATCATGGTGGCCGCGAGCGGCTTCTCGAGCGAGCGCTCGCCGGCCTCGTCGGTCGAGATGCGGGCGCTCGAGTCGAGCCAGATCTTCTCGGACCCCCAGTACACGTCGTCGTCCGGCTCCCAGACGTCGGCGCGTCCGCCGGCGAAGCCGAAGGTGGGCATGCCCATCTGCTCATGCGCGACGTTGCCGGCGAGGATCATCAGGTCGCCCCAGCTGAGCGCCTTGCCGTAGGTCTTCTTGACGGGCCAGAGCAGACGGCGGGCCTTGTCCAGGCCCACGTTGTCCGGCCAGCTGTTCAGCGGGGCGAACCGCTGCTGCCCGGTGCCGCCGCCCCCGCGGCCGTCGAAGACCCGGTACGTGCCGGCGGAGTGCCAGGCCATGCGGATCATGAGCGGACCGTAGTTGCCGAAGTCGGCGGGCCACCACGGCTGCGACTGGGTGAGCAGGGCGGCGATGTCGCGCTTCACGGCATCGAGGTCGAGTGCCTCGAAGGCGGCGCGGTAGTCGAAGTCCGCGCCGTGCGGGTCTCCCACGGCGGGGTTCTTCGCGAGCTGGCGGAGGTTCAGGCGCTCGGGCCACCAGTCCGTGTTCCCGGTGCGTCCGCCGGTGGGGCGCGAGGAGCGTCCGGCGTGGTCGATGGGGCATTCCGCGGTGTTCTCAGATGCAGTGCTGATCTCAGACATGGCAGATCCTTTCTCTTCTGGGGTCGGTCGATGGCGCGCCGAACACCGGTCCCAGGCGGTCGGATACCGGGGCGGTCGGCGCGGGTCGGGGTCAGGCGGCCGTGTGCACCTCGTCGCAGGCGGCGCAGATCGCCCGGTAGGTGACGGAGGCCTCGAGCAGGCGCATGCCGTGATCCTCGGAGGGATGCAGGCAGGGGGAGGCGCCGACGGCACATGCGACGACCTCCAGCCGGCCGCAGCGCACGCACTGCATGTGATGGTGGTTGTCGTCGGGCTCGACCTCGAACAGTGCGCGATCGGCGTCGGGCAGGCTCACCCGGCGGATGATGCCCGCCGTGGCCAGGTCGCCGAGGATCGCGTGCACGGTCGGCAGCGCGATGCCGGAGCCTTCGACGGCCGTGTGGATCCGGTCCGCGGGGCTGTGCGGGGCGAGGGCCAGGGCCTGAAGCACCGCGATGCGCTGCACCGTGACGCGCAGCCCTGCCGCGCGGAGGATCGCCGAGGTGTCCATGAGGCCACTCTAGCTTTTTCTGAATGATTCAGGAAAACGTCAGGCGGCTAGGCGTGTCGCACCCCTGCCGCACGCTCAGAGCCGGCCGGCCGCTTTGAGCTCGAGGTAGCGATCCGCGATGCGCGGCGGGAGGTCGTCCGGGTCCGCGGCGAGCGGCTCGGCACCCGCCCTCCGGATCGCGTCAGCGACGCGGGCCGCATCGGCCAGGGTGCGCTCGGCCGCCGCGGCGAGGTACACGTCCTCCCGGGAGTCGCGCGCGCGGGCGAGGGCGTCGATCGAGACGTCGGTGGCGGACCCGACCAGCACCGTGGTCGCGCGGGAGACGTTCGGGAACGCCCCGAGGAAGGAGCGTGCGCTCTCGACCGCATCCTGTGCGGTGAGCACGACGACGAGCGACGGGCGCGTGGTCACCGTGCGGATCGCGGCGAACGCGGAGCCCCAGTCGGTGTCGACGAGTCGCGCGTGCACCGGGGCCATCGCGTCCGAGAGCGCGGGCAGCAGGGCGGTGCCCTCGACGCCGCTGACCCGTCCGCGCACGGCGCGGTCGAACAGCAGCAGGTGCACGTGGTCGCCGGCGCGCTGCGCGAGCGCGGCCAGCAGCAGCGCGGACTCATAGGCGGCGTCGAGCCGCGTGCCGTCTCCGACACGGGCGGCCGAGGTGCGCCCGGTGTCGATGAGGATCACCACGTGCCGGTCGCGCTCCGGGCGCCAGGTGCGCAGCATGGTCGTGCCGGCGCGTGCCGTGGCACGCCAGTCGATCGAGCGCACGTCGTCGCCGCGCACGTACTCGCGCAGCGAGTCGAACTCGGTGCCCTGGCCGCGCACCTGCACGCTCGTGTTGCCGTCGAGCTCGCGCAGGCGCGCCAGCCGCGACGGCAGGTGGCGACGGGAGGCGAACGGGGGCAGGATCCGGATCGCCCCGCGCACGCGGTGGCGTCCCTGACGACCGGCGACGCCCAGCGGCCCGGTCGAGCGCACGGCGACGAACTCGCTGGAGAGTTCGCCCCGGCGCCGGGGCAGCAGCGCGATGGGCAGTCGTCGCCGCTCGCCGGCGGGAAGATCCAGCCGTGCCCTTCCGTGCTCCGCGGCGTCGGCGGTCGGCTGCCAGCCGTCGCGGATCCGGCCGCGCAACCGGCGCGTGCCGAGGTTCTGCACGATCACGGTCGCCGTCACCGGCTCGAGCTGGCGGCCGCGGCTCGGCACCTCGCGGGTGATCCGCAGCGCGCCCACCGGCGCCGCCAGCAGCACGTCGACGCCGACGAGCGCCGCGCACAGCGCGAGCCAGCCGATCAGCACGAACCACGGCGGGATCCTGAGGGCGTCGAGCAGCACGAGCGGGACGACGCCGAGCGCGGCGACGATCACGAGGCGGCCGGTGAGGAACATGACGGGGGTGGTCTCCGGGCTCAGATCGGGACGCGGGTCTGCTGCACGACGCTCGTGAGCACGGCATCGGCGGAGACGCCCTCCATCTCGGCGTCGGGCCGCAGCTGCAGGCGGTGGCGCCACACCGGGATCAGCATGGTCTGCACGTGGTCGGGGGTGACCGCGCTCGATCCGTTCAGCCACGCCCAGGCCTTCGCCGCCGCGAGCAGGGCGGTCGAGGCGCGGGGGCTCGCGCCCAGCTGCACCGAGGGGGACTGGCGGGTGGCGCGTGCGAGGTCGACCACGTAGCCGAGCACGTCGTCGGTCACCTGCACGCGCCCCGCGGCCTGCTGCGCGGCGAGGATCTCCTCGGCCGTCACGACGGGGTGCAGATCCGTGAGCTCGCGCGGCGAGAAGCCGTCGGCGTGGCGGCGCAGCACCGACACCTCGGCATCGCGTTCGGGCAGGCCGACCACGAGCTTCATGAGGAACCGGTCCAGCTGCGCCTCCGGCAGCGAGTAGGTGCCCTCGTGCTCGATCGGGTTCTGCGTCGCGGCGACGAGGAACGGATCCGGAAGCGGCAGGCTGGCGCCGTCGGAGGAGACCTGGCGCTCCTCCATGGCCTCCAGCAGTGCGGCCTGCGTCTTCGGAGGGGTGCGGTTGATCTCGTCGGCGAGCAGGATGTTCGTGAACACGGGACCGCGTCGGAACTCGAACTCCCCGGTGCGCGCGTCGTAGACGAGCGAGCCCGTGACATCGCCGGGCATCAGGTCGGGCGTGAACTGGACGCGCTTCGTGTCGAGCCCGAGCGCCCGGGAGAACGAGCGCACCACGAGGGTCTTCGCGACACCGGGCACGCCCTCCAGCAGCACGTGCCCGCGCGCGAGCAGCGCGACGAGGAGCCCGGTGACGGTGCCGGCCTGGCCCACCACGGCCTTGTCCACCTCGGCGCGCACCCGCTGCATGGCCTGGCGCAGCGCGGCATCCTCGGACGCGGGGGCGCTCGCCGCCGCGGGCGCCGGTGCAGCGGTCGTCGTCGGTGCGGCACCGGCGTGGGGCGCCGGAGCCGGCGCCGCCGGGGGAGCGGGCGGGGACGGAGGACGCCCCGGGGCGGCGGATCCTGCGGGGTCGTAGCCGGGATGATCGGTCACGGGCTGCTCCTTTCGATGCGGACGGCGTTCTCGACCGCGGTCTCGAGCTCGGCGAGTCGGCGGGCGTAGGGCACGAGTTCGGCGTCGGCGCCGGGGAGGGGGCCGACGAGCAGGGCGCGGCAGTCGGCCCGATCGACCCTGATGCGGTCCGCCGCGGCGTCGGCGACGGCACCGGGGTCGGCGCGGGCGGCGAGGCCGAGGCGCAGCGCGAGCCGGGCGAGCGTGCCGGCGCGGAGCGCTTCGGCCGCATGCGTCGCGTCGGCCGCCTTCGCGGTGAGCCGGGCGCGGCCGAGCATCGTCTCCGACGCGCGCACGGTCACCGGGAGGGTCTCGGCGACGAGCGGGCCGAACCGGCGCCCGCGCCACACGGCGGCGAGCAGGGCGGTGATCATGCCGAGCGCGACGACCGGGCTCACCCAGCCGGGCGTGAGGTCGGCGAGGCTCTTCGGCACGTCGACGTCCGTGCGGTCCGAGTCCTCGAAGGACGGCACGTACCAGACCACGTGCGCACGGGCGCCGAGCAGGGCGAGGCCGAGGGCGGCGTTGCCGTTCTCGGCGAGCCGCTCGTTGGTGAACAGGGCGGCGCCGTCGACGATCGCCCGGCGTCGCCCGGCGTCCTCCGAGATCAGCACGGCCGCGCCGTCGGCGTCCCCGAAGCAGGCGGTGACCCCGGAGGCCGGGAGGAAGAGCTGCCCCGGCTCGATCGTGCCGACGTGCGCGAAAGCCGATACGTCGCAGTCGGCGCCGACGGTCGGCGGGGCGGACGGGAAGGCGTAGCTCCCGAGGTCGAGCGTGCGCAGCATGCGGGCGCTGGGGGAGGTCAGCACCACGTCGTGCGCGGCGTCGGTCAGCTCGGCCACGGCGGCGTCGCTGAGCGTGTACGGATCGCTCATCACGAGCGTCGTGTCCTCGTCGAGGCGACGTTCGGCCTCGGCGCGGGTGCGCACGACGTCGACCGTCACGCCCTGCTGCCGGAGGATCTGCGCGAGCGCCTGCATGCCTCCGGGGCCGGGGCGTTCGGGGTCGAGACCGTCGCGCTGTGCGGACGAGGGGACGGCGAGCAGCAGCCCCGCGGCGCCGACGATGAGCACCAGGGCGACGACGAGCACCCAGCCCAGGGCGCGCCGCAGCCGGCCGGGGACGCGCACCAGGGTGTCGCGCGGCTGAGGTGCCGCTGGGGGATCCGTCTCGGCGCGGGCCGGAGACGACGGAGGCGCGGCGGTCATGCGGAGACCGCCTCCGGCAGGAGGGCGGGCCTCAGCGCACGGAGCCGATCGTCGGTCTGCGCGAGCGCGCGGTACAGCCCGGCGGAGCCCGCATGACCGAGGTAGCGGACGTCGTCGAACGCCACCGCGGCGTCGTGCAGCGCCTCGCCTTCGCCGGGGAACGGCACCACCGCCTCGCGCGCGATGGTCTGCGCGGTCGCCCCGGGCGCGGGCGAGATGAGGTCGCGCTCGATGAGAGAGCGGGCGACGGCGCGATAGCGCAGCACGATGGCCTCGGCCCAGTCCTCCGCGCGGGCGGCGCGCTCGGCGTCCGCACGCAGCTCCGCCGCGGAGCGGTCGTCCGCGGCGCCGAGCAGCACGGCGCCCGACGCGCGGGAGCGCGAGCGCCGGGGCCGACCCCAGATCAGGAGCACGGCGATCAGCGCCGCGACGAGGACGGCCCCGATGACGATCGCGGCCCAGGGGCCCAGGTCCACCGCACGCTGCGGGGTGAACAGCTGGATCAGGAAGTCGACGACGGCGCGCGCCCACTGGTCGATGAGCGTCGGCTTCGCCGCCTGGTACTCGGGCTTGGCGAGCTCCTTCTCGGCGAGTTCCCTGGCGCCGTCACCGTCGGGGATGAGCGGGATCGCCGCGAGTCCGAACCACAGCGCCGCCGGTCCGACGGCACGCGCGAGACGACGAGGGGATCCGGTCATCGACGATCGGACCCGGGAGCGGCCCAGCCCTCGTCCGGCGTCGCCCACGGGCTCTGCTGCGCGGGCGGGATCGGGGCGGCGGGCGGCGGCGGGGCGAAGGAGGGCGGCGGGGTCGCCGCGTCGGGCGCCGGCGCCGGGGCCGGCACGGGGGCGGCCGGGTAACCCTGCGGCACCGGGTAGCCCTGCCTCCCGGGCTGGCCCTGCGGCATCGGGTAGCCCTGCGTCCCGGGGTAGCCCTGCGGCGTCGGGTAACCGGGAACCGGGCCCGGAGGAAGGGGATACGGCACGGCGGGGCGTGCCGGGCGGAAACCCGCACGGACTGCTCTGGCCGCGTCGGGACGGAACGGATCCGACCCGTCATCGAAACCGGCGGCCCGGCGCTCCATGGCCGCCATCAGATCCTGGTCGAGGCCCTCGTACCGCATTCGGCAGTCGATGTAGACGAGCGCTCCCGCGGTGGACTGCACGACCGAGCTGATCGACTGCAGCACGACGACGATGATCTCGGTGATGATGAGCCCGATGAGGGCGCCGGCGCTCGCGGAGAACTCTGTCATGCCGGTGGGGTTGAAGACCGGGCCGAACAGCGACGTGACGATGCTGCCGATCATGCCGACGGCCTGGGCGCCGATGTACATGATCGCGCCGATCACGAACACGATCCCGAACGCGAACCAGAACCGCCCGCGGGTCAGTCGCCAGGACCGCACGAGGGCCTCGCGGAGCCCGGCTCCCTCGATCACCAGGAGCGACGGGACCAGCATGAGCTTCGTCCCGATCCAGATCGACAGGGCGACGAGGCATCCGATCCCGAGCAGCACGGCGAGCACGGTGAAGACCACGCCGGCGCTGTCGAAGCCGGTGGGCAGCCCGATCGCGAGGAACGGGACGCCCAGGATCACCACGGCGGCCAGCGCGCCGGCCAGGCCGTACAACAGGGTGTAGCCGATCAGGCGCCACGCCGCGGGCCGCACGCGCTTCCAGAGGGCGCCGAGCGTGGCCGTCTCCCGCAGCACGGCCGCGCGCACGTCGGCGGCGACGATGCCCTGCACGATCGCGGTGAAGGCCACGGAGAACAGTCCCATCAGCAGGCCGGCGCCGCCGATGAAGGCGAACGAGCCCAGATAGAGCGTGAGCCACTCGTCGCTGCCCGGCTGCACCGTGTCGAGCCTGCTCAGGGTCGCGAACGAGACCACCCCGACGACGGAGAAGACCGCGACCATCACGACCAGCTGCACCACGACGGCGAAGCCGAACAGCACCTTGGGGTTGTGCCGCAGCGCGGCGAACGACTTGCCGAGGATCGTGCCGAAGCCGAGCGGCCGCAGCGGGATCAGGCCGGGCTTCGGCGCGGGGGTCCAGCCCTGCGCGGTGACACTCTGCTGGCTCACGAGTCCTCCGGTTCGCGTGTGGGTCCATCGTGTCACACCGTCATCGCCCCGGGGAGGACGACGGGGCCACGGCCGCGACGGCGCGGAGGAGCGGTCTCACCGGGATCCGCGAACTCCAGCGGGTGGTGAAGTACGCTGGACCGACGTGGGGGCGCTGGTACGCGCCCGCACGTCCGACACAGATCCGAACACCGCGAGATCCGAAAGACGACTGGCCGCCCATGACCTCACGCATCCTCGTGGTCGATGACGACACGGCTCTGGCCGAGATGATCGGCATCGTGCTGCGCACGGAGGGCTTCGAGCCCGTGTTCTGCGCGGACGGCGCGAAGGCCGTGGACGAATGGCGGGCACAGCGCCCCGACCTGGTGCTGCTGGATCTCATGCTGCCCGGCATGGACGGCATCGAGATCTGCACGCGCATCCGTGCCGAGTCCGGCGTCCCGGTGATCATGCTCACCGCCCGCGGGGACACAGCCGACGTCGTGCGCGGACTCGAGGTCGGCGCCGACGACTACATGGTCAAGCCGTTCAACCCGAAGGAGCTCGTCGCCCGCATCCGCACGCGGCTGCGCCCGACGCCCCAGGCGACCAGCGAGGTGCTGCGGATCGGCGACCTCACGATCGATGTGGACGCGCACGAGGTGCGCCGCGGGAGTGCGCCGATCGCGCTGACCCCGCTCGAGTTCCAGCTGCTCGTCGCCCTCGCCTCGAAGCCCCAGCAGGTCTTCTCCCGGGAGATGCTGCTGGAGCAGGTCTGGGGCTACCACTACAAGGCCGACACCCGCCTGGTGAACGTGCACGTGCAGCGGCTGCGCGCCAAGGTCGAGCTCGACCCCGACAACCCGCGGATCGTGACCACGGTGCGCGGCGTCGGCTACCGCGCGGGGAGCGTGGTCTGACCCGGTCGGGTGGCGTCCGCGCCCCGGCCGCTGCAGAGCCCTCCCGTCGATGAGGATCCGCCGATGACGAACACCGTGGCGCTGGCGAACTCGGCCGCCCGTGGCGTTCGCCGCAACGGGCGCCGTCTGGCCCGACTGTGGCGTCAGTCGCTGCGGTTCCGCACGATGGTGATCGCGCTGGCGCTCACCAGCGTCGCGGTGCTCGTCACGTGCGTGCTGATGGCGCTCGCCGTGCAGAACCAGCTGTGGGACGCACGCAAGGACCAGGCGCTGCGCGATGCCTGGCGGGCCGCCAACTCCGCTCAGTCCGTCCTGTACTCGGCGAACACCCAGGGGTCGCAGACGGCAGGGCTCGGACTCATGCGCGACGTCCGGGACACCGTGCAGGGGGTCTCCGCCTCGCGCGTGCTCGGCGTCTTCCCGCTCGATCCGAACCAGCTGGTGCCGGGCATCGCGGTGGGCGGCTTCAACCGGGACGAGCTCGTCAGCGATCAGCTGCAGCAGCGGGTGGCCAAGGACGCCAGCACGCAGTGGTGGCAGCCGGTCGCGCTGCGCGACGCGGACGGATCCGAGCACGCCGGAATCCTCGTGGGGCAGCAGCTGACGGTGCCGGGCTCGGGCTCGTACGCCCTCTACGTCGCCTACGATCTCGCCGACACCGAGCAGACGCTCGCGCTCGTGCAGGGGAGCCTGTGGATCGCGGGTCTCGTGCTGGTCGCGCTGATCGGCGCGATCGCGTGGTTCTCCCTGCGCACCGTCGTCGAGCCGATCACGGCGGCGGCCGAGACGAGCGCGCGCTTCGCCGGAGGCGATCTCGACGTGCGCCTGCCGGTGCACGGCCAGGACGAGCTCGCGACGCTGGGCCGCTCCTTCAACGCGATGGCCGACAGCATCGAGGCGCAGATCAAGGAGCTCGGCGAGCTGTCGCTCGTGCAGCAGCGGTTCGTCTCCGACGTCTCGCACGAGCTGCGCACGCCGCTGACCACGATCCGGCTCGCGGCGGAGATGCTCAACGACCGTCGTGAGGAGTTCGATCCGACCACGGCGCGCACTGCGGAGCTGCTGCAGACCCAGGTGCACCGGTTCGACACGCTGCTCGCCGACCTGCTGGAGATCAGCCGCTACGACGCCGGCTCCGTGCAGCTGGAGACCGAGGCCACGAGTCTCGCCCATCTGGCGGAGGACCTGGTCGACGAGATGCGCCCGCTCGCGCAGACCCACGACACCGAGCTGCGCTTCGTCGCCCCGGGCGGGCACACGCCCGTCGACCTCGATCCGCGCCGGGTGCGCCGGATCCTGCGCAACCTCATCGGCAACGCCATCGAGCACGGCGAGGGGCATCCGATCGTGGTCACCGTGGACAGCAATCAGAACGCGGTGGCGGTCGGCGTGCGCGATCAGGGGATGGGGATGACCGCGGAGGACGCCGAGCGGGTGTTCGACCGGTTCTGGCGGGCGGACCCGTCCCGCCAGCGCACGATCGGCGGCACCGGGCTGGGGCTCTCGATCGCCCTGGGTGACGCGCGGCTGCATCGCGGAACCCTGGCGGTGTGGTCGCGTCCGGGGGAGGGCACCAACTTCGTGCTCACGCTCCCGCGCGGGTCGCGGCCCCTGGACGGCGCTTCGCCGGTCCCGCTGGAGGCGGTCGAGCCGATCGCCGAGCTCGGCGTGAGCACGGCCCCGCTCGCCGTCGCCGAGGCGGGCGCCGCCCTCCGCCAGACGGACGAGGATCAGGGGGAGTCATGAGAATCGGACGCATCATCCGCGGCGCGGTCGTCGCGCTCGCCCTGCTGGGGCTCACCGCCTGCGCGTCGCTGCCGGTCACGGGCGATGTGCGCCCCGGTCTCGCCGCGCGTCAGAACGACAGCGGATCCGATCTGGCGTTCGTGCCGCAGGGACCTTCCGACGGCATGGATCCGAAGCAGATCGTGCGCGGGTTCATCGATGCGGCTTCCAGCCCGAAGGACAGCTGGAGCATCGCCCGCCTGTTCCTCACCTCCGATGAGGCGCAGAAGTGGAAGCCGGACGTGGGGGTTACGATCGACACCGGCTCCGCCGATCGGCACTACGACGCCGCCGACGTGACGAAGGAGACGACCTCCACCACGGTGCGCCTCGGTCTGCAGCAGACGGCGAGCGTCGACGAGACGGGCGCGTATGCGGGCCAGCCCGTCAACCGCGCCGCCGACCTTCCCTTCACGCTCACCAAGACGAAGAACGGCCAGTGGCGGATCTCGCAGGCCCCCGACGGGATCGTGCTGGATGCCGACTCGTTCGCCGCAGCCGACGTCTTCGCGCCGTATGCCCTGCAGTACTTCGACCCCTCCTGGACGTACCTCGTGCCCGATGTGCGGTGGTTCCCGAAGCGGGAGAACACGGCCAGCCGCATCGTGCAGTCGCTCATCGGCGGCAAGCCCAGCCCGTGGCTCGCGAACGGCGTGCGCACCGCGTTCACGGGCGATGTCGCGCTCGCGCGGAACACGGTGACGCCGGAGTCGCAGGTCGCGGAGGTCGCTCTCAACGACGCCGCGCTCGTCGCGAACTCGGTCACCCTGTCGCGGATGCGCACGCAGCTGGAGCACAGTCTGAGCGGTCTCGGCGTGCTGCAGGTGAAGATCACGATCGCCGGCCGCGACACGGTCGCGGGGACCGCCTCCGTCGCGCCGACGACGGTCGACACCCGTCCTCTCGCGCTCACGGAGAAGGGCTTCGGTTTCCTCTCGAACGGAGAGATCGTGCCCGTCCCCGGGGTGTCGACGCAGATCGAGGACTTCCCTCAGGCGATCACGGCGATGAGCGCCGCCAGCGGCGCGCAGCGGGTCGCCGTGCAGGGCGGGGACGGAGCGGTGTACGCGGTCGCCGGGGGCAAGACCGACCAGATCGACGCGCGGCCCGATCTCATCGCCCCGACACTGGATCCCTTCGGGTACATCTGGACCGTGCCCGCGCAGAGCCCGGCGTCGATCTCGGCGTGGCCGGCGTCGTCGACGACCGCACGCGTGATCGCCGGTCCGGCGGACGCGGGCCGGGTCACCTCGTTCGCGGTGAGCAGGGACGGTGCGCGGCTCGTGATGGCCGTGGTGGCCGGGGGGCAGTCCCGGGTCGAGGTCTTCGCGATCACCCGTGACGACCGGGGAGCGCCTTCGGCGCTCGGCCCGGCCAATGTGATCGCCTGGCCCACCAGCGCCGTGGACGTGGCGTGGCTGGACGATTCGACGGTGGGGATCCTCGGCACCGATGGGTCGAACCTCGTGCTGCACGAGCAGCCGGTGGGCGGGCCCGCCAAGACGATCGACGCGCCCGATGCCGCGCAGAGCTTCGCGCCGGCGTCGCCGGTCTCGAACGTCCGGGTGCTCGGGGGCGGAGTGCTGTACCAGCGCAGCGGCCCCAACTGGCAGCAGGAGAGCACAGGAGTCAAGGTGCTCGCGGTGCAGCTCGGCGTCGGCGGCTGAATCCGGGGAGCCGCCCTGGACGCGGCCCCTGGCGTACTGCCGCGCTCGCGGGGCGGATCCGGGTCGTTCCGCACCGGGGAGTCCCGGGCTCCGCAGTGCACCGGTTCCGGCGAGCGGCGTTTCGGGGGTTCGGGAGCGTCCGAGACTCGGGGGATGTCCTCGGCGAACCGTCTCCTCCCGATCCTCCCTCAGGGCAGCGCCCGGCTGATCCGCGAGGTCGTCGACTTCGCCCTCGCCTCCGTGTGCGCCGGATGCGGTGCGCCCGGCACGGCACTGTGCGCGGAGTGCGAGGCGACGCTCGCACCGCGGGTCGTGCCGGTGCGCACCGGCGACGTGCCGGGATGCGCGGGGCTCGCCTTCGACGGCGTCGCCGCCACGGCGCTGCGGGCGATCAAGGAGGACGGGCAGACGTCGCTGATCCGGCCGCTGCGACCGGCGCTCGCCGCGGCCGTGACGGCGCTGTGCTCCGGATCCGGCCGGGTGCTCCCGGTCGACGTGGTCGTGCCCGTGCCGACCTCGCGGGCGGCGTTCCGCCACCGGGGCTTCCGGCTGCCCGAGCTCCTCGCACGCGGGATCGGCGTCCCGATGCAGCGTGCGCTGCTGCCCGCCCGCCGTTTGGCCGACCAGCGCCTCCTCGGGGTGCAGGCACGGCGCACGAACCTGGCCGGCGCCTTCGTCGCGAACCGGGACGGAGGCGGTGCTTCGGCCGTCCTCGTGGACGACGTGATCACCACCGGGTCGACCTGCGGAGAGGCCGCGCGGGCGCTGCGCGCCGCGGGTTTCTCGGTCGTCGGCGCGGTCGCCGTGGCGGCGACGCCGCGACGTCGGTGAGCCTGCCGGACGGGCCGTGGCGGGCGTCGCCGCAGATCCTGGCCGAGCTCGCAGCGGATCCCCACGACACGCAGATGAATTGTGGATGACATCACGGGATCCGGCGACTACGGTGGGGACTCACAAAGGCGACCACGGTCCGCCCCCTACCGGTCGGACCGGAAAAAGGAGGTCAGGATGGAAACGAACATCGTCGGTGTCGGAGTCGGCATCAGCGATCGATTCCGAGCGGTGGTCGAGGAGAAGACCGCTCGGATCGCGACTATCGCGACGAAGGCGACGAGCCTGGACGTGAAGGTCACCCATCGTTCCTATCGCGGCGGTCATGTGGAGGATGAGACCGTCGAACTCACTCTCAACGGCAAGGGCCCGCTGGTCCGGGCCGAGGCGCGTGACGCGGACAAGTTCGCCGCGCTGGACCTCGCCGTCGACAAGCTCATCGAGCAGGTGCGGCGGGCCAAGGAGCGCCGTATCGACGGCCGGCACCATCCGCGCGGCGCGCACTTCGAGAAGGGCACCGGCGAGCTCTCGGGCATCGACGTGCAACCGGTCTCCGTCGACACGCTGCACGCCGTGTCCACCGGCGCGATCCCGACGCTGGAGAGCGAGGAGGAGTACTCCCCGGTCGTGATCCGCACGAAGAACTTCGATGCGGAGTGGATGACCGTGGAGGAGGCCGTGGACCGCATGGAGCTCGTCGGCCATGACTTCTTCCTGTTCGTGGACGCCCGTAGCGACCACCCGAGCGTCGTGTACCGCCGCAAGGGCTGGGACTACGGCGTGATCTCGCTCACCACCCAGGCGGCTCCCGCCGAGGAACTGGTGGGCTGAACCGCACCCCTAGACGCAGAAGCGGGCCGGGACCTCGGTCCCGGGCCGCTTCGTGTGCGGGGGTCAGTCGAAGATGTCGCCGAGCAGGCCGCCGATCACGAGTCCGCCGAGCACGCCGGTGACGACATCGCCGCCGCCTCCGCCGCGGCCGCCGCCCCCGCCCCAGCCGCCGCCACCGCCCCAGCCCTGATCGGGGCGGGAACGGTCGATGTCGTGCTGGGCGAGCTGCAGGGCCTCGGCGGCCAGCTGCGCGACGCGCCGGGCGGTGCTGAGCGCCTGCTCGCGCGTCTCCTCCGCGGGCAGCAGCGAGGGCGCGTCCACGCGCAGGCGCTCGGCCTCGGCAAGACGGGTGCGGGCGTCG
The DNA here is from genome assembly GCF_023703415.1 of Microbacterium sp. USTB-Y. GTDB lineage: Bacteria > Actinomycetota > Actinomycetes > Actinomycetales > Microbacteriaceae > Microbacterium. The sequence goes on along the minus strand of NZ_JAGMTU010000004.1, from coordinate 276,753 downwards.
GCGCCGATCCAGCCGCGGTGCCCCTCGATCAGACCGCGTGCGATCCCCAGCTGGCGATCGGCGTCGTCCAGGGCGTGCTGCACGGCGGCGATCGTCGGGAGCGGGTGCTCCGCGCGGTAGCGGGCGTCGGCGACGGCCGCGTCCAGCGCGGTGTTCGCGGCGCGCAGCCGGGTCAGCTCGCCGAACGGATCCGTGCGGCTCCCCGCCGGCGCGAGCTCGTTCAGCGCCTGCTGCAGGGCGACCGCCGCGGCGGAGACCGCCGGAGTGGCCGGCGCCTGGGACAGGGCGGCCAGGTCGCCGCGGGAATCGGCGACGACCTCGGCGAGCGTGGACTCGGCCCGCAGCGCCTCGATCTCGAAGTCGTCGACCGCGTCGAGCAGGGCCGCGGCGCGGCGGGTGGCCTCGGTCGCCGTCTCGAGCGCCAGCACGGCCTCCTGGTTGCGCCCGGCGTCGCGGCGACGCTCGAACACGTCCGCGCCGTGCGACGCGAACACGATGAGCTGCGCCGCCTCCTCCGCACTTCGCGCGATGCGCTGCATGGCGGCGTCGGAGTAGCGGGTGGCGAGGCGGTCGACGGACGACTGCGCCTGTGGCACCCGGGTCTCGAGGGCGGCGGCATCGGCGCGCACGCGGGCGACGACCTGCGGGGCGTTGCGCACCCGGTTCACCGCGTCGGCGATCGCGGCCGACTTCTCGTCGATCAGATCCTCGGCCCACTGGCAGAGCTGCACGATGCGCGCGTTGCGGGTGCGCAGCTCCTCCGGCGTATCCGGGATCTCGTCGTGGTTCAGCTGGTGCAGCTGGAACGCCTCGCCCATGTGCGTGCGCACGGCGTCCACCGCGGCGCGGAAATCCGCCGTCATGTCGTCGCCGAGCTCTGCGGCCGCGAAGGCGAGTTCGTCGGCCGAGGTGCGGATCCGCTCGTCGGCGGCGACGATCGCCTGCTCGGCGCGGCGCGCGAGATCCGCGTCCTGCGCCTGCAGCTCGTCCTGTTCACGTTTGCGTCTGCCCCAAAAACCGGCCATGGGCCGATCCTATGGGCCGCGACCCTGCGGCGGCTGTGCATCCGCTACGCCCTCGGCGATCAGACCGCGGGCGGCGCTCCGGTCGTCGCCGCGTTCTTCGTCGGCCGCCCCCGCTTCGGACGATCGGCGGACAGCCCCAGCTCCCGCGCATACCGGGGGCGGGTGGCGAGCCGCCGCTCGGTGTGGTCGAGCCAGCGGAGCTCGGCCTCCGCAGCGAAGATCAGGGAGTCGATCACGAGCGTCCAGGCCAGCTCCTCGGGCCCGTCGGAGTGGGCGCCCGCGTACGTCGCGCGCTGAAGCTCCTGCATCCTGCTCAGCGATGCCCGGCGCTGCGCCTGGATCACGCTCGTGACGTCGACGCCGGGAAGCGTCGCGGCGACGGCGAGCTTGATCGCGAGCTCGTCCCTGGTTCCCGCTCCGCGCTCGACGGGGGAGGAGAGCCAGCCGGCGACCTCGGCGGATCCGGCGTCGGTGATGACCCAGTACACGTGCCCCTGCTCGTCGGCGTCGCCGCGTTCGACGAGTCCGTCCCGTTCCAGGCGCTCCAGGGTGTTGTAGATCTGTCCGACGTTGAGCGGCCAGGTGGATCCGGTGCGGCGGTCGAACTCCGCCCGCAATTGGTAGCCGTAGCAGGGGCCCTGGTCGAGGATGGCGAGGAGACTCTGACGCACCGACATCGTCTTTCCTTTCCCGGAATCGCTTTCGCAGTATATGCATACCGGGAAAGCGAGGGAGAGTCCGGATCCGAGCGCATCACCGGAGGCGGATCCGCCCGCCGTCGGTCCGGGATCGGCTCGGCCGAGACCGGCAGCTCGCGGTCGATGATCATGCGCCGGACCGCCCAGAGGATCGACAGGTCACGGCCCGGTAACATGAACCCGTATGCCGTGCGCGTGACGCGCGGCACGAGACACCCTGAGGGAGATGGAATCCGTGGCGAATCCTCTTGAGAAGCTGCTGCGCGCGGGCGAGGGACGGATCCTGCGCCGCCTGAACGGCGTCGTCAAGGCCGTGAACGCGCTCGAGGACGACTTCGCGAAGCTCAGCGACGAGGACCTGCGCAACGAGACCGCCGAGCTGCGCGCGCGGTTCGAGAAGGGCGAGACCCTCGACCAGCTCATGCCGGAGGCCTTCGCGGCGGTGCGCGAGGCCGCCAAGCGCACGCTGGGCATGCGCGCCTACGACGTGCAGATCATGGGCGGCGCGGCCCTGCACGAGGGCAACATCGCCGAGATGAAGACCGGTGAGGGCAAGACCCTCGTGGCGACCTTCCCGTCGTACCTCAACGCCATCGCCGGCCAGGGCGTGCACGTCATCACCGTGAACGACTTCCTCGCGACCTACCAGTCCGAGCTCATGGGCCGTGTCTACCGCGCGCTCGGCATGACCACCGGAGTGATCGTCTCCGGGCAGACGCCCGAGGTGCGGCGCGAGCAGTACAACGCCGACATCACCTATGGCACGAACAACGAGTTCGGCTTCGACTACCTGCGCGACAACATGGCGTGGCGCAAGGAGGACCTCGTCCAGCGCGGCCACTTCTTCGCCATCGTCGACGAGGTCGACTCGATCCTCATCGACGAGGCGCGCACGCCGCTGATCATCTCGGGTCCGTCGTCCGGGGAGGCGAACCGCTGGTTCGCCGAGTTCGCGAAGATCGCGCGCACGCTCGAGGCGGGCGAGGACTACGAGGTCGACGAGAAGAAGCGCACCGTCGGCGTGCTCGAGCCCGGCATCGAGAAGGTCGAGGACTACCTCGGCATCGACAACCTCTACGAGTCGGCGAACACCCCGCTGATCTCGTTCCTGAACAACTCGATCAAGGCGCTCGCCCTGTTCAAGCGCGACACCGACTACGTCGTCATGAACGACGAGGTCATGATCGTCGACGAGCACACCGGCCGCATCCTCGTCGGGCGCCGCTACAACGAGGGCATCCACCAGGCCATCGAGGCGAAGGAGGGCGTGCCGGTCAAGGCCGAGAACCAGACCCTCGCCACCGTCACGCTGCAGAACTACTTCCGCCTGTACGACAAGCTCGCCGGCATGACCGGAACGGCCGACACCGAGGCCGCCGAGTTCATGTCCACGTACAAGCTCGGCGTCGTGCCGATCCCGACCAACAAGCCGATGATCCGCCAGGACAAGGCCGACCTCGTCTACAAGAACGAGACAGCCAAGTTCGCCCAGGTGGTCGAGGACATCGCTGCGCGGCACGAGAACGGCCAGCCCGTGCTCGTGGGAACCGTCAGCGTCGAGAAGAGCGAGTACCTCTCCCGGCTGCTGAGCAAGAAGGGCATCAAGCACGAGGTCCTGAACGCGAAGAACCACGCCCGCGAGGCCGAGATCGTCGCCCGCGCCGGACGCCTGGGTGCGGTCACCGTCGCCACCAACATGGCCGGTCGAGGCACCGACATCATGCTCGGCGGCAACGCCGAGTTCCTGGCGGTGCAGGAGCTGAAGTCGAAGGGCCTGGATCCGGTCGAGACGCCGGAGGAGTACGAGCAGGCCTGGGACGAGGCCTACGAGGCGATGAAGTCCAAGGTCGAGACCGAGGGCGCCAAGGTCGTCGAGGCCGGCGGACTGTACGTGCTCGGCACCGAGCGCCACGAATCGCGCCGCATCGACAACCAGCTGCGCGGCCGCTCGGGCCGTCAGGGCGACCCGGGCGAGAGCCGGTTCTACCTCAGCCTCACCGACGACCTCATGCGGCTCTTCCAGCAGGGCGCCGCCGAGGCGATCCTCGCGCGCACGAACTTCCCGGAGGACATGCCGATCGAGTCGGGTCTGGTGACCCGCGCGATCCGCAGCGCGCAGAGCCAGGTCGAGGCGCGCAACGCCGAGATGCGCAAGAACGTCCTCAAGTACGACGACGTGCTCAACCGTCAGCGCGAGGCGATCTACACCGACCGCCGGCACATCCTGGAGGGCGACGACATCGCCGACCGGGTCAAGCACTTCGTGGAGGACGCGATCGGCGCGGTCGTCGACGACCACACCGCCGAGGGCCACACCGAGAGCTGGGACTTCGACAGCCTGTGGACCGAGCTCAAGACGCTCTACCCGGTCGACGTCACGATCGACGAGGTCGTCGCCGAAGCCGGCGGCCGCAAGGGCGGGATCACCGCCGAGGGGCTCAAGCGCGAGCTCGTCTCCGACGCGATGGTCGCCTACGAGAAGCGCGAGGCGTCGCTCGGCGAGGCCGCCACCCGTGAGCTGGAGCGCCGGGTGGTGCTGCAGGTGCTGGACCGCCGCTGGCGCGACCACCTCTACGAGATGGACTACCTGAAGGACGGCATCGGCCTGCGCGCGATGGCGCAGCGCGATCCTCTGGTCGAGTACCAGCGCGAGGGCTACTCGATGTTCCAGGCGATGATGGGCCAGATCAAGGAGGAGTCGGTCGGCTACCTCTACAACCTCGAGGTCGAGGTGCGTCAGGCCGGCGACGAGGGCATCACCGAGGTCGAGGCCAAGGGGCTCACCGAATCCGCGGGCGACCAGCGCCTCGAGTACTCGGCGCCCAACGACGCCGGCGACGTCGAGGTGCGCAACGACCGCGGCCAGGTGCAGCAGGCGGCCACGGATCGCCTCCGCCAGGCGGCTGCTCAGGCTCAGGCCGGCGACGACGAGCAGCCGGCGCAGCCAGCGGCGCGCGGCGCCTTCGGTCAGCGCGTGGATGCCGGCGACGCGGCTCCGGCGAATCGCGCCGAGCGCCGCGCCCAGGGCAAGAAGAAGTAGGCGTCGTAAGACGACGAAGAGGCCGGCACCCCGTTGGGGTGCCGGCCTCTTCGTTCCGGGGTCAGACGATGCGGTCGGCGAGCGCGACGAGCGCCTGCTGGAACGCCTCGACGGGCGGGTGGGTGATGCCGGCGCCGATCATGCCGATGCCCGGATCCTTGTGCGCGATCGCGGTGTTGATGATCGGCAGGATCCCGGTCTCCATCACCTTGCGCACGTCGATGCCGGTGGGCACGCCCATGAAGTCGAGTGCGGGGATGGTGATGTTCGGGTTGTTCCCGGTCGTGATGTCGTTCATGGTGCGCGAGTAGCCCATGGCCTCGTCGACGGTGCCGCCGACGAGGGCGACGATCGCGGGGGCGGCGGCCATCGCGAACCCGCCGATGCCGAAGGTCTCGGTGATCGCGGAGTCGCCCATGTCGAGCCCGGAGTCGGCGGGCGTGTACCCGGCGAACATCGGACCGACGACCTGCTGGGCGGGGCCGGTGAACCACTGTCCGCCGGTGCCCGAGACGCGGATGCCGAAGTCGACGCCGTTGCGCGCCATCGTGGTCACGACCGTGGAGTCCTCGATCCCGTTCGCCGCGTCGAGCGACGCCTTCGCCGTGACCATCCAGGTCGGTCCGGAGAAGTAGTCCGACGAGGCGACGAAGTCGAAGACCTCGCGCTTCTCCCGGGTGGTGAAGTCGGTCTCCAGGATGTAGGGCGCCAGCGCCTGGATGAGCAGCGTCGTGCCGGCCACGTTGCGGTTGTGCGCCTCGTCGCCCATGTGCAGCGCCTGGGAGAGCATCAGCCGCAGATCGATGCCGTCCTGGTTCAGCGTCATGGCGCCCGACAGCACGGGGCCGAACACGTCGCGCATCCAGTTCAGGCGGTCGATCACCGACTGGTCGTTGGCGCCGAAGCGGAGGATCTTCGACAGCTGCTCGGACAGGTTGGTGAAGGCGAGGTTGCCGTGCGTGCGGTTGCGCACCTGGTGCACCCACATGCTCGCACTCGTGACGCCGGCCATCGAGCCGACCGACTGGTGCTCGTGGCAGGGCGAGAACGTGATCTCGCCGGAGGCGGCGAGCTCGAACGCCTCGTCGAGATCCGCGGCGAGCCCCTCGAAGACGAGCGCTCCGGTGACGGCGCCCTTCATCGGCCCCGACATGCGCGGGAACTCGATCGGGGGGCCCGCGTGCAGGATCGTCTTCGCGGTCATCCCGGGAACGACGTCGATCGCCTGTCCGAAGCCCTCCAGGAAGGGCTGGGCGGCGAGGATGCGGCTCAGCGCCTCCTGGTTGGCGGCATCGATCCTCGCCGCGACGGCCGGGTCCTCGAGCCGGCTGAGCGCGGCGATGACCTCGGGGTCGCCGCCGCCCGGGGGAGTCCAGTCCATGAGCACCGGGCTGACGCCCTGCGCCGCGAGGTCCTCGGCGAACATGTCGAGGCCGAGGTTGACCGGCTTCAGTGCGGATCCGAACAGGTCGTTGACGCTCATCAGTGGTCACCCTTCGCGACGAATTCGCGGGCCAGCAGCCCGAGGTTGGTGGAGGAGGAGGCGATCGTGACGCCGGCCGCCTGGAGCTTCGCGATCTGGTCGGCGATCGCCGGGGTGTCCCGGTCGGTGCCGAGCACGTAGCCGAGGATCTCGAGGTGCTGTCCGCGCGCGGCGGCTTTCGCCTTCGCCTCCTGGATGGCCGGGATCGTGACGCCCACGGGATCCTCATGCGCGCCGAAGCCGAGGATGAAGTCCATCGCGATCACGCCCACGGTGGGGTCGTCGGCCTCCTGGACGAGGCGCTGCAGCCGCAGCGTCGGGTCGATCATCGGGTGCGGGCGCCCGTTGGTGAAATCGTCGTCGCCCATGTCGAGGTAGGTGTGGGCACGGGAGGCGTCCGTCGCGCCGATCACGCGGGCCGGATCCTTCTGGATGTTGGAGTACACGTCGTCGTAGGTCGCAAGGGCCGCGAACATCGCCTCGTCGCACAGCGTGCCGCCGCAGAACAGTCCGCGCACGTAGGTCTGCTCCGGTGCGAGCTTGGCGCGCACCTCCGCGATGAGGGCGAGGTTGAGCGGATGGGTGTCGAGCGTGGACTCGTCGACGCCACTCGCGACGACGGCCGCGATCGCGGTCGGCTTGGTGCCGGCGACGAGCGTCACGTTGTCGTAGCCGCTGGAGGTGCGGGTGGACCCGAGGAAGGTCACCACGACGGGCTTGGACGCGGCGCCGGCGGCGGCGAGCACCTTGTCCGCGACCTCTTCGGCCGGGGGCTTGGAGACGACGACGATCACCGCGGTCTCCGGATCCGCGTCGAGGGCGGCGATGCCGTCGATCATGGAGATGCCGCCGATCTCGGTGCTGAGGTCGCGTCCGCCCGTGCCGATCAGCTGCGAGACGCCGCCGCCGAAGTCGTGGATCCGCACGCTCAGCTCCTGGCTGCCGGTGCCGGAGGCGCCCACGATGCCGATGGATCCGCGGCGCACGGCGTTCGCGAAGGCGAGGCCGGTGCCGTTGATGATCGCGGTGCCGCAGTCGGGGCCCATGACCAGCAGCCCCTTCTCGTGCGCGAGGGTCTTGAGGGCCCGCTCGTCGTCCACCGACACGTTGTCGGAGAAGATCATCACGTGCTTCCCGGCGTTCAGCGCCTTGCGCGCCTCGCGGGCGGCGAAGGCGCCGTTCACCGAGATGAGCACGAGGTTGCTGTCGGGGACCTCGGCGAACGCGCCGTCGAGGGTGCGGTAGCGCACTTCGGCCGTGCCGGCGGCGCTCTTGTCCTTGCGCGCGAGGATGTCGTCGACCGCCTGGATCGCCGCCGCGATGGTGTCGTCCGAGGCGTCGACGACGATCATGAGGTCGCTCGGACGGGCCTCGTCGATCGCCGGATCCTGGACGCCGACGTTGCGCAGCACTTCCTTGTTCATCGGTGTGGCCATGCCGAGCAGCGCCTGGGTCACGCCGTCGACGGCGTTCGCCTTGGTGCTCATGGACATGAGCGAGACCGAGTCGAGGTAGGTGTTCTTCCTGATTTCGATGTGTCTGGTCATCGTGTTCCTTTCGGGGGTCTCAGGCGCGGGGACGCTCGAGGATCGCGACGATCTCGTCGTATCCGCGTTCGCGAGCCAGGTCGGCGGGAGAGACGCCCCACGGATCGGGCATCCCGGGCTTGGCGCCGTGCGCGAGCAGCAGCTCGACGATCTGCTGGCGCACGGATCCGCCGTCGCCGAGGATGATCGTCTCGATCAGGGCCGTCCAGCCCAGGTTGTTGGTGAGGTTGACGTTGATGCGGGTGTTCTCGAGCAGAAAGCGGACCACTTCGAGATGGCCCTTCTCCGCCGAGGGGGTGAGCCCGTTCCCGCCCATCCGGGTCAGCCGCTTGAGGTCGGCGCCCGCTTCGGCCATGGTCCGCACGAGCTCGAGGTCGTCGTTGATGCATCCGTACAGGAACGGGTTGGAGCATGTCTGATCCTGCGCATCGATGTCGACTCCCTCTGCGATGAGAGCGCGCACGACGGCCAGGTGACCGCCGCGTGCCGCGTGCAGGATGGCCGAGGCCTCCTCGCGGTCCTGCGCGTCCTTGTCCGCGCCGTCGGCGAGGGCGGCGCGGACGCCGTCCAGGTCGCCGGACGCCGCTGCCGCGAGGTAGCGCTCATCGGCGCCGATCGAAGCGGTCATCGGTTCGTCTCCTTTGCGAGAGGGGCCTGCGAGCGGGGGATCTGCTCGAGGGCGAGATAGGCGAGGCAGCCCACGACCAGACCGACGACGGCGTCGCTCAGCACAGGCGCGAAGAAGTGCGAGAGTAGCGCCGCGCCGGCACCGATGGCCCAGGCCAGCAGCGCGGTGAGGCGGAACCGCTGCGGCGCGCGACCCGCGTTGCGCTTCGCGAGGATGATCTGATCGGCGATGAGCACGGCGCCCAGCGGAGGCACCAGCACGCCCAGCAGGACGAGCCAGTTCACGAAGTAGTGCCACGCGCCGAGCACGGCGACGAGAGTGCCGATGACCCCGAGGATCAGCGTCAGCACCCGCATCTTCGAACGCGTCAGATGCGACCAGCCCAGGGCGCCGTTGTAGAGGCAGTGCGTGCAGACGGATCCGAGGTTGATCACGACGAAGAGGAGCAGGAACACATCGAGCAGCGGGTTGCGGGTGCTCGTGAGGATCGGTGCGAAGTTGCCGCCGTTGACGGCGGGCTCGGCGATCGCGCCGGCGGCGACGAACAGTGCACCGCTGAGCTGCGCGACCAGGCTCGCCACGGGGAACGCGGTGACCGTGGCGATCACGGCCTCCTTGCCGTTGCGCGCCCAGCGCGTGAAGTCGGCGGTCATCGTGCCGGAGTCGGCGAAGGTGGCCATGATCGCGGTGACCGCGACGCCGAACGACATCGCCCCGCCGCCGACGCCGTGGTAGCCGAACACGGCCGAGAAGTCGTGGTTCTGCGCCGCGATGGTGATCGCGATGATGACGGCCGCGATGAACAGCGGCGCGGCGATGGATCCGAGCACGGACAGGGCACGGATGCCGAGGTAGGTCACCGCGATGAAGACGAGGCCGGCGAGCCCCGCGATCAGGGTCTCGTTCCAGCCGAACGCGGTGCTCAGGCTGTCTCCGGTGGCGCCGGTATTGAAGGCGAACCATCCCACGACGACGGTGGACAGGAACCCGGAGGCGATCGCATAACCGGCGGTGCCGAAGGTCTCCGTCGCCTGCAGCGAGAAGCTCTTGCCGGTGCGGCCGGCACGCCAGCTGAGCAGGCTCACGTAGACGAACATGATCGCGTTCGCGGTGAGGATCGCGCCGACGCCCGGCCAGAATCCCAGCATCGCGACGACGAGACCGCCGGGGACGGCGTTCGTGAGGATCATGGGGAAGCCGAACCACACGGCCGAGACCGTGAAGAGCGACTTCCGGTGACTCTGCGGCACGGGTTCGTGCTCGAACTCCGAGGTGCTGCTCTCCGCGGGTGCTGTCTTGGTCATCACACGTGCTCCTTGGGGACGTTCCCGGACGCCGGCGTCGCGGGGAGGGGTGCGGTGCGCAGGGCCGCCTCGGTGCGCAGAGCCAGGCGAACGCCCGTGAGCATGTCCGACCCGGAGGTGTGTCCGATCGCCGCGACGTGCGCGGCGGCGCTGCCGAGGCGCACGGCGTCGTCGTCGCGCAGCGCCTGGACGAGGGCGTGCAGTCGCTGCGGGGCGCGGGCGCGCAGGGCGTGCCGGATGGTCGCCGTGCTCAGCGGCGTCGTCCGCGCAGCGCCCGCGTGGTCGACGGCGGCGGCGAGGGAGGCCCGGGCGGCGTGCAATCGCATCCCGCGCTGAGCGCTCAGGAACGCGACGCCCGTGAGGACGTCGTCCCCGGACGGCGTGAGGCCTTCGCCGAGGCCGAGGAGAGGGATCGCCGCCTGCGTGATCCCGGAGGGGTCGCCGTGCCGCAGGGCCGTCTCGAAGGCGTCGGCGTGCTCGGCCAGCAGCGGGGCCGCGATCCGGCCGAACGCGGTCAGCGCGGAGGGCGCCGGGGTGCGGCCGATGATCTCGTCCGCGCGTCGCAGCTGTGCGGGCGACAGGCTGCAGAGGCAGACGTCGTCGGGGAGCCAGCGGCGGGCGGGAGCGGTGAGGACCGCGACCGGACCGAGCGCCGTCTCGATCCGCAGTCCGTCGGATCCGATCCACACCTCGTCCCCGGGCCGCACCGGCAGCGTCGTCCAGTCGTGGACGGGGACCCGCACCGTGGCCGGCGCGTCGTCGAGCTCGGGGGAGACGAGCGCCACGAGCTCATCGGCGATGTGCAGGTTCACGGCTCGGCGGTGCACGGAGTGCACCCGGTGGAGCGGAGCGGATGCCGCCTGCGGCACCGGGCGGACGCGGGTGAGCACCGAACGGAGCGATGCTCCGTCCTCGCCGCTCGGGAGCGTGTCTTCGAGTGCAGCGTCCCAGCTGAGCGCGCGCACGGCGACGGGGGTGGCGACGGGGGGCATCGTGTTCTCTCCGGGATCTCCGCGGGCCGTGGTCCACGGCGTCGGAGGATGGTCACATGTTCTCTCTCGTGTATACCATTGTTTGAAATGGAGTACCATTCCTGAATCACCTACCGGTCGCGTCCGCGGCCTCAGCATGAGGGAGAAACCAGATGCGTGTCGTAGTCGCACTCGGGGGCAACGCCCTCGCCCGTCGGGGCGAGCCGATGACGGCCGAATACCTGCGCGCCAACGTGAAGGCGGCGTGCGAGGCGCTGGCGCCCTTCGCCCGTGACAACGAGGTCGTCATCACGCACGGCAACGGACCGCAGGTCGGCCTGCTCGCGCTGCAGAACCTCGCCTATCAGGACGTCGCCGCCTATCCGCTGGACATCCTCGGGGCCGAGACCCAGGGCATGATCGGGTACGTCGTGCAGCAGGAGCTCTCCAACGCGCTCGCCGGCGAGCGCGAGGTCGCCGGCATCATCACGACGACCGTCGTCGACGAGAGCGACCCCGCCTTCGTGCGACCCACGAAGCTGATCGGCCCGCAGTACTCCGCGCACGACGCCGCCGAGGCCGCCGCGGAGTACCGCTGGACGATCGCCAAGGACGGGAACGCCTTCCGTCGGGTCGTGCCCTCGCCCCAGCCGCTCTCGATCGTGCAGGCTCCGCTGATCCGCCGCCTGCTCGAAGCCGGCAGCCTCGCGGTCTGCGTCGGCGGCGGAGGGGTGCCCGTGCGCATCGACTCCCGGGGACGCCACATCGGCGTGCAGGCGGTCGTGGATAAGGACCTGGCCAGCGCCGCGCTCGCCGAGGACATCCAGGCCGACACCCTGATCATGTTGACCGACGGGGACTACGTCAGCGAGAACTGGGGCACGCCGGAGCAGCGCGACATCCACACCGCGTCGGCGGACGCCGTGGCGGCGATGGCCTTCGCCGAAGGGTCGATGCAGCCGAAGATCGACGCCGCGATCCGTGTCGCGCGGGCCGGCGGCCGCGCGCTCATCGGACCCCTCGACCGACTGGACGACCTCCTCGCCCGCACGATCGGCACCGAGATCGTGCCCTCGCTCAAGGAGGGGATCCGCTGGGTCGAGTCCCCGGCGGGCTGACCGGCGCGCCGTCGCCGCACCATGGTCGCGGAGGGCGCGACTCTCGATGGAAGAATAGGCCCGTGACCAGCACGGAAGAACGTCAGCTCGAATCCACGAGGATCGCGGTGTGGTTGCGCGACGCGATCCTCGACGGGGTGCGGGCCCCCGGCAGCCGATTGATCGAGCGCGACCTCGCGACCGAGTTCGGCGTGAGCCGGGTGCCGGTGCGCGATGCGCTCAAGGTGCTCGTGGCGGAGGGACTCGTCGAACTGCGTCCGCACACCTGGGCGGTGGTGCGCGAGTTCACGGACGCGGATCTCGCCGATCTCGACGAGGTGCGCGCCGTGCTCGAGCCCCTGGCGTTCCGGCTGGCCGCCGAACGGTACCGGCGGGACGGGCTGGCGCGCCTGCAGCAGTCGATCGAGACCGAGCAGAGCGGTGCGCGCGTCGGCGACGGGATCGGATCCCGTCGGGCCGCGGCCGACTTCCACGAGATTGTCACGGACCTCGCGGAGAACCAGCTGCTGAGCGACATGATGAAGGGCATCCGCAGCCGGTTGCGCTGGGCGCTCTCGCAGCACGACGATCTGCAGCACTTCAGCGAGGAGCACGGCGAGCTCTTCGAGGCGATCAAGGCGCGCGACGGCGAGCGCGCGGCGGCCCTCGCCGCCGCCCACGTGGAGAGCAGCCGACGGGCACGCATCGCTCATGTCGAAGCGCGCCGCGCCAGGGCGTGAAGGCCGGTCGCTCCGGCGCGGTCCAATCGACGGTGCGTGGCCCTTTCGGCGCCCCGGTGTGCACGGCAGGGCATCGATCGGCGGATAGGCTTTCGAGATGCCACGTACCTTCGACCAGTCGTCCAAGCTGAAGAACGTCCTCTACGAGATCCGCGGCAACGCGCTGGTCGAGGCGGCGCGGCTGGAGGCGGCAGGTCACTCGGTGCTCAAGCTGAACACGGGCAACCCCGCCATCTTCGGCTTCGAGGCTCCCCAGCAGATCGTGCGCGACATGCTCGCGACGCTGCCCGGCGCCCACGGCTACAGCGAGAGCAAGGGCATCGTCTCGGCCCGCCGGGCGGTGGTCAGCCGCTACGAGCAGGTCGAGGGATTCCCGCTCGTCGATCCCGAGGACGTCTACCTCGGCAACGGCGTCTCGGAACTTATCACCATGACCATGCAGGCGCTGCTGGACGAGGGCGACGAGGTGCTCATCCCCGCCCCGGACTATCCGCTGTGGACCGCGATGACCAGCCTCGCCGGCGGCACTCCGGTGCACTACCTGTGCGACGAGGAGAACGGGTGGAACCCGGATCTGGAGGATCTGCGTTCCAAGGTGACCCCGCGCACCAAGGCCATCGTCATCATCAACCCGAACAACCCCACGGGCGCCGTGTACTCGCGCGAGGTGCTCCAGGGCATCGTGCAGGTGGCGCGCGAGAACGACCTGCTGCTGCTCTCGGATGAGATCTACGACCGGATCCTCTTCGACGACGCGCAGCACATCCCCACCGCGACCCTTGCCCCCGACCTGCTCTGCCTGACCTTCAACGGGCTCTCCAAGACCTACCGCGTGGCCGGCTACCGCTCGGGCTGGCTCGTCATCACCGGCCCGCAGCAGCACGCGAAGGGGTTCATCGAGGGCATCACGCTGCTCGCCTCGACCCGGCTCTGCCCGAATGTGCCGGCGCAGCACGCGGTGCAGGCGGCGCTCGGCGGGGTGCAGTCGATCGAGTCGCTGATCGCCCCCAGCGGCCGGCTGCATCTGCAGCGCGATGCCGCCTGGGAAGGGCTGTCCGCCATCCCCGGGGTGAGCTGCGTGCGGCCCGCCGGCGCGCTGTATGCGTTCCCCCGCCTCGACCCCGAGGTGCACGAGATCCACGACGACGCGAAGCTCATCTACGACCTGCTCGTCGCGGAGCGGATCCTGCTCGTGCAGGGCACCGGGTTCAACTGGCCGACGCCGGACCATCTGCGCGTCGTCACGCTGCCGGAGCCCCGGGTGATCACCGAGGCGATCGAGCGTCTGGGCAACTTCCTCGCGAGCTATCGGCAGTGATCCCGTTGCGGATCACGCGGTGGCGGCCCCCGGCGTCGCGCTCTGCGCGTGACGGCGGGGGGCTGCTCGTCGCGCAGCAGCGCCGCCGCCAGCGATCGCATCGAGACCGTGAAGGCCGCCCGCCCCGACACATCGGCGACGGGGCGGGCGTGCAGCGCGGCCGCGTCGAGAGCGCGCGGGTCGAAGGGCAGGAAGTGCACGTCGCGGATCCTGGAGAACCGGTCCAGCGCCCGCCGGATCTGACCGCGCGCATCGATGCCGAGCGGGCCGGGGCGCACCTTGTTGACGGCGACCGTGACCGGCGCCTCGCCGATCTCGGCCCGCAGCTCGGCGTAGCCGCGGACGAAGCGGGCGATGCCGAGCGGGTCGGCCGAGGCGACGGCGACGATGCGGTCGGCGCAGCGCAGCGCCGTCAGCGTCGCGGTGTTGCGTCGCAGACCCTCGAGGTCGCTGACGATCTCCTCGTCGGCCTCGAGCGAGGCGGCGACGTCGACCACGGTGACCGCGCTCCACTGCCGGCACGCCTCGAGAGCGCCGTGCAGCCGGGGTGCGGTGAGCTCGGGCCAGCGCGCGGGACGGTTGATCCCGACCAGCACGTCGACGGCGCCTGCCGCGGTCTCGACCGGAGTCGCGAGGCGGCTGAGCTCCGCCGCGTCGAGGAGCCCGAGCTCTGCGCGACGGCAGGCCGCGGCGATCCCCGGGCCGTCGTCGGTGAGACCCAGCAGAAGGGCGATCGCGGGCGCGTGCGTGTCGGCGTCGACGAGGGAGACGCCGCGGTCGGGCGCCGCGAGGAGCGCCGCCAGCTGCACGGCCACCGTGCTGCGTCCCGGCGCGCCGTGCGGGCCCCAGACGGCGATGAGACGGCTCGCGGGCGGATCCGCGGCATCCGCCGCATCCCGGAGGGAGCCGCCGTCGTCGCGCGGCAGCAGCGCATCGGCGACATCCCAGCCGCTCGCGGAGGCGGGCAGCGGTGCGCCGAGGCCGTGCCGTCGGGCGATCCGTGCGGCGGTCGGGCCGTCGCCGAGCGTCAGGATCCGCACACCCGCGCGATCGCAGGCGTCGCGCAGCGCTCCGCTGAGCCAGGCGCGGTCCGCGGGGATCAGCAGGGCGTCCGCGGCGCGCAGCTCTTCCGCGTGCGGCGCGAGTCCGGCCGCCCGCTCGGGCGTGAGCCGCGAGACCACCTCGATGCCTGCGAGCTCCAGCTCGTCGGCGAGCGCATCGGCTCTCTCGCGGGCGACCGCCAGCACCACCGCGGTCACGAGCGGGCTCCGACCGGGACCACGGAGAGCGAGGCTCCGCCGGTGAGCGCGGTGAGGACCTCGCCGACCGTGCTCCGGCTGACGACGAGCTCGAGCGTGGTCGCATTCGCCGAGAGCGGCCCGTCGTCGCGGCCGACGGAGGCGACGACGGCGTCGGAGAGCAGCACGCGGGGCTCCGCGAAGCCCTTCCCGTCGTCTCGCGGGTCGGCTGCCCACACCTCCACGACCGTGCCGGTCTCGACGGACGCCGGGACCGGCACGGTGCTGCGCACGACCACCGACGTCGTGCGCCCCTGATCCGCGTCGGCCGCGGCGGAGGACGGCACGAGCTCGCCCTCGGCGATCGTGCGGGTCGCGATGAGACCCGGTTGGAGCGTGGCCGGCGTGAGATAGCCGGTCCGCGCGGTCCCCAGCATCACCTCGACCACGCGCACGTCGGCGGAGGTGAGCGGCTCGCCGGGCACGATCGTGCGCGCCGCCTGCAGGACAGGGCTGGTCTGCCGCGCCGCGCCGACGGCCAGCCACACCCCGGCGACGGAGAGCACGATCAGCAGGAGGCCGATGAAGAATCGCAGATCGGTCCAAGGGCGTCGGCCTGTTCGTGGGGTGCGCATGGGGACATGGTCACAGATTCCGGATCCGCGCCGGAGAAGTTGTCCACAGCCCCGGGTGGTGCATCATCCACGGGCGTGCGCGGAGCACAATGGGTGCATGCCCGACGCATCCGCTGCTGCACCGCGCCATCTCGCTCCCGCCCAGGTCGCCGAGCTGCTCGGCGTGCAGGCGGACGAGGTCGTCGAGCTGATCCTGCAGGGGCGGCTCCGCGGTGCCAGGCTCGGCGACCCCGGCGCCTGGAGGGTCGAGGAGGACTCGATCTCCGACTACCTCGCGGAGCAGGCCGAGGACGCCCGGCGCCGGGCGCTGTGGCGGCAGGCGAACGCGGCGAGCTTCCCCGAGCTGTGGGGTCCGCCGCTCCGCCGGGGGGAGTAGCCCGGGGCGTCGTGCTCAGGCCGGCCCGCTCGCCGGTGCGTCGGCGCCGATCATGAGCACGGACGCGAACGGCACCATGCGGAAACCCGTGACCGCGCGTGCCCGGCGAGGGGCGCCGGCGTCGTGCAGCGCCAGGTCGAGGTGGTCGGCTCCCGCCCGGTCGATCGTCCCCGTCAGCAGCGTCCCGGAGCGTGTGCGCAGGGTGACGCCGCCGCGGCGTCGGGCGAGGTCGCGCACGACGAAGCCGAAGGTCATGCGCTCCCGGAGCGGGGAGAGCGGCGCGGCGCCGACGCTGGACAGGAGCGCCCCGTGATCGAGCGACCACAGTTCCACGGCGTGCGCGGGCAGCAGGGCCAGCCCGGCCCCTTCCTGCGGCTGCACGGCGGTCCAGTCCGCACCGACCGCGCGCAGCCGTCCGTGCACGCGCGTCGCATCGGCGAGCACCGCGGTCACCGTGGTCCCCTCGTCGGCGAGCGCCCCGAGCCGGGTGCGCAGATCGAGCCGCGCGATCCGCAGCCGCTCCGCCTCGGCGTCGAGCGCCGCGCGCTCGGCCTCCCACCCCGAGGCGATCTGATCCTCGAGATCCTCGAAGAGCCGATCCCATTCCATAGCGACGAGCGTAGGCGGCTGCCGCGCGCCGCGTACGGGTTATCCACATTCCTCGCCGGCCGTCGCCCGAGCCGTGCGCCGATGTGCTCGAATGCCAGACACGCCATGTTCGAGTGCCGAGGGGGGACGCCGATGGTGACGTTCGAGGACTTCGCGCGGCAGCCGACGCCGACCGCGGACCTGCCGGATCCGACCCCGCTGCTGCAGAGCCTGACGCGCGGCGTGCTCGAGGTCCTCGCGGGTGTGCGGGAGACCGACCAGCTCGCGCGCTGGCTCACGGAGGAGGCCTTCGTGGCGTTGACGGCGCGAGCGAACCTCTCCGCCCGGGCGCGCAGTGCGCGCGGCGTCGCTCCGGCTCGTCCCGTCTTCCGGATCCTCTCCACGCACGTGTCCGAGCCCGCCGACGGCGTCGTCGAGGCGACGCTGATCGTGCAGACGCCGGGGCGCACGCGCGCGGTGGCCGTGCGCCTGGAGGGGCTGGACCGGCGCTGGCGGGCCACGTCGCTGGCGATCCTCTGACCGCCCTCCGCGCGCGGGGCGTCGCGCGGAGGGAGCGCGTTCGTCGACACCTTAGGCTGTCAGGGTGTCGACTCTCAGTGATCTCGCCCAGGCCCAGGGCTGCCTCGACGACGAAGACGTCGAGTGGCTGCATCGTCTCGCCGGCGACGGACAGCTGCTGGCCGACCTCGCCTCCGCCGACATCGTGATCTGGATCGCGACGGCCGAGGGCTCCTTCATCGCCGTCGCGCACACGCGCCCGAGCGGCGCGGCGACGCTGTTCTACCGGGACATCGTGGGGGAGCGGGTGCGGCCGCAGTGGCGCACCCAGGTGCAGGGCGCCTTCGACACCGCGGAGATCGTCGACTCCGCCAACCCGGACTGGTTCGAGGAGACGCCGACCCGGGTGCGCGCCGTGCCGATCGTGCGCGTCCGCGGCAGGGACGGCGAGGGGGCGCGGCCGATCGGCGTGCTCACCCGGCACACGAACCTCGGCGAGGCGCGCACGCCCTCCCGTCAGCAGATCACCTTCAACGAGGCCGCCGACGACCTGTTCGGCATGATCTCGGTGGGCGAGTTCCCCGACCTCTCCGCGCCGACCTCACCGCGCCGCGGCGCCCCGAGAGCGTCGGACGGTCTCATCCGCATCGACGTGGACGGCGTCGTGACCTTCGCGAGCCCGAACGCCCTGAGCGCGTTCAACCGGATGGGCTTCGACGAGGAGCTCGAGGGGGAGTCGCTCGTCGAGGTCACGACGCGGATCATCCCGCCGTCCCGTCAGGTCGACGAGTCCCTGCCCGTGGTGGTGACGGGACGCGCGCCGTGGCGCACCGACGTGGAGGCGCGGGGGGTCACCGTGTCCCTGCGGGCGATCCCGCTCAAGGACCACGGCACGCGGATCGGCGCGATCGTGCTCTGCCGCGACGTGTCGGAGCTGCGCCACCAGGAGCAGGAGCTCATCACGAAGGACGCGACGATCCGCGAGATCCACCATCGCGTCAAGAACAACCTGCAGACCGTCGCGTCGCTGCTGCGGATCCAGGCCCGGCGCACCCACTCGGAGGAGGCGCGGGACGCGCTCACCCAGGCCATGCGCCGGGTGGAGTCGATCGCGGTCGTCCACGACACGCTCGCCGGGGGGCTGGCGCAGAAGGTCGACTTCGACGAGGTCTTCGCGCGCGTGCTCAAGCTCGTGGCCGAGGTGGCGTCGGCGCCCAACACGCGGGCGCGCACCCAGTCGACCGGGCGCTTCGGCGTGTTGCCGAGCGAGTACGCGACGCCGCTCGCGCTCGCCCTCACCGAGGTCGTCACGAATGCGGTCGAGCACGGGCTGGCCGGTCAGGAGGGCCTCGTCACGATCGAGGCGCAGCGCACCGACGAGAACCTGAGGGTGATCGTCCGCGACACCGGGCACGGCCTGCCGGAGGGTCGGATCGGTCAGGGGCTCGGCACGCAGATCATCCGCACGCTGATCCAGGGCGAGCTCGGCGGCACGATCGTGTGGGAGGGCTCCGACGGCGAGGGCACGACCGTGACGATCGACATCCCGATGCGCTGGGTGAACGGCTGAGTCGAGACGGGGCTCACGGGCGCAGCGGGCCCGCGACGGCGGAACGAGCCGAGGCCCTCGGCTGCCCTGTGGCTCGGTCCGCGGGCGCGGCGGATCAGCCGGCGCGGCGGGCGCGGGCGGCGCGGCGCTTGAGAGCGCGGCGCTCGTCCTCGCTGAGTCCTCCCCAGACGCCCGAGTCCTGGCTGGACTCGAGGGCGTACTGCAGGCAGACCTCGGTGACGGTGCACCGGGCGCACACGGCCTTCGCCTTCTCGATCTGATCGACGGCCGGACCGGTGTTCCCGACGGGGAAGAACAGCTCGGGGTCGACGGTGAGACAGGCGGCCTTGTCGCGCCAATCCATGGGGGCTCCTCAGTGTGGAAATGTCGTGGGTGCGCGAGGTTCGCGTGCCCGGAATTCGTAGGCGGCGTTCGGGGGCCGACGCCCATTGGTGATGCGAGCAGTTGCTCGCCCCACGCCGCTGTGGGAGCACATGGCTGTGATCTATTCTCTTACATGAAAGGCGAACGATCAAGGTTTTTCTGGACCGGGTGTGAACGGCAGGGGAACCGCGAGCGAACCGCTGTCGCCCCCGATGATCCCCAGGAGTCCGTATGCGCCCGTCGAGACTGACCATCGCCGCCGCGACTCTGCTCGCCCTGGAGGCGCTCGCCCTGCTCGTCGTCACGCTCGTCGAGGTGTTCGGCCTGAGCTCCGGCACTGCGACCTCGCTGCCGTCGGCGCTCGGTCTCATCGGGCTCAGCGCGGTCGGGGCCGTCGGGCTGGGCGCGCTCGCCTACGGCGTGCTGCGGGAGCGCTCCTTCGGGCGCAGCGGGGGCATGGTGGTGCAGATCCTCGCGATCGCGGTCGCGCTCAGCGCCGTGGGCATCCGGCCGTTCCCGACGACGTTCGTGCTGGCCCTGCTGATCCCCGCCGCGCTCGGCGTCGTGATGCTGTTCCTGCTGACGCGCCGCGCCGGGGCCGAGGCCCGCGGGCACGGCGACGCCGCGCAGGACTGAGCGGCGCGGTCAGGCGGCGAGCCCGACCAGCTTGCGGATCCGGGCCACGTGGCCCGTGGCCTTGACGTTGTACAGCGCGTGCTCGACGACCCCGTCCTCGTCGATGACGAAGGTCGAGCGGATGACGCCCTGGACGACCTTGCCGTAGTTCTTCTTCTCGCCCCACACCCCGTAGGCGCGGTGCACGGCGAGGTCGGCGTCGCTGAGCAGGGGGAAGGACAGCCCGTCGCGCTCGGCGAACTTCTTCAGCTTCGCGACCTCGTCGCGGGAGACGCCGAGGACGGCGTACCCCGCGCTCTGCAGCGACGACAGGCTGTCGCGGAAGTCGCAGGCCTCGGTCGTGCAGCCCGGCGTCATCGCCGCCGGGTAGAAGTACAGGATCACCTTCCTGCCGCGCAGGTCGTGCAGGGAGACGGACGCGCCGTCCTGATCCTGCAGGGTGAAGTCGGGGGCGGTGTTTCCGGGTTCGAGGCGCTGCTCAGTCACCCGTCCAGGCTACCCGGATCCACCAACCGCGAGACCGAACCTGCGTCGCGAGACCGAGGCGGAATCACGCGGTCTCGCGACGCAGGTTCGGTCTCGCGGTCAGTTGTCGGGTCGACGGGGCACGGGACACAGGGCACGGGGCCCGGGCGCCGGGCGTCGGCCGTCAGAGCTTGTCGGCGAAGGTCGCGAGCAGCCGCTGCAGCGACTCCAGCCGCGCCAGCCCCGCGTCCCCGAGGGCGCCGTCGGCGGCCGCCTCGTTCAGCGCGCAGTCCTCGGCGTCCGCACGGTGCGTGCAGCCGCGCGGGCAGTTCTCGGCGATCGTCGCGAGCTCGGTGAACGCCGCCAGGATGTTCTGCGGATCCACGTGACCGAGCCCGAACGACCGCACGCCGGGGGTGTCGATGACCCAGCCCGAGCCGAGGGGCGTGCCGGGGCTGAGCTCCGGGGCGATGTAGCGCAGCGACACCGTCGAGGAGGAGGTGTGCCTGCCTCGCCCGGTCACCTCGTTCACGTGGCCCGTCGCACGCCCGGCGCCCGGGACGAGGGCGTTGACGAGCGTGGACTTGCCGACTCCGGAGTGCCCGACGAACACCGTGGAGTGCCCGATGAGCGCCGCCCCGATCTCGTCGACGGGCATCTCGCCCTGAGCGCTCGTGAAGACCTGCAGATCGAGGCCGTCGAAGTGCTTCAGGAACTCGGAAGGATCGGCCAGGTCCGTCTTGGTGACGACGAGCAGCGGGCGGATCCCGGCGTCGAGCGCCGCGACGAGGTAGCGGTCCACGAGCCGCTCACGCGGCTCAGGATCCGCCGCGGCGACCACGATGAGCATCTGGTCAGCGTTCGCGACGATGACGCGCTCCACCTGATCGGTGTCGTCCGCGCTGCGACGCAGCAGCGAGGAGCGGTCGAGTATTCCGACGATCCTGCCGAGCGTGCCCTCCTCGCCGGTGAGGTCTCCGACCACGCGCGCGGCGTCGCCCGTGACGATCGGGGTGCGGCGCAGCTCGCGCGCGCGTGCCGCGGTGATGGTGCGCTCGTCGTCGGTCCCCTCGCCGAGGAGCACGGCGTAGCGTCCGCGGTCCACGCCCAGCACGCGTCCGACCTCGGCGTCCGCGTGCGCGGGACGGCGCTTGGTGCGCGGCCGGTTGGCCTTCGGATTCGGACGCGTCCGGATCTGCGACTCGTCGAAGTCGTCGAGCTCGTCGTCGCCGTCGTCGTCCAGCCAGCTCACGCGGTCTCGCTCCTCGTCGCGGGAGCGGCCAGCAGGCGGGTCCACAGCTGGGTGAACTCGGGCAGGGTCTTCGCGGTGGTGCCGATCTCGTCGATCTCGACGCCGGGCACGCGCAGGCCGATGAGCGCTCCGGTCGTCGCCATGCGGTGGTCGTGATGGGCCGGCCAGGTGCCGCCGCGGAGGGCGCGGGGAAGGATCCGGATGCCGTCCTCGAGCTCCTCCGCCTCGCCGCCCAGGGCGCGCAGGTTGCCGGCGAGCGCGGCGATCCGGTCGGTCTCGTGCAGCCGGATGTGCCCGATCCCGGTGATCGTGGTCGGCCCGTCGGCCAGGGCGGCCAGCCCGACGAAGGTGGGGGCGAGCTCGCCTGCCTCGGACAGGTCGAACTCGCCGCCGCGGATCGCGCCGGTGCCGCGCACCGTGAGCACGTCGCCCGCGCGGTGGATCTCGGCACCGAGGGGGGTGAGCAGCTCCGGCAGCAGTGCCCCGGGCTGCGTGGACCGGGCGGGCCAGCCCGAGATCGAGACCTCGCCGCCGAGGACGAGAGCCGCGGCCAGGAAGGGGGCCGCGTTGGAGAGATCGGGCTCGATCGCGATCTCGCGGGCGCGCGGCACGCCGGCCTCGACCATCCATTCGCCCGGGGCCGGCCGGGAGACCTTGATGCCGCGTCGGGTCAGCGTCTCGACCGTCATGTCGATGTGCGGCATGCTGGGCAGCCGGGCGCCGGTGTGCACCAGGTGCAGGCCCACGTCGAAGCGGGGCGCGGCGAGCAGCAGGCCCGAGACGAACTGGCTGGACGCGGAGGCGTCGATCTCCACGCGGCCCCCGCGGATGTGGCCCCGCCCGCGGATCGTGAACGGCAGCGACCAGCTGCCGTGGTCCTCGACGTCGACACCGAGGTCGCGCAGTGCGTGGATCATCGCACCCATCGGACGGTGCAGCGCGGTCTCGTGCGCGGTGATCAGCACGTCGCCGTCCGCGAGCCCGGCGAGCGGGGCGATGAAGCGCATGACGGTGCCGGCCTGGCCGCAGTCGATCGTCGCGCCGCCGCGCAGACGCGCGGGGGAGATCCTCAGGTCGGGCCCGAACCCGCCCGATCCCGGCTGCTCCTCGACGCCGACCCCGAGGGCGCGCAGGGCGTCGATCATGCGTGCGGAGTCGTCCGAGTGCAGGGGAGCGGTGACGAGCCCCGGGCCGTCGGCGATCGCCGCGAGGACGAGCTCCCTGTTCGTGAGCGACTTGGATCCCGGCACGTGCAGCCGGGCGTCCACGGCGCCGGTGGCCTGGGGCGCGATCCAGCGGCCGCGGGGTGCGGGGGAATACGTCGAAGCGCTCATCGGTTCCTACCCTACTGAAGGGCTCCGATCGGAGGCCGCGGGAAGACGGAGAAGGACGGGTTCATGCTGGCGACGCTCGAGCGGGTGCCCGGGGAGGTCTTCGGCCTAGACTGGCTGGCGATGAACGATCAGGCACCGCTGGACGCGCAGCCGGACGCGGAGTCTTCCGCGCGCCGGGAATTCGAGGAGCAGGCGATCCCCTTCATGGATCAGCTCTACGCCGCCGCCATGCGCATGACGCGCAATCCGGCCGACGCCGCGGACCTCGTGCAGGAGACCTTCGTGAAGGCGTTCGCCTCGTGGTCGAGCTTCACTCAGGGCACCAACCTGAAGGCGTGGCTCTACCGGATCCTGACGAACACCTATATCAACATTTATCGCAAACGGCAGCGCGAGCCCTATCAGGGCACGATCGACGAGCTCGAGGACTGGCAGCTCGGCGGCGCCGAGTCGACCACGGCCTCGCACAGCCGCTCGGCCGAGGCCGAGGCGATCGACCGCATGCCCGCCTCCGTGGTCAAGGAGGCGCTGCAGGCGGTCCCGGAGGACTTCCGGCTGGCGGTGTACCTCGCGGACGTCGAGGGCTTCGCCTACCAGGAGATCGCCGACATCATGAAGACCCCCATCGGCACCGTCATGAGCCGCCTGCACCGCGGGCGACGCATGCTGCGGGAGCTGCTGGCGGACTACGCCGCGGAGCGAGGCATCGCCGCGGCCGGCACGAGGAGCACGAAATGACGGACTGCGGATGCGCCAAGGCGCGGCAGGACCTGGAGGAGTACCTCCGCAACGAGATGTGCAAGACGGAGCATTCCGACATCCGCGAGCATCTCGACAACTGCCCGTCCTGCGCCGAGGAGGCGCTGGTCGCCACCACGCTGACCGAGGTCGTGTCGCGAGCGTGCAAGGAGACCGCGCCCGAGGAGCTGCGCGATCAGGTGCTCGCCCGCCTGCGGGCCGTGCAGGCCGCCGCGCACTGACGCATCCCACCGCGCCGGGAGGCCGACGCCGCGTCGTCGGCCGTGGTTAGGCTGAGGTCATGGCAGACCTCGACGCCCGTGACATCCCCGTCGACGCGCTCTCGCGGGAGCGGCTGAGCGCGTCCCAGCTCGACTACCGCGTGGTCGATGTGGCGGATCCGGCGCAGCTGCGCGGGTTCGCCCGTGCCGACGCGAGGGGCTTCCTGGACAAGGAGCCCGACGACGACGCGATCCGCCTGATGGGCGAGATGATGGCGCTCCGGCGCAACATCGGCGTCTACGCCCCGGGGATCGAGCTCCCGGTGGCGACCGTCGACTCCTGGGTGACGCCCATGACGGTGCCGGGCGCTCCCGGCGCGCACGTGGACATGTGGGCGATCAGCATCGTCACGGTCGCGGCCACCCACCGTCGGCGCGGCATCGCGCGCAACCTCCTGGAGGGCGAGCTGCGCGCCGCGGCCGCCGCGGGCGTTCCCATCGCGGGGCTCACGGCCACCGAGGCGACGATCTACGGGCGCTACGGCTTCGGCCCCGCGATCCCGGTCGCGCACCTGCGCGTCGACGCCCGGCGCGCCGGCGGCATCCGGCTGCCGGTGACAGACGCACTCCCGACGGTCGAGTACCTCGAGCCGGAGGCCCTCAGGAAAGCCCTCGACGAGGTGCACGAGCGCGCCCGTCTCGGCCGGGCCGGCGATGTCCCGGGGTGGCCGCTGCGCTGGCTGCGCATGGCGGGACTCACGCCGGGGGACGAGCGGTCCCGGGCAGTCCGCGGAGTGAGGGCCGTCGACGCCGACGGGGTGACCCGGGGTGTGCTGGCCTACACGCTCGACATGCTCCCCGACGAGTTCGGCGCCGATCTCGCGATCCGCCACCTCGACGCAGAGACCCCGGAGGCGCTGCGCGCCCTCTGGGCCTTCGCGCTGAACCACGATCTGATCCGCACGGTGCACGCCGACCTGCGTCCGCTGGACGATCCGCTGCCCTGGCTCGTCGCCGACCAGCGCGCCGTGCAGACGACCGTCCACGACCACGGCTGGCTCCGGATCCTGGACGTCCCCGCGGCGCTCGCCGCGCGCGCCTACCGCACCCCGGTCGATCTCGTGCTGCGGGTGACGGATCCGCTCGGGCTCGCCGAGGGATCCTGGCGGCTGCGGGTCGATGCGGAGGGCGACGCGGTCGTGGAGGCGACGTCGGACGCCCCGGACGTGGAGCTGGGGGTCGACGCGCTGTCGTCGCTGTACCTGGGCGGCGTGAGCGCGATCGCGCTGTGGGCCGCCGGGCGGATCTCCGCATCGGCGGAGGCGGCGGCGTCGATCCAGGACGCGTTCGGCACGGCCGCGGCGCCTGCGCTCACCATCTGGTACTGAATGTCCGGCCCCCTCCCTAGGGTGAGGGCATGACCGCACTCCGTCCCGCCGAGGGATCGGACGGCACCGATCTCGGCGGCCTCGCGCAGCCGGGTGCGCCGTCCGGGCTCGGTCTCGCGCAGGGCATCGCCCTGTATCTCGCGTCCGTGCTCGGCACCGGGCTCCTGGTGCTGCCCGGGCTCGCGAGCGCGACCGCCGGCCCCGCCAGCCTCGTCGCGGTCGGGGTCATCACCCTGCTCGCCGTGCCGCTCGCCGGCGCGTTCGCCGCCCTCGCGGCGCGCCATCCCGACCCCGGAGGCGTCGCCAGCTACGCGCGCACCGCGCTCGGACCCACCGCGGCGCGGGCCACGGGCTACTGGTTCCTCTTCGGCGTGGCCGCGGGCGGCCCGGTCGTGGCCGTCCTCGGCGCCCGGTACATCGCGACCGTCGTCGGGATCGACCGCGCGGCGATCCCGTGGCTCGCCCTGGGATTCCTCGTTGTGCCGTTCGTCGCGAACCTGTTCGGGGTGCGGCTCACCGGCTGGCTCCAGCTCGTGCTCACCGGCCTGCTGCTCGCGATCGTCGTCATCGTCGTCGCGGTCGCCGCGCCCGCCGTGCGCCCGGAGAGCTTCACGCCGTTCCTGCCGCACGGCTGGGGCGGCGTCGGCACGGCGATCGTGATGTTCGTGTGGGCCTTCGCGGGCTGGGAGGTGGGCACGCACATCTCCGGCGAGTTCGCCCGCCCGAGGCGCACCATCCCGCTGGCGACCGCGATCACGCTGGTGCTCGCGGGCGGGAGCTATCTGGCGCTGCAGATCGTCACGGTCGGAGCGCTGGGGGAGCGATCGGGGCGCGGCGACGTCGTGCTGCTGGACCTCGCCGAGGCGGGCGGTGTGCGCGCGGCGCCGGCCCTCATCGGCGTCGTGTCGGCGGTCGTGGCGCTCGGCGTGCTCAACGTCTACCTCGCGGCGTTCGGCAAGCTCGGCGCGTCGCTCGCCGTGAACGGCGACCTGCCGCGGTGGTTCGCCCGCGGCGCCGAGTCCGGCGCGGTTCCCCGGCGTGCGCTGCTGCTGTCGATGACGCTCGTGCTCGCGTACTTCGCGGTGTCCTGGGCGACGGGGTTCGACCTGCAGCCGTTCATCCTCATCCACACGGCGAGCATGGTCGCCGTGTACACGGTCGGCATGATCGCCGCGATCAGGATCCTCCCGCGGCGCACCCCCGGATGGTGGATGGCCGTGGTCGCCTCGGTGTGCACGATCGGGCTGCTCCTGCTCGCGGGCGCCGCGCTCCTGGTGCCCGCCGTGGTCGCCGTCATCGCCGTCGCGGTGACCCTCGTGCGCCGCGGCCGGAAACGGCGACGCGGCGCCCCGGAGAACCGGGACGCCGCGTCGGACGGCTGAGCGGGCGGCTCAGAGGGTCAGTGCCCGCGCGATCAGATCGGCCTGCTCCGCGGCGTGCACCTTCGAGGAACCCGTCGACGGCGCGGCCGAGGCCGGGCGCGTGATCGGGCGCACGACGCGCGGGCCCGGCACGGTCTGGAAGTGCAGCGCGAGGAACGGCCAGGCGCCCTGGTTCTCCGGCTCCTCCTGGACCCAGACGATCTCGGCGTTCGGGTATGTGTCGGCTACGGTCTTCAGGGCGCGCAGCGGCACCGGGTAGAGCTGCTCGACCCGCACCAGGGCGACCTCGGGGTTGGGGTTCTTCTCGAGCTCCGACACCAGGTCCCAGTGCACCTTGCCGGAGTGGAAGATCACGCGCTTGACGGCGTTCCGGTCCAGCTCGCGGCTGTCGTCGATCACCGTCTCGAACCGGCCCTGCGTGAAGTCCTCCACCGGGCTGGTCGCGCCGCGCAGACGCAGCATGGCCTTCGGCGTGAAGACGATCAGCGGTCGGCGCGGACGCGCGTACGCCTGCCGGCGGAGCAGGTGGAAGTAGCTTGCCGGGGTGGACGGGCGCGCGACCGTCATGTTGTCCTGCGCGCACAGCTGCAGGAAGCGCTCCATGCGCGCCGAGGAGTGGTCCGGTCCCTGACCCTCGTAGCCGTGCGGCAGCAGCAGCACGACGCTCGACTGCTGGCCCCACTTCTGCTCGGCCGCGGAGATGTACTCGTCGATGACCGACTGCGCGCCGTTGACGAAGTCGCCGAACTGCGCCTCCCAGAGCACCAGCGCCTCGGGACGCTCCACCGAGTAGCCGTACTCGAAGCCGAGCGCGGCGTACTCGCTGAGCAGCGAGTCGTACACGAAGAAGCGGGCCTGGTTGTCGGAGAGGTTCGCCAGCGGCAGCCACTCCTGGCCGTTCGCGCGGTCGTGCAGCACGGCGTGGCGCTGCACGAAGGTGCCGCGACGGGAGTCCTGGCCGGCGAGGCGCACCGGGATGCCCTCGACCAGCAGGGACCCGAAGGCGAGCAGCTCGCCGAAGCCCCAGTCGATCCCGCCGTTGCGGCTCATGTCGACGCGCTTGGCCATCGCCTGCTGCAGCTTCGGGTGCACGGTGAAGCCCTCGGGCTTGTTCGCGTGCGCGTCGCCGATGAGGTGGACGACCTCGACGGGCACGCCGGAGAACTCCAGGGATCCCGTCTGCGCGTCGACCGGGGGAAGGTCGGGCATGATCGGCGTGGCGCCGGTCTCCGCCGCGTGCGTCTCGGCGAACGCGATCTCCAGGCGGTTCTGGAAGTCGGCCTTGGCCTGGTCGTACTCTTCCTGGGTGATGTCGCCGCGGCCGACGAGCGCGTCCGTGTACAGACTGCGGACGGAGCGCTTCGCCTGGATCAGGTCGGTCATCAGCGGCTGCGTCATCGACGGGTCGTCGCCCTCGTTGTGCCCGCGGCGGCGGTAGCAGACGAGGTCGATCACGATGTCGCGGTGGAAGCGCTCGCGGTACTCGAAGGCGAGCTGGGCGACGTGCACCACGGCCTCGGGGTCGTCGCCGTTCACGTGCAGCACGGGCGCCTGGATGGTCTTGGCGACGTCGGTCGCGTACACGGAGGTGCGCGAGTCGTTCGGCAGCGTGGTGAAGCCGACCTGGTTGTTGACCACGACGTGCACGGTCCCGCCGGTGCGGTAGCCGCGCAGCTGCGACATCTGCAGGGTCTCCACGACGACGCCCTGGCCGGCGAAGGCCGCGTCGCCGTGCACGAGGATCGGCAGCCAGGTGAAGGTCCCGATCGGCTTGCGGTCCTGCTTGGCCCGCGTGATGCCCTCGAGCACCCCGTCCACGGTCTCCAGGTGCGACGGGTTGGCCGCGAGGAGGATCGGCAGCTCGGCGCCGTCATCGGCGACGAAGGTGCCTTCCTTACCCAGGTGGTACTTCACGTCGCCGGATCCGCGCTGGTTGCCCGGCTGCATGGAGCCCTCGAACTCGCGGAAGACCTGACCATAGGTCTTGCCCGCGATGTTCGCGAGCACGTTCAGCCGGCCTCGGTGCGCCATGCCGATCGCGGCGCCGTCGAGGCCCGCCCCGGCCGCGCCCTGCAGGATCTCGTCGAGCAGCGGCACGAGCGACTCCGCGCCCTCGAGCGAGAAGCGCTTCTGGCCGACGTACTTGGTCTGCAGGAAGGTCTCGAAGGCCTCGGCCTCGTTGAGCTTGCTGAGCACGCGCAGCTGCTCGTCGTGGCCGGGCTTGACGTACTTGACCTCGACCTTGTCCTGGAACCAGCGGCGCTGCTCCGGATCCTGGATGTGCATGTACTCGATGCCGATCGTGCGGCAGTAGGAGTCGCGCAGGACACCGAGGATCTCGCGGAGCTTGAGCTGGCGCTGGCCGCCGAAGCCGTTCGTGACGAACTCTCGGTCGAGGTCCCAGAACGTCAGGCCGTGGGTCTCGATCTCGAGGTCGGGGTGCGTGCGCTGCACGTACTCGAGCGGGTCGATGTCGGCCATGAGATGTCCGCGCACCCGGTAGGAGTTGATGAGCTCCTGCACGCGTGCGGTCTTGTCGATGCGCTCGGCGAGGTCGACCGCGATGTCCTTGCTCCAGTGGATCGGAGCGTAGGGGATGCGCAGCGCGCGGAAGACACCCTCGTAGAAGCCGCGCTCGCCGATGAGGAGCTCGTGCACCTTCTTCAGGAACTCGCCGGATCCGGCGCCCTGGATGACCCGGTGGTCGTAGGTGCTGGTGAGCGTGATCGTCTTGCCGATGCCGAGGACGTCGATCGTCTTCTGGCTGGATCCCTGGAACTCGGCCGGGTACTCGAGGGCGCCGGCGCCGATGATGCAGCCCTGGCCCTTCATCAGACGCGGCACCGAGTGCACGGTGCCGATGCCGCCCGGGTTGGTGAGCGAGAGCGTGGTGCCCTGGAAGTCGGCGGCCGTCAGCTTGTTGCCGCGGGCGCGCCCGATGAGGTCCTCGTAGGCGGAGAGGTACTCGCTGAAGGTGAG
This sequence comes from Microbacterium sp. USTB-Y, assembly GCF_023703415.1. Classification (GTDB taxonomy): domain Bacteria; phylum Actinomycetota; class Actinomycetes; order Actinomycetales; family Microbacteriaceae; genus Microbacterium. Next base: position 247,218 of record NZ_JAGMTU010000004.1, on the reverse strand, counting down.
CGTCTCGGCGCGCTTGATCGAGGGGACGAGGAGGGCGCGGGTGCCGTCGGGCTTGGGGATGTCGATCGCGATGCCCAGGTTGACGTGCGCGGGTGCGACCACGCTCGGCTTGCCGTCGACCTCCGCGTAGTACACGTTCTGGCTCGGGAACTCCTTCAGTGCCTGGATCAGCGCCCAGCCGATGAGGTGCGTGAAGGAGACCTTGCCGCCGCGGGTGCGGGACATGTGGTTGTTGATGACGATCCGGTTGTCGATCATCAGCTTCGCCGGCACGGTGCGCACGCTCGTCGCGGTGGGCACGGTCAGAGACTCGTCCATGTTGGCGGCGAGGGTCTTGGGCATGCCGCGCAGCGGCGTCACGAGGTCCTCGTGCTGCTCGGCGCCGGGCTCGGCGGCCGTGCGGTCCTGGGCCTGTGCCGGGATCGGCGCCTGCCGGGCCGGCTTCGTCGTGGTGCGGGCGACCGGCTGCTGGCCGATCACCGGGATCGGCGCCGTCACCGGGTGCGTGACCTCGGCGGCCGCGGCCGGTGCGGGCGACGCGGCGGGGGCGGGGGATCCGGCTTCCGACGGACGGTAGTTCTCGAGAACCGGCCACCACTCCTTGTCGACGGAGTTGCGGTCGACCTTGAACTGCTCGTACAGCTCGTCGACGAGCCAGGAATTGGCTCCGAACTCTCCATCTCCAGAAGTCCCGACGCCGGTCACCTGGCTCGACACGCTCGATCGCCCTCTTTCGTCGCTGAAGCGGTGGGATCCGTCCCCGGTGATCTCCGGGTATGGCCACTCATCCGGGTATCAAGCCTAACGGGTCTGCGGGGCTCCGCGGTCGCCGACATGGGCGCGCGACGGCCCGGTCACGGGAGGCATTCCGGATCCGGATCACGGCATTCCGGATCCGCAGGGCGGGCGAGCCGGCACCCGCGGCACCCGAGGCGTTCCGGCGGGGGACGGCTACCCTGAGAGCATGCAGTTCTCCGGCGAACTCCCGATGGTCGATCTCACCTACTCCGACGTGTTCCTGGTGCCGCGTCGCTCCGATGTGACGAGCCGCCTGCAGGTGGATCTGGCGCCGCAGGACGGGACCCCCGCGACCATCCCGCTGGTGTCCTCGAACATGAACTCCGTGACCGGCCCCCGGCTCGCCGCCACCCTGGCCCGCCGCGGGGGCATCGGCGTGCTCCCGCAGGACATGCCGCTGCAGGAGCTGGACGAGGCGATCCGCTGGGTCAAGCGCCAGCCGGTCGCCTGGGACACCCCGATCGTGCTCTCGCCGCTCGCGACCGTGGAGGACGCGCTGCGGCTGATGCCGGCGACCGACGGGCACGGCATCGTCGTCGCGGAGGCGCCCGGCGGTCCGGACGGCCTGCACATCGACGCGATCCACGGAATCCTCCCGGCCGCCCGGCTCGCGACCGCGCTGCGCGACGCGCAGCTGGGCGACCTGACCCGCGCGGACACCCCGTCCCTGGACGCCGAGGACGTGGCGGACCCGCGTGCCGCATTCGACGCGATCACGGCCGTGGACGCCGAGATGGTGACGGTGCTGCAGCACGGTCACCTCGTCGGCACGCAGACCGCGCGCGGCGCGCTGCGCTCCACTCTGTACCGCCCGGCGGTCGACGCGTCGGGGCGCCTCGCGGTCGCCGCGGCGGTCGGCATCAACGGCGACGTCGCGGCCAAGGCGAGGGCGCTGGCGGCCGCCGGTGTCGACGTGCTCGTGGTGGACACGGCGCACGGCCACCAGGAGGGCATGCTGCGCGCCCTGCGCACGGTCGCGGCGCTCGAGCTGGGCATCCCGATCGTGGCGGGCAACATCGTCACGGCGGACGGCGTGCGCGATCTCGTCGATGCCGGCGCATCGATCCTCAAGGTCGGCGTGGGACCCGGTGCGATGTGCACCACCCGCATGATGACGGCGGTCGGCCGCCCGCAGTTCTCGGCCGTGCTGGAGACGGCGCAGGCCGCCGCGGAGCTGGGCGCGCACGTGTGGGCGGACGGCGGGGTGCGCTATCCGCGCGACGTCGCCCTGGCGCTCGCCGCGGGCGCCGCGTCGGTGATGATCGGCTCCTGGTTCGCGGGCACGATCGAGGCTCCGGGCGAGCTGCAGGCGGACGCCGAGGGGCGGATCTACAAGGAGTCCTGGGGGATGGCGTCGACCAAGGCCGTGCAGGCGCGCTTCGGACGCCTCGACGCCTACGAGCGGGCGCGCAAGGAGCTGTTCGCCGAGGGCATCTCGTCGTCGAGGATCTACCTGGATCCGCTCCGGCCCGGCGTCGAGGACCTGGTCGACATGATCACCTCGGGAGTGCGGTCCTCGTTCACCTACGCGGGCGCCTCGTCCGTCCCGGAGTTCCACGAGCGGGCGCTGGTCGGACTGCAGTCGGCCGCGGGGTATGAAGAGGGCAAGGCGCTGCCGGTCAGCTGGTGAGCACGGGAGCGATCGGGCATCCGTTCAGCTTCGCCGCCGCCGAGGGACAGTAGAATCGGTGCCACCATGGACGACCCTCCCTCGTGTAGTACCTCGCCCCACTGCCCGCTCTCCGCTTCGTCGGAGGTGACACCGTGATGGACTACATCTGGTTGGGCGTGGGGCTTCTGCTCATCGTCGGGACGGGCCTGTTCGTCGCCAGCGAGTTCGCGCTGGTGAACCTGGACCGCGCCGATCTGGAGGCGCGGCGGGATCGCGGCGAGAGCCGGCTGGGCATGACCATCGCCGCTCTCAAGATCACCTCGACGCATCTGTCGTCGGCGCAGCTGGGCATCACCCTGACGACGCTGCTCACCGGTTTCACCATGGAGCCGGCGCTGTCGAACCTGCTGCGCCCCGTGCTGTCGTCCTGGGGCCTGCCCGAGCCGGTCACGGTGACCATCGCGGTGATCGTGGCCATGACCGTCGCCACGATGCTCTCGATGATCCTCGGGGAGCTCGTGCCGAAGAACTTCGCGATGGCGCTGCCGGTCGCGACCGCGAAGGTCGTGATCCCGTTCCAGACCGCCTTCACCACGGTCTTCCGGCCGATCGTGGCGCTGCTCAACGGCAGCGCGAACGGGGTGCTGCGGGCGATGGGCATCGAGCCCAAGGAGGAGCTCAGCGGCGCCCGCTCGGCCGAGGAGCTCAGTTCGCTCGTACGACGCTCCGCCAGCGCCGGCGTTCTCGAGGAGGACACCGCGACCCTGCTGGACCGCAGCCTCGGGTTCGCGCGCCTCACCGCCGGCGACGTGATGACCCCGCGCCCCAGCATGCACGCGATCGCCGCCGCCGAGTCCGCCGATGACGTGATCGGCCTGGCCCGGCGCACCGGCCACAGCCGCTTCCCCGTGTACGACGAGGACCTCGACGACATCACCGGCGTCGTGCACCTCAAGGCCGCGGTGTCGGTGCCGCGCGACCGGCGCACGGAGGTGCCGGTCGGCGCGCTCTCCTCCGAGCCGCTGCGGGTGCCCGAGACGGTGCACCTGGACGCGCTCGTGGCCGAGCTGCGCGGCGGCGGCTACCAGCTCGCGATCGTCGTGGACGAGTACGGCGGCACCGCCGGGATCGTCACGCTCGAGGATCTGGTCGAGGAGATCGTCGGCGAGGTCTCCGACGAGCACGACCGCACCCGCGCCGGCGTGGTCCGGGGCCGTGACGGCATCACCTTCCCCGCCGAGCTGCGCCCCGACGAGCTGCGGGCCAGCACCGGCATCGAGGTGCCGGAGGGCGACGTCTACGACACCGTCGGCGGGTACGTGATGAGCGTGCTCGAGCGCCTGCCCAAGGCCGGGGACGAGGTGCCCGTGGCCGGCGGGACGCTGCACGTCGTGCGCATGCAGGGCCGCCGCGTGGATCGGATCCGCTTCGTCGCGGATCCGGCCGTCGAGGAAGGGGGTGAGCGATGAACGACTGGGCCGGAATCGCATGGCTGTTCGTGCTGCTCGCCTTCAACGCCTTCTTCGTCGCCGCGGAGTTCGCGGTGATCTCGGCGCGCCGTTCGCAGATCGAGCCGCTCGCCGAACGCGGATCCCGATCCGCGCGCACCGCCCTGTACGCGATGGAGCATGCGACGCTCATGCTCGCGACCTCGCAGCTGGGCATCACGGTGTGCTCGCTGCTGATCCTGAACGTCTCGGAACCGGCGATGCACCACCTGCTCGCCGCGCCCCTGGGGGCCATCGGACTCGCCGAGGCGGCGGTGGACGCGATCGCGTTCATCATCACCCTGGTGATCGTGTCGTTCCTGCACGTGGTCTTCGGCGAGATGGTGCCGAAGAACCTCGCCTTCTCGGTGCCGGACCGCGCCGTGCTCATCCTCGCGACCCCGCTGGTGTGGATCTCGAAGGTGTTCTACCCGGTGATCCGCGGGCTGAACGCGACGGCCAACGGCGTCGTGCGGCTGTTCCGCGTGGAGCCGAAGGACGAGGCCGCCTCGACCTTCACGCTCGACGAGGTCGCGACGATCGTGGACCAGTCCCGGCGCGAGGGCGTGCTCGCCGACTCGGCGGGCACGGTGAGCGCGGTGGTGGAGTTCACCGACAAGGACGCGCGCGACGTCGCGGTGCCGCTGGCGGACCTGGTGACGCTGCCGCTCGGCGCGACCCCGGACGACGTGGAGCGCGCGGTCGCCAAGCACGGCTTCTCCCGCTATGTGATGGTCGACGCCGAAGGGGTGCCGGTCGGCTACGTGCACCTGAAGGACGTCATCCGCTCCGCCGAGGGGCCGGAGGCCGCGGCACGGGCCGGGCTGCCGATCCCCGCGAAGCGGATCCATCAGATGGTGCCGATGCAGGAGGACACCGACCTGGAGGACGCGCTCGCGATCATGCGGCGCGCGGGGCGTCACCTCGCGCAGGTGCGCGACGCCTCCGGCGAGACCACCGCGATCCTGTTCCTGGAGGACATCATCGAGGAGCTCGTCGGCGAGGTGCGCGACATCACGCGGCGCGGCTTCGGACGCTGATCAGCGCCAGCGCGCGCGGAGGTACTGATCGGGCCAGGCGACGGCGTCGCCGAGCTCGTGCGCGGCCCGCAGGCCGAAATGCGGGTCGCGCAGCCACTCCCGGCCCGCGAAGACCGCGTCGGCGGCGCCGCTCTGGAGCACGGCCTCGGCCTGGGCGCCGTCGGTCAGCAGTCCGACCGCGGAGGACGGGATGCGGCCGCCCTGGCGCACCGTGGCGGCGAGCGGGACCTGATACCCGGGGTGCACGTCGATCCGCTGATGGGCGACGAGCCCGCCGCTGGACACGTCGATGAGATCGGCCCCGCGGGCCACCGCCCAGTCGGCCACGATCGCCGCCTCGTCGGGGGTGAAGCCGCCGGGAGCGTGGTCGGTGGCCGAGATCCGCACGAAGACGGGGACCTCCTCGCCCGCGACCGCGCGCACGGCCGCGGTGACCTCGAGCAGCAGCCGTGCGCGATTCTCCAGGGTCCCGCCGTAGGCGTCCTCGCGGTGGTTGCTCAGCGGCGACAGGAACTGGTGCAGCAGGTAGCCGTGCGCGCCGTGGATCTCCAGCACGTCGAAGCCCGCGTCCAGCGCGCGGCGCGCAGCGTCGGCGAAACCCGCGACGACGGCGGCGATCCCGGCGTCGTCGAGTGCCGCAGGCTCCGCGAAGCCCTCGAAGGCGATCGCGGACGGGGCGACCGTCGGCCATCCGCCCTCGGTCGCGGGCACCGATCCGGACTCCCCGGCCCACGGCCACCACGTCGACGCCTTGCGTCCGGCGTGGGCGAGCTGCACGCCGATGTGCGCGCCGCGGGCGTGCGCGGCCGCCACGATCGGCGCCCAGGCGTCGCGCTGGGCGTCGTTCCACAGACCCGTGTCGCGCGGGCTGATCCGGCCCTCGGGCAGCACCGCGGTGGCTTCGGCGACGATGAGGCCGGCGCCGCCCGAGGCGAACTGCGCGAGGTGCGTGTGGTGCCACTCCTGCGGCAGGCCGTCGACGGCGCTGTACATGCACATGGGGGAGACCCACAGGCGGTTGCGCAGGGTGAGGGAGCGGATGGTCATCGGGGAGAACAGAAGGCTCACGCGACGACGCTACCCGCCGTGGAGGGGGTGCGGATCCGTCGTCGTCGTTTCCGTGCCTCGAGGCGATGCGACGGCGCGCACAGCCGCGGCCCAGTACCGTGGATCCCATGCCTTCTCCGCCCGCCGGCGTCCTCGACGCGCACGGCCGCCTCGTGTGGACGCGCCGGGACGTCCGCCACCTGCTGCGCGTGCCCGGCCGGACCGACGACAAGCGCAGTCGCGGCGTCGTCGCGCTGCGCACCGGATCCGATGCGTATCCCGGTGCCGCCGTGCTCGGCGTCGAGGCGGCATGGCGCGCCGGATCGGGCTATGTGCGCTACGTCGGACCGCGCCGTGCCGTGGATCTGGTGCTCGCACGCCGCCCTGAGACCGTCGTCTCCGAGCCGGCAGCGGGGGAGGAGGCACGGGCCGACGCCTGGGTGATCGGATCCGGCACCGACCCCGCGCTGCGCTCCGCCGAGGAGACGGACGCGCTGCGCCGCGTGCTCTCCGGTACTGCAGCGGTCGTCGTCGACGCCGGCGCGCTGGGGCTGCTCCCGTCCTCCGCCCCGGTGGTCGCCACCCCGCACGCCGGGGAGTTCGCCCGGCTGCGCGAGACGCTGGGCCTGGCCTCCGCCGGGCCGGAGATCCTGGACGACCCCGTCCGGCGCGCGGCGGCCGTGGTCGAGACGGCGGGCGCGCTCGGCGGCACCGTGCTGCTCAAGGGCGCGACGACCCTCGTCGCCGAGTCCGGGGCCGGGTATGCGATCGCGGTGGACGCCGGCACCGCCTGGCTCGCCGCGGCGGGCACCGGAGACGTGCTCGCGGGTGTGCTCGGCGCACTCGTCGCCGCCGATCGGGCCGCCGGGCGTGGGACTCCGCTGGCCGATCTCGCCGCGAGTGCGGCGTGGCTGCACGGAGCGGCCGGACGGATCGCCGCCGAGGCCGACCCGGCGGACGGATCCCCGGGGCACCCCCTCGTCGCCCTGGACGTCGCGGAGGCGCTGCCCGCCGCCATCGCGGGGGTGCTCGCCGGCGATGGCGACCCCGACGAGAACGAACACCACGAAGAGACCGAGGAGGGCCGCGTGTGAGCGGTGCCGAGCCGACGGGCGCGACCCGTGCCGAACCGACCCGAGGCGGCGAGCGTCGCGCATCCGCGGCTCTGCGCCGGGCGGGCCTGCCGCTCTCGGTGCTCTGGCTGGCCTTCGTCGTCGCGCACCTGTACGTCGCGATGATCGGGTGGTGGATGCCGGCGCTGCCGATGGGCGACACCGTGTTCGTGTACGAGCCGTGGGCGAGGAACGCGCTCGGCGGGGGAGCGATCGTCGGCGTCACCGAGAGCTGGGTCTACCCGCAGCTCGCGCTCGTGCCCATGCTGATCGCGCAGGGGATCTCGCAGCTGATCCATCCGCTGTTCCCGGGGGCGTACGCGGTCGGATCCGCGAGCTACGTCGTCGCCTGGTCGATCCTGGTGACGGCGCTCGACGCGATCGGCTTCGCGTTCCTGCTGCGCGGCACGCGGGCTCGCCGCAGCCGGGGCCGCAGGACCGCGGCCCTGCTCTGGATGCTCGCGCTCCTGCTGCTCGGTCCCATCGCGATGTTCCGGATCGACGCGATCACCGTGCCGCTCGCGATCATCGGCGGACTGTGGCTGTTCTCCCGGCCGGCGGTGGCGAGCGCCCTGTTCACGATCGGCGCCTGGATCAAGATCTGGCCTGGCGCCCTGTTCGTGGCCGGTCTCGCGCTCCTGCGCGGGCGGATCCGGATGATCGCCTCCGCCGCGATCGTGACCTTCGTCGTCGTGCTGGGCCTCGTGCTGCTGGGCGGATCCAAGAACCTCCTCGGCTTCCTCAGCCAGATGAGCGGCCGCGGCCTGCAGATCGAGGCGGTCGGCGCGACGCCGCTGCTGTGGCTCACCCAGATCGGCGTGACGCGGATCGAGTACAGCCGCGACATCCTCACCTTCCAGCTCACCGGGCCCGGAGTGGATCTCGTCGCCGCCGTGCTCACCCCGCTGATGGCGCTCAGCGTCGTCGTCATCGCCGCGCTGGCGCTGTGGAAGCTCCGGGCCGGAGCCTCCGCGCGGCGCCTGCTGCCGGCGACCATGCTCGCCCTGGTCGCCGTGCTGATCGCGTGCAACAAGGTCGGCTCGCCGCAGTTCCAGGTGTGGATGCTCGCCCCCGTCGTGCTGTGGTGTCTGCTCGACGGCCCTCGCGTGCGGATCCCCGCGATCCTCCTCCTCGTCGACTACGCGCTGACCCAGGCGGTCTACCCGGTCGTGTACGACCAGCTGCTGGCGGCGCAGGCGCTTCCGATCGCTCTGCTGAGCGCGCGCAACATCCTCGTCGTGGTCATCTGCGTGGTCGCGATCCGCGCGATCGTGCGCACGCCGGTGCGCCGCCCCTCGTCCCCCACCCCCGAGCTCCCCGAAACCAGGAGGTCCTGATGCTCGTCGCCTTCTCCGTCGCCCCCAGCGGATCCGCCCCCGATCGCCCCGAGAGCGCCGATGCCTCGGTGCACGACGCGGTCGCCGCCGCGGTGGCCGTGGTCCGCGCCTCCGGGCTCGCGCACCGCACCACGAGCATGTTCACCGAGATCGAGGGTCCCGACTGGGACACGGTCATGGACGTCGTCAAGCGCGCCACCGAGGCCGTGATGCCGTTCGGATCCCGCGTCTCGCTCGTGCTCAAGGCCGACATCCGCCCGGGCTACACCGGCGAGATCGACGGCAAGATCGCGCGCCTCGAGCGGGCGATCGACGACTCCGGCAGCCTCTAAGCTGGACGGATGAAACCCTCGAGCCTCTCGAGGGGTGCGGCGATGCGGGCGCTCCTCTCCCTCGCCATCGGCAGCTTCGGCATCGGCATGACCGAGTTCGTCGCCATGGGCCTGCTCCCCAACATCGCGCAGGACCTGCTGCCCGAGCTGTGGGCGCAGAACCCCGACGAGGCGATCGGCCGCGCCGGCCTGCTGGTGTCGCTCTACGCGCTGGGCGTGGTGCTCGGCGCTCCCACCATCGCCGGCCTCGTCGCGCGCTTCCCCCGCCACCGCGTGATGGTCGGGCTCGCGATCGCGCTGACCCTCGGCAACGGCCTGGCCATGGTGCTGCCCACGTTCGAGACCGTGGGCCTCGCGCGCTTCATCGCGGGTCTGCCGCACGGAGCCTACTTCGGGATCGGCGCCCTCGTGGCCTCCGACGTGCTCGGCCCGGGCAAGCGCGCCAAGGGCGTGGCGTTCATCCTCACCGGTCTCACCATCGCGAACGTGGTGGGCGTGCCGGCGGGAACCTACCTCGGGCAGCACGTCGGCTGGCGCAGCGCGTTCCTCGTCGTCACGATCGTGTTCGCGCTCGCCACGGTGTGCATCGCCTTCTTCGTGCCGCAGCACGAGGGGGATCCCGGACGCACGTTCCGCGCGGAGCTGCGCGTGTTCCGGCGTCCCCAGGTCTGGTTCGCGCTCGCGACCGGCGCCATCGGCTTCGGCGGGTTCTTCGCCGTCTACAGCTACATCGCCCCCGTCGTCACGGAGCGGGCGGGGGCTCCCGAATGGATGGTGCCGATCACGCTCGTGGTGTTCGGGCTGGGGATGACCGTCGGCAACCTGCTGGGCGGCGTCTTCGGCGACCGCAATCTCCGGCTCACGCTGCTGGTCGGCCTCGGGGCGATGGCCGTCGTGCTCGTGCTGCTCGCGATCCTGTCGTTCTCGATCTGGCTGCTCGTGCCGCTCTCGTCCATCATGGCCCTGCTGTCCTCGATCCTGAGCCCGGCGATCCAGACGCGGCTCATGGAGGTCGCGGGGGACAACCAGTCCATCGCGGCGGCGCTGAACCACTCGGCGCTGAACATCGGCAACAGCCTGGGCGCCTTCCTCGGCGGGCTCGTGATCGCCTGGGGCTGGGGTTTCGCCGCGCCGTCCTGGGTGGGCGCCGGCCTTGCGGTGCTCGGTCTCGGAATCGCGATCGCGTCCTACGCGGTGCAGCGCCGGTACCACACCGAGACCGGATCCGTGCGGGTTCGCGACCTGGCCTGAGCCGGCCGGATCGGTCCGTCGTCGCGCACCGCGTCGTGGGTGCGTCCTAGCATGGGCGGATGAGCTCCGCCGAGGACGACGACCTGCCCGTCGCGGGCACCGCGGTGATCCTGCGCGACGCAGCGGACGGCATCGAGGCGCTGCTGCTGCGGCGACCGGACAGAGGGTCGTTCGCGGGCGCATGGGTGTTCCCCGGGGGCATGGTGGAGCCCGAGGACCGGATCGCGGGCGCCGACGAGAGCGAGGACGCCGGACGCGCCGCGGTGCGCGAGACCGTCGAGGAGGTCGGGCTCGCCCTGGAGCGCCTGGCGCTGCTGTCGTGCTGGGTGCCGCCGTCCGGCATCCCGAAGCGCGTGCGCACCTGGTTCTTCGTCGCCGCGGATCCCGGCGGGGCGATCCGTCCGGCCCTGGACGAGGTCGTCGAGACCCGCTGGCTGACTCCGGAGGCGGCGCTCGCCGCCCGGGACGCGGGGGAGATCGCCCTCATGCCGCCGACCTGGCGCACCCTGCACGCGTTGCAGGGGACGACCCGGGTGGAGCATGCCCTGGCACGGGTCGGCGACGCAGTCCTGTTCCGCACGCGGGCCACGCCCACGAAGGCGGGCATGCTGCTCTTCTGGGACGGCGACGAGCTCGCCGGAGCGCCGCAGGGCGCCCGCGAGCGGTTGATCGCCGAGGATCCGGTCTGGCGGTTCGAAGGCCCCTGATCGCGCCAGGGCGTCAGGACGAGAGCAGCCTCGTGAGGTGCCGGCCGACCTCGTCGGTCTCGATGAGGAAGCCGTCGTGGCCGAAGTCGCTCGCGAGCACCACGGCCTCGGCTCCGTCGAGCGTCCGCGGGATGCCCCGGGCGATGCGGTGCTGGCCGTCCACGGGGAACAACCGGTCGGTGTCGATGCCGAGCACGAGCGTCGTCGCGCTGACCCGCTTCAGGGCGTCCTCGACACCGCCGCGGTCGCGCCCGATGTCGTGCGAGTTCATCGCCTCCACGAGCGTCAGGTAGCTGTTCGCGTCGAAGCGGCGGGTGAACTTGTTGCCGTGGAAGTCGAGATAGCTCTCCACGGCGAACCGGCCGCCCTGTCCGAGGGGCGACACGTCGGACTGCCACGATCGCTGGAACCGCTGGTTCAGCTCGATCGGGCTGCGGTAGTTCAGCAGCGCCATGCGGCGCGCCAGCGCGAGGCCGCGGTGGGGCCCCTCGCCGACGGGCGCGTCGTAGTACTCGCCGCCGGCGAAGCGCGGATCCATCCGCACCGTCTCGAGCTGTACGAAGTTCAGTGCGAGCTGGTCGGCCGTCGTCACCGGGGGAGAGGACAGGATGGCGAGACGCTCGACGCGGTCGGGGTGCCCGACCGCCCACTCCAGGGCGTGCATGCCGCCCATGGATCCGCCGATCACGGCCCCCCAGCGGTCGATGCCGAGGGCGTCGGCCAGCAGCACCTGCGCGGCGACCTGGTCGCGGATCGTGAGGTAGGGGAAGCGCGAGGCCCACTCGTAGCCGTCGGGCGCGATGCTGGAGGGGCCCGTGGACCCCTGGCATCCGCCGAGCATGTTCGGCGCGATCACGAACCACTCGTCGGTGTCGATCGCGCAGCCGGGTCCGACGATCTCGCCCCACCAGCCGCTCGTCGCGTGACCGCGGCCGGCCTCGCCCACCACGTGGCTGTCGCCCGTGAGCGCGTGCAGGATCAGGATCGCGTTGTCCCGCGCCTCGTTCAGCTCGCCCCAGGACTCGTAGGCGAGCCGGATGAGCGGCAGCTGCTCGCCGCCCTCGGTGCGGAACGGCCCGAATGCCTCGAACCGGCGGTCTCCGGCGGGATCGCCGTCGCGCCAGGCGCCCGTGGCCGGCGGACGCGCACGCAGCAGGCGGGCATCCGCCTCCGAGACGCGCGCCGAGGGCACCGTGTCCTCCGAGGTCGTCTGCCAGTCCATGGATCCATTCTCGCGGGTGCGGGCGGCAGAGCGCGGAAGGTTACGGATCCTCGTGCGTCGCGGGGATCGCGGTGCGGGGATCGCGGTGCGGGCTTGTTGCGTCGGCGCCTGCCCCGTGTCCTCGCCTCATTCGTGTTTCCCTCCCTCCGTCGCCTTTCCCTCCCCGGAGCAGCGCAAATCAGGCGAGGGAAAGGCGGCCGAGGGAGGGAAACACGATCCTGCACCCGGCAGAATAAGTGCCCGAGCGCGGCACATGCGAACCCAGGCGTGGCGCAGGAGTGGGCGAGTGAGCGCGACTCATCCCGGCGGGCGCACGCCGAAGCGGGCGAGGCGTCGGCCCAGGATCTCCGCAGTGCCGATGTGCGTGCTGTCCCAGCGCGCGAAGCGCCAGCCGGTCACGCCGCGCACGTCATCTTCACGCCGCTTCTCATCGAGGACGACCTCGTCCGCGGCACGCCCCTCGCGAAGATCATCGTCGAGGTACTTGCCCCGGCCGTCGAACTCTCCGAACACCTTCGCACGCGGAAATCCGAAATCCAGCCAGTATCGATCGCCGTCCGCACCGGTGACCGGCACCTGGAGGAGCAGACCGCGAAACCCGAGACGATGCAGCTGCAGCCTGCTGACGCTCTCTCCGGGCAGCTGCGCGCGGCCGTCGGCGAACGCGAGCAGTTCGCGAGCGCCCCGGATGCCCCACGCCCGGCTCGCTGCGGCGCGGTCGGCCAGGCGCGCGTGCCAGAGTGCGGCGCGATCCGCGCGGAACTCGTTCCCCACCACCGTCTCGCGGCGCTGCGCGGCGTCGGCGGCGCACACGGCCGCCTCGGCCGGGACCGTGCAGGCGAGGTCCAGGATCGTGCGGTCCAGCGAGGTGCACAGGATCCCGTCGATGTCGATCACGTCTCCGACGCCGAGAGACACCTCGTGCTGCCGGACGCCGGCCCGTACGCGGCCGTGGTGGCCGCCGAGGATCACCGTGTGCACGCTCGCCGGGCGGAGGCGGTAGAGCGGCAAGCCGTGCAGCACGGCGGCGGACGGACCCCAGAATACTGCGCCGTGATCGTCCAGGTTCTTCGCAGCGGCGACGGTCTGGACGAGGTGGCGGCCTTCGCTCCACAGCGCCTCGTACGCGGCTGCATCGACATAGCGATCGCGTCGCAGCCGCAGCAGCTCGCCCGCCGCGAGGGCCGCGTCGATCGCGCGTTCGCTCGTCCCGGCCGAACGCAGCTGCGCACGAGTGCGCAGGAGCGCGCGGGCGTCGGAGATCCCGAGAGGGTTCGTCATCACGCGATCGTGCGTGGGCGGCACAGCTCAGGGGACGTCGTTCACGAACCCGGTGGAGAGCCGGCCCGGCTGCAGCCGTGTGCGGAGCGACACCCGTCCGTCCCCGCCCCTTGCCCCCGAGCCCCTGTTTCCCTCCCCGCAGCTTCTTTCCCTCCCCTCAGCGACGCGAACCAGGGGAGGGAAAGGCGACCGGGGGAGGGAAACGCGGAGATGGAGGGGCCGTCGACGCGAAGCGCGCGCGCAGAGACGGGAGCGCCCCGGATCCGAAGACCCGGGGCGCTCCCGTCTCTGAGGAGGAGTCGTCAGGCGCGCGCGGCCTCGGAGACCTTGCGCGCGGCGGCGAGGGCCTGGTCGAGGTCCGCCTTGAGGTCGTCGATGTTCTCGAGGCCGACCGACAGGCGCACCAGGCCCGGCGTCACGCCGGTGGTGAGCTGCTGCTCCGGGGTGAGCTGGGCGTGCGTGGTGGAGGCGGGGTGGATGACCAGCGAGCGCACGTCGCCGATGTTGGCGAGGTGGCTGAACAGAGTGAGGCTGTTCACGAACTCGCGGCCGGCGTCCACGCCGCCCTTCAGCTCGAACGAGAGCACGGCGCCCACGCCCTTCGGCGCGTAGGTGTTCGCCGCGGCGTACCAGGGCGAGGTGGGCAGGCCCGAGTAGTTGACGCTGGCGACGTCGTCGCGGGCGTCGAGCCACTCGGCGATCTCCTGGGCGTTCTGCACGTGGCGCTCGATGCGCAGGGACAGCGTCTCGATGCCCTGGATGAGGTTCCAGGCGCTCTGCGGCGCGATCGCGGAGCCGAGGTCGCGGAGCAGCTGCACGCGCGCCTTGATCACGTAGGCGAGGGCGTCGCCGACCGCGGTGGTGTAGCTGGCGCCGTGGTAGGAGGGGTCGGGCTCGGTGAGGCCCGGGAACTTCTCCACGTTCTGCGACCAGGCGAACTTCCCGCCGTCGATGATCGCGCCGCCGATCGTGGTGCCGTGGCCGCCGAGGAACTTGGTGACGGAGTGCACGACGATGTCGGCGCCGTGCTCGAACGGGCGGATCAGGTACGGGGTCGCGATCGTGTTGTCGACGATGAGGGGCACGCCGGCCTCGTGCGCGGCGTCGGCCACGCCGCGGATGTCGAGCACGTTGATCTGCGGGTTGCCGATGGTCTCCGCGAAGAACAGCTTCGTGTTCGGGCGGACGGCGCGGCGCCACTCGTCGATGTCGTCCTGGTTCTCGACGAACGTGACCTCGATGCCGAGCTTGGCGAGCGTGTACTTGAAGAGGTTGTAGGTGCCGCCGTAGATCGACGAGCTCGACACGAAGTGGTCGCCGGCCTGGGCGATGTTGAGGATCGCGAACGTCGAGGCCGCCTGCCCGCTGGAGAGCACGAGCGCACCGGTGCCGCCCTCGAGCGCGGCGAGGCGCTGCTCGAGCACGTCCTGGGTGGGGTTCTGGATCCGGGTGTAGATGTTGCCGAACTCGGCGAGCGCGAAGAGGTTCGCCGCGTGGTCGGCGTTGTCGAAGACGTACGACGTGGTCTGGTAGATCGGCGTCGCCCGGGCCTTGGTGACCGGGTCGGGTGCGGCGCCCGAGTGGATCTGCTTGGTCTCGAAGCGCCAGTTCTCGGCAGCGGTCATGATGTCTCCTTGGGGGTGAGCGACACCGAACCGCGTCGCAGGGTAGGTGGGCCGCTCCCGTCGACGGGCTCGGGGGCCGCGGCATTGCATCGAGAGTACGAACCGCGGGCACCTGTCAACAAGGCGCGGGAAATGTGACGTAACAGGGGGATCCCGTAGCGTGGTCGCATGACCACCAGCATTCCTGCGGCAGGAGAACGCCGACGAGCAGTCGTGACCGGGGCGAGCACCGGGATCGGCGAGGCGACGGTGCGGGCCCTCCGGGCCGGTGGCTGGGACGTCGTCGGCGTCGCCCGTCGCGAGGACCGCCTGCAGGCGCTGGCCGCGGAGACCGGATCCACCGCCTACGCCGCCGACCTCACCGACCCGGAGCAGATCGCCGGACTTGCCGCGCACCTGGCCGAGACGGGACCCGTGCACGCCGTCGTGCACGTCGCCGGCGGCGCCCGCGGCACGGACCGCGTGGAGGACGGCTCCGCCTCGACCTGGCGCTGGATGTTCGAGGCGAACGTGCTCGCGGTGCAGCAGCTCACCGCGGCCCTGCTGCCGCAGCTGCGGGCGGCGGCGGGCGGCGGCGGTCATGCCGATCTGCTGTTCCTGACTTCGACTGCGGCGCGTCAGGCGTACCCCGGCGGAGCGGGCTACAACGCCGCGAAGGCCGCCGAGGCGATGATCCCGCAGGTGCTGCGCCAGGAGCTCAGCGGCGAGCCGATCCGGGTGACCGAGATCGCGCCGGGTCTCGTGCGCACCGAGGAGTTCGCCCTGCGCCGCCTCGGCGGCGATGCGGTCGCCGCCGAGGCCGTCTACGCGGGCGTCGAGGCTCCACTCCTGGCCGAGGACGTGGCCGATGTGATCGCGTACGCGCTCAACGCGCCGGGCCACGTGAATCTCGATCTCGTCGTGATCCGGCCCGTGGCGCAGGCCGCGGCGCACCTGCTCGCGCGCGGTCCGCTGCGTCCGCGCGGGGAGGACTGACCGTGGGGGTGCACCTGGTCGGCGGCGGGTTCGGCCGTGCCGCTTTCGCCGCGTTCACGGCGGAGGTCGTCGCCCTCGCCGCGGCGGACGGGCGGCAGCGGCCGTCGGTCGTGGTGGTGACGGTGCGCGAGGACGCGTCGGCGAAGCACGCCGGCGATCTCGTCGACGCGCTGACCGACGACGGCGCGATCCCCGTCGACGCGAAGGTCGTCGCCGTGGGGGAGAGCGACTTCGTCGATCCGGGCGTCTTCGCCGGCGCCGACGGCATCGTCATCGGCGGCGGACTCACCCCGGCCTACCATGCGGCGCTGGAGGGCGGCTACGACGTCATCCGCGCCGCGGTGCAGGGCGGAGTCCCGTACCTCGGCTTCTCGGCGGGCGCGATGATCGCCGCCGAGCATGCGATCCTCGGCGGCTGGCGGATCGGCGGCGTCGCCGTCGCGCCCGAGGAGACCGCGGAGGACCTCGACGAGATCACCGTTGTGCCCGGCATCGGCCTCGTCGACGTCTCGGTCGACGTGCACGTCGCCCAGTGGGGCACGCTCACCCGCCTCATCGCGGCGACCGAGTCCGCGGCCGTGGACGGCGGCGTCGGCATCGATGAGAGCACCGCCCTCATCGCGGACGCCGAGGGGCTGCGCATCGCCGGTGCGGGCAGCGTGTGGCGGGTCTTCGCCGGATCCGACGGCGTGACCGTCTCGAGCGACCGGGCCGCACGCTGATGCCGAAGTCGCTGGCCGCGCTCGCGGCCGAGGGACAGCTCGATCCGGGCTGGGCGGAGGCACTGGATCCGGTCGCCCCGCTGGTGGCGGAGCTCGGCGACCGGCTGCGCGCCGAGACCGCCGCGGGCCGCGGCTATCTCCCCGCCGGAGCGAACGTGCTGCGCGCCTTCTCCCGGCCGCTCGCCGACGTGAAGGTGCTCATCGTCGGCCAGGATCCCTATCCGACGCCGGGGCATCCGATCGGCCTGTCCTTCGCCGTCGATCGCGAGGTGCGGCCGCTGCCGCGCAGTCTCGGCAACATCTACCGCGAGCTGGAGAGCGATCTCGGGATCCCGCCCGCCGCGCACGGGGACCTGTCGAGCTGGAGCGATCAGGGCGTGCTGCTGCTGAACCGGGTGCTCACGGTGCGACCGGGCGCGCCCGCCTCGCACCGCGGCTGGGGGTGGGAGAAGGTCACCGAGCTCGCGATCCGCGCGCTCGTCGCCCGGGACGCGCCGCTCGTCGCGGTGCTCTGGGGGAGGGACGCCGAGGGGCTGCGCCCGATGCTCGGCGACACGCCGGTGATTTCCTCGGCCCACCCGTCGCCGCTGTCGGCGAGCCGGGGCTTCTTCGGATCCCGTCCGTTCTCCCGTGCGAACGCGCTGCTCGAGGAGCAGGGCGCCGCGCCCGTCGACTGGAGGATCGCATGAGCGACACCGGGACCGCGCCGTCCGCCGAGGGGGGTCAGGGGGTCCGGATCCGGCCCACCCGATCCGACGATCTCGCCGCGATCCGCGACATCTACAACCACTACGTGCGCACCAGCACCGTGACCTTCGACGAGGAGGAGACGGAGCAGGCGGTCTGGGAGCACAAGCACGAGCTGCTCGCGGAAACCGGGCTGCCGTTCCTCACCGCCGAGGACGCGGACGGCGCCGTGCTCGGCTTCGCGTACGCGCAGCACTGGCGTGCGAAGTCGGCCTATCGGTTCAGCGCCGAGAACACGATCTACCTGAGCCCCGAGGCGGCGGGGCGCGGGCTCGGCAAGGCCCTGCTCGAGGCGCTGCTGGACGCGAGCGCCGCGGCCGGGCTCCGCGAGCTCATCGCGATGATCGAGCCCACGGCGGCCGGAGCGTCCATCGCCCTGCACCGCCGCTACGGCTTCGTGGACGCCGGGCACCTGAAGAACGTCGGCGTCAAGTTCGGGCGCTCGCTCGACGTGCTGTTCCTGCAGAAATCGCTGCCGCGCACGGGGGACGACGCCGCAGGGAACCCGGAGTGAAGACGATCGGCGTTCTCGGCGGCATGAGCTGGGAGTCTTCCCTGGAGTGGTACCGCCTGGCCAACGAGCAGGTGAGGGCGGAGCACGGGGGATATCACTCCGCTCCGATTCTGCTCGACTCCCTCGACTTCGCCGAGATCGAAGCGCTCCAGGCCGAAGGGGACTGGGAAGCGGCGGGACGAATCCTCGCAGCGCACGCCGTCCGACTGGAACAGGCAGGGGCGGAGCTCGTCGTGCTCTGCACGAACACGATGCACATCGTCGCCGACGAGATCGAGGCGGCGCTCGGCGTGCCCTTCCTGCACATCGCCGACGTCGTGGCCACGGCGATCGCGGGAGCCGGCGGCATCCGTACGATCGGCCTGCTCGGCACCGCCTTCACGATGGAGCAGCCGTTCTATCGTGACCGGCTGGCCCAGCACGGCTTCGACGTGCTCGTCCCCGATGCGGAGGGCCGTCGCGACGTGCACCGGATCATCTACGACGAACTCGTTCAGGGCGTGGTCCTCGAGCAGTCGCGGCATCGCTATCGGGAGGTCATCGCGGACCTCGTGGGCCGGGGTGCTGAGGGGATCGTCCTGGGCTGCACCGAGATCGAACTGCTCGTGAAGGCTACGGACGTCTCGGTGCGTGTGTTCCCCAGCACGGCCCTGCACGTCGCCGCGGCGCTGCGGGCCGCGGCGGGATGACCGCGCTCCGGTCCGCCCGGCTCAGCGCCCGGGGATGACCGGGATCGCCGCGAGCAGCCGCTGGGTGTACTCATGCGCGGGGTGGTGCAGCACCCGCGCGGTCGGCCCGTGCTCGACGATGCGGCCCTCGGTCATCACGGCGACGTCGTCGCAGAGGTTCTGCACCACGCCGATGTCGTGGGAGACGAGCACCAGCGTCATGCCGTCCGCGCTCAGCTCACGGAGCAGATCGAGGATCTGCGCGCGCACGGTGACGTCGAGCGCCGACATGGGCTCGTCGCCGACGAGGATGCGCGGCCGGTGCGCGATCGCGCGGGCCAGGGCGACGCGCTGACGCTGGCCGCCGGAGAACTCGTGCGGGTAGCGGTCGGCCATCGCCGGGTCCAGCCCCACGCGCCCGAGCACCTCGGCGACGCGCGCGCGATGATCGCCCGCGATGCCGAGCGCGCGCAGCGGCTCGGACACGATGCGGCCCACCGACTGCCGCGGATCCAGCGATGCATAGGGATCCTGGAACACCAGCCCGGTCTCGCGGCGCAGCCAGTGCAGCGCCCGCGCCGAGGCCGAGGCCTCGACCGGGCGGCCGCCGACGCTCACGGTGCCCGCGGTGGGCCGGTCGAGGCCGAGCAGCAGCCGGATCAGCGTGGACTTGCCGGATCCGGACTCGCCGATGATGCCGAGCGCGCGGCCCGCGGCGACGTCGAGGTCGACATCGTCGAGCGCGACCGTGCGTGTGCGCCGGGCGAACGGCTCCTTCCGTGCGGCCAGATACTCCCGGCGCAGCCCGCGGGCGCGGATCAGCGGCGGGGCGGAGGCCTCGTCGGGGTTCGTCGTCACGTCGCTCATGCCTCCTCCTCGCCGCGCCACAGCGTGGCGGTGGCGTCGCGCAGCAGCCCTTGCGTGATCGGCGAGGTCGGCGCGGTGAGCAGCGCCTCGAGGGGCCCGGACTCGACCACGCGGCCGTGTGCGAGCACGACCGCGTGCGTCGCGACCTGGGCCAGCACCGCGAGATCGTGCGTGATGAACACCAGCGACATGCCGTCCGACTCCACGAGCGACAGCAGCAGCCGCAGCACCCCCGCCTGGATCGTGACGTCCAGGGCGGTGGTGGGCTCGTCCGCGATGAGCAGCCGCGGACGGGCCGCGAGCGCGATCGCGATCGCCGCCCGCTGGCGCTGACCGCCGCTGAGCTGGTGCGGGTAGCGGTCGACGATCCGCTCGGGGTCGGGCAGCGCGACGCGCGCGGCCTCGGCGACGGCGCGGGCGCGGGCCGCGCGCCGGTCGACCCGCTCGTGGATCCGGATCGTCTCCGCGATCTGACGGCCGATCGTGCGGATCGGGTTGAGGGCGGTGCGCGGCTCCTGGAACACCATCCCGATCTCGTCGCCGCGGATGCCCGCGAGCTCGCGGTCCGGCATCCCCAGGATCTCGCGGCCGTTCCAGCGCACGCTGCCGGATGCGGTGGCGCCGTCGGGAAGCAGTCCCATGACGGCGAGGGCGGTGAGCGACTTGCCCGACCCGGACTCGCCGATGAGCCCCACGCGGGCGCCGTCGGGAACGGCGAAGGACACCCCGTCGACGACCCGGCGGCCGTCGATCTCGACGACCAGGTCGGTCACCTCCAGGCTCATGCGGTCACCTCCGGGAGCGGCGCGGGGCCGCGACGCCCTTGCCGGGCCGAGCGCTTCCCCGTGCGCAGGGTCGGATCCGTGGCGTCGCGCAGGGCGTCGCCGAGCAGGTTGAAGGCGAGCACCGTGACCGTGATCGTGAGACCGGGCCACACGACCGAGAGCGGACGCACCTGGATGTAGCGCTGCAGGTCGGCCAGCAGGATCCCCCAGGACGGATCCACGACGGAGGCGCCGAATCCGAGGTAGGAGAGCCCGGCCTCGGCGAGCACGGCGGTCGCCATCGCCCAGCTCAGCTGCACGATGAACACCGGTGCGACGTTGGGCAGCAGGTGCTGCACGAGGTTCTGCGCGGGGGTCAGCCCGGAGGCCCGTCCGGCGACGACGAAGTCGCTGTGCTGCACGCGACGCAGCTCCGGACGGGTCACCCGGGCGACGTTGACGCCGAAGCCGATCCCGACCGCCCATACGACGACCCACAGGGAGCCTCCCTGCACGGTGGAGATGAGCATGGCGATGATCAGCACGGGGAAGGCGATGAGGATGTCGACGAACACGGCGATCGTTTCGCGCACCCAGCGTGCCGTGAGGGCGCCCAGCGCGCCGAGCGCGATGCCGATCAGGGTGGCCACCAGGCCCGCCCCGGCCGAGACGAGCACGGTCGTGCGTGCGCCCGCCATGAGCAGGCTCAGGATGTCGCGGCCGGTCAGATCGGTGCCGAGCAGATGCGGCCAGTCGGGCGGCAGCCAGCGGGACGTGACATCCGTCGCGCGGGGGTCGAACGGCGTCCAGAACAGCGACACCAGGGCCGTGACGAGGATGAGCGCCACCACGATCAGACCGAACAGTCCCGCGGCAGAGGAGCAGAGCCGTCGCAGCGCGGTCATTCGTCGGCCTCCCGCTGCCTCGGGTCGAGGGCGCGGTGCACCAGGTCGACCACGAAGCCGATGATCAGCACCATGCCGGTCAGCACCAGCAGCTCGCCCTGCACCTTCACGAGGTCGCGCGTGCCGACGTCCGCGACGAGCATGCGCCCGATGCCCGGCAGGGTGAACAGCTGCTCCACGACGACCGAGCCGACGATGATGCCCGCGACCTGGATGCCGAGCACGGTGATGACGGAGAGCCCGACGGCGGGCAGCCCGTGCAGCAGCAGGGCACGGTTGCGGGTGAGGCCCTTCGCCGCCGCGGTGCGCACGAAGTCCTGGGAGGCGGCCTGCAGGGTCGCGCTGCGCACGAAGCGCAGCAGCAGGGCGCCCTCGACGACGCCGATGGTGAGCGCCGGCAGGAGGAGCGCCTGGAACGCCGCGCCGGGATCCGCCCAGCCGTCCCGCGGGAAGCCCTGGGCGGGCAGCCAGCCCAGCCAGACCGCGAACACCACGACGAGCATCATGCCGGCCCAGACGACCGGCACCGCCGCGACGGCCTGCGCCGCGACGTTCAGCGCGGTGCCGGCGGCCCGGCCGCGCAGCATCGCGGATCCGATGCCCGAAGGCACCGCGATGAGCAGGGCGATGATCAGCGCGAGCGCGGCGAGCGGCACGGTCACCTGCGCCTTCTGCGCGAGCTCGGCGGCGACGGAGGCGCCGTTGAGCTGCGACGTGCCGAGATCGCCGCGCAGCACCCCGCCGATCCAGCCCAGGTACTGCAGCACCAGGGGCTGATCCAGACCGAGTCCCTGACGGATCGCCTCGACCTGCGCCGGCGTGGCCTTGTCCCCGGCGAGCAGCTGCGCCACGTCGCCGGGGAACACCCGCAGCGCGAGGAAGATCAGCACGCTCGCGACGAGGAGCCCCACGATGAGCAGGGCTCCCCGGGTGAGCGCGTAGCGGAGCACAGGGCCGAGGTTACTTCGTGACGGTCACGCCGCGCAGATCCAGCCGCGAGTTGATCGACTCCTTCGGGAAGCCGTGCACCCCGGGGCGCACCGCGGTCAGGGTCTCGTCCTCGTACAGCCAGTCGGCGGCGGCGTCCTTCGCGACGATCTCGGCCGCCTGGGAGAGCAGCTGCGCCGACTTCTTCGCGTCGAGCTCGGTCTGCGACTGCGCGTACAGCTTCTGCACCTCGGGGTTGTCGTAGCCGAAGTAGTAGTCGGGGTTGGCGAAGTTGCCGAAGTCGCGCGGCTCGACGTGCAGCACGAAACTGAGGTCGTAGTCGTGCTTCGTGTACACCGAGTCGAGCCAGGCGGGGAACTCGACCGAGTTCACCGTGAGCTTGACGCCGACCTTCTTGAAGTCGCTGGTGAGCAGCTGCGGGACGGTGGATCCGTAGAACGACGGGATCGTGAGGGTGAGGGCGAGGTTCTCCTGGCCGGCCTCCTTCAGCAGCGCCTTCGCCTTGTCCGGGTCGTACGGCGCGGTGCCGGAGAGATCCTGGTAGCCGGGGTCGAGCTGGGGGATCGGGCCGTACAGCGTCGTGCCGATGCCGCGGGCCTCGATGATCGCCTTGTGGTCGATCGCGAGGCGCAGCGCCTCGCGCACGCGCTGATCGTCGAGCGGCGCCTTCGCGTTGTTGAACGCGAGCGTCCCCTTGTCGGTGGTGCGTCCCTTGGTGAGGGTGAACTTCTTCTCCAGCTGCGGGGCGAGGTTCGCGTCGACGGCGGTGAGCACGTCCAGGGTGCCGCTCTGCGCGGCGTTGACCCCCGCGGTGAAGTCGGGGATGTAGTCGAACACGATGCTCTTCACACCCGCCTTCGTGCCCCAGTACTGGTCGTTGCGGGCGAAGGTGAGCGAGTCGCCCTTCTTCCACTGGGTGAGCGTGAACGGCCCGGTGCCGTTCTCCGCGGCCTGCAGGTCGGTGGTGTCGCCCTTCTGGAACACCAGACCCGCGGTGCCCGTGAGGCTGAACAGGAAGTTCTGGCTCGGCTGGATGAGCGTGATGGTGACGGTCTTGTCATCGGTCGCGGTGATCGATGCGACGCCGGCGAGGTCGGCGTGACCCTGCACAGTCGGGTCGTCCTTCGCCGTCTGCAGCGACGAGACGACGTCTGCGGAAGTGAGCTTCGCGCCGTCGTGGAAGGTGATGCCGTCGTTCAGCACGAACGTGTAGGTGAGTCCGTCCGCGGAGATCTCGTGGCTCTTCGCGAGGCGGTCGACGATCTTGTTGTCCTGCGTGCGGGTGACCAGGCCTTCGTAGATGTTGTCGACGAGCACCTGCTCGAGCGCCGCCCCGGCGGTGTGCCGAAGGTCGAGGCTCGACGGCTCGAGCACGAGACCCACGGTGAGGGTGGCGTTCTCGTCCGCGGCGCCGGTCGCGCCGCTCTTCGAGGGCGAGGCGGATCCGGAGCAGGCGGTGAACAGCAGGGCGGCCGCGGTGAGGCCGGCGAGCACGGCGCCGACGGTGCGGCGGCGCGGGGTGAGAGCAGCGCGGGTGCGGTGCATGAGGGGATCCTCTCGGGCGGGGGCTGTGTGGTGCGGTGGGTGCTGTGCGGTCGAGCCTAGGCGGGGCCTGTGCCTCGTCGACGCGGGTGCGGAACGCGGCGTCACAAACCGTTCAGGGACGGGCGTCGACGGCGGTGCGGATGATCTCGGCGAGAGCTGTGGGGGCGGTCTCCTGCAGGTTGTGGCTGCCGTCGAGGTGCAGTACCTGCGCGGAGGGCACCCGGGTGCGGAACTCGGCCTCGGCATCCTCCGAGACGAAGCCGTGCGAAGCGCGCACCAGGGCGATCGGAGCGGCGGCCGCCCCGAGATCCGACCAGCCGTGCTCGCCGAGGATGCCCGTCGTGGCGGCGGGCGAGGCGACGTCGGAGGGAGCCGCCGTCAGCAGTTGCGCGGCGATGTGCGCGAAGTGGTGCTTCCACTCCACGCGGCCGTCGGGGCGCACCCGAGTGTTCAGGAACACGCCGCGGGCGGTGTCGTCCCGGGAGCCGCCGAACCCGAACTGCTGGGCGCGGTCGACGAGCTCGTCGCGGGAGGCGCCGTCGACCACACGGTAGAACTCCCGGAGCGCGGCGGGGCCGACGCTCTGATCGACACCCGGCGTGATGTCGACGACGATGAGATCCCGTACGAGCTCCGGAGCGTGTGCGGCGACGGCTGCGGCCGTGAGGCCGCCGAGCGACTGACCGACGAGCACCTGCGGTCGGTCGGTCCAGATGCGCAGCGCCTCGATGACATCGGCGGCGAGCGTCCGCCCGGTGTAGTCGGCGTCCTCGCGCCACGAGGAGTCGCCGTGCCCGGCGAGGTCGATCGAGAGGGCAGGACGGCCGAGCGCGAGCACGGTGGTGTCCCAGGTGTGCGCGTTCAGTCCCGCGCCGTGCAGCAGGGTGACCTCGACGGGGTCGTCGCCGTAGCGCAGCGCGCTCAGCGTGCGGCCGTCCGGGAGGGGCAGCGACACGCGGCGCACGGGCGGCACCTCGACGTGCAGGGCGCGGGCCTGACCGGCGAGGAAGGAGAACTCGGAGGTCTCTTCTGATGCGAGGGGGGACACGCCTTCATTGTGCTCCCGTCGCGCTGCCGACGCGACTCGCGAGATCAATATGACCAACTGTTGCCATCCAGAGCTGACGCTTTCCCGATGATCTGACATTGATGAGTGGACATATCGATCCCGAGAGGATTCCGCACCCGCCCGTGCACGCGTCCCGCGGGCGACCCAGGCGCCGGTGGGCACACCCTAGGCTGGAGCCATGATCCGGATGCAAGGAGCCGAGGTGCGCGGATGACGGTCCTGACGGTGCCGGGGATCACGAACCTGCGCGACGTCGGAGGCATCCCCGTCGGCTCCTCGCGCGTCCGGGAGGGCGTGCTGTTCCGCTCCGGCAACCTCGCGCACGCCGGCGCGGAGGCGGAGGAGTTCCTCGCCGCCCGGGTCGCGCGGGTCATCGACCTCCGCGACGACAGCGAGGTCGGCGCCGAGCCGTGTGCGCTGCCGGGACTGCGGATCGACCGCGTGCCGCTCTTCTCGGGTTCGGTGGCCTCCTTCCTCCTCGGCGACGTGAGCCTGACCGGGCTGTACCGCCACATCGTCACCGGCGGCGCGGATCGCATCGTGCAGGTCGTCCGGATCCTCTCCGAGGGGGAGTCCACGCTCGTCCACTGCACGCTCGGCAAGGACCGCACCGGCGTGAGCGTCGCACTCGCGCTCGCCGCGGTCGGCGCCGATCGCGATGCGATCGTGGAGGACTACGCGCTGACCGCGTCGCAGCTGCCGGAGTCGCGCAATCGGGCGATCGCCAAGTGGCTGGAGGAGCGCCTGCCGATCGCGCACGACGCCATCGCCGTGGCGACCCAGTCTCCGGCGCCGGTCATGCGCGAGCTGCTCGAGACCATCGACGCCGAGCACGGATCCGCCGCCGACTACCTGCTGGCATCCGGCCTGACGAGGGCGGAGCTCGAGGCGCTGGGGACCGCGCTCGTCGGATGATCACGGTGAGCGGCCCTCGGGCCGTGCGGGGGTAGGTTAGGCAACCCTTCATCCGGTGGTATCCTGGAGGCATCATGACCACCGCGATCCGCACCACAGCGCGCGCAGGACGCCGCGCCCAGCGCCGCTCGTCGAAGGCCCAGCACCTCGTCGTCGCCGACGAGGCCTCCTTCGCCGAGCTAGAGGCGGTGCTGGCCACCCTGCCGCTGTGCGCGACCGGCCGCGTGTTCATCGAGGTGCCCGATGCCGCCTCGATCTCCGCGGTCTCGGTCCCGCCCCGGATGACGGTCACCTGGCTGCCGCGTGCGACGCGCAGCGGTGCGCCCGGGACCGGACGCCGCTGCACCCCGGGGGCGGCGGCATCGCGCGCCGCGATCGCCTGGGCCGACGAGATGCTCTGCGACGGGGCCGAGGATCACACCACGGTCACGCTGCTCGGCGGCTTCCTCGGCACGGCCGACATCGCCGAGCACCTCACCGAGCGCCTCGGCATGGCTCCCGAGCGCATCACCGCCCCGGAGCGCTTCGGCCTGCTCTGAGTCCATCCGTCCCGGCGCGCGTCGGCCTGCTCTGAGTCCACCCGTCCCGGCGCGCGTCGGAAGACTCCGCGGTCCGCGTCCGGGGCGCGGGTCACCGGCGCGGCAGGTAGTGCCCGTCCTCCAGGCCGGCTTCGATCTCGAAGCGGTTGCGCAGCGGATCCCGCCCCGCGAACAGGTACAGGAACGGCATGAGGAAGCCGTAGCGCAGCCATTGCCGCTTGTGCACGGCTTCGTGCCGCAGCACCCGGTCGTCCGGCACGTGGTCGCCGGTCAGGTAGCAGCCCGCCACGCAGACGCCGCCCCGGGCGAAGGTCCACGCGGGCATGCCCCGGAAGATCCACAGGCCCTCGCGTCGTTCCACGGGACCGGTGCTCCACAGGCCGCCCCAGATCCAGCCCACGGCCATTCCCCAGGCGTAGCCGATCCGGCTGACCGGCGAGCGCAGCAGCACCGTCGGCAGGCGCAGGTCCTGCCGACGTCCGCGCTCCAGGATCTCGGCGGCCTCGGCCTCGATCGCGGCGATGCGGGCGGCGTCGCCCGCCGTCACGCGAGGGCGCCGATCAGGCGCAGGATGGCGCCCAGGTCCTGCACGGCATCGCCGGGGGAGCGCGGGGCGAAGCCCGCGATGGTCGCTCCGGCGAGCGGCAGCCGCTCGCGCAGCGCCTTCACCGCGCCGACGACGTCGGCCGTGCGCAGGCCGAAGGGCACGGCGGAGGAGACGCCGGCGAGCTCCGACGGATCCAGCACGTCGACGTCGATGTGCACGTACACCCGCGTGGCGCCGGTCGCGGCGACCGCCTCGGCGAGCGCTTCGACGTCGTCGAGCCCGTCGATGCGCACGATCTCCGACGAGCCGAGGTACTCGGTCTCCGCGTCGTCCTCCGAACGCGCGCCGACGAGCACCGTGCGCTCGGCGCTGAGGCCCGGCGGCCCCTCGAGCGGGAACGAGTCGTGGCCGAGCAGGGCGCGCAGGGCCATGCCCGCATAGGCGCCGGAGACCGACGACTCCGGGGTGTGCAGATCCGGGTGCGCGTCGAACCAGACGATCGCGACGTCGTGCAGGGCGCCCGGGAGGGCGGCGACCGCGGCCACGCTGACTCCGCAGTCACCGCCCACCACGAGCGTGGGCTCGGCATGCGCCGTGATCGCTTCCTCGATGAGCTCCCGGGTGCGCCGCAGGCTGCTGAGCCTGTGCACGCCGGTGCCCTCCGCGTCTCCGGCCTCGAGCGGGACCTCCAGCACGGTGGTCCGCGCGCTGGGGAGGTCGCCGGCGATGGCGGCGGCCCCCTCGGTGAGCAGCATCGCCCGCGGGGCAGGGGAGCCCTGCCACTGCGGGACGACGAGGAAGCGGGTCATCTCAGCCCTCGAGGGCTTCCTGGGGCTTCGTGGATCCGGCCTTCAGCTCCGCCAGGCGGGCTTCGACCTCGGTCAGCTGGCCGATGTCCTCGAGGCTCTCGAACTGCGCGTCCAGGCTCGACGCCGCAAGCTCCGCCTTGCCCTGGGCGAGGGCCTCCTGGCGGCGCACCTTGTCCTCGAAACGCCCCAGCTCGCTGGTCGGGTCGAGCACGTTGATCGACGAGACCGCGTCCTGCACCTTGGTCTGCGCCTCGGCGACCTTGGCGCGGGCGAGCAGCTCGCTGCGCTTGTTCTTGAGCTCGCCGAGCTTGTCCTTCATGCCGTTCAGGCCGGTCTTGAGCTTGTCGACGATCTCGGTCTGGGCCGCGATCTGCGGCTCGGCCGTCCGCGCCTCCTGCTCGGAGCTGATCTGACGCTGCAGTGCGACCTTGGCGAGGTTGTCGAACTTGTCGGCATCGGCGGTGTTGCCGGCCCCGCGCAGCTCGTCGGCCTTGCGGCTGGCGGCGAGGGCCTTGTTGCCCCACTCCGCGGCGGACTGCACGTCCTCCTGGTGGTCGCGCTCGAGGAGGCGCAGGTTTCCGATGGTCTCGGCGATGGCCGACTCGGCGTCCGCGACGTTGTTGGTGTAGTCGCGAACCAGCTGATCGATCATCTTCTGCGGGTCCTCCGCGGAATCGATGAGCGCGTTGACGTTGGCCTTCACCAGGGTGGAGATGCGGCCGAAGATGGACTGCTTGGTCATGGGATGTCCTTTCCAGATGTCCGGTCGATGGGTCGTGCACGTGTAAGGGATCAGGATCCGGCTGTCAGAAGCGACCGCCCGATCCGCCGCGGCTGCCGCCTCCGAAGCTGGAGGGACGGAATCCGCCGCCTCCGCCGCTGGAGCGCCAGCCGCCGCCTCCACCGCCCCAGCCTCCGCTGCTCCTGCCTCCGCCTCCGCCGGACAGGATGCCGCCGATGATGCCGCCGAGGATCGCGTCGCCCATGCCGCTGCGGTTTCCGCCGCTCCAGCCGCCTCCGCCGCCCCAGCCGCCGCCCGAGCCCCACGAGTCGATGGAGCCCGCGGCGAGCTGCGTGGCCTCGCGGGCGAGCGCGATCGCGCGCTGCGCGTGCTGCAGCGCCGCGTTCGGATCCGCGACGCGGGCTGCCTCGGCCTGGTCGTACTCGGCGGACGCCTGCGCGGCCCTGGTACGGGCGTCGGGGCCGATCGCGCCTCGGTGGGTCGTGATGTAGCTGTTCGCCGTCGAGATCTCGGCGCGGGCCTGGGTGAGCGTCTGCTCCAGCACCTGCTGCGCGCGCTCGGCCTGCTGCCGGGCGTTGCGGATCGCATCCACCGTGCTGTCGATGCGCGAGTTCGCCGCCGTGAGCGACTCCAGCACCGCCTGCGGGCGACGGCCGGTGCCGGTCGCGTCGGTGCGGGCCTGGTCGAGGGCGGTGCGCGTCGCGGCGACCGCGGCGTTCAGCTCGGGGGAGGCCGGCAGCGCCGCGGCGCCTGCGAGATCCTGTTCCAGGTTCGCGATGAGCGCCTGAGACTGCGCCTCGGCCGCCGCGAGGTCGGCCTGCAGCGTCGTGATGGCGCCGGCCAGCTGGGCGGCCTGCAGCACGCCCTCCTCTCCGGTGCGGATCGCGAAGGCCGCCTCGCCGCGCTTCCCCTGAGCGATGAGGTCGCCGGCGGAGGCGATGTTCGCGTCGGCGAGCTCGAGCCGGCTCGCGGCTTCGGCGGGGTTGCCCGCGACGGTCTGCAGGGCGGTGGGGTCGTAAACCGCCGACAGCGTCTGGAGGGCCGCGGGGGCGGCGGCGACGGCGGTGGCCGCGGCCTCCCGATGGGCCTTCAGCTGCGTCAGGGCCTGCTCGGCGTCCTGCTCCAGCTTGCGGAGCTCGTCGAAGGCGGTGACGTTCGCGTCCAGCGCGGTGTCGGCGCTCTCGCACAGCCGGATGATCTGGAGAAGCCAGTCGCGGCGCTGCTGATCGGTGTCGGGGATCTCGTCGTCGAGCTTCTGCTTGAGCGAGAACGCCTCGTCGAGCTTGGCCTTCGCCTTGTTCACCACCTCGGTGAACGAGCTCGTCGCGGTCTCGCCGAACTGGGCCGTCGCGAAGCCGAGGTCCTCGGTCGACGAGGTGATGGCGTCGTCGGTGTGCACGAGGGCCAGACCGGCCCGGCGGGTCAGCTCCTCATCGCTGATGGCGTCGAGGGGATCGCCCGTCGGGGTCGGTGTCGCCCGCCTGACGCGGGCGGCCGCCCGGCGGCGCATCACGACCAGGACGATGATCGCCCCGATCACCGCGAGCACGCAGAGGACGATGAGCAGGATGCCGCCGATGTCCGAGGAGCCGGATCCGGAGAACCCGTCGGCGGCGGTGCGGACGGCGCCCGCCCAGTCTTTCGTGCGCAGGTCGTTCACGAGCGACTGCGAGATCTGGTCGACGCGCGACAGCGGGACCGGGCCGGCCTTGTCGGCGGAAAGATAGAACTGCCGCGACTGCGTCGCGACGGCCAGGAGGTACTGCTGCTGGCCGAGGCCGTTGTCGATCGCGACCTGGTTGGTCCACTCCTGGCTGTTGGCGGGGGTCGTGAACGTGTCGACGAAGACGACGAAGAGCTGGATGTTCTGCGTGCGGCTCAGCTCTTCGAGCCGGCCGTTCAGCTCCTCGGTCTCCGAGGATCCGAGCGCGCCCACGAGGTCCGTGACGAAGTCCGAGCCCAGGGTCACCGGAGCGGTGGCGGGGACGGAGGTCGTCAGTGGCGCACGAGGGGCGGCGGATGCGGGGGAGACGGCGAGCGACAGGCCCAGCACACCCAGGATCACACCCACGACGACAGCCCAGCGCGCCCGCATCTTCGCTCCTCCCGGGGCCCGGAAAGCCCCTGGGAGCGAGTCTAGGGCGTGTCTTCCTGTGTTTCCCCTGCCGCGGACCGGAGCTCATCGGGGCCGGGGCGTCCGCTCGGTAGGCTGAAGCCGATGGACGACAGGTACGGATCCGATGTGCTCGCAGCCGGATGGCGGGAGCGCGGCGCCAAGGTCGCCGTGGACGTCCCCGCCGAACGCGATCTCGTGGTCGAGGTCGCCGTCGACGGGTTCTGCGGGGCGGTGACGCGCATCGAATCGGGCCAGGTCGAGCTCGAGGACTACAAGGGCCGTCGGCGGCTCTTCCCTCTCGGCGCGGGTTTCATGATCGACGGCGAGCCGGTGCGGCTCGTGCATCCGTCCAAGGCCTCGGGCGGCGGCTCCCGGCGGACCGCCTCGGGATCGTTCGCCGTCGCGGACTCCCGCGCGCGCACCGCTCTGCCGAGCCGGATCCTCGTCGAGGGCCGGCACGACGCCGAGCTCGTCGAGAAGGTGTGGGGGGACGACCTGCGGGTCGAAGGCGTGGTCGTCGAGTACCTGCAGGGGGTCGACCTGCTCGAGGAACTCCTCGCCGAGGCTCCGCCGCGGCGCGATCGCCGGTACGGCGTGCTCGTGGACCACCTCGTCCCGGGATCGAAGGAGACCCGGATCGTGGAGCAGATCCTGCGCGGACCGCACGGGGCGCACCTGCGCATCGTCGGTCACCCCTATATCGACGTGTGGCAGTGCGTCACGCCGGCGGCGATGGGCATCCGCGCGTGGCCGCAGATCCCGCGCGGCACCGACTGGAAGACCGGGATCTGCCGCGCGTTCGGCTGGCCCGCGGACTCGCAGGCCGACATCGCGCACGCCTGGAAGCGCATCCTGTCCCGCGTGTCGAGCTACCGCGACCTGGAGCCGTCGCTGCTGGGCCGCGTGGAGGAGCTCATCGACTTCGTGACGGAACCGATCGCCGCCGCCCCGGGGGCAGGACGATGAGCGGCCGGTCGGCCCGGGGCGCCGGGAGAGCCGGGAACGCGAGGGACGGCGGATATCCTGGAGGGATGCCCGAACCCCGTACCTTCCGCGACGAGCCCGTCTCCTTCGTGCGCCGCAGCGGCCGCATGTCCGAGGCACAGGAGCGGGCCTTCGCCGAGCTCGCGGAGTTCTACGTGCTGGACGTGCCCCGCGACGTCGCCTGGACCTCGGTGCACCCGGAGGCGCGGCTCGATCCGGCCGCCGCGTATGGACGCGAGGCTCCGTTGACCGTGGAGATCGGCTCGGGGCAGGGGCACGCGATCGTCTCCGCCGCCGCAGCGCATCCGGAGCGGGACTTCCTCGCGGTCGAGGTGTTCCGCGCCGGCCTCGCCCGGACGATGCTCGATGCGGATCGCGACGGTGTGCGCAACCTCCGGCTGATCGAGGCCAACGCCCCGGAGGTGCTCGCGACGTACCTTCCCGCGGGCGCGGCCGACGAGGCGTGGATCTTCTTCCCCGACCCGTGGCACAAGAAGCGGCACACGAAGCGCCGCCTCGTGCGCCCCGGCTTCGGCGCCACCGCGGGCGCCGCGCTCCGCGACGGCGGGCTGCTGCGCCTCGCGACCGACTGGGAGGACTACGCCCTGCAGATGCGCGAGGTGCTCGACGAGGCGCCCGAGTTCGAGCGCGCCTTCGAGGGGGAGTGGGCCGAGCGCTTCGACGGGCGGGTGATGACCGCGTTCGAGCGCAAGGGCATCGCGAAGGGACGCGACATCCGCGACCTCGCGTACCGCCGCGTCGCGCGGGCCTGAGGCGCCGGGTGCGGGACAATCGCACCATGTTCCTGCTGATCGGATCCGTCTTCGCGGGGCTCGCCGCCCTGGTCCACGTCTACATCTTCGTGCTGGAGTCGGTGCGCTGGACGCATCCCTCCACGCGGCGCGTCTTCGGCACCTCCGCCGAGGACGCGGAGATCACCCGGCCGCTGGCGTTCAACCAGGGCTTCTACAACCTGTTCCTCGCCGTCATCGCGGTGATCGGCATCGTGCTCGCCGCGGCCGGCTCCGCCACCGCCGGCCTCGTGCTGATGCTGGCCGCCACGGGGTCGATGCTCGCGGCCGCCCTCGTGCTGATCCTCTCCGATCGGTCCAAGGCGCGCGCGGCGGCCGTGCAGGGACTGTTCCCCCTGATCGCGGTGGTGCTGCTGGTCCTCGCGCTCGTCTGACCGGCGCGCGGCGGGACGGAGGGCGCTCGGCGGTCAGGCGATCGTGCCCAGTCCCGCGCGCATGACGTCGAACATCGCGAACATGAGCCAGAACGTCCAGCCGAAGCTGACCAGGAGGCTCGCCGCGGTCGCCGCGAGAGCGATCCACATCGTGGCCGAGCCCGCCCCCGCCTGCCGGCGCACGACGACGGCGCGGCCGATCGGATACACCGGGGAGAGGAAGCTCCACGCCCAGTGGAAGCGCTTCGGATAGCCGAGACGGCCGAGTTCGACGTAGTCACGGTACCCGGCGACGATGGCGAGCGCATAGAGGGCCCAGCTCAGGAGAGTGCCGACCAGCGACGCCATCACGAGACCCGGCATCACATCGGACATGATCGAGAGGACCACGCCGGGTGGCACCCTCGTTCCCGTGGCAGACAGGGTGCTCAGCTCGACGATGCGTCGCACGTAGTCGAGCGTCGGCCCGGACATCAGCCACATCATGAGGGCCGAGGCGACGACCGCCGCCACCGTTGTCCAGGCGGTCACCCATCCCCAAGCGGTGTAGACCGGCGTTCCGTGGGGGACACGGGGCTCCGCGGCGACGGCGGGAGGCCAGGGAGAAGGGGGAACGGAAGCGCTCATCGGGTCCTCATCGATCGGTCGGCTCCTCGCGACACTACCGGGATCCGCCACGGTCGGAGAGGAGGCGGATCCGATGCTAGGCTCGTCCGGTACGCCTCCGTAGCTCAGCGGATAGAGCGCCGGTTTCCGGTACCGTAGGTCGCAGGTTCGATTCCTGTCGGGGGCACGAAGAGAGAAGGCCGCCCATCCGGGCGGCCTTCTTCGTCTCTTGGCCCTGCCGGCAAGTCGCGTTCCCTCAACGCTCCGGACGCCACGGCGTCGCGGGGGGAGCGGCGACCGAGTCCCGCACGATGAGCCGGGTGCCGACGATGATCTCGCCCTCGGCGTGACGTCCGAAGGCGTCGTCGGTGCGGCTGAGCGCCAGGCGGACGCTCTCCCGCCCCATGTCCTCCAGCGGGACGTGCACGGTGGTGAGCTTCGGCGTGAGCTCGCTGGACTGCGGGATGTCGTCGTAGCCCACGAGGGACATGTCCTCGGGCACGCGGATCCCGCGCGCGGTCATCGCGTCGAGGGCGCCGGCGGCGACGAGGTCGTTCGCGGCGAACACGGCCGTGAAGTCGGGCTGCCCGTCCAGGATCTCGCTCATCGCCGCGTGCCCGAACCGGCGTCCGAAGGCGCCCTGGTGCACGAGCTCCGGCGGCACCTCGAAGCCGTGGGACTGCATCGCATGACGGAAGCCGGCGAGCCGCGCGACGCTCGTGGACAGGCCGACCGGGCCGCCGAGATAGAGGATCCGGCGATGCCCCTGGGCGATGAGGTGCTGGGTGACCGCGAAGGCGCCGCCCTCGTTGTCGTAGCCCACGATCTTCGTCGGCGCCTGCTCCCCGACGGAGGGGCGGCCGCAGAGCACGAGGGTGGAGCCGATGCCGGCGAGCGTGCGGGCGCGCTCCGCCATGCGGCGGCGGGCGCGCGGATCGTCGTAGCCGCCGCCCACCACGATCACCGCGTCGGTGCGCTGGCTGATCATGCGATCGATGAGCTCGATCTCACGATCGACGTCGCCCTGCGATGCCGCCACGATGCACAGCCGGCCGGTGGTCGATGCCTCCTGCTCCACACCGCGCACGATGTAGGAGAAGAACGGGTCGACGAGGTCGTTGACGATGATGCCGACGCTGTGCGTGGCCGAGCTGGCGAGCGCCCGCGCGTGCGCGTTCGCGGTGTAGCCGAGGTCGTCGATCGCCCGGTTCACCGCGTCCCGCGTGGCCTGCGCCACGGGGTAGTTGCCGTTGAGCACCCGGGAGACCGTCGCCGAGGAGACGCCGGCCCGTTCGGCGACGTCGGACATCGTCACGGTGTGCCCCGAGCCCGCTCCCGAGCGGTCCTCCTGCGCCCTCATCCCAGCCTCCGTTCGTGGACCCGAGGTCCGCTCCGTCTCATCGCGCGTTCTACCGGTCAGGCGGTGTACGCCAGCTCGTCGGCACGGAGTTCGTGCGCGAGGATCCCTCGACCAACGTACTGCTCGACCTCGCGCACGGCCGAGTCGCCCAGCCGGTGGATCTCGTTGCCCAGCGCGCCCGCGATGTGCGGCGTGAGCACGACGTTCGGCAGCGCATAGAGGGGGGAGTCCCCCGG
This sequence comes from Microbacterium sp. USTB-Y, assembly GCF_023703415.1. Lineage (GTDB taxonomy): Bacteria > Actinomycetota > Actinomycetes > Actinomycetales > Microbacteriaceae > Microbacterium. The sequence continues at coordinate 212,603 of NZ_JAGMTU010000004.1, read as the reverse complement.
CAGCGGCTCGGGATCCGTCACATCCAGGTAAGCGTCCAGACGGCCGCGGACGAGCTCGGCGGTGAGCGCCTCGGTGTCGATGAGGGCGCCGCGGGCGGTGTTCACCACGACGGCGCCGTCGTGCAGCAGCGCCAGCTCCGCCGCTCCGATGATGTGCCGGGTGTCCGGCGTGCTCGGGGCGTGGAGGGTGAGGACGTCGCTGCGCCGGCACAGTTCGTCGAGCGGGACGGCTTCGACGCCGAGCCGCGAGGCATCCGCGGCGGACAGGTACGGATCGCAGACGAGGATGCGGGCGTCGAGGCGCGAGACGAGCCGGATCACCTCGCGTCCCACCCGGGAGGCGCCGAGGATGCCGATCGTGACGCCGTTCGCGCCGACCGGCGGCATGCCGTCCACGGAGCGATGACGTCGCGTGGTGCGCAGCTGGTGGGCGAACCGGCTCGCGCGCTTGAGACCGAACACGATGGCGGCGAGCGTGAACTCCGCGACGGGCGTGGCGTTCGCCGCGGCGGCCGTGCTCACCCGGATGCCGCGGCGGAACGCCTCCGCGTCGAGGAAGGTCTTGACCGTGCCGGCGGTGTGCACGACGGCCTCCAGGCGCGGGGCGGCGTCGAGCACGGCGGCGTCGATGCGGGGGGCTCCCCAGCCTGTCAGCATGACCCGCGCGGCGCGCAGGGCGTCCCTGCTCGCGGGGGAGTCGAGGTCGGTGATCGGCAGAGGTCCCACGAGCTCGACGACCGCGCTCAGCCGGGCGAGCGCGGTCTCGGAGAAGACCTCCCGGAACGACTGCTCCGCCATGACGATCACGGCGGAAGGACGGGAGGACGGGGCGGTGTGATCCACGGCGATCCTTTCTTTCTGCATCCAGATAGTAAGCGCATACTATGCCGTGCGTCCACCGCAGTTGTGGAACTTGCGGGATCCGATGCTCTGAAAATCAACGTTTCGACGAAAACTCGCGTGATCGTTGACAGCCCGGATCCCGTCGGGTACGTTCGCAACACAGCAAGCGCTTTCTAGCTCTTGCGGACAACGATGAAGTTTCCCGTCGCAGGTCGAGGTCGAAGATGAGCAGTTACAGCGAGCCGCTCGTGCAGAGCACGACGACTCCGGGCGAAGGCGCCGCGGACATGCGCCCCGCGCACCCCGCACGTCCCGCGTCGAAGGGCCGCCGCCGTACCGCCGCGACGGCCGGCGTGCCGGCGCACCGCAAGCGCAGCCTCTGGGAACGGATCAAGCGCGACCGGGTGATGCTCCTGCTCATCGCCCCGGGATTCCTGTACTTCGTCGTGTTCCACTGGCTGCCGCTGCCGGGCAACATCATCGCGTTCGAGGACTACCAGCCCTACCTCGGCTTCATCGACAGCGCATGGGTCGGATTCGACAACTTCGTGAAGATCTTCGGGGATCCCACGTTCTGGCAGGCGCTGCGCAACACGCTGGTGATCACCGGTCTCCAGCTCGTGCTGTTCTTCCCGATCCCGATCATGCTGGCGCTACTGCTGAACAGCATCATGTCGAACCGGATCCGCAAGTTCGTGCAGAGCGTCGTCTACCTGCCGCACTTCCTCGGCTGGGTCATCATCGTGTCGATCTTCGGACAGGTGCTCGGTGCGACCGGGGTCGTGCCGCATCTCATGCAGGCGATGGGCCTGCAGCCGTTCGAGGCGATGACCACGCCCTGGTTCTTCCCGTTCCTGGTGTCGATCCAGTCCGCCTGGAAGGACGCCGGCTGGGGCACGATCATCTTCCTCGCCGCCCTCATGAACATCGACCAGGAGCTGTACGAGGCGGCCGCCGTGGACGGCGCGGGTCCCTGGCAGCGCATGAAGACGATCACGATCCCCGGGATCATGCCGGTCATCATCCTGCTGCTCATCCTGAACCTGGGGAGCATCCTCTCCGTCGGCTTCGAGCAGATCGTCCTGCAGCGCGACAACGTCGGCGCGGGCGCGGGCGAGGTGCTCGACACCTGGGTCTACTACCACGGCATCCAGAACGGGCAGTGGGGCCCGGCGGCCGCCGTCGGTCTCGTGAAGGGCGTCGTGGGCCTCGCGCTCGTGCTCGGCGCCAACAAGGTCGCGCATCTGTTCGGCCAGGAAGGGGTGTACTCCCGTGGCAAGTGACGCTCAGCTCACGACCAGGGCGGTCGTCATGCCCCGCACGCGACGCGGGCGGCGCAGGACCGAGTCCGCGCGGCCCGCCTGGATGGAGAAGCCCAGCCGCCTCGGGACCGCGGGCAAAGCACTCGTCGTCGTGCTCATCTGCATCGCGACCATCTACCCGTTCCTCACGGTGATCTCGACGAGCCTCTCGGACAGCACCGACATCGCGAACGCCAACGGCCTGGTGCTCTTCCCGCTGCACCCGACGCTCGCGGCCTACGAGACGATCTTCTCGGGCGGCATCGTCACCGCCGCGCTCGTGCGCAGCATGCTCATCACCGTGATCGGCACGCTGTGCTCGCTCGCCGCGACGGTCGGCATGGCCTACGGGCTCTCCCGCCGCGATCTCGCCTTCGGCCGGTTCATCCTGCTGACGGCGCTGTTCACGATGCTCTTCACGCCGGGCATCATCCCGAGCTTCCTCATGGTCAAGCAGCTCGGACTGCTCGGCAGCTATGCGGCGCTCGTGCTGCCGACGCTGATCTCGGCGTTCAACCTCGTCGTCGTCCGCTCGTTCTTCATGGGGCTTCCGCAGGAGCTCTTCGAAGCGGCGAGGATCGACGGCGCCGGCGACTTCCGCATCCTCGTGAGGATCGTGCTGCCGCTGTCGAAGGGCGTCCTCGCGGTCGTCGGCCTGTTCTACGCGGTCGCCTACTGGAACGCGTTCTTCAACGCGATGCTCTACCTCGACAGCGACATGTGGCCGCTGTCGATGATCCTGCGCCAGTACGTGCTGCTGGGATCCCCGCTCGACACCGCCTCGGTCGGCGAGATCTCCGCGCCGTCCCAGGCGATCCAGATGGCCGTCGTCGTGATCAGCGTCATCCCGATCCTGCTCGTCTACCCGTTTCTGCAGAAGTACTTCACCAAGGGCGTCCTCACCGGCGCCGTCAAGGGCTGAGGCCCGCTCCACCCGATCGATCCACCCTGTACAGAAAGGAGCCCCTCGTGGCTCTCGAAACGAACCGGCGGACCTTCCTGTCCTTCGCCGCCCTCAGCGTCCTCGGCGTCGCCACCGCGGGCTCGCTCGCCGGCTGCGGCACGAAGGGCGCACTGAACGCGTCCGCCGCCTCGGCCTCCGTGCTGCCGAAGTACATCCCGCTGAACGGCGCCACGCCCGACCTCGCCGGGACCGCGGAGGGCGTCCCCGCGGCCTTCTTCAACTACCCGGCGAAGCCCTTCCGCTCGGTGCCGGCGCCGTTCCTGAAGGGGCAGAAGATCACCGCGATCACGAACATCTTCGGGCCGCCGCCGACCCCGATGGCGTCGAACCCGGCCTGGCAGGAGATCGACAAGCGCCTCGGCGGGACGGTCGACATCACCGCGGTGTCGAGCGACGACTACGACACCAAGCTCAACACCGTGATCGCGGGTGGCGACATGCCCGATCTCATGCTCAACGACGGCGCCGCGATCGCCGACATCATCGGCTTCCTGGAGTCGGCCTGTCAGGACCTCACCCCGTTCCTCGCAGGCGACAAGTCCAAGGACTACCCGAACCTCGCCAACATCCCGCAGGCGTTCTGGAAGCCGGCGGTGCAGAACGGAAAGCTCTACGGCATCCCGATCCCGCGCGGAATGACCGGCGGATCCGGTTTCATCAACCAGACGTTCTTCGAGGCCGCGGGCGTCACGGACACGTCGGCCATCAAGAACGCGGACGACTACCTCTCCCTCGCGAAGCAGCTCACCGGCGCCAACCGCTGGGCGCTCGGCAGCACGAAGTTCGGGCTCGTCCCGTTCGAGCACATCTTCCACGTCCCGTTCAACTGGACGATGAAGAACGGCAAGCTGGTGAAGGACATCGAGACGCCGGAGTACCTGGAGATGGTGTCCTTCGTGCAGAAGCTCTACGCTGCCGGCTGCTTCGCCCCCGGCAGCGAGGGCTGGACGAAGTCGCAGATGTCGAACGCGTTCATCTCCGGCCAGGTCGCGCAGATCTACGACGGGCTGCCGGCGTTCGGAAAGCCGGGCGGCTATCAGCAGACCGTGCCCGCGGCGAACCCCGCGAACAAGGTCGTCCCGTTCATCCCGTTCAGCGCCACGGGCGGCAAGGCCACGGTCTGGCTCGACAACATCGACTTCGCCTGGACGATGGTGAAGAAGGGCAGCGCCGACCACATCAGGCAGGTGCTGCAGGTCGCGAACTTCCTCGCGGCGCCGTTCGGCAGCGAGGAGTATCTCCTCATGAACTACGGCGCCGAGGGCACCGACTACACCCGCGACGATAAGGGCAACCCGATCCCGACTCCCGCGGCGGCCCTGAACACCGCCGTGCCGTGGAAGTACCTCGCGGCGGGCCCGAACACGCTGTACTCGCCGCAGTTCCCGGACGCCATCAAGGTGCTCCACGACGCGTATGCGAAGCTCGTGCCGATCGGCGTCGCGGATCCGACCCTGGGCCTGTTCAGCCCGACGAACGCGAAGCAGGGCCTCACGATCGCGAAGCCCGTCTCGGACGCGGTGACCAACTTCATCGCCGGGCGTGGTTCGCTGAACGATGTGAAGAGCGCGATCTCCACGTGGAAGAGCGCGGGCGGCGACACCATCCGCTCCGAGTTCCAGAAGGCGCTGAGCGGCGCGACGGCCAGCCCGTCCCCGAGCGCCTGAGACGCAGAGGATCCGTGGACGCGGGAGAGGGCGACAGAGGAGTGGGAACCGTGAGGGAAGACATCTCGACGACGATCGCGATGGATCCGGTCCTCTCCCCGTTCACGGGCTGGGGCAGGGCGCGCTGGGAGGCGGTGGCGGACGACTGGCTGGGCCAGGTGCGCCGGCACGCCAGCGCGGAGGGCGCCCTGCCGCGCCTGCCGGGACGCATCACGGGCGACGGGGTGCGCCGCGAGGGGATGGAGGCCGTCGGCCGGTCGTTCCTGCTCGCCGCCCCGCGGATCGCCGGTGCCGCCGACCCCGCGGAGCCCGCGGTCCAGGAGCACCTGGAGTACTACTCCCGGGCGCTCCTCGCCGGCACCAGGCCCGGCGGTGGGGAGGAGTGGCCCCGGGGCGTCAGCTGCCGGCTGCCGCTGACCGGGATCACGAACTCGATCGTCGAGGCCGCGAACATCGCGTTCTCCCTGCACGTCAGCCGGGAACGGCTGTGGGCGGGGCTCACGCGTCCTGAGCAACTCCAGATCGCGGAGTGGCTGCGTCATCACGCCCGCTGCGAGGTGTGGCAGAACAACTGGCAGCTGTTCCCCGCGATGGCCGAGGGGTTCCTGCGCTCGGTCGGCGAAGACGTGCGCGGTCTGCAGACGCCCCGCAACGTGGCCCGGGTGGAGAGCTGGTACCTCGGCGACGGCTGGTACACCGACGGCCCCGAGCACGCGGTCGACTACTACAACGCCTGGGCGATCCATCCCTACCTGTGGGCCTGGTACCGCATGACCGATGCCGTGCACACGCCCGAGGGGCAGCGGCACCTCGAGCGGCTGCACGACTTCACCGCGTCCCAGGCGCACATGGTCGCCGCCGACGGCTCGCTCCTTCATCAGGGCCGGTCGCTGACCTACCGCACGGCCGCGCTCGCCGCCTTCTGGTGCGCGGACGCGTCGGGGGCGAGCGCGCTCACCCCCGGGCAGACCCGGCGGCTCGCCTCCGGCGCGCTCGCGCGCTTCACCGCCCACGGGGTCGGCGTCGACGCGCCGCTGACCCTCGGGTGGTACGACGCGTTCGAGCCGATGTGCCAGGACTACAGCGGCTTCGGATCCCCGTACCTGGCGGGAATCGGGTTCCTCGGGCTCGCGCAGCCCGCGACCGCATCCGTCTGGACCGCGGTGGAGGAGGCGCTGCCCGCCGATCGCGGCGCGTTCACCGTGCCCGTCGAGCCCGTCGGCTGGGTGCTCCGCGCCGCGGAGGACGGCATCGTGCGGATGGCGAACCACGGGTCGGACCACGCCACGCTGCCCGTCGGCGAGGACGAGGACCGCGACGACCCGCACTACGCGAAGTTCGCCTACTCGACGCACACGGCGCCGGGGACGGGAGCGGCCTGGGAGGACGCGATCGACTCCCATCTCGCGCTCCTCGACGACGAGGGAGCCGGCAGCCGGCGCAGTGCGCTGCGCGCCATGCGGGTCGAGGGAGAGCTCGCCGGATCCGTCCACGTGCCCCAGCTGCACCGCCGCGCCCTGCCGGGGACGGCCGTGACGACGGTGACCGCGGGCGACGGCACGGCGGAGGTGCGCGCGCATCTCGTGCAGACCGATCGGCCGTGGCCGATGCGCGAGGGGGGCTGGATGGTCGCGGATGACCGCGGACTCCCGGCCGGCGTCTTCGAGGACGGGGCATGGGCCCAGGGCCGCGACGGTCTGCTCGCCGCGGTCATCGGGCTGCACGGCTGGGACGCCCCCGAACCGGGTGCTGCCGGGGGAGAGGCTCCGGAGCGCGCTCAGGTGTTCGCCTACCGCGACGCGAACGCGATGGGTTCGCACTCCGCGACCCCCGCGCTGCGGGGCCGGACCGGCACCGGCGACACCGTCGTCGTGACGCTTCACGTGCTGGAGCGGGGCGGCGCCGTCGATCCGCAGGGCTGGCGCGACCGGGTCCGCGTCCATGTCGACCGCACGCACGTCCGCGTCGACTGGGCCTCGGGCCGCCGCGCGGAGTTCGACCTCGCGACCTTCGTCCCCTGGGACGGTCATCCCGGGCTCACCGGTCCGAGAGGGGAGGCGCGGTGATCCCGCTGCAATACGGCGCGGACGGCCTCGGGCGCCGCGAGGATCCGACGATGCGGGCCTTCCGCGCCGATCGGCTCGGTCAGTTCGTGCACTGGGGCCTCTACGCGCTCCCCGCCGGCACCTGGCGGGGGCGCACGATCGAGTTCGCCTCCGAGTTCCTCATGCAGTCCGCCGACGTGAGCCGCGAGGACTGGGCGGTGCTCACCGCGGACTTCACCCTCGAGGGGTTCGATCCCGGTGAGTGGGCGCGCACGGCGAAGCGGATGGGCGCGCGCTACGTGACCGTCACGACCAAGCACCACGACGGCTTCTGCCTGTGGCCGAGCGCCTACACCGACTTCTCCGTCGCCGCCACGCCCTCCGGTCGAGATGTGCTCGGCGAGATCCTCGACGCCTATCGCGCCGAGGGACTCTCCACGCACCTCTACTACTCGGTGCTGGACTGGCATCACCCCGACTGGCGCTCCGCCCTCGAGTCCGACGAGGACCGCGAGGCCTTCGAGCGCTACCTCCGCTTCGCGACCGATCAGCTCCTCGAGCTCGCAGAGAGGTATCCCCACGTGCGCGGCTTCTGGTTCGACGGCACCTGGGACGAGTCGGTCAAGGCGAGCGGCGGCTGGACGCACGAGATCGAGCGGCTGCTCAAGGAGCGGATCCCGGGGGCGATCGTGAACAGCCGCCTGCGCGCCGACGATCGCGGAGCGCGGCACTTCGACTCGAACGGCGTCCTCATGGGCGACTACGAGAGCGGCTACGAGCGGCGCCTCCCCGCACCCTGGGACCTGTCCGTGACCGCGCACGACTGGGAGGCCTGCGCCACGCTCACGCAGGCGAGCTGGGGCTTCCACGACTCCGCCTGGGCCGAGCACGGGCGCAAGACCCCGGCGCAGGTCGTGGAGCAGCTCGCGCAGACCGTGAGCCTCGGCGGGAACCTGCTGCTGAACTTCGGGCCGCGCGGCGACGGCTCCCTCGCCCCCGTCGAGGTCGCCCTGGCCGACGAGGTCGGCGCGTGGATGGCGGCGAACGGGGCGGCCGTCCACGACAGCGGCCCCGCGGACGGGTGGGCCTACCCCGGATGGGGCTTCTACACGGCGCCCCTCGGGACGGGGACCCCGGAACGAGGACCGGCGGGCGTCGTGCATGCGATCGTCGTCCGCATCCCGGTGTCCGGTCTGCTCACCATCGCGCTGCCCGCCGGCATCGCCCTCCGCGCCGTGCGCGCCCTGGCCGACGGCGCAGAGCTGCCCTTCACCCCGCTGGACGGCCACACCGTCCAGCTCCCGGCACCGGCATCGACCGGCATGCCGTCCGTGCTCGTGCTCGAGACGGCGCCTGCGGCCCCGGCGAGCGGCCCGATCGAGCCCAACCCCGACGTCGCGCTCGTGTGAACGCATGAGCGGGCGCCTTCCCGTTCCGCGCTTGCGACGTGGGGAACGGGAAGGACACACCCCAACCCTCCGCTTCGAAGAGGAAAAGGAAAGGGCATCACCATGAAACCGCACCGCACCGCACATCGCAAAGCCCGCTGGTGGCGGATGACCCCGGCTCTCGCCGCCGGCGCCGTCCTCGCGCTCGCTCTGCCCGCCGCCGCGCAGGCCGACACCGTCCCGTCCCCGCCGCAGTACGTCGCTGCGGGCAGCACGACGATGAAGGGCGGCCTGACCAGCGACATCGCCGGATCCGCCTACCTCGGCAGAGACGGACGGTTCCACTGGACCAACGCGCTCACGGCGTACAGCACGAACCCCGCCAGTGCGTGGGCCCGCACCTTCACGAACACCGACATGAGCGCGGTGTCCGCCGGCATGGGCACCACGACGCAGAAGGCGGAGGCGCCCGCGTACTACGCCGACGCGGGCACGATCTGCTACCAGCTCGACAAGGACCCGGTGTTCCCCATCCCGTCGCCGCAGCAGGACGACCACTGCGACGTCATCGGCGTGTGGGTGGATCCCCAGGGCACCTGGCATGCGCTGCTCAACGACGAGTACCAGTTCGACCCCTGGCAGACCAAGGGCGCGAACGCCACGATCGCCGACAAGGTCTCCACCGGCCACCACAACAACCGGATCCTGCTCGCGACCTCCAAGGACGAGGGCGGCACCTGGCAGTACGCCGGGCCGGCGCTCACGTCGGCGTGGGATGACGACCAGGTCATCGACGCCACCGCCTCACCGGGACAGTCCTACCCGTTCGGGAACTCCGGGTGCCGGCTGTTCATCGACTACTCCACCGGCTACTTCTACATCACCTACAACGTGAAGATCTACAAGAAGCCGGCGTCGTCGACCCTGGCCAGCTGGACCGAGATGGCGCGCGCGCCGATCAGCGGCGGAATGGCCAGCGGCACCTGGCAGAAGTGGCACGACGGGTCGTGGTCGCAGCCGGGGATCGGCGGCATCGACGGGAACGTCAACTCCATCGGCGGCCTGAACGTGTCGTACGACCCCACGACCGACGTCATCGCCTGGCGCGGCTCGGGGGAGCACGCCGACGCCTCGTACCAGGCGGCGAAGGTCGGCGCCGACCATCTGATCGCGTTCGCCGACGCCTCCGGCGCGACGTACACGGCGAACACCCTGGCGCACACGATCGTGAACGACGCGACGGGGCAGTCCGCGCCGGATCGCACGGTCTCCTACCGCGACCCGGTGACGGGGCAGGACATGACCCTCAAGGCCGTCGACGACAAGTACGAGAACGGCGTCAAGGTCGTCACGGGCGGCATCTACGTCACCCAGACGGACCCGTCCTCCGGCGCCGCGCAGACCGTCGACCTCATCACGAACAGCGCGTACTACAAGGATCCGATCTCGAAGCATCTGTACCTGCCGTCGGCGAACAACGAGTCGGCGATCTCCTACAACGCGTTCTCGGGGCTCTACCGGATCGTGGGGTACGACGGAAACGTGTACGAGACGGCGGATCTGGGCGATCCGAACTCCTGGAAGGTCGTCGGGCTCATGCCCGCCGGCTCCAACGGCGGCTATCTCACCTCTCTCGACAACGGCAGCCTGACGAACCAGAACGTCACGGGGCGCTCCTTCCTGACGATCTCGGATCTGAACGGCAAGGTCGTGGACATCGCGCAGACGGCCGGCGACGGGAGCGCCGCCGTGAGCACGGAGTACGCGCCGCGGGACACTGCCGGCGATGCCGTGACCGCGGACTCGGCCTACGTGCTGCGCGTCGGAGGCAAGGCGGTGACCGCGAACCGCGGGCCCGGTCTGGACGGCGGAAACGGTGCGGCGACGGGTGTCTCCACCTGGAAGCTCCAGCCGGTCGAGGACACCAGGGGCGACGGCGGGAACAGCGGGTTCTACCGGCTCGTCGACTCGTCCACCGGCCGCACCCTGCAGGTCGCCGGCAGCACCCCGGCCGCGAAGCGCGCGGTCGACGCCGTCGTCACCGTGGGGGCGCGGGAGGCCGACGCCCAGCCGCTGACCTCGGCGGGCCTCGGCACCCCGGGCGGCAGCGACCAGTGGTACCTGCAGCGGGTGGCGACCGACGGCACCTCGCTCGACGGCTCCACCACCTATCGCCTGGTCAACCGCAACAGCGGCCTCGCTCTGCAGTACGTCAACGAGCGGATGCGGCTGGAGCAGCAGGCACAGGGTGACACGACGCAGTACGTGACGCTGACCGTGCGATAGTCCCCTCGCGGGAGGCCGGACCGGGACCGCCGGTCCGGCCTCGCCGAACCAGATCCGAAAGGAAAGACATGACAGAACCCGACCAGACCCCGTCGGCCGAGCCGTTCCGCGCGGCGGTGGTCGGCGTGGGGGCCCGGGCCGGGGTCGCCCGGCACGTCGAGGCCGTGGACGGCCGTGTGGTCGCTGCGGTCGACCCCGCACCGCAGTCCGGTGCGCGGGCGGCGCAGCTGTTCGGCGACGTGCCGGTGTTCGCCTCCGTGACCGAGCTGCTCGCCTCCGGCGTCGTGCTCGACGGAGCCTTCGTCACGACGCCCGACTTCACGCATGCCGACATCTCTGTCGAGCTTCTGGAGGGCGGCGTCCCCGTCTACCTGGAGAAGCCCCTCGCGATCTCGATCGAGGACGCCGATCGGATCCTGCAGACCGCGTATCGGACGGGATCCAAGCTCTACGTGGGGCACAACATGCGGCACATGCGAGTGGTGCGCATGATGAAGGACATCGTCGACCGGGGCGAGGTCGGCGAGGTCAAGGCGATCTGGTGCCGCCACTTCGTCGGTCACGGGGGCGATTACTACTTCAAGGACTGGCACGCCGAGCGGGACAAGGCCATGAGCCTGCTGCTGCAGAAGGGCGCCCACGACATCGACGTCATGCACTGGCTCGCGGGGACGTCGTCCCGCACGGTGGTCGGAGTCGGCGACCTCGCGGTGTACGGGGATGTCGAGTCCCGGCGGGACAACTCCGACCGGCGCATGGGGGACTGGTTCTCGATGGACAGCTGGCCACCGCGTGCGCAGCAGGATCTGAATCCGGTCATCGACGTCGAGGACATCTCGATGATCATGATGCGGACGGACTCCGGTGTCCTCCTGAGCTACCAGCAGTGCCACTTCACGCCGGACTATTGGCGCAACTACACGGTGATCGGCACCGAGGGGCGCATCGAGAACTTCGACGACGGCACGGGCGGCGAGATCCGCCTCTGGAACGCGCGCAGCGACTACCTCGAGAAGGGGCACGTGCGCTATCCGATCGAGGACGGCGGCGAGGGAGGGCACGGGGGAGCGGATCCGCTCACGGTCGCCGAGTTCGTCGCCTTCGTGCGCCACGGCAGCCCGACCGACACCAGCCCGGTGGCCGCGCGCGACGCGGTCGCCGCGGGGATCGCCGGCGCGATCTCGATCCGATCCGGATCCCGTCCGCAGGAGATCCCTGCGCTGCCCGACGAGGTGCTCGCCTACTTCGCGGCGCACCAGCCCGCGCGCCGCTGAGCGGGGTCCGGGCCGAGACGACGAAGGAGGGCCGTCCCCAGGGGACGGCCCTCCTTCGTCGAAGAGCGCTGCTTCGAACGCCCTGCGGGAGCTTTCGTGACGAGGGTCACATGAGGATCATGTCCCCGTCGGCCGCGCGGTACTCCTCGACGGAGGGCGGAACGGGGATGCTCTCGCTCCCGGTGCGGAAACCGCGTACCGAGGTGAGGACGGGATCGGGCCCGGTCAGCTCGATCTCGACCTCGGACAGCGTGAGCGCGGGGAACGCGTGCAGTCGTCCGGCGCCGATGGTCTGACCCGCGGCGATCTCCGCGCCGGACGCCACGATGCGGTGCGCGGCGACGCGTTGACCGCCCTCGAGATCCTCGACGAGCTCGAGGTGATCGAGCGTGACCTCGGAGCCGAAGTCCGCCCGCCACCGACCGGGCGCGACAGCCGTGAGAGCGGCCGTGCGCGGTGCCGCGAAGCGGCGTTCGAGCTCGTCCGAATACTCCTGCAGGCGGGTCAGGTCCGCATCGTCGATGAGTCCGTCCCGGTTCGGGGGAACGTTCAGCAGCAGGTTGGCGCCCAGCCCCACGGACCGGTAGTGGATCGCCAGCAGGTGCTCCAGGGTCTTGGGGGCGTCGTCGGGGTGCCAGAACCAGCCGTGGCGCAGCGAGACGTCGCACTCGGGAGGCAGATAGCGCTCGCCGAAGTCGAGGACCTCGTCGGTGTGGACATCGTTGCGCGTCACGTCGACGACGTACTCGACGGGATCCGCGGCGAGGCCGTCTTCGTTGCCGACCCATCGGATGTCGGGATCGCCCATGTTGAAGACCACGGCGCCGGGCTGGTGGGTGCGGACCACCTCGATGATCTTCTTCCAGTCGTAGCTCCGGCCGGCGGAGCCTGCGCCGTCGAACCAGATCTCGACGAGATCTCCGTACTGCGTGCACAGCTCGGTGAGCTGCGCGCAGTAGAAGTCGTCATAGGCCGCAGCGTCGGAGTAGCGGGGCTCGTGACGGTCCCACGGCGAGAGATAGAGCCCGAGGCCCATCCCCGCCTCGGCGCACGCATCGGCGAGCTCCCGGACGACGTCGCCCGCCCCGTCGCGCCAGGGGCTCGAAGCCACGGAGTAGTCGGTCGTGGACGTGGGCCACAGGCAGAAGCCGTCGTGATGCTTGGCCGTCAGCACGACGTAGGTCGCGCCCGCCACCCGCGCTGCCGCGACCCACTGCCGGGCGTCGAGCCGTCGCGGGTCGAAACTCGCCGGGGACAGCGTTCCGTCGCTCCACTCCACACCGGCGAAGGTGTTCAGCCCGAAATGCAGGAAGACCCCGATGCCGCCGCGCTGCCAGCGCAGCTGTGCGGGGGTCGGGTGGTGTGCAGCGGTGTCTGCGGAAATCGACATCGTTCTCCAGTGGGTGCGCCGGCGGCGGCGCGGCGGGTGCGAGCGCTCGGCGCTGCGGACGAGGGGGTGGGACGGATGGCTCCAGGCCATCCGTCCCACGGACTACTTCGAGGTGCCCTGCGAGACGGATCCCTGCAGCTGGCGCTGGAACAGGATGTAGATGATCAGCACCGGGATGATGGTGATGATCACCGCGGCGAACATCGCGCCGAAGTCGAGGGAGTAGCCCGCCGACGAGGCGAACGACGCCATGCCCTGGCTGAGCACGTAGTTGTCCTTGTTCGGGTTCAACGCGATCGGGAGCAGGAACTGGTTCCACAGGCCGAGGAAGTTCATGATCGCGATCGCGGCGAGGCCGGGCTTGGCCATCGGCAGCATCACCTGGAAGAAGGTGCGCCACTCGCTGGCGCCGTCCAGGTAGGCCGCCTCCTGGATCTCATACGACAGCGACTTGAAGAACGAGTACAGGAAGAACACGGTGAACGGCAGCGCGTAGGCCACGTACACGACGATCAGGCCGGGCAGGGTCCCGAGCAGCCCGATGTTCTGCAGGATCCCGAACAGGGGCACGATCGCGAGGAACACCGGGAAGGTGAGCCCCGCGAGCATCAGGTAGTAGACGACCCGGCTGCCCGGCACCTCGAACCTCGCGAGCACGTAGGCGCACATCGCGCCCAGCAGCATCACGAAGAAGAGCGAGAAGCCGACGACGATGACCGTGTTCAGGAACATCCCGCCGAAGTTGTTCCCGACCCAGGCGGTGACGTAGTTGTCGAAGTTCCACTGCGCAGGCAGGCCGAACGGCGACTTGAAGATCTCTTTCGTGGTCTTGAACGAGCCGATGATCGTCCACACCAGGGGAAGGATCACGACCAGCGACCAGAGCGCCAGCACGACGTGCGAGACGCCGCCGACCACCTTGTCGCTCGTCGTCGACTTCGTGATGTGGACGTCGTTCGTCTTGCGTCCGACCGTGACCGCGGCGCGCGTGTCGAGGCTCATGAGCGTCCCCCTTCATCCTTGCCGCCGATGAGGCGGAACACCAGCATGACGATTCCGGCGAAGGCCAGCGAGAGCACGGCGAGCACGACGCCCATCGCGGTCGCCAGACCGAACTGGCCCTTCTCGAAGGCCGTGCGGAACAGGTACTGGCTCATCACCAGGGTCGAGTTGTTGGGACCGCCTGTCGAGTTCAGGCCGGCCATGTAGACGAAGGCATCCAGTGCGGCGATGCCCAGGTAGATGTACGAGGTCTGCACGTTGTCGCGGATCTGCGGCAGCATGATCGACGTCACCGTACGGAACCGTCCGGCGCCGTCGATGCGCGCGGCCTCGAGGGTCTCCGCGGGGATCCCCTTGATGGCCGCGATGAAGAGCACCATGTAGAAGCCGACCATTCCCCAGACCATGACGAAGATCGAGGCGGCCATCGCCGTGCGCTGATCGCCCAGCCACGCGAACTGGTTCGTGTCGATGCCGAAGACGCCCAGGACGCCGTTGAGCAGTCCACTGGGGGCGTAGATCATGTTCCACAGGATCGCGATGACGATCGCGGGGATGACGTACGGGAAGAACGACACCACGCGGTAGAAGGTCGAGCCCCTCAGCCCCCGGACCTGGCCGTGGCTCGGGCCGCCGACGGTGATCAGGCTGGCGAACAGGAGCGCGATCACGATCGTGACGAGCGGGACGACGACGGCGAGCAGCGCGTTGTTCGCCATGGCCTGCATGAACGCCGAGTCCTGGAACAGCCGGACGAAGTTGTCGAGCCCCACGAAAGACATGTTGGGCGAGAAGCCGGTCCAGTTCGTGAGCGAGACATAGACCGCCTGGATGAACGGCCAGATGACGAACACCAGGAAGAGCGCGACCGGGAGGACGAAGAAGACCGCGAGGAACGAGATGTAATCGGGGGTGAGCTTCCGGGGAAGCCCCGCACGGGGCGCCTTGCGGCGCCCCGTGCGGGGAGCGGTCACGGCTGCGGTGTCCAACTCCGCGCCGGACACTCCCGGACCGCTTATGGTCATTACTTGATCTCGATCTTCGTGACAGAGCTGTCGTTACGGACCTTGTCGACCAGGTCCTGCAGCGCCTTGGTGATCTCGGCCACCGTCATCTTGCCGTCCAGGAACGAGTTCCAGATCGGCAGCTGGTCGGAGTTCATGCCGTAGAGGTTGGTCGACTTGATGGTGAAGACGTTCTCACCCGCAGCGTCCAGCATCTTGATCTGCGAGGCCAGCGCCGTCGAGCCGAAGGCGTCGTCCGGGACGGTGCCCTTGACGATGGTCGGCGCGAACTTCGACTTGGCGGTCCAGGTCGCGGCCTCCTTCGACAGCATCGTGCGCAGCAGCTCCTTGCCGCCGGCGGCGTTCTTCGCCTTGGTCGGGACGACGAACGGCTCGCCGGCCTCGGCGCGCATGGTGCCCTTCGGCGTGGTCTGCTTGTCGTCGAGGGGGAGCTCCGGGATGCCCATCATCTTGAAGCCGTCCGCGGTCTGCTTCTTCATCTCGTTCTCGATCCACGAGCCCGAGGGGTAGAGCAGGGCGGCCTCGTCGAGGCTCCACTGCGACTGCGCCTGCGTGAACTGCGTGCCGGATCCGCCGGGCTTCATGTAGCCCGCCTGGATCAGGTCGTACAGGATCGTCAGGATCGACTGCAGGGTCGGGTGCGACCAGCAGTTCTCCTTCAGGTTCTCCAGCGGCAGGCGCACGTCGTCGCCGGACTGGATCACCGCGGAGTCGATGACGAGCGTCTGGTAGTACGTCGCCGCCTCCTTGCCCCAGACGAAGAGGTACTTGCCCTTCGCCTTGGCCGCTGCGCCCAGGTCCTTGAGGTCCTGCCAGCTGGTCGGGACCTTGTAGCCGTCCTTCTCGAACAGGCTCGACGAGTACCACAGTCCGAACACGGTCATGAAGTAGTTGATCGCCACGAACTTGCCGCCGAAGGTGCCCGGATCCTTGACGCCGCCGTAGAGCGTGTCGCTGATCTTGGTGCCCTCGAGGTTGTTCGACTCGAGCACGTCGGTCAGGTCCTCGAGCTGGTCGAGGATCGTGTTCCAGCCGATCGAGTTCGCACCGGAGTTGTCGATGAGGTCCGGCGGGTTGCCGCCGACGAACCGCGGCTGCAGCTCCTGGGCGATCTTGGTGGAGGGGGAGATCTTGGCGGTCGCGCCGTCCAGCTTCTTGTTGCCGCCCATGATCTTCGCCGCGTTCTCGACGTAGTCCACGCCGTAGCCGCCGTCGAAGATCACCGCGTCGACCTTGGAGTTCGCCGCGACGCCGAACGGGTTGTCCGCCGACTTCGTGCCTCCGGCGCTGCCGCTGCCGGAGCCGCCGCTCGGACCGGCGCAGGATGCCAGGCTGACGCCGAGCGGCACCATGACCGCCGCGAGCGCCGCACCGCGAAGCAGCGAACGCCGGCTGATGATGGAAGCGTCCTTGGTTTCCATGTGATTGTTGCCTTCCTAGTGGGTGGTGAGGGTGAGGATGAGTCTGTGGGCGCTCAGGCGCCGCGGCGGAGCCGGTCGAGGTAGCGCGCTTCGAGCGCGGAGTTGTGCTCGTCGCCGCCGGGGATGTTGGCGGAGATGTACATCGGCGGAACCTCGCCGGCCTCCGCGAGGGTGCGGGCGACGCCGAGCGTGAGCAGCTGCGCGATGAACGCGGCGGTGATCGACGAGATGGCCCCGGCCGAGATCGTGTCGGTGACCTGCAGCGTGGAGTCTCCGTAGGGAGCCAGGTTGTCGATCACGACGTCGGCGATCTCGCTGAGGCGCTTGCCGCTCGGGTGCTTCGGCTCGACCCGTGCGGTGTGCTCGAGGCTGGTGACGGCGATGACCTTGTGGCCGTGCTCCTTCGCCCACAGGGCGACGCCGACGATGGATCCGTTCACGCCGGAGTTGGAGGCGATCACGAACACGTCGTTCTCCGTCACGGGGGAGACGGCCATGAGCTCGTCGACGACCCACGGCTCGCGCTCGAGCGAGCCCGTCAGCACGTCGGCGCTGCGCTCGCCGTGCAGCACGATGTCGCGCAGGGCGATGCGGTTGGTGGGGATGAGCCCGCCCGCGCGGCCGGCGATCTCCATCGCGAAGGCCTCGGAGTGCCCGGTGCCGAACGCCTGGATCACGCCTCCGTCGCGGAGCGCGGCGACGAGCAGCTCGATCGCGGGATCCAGCCGTCCGTCCTGCGCGTCGGCGGCGAGTCGCTCGAGGCGGGTCTCGGCTTCGCGGAGCAGATCCTGGGGGGAGGCGCTCATCGGTGTGACTCCTTCTGACGGTTCGTGCCGTGCTTGTCCTGGGCGGACAGTCCGCGGCGGTGGGCGGACACGGCCATGGCGCTGGCCGCGAGTCGGGTGGCGGCCTCGCCGAGCGTGCGCTGCGCGACGAGCACGTAGAGCAGGTCGATGACGAGCAGCTGGGCGTGCTTGATCGAGAGGTCGTCGGGGCGCTGGGCGGGGTTCTCCGAGGCCGTGATCAGGGCGACGTCGGCGCTGGAGGCGAGCCAGGAATCCGCGTCGGTGGTGATCGCGACCGTGAGTGCGCCCGCCGCTCGCGCGTGGGACAGCATCTCGATGGTCTCCTCGGTGCGGCCGGTGTTCGAGATGCCGACGGCGACGGAGGAGGCGTCCTGCAGGACCGCGCTGGTGAGGCCGTCGTGCACGTCCGACCAGGAGTGCGCGTTCACGCCGATGCGGTAGAGCCTGCCCCGGAACTCGTCGGCGATCACGCCGCTGCCGCCGACGCCGTAGATGTCGACGTGCCGGGCCTCGGCGATCGCGCCGGCCACGAGCTGGACGTCGTCGAGGTCCAGCAGGCTGGTGGTGACCTCCATGCTGCGCGTGTGCAGGCCGAGCAGCGTCAGCAGCACCCGGTCCGCCGGGTCATCCTGGCCGATGTCCTCGGCGATGTCGGTGCGCCAGGTGGTGCCCGCGTCGCCGCGCCCGGACTCGGCGGCCACTCCGACGCGGAACTGCGTGTAGCCCTCGAAGCCGATCGCCCGGCAGAACCGGGTGACGGTCGCGGCGGAGGTGCCGGCCTGGTCGGCCAGCTCGGTGATGGTGAGCTCGACGGGGGCGGTGGGGTGGGCGGAGATCACGTCGGCGATCTTGGCCATGGCCCTGGGCATCGCCGGACGCCGCAGCGAGATGCGCTGCGTGATCGACAACTCGTTGCCGACGTCCTGCATGAGTGGCACCATTGCCTCCGGTGAAAACGCGTCGTGGATCGACATGGTTCGGGTGAAAAACATTCTCATCAGGTCGCGGATGAAAAATCAAGTAGGACAGATAACAAATTGGGGTTCAACATGCTCGTGATGGGTGTGGACGCGGGTGGGACGTCGACCAGGGCGGTGCTCGCGACGGACCGGGGTGAGTGCGTCGGGTTCGGTCGCGGAGCCAGCGGAAATCCGACGTCATCGGGAATTCCCGTGGCGCTCGCCGAGGTCCGCCGTGCGATCGCCGGCGCGCTGGACGAGGCAGGAGCCACTCTCGCCGACGTGTCGTGGATCGTCGTCGCCATGGCGGGTCACGATGCGCGCGGCGGCGCGTCGGACTGGATCCTGGATCCGCTCACGCAGGACGGCTTCGCGGGAACGCTGACCTTCGAGTCCGATCTGCTCGCGATGTACGCGAGCGGCGCCGTCGCCCCCGTGGGCTATGGACTGGTGTGCGGCACCGGGGCGAGCGCGGTGCGCGTGGAGGGCGGCCGGATCGTGGCCACGGCGGACGGCCTGGGCTGGCTGCTCGGCGACCGCGGCAGCGGCTTCTGGATCGGACGCGCCGCGGCCGCGGCGGCGGTCGACGAGCTCGACGGGCTCGGACCGGCGACCGCGCTGACGCCGCTCGTGCTGCAGGCGACCGGCGCGACCGGGGCGCGCGACGCGGACGGCGGCGAGGACGGACGATCCGTCGCCCTCGAGCAGCTCGTCCGCGCGCTCTACGCCCGGCGCCCGGTGCAGCTCGCGGCCTTCGCCCCGCTCGTGTTCGACGCGGCCGATGCGGAGGATCCCGTGGCCAGGCGGATCCTCACCGAAGCCGGAGACCAGCTGGTGCGGACGCTCGAGCTCGTGAGCGGGACGCCGGGACCGATCGTCGCTGGCGGCAGCATCGTCTCCCGCGGCGGGATCCCGCAGGACCGGCTGCGCGCGCACCTCGACGCGGCTTTCGGCAGGCAGTCGTTCGTGCTCGTCGACAGCGGCGCGGCCGGGGCGACGATGCTCGCGCTGCGCCACGCGGGCGTCGAGGTCGACGAGGAGACGCTGCGCCGGGTCAGGGCCGGGATCCCCGCCTGACGGCGGGAGCCCGGCGGCGCATCCGGATCGGGCACCGGACGGTCGGCCCGCCGGGCGCGGGGACGGCGGTGGCAGCGAGGCGCACGCCGTAGAATCGGAGTCCTATGAACCCCGAAGCCCTCGCCGCAGCGATCCTGTCCGTCCTCGCCCCGATCGCGGACGAGCGACGACCGGGGGAGCCGCTGGCGCTCGACGCCACCGACATCGTGCTCGAGCGCCCCCGCAACCGGGATCACGGCGACTGGGCGACCAACGTCGCCATGCGACTGGCCAAGCAGCTCGGCGCGAACCCGCGTGAGCTCGCACAGCAGATCGCCGACGGTCTCGTCGCGGTGGACGGCATCGCCTCCGCCGAGGTGGCCGGCCCCGGTTTCCTGAACGTGCGTCTCGAGGCCGGCGCCGCCGGCGCCCTGGCGAAGGTCATCGTCGACGCGGGAGAGGCGTACGGGCGCAACGACTCGCAGGCCGGGCGCTCGATCAACGTCGAGTTCGTGTCGGCGAACCCCACCGGGCCGCTGCACATCGGGCACACCCGCTGGGCGGCCCTCGGCGACGCCATCGCGCGGCTCCTGGACGCGAGCGGCGCGAACGTCGCCCGCGAGTTCTACATCAACGACGCCGGCGCGCAGATGGAGCGCTTCGCCGGGTCGATCGTCGCCTCGGCGAAGGGGGAGCCGACCCCGGAGGGCGGCTACGCCGGCAGTTACATCGCCGACATCGCGCAGCGCGTGCTCGCGGACCGACCGGACTTCCTCTCCCTCGATGACGCCGAGCAGCAGCTCGTCGCCCGCGAGCTCGGCTACCGGTACCAGCTCGCGGAGCAGAAGGAGTCGCTCGCGAAGTTCAACGTCGTCTTCGACGTGTGGTTCTCGGAGCGGATCCTGCACGCCAAGGGCGAGGACGGCGGGCCGAGCCTCGTCGATCAGGCCGTCGACCGCCTGCGCGCGCAGGGGCACGTCTTCGACCAGGAGGACGCGGTGTGGGTGCGCACCACGGACTTCGGGGACGACAAGGACCGCGTCATCCGCCGTTCCAACGGCGAGTACACCTACTTCGCCGCGGATGCCGCCTACTACCTGAACAAGGGCGATCGCGGCTTCGAGCACAAGATCTACCTGCTCGGCGCCGATCACCACGGCTACGTCCATCGCCTGAAGGCGCTCGCCGGCGCGGCCGGCGACGACCCGGACAAGGACGTCGAGGTGCTGATCGGCCAGCTCGTCTCCGTGGGCGGCGCGCGGCTCAGCAAGCGCGCGGGCAACATCATCGAGATGGACGACCTGCGCGAGTGGCTCGGCACCGATGCGCTGCGGTACTCGCTCGGGCGCTTCCCGGCCGACTCGCCGCTGTCGCTGGACCCCGAGCTCCTGCAGAAGCGGACGAACGACAACCCGGTGTTCTACGTGCAGTACGCGCACGCCCGCACGCACAACGTGGCGCGCAACGCGGCCGACTCCGGCGTGGACCGCTCGGCGTTCGCCCCGGAGCTGCTCACCCACGAGACCGAGTCCGCGCTGCTCGGCGCGCTGCAGGAGTTCCCGCGGATCGTGGCCTTCGCCGCCGAGGTGCGCGAGCCGCACCGCGTCGCGCGCTACCTGGAGGAGCTCGCCGGGCTCTACCACCGCTGGTACGACACCTGCCGGGTGATCCCGCAGGGCGACGAGCCGATCGAGGACGTGCACCGCACCCGCCTGTGGCTGAACGACGCGACCGGCCAGGTGCTGCGCAACGGGCTCGGCCTGCTCGGGGTGTCCGCTCCGGAGCGGATGTGACGTGAGCGGCGCGGAGGAGGGCATGCACCCGACCGAGCCGTATCCGCGGAACCTCGGGTCCGAGCACCCCGTCGTCGTTCCGCCGGCTCGCGCCGGCGGGCCGCTGCCGTCCGCGCCCATCGCCGTTCCGCCGCCGCGACGACGGGCTCGCTGGCCGTGGGCGGTGGGGATCGTCGTGGTCGTGCTCGCGGCGCTCGCCGTCGGCGGGGAGTTCGTGGCGCGCGCGGTCGTCGCGCAGCAGATCCGCTCGCAGGTGATCACGGCGCTGAAGCTGCCCGCCGATCAGCAGCTGGACGTCAACGTGGGCGGGATCGTGCTGCCGCAGCTGGTGGCAGGGCGGCTGGACGACGTCCGGCTCTCCTCGAAGAGCGTCGCGCTCGGGCCGATCACGAGCGCTGTGCAGGTCGACGCGACGGGCGTGCCCATCCGCGGAGGCGAGCTGGGCAGCGCGAAGGGCACCTTCCGGATCACCGCGGATCAGCTCGAGAAGGCGATCACGGCCGCCGCCGGATCCACCCCGATCGAGTCCGTGACACTCGTCGGCGCCGACGTGAAGGCGACCGGATCCGTGACGCTGTTCGGTGCGAGCGTCCCGCTCTCCCTCGCGCTCACTCCGGGGGCGGTGGACGGCGAGCTCACCTTCACGCCCACCTCGGCGACGATCGGCGCCATGACGCTCGATGCCTCCGACACCTCCTCGCCCTTCGCGAGCGCCCTCAAGCCGCTGTTCGCCACGCAGAAGCTGTGCATCGCCGACCGGCTGCCGGCGGGCGTGCACCTCAGCGGACTCCGGGTGGACGGCGACGCCCTGGTCGCGACGTTCTCTGCGGACAGCGCGATCACGACCGACCCGAAGCTGCTCGAGAACGGCACCTGCCCGGCGAGCTGACTCAGCGCGACGGGCGCTGCTGCGCGGAGACCGCCTCGCGCGCGGCATCGCGTTCGGCGGTGGTCGCCGCGAGCAGTCGCTCCGCCCGATCCAGCCGCCGCTCCTCGAACGTTCGCGGTCGCCCGGACGTGCGGTCCTCGTCGTCCTCCACCCCCGTGATGATCCAGGCGCCGGCCAGCAGCACGACCTGCGCGGACAGGTTCAGCCACAGCAGCAGCGCGATGAGCGCGGCGAACGACGCGAGCAGGGGATTCGACGCAGCGCCTCCGACGAACAGGGTCGACAGCTGCTGCAGCACGAGCAGGCCGAGGCCGCCGAGGAGGGATCCCGCCCAGAGGGTGCGCGCTCGGGCGCGCACTCCGGAGAGCACGGAGAAGAGTCCCGCGATGAGCGCGGTGTCCAGCGCGAACACGATGAGCAGCGACAGCAGCCGCTCGATCCAGGCCGTCGCGGGGGAGTGCCGGAAGCCGAGCAGGTCGGCGATCTGGTCCAGCCCCACAGATCCGATCACGGTGGCCGCGGCGCTCAGCGCGAAGCCGATCCCGATCCCGAGCGCGAGTCCGAGGTTGCGTGCGATCACCCAGTACCACTGCACGTCGTCGGCGAGGGCGCCGGCGAGCGTGCGCAGGGCGATGCGCAGCGACCCGATCGCGCCCAGCGCCGCGCCGATGAGCCCGGCGAGCGACACGATCCCCGCGATCGAGAGACCGGTGGGTGCGGTGATCTTCGCCGGGTCGATGAGTCCGCCGGATCCGACGAGCCCCGGCACCGCGGCGTCGACCGCTCGGGCGAGCGCGGCGAGAGCCTCGGGGTTCCCGGCCAGCCACAGTCCCGCGGCCGAGAAGCCGAGCAGCACCGCGGCGAACACGCTGAAGAGGGCCCGGTAGGTGATCCCGTCCGCCAGGGCGGGGCCGTGCTTCTCGGAGTAGAGCAGCCAGGCGCGTGCGACACGCCAGCTCAGCACGCGGCCGAGCACGGCCTCGATCCCCTTCTGGATCCGCGTCTTCTCGGCCGGTGCGTGCTCGGAGTCGGTGCGGGTACCCATGCGTCGAGCGTAGCGAGAGGAGAGTGCCGGGACGGAGGCGCTTGACGCGGGGGCCGCTCCGTGTCAGCTCAGCCCGCAGAAGCGCGGTGCAGGGCGGGGCGCACCACCGGCCCGCGCGGAGAGGCGTGCGCTTCGCACGGAGTCGTGCATCTGCTTCGGAGGAAATCGCCGGATCCCTCCGTCGAAGGTGCACATCTCCGGCGGAAGCGCACCGCGCGCGCCGACGGACCTCAGGGGCCCGCGACGACTTCCGCCTTGAAGCCGTCGCTGTTCTCGAGCCATCCGGCGTAGTGGTCAGGCCCGCCGGCGTGCGGGTAGCGGTCGCCGTACAACGTCCGCCATCCATGCGCCTCGGCGGCGGCCATCAGCGCATCGACCTGGGTGCGGGAGCCTCCGTGGAACGCCAGGTGGTTCAGGCCGGGGAGCCGCCGGTCGTGACTCGCGCCATGCAGCGCGGGGGCGGAGCAGATCGTGAGGTACGCCTCGCCCGCCCGCCAGGAACAGCCGTCGGCCCAGGCGTCGTCGGCCTCGAACCCGATCTGCTCGAGCAGCCAGCCCCACTCGGCGCCGGCGCGTACCAGGTCGACGACCCAGAGTTCGACATGATGGAAGCCGCGCATCCCGTCATCCAATCAGACGACCCGCAGGCGCGCACCGCACCGTCACACCCGTCGGGGCGAGGCGGTGCGGTGCCTTAGAATTCTCAGAACCCGGCCCGCTCTGGGTCGGGCTCGAAACCCGAGTCCCCCACGACGATTGGTGCCCTGTGCTTCCCGCATCGCCCGACGACGCGCTCGCCCCGGACTGGCTGCAGGAACCGGCCGATCCGAACGATCTCGCCCCGGGGGTGTGGCCGGCTTCCGCCCGGCGGGACGCCGACGGAGAGCTGGAGCTCGGCGGCGTCGGCGTCGCGGAGCTCCGGGCCCGTTTCGGCACCCCCCTCTACGTGCTGGACGAGGCCGAGGTCCGCGCGCACGCCCTCCGGATCAGGAGCGCGTTCGACGCCGCGGCGGCCGCCCACGGGACGAAGGCTCGCGTGTACTACGCGGGCAAGGCGTTCCTCAGCACCGAGGTCGCGCGCTGGGTGACGCAGGAAGGGCTCCGGGTCGACGTCTGCAGCCGCGGCGAGCTGGAGACGGCCCTCGCCGCGGGCGTCAAGCCTTCGCGGATCGGCTTCCACGGCAACAACAAGAGCGTGTCCGAGCTGGAGCGCGCGGTCGAGGTGGGCGTCGGCACGATCATCCTCGACTCCGCGATCGAGATCGAGCGCCTCGGAGCGATCGCGGAGCGCCGCGGCGCCGTGCAGCGCGTGCTGCTGCGCGTCAACAGCGGCGTGCACGCGGAGACGCACGACTTCCTCGCCACGGCGCACGAGGACCAGAAATTCGGGACTCCGCTGGAGGCGGCGCCCGCGCTCGTCGAGCGGATCCGCGAGATCCCCAGCCTCAAGCTGCGCGGCCTGCACTGCCACATCGGATCCCAGATCTTCGGATCCCGCGGCTTCGCCGAGTCGGCCTCCCGGATGATCGAGCTGCACGCGGCGTTGCGGGAGGGCGGCGAGCTGCCCCTGCTCAACCTCGGCGGAGGCTTCGGCATCGCCTATACGTCGGCCGACGACCCGACCCCGATCGAAGAGCTCGCGGACGCGATCGTCGACGCGGTCGCGCGCGAGTGCGAAGTGCGCGGCATCCCGGTCCCGACGCTGGCCTTCGAGCCCGGCCGTGCCGTGGTGGGCCAGGCCGGAGTGACGGTCTACGAGGTCGGCACGACCAAGGAGGTCTCGCTCGGCGACCGCGGCGAGCGGCTCTACGTGAGCGTGGACGGCGGCATGAGCGACAACGCACGGCCGGCCCTCTACGGATCCCAGTACTCGGCACGCATCGCCTCGCGCGAGGGCACGGGCGCTCCCGTGCTCGCCCGCGTCGTGGGCTCGCACTGCGAATCGGGGGACATCGTCGTCGATCACGAGTACCTCCCCTCCGACGTCACCCCGGGCGACCTGCTCGCGGTGCCGGCGACCGGCGCATACTGCTACGCGCTGTCCAGCAACTACAACCACACCCCGCGCCCCGCGGTCGTCGCCGTGCGCGACGGCCAGGCGCGGGTGATCGTGCGGGGGGAGACCCTCGCCGACCTCCTGTCCCGGGACGCCGGCATCGCCGCGTCGGGGGCGGAGCGCACCGGTGCCCGCACCGGAGAAGGAGAAGCATGACGGAACTCGCCGGCCACCGCCGCACCCTCCGCGTCGCCCTGCTCGGCGCCGGATCCGTGGGATCCCAGGTCGCGCGCCTGCTGCTCGAGCACCAGGCCGACCTCGCCGAGCGCAGCGGGGCGACGCTCGAGCTCGCCGGGATCCTCGTCCGCGACGTGGACGCGCCGCGCGACGCGGAGCTGCCGCGCGAGCTGCTCACCACCGACGCCGATGCGCTGATCCTCGGCGCCGACATCGTGATCGAGCTCATGGGCGGGATCGAGCCGGCACGCGGCTATGTCCTCCAGGCGCTGCAGAGCGGCGCCGACGTCGTGACCGGCAACAAGGCGCTGCTCGCGACGCACGGCGCCGAGATCTTCGAGGCCGCCGACCAGGTGGGTGCTTCCGTCTCGTACGAGGCGGCCGTCGCCGCCGCGATCCCGATCATCCGGCCGCTGCGCGACTCCCTCGCCGGCGATCGCATCGAGCGGATCTTCGGCATCGTCAACGGCAGCACGAACTTCATCCTCGACTCGATGGACCGTCAGGGCCTGAGCGCCGAGGAGGCGCAGCGGATCGCGACCGAGCTCGGCTACCTCGAGGCCGACCCGACGCTGGACCTCGAGGGCTACGACGCCGCGCAGAAGGCCGCGATCCTCGCGAGCCTCGCGTTCCACACCCAGGTCTCGATCGACGACGTGCACCGCGACGGCATCTCGTCGGTGACCGCCGACATGATCGACGACGCCCGGCGCGCCGGGTACGTGATCAAGCTGCTCGCCGTGTGCGAGCGCCTCTCGGAGCCGGAGGGCGACGCGGTCTCGGTGCGCGTCTACCCGGCGCTCATCGATCGCGAGCATCCGCTGGCCAGCGTGCACGGCGGCAACAACGCCGTGTTCGTCGAGGCGGAGGCGGCGGGGCCGCTCATGTTCTACGGAGCGGGCGCCGGCGGCGTGCAGACCGCGTCCGCCGTGCTCGGGGACGTCGTCTCCGCGGCGCGCCGGCACATCGCGGGCGGCGTGGGCGTGGGCGAGTCGGCCCGGCAGAGCCTGCCGATCGCGCCGTTCGGTCACATCACCACGCGCTACCAGATCACCATCGAGGTCGCCGACGTCACGGGCGTTCTCGCGACCGTGGCCGGAACGCTGAGCGACCACGGCGTCTCCATCGCCACCGCGTTGCAGACGATCGAGCGCGGCGAGGACAGTACGACCGCGCGCATCGTGATCGGCACGCATCGCGCGACCGAGCAGGCGCTCAGCGACACCGTCGCCCGGCTCGCCGACAGCGAGGCCGTCACCCGCGTGGTGTCGGTGCTGCGCGTCGAGGGGGAGTGACGTGAGCGCTGCGGCAGGCCCGATGCCGGGCCCTGAGGCACTCGAAGGGCGCACCGTCGAGGTGCGCGTCCCGGCCACCAGCGCCAATCTCGGTCCCGGGTTCGACACCCTCGGGCTCGCGCTGAGCATGTACGACGAGCTCGAGGTGACGGCCCTGGAGCCGGGGGTCTACGAGATCGAGGTCAGCGGATCCGGTGCGGAGGAGATCGCCCGCGACGCATCGAACCTCGTCGTCCGGTCGATCGCGCACGTGTTCGCCGATGCGGAGGTCGCGATGCCCGGCATCCGCCTCGTGGCGCGCAACGGCGTGCCCCACGGACGCGGACTCGGGTCGTCCGGGGCCGCGGTGGCGGCGGGCGTCCTCGCCGCGCAGGGACTGCTCGAGGGCATCGTCGAGCTCGACGACGCCGCGCTCCTGCGCCTGGCCACCGAGCTGGAGGGACACCCCGACAACGTGGCTCCGGCCCTGTTCGGCGGCCTCACGATCGCCTGGACAGGGGAGCGGGGCCCGCAGCACAAGAAGCTGCTCGTGCACCGCGGTGTGTCGCCGCTCGTGCTCGTGCCCGGGTACACGATGTCGACGAAGGCGGCGCGCAGCCTGCAGCCGGATCAGGTGCCCAGCGAGGACGCGGTCTTCAACGTCTCCCGCTCCGCCCTGCTCATCGCCGCCCTCACCCAGAGCCCCGATGTGCTGCTGGACGCGACCGACGACCGGCTGCACCAGGACTACCGCGCACCGGCGATGCCGGAGACGAACCGGCTGGTGCGCGCCCTGCGGGCCGAGGGCTTCGCGGCGGTCGTCTCGGGGGCGGGCCCCAGCGTGCTCGTGCTCTGCGATGGACCCGGCAGCCGTCTCGACGCGGTCCGGATCGCCGAGGCCGCGACGGACACTCCGTGGATCCCGCAGATGGTCGCCGTCGATGTGCGAGGTGGTACAGTGAGGGAACGAGCGGAGGGTTCTTCGTCACAATCGTGATCCCGGCCCGCGACGCACTTCCTGCGTCAGCCGCACAGCATCCGAAACCGCACCGCGAGCCGGTCATCGAGCTCGTCGAGAGCGTGTTCTCCGGGTGGCATGCAGGGGACAGCCTGTTCTCGGCATGATCGTGCGGTCGCGCCCCGGCATCTGCCGTGTGCGCGTCGAAACACCCACGACTTACAAGAGGAGTACTCGTGGAGACCATCTCCGAGACCCAGATCGAGACCTCGGCCCCGGCCGAGACCGCGTCCGCAGCGGACGCCCCGAAGGCGCCGCGCAAGCGCGCCCCGCGTCGCGCGACCACCGCGAGCGCCGCCCAGGCCGCCGAGGCGGGCGCTGCTGTCGCGGCTCCCGCAGAGGCGGCTCCGGCCGACGCTCCCGCGGAGGAGGCGCCGAAGGCGAAGGCGCCCCGGCGCAGCCGTGCCAAGAAGACCGAGGAGGCCCCCGTCGAGGCCGCGGCCCCCGCCGAGGCGGCGGCTCCGGCCGATGCCGCACCTGCGGCGGACGCCCCGGCCGAGGAGGCGCCGAAGGCGAAGGCGCCCCGGCGCAGCCGCGCCAAGAAGACCGAGGAGGCTCCGGCCGACGCGGCTCCCTCCGAGCAGCCTGCCGCGGCGCCCGCGGAGCCGGCGGCCAAGGAGGCTCCGGCCGACGCGGCTCCCTCCGAGCAGCCCGCCGAGGCACCCGCGGAGGGCGGCGAGGAGCCGACCGGCCGCAGCCGCAGCCGTTCCCGCTCGCGCAGCCGCAACCGCAACGGCCAGGACGGCCAGGCCGGCAACCAGAACAACGGCGGCAACCAGAGCAACGGCGGCAACCAGAGCAAC
Source organism: Microbacterium sp. USTB-Y (assembly GCF_023703415.1). GTDB lineage: Bacteria > Actinomycetota > Actinomycetes > Actinomycetales > Microbacteriaceae > Microbacterium. The sequence continues at coordinate 184,121 of NZ_JAGMTU010000004.1, read as the reverse complement.
GGTCAGAACGGCAATGGCGGCCAGGCCGGCCGCGGCGGTGCCGCGCCGGACGCCGACGAGGACGGCGGCAGCAGCCGCAGCCGTCAGCGCAACAAGCGCCGCGGTGGCGGCAACCAGAACGTCGACGAGTTCGAGACCGAGATCGGCGAGGACGACGTCCTCATCCCGATCGCGGGCATCCTCGACGTGCTCGACAACTACGCCTTCGTGCGCACCACCGGTTACCTCTCCGGCCCGAGCGACGTCTACGTCTCGCTCGGTCAGGTCAAGAAGTACAACCTGCGCAAGGGCGACGCCGTCGTCGGCGCGATCAAGCAGCCTCGCGAGGGCGAGCAGCAGGGGCGCCAGAAGTACAACGCGCTGGTCAAGGTCGACTCCATCAACGGCCTGAGCACCGAGGACGCCGCCGCTCGCGTCGAGTTCTCCGCGCTGACCCCGCTGTACCCGCAGGAGCGCCTGCGCCTCGAGACGGCTCCCGAGAAGCTGACGCAGCGCATCATCGACCTGGTCGCACCGATCGGCAAGGGCCAGCGCGGCCTCATCGTCGCGCCTCCGAAGGCCGGCAAGACCATCGTCCTGCAGCAGATCGCCAACGCGATCGCGCAGAACAACCCCGAGGTGCACCTCATGGTCGTGCTCGTCGACGAGCGCCCCGAAGAGGTCACCGACATGCAGCGCACGGTCAAGGGCGAGGTCATCGCCTCGACCTTCGACCGTCCGGCGGAGGACCACACCACGGTCGCCGAGCTCGCGATCGAGCGCGCCAAGCGCCTCGTCGAGCTGGGCCGCGACGTCGTCGTGCTGCTCGACTCGATCACCCGCCTCGGCCGCGCGTACAACATCGCCGCTCCCGCCTCGGGCCGCGTGCTCACGGGTGGCGTCGACGCGTCGGCGCTCTACCCGCCGAAGCGCTTCTTCGGCGCCGCGCGCAACATCGAGAACGGCGGATCCCTCACGATCCTCGCGACCGCGCTGGTCGAGACCGGATCCAAGATGGACGAGGTCATCTTCGAGGAGTTCAAGGGCACCGGCAACAGCGAGCTGCGCCTGAGCCGTGCGCTGGCCGACAAGCGGATCTTCCCGGCGGTCGACGTCAACGCGTCCTCGACCCGCCGCGAGGAGATGCTGCTGAGCCCCGACGAGGTCAAGATCACCTGGAAGCTGCGCCGCGCCCTCGCCGGGCTCGACCCGCAGCAGGCCCTCGAGGTCGTGCTGGGCAAGCTCAAGGAGACCGACTCCAACGTCGAGTTCCTGCTGCAGATGCAGAACGCGCAGCTGGGCAAGCCGACCGCGGGCACGGGTCACAGCCACGCCTCCGAGAACAGCATCCGCTGACCCGCTTCTGCGGGACAGCCACTGCTCCGGGATCCGGTCGTCATGTTCGAACAGGTCGAGGCGCTGCGCGACGAGCATCGCAGGGTGGAGAAGGAGCTCTCCGACCCCGAGGTGCACGCCGACGCCGCGCGCGCGAAGCGGGTCAACCGCCGCTACGCCGAGCTCAGCCGCATCGTGAAGGCGCATGACGACTGGATCGCCGCCGGGGAGGATCTCGAGACCGCGCGCGAGTTCGCCCGCGAGGACGAGTCGATCGCGGCCGAGATCCCCGGCATGGAGGAGGGTCTGCAGGCCGCGCAGGAGAAGCTCCGGCGCCTGTTGATCCCTCGGGACCCCGACGACGCGCGCGACGTGATCATGGAGATCAAGGCGGGGGAGGGCGGAGCCGAATCCGCCCTCTTCGCCGCCGATCTGCTGCGCATGTACGTGCAGTACGCCGCGTCGAAGGGCTGGAAGACCGAGCTCCTGGAGCGCACCGAGTCGGATCTCGGCGGGTACAAGGACGTGCAGGTCGCGATCAAGGGATCCTCCACGGATCCCTCGCAGGGCGTCTGGGCCCACCTCAAGTACGAGGGCGGCGTGCACCGGGTGCAGCGGGTCCCCGCGACCGAGTCGCAGGGGCGCATCCACACGTCCACGACCGGGGTCCTGGTGTTCCCCGAGGTCGACGAGCCCGATGAGATCGCGATCAACCAGAACGACCTCAAGATCGACGTGTTCCGCTCCTCCGGCCCGGGCGGGCAGTCCGTGAACACGACCGACTCGGCCGTGCGCATCACGCACCTGCCGAGCGGGATCGTCGTGTCGATGCAGAACGAGAAGTCGCAGCTGCAGAACCGCGAGGCCGCCATGCGCGTGCTGCGGGCCCGGCTGCTCGCGAAGCAGCAGGAGGAGCTCGATGCGGCGGCTTCCGACGCCCGGCGCTCGCAGATCCGCGGCATGGACCGCTCGGAGCGGATCCGCACCTACAACTTCCCGGAGAACCGCATCGCGGATCACCGCACCGGGTTCAAGGCGTACAACCTCGACGCCGTGATGGACGGCGCCCTCGAGCCGCTCATCGAGTCCGCGATCCATGCGGACGAGGAGGCGCGGCTGGCGGCCCTCGGCTCCGAGGGCTGAGCGCACTCCCGGAGGCGCCGGCGGCTCAGGCCAGGGCGGCTCTGCGCTGCTCGAGCTGATCGAGCACGAGATCGAGGCCGTAGCCGAACTCGTCCCCGTAGTCGTAGTCGTGCCCGACGACCATCTGCTCGAGCATCTCGGCGAGATGCGGGTACTCGGAGGCGGTGAGCTCCAGCCCCTCGGCGAACTCCTCCGGACCCGTGTCGGGGGTGAACGGGAGGCTCAGCTCCGTGAGCACGAAGCCGTAGATGTACGCATCGAGCGCGGAGTACGCGTGGGCGGCGAGCACGAGGTCGAACCCGTCCCCGCGGAGCAGCCCGAGCACGCGGTCGTGGTGCCGCATCACGGCCTCGCCGGGGTTCGCGCGTGACTCGAGCAGGGTCAGAGCCCAGGAGTGCCTCTTGAGCACGGCACGCATGGCGTGGGCGCGCGAGGTCATCGCGGCGCGCCACGGTGCGCCGATCTCGGGCAGCGGGATCTGCGTGAAAGCCGCGTCGGCGAGCAGGTCGAGCAGCTCCTCCTTGCCGGAGACGTGGTGGTAGAGCGACATCGCCTCGGCGCCGAGCTCCTTGCCGACGTTGCGCATGCTCACCGCGCCCAGACCGCCGTCATCGGCGACCTGCATCGCCGCGGTGACGATGCGCTCGCGGCTGAGCGGGGTCCTCCGGGCCACGCGGCCTCCCTTCCGGGCGCGGGTTGCGCCCTTACCGGTGTAAGGCTATCGTAGCGGCACAAAGACTTACGGGCGTAAGGGGACAGGATGCGTGCAGGTGTGGTCGAGCGATACGGACCTCCGTCCGTCGTGCGGATCGAGACGGTGGCCGATCCGGTCGCGGGACGCGGCGAAGTGCTCGTGCGCGTGATGGCGTCGACCGTCAACTCGGGCGACGCGCGCATCCGGGGCGCCCGCTTTCCGCGCGGGTTCGCACTGCCGGGAAGGCTCGCCCTCGGGCTGCGGGGCCCGCGGGCGTCGGTGCTCGGGGTGGTCTTCGCCGGTGTCGTCGAGGCGACGGGTGCGGAAGCGGACGGCGTCGCCGTGGGCGACCGCGTCTGCGGGATGACCGGGGCGCGCATGGGCGCGCACGCCGAGCTCGTCGCGGTGTCCGCCTCGCGGCTCGTGCGCATCGCCGACGAGGTCTCCTTCGATGATGCCGCGGGGGTGCTCTTCGGCGGCACGACGGCCCTGTACTTCCTGCGGGACAGAGCCGCGGTGCGCTCCGGCGAACGGGTGCTCGTCGTGGGCGCCTCTGGCGCGGTGGGCACGAACGCGGTGCAGCTCGCGAAGCACCTCGGAGCCACGGTGACCGCCGTGACCAGCGCGGGCAACGCCGAGCTCTCCAGGGAGCTGGGGGCCGACCGGGTCATCGATTACCGGGTCGATCCGATCGCTGCCCTCGCGGACCGCGGTGAGCGCTTCGACGTCGTCTTCGACACGGTCGGCGCGCTGAGTCCCGCGACCGGACGACCGCTTCTCGCCGAGGGCGGCAGGCTGCTGCTCGCGGCCGCGACCCTCGGCGAGATCGTCACCGCCCGCGGCCCGGTCAAGACGGGCACGGCCCCGCAGCGCACCGAGGACTTCACCACCCTGCTCGAGCTGGTCGGCTCCGGGGCGCTCCGCGTCGTCCGGGACGGCGCGCTCGCGCTGGATCGTCTCGCCGAGGCGCATGCGCGCGTCGACGCGGGCCGGAAGGTGGGCAACCTCGTGCTGCATCCGCAGGAGACCGCCGACGCGAACGCGGACTGATCACCACGCCCCGCGGGTCGGCGTGCGTCCGTCCCGGGCGTCCTCGGGCAGCGTCATCTCCGCCCGCACGCCGAGCAGCCGCACGGCGCGGTCCGGCGCGATCCGCGCGATGAGCTCCCGCGCCCTCTCGACGATCACGGCGCGATCGGCGGTCTCCGGGATCCGCTTGGTGAACGTCTTCGTCGTGAAGGGCGCGTAGCGGACCTTCAGGCCGAGGCCGATCACGCCGCGTCCGTCTTCGGCCACATCATCGAGCACCTGGTCCAGCAGCGCCAGAGCGGCCCGCTCGATCTCCGCGGGGTCGGCGAGATCGGTCTGATACGTGGTCTCGCGGCTGTGTCCGCGCGGAACCCAGGGCGTATCGTCGACGACCGCGGAGCTCCCGCCCTGTCCGAGCTCGCGATACCAGAGACCCATCCGCGGACCGAACTCGGCGGTGAGCGCATCCGCGGGCGCGGCGGCGAGCTCCGCCACCGTGCGGATGCCCAGGGCGAGCAGCCGCTTCGAGACCTTCGGGCCGACGCCCCACAGGTCGACGACCGCGTGCTCGCCCATCACCGCGTCCCAGTTCGCCGCGGTGAGGCGGAACACGCCCCGCGGCTTGCCGAACCCCGTCGCGATCTTCGCGCGGACGAGCGTGTCGCCGATGCCGACGCTGCAGTGCAGCCGCGTGCGGGCCAGGACCGCCTGCTGCAGACGGCGCGCATACGCCTCGGGGGAGTCCGTGTCCACGCCGACGAAGGCCTCGTCCCAGCCCAGCACCTGCACCACGGCCCCGGGCTGGGCGCGCAGCTCCGCCATCACCTCGGCCGACGCCTCCAGGTACGCCGGGGCGTCGACCGGCAGGATCACCGCCTCGGGCGCCTTGCGCGCCGCGATGCGCAGCGGCATGCCGGAGCCCACGCCGAACGCGCGCGCCTCGTAGGACGCCGTGGACACGACGGCGCGCTCGCCCGGATCCCCGCGGCCGCCCACGATGACCGGCAGTCCGGCGAGTTCGGGACGACGCAGCACCTCGACGGCCGCGATGAACTGGTCGAGGTCCACATGGAGCACCCAGTGCATGCCCTCGACACTACGCGGGGCGCATGCAGGGCGGCACCTGTCCCGCGCTATGCTCCGGCCATGGGCCTCTTCTTCACGCGCACCCTGATCTTCCTGGCTTCCTCGGCCGTCGGCCTCATCGTGGCCGACCTGCTGCTCCCGGGCTTCACGATCGAATGGAGCAAGTGGTGGGGGTTCGTGCTGTGCGTGCTGATCTTCACGGTGCTGCAGAGCCTGCTCGCCCCATGGATCACCTCGATGGCGAACCGCTACGCGCCCGCGCTCCTGGGCGGCATCGGGATCATCTCCACCTTCGTCGCGCTGCTCATCGTCGTCCTGCTGCCGATCGGGGGCCTGCGGATCACCGACGCGCTGGCCTGGATCCTCGGTCCCGTGGTCGTCTGGATCATCACGGCGCTGTGCACGGTCGTGCTGCCGCTGCTGCTCATCAAGCGCGAGGTGCGCGAGGCCGCGGCGCTGAAGGCCGCGGCGAAGAAGCGCTGAACCCGCTCGCGGATCCCGTTTGCGAGATCCGCGAGCGCGCGTCAGATCGAGTAGTCCGGCACGGAGAGGATCCGTGCCGTGCTCTCGCCCTCGATGCGGGGCCGGGCGCGCGCGGGCACGCCGGTGAGCACGGAGTCGGCGGGGGCGTCCTTCGTCACGACCGCATTGGCGCCGATCGCGGATCGCGCCCCGATCACGACGGGTCCCAGGATCTTCGCGCCGGCGCCGACGACGACGCCGTCCTCGAGGGTGGGGTGGCGCTTGCCGGCGTCGCGCGTGCGGCCGCCGAGCGTGACCCCGTGGTAGAGCATCACGTCGTCGCCGACCTCGGCCGTCTCTCCGATCACGACGCCCATGCCGTGGTCGATGAAGAAGCGCCGCCCGATCTGCGCGCCCGGGTGGATCTCGATGCCGGTGAGCCAGCGCGCGACCTGCGAGCCCATCCGTGCCGGGAAGCGCAGTCCGCGCTTCCACAGCGCGTGGTTGAGCCGGTGCGCCCAGATGGCGTGCAGGCCGGGATAGAGCAGCGCGATCTCGAGCCCGCCGCGCGCCGCGGGGTCGCGCAGCCGGGCGGACGCGACGTCCTCGCGCATCCGCCCGGCCCACGACATGTCGGACCCCCGGGGAGTCTCGGAGACGGTCATCAGTCTTCGCGCAGGTCCTCGAAGAGGGCGGTCGACAGGTAGCGCTCGCCGGTGTCCGGGGCGATCACGACGATGGTCTTGCCGGCGCTCTCGGGGCGCGCCGCGACCTTCAGCGCCTGGGCGACGGCGGCGCCGGCGGAGATCCCGACGAGCAGTCCCTCCTTCGCGGCGAGGTCGCGCGCGGTGGCGAGGGACTCCTCGAAGCCGGCCGTGATGATCTCGTCGATGACGTCGCGGTCCAGGATCGCGGGGACGAAGTTGGGGCCGATGCCCTGGATCTTCGCCGGTCCGGGGTGGCCCTGGCTGAGCAGCGGGGAGTCGGTCGGCTCGACGGCGATCACGGTCACCTCGGGGTTGACCGCCTTGAGCGCCTGACCCGTGCCCGTGATCGTGCCACCGGTGCCGATGCCGGCGACGAAGACGTCGACCTTGCCCTCGGTGTCGCGCAGGATCTCCTGCGCGGTGGTCTCCCGGTGGATCTGGGGGTTCGCGGCGTTCTCGAACTGGCGGGCCCACACGGCGCCCGGGGTCTCGGCGATGATCTTCTGGAGCTCCTCGATCGCGCCCTTCATGCCGAGCGTGGGGTCGGTGAGCACGAGCTCGGCGCCGAACGCCTTGAGCAGCACGCGCCGCTCCTTCGACATGGACGCGGGCATGGTGAGGATCACGCGGTAGCCGCGGGCCGCGCCGACCATCGCCAGCGCGATGCCGGTGTTGCCGCTGGTGGCCTCGACGATGGTGCCGCCCGGCTTCAGCTCGCCCGACGCCTCGGCGGCGTCGACGATGGCGATGCCGATGCGGTCCTTGACGCTGGACGCCGGGTTGAACGACTCGAGCTTGACGAGAACCGTGGCGTCGAGGCCCTCGGTGACGTGGTTCAGCCGGACGAGCGGGGTGTTGCCGAACGTGCTGGTGATGTCGGAGTGGATGCCTGCCATGACGGACCTTTCGATGGGCGCACTGCGTCGGGTGGAGCGACGGGTCCCGTCCCGCTAGTCGACGAGGACACGATCGTGCACAGCCTAGGCCGGGGTCGTGTGCGCACGGTGAATGTGACGGCCGCATTACGCTGGAGGTCTATGTCCGCGCCCCTCGCCGAAGCCCTCCGCCGTGCCGCGACCGTCCTCGGCGAGGCCGGCGTGCCCGACCCCGTCGTCGACGCCGAGCTGCTCGCGGGACACGTCCTGGGAATGGGGCGCGGCGCGGTGCAGGCGGCGACGATCCGCGGTGATGCGCTCGACGAGACCCAGACCGACGCGCTGGAGGCGCTGGTCGCCCGGCGGGCGGCGCGCGAGCCGCTCCAGCACCTCACCGGAACGGCTCCGTTCCGCCACCTCGAGCTCGCCGTCGGTCCTGGCGTCTTCGTGCCACGGCCGGAGACCGAGATCGTCGCGCAGTTCGCGATCGACGCGCTGCTGGCCTCCGCATCGCCCGAGCCGGTCGGCGTCGACCTGTGCACGGGATCCGGCGCGATCGCGCTCGCACTCGCGACCGAGGTGCCGCATGCGCGGGTGCACGCGGTGGAGCTGTCGCCCGAGGCGCACGCGTGGGCGCAGCGCAACACCGCGATGCAGGGCAACCTCGCGCTCGTGCTCGGGGACCTCCGCGAGGCTCTGGGCGAGCTGGACGGCACGGTGGACGTCGTCATCTCCAATCCGCCGTACGTCCCGGACGACGCGATCCCTCGCGACCCCGAGGTGCGCCTGTTCGACCCGGCGCTCGCGCTCTACGGCGGCCCGGACGGACTCGATGTGGTGCGGGCGATCAGCCGCCGAGCCTGGGCGCTGCTGCATCCCGGGGGCACGCTGGTGCTCGAGCATGCCGAGGTGCAGGGAGCCGCGATCCGGGAGCTGCTCGCGGCGGACGGCTGGCGCGCGACCGCGACGCATCAGGACCTCACCCGGCGCGACCGGGCCACGACGGCGATACGTCCGTAACCCGTTCCGCGCCGCCGTCGAGCCGGCTCCCATCGCGCCCACAGCAGGGCGGGACGCTCCGCCCCGTAGACTGGGCCGGTCATGTCCTCCCTCTTCGATAGCCGCGACGCGGATCAGATCCTCACCGGCATGCGCCAGGCCCGTCTGGCGATCGGCCGCGGCGAGCTGGTCGTGCTCCCCACCGACACCGTCTACGGCGTGGGCGCCGATGCGTTCAGCCCCGCCGCCGTCCAGCGCCTGCTCGACGCGAAGGGGAGAGGTCGCCAGCAGCCGCCTCCCGTGCTCGTCGGCAGCACCGCCACCCTCGCCGCTCTCGTCGAGAGCGTGCCGGAGCCGGTGCAGCGTCTCGTGGACGCGTTCTGGCCGGGCGGCCTGACGATCGTGCTGCCCTCGCAGCCCTCGCTCGTCTGGGACCTCGGCGAGACCCACGGCACGGTCGCCGTGCGGATGCCCGACCACAAGGTCGCGCTGGCGCTGCTCGAGGAGACCGGGCCGCTCGCCGTCTCCAGCGCGAACCTCACCGGCCGGCCCGCCGCGGTCGAGGCGCAGGGCGCGCAGGACATGCTCGGCGACAGCGTCGCGGTCTACCTCGATGCGGGGCCCGCGACCGGCGGCGTCGCATCGACGATCGTCGACGCCACCTCCCTCGTGCGCCCGGGCGGCGACGATGCGAAGGTCCGCGTGCTCCGCGAAGGCGCCGTGTCCCGCGACGACCTCGCCCGCGTGCTCGGGGATCTGCTCGAAGAGCCGTCCTGACGGTCTTCGGATGAGAGCGACGACGTGAAGCAGTACCTGTTCACCGTGATCCTCACGGCCGCCGTCACCCTCGCCTGCTCCTGGGCGGTGTGGCAGCTGAGCCTGCGCTTCAAGCTGTACCCCGGCATCCGCGAGCGCGACGTGCACACGACTCCGACGCCGCGGCTCGGCGGGGTGGCGATGCTCTGCGGCATCCTCGCGGCGTTCGCCGCAAGCGCCGCGAGCCCGTTCTTCCACATCATCTGGGCGCAGCCGCAGACGATGTGGTCGGTGCTCGGCGCCGTGCTGCTCATCGCGGTCGTGGGCGTCATCGACGACCTGTGGGATCTGGACTGGATGATCAAGCTCGGCGCCCAGTTCCTCGCCGCGGGCCTGGTCACGATCGTCGGCGGACTGCAGATCGCCTCGCTCCCGCTGCCCGAGCCGGTGATCGCCTCGAATGCGCTGAGCATCGTCATCACGATGTTCGCGATCGTCATCGTGATGAACGCGGTCAACTTCATCGACGGCCTGGACGGCCTCGTCGCGGGCGTCTGCCTCATCGCGAACGGCGTGTTCTTCGCGTACTCGTACATCATCGCCCGGGACATCGGGCAGTCCAGCTACTTCAGCCTCGCGCCGTTCATCGCCGCCGTGCTGATCGGCGCCTGCATCGGCTTCCTGCCCTTGAACTGGAGCCCGGCGAAGCTGTTCATGGGCGACTCCGGGGCCCTCGTGATCGGTCTGCTCATGGCGACCAGCGCCGTCGCCATCACGGGGCAGCTGAACCCGGCGGTGCTGACCAACGCGCAGATCGGCCGTTCGCAGCTGCTCGGCGCGTTCATCCCGATCCTGCTCCCGGTCGTCGTGGTGCTGCTGCCGCTGCTCGACTTCGGGCTGGCGGTGCTGCGCCGCATGCGCGCGGGCAAGTCGCCGTTCTCGCCCGACCGCAAGCACCTGCACCACCGCATGCTCGACCTCGGTCATCGGGGCCGCGACGCGGTGCTCATCTTCTACGCCTGGACCGCGGTCATCTCGATCGCCGTGCTACTGATGTACATCGGCTCGCGGGAGGGCTGGTTCGGCGAGTACGCCGCCGGCGTGGTCTTCGGCATCGTCGGCGCGGGAGCCTGCCTCGTTGTCACCCTCATCCCGTCGCGCCCGCGCGCCCCGCAGAAGGAATCGAAATGAGCTCCGCGAGCCCCCATCCCGTCACCAGCACCCCGATCCTGCGCACCGCGCTGATCGCGTCCGGCGTCGCCGCCGTCGTGCTCGGCGTGGTCGCCGCAGTCGTCGGGGGAGCGGTCAAGGGCGCCCCCGGCGTGTGGAGCGGTCTGATCGGCGCCCTCATCGCGGTGGTGTTCGGCGCGATCACGGCCGGCAGCATCCTCATCGCGAACCGCTGGTTCGGTCAGGAGCTCTACGTGCAGCTCTTCTTCGCGATCGTGATGGGCGGCTGGTTCCTGAAGCTCGCGCTCTTCTTCGTGCTGATCCTCGTGCTGCGCGGGCAGCCCTGGCTGGAGCCGGTCGTCTTCTTCTGGGCGCTGCTCGCGGGGGTGCTGGTCTCGCTCGGCATCGATGCCGTCGTGTTCCTGAAGATGCGACTGCCCGTCGTCAGCGACACCTCGCTGCCGACCGTCGCCCCCGAGGACGTGGCGCCGTCGGCAGGGGAGCGTAGTCCCTCTGGGCGGGATCATGACGCGGATTCAGGGAACTCACACGTCTGATAGGCTGGAACCCGAGCCCGCTCGTCCCGCGAGCGCTGCGCTGTGAAGCACATCGACCGACGCCCCGGTAGCCCCCGGTGCCCCGAAGTTGGAGCCCGCGCTGTTTAATCTTGCTGCGACCATGATTCCTCGACTGGCCGACGACAGCGGTTTCCACGGCCCGTCGATGGACGAGTTCTTCCCCGAGATCCTGTTCAACGTCTTCGGCGTCCCGATCCACAGGATCCACCTCGTTCAGTTCGTCTCGGTCGTGGCCGTGGTGCTGATCCTGGTGCTCGGAACCCGCCGGATGAAGATCGTCCCCGGCCGCTTCCAGAGCGTCGTCGAGATGGGCCTCGGCTTCGTCCGCGGCGGCATCGCGCACGACCTGCTCGGCCGTAAGGACGGCGACCGGTTCCTGCCGATCCTCACCACGATCTTCTTCATGACGCTGTTCATGAACATCACGGGCATCATCCCCGGCCTGAACATCGCCGGTACGAGCATCATCGGCGTTCCCCTGCTGCTCGCGGTCATCAGCTACATCACCTTCATCTACGCCGGTATCAAGAAGAGCCCGAAGAACTTCTTCAAGAACGCGCTCTTCCCGGCCGGTGTGCCGTGGCCGGTCTACATCATCGTGACGCCGATCGAGTTCATCTCGACCTTCATCATCCGCCCGGTGACCCTGACCCTTCGTCTTCTGATGAACATGGTCGTCGGCCACATGCTGCTCGTGCTGTGCTACTCGGCCACCGCGTTCTTCTTCTTCACGGCGGGCGGCGGCTGGGCTGCGCTCGGCGTCGGTACCCTCGCCTTCGGCGGCGCCTTCTCGGTCTTCGAGATCCTCGTCGCCGTCCTCCAGGCCTACGTCTTCACCGTCCTCACCGCGGTCTACATCCAGCTCGCGGTCGCAGAAGAGCACTGACAACCCCTGCGGGCGGCGAACCTGCCGCCCACAACGAAAGGAAAAACCCGTGGACGCTACTACGGTTCTCGCAGCAGTCAACGGCAACCTCGCGGCGATCGGCTACGGCCTCGCCGCCATCGGCCCGGCCATCGGCGTGGGCATCGTCGTCGGCAAGACGATCGAGGGTGTCGCCCGTCAGCCCGAGCTGGCCGGTCGCCTGCAGGTTCTGATGTGGATCGGCATCGCCTTCACCGAGGCGCTCGCGTTCGTCGGCATCGCCGTCGGCTTCATCCCCTTCCCGTAATCCGCACCCGAATCCCGAAGGAGACAGGATGCTGAACGCTCTTGTCACGAACCTCGCGGCAGAGGGCGAGGCGGCTCACAACCCGCTCCTGCCGGCGTGGTACGACCTGGTCTGGTCGGCGCTGTGGTTCGTCGTGATCCTCGCCGTGGTGTGGTTCTACGCCCTTCCGCGGTTCACGAAGATGCTCGACGAGCGCTCCGCTGCCATCGAGGGCAACATCGCCAAGGCGGACGAGGCCCAGAAGCAGGCCGAGGCGGCGCTGGAGGAGTACACCCGTCAGCTCGCCGAGGCGCGCACCGAGGCCGGCACGATCCGCGAGACCGCCCGTGAGGACGGCAAGAAGATCGTCGCCGAGGCCAAGGAGACCGCTGTCGCCGAGGCTGCGCGTCTGACCGCCGCCGCCCACTCGCAGATCGAGGCGGAGCGCCAGACGGCGTTCGTCTCGCTGCGCAACGAGGTCGGCGGCCTCGCTCTCGACCTCGCCGGTGGCGTGGTCGGCGAGACCCTCTCCGACGACGCACGCGCGACGGCCGTCGTGGACCGCTTCCTGGCGGACCTCGAGGCCTCCGAGGCGGCGAAGTAATGGGCAGCGCGACCGCTCAGGCCCTCACGGCGTCGAGCAGTGCTCTGACCGCCGCCCAGGGGATCACCCTCGACGTCGCCGGAGAGCTGTTCTCCGCCACGCGCCTGATCGGTGAGTCCACCGCGCTGAGCGGCGCGCTCGCCGACCCGTCCGCCCCCGTCGAGGCCCGCGCCGCCCTGGTGTCGCGCGTGTTCGCCGGAGCGTCTCCGATCACGGTGAGCCTGCTCACCACGGCCGTCTCCCAGCGCTGGTCCTCCGCCGCCGACCTCGTCGACGGTGTGGAGGAGCTCGCGGTGCGCGCGGCGGCGATCTCCTCGCCGGACGCCGACATCGAGGGCGAGCTGTTCTCGGTCTCGCGTCTCGTCGCGGACAACGCCGATCTCGAGCTGGCCCTGGGCGGTCGCCTCGGTGGCGGCGAGGGCAAGGCCGCGCTCGTGCAGAAGCTGGTCGGATCGAGCCTGCACCCCGCGACATCGCTCATCGTCACGTCGCTGGTGCGCGAGCCGCGCGGCCGCCGCGTGCGCCGTCTGCTGAGCCGCGCCATGCGGATCGTCTCGGCGCAGCGCGACCGGATCGTCGCGACCGTGCACACGGCTGCTCCGCTCAGCGCGCCGCAGCGCGACCGTCTCCGCGCCGTGCTGACGGGCCGTTACGGCCGTCAGATCGCGCTGAACGAGGTGCTCGACTCCGCCGTCGTCGGAGGCCTGCGCGTGCAGGTCGCGGACGATGTCATCGACGGCAGCATCGCCGCCCGCCTCGCCGATCTCCGGCAGAAGCTCGCGGGCTGACAAACGAACTTCGCGCGGTAAGGCCGCGCTACCAGATACAAAGGGAAGACAATGGCAGAACTTTCGATCAGCCCCGACGTCATCCGTGACGCGCTGAAGGACTTCGTCGCCGCGTACGAGCCGACGTCCGGCACGGCGACCGAGGTCGGCACCGTCATCGACGCAGCGGACGGCATCGCGCACGTCGAGGGACTGCCCGGCGTCATGGCGAACGAGCTCGTGACCTTCGCCGACGGCACCAAGGGACTCGCGCTGAACCTGGACGAGCACGAGATCGGCGTCGTCGTCCTCGGCGACTTCGCCGGCATCGAGGCCGGCCAGGAAGTCACCCGCACCGGTGAGGTCCTCTCCGTGCCGGTCGGCGACGGCTACCTCGGCCGCGTCGTGGACCCGCTCGGCAACCCGATCGACGGTCTCGGCGAGATCGCGACGGACGGCGTCCGCGCCCTCGAGCTGCAGGCGCCCGGCGTCATGCAGCGCAAGAGCGTGCACGAGCCGATGCAGACCGGCATCAAGGCCATCGACGCGATGATCCCCGTCGGCCGCGGCCAGCGCCAGCTCATCATCGGCGACCGCCAGACCGGCAAGACGGCGATCGCGATCGACACGATCATCAACCAGAAGGCCAACTGGGAGTCGGGCGACGTCAACAAGCAGGTCCGCTGCATCTACGTCGCCATCGGCCAGAAGGGCTCGACCATCGCCTCCGTCAAGGGTGCGCTGGAAGAGGCCGGCGCCCTGGAGTACACGACCATCGTCGCGGCCCCGGCCTCCGACCCGGCCGGCTTCAAGTACCTCGCCCCCTACACCGGTTCGGCCATCGGCCAGCACTGGATGTACGGCGGCAAGCACGTCCTGATCATCTTCGACGACCTGTCGAAGCAGGCCGAGGCCTACCGCGCCGTGTCGCTGCTGCTGCGCCGTCCGCCGGGCCGCGAGGCGTACCCCGGCGACGTCTTCTACCTGCACTCCCGCCTGCTGGAGCGCTGCGCGAAGCTGTCCGACGAGCTCGGCGCCGGTTCGATGACGGGTCTGCCCATCATCGAGACCAAGGCCAACGACGTCTCGGCGTACATCCCGACCAACGTGATCTCGATCACCGACGGCCAGATCTTCCTGCAGTCCGACCTGTTCAACGCGAACCAGCGTCCGGCTGTCGACGTGGGCATCTCGGTGTCCCGCGTCGGTGGTGACGCCCAGGTGAAGTCGATCAAGAAGGTGTCGGGAACGCTGAAGCTCGAGCTCGCGCAGTACCGCTCGCTCGAGGCCTTCGCGATGTTCGCGTCCGACCTCGACCAGGCCTCGCGGCGCCAGCTGGCGCGCGGCGCGCGTCTGACCGAGCTGCTCAAGCAGCCGCAGTACTCGCCGTACCCGGTGGAGGACCAGGTCGTGTCGATCTGGGCCGGCACCAACGGCAAGCTCGACACCATCGAGGTCGAGGACGTGCTGCGCTTCGAGCGGGAGCTGCTCGACCACCTCCGTCGTCACACCACGGTGCTCGATCGCCTGCGTGAGACCAACGTCCTCGACGACGACACGGTCGCCGAGCTCGACAAGGCCACCGACGCCTTCATCCTCGAGTTCCAGGGCGGCACCGGTCACGGCATCGGCGCTCCCGGCCACGAGGAGCACAGCGCCGCGGACGTCGACGACGTGAACCAGGAGAAGATCGTCAAGGGCCGTCGCGCGTAAGCGCGGGGGAGTCTGAGCTATGGGCGCACAACTCCGGGTCTACAAGCAGAAGATCTCTTCTGCTCAGACGACCAAGAAGATCACGAAGGCGATGGAACTCATCGCGGCTTCGCGCATCCAGAAGGCGATGGCGCGCGTCAACGCGTCCTCGCCCTTCGCGCGGGCCGTGACGAGGGCCGTCTCCGCCGTGGCCACGCACTCCAACGTCGACCACCCGCTCACCCGTGAGCCCGAGAACATCCGCCGCTCCGCGGTCGTGATCTTCTCGTCGGATCGCGGTCTCGCGGGCGCCTTCAACTCGCAGATCCTCCGTGAGGGCATGGAGCTCGCAGAGCTCCTGCGCTCCGAGGGCCGCGAGCCGGTGTTCTACCTCGTGGGACGCAAGGCGGTGGGCTACTTCCAGTTCCGCGGCCTCGACGCGGCGGCGGAGTGGACCGGCGACACGGACACCCCGTCGTTCCACACGGCGGAGGCCATCTCGGCGACGCTGCTCGAGGCGTTCGATCGGGGCGGGGACCAGGGCGGCGTGGACGAGATCCACCTCGTCTTCAACCGCTTCGTCAGCATGATGACGCAGTCGCCGGAGACGGTCCGGCTGCTTCCGCTGGAGATCGCCGAGGCCGACGAGGCCGACACCTCGACCGCGGTCTACCCGCTGTACGAGTTCGAGCCGGATGCGGAGACGGTGCTCGACGCGATCCTGCCGGTGTACATCCAGAGCCGGGTCTTCAACGCCCTCCTGCAGTCGTCCGCCGCCAAGCAGGCCGCGACGCAGAAGGCGATGAAGTCGGCCAGCGACAACGCCGACAAGCTCATCACCGACTACACCCGCCTGCGCAACAACGCGCGCCAGGCCGAGATCACGCAGCAGATCGCCGAGATCGTCGGCGGCGCCGACGCTCTGGCGTCGAGCAAATAAGCCCCTCAGGAGAGAGACCAATTATGACTGCCACCGCTACGACGGTCGTCGGGCGCGTTGCTCGCGTCAACGGCCCGGTCGTCGACATCGAGTTCCCGCACGACGCGATCCCCGAGATCTACAACGCCCTGAAGACCACGATCGTGATCGGCGAAGAGTCGACCGAGATCACCCTCGAGGTCGCCCAGCACCTCGGCGACGACCTGGTGCGCGCCATCGCGCTGAAGTCCACCGACGGCGTGGTCCGCGGCCAGGAGGTGCGCGACACCGGTGAGGCCATCTCGGTCCCGGTCGGCGACGTCACCAAGGGCAAGGTCTTCAACGTCATCGGCGAGGTCCTCAACGCCGAGCCCGGCGAGCAGATCGAGATCACCGAGCGCTGGCCGATCCACCGCAAGGCCCCGAACTTCGACCAGCTCGAGTCGAAGACCAGCATGTTCGAAACCGGCATCAAGTCGATCGACCTGCTCACCCCGTACGTGCAGGGTGGCAAGATCGGCCTGTTCGGCGGCGCGGGCGTCGGCAAGACCGTCCTCATCCAGGAGATGATCCAGCGCGTCGCGCAGGACCACGGTGGTGTGTCGGTGTTCGCGGGCGTCGGCGAGCGCACCCGTGAGGGCAACGACCTCATCGGCGAGATGGAGGAGGCGGGCGTCTTCGACAAGACCGCGCTCGTCTTCGGCCAGATGGACGAGCCGCCGGGGACGCGTCTGCGCGTCGCCCTGTCGGCCCTGACCATGGCGGAGTACTTCCGCGATGTGCAGAAGCAGGACGTGCTGCTCTTCATCGACAACATCTTCCGCTTCACGCAGGCCGGTTCCGAGGTCTCCACGCTGCTCGGCCGCATGCCGTCCGCGGTGGGCTACCAGCCGAACCTCGCCGACGAGATGGGTGTGCTCCAGGAGCGCATCACCTCGACCCGTGGTCACTCGATCACCTCGCTGCAGGCGATCTACGTCCCGGCCGACGACTACACCGACCCGGCCCCGGCGACGACCTTCGCGCACCTCGATGCGACGACCGAGCTCTCGCGCGAGATCGCCTCGAAGGGTCTGTACCCCGCGATCGACCCGCTGACCTCGACCTCGCGGATCATGGACCCCCGCTACCTGGGCGAGGACCACTACCGCGTGGCCACGACGGTCAAGCAGATCCTCCAGAAGAACAAGGAACTGCAGGAGATCATCGCGATCCTCGGTGTCGACGAGCTCTCGGAAGAGGACAAGATCGTCGTCGCCCGCGCCCGCCGCATCCAGCAGTTCCTCTCCCAGAACACCTACATGGCGAAGAAGTTCACCGGTGTCGAGGGCTCCACGGTTCCGCTCAAGGACACGATCGAGTCGTTCGACGCGATCTGCCGCGGTGACTTCGACCACGTCGCCGAGCAGGCCTTCTTCAACGTCGGCCCGATCTCGGACGTCGAGGAGAACTGGGCACGCATCCAGAAGGAGAACGCCTGATCATGGCTCTGCACGTCAGCCTCGTCTCCGCGGACGCGGAGGTCTGGACCGGCGAGGCCAGCCTCGTGGTCGCGAAGACCGTCGAGGGCGAGCTGGGCTTCATGGCCGGGCACGAGCCCGTGCTGGCGATCCTCGCCGAGGGTCAGGTCCGCATCACCCAGCTCGACGGCACCAAGGTGCTGGCCAGCGCGCGCGACGGCTTCGTGTCGATGGAGGGTGACGCCCTGACCATCGTCGCGGGCAACGCGGCGCTCGTCGCCTGATCGAACCGTTCACGCAAGCGCCGGATCCCCGCGGGGGTCCGGCGCTTGCGCGTCCCCATCCGTCGTCCGAGGAGTCCTGCCGATGATGATCCTGCTGCCGCCGAGCGAGACCAAGCGCCCGGGCGGGAAGCGCGGGCCCGCGGATCCGTTGGCCTGGGCGCTGCCGGGCCTCCTTTCGCAGCGCCAACAGGTGCGCGATGCGCTCACGGCACTGGCCGCGGATGCGGAGACGACGCGCCGCGTGCTCAAGCTCAGCGACGCCCAGCTCGCCGAGGCGGTGCGGGACAACGCCGCCCTCGCTGACGGCCCGATCCTGCCGGCCGTGGACCGCTACACCGGGGTGCTGTTCGATGCTCTGGACGCCGGGTCGCTGGACGGGTATGCACGCCGCTGGCTCGGCGCTCATGTCCGGATCCACTCGGCTCCGTTCGGGCCTGTGGGAGCCCTGGATCCGATCCCGTCCTATCGGCTCGGCGCCGGAGCATCCGTGCCGGGGATCCCGGCTCTGCGGCGGCTGTGGGCGGACGCCGTGTCGGCGGAGCTCGTGGCGGCGGCTCCCCGCTTCGTGCTGGACCTGCGCTCCGAGGCGTACGTCGGGCTGGGACCGGTGCCGGAGGCGCTGCCGTCGGCGTACGTCAGGGTCGTGACAGCGCAGGGCAAGGCGCTGAATCACTTCAACAAGCACGCGAAGGGCGAGCTGGTCCGTCGCCTCGCGCAGGAGCGGCCGAACATCACCTCCCTGCGCACCCTGCGGAACTGGGCGTCGCGCGCGGGGGTCGAACTCCGGGTCGCGGACGAGATCCGCGTCGTGGAACTGGTGACGGATCAGGCGACGGCCCGCAAATAGTTCGTGAGTGCGACGTCCGGACACGGTAGGGTGTTTCGCGTCGAAGCACCCAGCTAATTCTCAGTTGGGGCTCCTCGATGCGAAATGCATCATCAACCGATCCCGGAGGGAAACATGGACTCTTACGGAGACAGCACCGCGCTCGCGGCTGCCTATCTGATCGCGGCCCTGACCTGGTTCATCTTCGCCGTCGTCTTCTACGTGCTCGGCTCGCTCTTCCTCATGAAGATCTTCGAGAAGGCCGGCGTCGAAGGCAAGTGGCGCGCGTGGGTGCCGTTCTACAACGTGATGATCTTCCTGAAGCTCGGTGACCTGAGCCCGTGGCTCGCGTTCGGCTTCCTGCTCACCTGGGTGCCCTTCCTCGGATGGCTCGTGGGTATCGCGATGGCCGTGCTGATGGTGCTGGCTGCCTGGCGTGTCGGCCTCAAGCTGCAGAAGAGCGGTGCCTGGGTCGTGCTCTACATCTTCCTCAGCATCGTGTGGCTCGGCATCAACGCGTTCGACAAGTCGCGCTGGAACCCGAACATCGTCCCCGCCTCCTGGGCCGGCAACGGCTTCCTCGCCGACCGCACGGTCTGGCAGGGCATCCCCGTGCAGCCGTCGGCACAGGCTCCGGCTCCCGGTTACGGTGCCCCGCAGGGGTACCAGCCGCCGGCCGCCCAGGGCTACGCAGCGCCGCAGCAGCCGGGCTACGGCCAGCCGGCTGCGCCGCAGGCCCCCGCCGCGCCGCAGGCTCCGACGTTCCAGCCGCCGGCAGCTCCGCCGGCTCCGGCCGCGCCGCAGCCGCCGGTGACCCCTCCGGCTCCTCCGGCCCCGCCGGCGGCGAACCCGGACGCTCCGCAGACGGGTGAGCAGCCCCCGGCCTGACGCTCCTCACGGAGGCCCCGGTCCTCGGACCGGGGCCTCCGGCGTTCCCGGGTGCGGGCGCGGGGCGCGATCACGCCCTGTAGTTTGGAAGGCATGAGCGCTGAACGACGTGTCGGATCGTCCGGGCTCCTGGTCTCCGCCGTGGGACTCGGATGCAACAACTTCGGACGGGCGGGCACCGCGACCGAGACCCTGCAGGGTACGCGCGAGGTCCTCGACGCCGCGATCGACCACGGGGTCACCTTCCTCGACACGGCGGACATCTACGGCAAGGTTCCCGGCCTCAGCGAGACCCTCATGGGCGAGGCGCTCGAGGGGCGCCGCGATCGCGTCGTGCTGGCGACCAAGTTCGGCTATGCCGGATTCGACATGGGCTACGACTTCCCCGCCGCGCGCGGGTCGCGTCGCTACATCCGCAGGGCGGTCACGGAGTCGCTGCGTCGCCTGCGCACGGACTGGATCGACCTCTACCAGCTGCACTGGCCGGATCCGCAGACGCCCATCGAGGAGACGCTCGACGCGCTCGACGAGCTCGTCCGCGAAGGCAAGATCCGCTACTTCGGACACTCGAACTTCACCGGCTGGCAGATCGCGGAGGCGCAGCTGAGCGCCTCCCGCAGCGCGTGCTTCATCTCCTCGCAGAACCAGTACTCGCTGCTGTCCCGTGCCGCGGAGCGCGAGGTCCTCCCGGCGGTGAACCGCTTCGGGCTCGGCTTCTTCCCGTTCTTCCCGCTGCACAACGGCCTGCTCACCGGGAAGTTCACCCGGGAGGGAGGGCCCGCGCAGAGCCGCATCATGCGGACCAGGGCGCACCTCTGGGAAGACGCACCGTGGGATGCGCTCGAGGCATACCGGGCGTTCTGCGACGAGCGGGGTGTGACGATGCTCGAGGCGACCTTCGGGTGGCTGCTGGCGCAGCCCGGCGTGGCGTCGGTGATCGCCGGAGCGACCTCGGCGGCGCAGATCGAGGCGAACGCCCGCGCCGGCGCGGCGTGGACTCCGACAGCGGAGGACGTCGCCGCGATCGACGCGCTGCTTCCGCTCCCGGCGGATCCGGCGGCCTGAGCCGCGTGTCGACGGTGCGGATCCATTACGATGTGTGAGATTTCAGCGGTCGTTCCGACCGCCCGAGGAGAGGGAGGATCGCGATGAGCCAGGGTTCTACGGCCCACACGCGCGAGGTCGCGCTGGCGTCCGGCGACACGGTCATCCTGAGCTGGGCGGGGGCGACCGACACCGGTCGTCGGCGCGAGAGCAACCAGGATTCGCTGCTGACCGAGTACCCGCTCTTCGTCGTCGCCGACGGCATGGGCGGTCACGCGGGCGGTGAGATCGCGAGCCAGCGCACGGTCGCCCGTCTGCAGGAAGCGGTCGGGGCGGGTGAGATCTCCCCGGCCACCATCGAGACCGCGCTCACTGCGGCGGTGCAGGACATCACCGCCCATCCCGACACCACGGACGAGGGAACCGGAACCACGCTCACAGGCGTGTTCTTCGCGCTGATCGACGGGGACGCGCACTGGGTGTCGCTCAACATCGGCGATTCCCGGGTGTATCTGCTCCGTGACGGAGCGCTCAGCCAGGTGACGACGGATCACTCCGTCGTGCAGGAGCTCATCACGGCGGGACGTCTGAGCCCCGAGGAGGCCGAGGGGCATCCCTACAGCAACGTGATCACCCGTGCCGTCGGCGTGAGCGAGGCGCTGCCGCCGGACTATCGCGAGTTCTCCGTGCGCGACGGCGACCGCTTCGTGATCTGCTCGGACGGGCTCACGAAGGAGCTCACCGACTACGGCATCCAGCACTTCCTCGGTCTCAACCCGACTCCGGACGCTGCGGTCGACGCGATGCTCGGCGCAGCCCTGGAGAACGGGGGACGGGACAACGTCACCATCATCGTGGTGGACGTGCGCCGCATCCCCGCCGCCGACGCCTCGTCCTCCACAGCCCCGCTTCCCGTCGTCTAGCGCACCGATCCCGCGCACGCCGGCCCGCAGGCGTGCGGGCTGCGATGGGATGACGGCATGCACGCCGTCGAGACGATCTCCCTGCCCGCTGCTCCCGTGACGCCCGCACGCGGGTCGCTCCCGCTCGTGGCCGCGATCGTCCCGGTCGTATCGGGAGCGGTGCTGTTCGCCGTGACGGGCTCCGCGCTCTCGCTCTGCTTCGCCGCGCTGGGACCGGTCATGATCCTCGCGGCGTTCCTGGACGGTCTGCGGCAGCGTCGTCGCGCCCTGCGCATCGCGAAGGCGGAGGAGACGCAGGCCTGGGCGCGCGTGGAGGAGACCGTGGCGGCGCGAGAGGCGGAGGAACAGGCGCGCCGGCGGCGGGCCGTTCCCGATCTCGCCGCATGCCTCGGGGAACCCCCGACGCGGTCGCTCGCGTTCGAGGAAGGCGTCGAGCTCGCCGTCGGCAGCGGCGACGGCGCGTCGCCGCTGCGATTCACCGGCACGGGACCGGCAGCCGAGGCGTTCCGTGCGCGGCACCGCACTCTGCCCGCCGTGCCCGTGACGACGTCGCTTGCGGACGGCCTCTGCATACGCGGTCCTCTTCCCGTGGCGGCGGCCGTGACGCGCGCCCTGCTGCTGCAGCTCTGCGTACGGCACGCGAGCGGCGCGATCCGCTTCGAGGGCGACGGCGTCGCGGTCGTGGGACTGGATGCCCTCCCGCAGGCGCGCAGGGACCACCCCGGAGTCCCGGTGCATGTCGGCGTGGGGCGAACGGCGCTCACGGGCCCTCGTCTGTGCGTGCGGAGGCAGGGAGCCGCACCCCCGGCGGGATATCGCGCAGTCCTCGATGTGACGGAGCCCTCGGCCGCACGCCTGCGTACGCCGGAGGGGGACCGGGCGTGCTCCGTGGAGGGGATCTCCCGGGAGCAGGCGGAGGAGATCGTGCGCGCACAGATGCTCGAGCACGATAAGGCGGCGGTCATCCCCGCAGCGGTCGGGATCGCGGAGGTCCTGGCGACGGTATCGTCCGACAGTCACGAGCGCGGCGCGTCTCTCGGTCGACTGATCGCCGCGCTGGGCCGGGACGCCGAGGGGCCGGTCGCCGTCGATCTCGTGGCCGACGGCCCCCACGCGCTCGTGACGGGCGTCACCGGCGCGGGCAAGAGCGAACTGCTGGTGAGCTGGGTCTCCGCGCTGGCCGCGGCGCACTCGGCGACGGAGGTCGCGTTCGTGCTCGCCGACTTCAAGGGCGGCACCGCGTTCGAGCCGCTGCGGATCCTGCCCCACGTCGCAGCGGTGATCACCGATCTCGACGCGGACGGTGCCGAGCGCGGTGTGCGCAGTCTCCGCGCCGAACTGCGGCGCCGGGAGGGGGTGCTCTCCGAGCACGGGGCGCGCAGCATCGCGGAGGCCGACGGGGCGCTCGGCCGCCTCGTGATCGTGGTCGACGAGTTCGCGGCGCTCGTGCAGCAGCACCCCGACCTCGCGCTCGTGTTCACCGACATCGCCGCGCGTGGCCGTGCGCTGGGCATGCATCTCATCCTCGGCACCCAACGGGCGACCGGCGTGATCCGTGACGCTCTGGCCGCCAACTGCCCGCTGCGGATCGCGCTGCGCGTCACCGACGCCGCCGACAGTCGGGCCATGATCGGCACCGACGACGCCGCGCTGCTGGCCGGGGATGTCGCCGGACGCGGACTGGCCTTTGTCCGGCGCGCGCAGGATGCAGCGCCGGCGGCGTTCCGCGTGGCGCGGACGGGCGAGAGCGACCTCGGAGTCATCGCCGCGCGGCGGCGGGGTGAGGAGCGAGCCCGCAGCCCCTGGCTGCCTGTTCTGCCCCCGCGGCTGCATCGCGCCGATCTGCCTCCGTCGATGCCGGGTGAGATCGTGCTCGGCCTCGCGGACGAGCCCGAACGTCAGCGTCAGGTGCCGCGCACGCTGCGCGCGGGGGAGGACCGCGGGCTCGTGGTGTTCGGAGGGCCGGCATCCGGCAAGACCGCGCTGCTGCGGAACGCCGTCGAGCAGACGAGCGGGGCGCTGCTGCTCCCGGCCGATCCCGAACGCTCCTGGGAGGTGATCGACGAGCTGGCCGACGGAGGCCGCAGGCTGCCTCGTCTGCTGGCCGTCGACGACGCGGACCGTCAGCTGGCCGCGCTGCCGCTGGAATACGCCTCGGCCTGGGCGGAGCGGCTGCAGCGCGTCATACGCGACGCCGGAGAGCGCGGGGCGACGGTGCTGCTCAGCGCGTCGCGGTGCACGGCGCAGCTCGCGCTGCTCGCCGATCTGCTGCCCGCGCGGGCGCTGCTGCGATCGGCGAGCCGCACCGAGCACCTGGCAGCAGGCGGGGATCCCCGCACTTTTGATCCGTCGCGACCGCCGGGGCGAGGCCTGCTCGACGGAACCGAGGTGCAGTTCGTGCTGCCCGAGGGGCGCACCGGCGCCGGCGATGAGGCTCCCCACCCGGTCTGGCAGCCGAGGACGAGCCTGGTCGGTCTGGTGAGCACCGCGCCGGTGCGCACCGCCGAGATGCTCGCCGACCGGTTCGGACGCGGTGCTGTCCAGGTGATCTCGGAGGGGACGCCGACGGTCCTCGACGAGGGGGTGAGGGATCGCGCGGAGCTTCAGCTGCTCGTGGGCGATGCAGACTCCTGGCAGCGCCAGTTCACGCTGTGGCAGCGCATCGCACGGACGGGGGAGATCGTGGTGCTCGCGGAGGCGGCCCGGGAACTGCGCACGCTCGCCGGCGTGCGCGAGCTCCCTCCGTACGCGCTCCCGTTCGCGGGGCGGGCATGGACCGTGGACGAGGACGGAAGGCCGTCCAGGGTGATCCTGCCCGCCCCGCGGAGCGGGGTCAGCCCAGCAGCTCCTCGAGCGGCGTGAGCGGCAGCTCGTGCGCGGTGGCCACCCCGGCGTTGGCGATCTTCCCGCCGGTGACGTTGAGGCCGCCGGCAAGGGCGGCGTCGGCGCGCAGGGCCGCCTGCCAGCCGCGCGCCGCGATCTGCCGCACGTAGGGCAGCGTCGCGTTCGTCAGCGCAGAGGTCGACGTGTTCGGCACGGCGCCCGGCATGTTGGCCACGCAGTAGAACACCGTGTCGTGCACGCGGAACGTCGGGTCGTCGTGCGTCGTCGGGTGCGTGTCCGCGAAGCAGCCGCCCTGATCCACCGCGATGTCGACCAGCACGCTGCCCGGACGCATCTCGGCGACCATGTCGTTCGTGACGAGCTTCGGAGCCTTCGCACCCGGGATCAGCACCGATCCGATGACGAGGTCCGACCCGACCACGGCGCGGCGCAGGTCCAGCGGGTTCGATGCCGCGGTCTTGACGCGTCCGCCGAAGAAGTCGTCCAGGTAGCGCAGGCGGGCGATGTTCGTGTCGAAGATCGTCACGTCCGCGCCCATGCCGGCCGCGATCACCGCGGCGTTCGCGCCGGCGACGCCGCCGCCGATCACCGTGACGGTCGCGGGACGCGTGCCAGGCACGCCCGACATCAGCAGGCCGAGGCCGCCGTGCGAACGCATCAGCGTGTTCGCTCCGACGAGAGGGGCGAGACGTCCCGCGACCTCGCTCATCGGGGCGAGCAGCGGGAGGGCTCCCGAGGCCAGCTGCACGGTCTCGTAGGCGATCGCGGTCATGCCGGACTCGGCCAGCCGGTCGGTCAGTGCGCGATCGGCCGCGAGATGCAGGTACGTGAACAGCACCAGATCGCTGCGGAAGCGGTGGTACTCGCTGGCGATCGGCTCCTTGACCTTCAGGACGAGCTCGGCGCGGGCCCAGACCTCATCGGCGTCGTCGATCAGCGTCGCGCCGGCTTCGCGGTAGTCCTCGTCCGACATCGAGGAGCCGGCACCGGCGCCGGACTGCACGAAGACGTCATGACCGGCGAGCACGAGGTCATGCACCCCCGCGGGGGTGAGCGCGACGCGGAACTCGTTGTTCTTCACCTCGCTGGGGACCGAGATCCTCATCGTGGCTCCTTTCTTTCCCTGACGAGCCTTCCGGCTCGGGGTCCTGGCCCTTTCTGGGGGCGTTCAGATTCCGGCGCCGGGGCGGATGGCCCCCACGCCGCTGCCGCCACCGAGGACGGCAAGAGGGAGGGCCGAGGCGAGGCTGTCCACCTGCGCGTCGGTCAGCGCGCCCGCACGGGCGAGCAGCGTCGCTGCGACGATCGTGGCCGCACGGCCGGATCCGTCGAGCATCTTCAGGGCTACCGTGGTGCCGTCCGGGGCGATCATCACCATCACGCCCTCGGCGCCATGCTTGGCGAACACGCCCAGCTTCTCGATCGCGACGGTGTCGGGGCGCCCGGGCCCCTCGATGGTCCACGGGTTCTCCCGCACCGTGCGCACCAGAGCGCCCGCGACCCGATGCAGGGCGAACGGGGAGCGCTCCGACGCGCTCCCGATGCGATGCAGGGCGCGCGCGAGACCCAGCAGGGTGATGGCGTGCACCGGCGCGCCGCAGCCGTCGATCGCGGTGGCCGCCACGCGTTCGCCGCTGAGCCGCTCGACCGTCTCCTTGATGTGCACCTGGAGCGGATGGTCCACGTCCAGGTAGCCGGCGGTCGGCCAGCCGTTCGCGACGCAGGCGCGCAGCATCGTCGCGTGCTTGCCCGAGCAGTTCATCCGGATGCGCGCCTTGCCGGCATGGTCGCGCACGAGCTCGTCGCGCGTCGCCGAGTCGCCCGGCCAGTCCGCGGGGCACCCCAGGTCGTCCTCGGTGAGCCCGCCGGCGGTGAGCACCTCGCGCACCACGACCACGTGCCGGTCGGTGCCGACATGGCTCGCCGTGGCGAGCCCCAGCTGCTCGCCCTCCAGGGGCGCACCGGCGGTGAGGCAGGCGACGGCCTGCAGCGGCTTGAGGCTCGAGCGGGGCAGCACGAGGGCCTCGGGATTGCCGTGACGCACGACGACGTCGCCCTCCGGCGAGAGCACGACGGCTGCTCCGATGTGGCGGGATTCGATGAATCCATTCCGTTCGACGACGGCGAGTTCCACGGCATCCTGGACGGTCAGAGTCTGCACCACGAGGGCAAGCCTAGTAGCTGATCCGGCGACGTCGTGGGTGTGCGTCGGTCCTGGGGCGCCGCGTCCTGGCCGCATGCCGCGCCGGCCTGGCACGATGGACCCATGGGCCTCGGCACGCACCACTACGCACTCACCACGACCTGGACCGGCAACCGCGGCACCGGCACCTCGGGGTACCGCGACTACGACCGGGCGAGCACGATCGGCATCGCGGGCAAACCGGATCTGCTCGCCTCGTCCGACAAGCCGTTCCGCGGGGATCCGACGCGGTGGAACCCGGAGGACATGCTGCTCGCGGCGCTGAGCGAATGCCACCTGCTGAGCTACCTGCACGCCTGCGTGACCGCGGGCGTCGTGGTGCTCGACTATCGCGACGAGGCGACCGGCACGATGGAGGAGGACGGACGCGGCGGGGGAGCGTTCACCGAGGTGACGCTGCACCCGGTCGTCACGATCGCCGACGAGTCGATGCGCGCGGCAGCCGAGGCGGCTCACGCACAGGCGAACGCCTGGTGCTTCATCGCCAACTCCGTCGCCTTCCCGGTGCACCACGAGGCGACGATCCTCGTCGCCTCACCCGCCCGCTGAGCGGTCGCCGCAGGGATCCTCGAAGGATCAGCGCCGTTCGTGCGGCAGCGCCTGCTTGATCTTCTCGATCGCGCCCTGCGCGGGCACCTCGTTGTAGACGCCGGCGAGCTCCTGCTCGCTGAGGGCGTGGATCGCCGCCATGATCTCGTCCGTGGCGCCGCGGCGGGCCCGTCCGGAGGTCGCAGGGCCGTGGTGTGCGAGGTCGAGGGGCTCGCCGAAGCGGATCGTGACCTTCGATCCGATCTTGGGCATGCTCGCTCCGACGGGCATCGCCTTGTCCGTGCCGATCACGCCGACCGGCACGACCTTCGCGCCGGTCTGGAGGGCGAGGAACGCGACACCGGTGCGGCCCTTGTAGAGACGACCGTCGGTCGATCGCGTGCCCTCGGGGTAGAGCGCGACGGCGAGGCCCTGGTCCAGCAGCTTCCGCTGCTCGTCCAGGGCGTCGAGCGCCGCCTGGCCCGCACCCCGGCGCACCGGGATCGCGCCTACGGCCCGCATGAAGTTCGCGACGAACCGGCCCTTGAGACTCGTGCCCTCGAAGTAGCTGGACTTCGCGAGGAAGTGGACGCGCCGGGGAGCGGCCACCGGGATCGCGATCGAGTCGATGAACGAGAGATGGTTGGACGCGACGATGATCGGTCCGTCCTTCGGCACGTTCGCGCGCCCCTCGATGCGGGGGCGGTAGATGAGCCGCGTGAGCGGGATCAGGATCATCCGGCCGAGCAGGTACGTCGCGCCCGCGCGTCGTACCTCGTCCTCGGGATGATGCTGCACGGCGACGGCATCGTCGCGGTCCGCAGACGCCGCGGGTTCGTGTTCCGGAGTCACCAGACAAGGCTAGATCAGGATCCATTCCGCGATCGGAATGCGTGGCGCGACGGTGCTTCCCAGCGGCGGCAAAGCCCGATAGGGCAGGATGGGCGGGTTCGTCTCTACGTCTCGAGGTCCTTCGTGCGCATCCGCATTGCCGCTGCCCTGTCCGCCGTCGCAGCGACGGCTCTCCTGCTCTCCGGCTGCGCCGGCGCCGGGAGCCCTTCGGCGTCGCCGAGCCCTTCCGCGTCCTCGTCGTGCCTGCTCGATGCGAAGCCGGGCAAGGCATCGGACGCGATCAAGGTCGAAGGCGAGGGCAAGGACCTGAAGGTCACCGTGCCCTCCGGTGCGGACATCGACAAGGCCACCGCGGTGGAGCGGACGGTCGTGAAGAAGGGCGACGGCAAGGACGTCAAGGCCGGAGACCTCGTCTCCGTCCGCTACCGGATCGTGAACGCCGCCGACAGCGCCGTCCTCGATTCCAGCTCGCGCGGCTCCGACGACCAGATCCCCGTGCTGCTGGATCCGCAGCAGCAGTCGCTGTTCGTGGCGGCTCTGGAGTGCAAGCCGCTCGGCTCGGCGGTCGTCGCCGCGATCCCCGGGAAGATGTTCGGCGAGGGCGGGAAGTCTGTCGTCGTCTACGCCGAGGCGACGAAGAAGCTCCCCACGGTCGCCGACGGCACCGCGGTCGCCCCGGTCGAGGGCATGCCGACGGTGAAGCTCGCCAAGGACGGCGCGCCCGAGATCACCATTCCCAAGACCGACCCGCCCACCGAGACGAAGATCTCCGTGCTGAAGCAGGGCGACGGCGCGACCGTGGCCAGCGGCGATTACGTGATCGTGCAGTACCGCGGGGTGACCTGGGCCGACGGCAAGGAGTTCGACTCCAGCTGGAAGCGCGGGACGCCCGCGCAGTTCCAGACCACCGGCGTGGTGACGGGTTTCAAGAAGGCGCTCGAGGGGCAGAAGGTGGGCTCCCAGGTGCTCGCCGTGATCCCGCCCGCCGAGGGGTACGGCGCGCAGGCCCAGTCCGGGATCCCCGCCAACTCGACGCTGGTGTTCGTGATCGACATCCTCGGCACGGTTCCTTCGGCGGCGCCGGCGCAGTGACCCTAGGCTGAGGTCATGCGTCGCGTCCTCATCCTCGGATCCACCGGCTCGATCGGCACCCAGGCCCTCGACGTCATCCGGGCGAATCCCGAACGATTCGAGCTCGTGGGACTCGCCGCGGGCACGCAGGCAGAACTTCTCGAGCAGCAGGCGGAGGAGTTCGGCGTCGACGACACCGCGCTGGGCGCCGCCGAGGCGGAGCAGCTCGTCCGCGACGTCGAGGCAGACGTGGTGCTGAACGCGATCACGGGATCCATCGGCCTCGGCTCCACGCTCGCCGCGCTCCGGGCCGGTCGCACGCTCGCGCTCGCGAACAAGGAGTCGCTGATCGTGGGCGGTGCCCTCGTCACGGCGCTCGCCGCACCGGGGCAGATCGTCCCGGTGGACTCCGAGCATTCGGCGCTGGCGCAGGCGCTCCGCTCCGGAACCCCGCAGGAGGTGCGCCGCCTGGTCGTCACGGCTTCGGGCGGCCCGTTCCGAGGCCGGTCGCGCGACGAGATGGCGTCGGTCACGCCGGCCGAGGCGCTCGCCCACCCGACCTGGGACATGGGACGGATGGTGACGACGAACTCGGCCACGCTCGTGAACAAGGGACTCGAGGTCATCGAGGCCCACCTGCTGTTCGACGTCGACTACGAACGGATCGACGTGGTCGTTCATCCGCAGTCGATCGTCCACTCCATGGTCGAGTTCGTCGACGGCTCGACGATCGCGCAGGCCTCCCCGCCGGACATGCGGCTCCCGATCTCGCTGGGCTTGGACTGGCCGAACCGGGTCGGCGGGGTCGGACGCCCGCTCGACTGGACGAAGGCCGCGAGCTGGACGTTCGAGCCGCTCGACAACGCCGCCTTCCCGTCGGTGGCGCTGGCGAAGCAGGTCGGACGCGCCGGACGCACGTTCCCCGCCGTCTACAACGCCGCGAACGAGCAGGCCGTCGATGCGTTCCACGAGGGGCGCCTCTCGTTCCTCGGGATCGTCGAGATCATCCAGCGCGTGGTCGATGCGCACGAGCCTCCGGACGACCTCGCGGTCGCGTCGCTCGCCGACGCGGAGGCGTGGGCGCGGGCAACGGCCGACCGGTTGATCGCCGCGGCGTCCTGAGGCCCGCGCGCACCGGGCGCGCACAGCCGCGGCACGGCCGTTTCCTAGCCCCGCACCGGTAGCGTGGCGGGGTGGAGATCCTGCTATACGTCGGCGGCCTGCTGTTCGTGCTGGTCGGACTCGGCGTCTCGATCGCCCTGCACGAGCTCGGACACCTGGTGCCCGCGAAGCTGTTCGGCGTGCACGTCGGCCAGTACATGATCGGCTTCGGCCCGCGACTGTTCTCGAAGAAGATCGGCGAGACGGAGTACGGCGTGAAGGCGCTGCCGATCGGCGGCTTCATCTCGATGTCGGGCATGTACCCGCCGTCGGCCGAAGACACGGACGGCGCCGCCTCGGAGAGTCGATCGCGCGGTGCGTTCCGCTCGCTGATCCAGGATGCGAGGGCCGCCAACGACGAGACCATCGATCCGCAGCGTGCGGGTCGCGTCTTCTACCTGTTGCCGGTGTGGAAACGGATCATCGTCATGTTCGGCGGTCCGTTCATGAACCTGGTGCTCGCCATCGTCGTGTTGACGATCCTCCTCAGCGGCATCGGGGTGCAGCAGGGCACCACGACGATCGCCTCGCTGTCGGAGTGCGTGCTGCCGGCCGGATCCACCCAGACCTCCTGCACCTCCTCGGATCCGGTCGCGCCCGCGGCCGAGGCAGGCGTCAAGCCGGGCGACCGGATCGTCTCGGTCGGCGGCACCGCCGTGTCGACCTTCGCTGAGGCGAGCGCGATCATCCAGGCCTCGCCGGGGAAGACCCTTCCGCTGGTCGTCGAGCGTGGCGGTGCCGACGTGACGCTCCAGCTGACCCCGGTGGCGGCGCAGCGCCAGCAGGTGGACGGCAACGGCCGGCCGGTGGTCGACGACAAGGGCCACACCGTCGTGCGCACCGTCGGCTATGCCGGGATCTCCGCGCAGCTCGCCTATGTGCAGCAGCCCATGGGCGCCGGTTTCGAGCAGGCCATGACCAACGCCGGATCCGTGGTGCAGCTCATCGGCACTCTTCCGGTGCGCCTCTGGGACGTCGGAGTCTCGCTGGTCACCGGTACGCCGCGTGACCCCAACGGCCCGCTGAGCGTGGTCGGGGTGGGCCGGATCGCCGGCGAGGTCGCCGCGGCCGATGCGCCGGTGCTGAACCGCTTCGCCGTGCTGCTGAGCCTCATGGGCTCGCTGAACATCGCGCTCTTCGTCTTCAACCTCATCCCGCTCCTGCCCTTGGACGGGGGGCACATCGTGGTCGCGCTCTGGGACGGCCTGAAGCGGGCGTGGGCGAAGCTGTTCCGCCGGCCGCC
Source organism: Microbacterium sp. USTB-Y (assembly GCF_023703415.1). GTDB lineage: Bacteria > Actinomycetota > Actinomycetes > Actinomycetales > Microbacteriaceae > Microbacterium. The sequence goes on along the minus strand of NZ_JAGMTU010000004.1, from coordinate 152,848 downwards.
GCCGGCGCCGGTGGACGCCACGAGGCTCGTGCCGCTGACGATCGTCGTCGCCGGTCTGCTCATCGCGATGGGGGCGCTGCTGATCGTCGCCGACCTCGTCCGGCCGGTGACGATCGGCTGACGGCGCTCAGTGCCCGTCGAGGGCGTGCGCCACCAGCCTCTGCAGCGTCGTCATCCCGTCGCGGGACAGGATCGACTCGAGGTGCCCCTGCACCGAGGCGAAACCCGGTCCGCGCAGCGCGTAGACGTCGCCCGACGTCGGATCCGCGGAGACCTCGGCGACGCCGACGGCGCTCGTGCCGGGCGTGACGCGCGCGGTGAACGTGTTGTAGAAGCCGATCGAGGCGCTCTCGCCGAACACCGGCACGGACTTCTGCAGTCCCTGATGCGGGCTGGCGAGCGGTGCGAGCGCGATCCCGAGGGAGTCCGCGAGGATCTGGTGGCTGAGGCATACGGCGAGCAGCGGGCGCCCACCGGCGAGACGCCGCGCGACGAGTGCGCGCATCCGGGCGATGCGCGGCGAGGATCCGTCCCGCGGGTCGCCGGGCCCGGGGCCCGCGACGAGCAGGTCGGCGGCGTCGATCTCCGCGTCGTCGGCTTCGGCCCACGGCAGGATCCGCACGTCGAGCCCGAGGTGGCGCAGCTGGTGCGCGAGCATCGTCGTGAACCGGTCCTCCGCATCGACGACCACGGCCGTGCGTCCTGCGAAGGGCGCCGCCGCCGTGGTCTCGGTGGCACCGTCCTGCGGGTTGATCCAGAACTCGGCGAGCCGGGCGTTGCGGGAGGCGAGCAGCGCCTGGATCTCCGGATCCTCCGCGGGGGTCGTCCCCGTTCCGGGCTCGTCCGCATCCTCTCGGGCTTCGGCGGCGGTGTCCCGCGCCACGGCGCCGATCGCACCCAGCACGCCCGCGGCCTTGCCGTGCGTCTCGCCGACCTCGCCGGCGGGGTCGGAGTGGCGCACGAGAGTGGCGCCGACCGGGACGCTCACCTTGCCGTCGTCGAGGTACACGGTCCGGATGAGGATCGGCGCGTCCAGGTCGTGCCCCCCGGCGTCGTTGGGCGTGAAGAGCGCCGCCACACCGGAGTAGTAGCCGCGCGGCTTGCGCTCGTGCCGGCGGATCACCGTGCAGGCGTTCTGCATCGGGGACCCGGTGACGGTGGGGGCGAACATCGTCTCGCGCAGGATGTCGCGTGGATCGAGCCGGCTGCTGCCGCGCAGCATGTACTCGGTGTGAGTGAGCCGCGACATCTGCTTGAGGTGGGGTCCGGTGATCCGCCCGCCGTCGGAGCAGACCGCGCTCATCATCTTGAGCTCCTCGTCCACCACCATGAACAGCTCCTCGGTCTCCTTCGTGGACGAGAGGAACTCGCCGAGAGCCGCGGTGGTGGAGCCGCCCGCCGGGTGGCGGAAGGTGCCGGAGATGGGGTTCATGGTCACCACGCCGCCCTGCGCGACGACGTGCGCCTCCGGGCTCGCGCCGACCGCGATGACCCCCGGGGTGACGACCGCGAAAGTCCAGTACGCACCGCGCTCGTGCTCGAGGAGCGCGCGGAACCAGGTGAGGGCCGCGGTGCGCTCCGCGGCGGAGTCCGTGGCGTCGATCCGTGCCGTGTAGTCGCGTCGGATCACGAAGTTCGCACCCTCGCCCCGGCCGATCTCGTCGGCGATCACCCGCTCCACGATCGCGGCGTACTCATCGTCGCTGAGGTCGAAGCCGCCGTCGTGGAGCGGGACGGGCGTCGCCGGGAGAGCCGCGAGCACCTCGGCCGCGGGCAGATGCAGATGCTCGTCGACCAGCAGGCAGCGCAGGGGCGCTCCGTCGTCCTGCGCCTCGAAGCCGCGCTCGCGCACCTGGCGGAACGGCACCAGGGCGAACACCTCCCGGCGCGCTCCGTCGGCGTCGAGCGGGATGTCGGCGAGGAGATCGACGTCGACGATCGTGCCGGTGAGCAGCTCGACGCTGTCCGAGCCCTCACGGGCGAGCAGCACGAAGGACGAATCGAGCGAATGGATCCGGTCGGCGGTGGTCATCAAAGGGGCTCCTGAGCAGGGGATCCGACGCGGCAGAAACGACAAGACCGCCCCGGAAGGCGGTCTGGATCGTGGTACGCGAACTCACCGCCTAGGAGGCGGGCCACCAGGTGCGGTTCGCGGACATGCGCCGAAACTATCACACCGTCGCGGCAGGGGTGCGCCTCGTGACGGCGCGGACACGGCGTCTGCTCAGGCGGCACGCGGATCCCGTCCAGCCCCGCACCGGTAACCTGGATCTGTGCCAGCCGTGAACCTGGGGATGCCCAAGATCCCCGATGTCCTCGCCCCGCGTCGCAAGAGCCGCCAGATCAAGGTCGGCAAGGTGCTCGTCGGGGGAGGAGCCCCCGTCAGCGTCCAGTCGATGACGACGACCAAGACCACCGACATCAACGGGACGCTGCAGCAGATCGCCGAGCTCACCGCCTCGGGATGCGAGATCGTGCGCGTCGCCGTGCCGTCGCAGGACGACGCCGATGTGCTGCACATCATCGCGAAGAAGAGCCAGATCCCGGTCATCGCCGACATCCACTTCCAGCCGAAGTACGTGTTCCAGGCGATCGACGCGGGCTGCGCCGCGGTGCGCGTGAATCCGGGCAACATCCGCAAGTTCGACGACCAGGTCGGCGCCATCGCGAAGGCGGCGAAGGATGCCGGCGTGTCGCTGCGCATCGGCGTGAACGCCGGGTCCCTCGACCCCCGGCTGCTCGAGAAGTACGGCAAGGCCACTCCGGAAGCACTCGCCGAGAGCGCACGCTGGGAGGCGTCGCTGTTCGAGGAGCACGACTTCCACGACTTCAAGATCTCCGTCAAGCACAACGACCCGGTCGTGATGGTGAAGGCGTACCGCCTCCTCGCCGCGATGGGCGACTGGCCGCTGCACCTCGGCGTGACCGAGGCGGGCCCCGCGTTCCAGGGCACGATCAAGTCCGCCACGGCCTTCGGGATCCTGCTCGGCGAGGGCATCGGAGACACGATCCGCGTCTCCCTCTCGGCCCCGCCGGCCGAGGAGGTCAAGGTCGGGCATCAGATCCTGCAGTCGCTGAACCTGCGCGAGCGCAAGCTCGAGATCGTGTCCTGCCCCTCGTGCGGTCGGGCCCAGGTCGACGTCTACACCCTCGCGGAGAACGTCACCGAAGGGCTCAAGGACATGACGGTTCCCCTGCGCGTGGCCGTCATGGGCTGTGTCGTGAACGGCCCGGGGGAGGCCCGCGAGGCCGACCTCGGCGTCGCCTCCGGAAACGGCAAGGGTCAGATCTTCGTCAAGGGCGAGGTCATCAAGACCGTGCCGGAGGAGGACATCGTGGCGACGCTCATCGAGGAGGCGAACCGCATCGCCGACGAGATGGGGCCGAACGCCCCCCTCGGCACCGCACAGGTCGTCACCAGCTGATGAGCGGCTTCGCGCTTCCCGCTGCCGTGCAGCGCATGGTCGACGCCATCAACGCGGCCGACACCGAGGCGTTCGTCGCCGCCTTCACGCCGGAGGGCTTCGTCAGCGACTGGGGCACCGTCAAGACGGGTCCCGAGGGAGTGCGGGCATGGGCCGCATCCGACGCGATCGGCGCCGGCGCACGCATGACGGTCCTGACCGCGGAGACCGAGGGCGACACGACCAGGATCCGCTTCGACTGGCGCAGCAGCGTCTTCACCGGCGAGTCGGACGGGATCTTCGTGGTCTCCGGCGATCGCCTCGCGAGCTTCACCATCCCGCCGTCGCACTGACGTTGGGATCCTTCCCTCGTCACTCTGTCAGGAGCCTCCGTGTCGTCCAGCACCGTCGTCACCTTCCCTTCGGGATCCCTCGTCGAGTCCGCCCGCGTCGTGGGCGTGCATCCGTCGGACACCGGTGCGGTCGTCGTGCTGGACCGGACTCCTTTCCATCCCGTCGACCACACCTGGCCGGATCAGCCGGGAGACCGGGGGTCGCTGCGCGTGGACGACGTCGAGGTCGCCGTGTCCGAGGCGGTCATGGCGGCGGTGAGCGACGAGGGCGTGGTCGCGGTCGGCTCGGACATCCCGGTCAAGCGGGGAGCCGCGGGCTGGACCTGGCTCGTCGGGCACCGGGTCGAGGCCGTTCCCTCGGCGCTCGCCGCAGGAGCTTCCGCCGAGGCGACGGTGGATGCGGAGCGTCGCGCGGGGCTGAGCCGTGGGCACACGGCCTGCCACCTGGCATCGCTGGCTCTGGATCTCGCGGTCGCCGACCTCTGGCGCAAGGATCCCGGATCCGACGCGCTCGGCTCGCCCGACTTCGAGGGGCGTGCGAACCAGACGAGCTTCATCGACGAGGGCGGTTCGGTGGACGAATACCGTCTCGGCAAAAGCCTGCGCAAGGCGGGATTCGACACCGAGGGCTTCGCGGCAACTCTGGCCGAACGCGAGGAGCGCATCAACACGCAGCTCGCGGCCTGGGTTGCCTCCGCAGCGTCGAGCCGGATCGAGGTCGACGGTGAGACGATCGTGGACCGTCGTCGCTGGGTGTGCGGACTGCCCGAGGGCACGGCGTCGATCCTGTGCGGCGGCACGCACGTGTCGTCGCTCGCGGAGTTCGCTTCGATCCGGGTGTCACTGGATCTGTCGGATCCGCAGCTGCTCGTGATGACGACGACTTCGGTTCCGGCGTAGTCGCCCTCTCCCGATCGGGGGCGGGGCGGCCGGGGCTCACGCCACCGGACGGAACCTCTTCGGTGGCGGTTCGAACCCCGTCCAGGCGTACTTGAGGGCTGGCCGGGGCGGGAGCGCAGACGTCTGGCCGCGCGGATGATGGAGGACGAAGTCGTCCTTGCCGTGGCGTGTGATGCGCCAGCCGCCGTGATGCAGCTGCATGTGATGGAAGCGGCAGAGCAGGACTCCGCGGTCGATGTGGGTGTGCCCGTCGTCGCGAGCCCATTCGTCGATGTGGTGAGCCTCGCAGAAGGACGCGGGGCGGTCGCAGCCGACCCATCGGCATCCGCCGTCTCGGACCGCGAGTGCGACGCGTTGCTTCGCGGTGAACAGCCGGTGCTCCCGACCGACGTCGAGCGGGTTCCCTCGGGAGTCGACGGTGACGGATACGGATCCGGCATCGCATGACTGCTGCTCGGCGACCGCGGCCGGGAAGGTGTGGAGGTGATCCTCCGTGTGCGCGATCGGATCCGCGATGTCGTCGGCGCCCACGACCCGGACGACGCGGACGCCGGCGCGCCGCGTCCCGAAGACGGCCGGGGCATCGGCGAGGGATCCGGCCCGGAGGAGGTCGTAGGTGAGCTGATCGTTCGTGCGCGGGTCATCTGCCAGCGATCTCGCGCGAGCCTTCTCCTCGGCGTCGACGAACCGAGGGCCGCCGGTGCGCGGGCGCAGGGCGTTGGCGATGATCGTCGCCGCCCAGGCGTAGCCCTCGTCGTCGAAGTCGATCGCACCGCGCTTGTGACGGTCGAGGGTCGTCCAGACGCGGAAGGAGCGCCGTGCGTACCGTTCTTCGAAGCGTCGCGCGGCGCCCTCGGAATCGAGCCGATCGCGGATGGAGCGCGCAGCGGCGCTCAGCGTCTCCGGGGTATCGTGCGCCGCCGCGGCGATGAGCTGATCGGCGGCGATCTCCCAGAGGTCTCGCATGAGCGCGTCGTTCTCTTCGTGCCGTTCCGTCGTCTCGTCGGACAGGGGAGGGTCGGCGAGTCCCTGGCGGATCGCGTCGTGCTGCGCGGTCGTGAGTCGACCCTGCAGCAGGGCGCGATCGAGTCCGGCGTGCCAGAGCGCGACCGGCTCCGACTCGTCAGCCGATCCGCCGTCCGCCGCCGTGCCCGGTGAAGCGGTCGTGGTCGCCGAGGCGCGGAGCGACTCACCGATCCGCACCTGCCGCTTCGCCTCTGCTCTCGTCGATCCCGTGATCTCCTGCACGAGGGAGGCGACATTCCTGTGCCCGAGGGACTGCGCGAGCCCGGCCTGCCCCGCGTCCCGGGCGGAACGTGCCGCGATCACTCCGGTGGCCGCGGCGCGGATCCTCTCGCCGCAGTGGATCAGCGCCGTCGCCGCGGTGATCGTGTCGACGGCATGCATGTCGTCGAGCCCCTCGATGACGGCGACGAGATCGGCCGATTCGAGCGCATCGCCGAGGAGCGCGCGCAGGTTCTGAACCTGCGCGTCGACCTCGGTGAAAATCTCCATGCCTGATCCTCGCAGCGGCACCGGCCGGTCGAACGAGAGCTGCGGAATCTGTGCAGAACCTCTCCGCCCCCCGCTCCGCGCGGAACGACAGGGTGAGACGTCCTCACCGCCGATCCAGACCCCGCTCGTCGATCCAGGTCTGCCACGGCGATACCGAGCGGACGAAGGCCACCGCGTCGAAGGCGTCGCGGGCTCGGCCCGGCTGGACCACGTCGCCGTTGTGCCACCCCGTCGTGGCATCGAGCGCCGCGGACACCGTCGGCGGCGCACTTCGCAGGTCCACGATCGCGTCGCCGATCCCGGAGCGCTCGACGGCGGCGTCGAGACTCGCAGGATCCAGGGGAGCGAGCGCGGACACGAACGGGCGGGAGTGGCCCGGTGGGTCGGCGGGAGCGGGGCGGTGCAGCCACTGCTCTCCGCCGCCGAACAGGGTGCCGATCACGACGAGGTCGCCGCCGAGCCGGTCGGCGAGGTGCCCGCCCATCGTCGTCATCGGGTCCGGGACGAACGGGGGAGCGGAGAACGCCGTGCGCTGAACGTGCCCGTTGGCGGCAGTGACGAGGATGCGGGGCTCGCGCTGCAGGATCCCCTCCACGGCGTCGGCCATCCATGCGTCGCGGATGTTCGCGGCGGGCCAGGTGCGGGTGGGGCCGGCGGTCATGGCCTGCAGGAACGCATCGGCCGCGCGGGCGCTCTCCGCCGCGTGGATCGCGAAGTCCACCCGCGCCTCGGCCTCGGCACCGCCGCCCAGCGCGGCGACCTGCTCACGACGGCGAGCGCGGATCCGAGCCGCGAGATCGGCGATGCCGACGGTGAGGGCGGCGCGCTCGGCTGCGGGCAGCGCCAGATACGCCTGGATCGTCGGCGCCGCCTGCGCCAGCCCGGTGCGGTCGGCGGGGAGATATCCGAACCGGGGGAGCAGAGTCGCCCGCACATGCGCCGCATAGTGCGCATCGACGACGTCGAGCAGCTCCAGCGCGGCCTGCACGCCGGGCAGCGCGCTCGCCGAGGAGTCGGGCAGGTCCATGCCGTACCAGCGCGGGATCGAACGCGCGGTCGCGGCGCGCTCGCGCATCCAGGTGAGCTGATCCAGCATCTCCTGACAGGCGCCGAAGCGGTAGGAGACCCCGTCCCGCAGCGCGTCCCGAAGGCCGCCGCGACCTGTGCGGATCCAGTCGTCGACGTGACGCCCTTCCGGGAGCCCGCTCTCCGTCACGAACGCCGTGAAGCCGGCGCGCCGGTGCAGGAAGCGGAACATCCGGTCGCGCAGAGCGAAGAACTCGTGCACGCGGTGCATCGACTCGCCGAGCGCGACGACGCGCGCATCCCCGACGATCTCGAGCAGCGGTTCGAGGTCGGAATCGTCGACGTCGTCCGGATCGAGCGTGCGCAGCGGGCGCGCGCGGTCGCGGATCCACGCGGAGAGGGCGTCGGCGGGGCGGTCAGACGACGGCAAAGGAGACCTGCCCCTTCGCGACATCGACCGCACCGAGCGAGAGCCGGACGGTCGACCCCGCAGCGGCCGTCTCGGGCAGCGTCACCGAGGCCGTGACGGGCGGCTCCTCGATCTGCACCGTCCCGCGTGCGCCGTTGCGGCGGATCACCACCGCGTCGAACGTCTCCCCGACGTGGGAGGCGAGCAGCGCCGCCTCCACGAGGTCGAGGGTGCGCGCGTTCAGCGTTGACGAGCGCTGCGCCGAGGCCCTCATGAGATCCGGCACGAGCGGCAGGCTCTCCCGCACCCACCCCGGAATCTCCTCGCCGCGGCTCACGGCGAGCGAGATCGTCAGCGACCACCGGTCGACGAGTCGCCGCAGCGGAGCAGTGGCATGCGCGTAGGGGGCGCCGATGGCCGCCTGCATGGTCTCCGCGGGGGCCGCTCCGTCGAAGGCGACGTACCCGGCGCCGCGGAAGAGGGCGGAAGCCGCCTCCAGGATCGGCAGGGTGCGCGGATCGTCCCGGTCGAGGCCGCGCAGATAGTCGCCGTAGCGGCCCGTCGTCCACGGCGTGCCGAGCACCGTCGTCTGCCGGCGGAAGGTCTCGAAGGCGGCGTCTTCGGGCTGCGGCATCGTGCGCAGGATCCCGACCTTAGCCTCGAGCATGAGCTGCGCCGCGGCCATCCCGGTCAGGAGCGAGAGCTGCGCGTTCCAGTCCTCCACGGGCAGCGGCGTGCGGCGCTCGATCGCGTAGGAGCCGTCGTCGTGGCGCACGACCTCCTCGTCGGGCAGATTCAGGCTCGCGCCTCCCCGATGCGCCTCCTGCTCCAGGCGCAGGCGCCCGATCTCCGGCAGCAGCGCCGCCGGAGAGTCCCGTCCGGCGTCGAGGTCGGACTGCACCGAGGCGTAGTCGAGCTTCGCCCGCGAGCGGATGAGAGCACGCTCGAGGCGCGTGCCGGTGGCGGATCCGTCCGCGTCCAGGGTGAAGGTCCACACCAGCGCCGGCCGGTCCTGGTCGGGCAGCAACGAGGCATGGTCTTCGCTGAGCACGGGCGGGTGCAGCGGGATCGTGCCGTCCGCCGCGTACAGGGTCTCGCCGCGGGCACGCGCGGCGAGATCGAGGGCGCCGCCGGGCGCGACGAACGACGGCACGTCGGCGATCGCGTAGCGCACGGTGTATCCGGACCCGTTCCGCTCCAGCTGGAACGCCTGGTCGAGGTCCATGGATCCCGCCGGATCCAGCGTCGCGAAGGCGATGTCGCGCAGATCCAGGTCGGGCGTCGGTGCCGTCGCAGAGGCGGCCTCCGCAAGCGCCTCGGGCGAGAACTCGGCCGGCGCGTCGATCTCGGTGCGCAGGGCCGCGAGCGCCGTGGCGAGTTCCGACTGCGCGGCGGAGGGGGCGACGTGCGATCGGCGCTGAGGCATGGGTTCAGCCTAAGCCGCCCTGTGCGGCCGAGACGGGCGTTAGCGTGGTGTCCATGACCAGCACCGCTGACAAGGCCCGCACCCTCGCCGCGCTCTACGCGGCACCCGAGATCCTCCGCGTCGTGAACGTATGGGACGTCGTGTCCGCGCAGGCGATCGCCGCCCTGCCCGAGACCACGGCCATCGCCACGGCCGGCCATTCCATCGCCTCGTCCTACGGCTACGCCGACGGCGCGATCCCGCGCGAGCTCATGCTCGACATGGTCGGTCGCATCGCCGCCGCCGTCGAGCTCCCCGTGACCGCCGATCTCGACGACGGTTACGGCGACGCGGGGGAGACCGTGCGCCTCGCGATCGGCGCGGGCGTCGTCGGCGCCAACGTCGAGGACCGGCTGCGTCCCCTCACCGAGGCCGCTGCGAACGTCGAGGCGATGATCCGCGCCGGTGAGGCGGAGGGCGTGCCGTTCGTGCTCAACGCGCGCACCGACGCCTTCGTCCGCGGCGGCGGTCGTCCGGTGGAGGAGTCCCTCGCCGACGCGATCGAGCGCGGCCGGGCCTTCCTCGACGCCGGCGCGACCGCGGTCTTCGTGCCGGGCATCCTCGATGCCGACACCACCCGCGCGCTCGTCGAGGGGATCGGGCACGGGAAGGTCAGCGTGATCGGCCTGCCCGGAGCGCTCACCTCGACCGAGTACGAGGCGCTGGGCGCCGCCCGCATCTCCTACGGGCCGCTGCCGCAGCGCGTGGCTCTGACGGCGCTGCAGGACAACGCCGCCGAGATCTACGCCGGAGGCGTCATCCCGGCGAGCACCCGCGCCCTGAACTGACCAGCGCGCGCCGCTCGACAGCGCGTCCCCTCCGATCGCCCCGCCCGCGCACCCCGCACGGGCGGGGCGATCGCCGTCACTAGACTTGTGGGCGTGGTGACTCGTCTCTCGAACTTCTTCCTCCGCACGCTCCGCGAAGACCCGGCCGGCGCCGAGGTCGCGAGCCACAAGCTGCTGATCCGCGCCGGGTACATCCGACCGCAGGCCGCAGGCATCTTCGCCTGGCTGCCGCTCGGGTTGCGGGTGAAGGCGAGGATCGAGACCATCGTCCGCGAGGAGATGTCCGCCGCGGGCGCACAGGAGGTGCACTTCCCGGCTCTCATGCCCCGCGAGGCATACGAGGCGACCGGCCGCTGGGAGGAATACGGCGACCTGCTGTTCCGCCTGAACGACCGCAAGGGCGGCGACTATCTGCTCGCGCCGACGCACGAGGAGGCGTTCACCCTGCTCGTGAAGGACCTGTACTCCTCGTACAAGGACCTGCCGCTGACGATCTACCAGATCCAGGACAAGTACCGTGACGAGGCGCGCCCCCGCGCCGGCCTGCTGCGCGGTCGCGAGTTCACGATGAAGGACGCCTACTCCTTCGACTCGTCCGACGCCGGACTCGACGCGAGCTATCAGGCGCAGCGGGAGGCCTACGAGCGCATCTTCCAGCGCCTCGGACTCGAATACGTCATCGTGCAGGCCGACGCCGGCGCGATGGGCGGGTCCCGCAGCGAGGAGTTCCTGCACCCGACTCCCGTCGGCGAGGACACGTTCGTGCGCTCCGCGGGCGGTTACGCGGCCAACGTGGAGGCGTACACGACGGCGGTCCCCGCTCCCGTGCCGTTCGACGTCGACGGCACCCCGGTGATCTTCGATTCGCCGAACACTCCCACCATCGAGACCCTGGTGGCGCACGCGAATGCGGCGCTGGACGGCGAATACACCGCGGCGGACACGCTGAAGAACGTCGTGCTCGCGCTCACCCACCTCGACGGCACTCGCGAGCTCGTCGTGGTCGGCCTCCCCGGCGACCGCGAGGTCGACGAGAAGCGCGCCGAGGTGGCCTTCGCTCCGGCCGAAGTGGAGCCGGCGACGGCAGATGACTTCGAGAAGCACCCGCTGCTGGTCAAGGGCTACATCGGCCCGTGGTCGCCCACCGGCGCGATCCTGGGCGAGGAGTCCGCGACCGGGATCCGGTACCTCCTCGACCCCCGCGTCGTCGAGGGCACGAGCTGGATCACCGGCGCGAACATCGATCAGAAGCACGCCCACTCCGTGGTCGCCGGGCGCGACTTCGCCTCCGACGGCGTGGTGGAGATCGCGAACGTGCGCGAGGGCGACCCCGCGCCGGACGGATCCGGTCCCGTGCATCTCGCCCGGGGCATGGAGATCGGCCACGTCTTCCAGCTCGGCCGCAAGTACGCCGAAGCGCTGGGCCTCAAGGTGCTCGACGAGAACGGCAAGCTCGTGACCGTCACCATGGGCTCCTACGGCATCGGCGTGACGCGCATCCTCGCGATCATCGCCGAGCTCAACAACGACGAGAAGGGGCTCATCTGGCCCGCCTCCGTGGCGCCGTTCGACGTGCACGTGGTGGCCGCGGGTCGCGACCAGGTCGCCTTCGACGTCGCCGCGGACGCCGCGGCCCAGCTCGAGGCCGCGGGGCTCGACGTGCTCTACGACGACCGCCCCAAGGTCTCGCCCGGGGTCAAGTTCGGCGACGCCGAGCTCGTGGGCGTCCCGCGTGTTCTCGTCGTCGGCCGCGGTGCCGCCGAGGGCCAGGTGGAGCTGTGGGACCGCCGCAGCGGCGATCGCGACACGATCTCCCTCGCCGACGCACTGCAGACGCTCACCGCGCGCTGACCCACGCACCGGCACCGCGAAGGCCCCGGGACCCGCCAAGGTCGCGGGGCCTTCGGCGTCCGTGCGGGTCACTCCTGCGCGTCGAAGGCGCAGCCGAGCGCGAGGGAGGCGTAGGACAGGATGTTCGCGCGGTAGGTCGGGGCGCCGAGGTCGAGCCCGATCAGCGGATACAGATCGTAGGCGTCCTCGAGCGCGACGATGTTGCGTGCGATCACCGTGAGGTCCGCGGCGGGCCGGAAGACGCCGAGCGCCGCCCCGATCTCGATCGTGGACCGGTACAGGCCCACCTGGCGCTCCACGATCGAGCGATGCAGCGGTCGGTACTGCGGCTGCTCCCGCAGCAGCGGGATGCTCTCGTAGGCCATGCGCAGGTGGTCGCTGATCTCGTCGGGAACGCCGGCCTCGACGAGCTTCGCGAGCCGCCGGATCGGATCCGGCTCCTGCTCGGCGATCGTGCGGCGATGCTCGTACATCTCCTCGAGCACGCCCTCGACGGTCGCATACATGAGGTCGTCGAAGCTCGGGAAGTAGTAGAGCACGCTGCCGGCGCTCACCGAGGCCTCGGCGGCAACGGCGCGCACATTGGTGGCGTTCAACCCGCTGCGTCCCGCGACGCGGCGGGTCGCGGAGATCAGCTCGGCGCGCCGTGCGCTGTGCTTGTGCGGTGCCGGCACGGCGACCCCTTCCTGCGTGGTGACCGGGTCGCCGTGTCCGGATGCGGCGGCCGTGGGCTCAGCTCTCGTCGTCGACGACCACGGTGGTCAGCTCAGCATAGTGCCGGGGGTTGCGGACCCTGAGCACGAACCCGATCACGATCCCCGCGAGGAACAGGACGGGTGTCGGGGCGAGCAGTGCCAGGTTGATCGGCCCCTCCACCCCGGAGACGAGGCGGAAGTTCGTCGCGATGAGGATCCATCCGACGATGAGGCCGAGCGCGCCGAGGGCCGGGGCGACGAGCACGCGCCAGACGCTGTGTCCTCGACGGTCGCGCAGGAAGAAGCCCACGACGGCGATCGCGGCGACCGCCTGCGCGAACACGAGGCCGGCCACGCCGACGGAGTAGACGGGCAGGGCGAAGCCGAGGAACGGGTCGGCGCCGGTGGCGAGCGTGATGACGATCGCGGCGAGCGAGATGATGCTCATCACGAGGCTGGCATGGTGCGGCGCCTGGGTCTTGATCTGGGTGCGGGCGAGCCAGCCGGGCAGCAGGCGCTCGCGTCCGATCGAGAACAGATAGCGCGTGCAGGCGTTGTGGAATGCGAGCAGGCAGGCGAAGAAGCTCGTCACGATGAGGATCCGCATCGTGATCGACGCCCAGAGACCCAGGTACTGCTCGCCCGCATCGAAGACCATGTCCTGGAAGGTGTCCTGCTGAGCGAGCTTGAGCACGCCGTCGACGCCGAAGGCGACTGTGAGGATCCAGAACGTGAAGGCGTAGAAGACGCCCAGGAACGCGATCGCGATGTAGGTCGCCATCGGCACCGCACGGGCCGGCCGGATCGCCTCCTCCGTGTAGATCGCCGTGCTCTCGAAGCCCAGGTAGGCGCCGAATCCGAACACGAACAGCGCGCCGCTGCCCGCGGCGAAGAACACGTTCTGCGGGGCGAAGGCGGCGAACGAGATCGGCTCGGGCCCGCCCTGGGCGAGCACGCCGATGGCGAGGACCAGCAGGATCGCGACCTCGGCGGTGAGCAGCACGGCGAGCACCTTCGCCCCCACGTCGATCTTGCGGTAGCCGAGGATGCCGACGGCGAGGAAGGCGATGAGCGCGTATACGGTCCAGGGCAGCTTGATCCCGAAAAGCGCGTCGAAGGTCATCTCGCCGAAGAACCCGACGAAGCCGTAGAAGCAGATGCAGAGGGCGGCATAGGAGAAGATCGTGACGAACACGATCCCGATCCCCACCGGCTTGCCGAGACCCTTCGCCCCGTAGATGTAGAACGCTCCCGCGTTGCGCACGTACCGGGACATCGCGGTGAAGCCGACCGCGAACAGCATCAGGACGACGCCCGAGGCGAGCATCGCGCCGGGGCCGCCGATCCCGGCGAGGCGGAAGTCGGTGGGGGCGGCACTGGCGACCACCGTGAGCGGAGCCGCGGCGGAGATCACGAAGAAGACGATCGCCCAGACGCCGAGGCGGCGGCGGGCGAGTGCGGTGCCGCCGGTCAGCGCGGGGTCCGGCGGGGCGGCGGTCGAAGAATCGGCGGGGGACGGTCGAGACATCATCGGCTCCTGGTGGGATCCGCCGTGGCATCGGGACAGCCGCGGCGCTTGAACAGTGATTCAAGAGGGTTAACTCGATACTGTCAAGCAAATGAGGAGGATCTGTCGTAAACTTCTGAACAATCGTTCAAAGTAGATCGGAACCATGATGACGTCACGTCCCTCCTCGCAGCAGCGGGAACGGCGCCCGCGCGCCCGCGACCTCGGCATCGTCTTCGACGGCGAACCCGGTGCGCTCGACGCGATCACCGATGTCCCCGGCCTCGAGGTCGGCTTCACGACGCTCGTGACGGGGGAGGGCGCCCACGCCGTGCGCTCCGGGGTGACCGCGATCCTGCCGCGCGGACGCGCCGGCGTGGGCGACGCGTGCGCGGCCGCGGTGCACTCGTTCAACGGCAACGGGGAGCTCACGGGGCGCAGCTGGATCGACGAATCCGGATCCCTCGCCCTGCCGATCGCGATCACCAACTCGCACGCGGTGGGAGCCGTGCACGCCGGTGTCGACGCCTGGCTCGCCGCGACCCGTCCCGACCTCGCGGCGCAGTGGCTGCTGCCGGTCGTGGGGGAGACCTGGGACGGGTACCTCAACGACATCAACGGCGGTCACGTGCGTCCCGAGCACGCGGCCGAGGCGCTGGATGCGGCGAAGGCCGGACCGGTCCAGGAGGGGAGCGTCGGCGGCGGAACCGGGATGAACTGCTACGGCTTCAAGGGCGGCACGGGCACGGCCTCCCGCGTCGTCCGGCACGGGGAGGACGAGTACGTCGTCGCCGCGCTGGTCCAGGCGAACTTCGGCTCCCGATCGGAACTGCGCCTGGGCGGCATCCCGCTCGGGCAGCGGACCGCGGCACCGAACCCGATGGACGACACCGACTGGTTCGCCGAGGACCGCGCCCGAGGGCGTGCCGCGAGCGGAGCCGGGTCCGCGATCGTCGTGATCGTCACGAATGCACCGCTGCTGCCGGGGCAGTGCGCGGCGCTCGCCCGCCGCGGCGCACTGGGACTCGGTCGCAGCGGAACCGCGGGCAGCCATTTCTCCGGCGACATCGTGCTGGCGCTGTCGACGGCCAACTCCGGTGCGCTGAGCTCGGCGTTCCCCGCGGACGAGCCGGCCGGGTACGAGGAGCTGCGCTTCGTGCCCTGGGGGCGGATGGATCCGTTCCTCACGGCCGCGGTGCAGGCCGTCGACGAGGCGGTCTGGAACGCCCTCGTCGCCGCCGAGGACATGACGGGGCGGGACGGCCACGAGAGCTTCGCGCTCCCGCACGACGAGATCCGGGCGACGGCGGCGCGGATCGCGGCGCGCTGAGGCGCCCCGGGGCGCGGATCCTGCAGGATGGGGGCATGCACACCACGCCCGCCGCCTGGTTGCGGTCGCGCCCGTCGCTGACCGGCTCCCCGCCCGCGCTCCATCCCGAATCGGTGACGGGCGATCCGCTCGCCCTGTTCCTGAACTGGATCACCGGGGCCGCCGAGGCGGGTGTCGCCGAGCCGCACGCGGCGACGCTGGCGACGGTCGATGCCGACGGCGTCCCCGACGCGCGCACGCTCATCCTCAAGGACGTCGACGAGCGCGGCTGGGCGTTCGCGGGAACGCGCTCCTCGGCCAAGGGCCGCCAGCTCGAGGCGACTCCCGCGGCCGCGCTGAACTTCTGGTGGCAGCCCGTGATGCGCGCCGTCCGCGTGCGCGGCCCGGTGCAGGAGGCCCCCGCGGGCGAGAGTGCGGCGGACCTCGCCGCGCGTCCGGCTTCCGCACGGACCGGAGTGGCGGAGGGGGAGTGGGTGCTCTGGCGGATCGTGCCGAGCCGGATCGAGTTCTGGCAGGGAGCGGTGGATCGCCGGCACACCCGCATCGTGTACGCCCGCCACGGGAACGGCTGGCTGCGAACCTGGAGCGACGGCGAGGGCGGTCGTGACGGCGCGGACGAGGGGAAGGGCGCATGAGCGACTACGAGATCACGAACATCGGGGGGCCGGACGAGTGGCGGGCCTTCCACGGCGGGTTCGACGAGACTCGGTCGCGCGACGGCCGGCGGGTCGTCGACCACGAACTCACGATGCAGTACATCGGGATGACCGCCAACGCCCTGCTCCCCGGGGAGGAGGCGGGGTACTGGCACACCCATTCGCGGATCGAGGAGCTCTACGTGTTCCTCTCCGGACAGGGCCAGATGGGCGTCGGCGACGAGCTCGTCGAGGTCGGGCCCGGCACCGTGGTGCGTGTCGGCCAGGGCGTGCCGCGGACCTGGCGTGCGCGTCCGGACAGCCCCGGCGAGCTGCGCTGGCTGTGCATCCGTGCCGGCGGCGAGGCGCTGCCGCACCTGCCCGACGACAGCGCGCGCCTGCCGGAACGGCCGATGCCCTGGGCCTGATGCGGATGCGGATCCGGATCCGATCGACGGGCGCGGCAGCACCGGGCGTTCACGCGTCCGTGACACGCTGGGGGCATGACTGAGGAGATCCTCCCGCCGGCGCTGCGCGCCGAGATCAACGCCGTCCTCGACGATGCCGGGGTGCATGCCGACCGCCGCCTCGTGCTGCGGCTGCTGCAGACCGCGGTGCTGCTCGGCGAGGATCGCACGGATCGGCTCGATCTGAAGATCGCGTCCGCCGCGCTCAGCGAGATGCGCGAGGCGTTCCGGCTGTTCGCCCCGTTCCGCGGCGTGCCTAAGGTGACCGTGTTCGGATCGGCCCGCACGGCGCAGGACGATCCGCTCTACCGGCAGGCGCGGGACGTCGCGGCCGCGCTCGCCGCAGAGGGCTGGATGGTCGTCACCGGGGCCGGCCCCGGGATCATGCAGGCTGCCGCGGAGGGCGCCGGCCCCGAGCGCTCGCTCGGGGTGTCCATCCGCCTCCCGTTCGAGGAGAAGGCGAACGCGATCGTCGCCGACCAGGAGCACATCGTCGCGATGAAGTACTTCTTCACGCGCAAGCTGATGCTCATGAAGGAGTCGCGCGGGTTCATCTGCCTGCCCGGCGGCTTCGGCACCCTGGACGAGATGTTCGAGCTGCTCACGCTGCAGCAGACCGGCAAGGCGGAGCCGATGCCGATCGTACTGCTGGACGCGACCGGCGGTACGTTCTGGCGCGGTCTGGAGCGCTTCGTACAGGAGGATCTGGCGCCGACCGGCGTGATCTCGCCGGGCGACTTCGACCGGGTGCGGATCACCGACTCCATCGCCGAGGCGACCGCGGCGATCACCGGTTTCTGGCGCAACTACGACTCGCTGCGCTGGGTCGGGGACGTCCTGGTGCTGCGGCTGCGGAACGCCCCCACGGCCGAGGAGATCGCTCGACTCGACGAGCAGTTCGGATGGATGCTCGCGGCAGGGCGGATCGAGGCGAGCGGGCCGCTGCCGGTGGAGCTGGCCGACAAGGACGCGCTCGAGCTCCCTCGGCTCACGCTGCACCTCGACCAGCGAGCCGTCGGAGGGCTGTTCCGGCTCATCGACGCCATCAACGGGCTCGACTCCGCGTCGCGCGGTTGAGACCTGCGCTTCGCTCCGCGAGCGCACTTCGGCGCCAGGGGTTCCGGATCCCCGCGGCGAAGGCGCGCGCGGGCGGCCGTCGATCGCGCCGGGAGCCGGGCCAGGGTATCGTTGTACGGATGTCGTGCGTGCGGATGCGCGCCGACGAGAGCTGAACAGGGAGGCCGCCATGGATATCGATCTCGGATTGCTGCGCACGATCGAGCGGGAGAAGGAGATCCCCTTCGACGAGCTGATCGCGATCATCGAACAGGCCGTCCTGACCGCGTACGCGAAGCACGACTCCCACGACGGCTCCCTCACGGACGGAACGCGCGTCGAGCTCGACCGCAAGACCGGCCACGTCGCCGTGATGGTGCCCGTCCTCGACGACGACGGAGCCGTGATCGGCGAAGAGGACTCGACGCCCGACGACTTCGGTCGCATCGCCGCTTTCGCCGCGAAGCAGGTCATCGGCCAGCGCCTGCGCGACATCGCCGACGACGCCGTGCTCGGCGAGTTCCGCGGCAAGGAGGGCGACATCGTCGCCGGCGTCATCCAGCAGGGCCCGAACCCGCGCATGATCCACGTGGACCTCGGATCCGTCGAGGCGATCCTCCCTCCCGAGGAGCAAGTGCCCGGTGAGGAGTACACGCACGGAACCCGCATCCGCGTCTACGTGACGTCGGTCGCCAAGGGGCTGAAGGGCCCGGCGATCACCGTCTCTCGCACGCACCCCGGGCTCGTCCGCAAGCTCTTCGCACTCGAGGTGCCGGAGATCGCCGCGGGTCTGGTGGAGATCGTCGCGCTCGCGCGCGAGGCGGGGCACCGCAGCAAGATCGCGGTGAAGGCGAACGATCCCGCGATCAACGCCAAGGGCGCCTGCATCGGCGAGATGGGCCGGCGTGTCCGTGCGGTCACCGAGGAGCTGGCGGGGGAGAAGATCGACATCGTCGACTACCACCAGGATCTGGCGACCTTCGTCGCCCATGCGCTGTCGCCGGCCAAGGTGACGAGCGCGTTCGTGCTGGACGCGGGGACGAAGGCCGTCCGCGCCCTGGTCCCCGACTATCAGCTGTCGCTCGCGATCGGCAAGGAAGGGCAGAACGCCCGCCTGGCCGCGAAGCTCACCGGCGCCAAGATCGACATCCAGCCGGACTCGCTGCTCGCTTCCTGAGCGCGTCCCGGCCGGGTCGCGCACCGGCGGTCCAGATCCGAGGTGTAAGATGGAACCCGTACGAACGTGTGTCGGTTGCCGCGCTCGTGCATCTCGCGCCGCTCTGCTCAGGGTGGTCATCCGGAATGGTCAGCTCGTCTTCGACGAGCAGGCCGTGCTGCCGGGGCGGGGTGCGTGGGTGCATCCGACTCCGGAGTGCGTGGAGGTCGCTCAGCGGCGTCGCGCCTTCGCCCGTGCGCTCCGTGTGTCCCCTGTGCTGGAATTCCCGGAAGCAGAGAACATGCAGACCCTCGAGAAACGGCTGAACGGCTATGGAAACAAAGTGAACGGCTCGAAATGAGACCCGTCCGCGACTAGTGGTCTGCCCCGTCAGGGCGGACCGACCCTGACAGGAGAATTGTGGCTGGTAAACCACGCGTGCACGAGATCGCCGCTGAACTCGGCGTCGACAGCAAGTTCGCTCTCGCGAAGCTCAAGGAGCTCGGAGAGTTCGTGAAGTCCCCCTCATCGACCATCGAGCCTCCGGTGGCGCGCAAGCTGCGTGCTGCGATCGAGGCCGACAAGCCCGCCGGCGGCGCACCCGCGCCGTCTCCGGCGGCCAAGCCCGGCGGCTCCGCGTCGGCGACTCCGGCGACCGCCGGCGCGCCCAAGCCCGGTCCGAAGGCGCCGACCCCCGGTCCCAAGCCGGGTCCCGCCAAGCCTGCCGAGGCTGCTCCGGCGCCGGCTGCGGAGAAGCCCGCGGCTCCCGCCGCACCGGCGGCTCCCGCGGCTCCGGCTGCTCCGGCGGCCGAGAAGTCGTCTGCGCCCAAGCCCGGCGGATCCGCCGCGCCCAAGCCCGGAGCCCCGCGCCCCGGCAACAACCCGTTCGCCTCGTCGCAGGGCATGGGGCAGCGTCCCGCCGGTCCGCGACCGGGCAACAACCCGTTCGCCTCCCAGCAGGGGATGGGTCAGCGTCCGACCCCGGGCAACATTCCTCGTCCGCAGGCTCCGCGTCCCGGTTCGCCGCGCGTCGGCGCGCCTCGTCCCGGCCAGGGTGCCGGTCGTCCCGGCCGTCCCGGTCAGGGCGGTGCCGGTCGTCCCGGCGCTCCGTTCCAGCAGCGCACCGGCGGTCCCGGCCGTCCCGGCGGCGCCGGTGCCGGTGCGGGTGGCTTCCAGCGCCCCGGCGGCGCTCCGGCCGGCGGCTTCGCCGGTCGTCCCGGCGGCGGTGGCGGTCGCGGCCGCGGCCCCGGCGGGGGTACCGCCGGCGCGTTCGGCAAGGGCGGCGGCAAGAGCAAGCAGCGCAAGTCGCGGCGGGCGAAGCGGCAGGAGTTCGAGATGCGGTCGGCGCCGGTCGTCGGCGGCGTCAACGTCTCCAAGGGCAACGGCGAGATCATCCGCCTGCGTCGTGGCGCATCGATCGCCGACTTCGCGGACAAGCTCGAGGCCCTGCGCGGCTACACCGTGCAGCCCGGCACGCTCGTGACGATCCTCTTCAACCTCGGCGAGATGGCCACGGCCACCGAGTCGCTGGACGAGGCGACGTTCGAGGTGCTCGGCGCCGAGCTCGGCTACACGATCCAGATGGTCTCGCCCGAGGACGAGGACAAAGAGCTCCTCGAGGGCTTCGGTCTCGACCTCGAGGCCGAGCTGGAGGCGGAGAGCGAGGACGACCTCGAGATCCGTCCTCCGGTGGTCACCGTCATGGGCCACGTCGACCACGGTAAGACCCGACTGCTCGACGCGATCCGCCAGACCAACGTCATCGAGGGCGAGGCCGGCGGCATCACGCAGCACATCGGTGCGTACCAGGTGTGGACCGAGCACGAGGGCATCGAGCGTGCGATCACCTTCATCGACACCCCGGGTCACGAGGCGTTCACCGCCATGCGTGCCCGTGGCGCCCAGGTGACCGACATCGCCATCCTCGTGGTCGCCGCCGACGACGGCATCATGCCGCAGACGGTGGAGGCCCTCAACCACGCCCAGGCGGCGAACGTGCCGATCGTGGTCGCGGTCAACAAGGTCGACAAGCCCGAGGCCAACCCGGCCAAGGTGCGCCAGCAGCTCACCGAGTACGGTCTGGTCGCCGAGGAGTACGGCGGCGACGTCATGTTCGTCGACGTCTCGGCACGGGCCAACACGGGCATCCAGGAGCTCCTGGACGCCGTGCTGCTCACCGCGGACGCCGGCCTGGACCTCACCGCCAACCCGAACAAGGCCGCACGAGGCATCGCCATCGAGGCGAAGCTCGACAAGGGCCGCGGTTCGGTCGCCACGGTGCTGATCCAGTCCGGAACGCTCCGCGTCGGCGACGCGATCGTCGCGGGCACCGCGTACGGACGCGTCCGCGCCATGATCGACGAGAACGGCGATGCGGTCGAGGCCGCGGCTCCGTCCCGTCCGGTCCAGGTGCAGGGTCTGAACTCGGTCCCGCGTGCCGGCGACGTCTTCATCGTCACCGAGGAAGACCGCATGGCGCGCCAGATCGCGGAGAAGCGCGAGGCCGTCGAGCGCAACGCACAGCTGGCCAAGGCCCGCAAGCGCATCTCGCTCGAGGACTTCACCCGTGCACTCGAAGAGGGCAAGGTCGAGACGCTCAACCTCATTATCAAGGGCGACGTGTCCGGTGCCGTCGAGGCGCTGGAGGAGTCACTGCTCAAGATCGAGGTCGACGACTCGGTGCAGCTGCGCATCATCCACCGCGGCGTGGGCGCGATCACCGAGTCCGATGTGAACCTCGCGACGATCGACAACGCGATCATCGTGGGCTTCAACGTCCGTCCCGACACCAAGGCCCGCGAGGCCGCGTCCCGCGAGGGCGTGGACGTGCGGTTCTACTCGGTCATCTACAACGCGATCGACGAGATCGAGAACTCCCTCAAGGGCATGCTCAAGCCGGAGTTCGAAGAGGTCCAGTCGGGTGTCGCCGAGATCCGCGAGGTGTTCCGCTCCTCCAAGTTCGGCAACATCGCGGGTGTCATCGTCCGCTCCGGCACGATCACGCGCAACGCCAAGGCGCGCGTCATCCGCGACGGCGTGGTCATCGCCGATGGCCTCGCCATCGAGTCGCTGCGCCGCTTCAAGGACGACGTCACCGAGGTCCGCACGGACTTCGAGGCCGGTATCGGCCTCGGCAAGTACAACGACATCCAGGTCGGCGACGAGATCGAGACGACCGAGATGGTGGAGAAGCCGCGCGCCTGATCGGCTCGTGGTTTCGCAGGATGGCATCGTGTGTCGCCTTGGCCGGGGGCCCGGCCCGCTTCGCGGGCGCCCCGGCAGGCGCCACACGATGCCATCCTGCTCCGCCCGTCGATCAGCGTCGGACGAACAGAAGTGAGAGGGTAGGGACATGGCCGGAGAACGACAGGCACGACTCGCGGACCGGATCCGCGTCATCCTCGCCGAGCGGCTGGAGAAGGGGCTGCGGGATCCGCGCCTCGGCTTCGTGACGATCACGGACGTGCGCGTGACGGGCGATCTGCAGCACGCCTCCGTGTTCTACACCGTGCTCGGCTCGGAGGAGGAGCGCGTGGCCTCGGGCGCTGCGCTGACCTCCGCGACCGGACTCCTTCGCAAGGAGGTCGGCGCTCAGCTCGGCGTGCGGCTCGTGCCCACGCTCGAGTTCATCCCGGACGCGCTGCCCGAGAACGCCGACCACATCAGCGATCTGCTCCGCCAGGCGCGGGAACGCGATGAGGAGGTCGCGAAGCTCGCGGCCTCAGGCAGCTACGCCGGCGATGCCGACCCGTACCGGGTCGAGGAGGAAGAGCCTCAGGACTAGGCCGCGTCATCCGCGACTCCGGTCGCCGTGCGGCGCACCGCATTCGCTGAAGGCCCCGGGAGCATGGCTTCCGGGGCCTTCAGCGTTGCGCCCCGGTTCCATCTCACGCACCCGCACCCGCATTCTCAACAGGGTTCAAGAACTTTGGCGCGGGGAACGCGCCTTGCTAGCATCCGACGACGCGCGCGGTGTCGCGCGCGATCGACGACAGCGGGGGGCTGTACGAGATGGATGGCACGGCGCGAGCGCGCCTGGGGGCGCTTCACCCGTCGAGATCGCCGATGGGCGTCGCACCCGATCCTGCCGTGCCGCCGCCGGAGCCGGCTCCGCGCGGGTCCGATTGGGGCGGCGCCGAGACCGCACCGCATGTGCACAGCGCCGTCCGCGCCGCGTGCGGAGGCGAGCCTGCGCTGACCGCGGAGGTGCTGGCCGCGCTGAGTCCTGAGCAGCGCCGAGGGTGGCGCGCACTGCCCGACCCGTTGCCGCACGTGCCCGCGTTCGACGCCTATCGCCGACAGGCGGTCCCGCAGGACATCGACGCGGGACTGCTGCTCGCCCTCGCGCTGTGCGGCGTCGGAGGGCTGCCGGTGCTGGGGCTGCTCACCGGATCATCGTCGGATCGGATCGCGGCGTCCCCGCTCGGTCGTCTCGTGCGCCTGCGCGGCGGCGCGTTCCGTCTCTCCGATCCGGCGCTGCGGGCTTCGGTGCTCGCCGCATCGACCACGGGCGAACGGATCGGCGCCCACCGGCTGCTCGCGTCCGCGTTCGAGGAGACCGGCGACCCGCTCGCCGCGCTGTGGCATCGTGCCCGCGGCGCGGTGTGCGGTGACCCGCGGCTCGTCGAGCCCCTCCTGGACCGCGCCGGCGCCGCCCTGCGAGCCGGTTCGGCGGATTGCGCCTGGGCGTTCGCGACGGAGGCCGTGGAGCATGCGCAGTCCGGCACGGACGCGCTCCCCGAGGCGCTGCTCTGCGCGGCGCACGCGGCGCTGGCCGGAGGCTGCGTCGTCGACGCCCTGGAGTGCGCGGAGAGGGCGCTGCGACTCGACGGCGGGCATCGCGATGCGGCACGGGCGACGTTCGTGCTCGCGCATGCGCTGCGGCACGGGACCGTTCCCGGTCCCGAGAGACTGCTCCCCGGCGACCCGGCCGTGTCGGGCTTCCACCATGCGGCGGTGCTGGGGGCGTCCCTCAGCGCCGAGCGCGGCGACCATGAGCGCACCATCGCCTGGCTCGCGGCGGGCGCCCGCGCCGAGCACGCCTCTCAGGACCAGATCGCGCTGCGGGCCTGGTGCGAACTCCTGGCGGGCGAGGGCACGGGGGCGACGGCCATCGGTGACGGCGACGAGATCCGGCGGGTCGCGCGCGCTCTGTGCGCCGGGCTGCAGGGCGACCCCGATGCCGGGCTGCGCGCTCTCGCCGAGCCGGAGCCCCGCGACGCGCCGGAGGTCGCCGTGGGGCTTCCGGTGCGGGGGCCGCTGCTCCGTGCCCGCCGGGCCGTCGCCGAGGCGCTGCTGCACGTCTGGGCCGGAAGGATCGGCATCGCGCGCGACCTGCTGCGCTCCGCCGCCGATCGGCTGCCGGTCGCGTTCCCGTTCGGCGGTCTCGCGGTGTCGCTGTCGCGCCGGCTCGATCTGGCGGTCGACGGTCGGATCGGAGCGTGGTCGAAGAGCCTCGAGGCCGCAGCGCCCTGGGCACGCGAGCCGGGCGGCTTCGTGGACCGTGCCATCGGCGCCTATCTGCAGGGACGCAGCGACGAGGCCGCCGTGCACCTCCGGCTCTGGGACGACCGGGGTCGTCCCGCCGAGCGGTTCGGTCTGCCTGGTCTCGACGAGGTCGGTCCGCTGAGCGTCTCGGGCGGCCTGGAGCCCCCGGAGACCACGACGGCACGCCACCTGCGCGAGCGCGTGCGGGCGGCACGGGAGGCGTCCTGGCGCGCCGACCTCGAGACCGTCGCCGAAGAGAGCCGCGGGGTCCGCTCGCCGTTCGAACGCGCGAGGGTCGAGGCGCTGCTGGGATCGACGTGCGCCGCGCGCGGTGACCTCGGCCGCGGCGTACGGCACCTGCGGGCGGCGCAGAGCCTCTTCGAGGAGGCCGGCGCGCACGCCTGGCGCGGACTGGTCGAGCGGCGGCTGCGGGCGATGGGGGAGCGGGCCCCGGTCGGCGGGGGCGCTGCGGCCTCCAGCGCGCAGCCCGCGCTGGAGGTGTGCCGTGCCGTCTGGGATCCGATCCTCACCGCCCGGGAGATGGAGGTCGCGCTGCTGATGGCGGACGGGCGCCCCAACCGGGAGATCGCCCACACGCTCCACGTCTCGGTGCGGACCGTGGAAGTGCACGGCGGACGGATCTTCGCCAAGCTCGACGTCCGCACGCGGCATGAGCTGACGGTGCTCGCGCATCGCACCGACCAGCACCTCTGATCGTCCGGCGCCCTCCCGTCGCGGCGCCGATCTGCGGCGCGTCGATCCCGGTCGCCCGGCGGCGCATCAGGGCGTCCGGCGCGGGGGTCAGCGCGGGAGCAGGAGCATGCCGTCGGTCGCCTCGAGCAGGCCGTCCGCGATGAGCGAGTCGATCGCACGGTCGCGCTGAGCCGGATCCGGCCAGTCGGAGAGCACCGCCTCCGCAGGCAGACGATGATCGTCGGCGTGCCGGAGCGCGCGCAGCACTCCGCCGCGCGCCTGCCGATCCGAGCCCTCGTAGCGGGCCTGCTTGCGCCGCCGGTCCTCACTCGGGGGATAGCCGGCCGCGCGCCAGGCGCAGAGCGCCGCAAGAGGGCAGCGTTCGCAGCCGGGACTCCGGGCCGTGCACACCGTCGCGCCGAGCTCCATCGTCGCGGCGTTCACGACGGCCGCCCCGTCGCGCTCGGACGGGAGCAGCGCGAGCATGTCGTCCAGGTCGCGCCGTGCGGGCGCGTCGGGCTGGGCCCTGCCGTGCACGGCGCGGGCGATCACCCGGCGCGTGTTCGTGTCGACGACCGGATGGCGATCCCCGAAGGCGAACGCCGCGACGGCACGCGCCGTGTAGTCGCCGATGCCGGGCAGTGCGAGCAGCTCCGTCACCTCGCGCGGCGTGAAGCCGCCGTGCTGATCGCGGATCGCGATCGCCGCGCCGTGCAACCAGAGCGCACGCCGCGGGTACCCCAGGTTCGCCCACTGCTGGAGCACCTCGGCGCCGGTCGCGGATGCGAGCGAGGACGGATCCGGCCAGCGTGCGAGCCAGGCCTCCAGGTGCGGGATCACCCGCGTCACCGGGGTCTGCTGGAGCATGAACTCGCTCACCAGCACGCCCCAGGCGCCGTAGCGCTTGAGGTAGTCGGCCCTGCGCCAGGGCAGATCCCTGGCGTGCGCGCGGAACCACGGGATCAGCGCGGACGCGACGGATGCTGCGGCGGGGGAGTCGGGCACGGGACTCCACGCTACCTCCCCGTTCCGGGCCTGGCTCGCGCACGCCCTAGGCTGGGAGGATGGCAACCAGCGGCATCCTGCTCGTCGACAAGCCGGGCGGGATGACGAGTCACGACGTCGTCGCCCGCACCCGCCGGGCGTTCGGCACCCGGAAGGTCGGACACGCGGGCACCCTCGACCCGATGGCCACCGGCCTGCTCGTCGTGGGCATCGAGGCGGCCACGCGGCTGCTGACCTTCGTGGTCGGCGCCGACAAGACGTATCGGGCGACCATCCGCCTCGGACAGAGCACCGGCACGGACGACGCAGACGGCGAGATCGTCGCGACCGCCGACCCGGAGCGCGTGGCCGCGATCACCTCGGCTGAGATCGCCGAGGGTGTGGCCGCCCTGACCGGAGAGCTCTCGCAGGTGCCCAGCGCCGTCTCGGCGATCAAGGTCGACGGGCGCAGGGCGTACGACCGGGTGCGTGCGGGCGAGGAGGTCGTGCTCGCGGCCAGAGACGTGCTCGTCTCACGGTTCGAGGTGCTCTCCGACTCCCCGGCCGATGGGGGGACCCGCGATCTCGACGTGATCGTCGACTGCTCCTCCGGCACCTATATCCGCGCCCTCGCCCGCGACCTCGGCTCGGCTCTCGGCGTCGGCGCGCACCTCACCGCGCTGCGTCGCACGAGGGTCGGTGCGTTCGACGTGGCTGAGGCGGTGGCGCTCGACGATCTCGCCGGGGCGCAGCCGCTGACAGCGGCCGCTGCGGCGGCGCGGATCCTCCCCGTCCTCCCCGTCTCCGCGCAGGAGGCCGTCGATCTGCGGCACGGCAAGCGCCTGGTCGGCCAGCGGGCTCGGCTCGAAGGCGCGCGCGCCGCTGCGATCGATCCGGACGGCGTGCTGATCGGGATCGTGGAGCGACGCGGCGACGACCTGAAGAGCGCCATGAACATGCCGGAGGGAGCGTCATGATCCTGTGGTTCACCGTCGTCCAGCTCGCGGTCGCGGTCGCGGCCGGGCTCTTCTGCCTCATCATGGGCTTCGCGGGGAAGCGTCCGAACGACTGGACGGTCGGATCCCTGGCGCTCGTCGAACTGCTCCTCGTCGTGCAGGTGGTCATGGCGGTCGTGTCGCCGTTCGCCGGGAACCCCGCGCTGGGCGATCCGCTGGAGTACGGGGTGTATCTCGTGTCCGCCGTGCTGCTGCCGATCGGCGGGGTGGTCTGGGCGCTGCTCGAGCGGTCGCGGTGGAGCACCGTGATCCTGGGCGTGGTCGCGCTCTCGCTCGCCGTGATGATCTGGCGGATGCAGGTCATCTGGACGACGCCCGTCGGCGGCTGAGCGCCGCGCCGAGGCGCGGACGCCGTGTCCGTCCGGGTCCGTAGAATGGGGAGCGCCATGAGCACCGCGCGACCCACGACCCCGTCCGACTCCTCTCAGCCCGAGGGATCGTCCGCCGCACCGACCCGACCCCGGATGCGGGGCATCGGCCGCGTGCTCGTGATCGTGTACGCGGTGATGGCGCTCGGCGCCACCGGGCGCTCGTTCGTGCAGATCGCCCGTGCCTTCGACCAGGCTCCGCTCGCCTACACGCTGTCCGCCGTGTCGGCGGTGGTCTACATCGTCGCGACGCTCGCGCTGATCTGGTCCGGCCGACCCGGCTGGTACCGCGTCGCCTGGGTCGCCATCGTCTTCGAGCTGGCCGGCGTGCTGATCGTCGGCACCCTGAGCCTCACGCACCCCGCGCTCTTCCAGCATCAGACCGTGTGGTCGCAGTTCGGCCTCGGGTATGTGCTGATCCCGCTGTTCCTGCCCATGGCGGGATTGTGGTGGCTGGTCGTGCATCGTCCGTCGGGCCGAGTACCCGCGGCTGCACCCGAGGAGGCCGCGGCATGATCGTGTTCCGTGATCCGGCCGAGATCCCTGCAGACTTCGGGCGCACGGTCGCCGCGATCGGCAAGTTCGACGGCGTGCACTCCGGCCACCGCGCGGTGTTCCGACGGGCGCAGCTGGATGCGGCGCGCCTCGGCG
Source organism: Microbacterium sp. USTB-Y (assembly GCF_023703415.1). Classification (GTDB taxonomy): domain Bacteria; phylum Actinomycetota; class Actinomycetes; order Actinomycetales; family Microbacteriaceae; genus Microbacterium. The sequence continues at coordinate 125,092 of NZ_JAGMTU010000004.1, read as the reverse complement.
CGAAGACCGTCGCGGTGACGTTCGACCGCAATCCGCTCAGCGTGCTGCGGCCCGACCGCTGCCCCGACGACCTGGTGTCGGTGCAGCGCAAGATCGAACTGCTCGCGGACTGCGGGCTGGATGCGGTGCTGGTGCTCACCTTCGACGAGCAGCTGGCGGCGCGCGAAGCCTCGGACTTCGTCACGTCGATCCTCGTCGACGCGCTGCACGTGGCCACCGTGCTCGTCGGCCGGGACTTCCGCTTCGGCCGCGGCGGCAGCGGAACGCCCGCGCTGCTCGCCGAGCTCGGTGCACAGCACGACTTCACGGTCGACGAGATCGAGGACGTCTTCCTCGACGGCACCGACCGCCGCGTCTCCTCGTCATGGGTGCGCGAACTGCTGTCGGTCGGCGACGTCGCCCTGGCCGGTGCGGTGCTGGGGCGCCCCGTCTCGGTGCGCGGGGAAGTGGTGCACGGGCTCAAGCGGGGGCGTGAGCTGGGCTTCCCGACGGCGAACCTTCCGGCGCTTCTCGACGAGATGGTCCCGGCGGACGGCGTCTACGCGGGACGGCTCGTGGACCACACCACGGGGATCGTGCATCCTGCGGCCATCTCCGTCGGGACGAATCCCACATTCGACGACGTCGCGCAGCGTCAGGTGGAGGCGCACGCGATCGACAGCCCGGGACTCGACCTGTACGGTCACGACGTGACGGTGGAGTTCACCCATCGGCTGCGCGGCATGACCGCGTTCGACAGCCTGGAGTCGCTCATCGCGGGCATCGACTCGGACGTCGTGCAGGCGCGCCTGCTGCTGGGCGTCCCGGCGAAGCCCGGGGTGCTCGGCACGTCCGACGTCCCGGACTCGCGCACCGAGTGACCGCACCACGGCGGGAGTGGCGTAAGCTGAGCGCGAACCCGTTGTGATCGACGTGCGCGATGCACGCCTACGGGGTTCGCCGTCCGCCCGGTCCGCGCGCTGCCGACCGACAGCCGCCGTCCGCGGACACCGCATCGTCCGCAGGTCCTGCCGTCCGGACGGTCATTGTTCGGATCAGTCGCCGTCCGCAAGGGGACGGCATCCACGCTCAGGAGGAGCATGCCGACCACGGCGACCGCCACCCGGCGGAAGAAGACGTCGCGCCGAGACGAGGACGCGCCGCTGATCCCGATTCTCGCGCGCAAGGTCCGCGAGATCGAGGCGAAGGCCCAGCACGGGAAGCTGGGGCCCACCAACCGCGTCAAGTTCCAGGTGATCGCCTTCCTGGTGCGCGAGGAGCGCGCCAGGGTCAAGGGCGATGCGGAGCTCGGCGACTCCGCGCGCGCCGAGCAGCTCAAGCGGCTGGACGGCGTGGCCACGATCCTGGCGAAGACCGCGGCCCGCGACACCTCGCTGATCCAGCTGCTCGAGGCGGATCAGGCGACCAGCCCCGTCGCGAAGCGCATGCGCCGCGACTGGCTGCTGGAGTCCGGCGCCGAGCTGGCGCCCGAGGAACTCGTGATCGCCGACGTCGCCCGCGTGCAGCAGGCGCCGGTCGTCCCGGCCGCGCTGGCCGAGCGCCAGGTCGCTCCGCCGTCGGTGGAGTCGCGGATGCTGGCGAACCCGTTCCTGGCGCCCGACCTCACGCCCCGCCCTGCGGTGACCCCGCGCCGCCGCCTGGACGGCTGGGAGCTGATGGGGCCGCTGTACAAGGCGTTCGAGTCGGGAGCGGGCGGATCCGCCGCGTCGATGGAGCTGCCCCCGCTGCCCGAGTACGACCACATCTCGCCGAAGGGCCTGGAGGTGATGGTGCACCAGTCCCGGTTCCTCGAATCCGTGCGGGCAGGCCACCGCTCGTTCCTGCTCGCCGACGAGCCGGGCCTCGGAAAGACCGCGCAATCGGTGCTCGCCGCCTCGGTGGCGGACGCGTATCCGCTGCTCGTCGTGGTGCCGAACGTCGTGAAGATGAACTGGGCGCGCGAGGTGGAGCGGTGGACGCCGCAGCGCCGCGCCGCGGTGATCCAGGGCGACGGGCAGGACGTCGACGCCTTCGCCGACGTCTTCATCGTGAACTACGAGATCCTGGACCGTCACCTGTCCTGGCTCGGCGAGATCGGCCTGCGCGGCATGGTCGTCGACGAGGCGCACTTCATCAAGAACCTGTCCTCGCAGCGCTCGCAGAACGTCCTGGCCCTCGCGACGCGGATCCGGGAGCAGTCGCCGAACGGGCGCCCGCTGCTCATGGCGCTGACCGGTACGCCGCTGATCAACGACGTCGAGGACTTCGACGCGATCTGGCGCTTCCTCGGCTGGACGAACGGCGAGCGGCCTTCTCCGGCGCTGGCGGACAAGCTCGACGCCACCGGGCTCACGCCGGCCGACAAGGCCTTCTACGGCGAGGCCAGGGACGCGGTCATCTCGATGGGCATCGTGCGCCGCAAGAAGAAGGACGTCGCGGCCGATCTGCCGGACAAGCTCATCGCCGACCTGCCCGTGCAGCTCGACGACGAGTTCGGCCGCAGCATCAGGCAGGCGGAGGCCGAGCTGGGCGCGAGGATGGCGGCGAAGTACCGCCGGATCATCGAGGCACGCGGTGAGCGCGGCCTCGCGCACGGCGAGATCGACGAGGACATCGTCCGGCTCGTCGCGCACGGCGAGCTGGAGGAGTCGAAGGCGGCCGGAACCGGGGGCGACAACGTCTTCACGATGGTGCGCAAGATCGGGCAGGCCAAGGCGCTGCTCGCGGCGGACTACGCGGCACAGCTGCAGCGTTCGGTGGGCAAGGTCGTGTTCTTCGCGAAGCACGTCGACGTGATGGATCAGGCCGAGGCGCACTTCGCGGCGGCCGGGATCCGCTCGGTGTCGCTGCGCGGGGACCAGACCGCCGTGGCCCGGCAGCAGGCGGTCGACGCCTTCAACGGCGATCCCGAGGTCGGCATCGCCGTCTGCTCGCTGACCGCCGCCGGAGTCGGCGTCAACCTGCAGACCGCCTCCAACGTGGTGCTCGCCGAGCTCAGCTGGACGGCCGCGGAGCAGACCCAGGCGATCGACCGCGTCCACCGCATCGGCCAGGACGAGCCGGTCACCGCATGGCGGATCATCGCCGCGCACACCCTCGACACGAAGATCGCGGAGCTCATCGACCAGAAGCAGGGCCTCGCGGCCCGGGCGCTCGACGGCGAGGCCGTGGAGGAGGGGGCGAGCGAGTCGGTGCAGCTGGCGGCGCTCATGCATCTGCTCCGGGAAGCGCTCGGCGGCAACTGACACGAGTCCCGCCGGAACTGAAAAGAACGGCACTTCTTCGCCTGGTTTTCGGCGATGGAGTGCCGTTCTTCGTCAAGAACGCGAGAACTCGGTGAGTGGGTGTGTAAGAAGCCGGGTTTTCGGCGGTGTCGAATGGCGTCGGAGCGGGAATCGGCACTAGGGTCGAACGTGGCAACGGCGCCGCGCTTCCCTCTCCCTTCCCTCCCGAGGACGTCCTATGAAGATCGGCATCCTGACCAGCGGCGGCGACTGCCCCGGCCTGAACGCGGTCATCCGCGCCATCGTGCTCAAGGGCACCGAGGCGTACGACCTCGAGTTCGTCGGCATCCGCGACGGCTGGCGCGGCGTCGTCGACGGCGACTTCTTCCCGCTCACCCGGCATGAGGTCAAGGGCCTGTCGAAGGTCGGCGGAACGATCCTCGGCACGAGCCGCACCAACCCCTACGAGGGGGCGCGCGGCGGTGCCGAGAACATCGCCAAGACCCTGTTCGGGCACCGGATCGACGGCATCATCGCGATCGGCGGCGAGGGCACGCTCGCGGCGGCGGACCGCCTGTTCAAGGAGGGGATCAACGTCGTCGGGGTGCCCAAGACCATCGACAACGATCTGCGGGCCACGGACTACTCGTTCGGCTTCGACACGGCCGTCAACATCGCCACCGAGGCGATGGACCGTCTGCGCACCACCGGTGATTCGCACCGGCGCTGCATGGTCGCCGAGGTGATGGGCCGTCACGTCGGCTGGATCGCTCTGCACGCGGGCATGGCGGCCGGGGCGCACGTCATCTGCATTCCCGAGGTGCCGATGTCGCTCGACGAGATCGCCGCCCTCGTGACCAGCGCGAACGATCGCGGACGTGCGCCTCTCGTCGTCGTCTCCGAGGGGTTCAAGCTCAAGGACATGGAGGAGGCGTACAGCGACAAGGGGCTGGACGCGTTCAACCGTCCGCGCCTCGGCGGCATCGGCGATCTGCTCGCCCCGGAGATCGAGCGGCTCACGGGCATCGAGACCCGCGCGACCATCCTGGGGCACATCCAGCGAGGCGGCGCACCGTCGGCCTTCGACCGCGTCCTCGCGACACGCCTCGGCATGCACGCCGCCGATGCGGTCGTCGACGGGGCGTGGGGCCAGATGGTGGCGCTGCACGGCACCGAGATCGTCCGCGTGCCGTTCGCCGATGCGCTCGGCGAGCTGAACACCGTTCCCCGCAACCGCTACGACGCGGCGGCGACCCTCTTCGGCTGAGCCGACCGGCGCTTCTCCCGAGAACAGGTCGATGTCCCGAGATCAGGCGGATCCGCTCGGATCCGCCTGATCTCAGTCGATCCGCCATGGTTCGGGAGTCGCGGCGGGCCGTCAGCGTGCGAGGTGGAGGCCCTGTGCCATGGCCGCCCGCACGCTCTCCTGGACGAACGCCTTCTCGAACAGGACCTGCGCGTAGTCGAACCGCAGCACGGTGTATCCGCGCACGGCGAGACGCGCGTCGGCGCGGATGTCGCGCCTCCGATCCGCGGCCGTGCGGTGGTGCTCGAAGCCGTCGAGCTGCACGATGAGGCGATCGCCGATGAGGATGTCCACGGGATGGCCGTCGATCCACACCTGCTGGCGCACCCGGACGCCGATCTGACGCATGAGCTCGACGAAGTGCGTCTCCAGCCCGGAGTCGGAGAGGGCGCCAACCGATCAGGCGAGCAGGTGTGCGCGTGTGGAATGCCACCCGACGCGCTGGAGCACCTCCGCGCTGATGAGGTTCTTGCGTACCGCGGATTCCCAGATGGCCAGGGCATCCGCCGTCGGCTGGCAGCGCGCCACCTGGAAGAGCACGTTGATCAGAGGGTCGGCGATCGCGCGCGGCGCGAAGGGTGCGGGACCTTTCGCCCAGTGCAGCCGCACGGCCGGATCCTGAGCGCCGGCGGTCTTCGGAGGCACGGCGATGTGGGACTCCGGCGCGTCGGGCACCCAGAGCTGCAGCGCCTTCGCCTGCGTGACGCAGGTCACCCGTCCGCTGAAGCGGACCGCGTGCGCAGACGCCTGATCGACGCCCGGGCCCAGGATCCACGATCGCCGGACGCGGGTGACGAGCCCCTGGGCGGCCGCGGCGCCGATGAGGTGCTTGCTGAACCCGGCGCGGTACAGGTCCGAGGTGTGTGCGACGCCGTCGTGCGCGGCGAGCCAGGAGAGCAGGTCCATGGGGACAGCGTGACCCCTCGGACGCCCGGATTCGGGGTTGTCCACAGGCGAATCGAGGGATTCCGATTGTGGAGGACGAACGTGTCGCCTCCCGAGGACAGGTGGATCGACCGAGATCAGGCGGATCCGAATCGGATCCGCCTGATCTCGGTCGAAGCGCCTCGCCCGGGGCGGAGCAGCCCGACGCGCACGTCGCGTGGTCAGGCCGCGGTCGCTCCCAGCCGGTCCAGGATCCAGGCGAGCTCGAACGCGCGCTCGCGCCAGGAGTTGTAGCGTCCGCTGACGCCGCCGTGTCCCGCGACCATCTCGCATTTCAGCAGCACGTCCTCGGCCCCCGCGTCACGCAGGCGGGCCACCCACTTCGCGGGCTCGACGTAGAGCACGCGCGTGTCGTTGAGCGAGGTGACGGCGAGGATCGAGGGGTAGGCGACGCCGTCCCGCACGTTCTCGTAGGGCGTGTACGACTTCATGTAGGCGTACACCTCGGCGTCGTGCAGCGGGTCGCCCCACTCGTCCCATTCGATGACGGTGAGCGGGAGCGAGGGATCCAGGATCGTGGTGAGGGCGTCGACGAAGGGGACCGAGGCGAGCACGCCGCCGAACAGCTCGGGCGCCAGGTTCACGACAGCGCCCATGAGCAGTCCGCCGGCGCTGCCGCCCTCGGCCACCAACCGGGCGGGCTCGGTCACGCCCGAGGAGACGAGGTGGCGGGCCGCGGCGACGAAGTCGGTGAAGGAGTTGACCTTCTGCCCGAGCTTGCCGTCCTCGTACCACTGCCGGCCCATCTCGCCGCCGCCGCGCACGTGCGCCACCGCGAACACCACGCCGCGGTCGAGTGCGCTCAGGCGCATGACCGAGAAGCCGGGGTCGATCGAGTGCTCATAGGAGCCGTAGCCGTACAGGTGCACCGGGCGCGGTGCGGCGCCCGGCTCGCCGAACGAGCGCTTCCACACCAGCGAGATCGGCACGAGCGTGCCGTCCTCCGCGACGGCCCAGTCGCGGCGTTGCCCGTACGCGGACGGATCGTAGCCGCCGAGCACCGGCTGGCGCTTGCGCAGATGCAGGGTCCGCGTCGCCAGCTCGAGGTCGTACACGGTCGACGGCGTCACGAAGGAGCCGTAGCCGAGGCGCAGGAACGGCGGAGCCCATTCCGGATTGCCGCCGAAACCCGCCGAGAACAGCGGCTCGTCGAAGCCGAGCTCCTCGAGGTCGCCGGTCGCCGGATCCATCAGCGCGATCCGCTCGAGTCCCTCGAACCGGTACGCGACGACGGTGACGTCCCGGAAGGCGTCCACGTCCAGCAGGCGGCGTCCGGGCGTGTGCGGGAGCACGACGCGGCGCGGTCCCTGCGGGTCGTCGGCGGAAACGGCGACCAGCTCGAAGTCGAGCGCGTCGTCGTTGTGCAGCACGAGCAGCTCGTCGCGCCCCGCCACGACCGCATGCTCGACCGAGTACTCCACGCCTTCGCGGCGAGGCCACACGACGCGAGGCGGGGCGGTGAGGTCGTCCAGGTCGACGAGCAGCTCCTCGCTCGTGATCGAGGAGCCGACGCCGATCACCAGGTACTTGCGGCTGCGGGTGATCCCGGCGCCGAGCCAGAACCGCTCGTCGGGCTCGTGGAACAGCTGCACGTCCTCGGAGACCGGCGTGCCGATCCGGTGCAGCCAGAGGGTGTCCGGTCGCCACGAGTCGTCGACGGTCGTGTAGAGCACGGCGGTGCCGTCGGGGGTGAAGAACGCCCCCGACGTGCCGGGGATCTCGTCGGGAAGCGTCTCGCCGGTGCCGAGGTCGCGCACCCGCACGGTGTAGCGCTCGTCGCCCTCGAAGTCGGTGGACCAGAGCAGCCTCGTGGCGTCGTCCGACACGTCGAAGGCGCCCATCGCGAAGAACTCGTGCCCCTCCGCCTCGGCGTTGCCGTCGAGCAGGATCTGCTCGCCGGGCACGGGCGCGGCGGCGTCCAGCACCGGAGGCGTCCAGTCGTCCGGGGCGGACACCGCCGCGCGGCACTGCAGGCCGTACTGCTGCCCCTCGACGGTGCGGCCGTAGTACCACCAGTCGCCGCGGCGGGTCGGCACGGAGAGGTCGGTCTCCTGCACGCGGCTCTTGATCTCCTGGAACAGCGTCTCGCGCAGCGGCTCGAGGTGCGCCAGACGGGCGTCGGTGTACGCGTTCTCCGCCTCGAGGTGGGCGATCACCTCGGGATCCTCCTTCGCCCGCAGCCAGTCGTAGGGGTCGTCGAAGACGTCGCCGTGGTGGGTGCGCGGATGGGACCGGCGCGCGGCGCGCGGCGGGGCGATCGGGGAGGGGGAGGAAGGTGCGGAGACGGAGGTCACGTCACCACGCTAGCCGAGGCGGGGCGGCCGATCTCCGGATGCGGGGGAGCGGCCTTCGAGTTGACCGGCATGGGTCGGGGTGGGAGGATTCACTCGGCCCGTTAACGGATGCTGAATCCCCGGTGAACTCTTCGTTCGTCACGTCCCTCCACTTCACGAAAGCGAACGGTGGAAACCGCAGCCCTCATCGTCGTGCTGGTGATCCTGCTGGCACTCTTCTTCGACTTCACCAACGGGTTTCACGACACGGCGAACGCCATGGCGACCCCCATCGCGACGGGAGCCCTCAAGCCCCGCACGGCGGTCATGCTCGCGGCCGGTCTGAACCTGGTCGGCGCGTTCCTGTCCACGGAGGTCTCCAAGACCATCTCCGGCGGGATCGTCCGGGAGGACCAGATCCACGGGGATCTCTTCCCGGCGCTGATCTTCGCCGGACTCATCGGCGCGATCACCTGGAACATGCTCACCTGGCTGCTCGGTCTCCCCTCCAGCTCCTCGCACGCGCTGTTCGGCGGCCTGATCGGTGCGACGCTCGTCGGCATCGGCATGAACGGGATCGACTTCGGCGCGGTGCTGTCGAAGGTCGTGCTGCCGGCCCTCATCGCCCCGGTCACCGCAGGGCTGATCGCGTTCCTCGCCACCAAGCTCGCGTACCTCGTCACCCGCCGCTACGACGGCAGGCCGGACGGGCGCAGCGGCTTCCGCTGGGGCCAGATCTTCACGTCGTCGCTGGTCGCGCTCGCGCACGGCACGAACGACGCGCAGAAGACGATGGGCGTCATCACCCTCGCCCTCATCACGGTCGGATGGCAGTCGGGGGCGCACCATGAGCCGCAGCTGTGGGTCATCATCGCCTGCGCCTGCACGATCGCGCTCGGCACCTACCTCGGCGGATGGCGCATCATCCGCACGCTCGGCAAGGGCCTCACCGACGTCAAGCCCGCGCAGGGCTTCGCGGCGGAGACGTCCACGGCCGCCACGATCCTCGCCTCCAGCGCGCTCGGCTTCGCTCTGTCCACCACGCAGGTCGCCTCCGGATCCGTGATCGGATCCGGACTCGGCAGGCGGGGTTCCGCCGTGCGCTGGCGTACGGCGGGCCGCATCGCCATCGGCTGGGTGCTCACGCTCCCGGCGGCCGGAGCCGTCGGTGCGGTCGCGGCGCTCATCGTGGTGATCGGCGGCGGCTGGGGCGTGCTCATCGATGCGATCCTCGCGCTCGCCGTGATCATCGGACTGTTCCTGCGCTCGCGTCGCAACGCGGTCACCGCCAACAACGCGTTCAGCGAGGTCGCCGACTCCGGTCTCGCCGTCGAGGTGCCCGAGGAGCCGCCGCTCACCCCGCGTCAGGCGAGGGCGCAGCGAGCGCGCGAGCGGGCCAAGGCGCGTGAGAAGGGGGCGGGACGATGACCGTCGCGATTCACTGGGAGGCGTTCTTCCAGGTCCTCGGCGCCGCACTGGTCGGCACGCTGCTCGTCGTGGGGTTCTACGCCCTGGGGCTGCGGATGCTGGTCCGCGCCGGTCGCGTGCCCGTGGTCACGCCCGCGGAGTTCACCGACGCGATCACGGTGATCAGCGAGAAGGAGGCCAAGCGTGCCGCCAAGGCCGCGGCGAAGGCCGCGCGCAAGAGCCCGCTCAGCGAAGGGCAGAAGACGCTCGCCCAGATCGCGGCGTACGCGTGCTTCGCCGTCTGCGCGGCGGCCGTGCTCGGCGGCATCCTGCTCATCGTCGTGAAGTAGCGCCGCGGTCGTGAAGGAGCGCCGCGGTCGTGAAGGAGCGCCGCGCCGCTAGCCTGAGGGCATGACAGTGCAGTTCGGCCGCTATGCGCCGCCCACGCACACCCTCGTGCACCTGAGCGACCCGCACCTCCTCGCCGGGGGCGCGGCGCTCGGCGGACGATTCGACGTCGATCGCACCCTGGATCGCACGCTCGCCGCGATCGAGAGCGCCGTCGAGCGTCCCGATGCGATCGTCGTGACCGGGGACCTCGCCGATCTCGGCGAGCCCGACGCGTACCGGCGGCTCCGGGCCGCGGTGGAACCGGTCTCGGAGCGCCTGGACGCTCCCGTGATCTGGGTCGCGGGCAACCATGACGAGCGCCCCGTGCTGCGCGAGCACCTGCTCGACGGCCCGCCCAGCGAGGACCCGGTGACGGGCGTGTGGGATCTGCACGGGCTGCGCGTGATCGCCCTCGACTCCACCGTCCCGGGGTGGCACCACGGCGACATCGACGCGGGGCAGCGCGACTGGCTCGCCGACCTCCTGCGCACACCGGCCCCGCACGGCACGCTGCTCGCGATGCACCACCCGCCCGTGCCGAGCCACATCCCGTTCTTCGACATCCTCGAACTCCGCCACCAGGACGAACTGGCCGACATCCTGCGCGGATCCGATGTCCGCGGGATCCTCGCCGGGCATCTGCACTACTCCCTGCACGCGACGTTCGCGGACATCCCGGTGAGCGTCGCCGGCGCCACCTGCTACACGATGGATGTCGCGAGTCCTGCGGACCGGGTGAACGGCATGGATGCGGCGCAGTCGTTCCAGCTCGTGCACGTGCGCCCGGAGACGATCACGCACACCGTGGTGCCGGTGGTGGAGGCGACACCCGTCGACACTTTCGGCCCCGAATGGGTGGAGCGGATGGCGCAGCTGACTCCTGAGCAGCGCCTGGAGGCGTTCTCGCGCAAGCCGGGACGGTGAGCCGCCATGGGTAGGATGGAGGCATCCCCCTTCCCTGTTCGCCATCACCCACGAGGATGTGTCCATGGCCGCCGTTGCGCCTGCCACCCGAACCGAAACCGACTCCCTGGGAAGCAAGGAGATCCCTGCCGACGCGTACTGGGGGATCCATACGCTCCGCGCTGCTGAGAACTTCCCGATCACGAAGCGCCCGATCTCCGTCTACCCGGAGCTGATCGAGGCGCTCGCCATGGTCAAGCAGGCCAGCGCGCGTGCGAACAAGGAGATCGGCGCCCTCGACCCGGCCAAGGCCGACCTCATCGACGCCGCCGCGCAGAAGGTGATCGACGGCGAGTTCCACGACCAGTTCATCGTGGGCGTCATCCAGGGCGGGGCCGGCACCTCGACCAACATGAACGCGAACGAGGTCATCACCAACATCGCCCTCGAGCTCGCCGGCCGGGAGAAGGGCGACTACGCGTTCCTCTCGCCGATCGACCACACCAACCGCAGCCAGTCCACCAACGACGTCTACCCCACGGCCGTCAAGATCGGCCTGTCGCTCAACCTGCGCTCCCTGCTGGACGAGCTCGACCTGCTGCGCCTTTCCTTCCTGAACAAGGCGCGCGAGTTCCACGACGTGCTCAAGGTCGGCCGCACCCAGCTGCAGGACGCCGTGCCGATGACGCTCGGTCAGGAGTTCCACGGCTTCGCCTCGACCCTGGGCTACGACCACACGCGTCTCACCGAGAACGCCTGGCTCATGTACGAGATCAACATGGGCGCGACGGCGATCGGCACGGGCATCACGACCCACCCGAGCTACGCCCCGGCCGTGCTGAAGCACCTGCGCGAGATCTCGGGCCTCGACCTCGCCACGGCGAGCGACCTCGTCGAGGCGACGAGCGACACCGGATCCTTCATGTCGTTCTCCTCCTCGCTCAAGCGCAACGCGATGAAGCTCTCCAAGATCTGCAACGACCTGCGTCTGCTCTCCTCGGGTCCCCAGGCCGGTCTCGGCGAGATCAACCTGCCCGCCATGCAGGCCGGATCCAGCATCATGCCGGGCAAGGTGAACCCGGTGATCCCCGAGGTCGTGAACCAGGTGGCCTTCGCCGTCGCGGGCGCGGACGTGACGGTCACGATGGCGTCCGAGGCCGGCCAGCTGCAGCTCAACGCCTTCGAGCCCGTCATCGCGCACTCGATCTTCCAGTCGATCACCTGGATGCGCCAGGCCATGTGGACCCTGCGCGTGAACTGCGTCGACGGCATCACCGCCAACCGGGACCGCCTGGGTGCGATGGTGGGCTCCTCGGTCGGCGTGATCACCGCGCTCACGCCGTTCATCGGCTACGCCGCGTCGGCCGCGCTCGCCAAGACCGCGCTGCTGACGAACCGCAACGTCGCCGACCTCGTGGTCGAGGCGGGCCTGATGTCCCGCGAAGAGGTCACCAAGCAGCTGTCGCCCGCGCGCCTGTCGGGCCTCGAGACGATCACGGCGGCGATCCCGGTGATCCCCGTGAAGGACCTCGACGCCGCGGTCTGATCCGCCCGGAAGCCTGAACGGCCCGCCACTTCTGCGAGTGGCGGGCCGTTCGTCGTCTCCGATCCTTGCCTTCCTGAGATCTATGCGCTTAGATCGAGGAAGAGCGAGAATCTATGCGCTTAGATTCAGATCGATGGACGCTTCAAGGAGGAAGACGTGAAAAGCAGGACAGCTCTGGCCGGGATCGCGGCTCTCGCAGCGATCGGCCTCGCACTCACGGGGTGCGGGCGTGCGGAGGGCGGCTCGTCCGGGCCGAGCGCGACAGCGGTGAAGCTCGACGATGCGCCGGCCACCGGGACGATCACGATGTGGGCGATGGGCGCGGAGGGGGAGGCCCTGCCCGACTTCGTCAAGACCTTCGAGAAGGCGAACCCCGGAGTCACGGTCAAGGTGACCGCGATCCCGTGGGACGCCGCGCACAACAAGATCCAGACCGCGATCGCCGGCGGCAACACCCCCGACATCGCGATGATGGGCACGACCTGGATGGCCGACTTCGGCGACGCCTTCGGAACCGTTCCGGACGGGATCGACACGTCCGGGTTCTTCGACGGCGCGGTGAGCTCGACCAAGATCGGCGACCGTGCCGCCGGGATCCCCTGGTACGTCGACACCCGCGTGCTGTACTACCGCACCGACCTCGCCGCGAAGGCCGGCTGGACCAAGGCTCCGACCTCCTGGGACGAGCTGCAGCAGATGGCGGGGGACATGCAGGCCAAGGCCGGGACGAAGTGGGGCATCCGCATGCCCGCGGGCAACGACTCGTTCCAGGGTGCGTTGTGGATGCCGTGGTCGGCGGGCGCCGAGGTCTCCGACGGCAAGAAGTGGACGCTCGACACTCCGGAGATGACCAAGGGCATCGAGTACTACAAGAGCTTCTTCGACAAGAAGCTCGCGGATCCGAACGCCGACACCTCGGCCGGCGCCGTCGAGTCGGAGTTCGTCGCCGGCACGACGCCGATGGTCGTCGAGGGCCCGTTCCTGCGGGGTCAGCTCGCCTCGGTCGGCGGAGCGGACTTCGCGGACAAGTACGCCACGGCCGTGCTCCCCGCGGACAAGGCGTCGGTGTCGTTCAGCGGCGGCGCGAACCTCGTGGTGTTCGACGGCAGCAAGAACGCGTCCTCGGCATGGAAGCTCGCGCGCTGGCTCGCCGAGCCGAAGATCCAGGCGGAGTTCTACGCGGCGACGGGAGATCTGCCCGCGGCGAAGGCCGCCTGGGAGGAGAAGGCCGTCTCCTCCGACGCGAGCCTCGCGACCTTCGGGACCCAGCTGGAGACGGCGAAGGCTCCGCCCGTGTCGACCTCCTGGGTGCAGGTGGCGGCCAAGGGCGATCAGGCGCTCGAGTCGATCCGCCGCGGCGGCGTCTCGGTCGCCGACGCCCTCGAGAAGCTGCAGTCGGACGCCGACACGATCGGACTGAAGTGAGATGACGGCCACCGTCCTCTCCGCCGCCGGAGCCCGCGCGGGCTCCGGCGGCGGGAACGGGCGGCGCGGCGACGGCATGTTCGCCGCGGCCCGTCGCCGCCGAGCCCTCATCGCGTGGGGCTTCGCCCTGCCGTTCGTGCTCGTCTTCGCGGTCTTCATGATCGTGCCGATCGTCGGCTCGCTCGCGATGTCGTTCACCGACTTCACGGCCCGGGACATCGGCTCGCCCTTCGCCGTCGACGCCGTCGGCCTGGAGCAGTACGTCACGCTCTTCCGGGATCCGCGGTTCCTCACCTCGCTGGGGGTGACGGGGGTGTTCGTGGTCGTGGGCATCCCGGTGACGATGATCGTCGCCCTGGCCCTCGCCCTGGCGCTGAACAGCGGCAAGGGGAGGCTGGTCGCCTTCTTCCGGGTCGGCTTCTACGCGCCGGTGGTCACGAGCATCGTGGCCGTCGCCGTCGTCTGGCGGTACATCCTGCAGCCGGACGGACTGCTGAACACCGCACTCGCCGCGATCGGCATCCACGGGCCCAACTGGCTGAACGATCCCGCCTTCGCGCTCCCGTCGCTCATCCTCATGGCGGTGTGGCGCAACGTGGGCACCCTCATGGTGATCTTCCTCGCGGGACTCCAGGCGGTGCCCGAGGACGTCTCAGAGGCGGCGATCATGGACGGGGCCTCGCCCTGGCGACGACTGATCTCGGTCACCCTGCCGCTGCTGCGGCCCACGCTCCTGCTCGGGGCCGTGCTCATCTCCGTCGGCTACCTGCAGTTCTTCGAGGAGTCCTTCGTGATGACCAAGGGCGGGCCCCTGGACTCGACGCTCTCCGTGGCGTTCTACACCTACCAGCAGTTCGGGTTCGGCGAGTACGGCCTCGCGTCCGCGGCCAGCTACGTGCTGTTCCTCGTGATCGCGCTCGTGAGCCTGCTGCAGTTCCGCCTGCTGCGATCGAAGGACTGACCCATGGCTCTCGCGCAGACCGCACCCCCGACCCGCAGACGCCGGCCGCGCCGCCTGAGCGGCAGGGCGACGTCGTACGGCGTGCTCACCGTCGGCCTGGCGATCTGGCTCCTCCCGTTCCTGTGGATGGTGCTCGGATCCGTCAAGACGCAGGGGGAGATCCTGCGCCGGCCGCCCACATGGTGGCCGCAGGCGCCGACCGGCGCGAACTACGCGCAGTGGTTCGGTCCCCTCGACTTCTGGCACTTCTTCGGGAACAGCCTGATCGTCGCGCTCGTGACCGTGCTCGGCAACCTCGTCTTCTGCTCGATGGTCGGCTACGCGCTGGCCAAGATGGAGTTCCCGGGCAAGCGCATCCTGTTCGCCGCGGTGATGATCACGCTCATGGTGCCCGGCGTCGTGACCTTCGTGCCGCTCTTCGTGATGGTCTCCAAGCTCGGGCTCGTGAACAGCTATCCCGCACTGATCCTGCCGTTCATCACGGCGCCCCTGGGAGTGTTCCTCATGCGCCAGTTCATGGCGGGGATCCCGGACGCGCTGCTCGAGGCGGCGCGCCTGGACGGCGCGGGGGAGTGGAGGATCTTCCGCGGTGTCGTGATGCCGCTGTGCGGGCCGCCCCTGGCGACGCTCGGGATCCTCACGTTCCTGGGCTCCTGGAACAACTTCCTGTGGCCGCTCGTGGCGGCCCAGACCGAGGACATGTACACGCTGCCCGTCGCGCTGTCGTTGTACTCCACCGGCCAGAACGCCACCGACTACGGGCTGCTGCTCGCGGGCTCGGTGCTCGTGATCGCCCCGATCCTGCTGCTCTTCGTCTTCCTGCAGCGGTGGTTCATCCGGGGCGTCGCGACGACGGGCCTGAAATGACGCGACGAGGGAGAGGGACACCCATGAGGGATGAGTTTCGGACGACGGACGAGGGCGTGCGCTTCCGCGACCTCAACGGCAACGCAGTGATGGATCCGTACGAGGATCCGCGGCTGAGCGCCGAGGAGCGGGTCGAGGACCTGCTCGGCCGCCTGTCGATCGAGGAGAAGGCCGGGCTCCTGTTCCACACCGTCATCGAGATCGGTGACGACGGCGAGCTGCGCGAGGAGCCCGGCGCGATCTCGAAGTCTCCGACGACGGAGGTCGTGCTCCGCAAGCACCTCACGCATTTCAACGTGCACGGGATGCGGAGCGCGCGCGAAGGGGCCCGCTGGAACAACCGGCTCCAGGCCCTGGCCGCCGGCTCCCCGCACGGCATCCCGGTGACCATCAGCACGGATCCCCGGCACGCGTTCGTGGAGAACTCGGGCGTCGGGTTCGCCGCCGGTCCGTTCTCGCAGTGGCCGGAGCCGCTGGGGCTCGCGGCCCTGGACGATGTCGAGCTGGTGCGGCGCTTCGCGGAGATCGCCGGCCGGGAGTACCGCGCGGTGGGCATCCGGATGGCGCTGCACCCGCAGGTGGATCTGCCGACCGAGGCGCGCTGGGGACGCCAGGCGCAGACGTTCGGCTACGACGCCGAGCGCGTGGCCGAGATGACCGGCGCGTACCTCGAGGGGTTCCAGGGCGCCGTGCTCGGTCCGGAGAGCGTCGCCTGCGTCACGAAGCACTTCCCGGGCGGCGGGCCGCAGCTCGACGGCGAGGATGCGCACTTCCCCTACGGGCGGGAGCAGGTGTATCCCGGTGGGCGCTTCGACGAGCACCTGCGGCCGTTCGTCGAGGCGATCCGTCGGGGCACGGCGGGCATCATGCCGTACTACGGGATGCCGGTGGGGCTGGAGCGCAACGGCGAGCCGATCGAAGAGGTGGGTTTCAGCTACAGTCGGCAGATCGTCACCGACCTGCTGCGGGAGGAGCTGGGCTACGACGGCGTCGTGCTCAGCGACTGGGAGCTGATCAACGACAACCACGTCGGCGATCAGGTGCTGCCCGCACGGGCGTGGGGTGTGGAGGGGCTGAGCCCGCGGGAGCGGCTGCTGCGGCTGCTGGACGCGGGAGTCGATCAGTTCGGCGGCGAGGAGTGCGTCGAACTGCTCCTGGAGCTCGTGGCCGAGGGAGCGGTCAGCACGGCGCGGATCGACGTATCCGCGCGGCGCATCCTGCTCGTGAAGTTCCGTCTCGGGCTCTTCGACGACCCCTATGTGGACGAGGATGAGGCGGAGCGCATCGTGGGCGCTGCAGAGTTCCGCGCCGAGGGGGAGCGCGCCCAGGCCGAATCCCTCACGGTGCTGCAGAACCGGGACGACGCCCTCCCGCTGTTCCGGACCGGGCGGCAAAGGGTCTACGCCGAGGGCCTCTCGACCCCGGCGCTCGCCGAATACGCCGACCGGGTTGCGGCCCCGGAGGACGCCGACCTCGCGCTGGTGCGGATCGGGGCGCCGTTCGAGCCGCGCGACGACCTCTTCCTGGAGGCCTGGTTCCATCAGGGCTCGCTCGAGTTCCCGCCGGGGCTGATCGTGCGGCTGCGCCGGATCGCGGAGCACTGCCCGCTCGTGGTCGTCGTGGACCTCGACCGGCCCGCGATCCTGACACCGCTGATCCCGTTCGCGGCCGCGATCGCGGTGGAGTTCGGCAGCTCGGACGCCGCCGTGCTCGCAGCGCTCTCCGCGCGTACTCCGCCGCGCGGTGCTCTCCCCGTCGACATCCCGCGGTCGATGGACGCGGTGCGGGCCGCGTTCGCGGACGTCCCCGGGGGCACGGAGGATCCGGTCTTCCGCCGCGGCGCCGGCCTGACGATCTGCTGACCGCGCGCTCAGTAGAATCGCTCCGAAAGCGAGGTGCTCATGGCGTCGAGCCGGCCCACCGTCTATGACGTGGCGCAGCGTGCCGGGGTGTCGATCGCCACGGTCTCGTTCGCGTTCCGACGCCCCGACAAGGTGCGCGAGGACACCCGCCGGGTCGTGCTCGAAGCGGCGCGCGAGATCGGCTACGTGCCGAGCGGATCGGCGCGCAGCCTGGCGCGGGGGCGCACCGGCGTGCTCGGGCTGCACCTCTTCGACATGCTGCTCGACGAGGAGCCCGGGGCGACGCCCTCCACGCGCGGAGCCGCGCGGATCGACGGGGACGAGATCGACCTGGATGCCGACCCGGTGATCTGGGACGCCTCCGCGGACGAGCGCGAGAGCGACCCGCGCACCTTCCCGCTGTACGTCGACGAGGTGCAGCGGGGCTTCGTGCTCGAGTGCAAGCGCCACGGCACGGCGGTGCTGCTCTCCAGCGGCGGGGTCGGGGTGTCCGACCTGGCGGACACCGCCGGGCGGGTGGACGGCCTCGCCATCCTGCCCGGCCGATCGACGGCCGCGGCCATCGAGGCCGTGGCGGCACGCGTCCCGGTCGTGCAGTTGAGCAAGCGCGCGGGCATCGGCCACCGGGTCACCGTC
Organism: Microbacterium sp. USTB-Y; assembly: GCF_023703415.1. GTDB lineage: Bacteria > Actinomycetota > Actinomycetes > Actinomycetales > Microbacteriaceae > Microbacterium. The sequence continues at coordinate 107,368 of NZ_JAGMTU010000004.1, read as the reverse complement.
GACAACGCCGGAGGAATGCGGATGCTCGTCGCGCACCTGCACGAGCAGCACGGCGCCCGGACCTTCGGCTGGGTCGGGGCGATCGGCGAGGACGACCTGGACGAGCGCCGCGAGGGGTTCCTCGCGGCGGTGCAGGGCATCGGCGGCGCCGAAGCGGAGACTCTCGACGACACCGATCTGGAGAGGATCCCCGCCTATCCGGTGCTGCGCGAGCGCGCCGGCGCGGGAACACTGCCGGATGCGCTGGTCTGCGGCAGCGACCAGACGGCGCTCCGCGTGATGGACGTGCTCCGCGGCGAGGGGATCGGCGTGCCGCGGGACGTGCTCGTGACGGGCTTCGACGGCATCCTGGCGAGCCGGCTGTCGTCGCCGGCCCTCACGACGGTGCGTCAGCCGATGGAGCTGATGGGCCGGATCGCGGCCCGGCTTCTGCTGACGGATCCCGGCGACGGAAGCGCGCCCGCGCGCACCGTGCGGCTCGCGACGGAGCTGCGCATCGGGGGCAGCTGCGGCTGCTGAGCCGCCCCCGGCGCGGCGGGGTCAGTCCAGGATCCGGCAGTGCGTGGTGAGCTCGCCGATCCCGTCGATGCCGACCGTCACGGTCGAGCGGTCGCGCAGGAAGATCTGCGGATCGCGGGAGTATCCGGCCCCGCCCGGGCTGCCCGTGGAGATCAGGGTGCCGGGCTGCAGGGTGAGCGAGCGCGACAGGTGCGCGATGAGCGCCGACACCGGTCGCACCATCTGGGAGGTCGACGCATCCTGAACGGTGTGCCCGTCGACCACGGTCCAGATGTGCAGATCCTGCGGATCCGGGATCTCGTCGGCGGTCACCACGACGGGTCCGGCGGGGGAGAAGCCGTCGAACGACTTGCACCGCGACCACTGCGCCTCGGCGAACTGGATGTCGCGCGCGGTGATGTCGTTGACGACCGTGTATCCCCAGACATGGTCGAGGGCGTCCTCGGCGGAGACGTCCTTGGCTGCGGTGCCGATCACGACGCCGAGCTCGGCCTCGTAGTCGACCGACTCCGACAGTGCGCGCGGCCAGGAGGTGGTCTGTCCGTGGCCGGTGAGGGAGTTCGGCCACAGCGTGAACACGGTCGGCGCGGTGTCCGTCTTGAGGCCGAGCTCGCTGGAGTGCGCCGCGTAGTTCAGCCCGACGGCGAGCACCACCGGGGGTGCGAGCACCGCGGTGCTGAAGGCGAAGCCGTCGAGGGGGTGCACCGGGGCGCCGCCCCGGGCGTGGGCCTCACGCACCCGGGCGAGGAGGTCGTCGCCGCCTTCGATGAGCTGCTGGAGTGTGGCAGGGGCCGGATCCACGAGGTCGGAGACGAGGGTCGCACCGTCGCCGTCGAGGACGGCGAGGGCGGGGACGTCGGACTCGGGACGGCGCAGATGAGCGAACCGCATGGTTCCACGCTACCGGGCGCGGCCACGACCCCGCCGGGGCGAGCCTCTAGGCTTTGGGCATGAGCTTTGGAGGACACGGCGACCCCGCCGCGCAGCGCCCGGCCCCGCACCCCGCAGCCGCGGCGCCGCATGTCGATCCGCAGCAGGCCACGCCGGCCGCCGCGCCGTATCCGCAGCAGTCGGCGTACGCGCCGCAGCCGCAGTACGTGCAGCCGCAGCTCTATCCGCAGACCGCGTCCACGCCGGTCTCCCCGGTGTACGGGTCCGTGCTCGCGCAGCGGCCGGAGCATCACGGCGTCGTCGCCTACAGCGCGTACGCCCCGCCCGCACCCGTGCAGGCCGTTCCGGCGCTGCCGGTGCCCTCGGCGAAGGGGCGCCATGCCTCGGTCTGGGCGTTCGGCGCGCTGGGCTTCGTGCTGCTGGGACTCATCGCCTACTTCGTGTGGGCGCTCGGGCCGGCGGCCTCGATGATCGGCATGGTGCTCGCGCTCGTCCCGCTGACGATCGTGTTCTTCGGAGTGTTCTTCATCGATCGCTGGGAACCGGAGCCCCGGTCTCTCGTGGCGTTCGCGATCGCGTGGGGGGCGATCGCCTCCGTGGGCCTCGCGCTCCTCGTCGATCTGCTGCTGACGCTCCTGCTCGGCCAGCGCGGCGACGACCTGACCGCCGTGATGCAGGCGCCGATCGTCGAGGAGACCGCCAAGGGGCTCGGCGTCTTCCTCGTCTTCCTGATGGCGCGGCGGTCGTTCGACGGCCCCATCGACGGCATCGTCTACGGGGCGCTCGTCGGAGCAGGGTTCGCGTTCACCGAGAACATCCAGTACTTCGCGATCAGCCTGATCGAGGGCGGTGCGCCCGACCTCACCGTCACGTTCGTGCTGCGCGGGCTCATGTCGCCGTTCGCCCACGCCATGTTCACCTCGGTGACGGGTTTCGCGATCGGGCTGGCGGCGCGGCGCGGCGCGTCCGCCGGGCGCGCCCTCGGCTTCGGCGCGATGGGGCTGCTCGGGGCCATCGCGCTGCACGCGCTGTGGAACGGATCGTCGATGATCGGCAACTTCTTCGTGCTCTACATCGTGCTGCAGGTCCCGCTGTTCGTCGGATTCATCGTCGCGATCATCCTGTTGCGCAAGGAGGAGGCCCGGCTCACCTACGCCCGCCTCGGGGACTACGCGACGGCCGGCTGGTTCACCCCGCAGGAGGTGTCGATGCTCGCGACCCCCGCGGGACGGCGTGCCGGCATGCAGTGGGCATCCGGTCTGCGCGGCGATCGGCGCCCGATCATGCGCGGGTTCATCAAGGACGCGACGACGCTCGCCTCGGTGCGCCAGCGCATCATCACCGGCCGGGATCCGCTGGCCGCCCAGGACGAGCAGACGTTGCTGCTGCGCACGCACGCCGCGCGGGACGCCCTGCTCGCGGTCTGAACAAGACTCAGCGCCCGGTGCTGCGGCGATGCCTGCAAGTCCTCCGGGCGCTGAGTTGATCTGCACTCAGAGTGCACCCGCCGTGCCGCGATGTCAAGGATCCGTTGCGGACTCCGGCCTCATCGCGGGGTTGTTCGCCGTCGGCGCAGTGCCTCGCGTTGACCCCGCCCGGCACGCTCCGGTTGGATGGAAGCATGACTGAGCGCACCAAGCCCGAGTTCGACGCCCCCACCGGTCCCGCCCCCACGGAGCTCGTGATCCGCGACCTCATCGAGGGAACCGGTGACGAGGCCAAGCCCGGCGACACCGTGACCGTGCACTACGCCGGAGTCGAGCACGACACCGGCGAGGAGTTCGACTCGTCGTGGGGCCGCGGCGAGACCATCCAGTTCCCCCTCCGCGGTCTGATCCAGGGCTGGCAGGAGGGCATCCCCGGGATGAAGGTCGGCGGACGTCGTGAGCTGATCATCCCGCCGCACCTCGCCTACGGACCCGCCGGATCCGGGCACTTCCTCGGCGGGAAGACCCTCATCTTCATCATCGATCTCGTCGCCGTCGGCTGACAGATCCCGATCGAAGGCCCCGTCATCGACGGGGCCTTCGTCGTGTCGGGAGGGAATCTCAGAAAAATCCGACGAGTCGGGAATGCATTCACGTGAATGGAGGTTGTGCCCTCATGTCGCCGAAACGCGGCCCGACGAACACTTCCGACGAGGAGCACTCATGACCATCGACATCCCCGGCTACCGCAGCGGCACCTGGAACCTCGACCCCGCCCACAGCGAGGTCACCTTCAGCGTCCGCCACATGATGATCTCGAAGGTGCGCGGCACGTTCGGCGTCAAGAGCGCGACCCTGGTCGCCCCCGAGAACCCGCTCGAGGCGCGGGTCGAGGCGAGCGTCGACGTGACCTCGCTGAGCACCGGCGACGCCGGGCGCGACGGCCACCTGATGTCCGGCGACTTCTTCGACGCCGAGAAGTACCCGACGATGGACTTCGTCTCGACGGGTGCGCGCGCCGAGAACGGCGAGCTGTTCGTCGACGGCGACCTGACGATCCACGGCGTCACCAAGCCGGTCACCTTCGAGCTGGACTTCGGCGGCTTCGGCTCCGACCCGTACGGCAACTACAAGGCCGGCGCATCGGCGAAGACCGTCATCAACCGCGAGGACTTCGGCCTCACGTGGAACGCCGCGCTGGAGACCGGGGGCGTTCTCGTCGGCAAGGACGTCACCATCACGCTCGACCTGCAGGGCGCCCTGGCGGCGTAACCGCAGCAGGGCAGAGGGCGGCGCCGCAGCACGCGGTGGCCGCCCTTCGTGCTGTGTGCGGTGTGAAGCCGGCGCCGGCCCCGGGGCGCGTCGCCCTGCGCGTCGCCGTCGACGCCGTCAGGCCGCAGGCTCGTCGATCAGTCGCGACCCCACCGCGCGCAGAGCCACGGCGGCCCAGGTGCGGAAGGGGCGCCACGCCTCGGCGATCCGCCGCAGCTCGTCGTCGCCGGGGGTGTGATCGAGCCCGTACAGCGCCTGCACCGCGGCCCGTGTGTGATCCTCCTGGGTCGACAGCACGTCGGTGAGCCCGCAGGCGCGGATGACGATGAGGGCGCTGTAGAACGGTCCGATGCCGGGAAGGCGCTGGACGTCGAGCATCGCCTCCTCCGGCGGCATCGCGGCGAGGCGCCGCGCGTCGAGCTGTCCGTCCAGGGCGGCGCGGGCGATGGCGTGGAGCCGGGGGATCCGGTCGGCGGGGAGCCCCGGGAAGGCGGTGAGCGCGAGCAACTGCTCGGGCAGCGGGAGTGCGGCCTCGTCCCGCCCCGCGAGCTCGAAGACGGCGCCGTGCTGCTCGGACAGGCGCCGGCGCAGCGCGATCCCTTGTCGTCGTGCCCGGCGCGCCGACAGCACGGCCCACACCGCCGCCTCGTACGGACTGTAGAAGTTGGACGGGCGGAATCCCGGCGAGGCGGCGTGCACCCGCGCGAGCACCGGATCCGCCGCGCACACGGCGGCCCAGGCATCGCCGTCGTGGTCCGCCGAGACCACGCGCGCCACCTGGGCCGCGATCGCGTCGAGGTCGCCCTCACCGTGCACGGTCAGGTCGAGGGCGTCGCCCTGCTGCCGCACCGCGACGCCGACCTGGGCATCGAGCCCGTCGGTGCAGAACGCGAGCCGCATGACGCCGTCGAAGGCGGATTCGTCGCGATGCCCGAATCCCATGAGAGCGACCTCGCGGAGGTCGTAGGGCCCGCGGAGGGGCAGCGTCGTCGTGCGAGTCGTCGTGCTCATGCCGCCAGTCTGCGCCGGGGGTCGGACAATCCGGCGAGGGCGGCGTCGCGGCGGCCCCGCGCGTCAGTGCGGGAGCGACAGCTCGGCGACGCGCGCCGGACCGGCGAATGCGTCGATCGCCGCGATCCTTTCTCCAACGACGTCGAACGCCATGACCGATACCGTGCGCGCGCCGACCGTGACCACGACACCCGGCAGGCCGTCCACGAGCACGGGACGGAGCACGGCATCCGGGACCGCGAACATGAGCGCGCGGCCTGCGACAGCGGCGTCCCCGCGTACGATCGCCGTGGCGGAGAGCCCCTGCTCGACCCGCAGCTCGACGTCGGGGGAGAGCAGCGACACCAAGCGGTCGAAGTCCCCCGCGCGGGCGGCCGCGAAGAACGCCTCGACGATGGGGCGTCGTTCCCGGGCGGGGCGGGGGGTGGCGACATCCGCCGAGCGCACCCGGCGGCGTGCACGGCTGGCCAGCTGCCGCACCGCATCGGGCGAGCGTTGGAGCAGGCTCGCGATCTGCTCGAAGGGCACGTCGAACGAGTCGTGCAGCACGAACGCCACGCGTTCGGCCGGGGAGAGACGCTCGTGCACCAGTGCCAGCGCGGCGCCGACGGCCTCGGCCTGCAGCGCCTCCTCCTGCGGGCCGGGCTCCCGCTCATCTGTCTCGATGACGGGACCCGTCGTATCGTCATCGAGCGGGATCTCACCTCGTGAGGCGCGAGAACGCAGCACATTCAGACAGGCGCGGGATGCGATCGTGGTCAACCAGCCGCCGAGGTTCTGTACGTCGTCCGCGCCGGCTGCGGACGCCCGCAGCCAGACGTCCTGCACGATGTCATCGACCTCCGCCGTGGATCCGAGCATGCGTTGCGCGAGCCGGCGCAGCCGTGGTCGATGCTCCTCGAAGCTCGCGGCGAGAGAAAGTTGGTCCGTCATGTCACATCTCCTCCGGCTCGCGTGTCATCAGAGTGACCGCCCGGATCGGCGGCATCTGACGAGAAGAACGGGAAGAGTCTGACATGACCATCGACCAGACCATCGACACCACGGCCGCCGTCGCGATCAAGGCGCGGATGCCGCACCCCGCGTTCCTGCTGGAGGGCGGGTTCGACGCACTCACCGCGCTCAGCAGGGTGGCCGGTTCGACCGATCTGCCGGAGGAGCTGCTGCACCTGGTGCACCTGCGGGCCAGTCAGATCAACGGCTGCAGCTGGTGCACGATCGAGCATTCCAAGGAGATGCGTGCGGACGGAGCGAGCGAGGAGCGCGTCTTCGGCGTCGCGGCCTGGCGTGAGGCGCCGCTGTTCACCGCGCGGGAGCGGGCCGCGCTGGCGCTCACCGAGGCGCTCACCCGGATCGCGGACAAGGCCGATCCAGTGCCCGACGAGTTGTGGGCCGAGGTGTCCGCGCAGTTCGACAAGCGCCAGCTGTCCGCCCTGATCGTGGCGATCAGTGCGATCAACGTGTGGAACCGCATCAACGTCGCGATCCGTCAGCCTGCCGGTCAGCGCTGATGAGCACAGGGGATCCGCAGCCTCCGTCCATCGGCGTTCAAGGCTGCGGATCCTCGGCGTCGTACGCACGGAAGCGCGGGCTGAGCCGCACGAACAGCGCGACGAGACCGATCACGAGCAGCCCGCCGAGCAGCGGCGGGAACCACAGTGCGGTGAGCGAGGCCAGCGCTCCGGCGTAGAGGGCGCCGAGGCGCGGGCCCCCGGCGACGACGATGATGAAGACGCCCTGCAGGCGGCCGCGCATCGTGTCGGGGACAGCCGCCTGCATCATCGTGTTGCGGTAGATCGAGCTGACGTTGTCCGCGGCTCCCGAGAACGCCAGGGCGAGGCAGCCGAGCGCGATCAGCAGCACGTTGGGCGCGGCGGCAGTGGCGTGTCCCGCGGGGAGGAGCGCGCCGATCAGCAGGACGGCGCCGAACAGCGCGATCGCCGCGCCGTAGGCCTGCACCGCCCGGGCGATGCCGCGGCCGTGCCAGCGGTAGTGCACGATCCGCCCCGAGAACAGGCTCGAGAGGAACGTCCCGACCGCGACGGCTGCGGTGAGCAGGCCCGTGGTGACCGCTCCTCCGCCCAGGATCACGGTGCCGAGCGCGGGGAAGAGAGCCAGCGGCTGGCCGAAGGTCATGGCGCAGATGTCGAGGATGTACTGCATCCGGATGTTGCCGGCGCGCCGGAGGAAGCGCCAGCCGTCGACGAGCGAGGCGAGGCCGGGGCGCACGATCTCGCCCTCCGGCTTGAGAGCGGGGAGGGTCCACAGCCCGAGGAACATGGACAGCATCAGGATCACGTCGATCGTGTAGGTCCAGCCGTAGCCGGTGAGCGCCACGAGCACGCCGGCGAGCGCGGGGCCCGCCATGACGGTCATGCCGAAGGCCACGCCGTTGAGCGCCGAGGCCGGCGCGAGCAGCTCACGGGGGAGCAGGCGGGGCACGATCGCGGTGCGCGTGGCCATTCCGACCGAGTTGGCCGCGGCGATGATCATGCTCAGCGCGTAGAGCCACCAGATGGTCTCGCGGTGCGTCCAGGTGAGGGTCGCCAGCAGCGCGGTCGCGGCGAAGGTGATCACGGCGGCGATGAGTGCGACCCGCCGGCGGTCGAACGCGTCGGCGAGCATGCCGCCGTACAGGCCGGCGAGGATCATCGGGACGAGTCCTGCGACGGCGATCATGGAGACGGCGAAGGTGCTCTGCGTGAGCTCGAACACGTGCAGCATGACGGTCACGACCGTGAGCTGCCCGCCGATGCCGCTGAGGGTGGATCCGATCCACATCCGGGCGAACGCCGGGCTCTGCCGGAACGGGCTCAGGTCGATCAGATGGCTCACCCGTCGAGCGTAGCGGCGCTGCGGAGGCCGGGGATCCGGCTCGGCGCACGGGACCTCTCCGTGCTGATAGACTTGTGCGGTTGCCGTTCGATCGGCCGCGGATAAAGAGAGCCCACGCATTCGGCGTCGGGCACCGCGCAGCAAAGAGGAAGGGGATCACCTATGGCACTGGATGCAGACGTCAAGAAGGCGATCATCGAAGAGTACGCGACGCACCCCGGTGACACCGGATCCCCCGAGGTGCAGGTTGCGATGCTGACGCAGCGCATCAAGGACCTCACCGAGCACCTCAAGGAGCACAAGCACGACCACCACTCGCGTCGTGGTCTGTTCCTGCTCGTCGGTCAGCGTCGTCGTCTGCTCGGCTACCTCCAGGATGTCGACATCGAGCGCTACCGCTCGCTGATCGAGCGTCTCGGGCTCCGCCGCTAAGGCAGCCAGCGTACAATCGCGCAAAACATTCTTGCGAGGCCCGTCCCACGGTGTGGGGCGGGCCTCGACCTTTGTCGCGCCCTGTCCCCGCGGTCGGACGGGCTCGCGCTCCGGCGTCGAGTGGACGGGACCCCGTCGAGCGCACGGCCTGATCGCGTCGACAGCCCGTCCGCTCGGCAGCATCCCGTGCCGTCGTCGGACCCGGCCCGTCGCGGCCATTGATCCTGACGCAACTTTCCTGTAGGAAAGCAGAAGAAGCTTTCCCTCAGGAAAGCGAGATCGGCGATTCGGGGGGATCGATGGAGCAGCGGGCCATGCGGGGTGCGGAGCCCCTGGAACAGCCGGATGCGGTCACCGCGCAGGCCTATCTGGACGTGTTGCCCGACGTCCGGCAGCGTGCCGACGGCGTGCTCGATCTGCGGCGGCTCGGGCGTCTGTACATCGTGGAAGGCATCGCATCCGCCCTGTACGTCGGCGTCTATTTCATCGCCTGGGGGCTGCATCGGCAGAATCCCGACCTGCCCATCGCACCGATGAGCCTCCTCGCCGTCCTCCTCATCTGGTCGTTTCTCGCGCGCGAAGTCAGGGAAGGATACGGCGCCCGCCGCGTGCTTCGGGGTGCGCGTGCGGTCGCCTACTACGGCCTCGCCATCACCGGTGCCGTGCTCGGGCTCGCGCTCGTTCTCATCGATGGGTTCCTCGGCGCCTTCTCGTGGTTCTGGCTTCCCTTGCCCTCACTGCTCTTCCTCGCCGGAGGACTTTCGGCCGGTCTGTCTCTGCGCCATGACGGGCGGTACGACCCTTCCCGCACTGCGCCCGCGCGGGCGCCGTTCACCCGCACGGCACGGGTCGGCACGCTGGCGGTGGGTGCCTGCCTCGCGATCAGCGTCGCCCTCAGCGGGGTGGCGGCGGTCCCGGGATGGGGCCCCGGCGTCAGCTCCTTGGGGGTGTGCGCCGTCGTGATCCTCTCCCTGATCGCGGTGCTGACACGGTGGTGCGCGGATCTGGGCGGCACCTGGCGGGCGCCGCAGTGGACCATGTTCGGGTTCGGCGCATCCGCCGCGGCGGCGATGGTGCTCCTCACCAGCACGCGTCCAGCGCTCGCGCCGGCGCTCGGCTTCGCCCTCGGGGCCGTGGTCCTGGTCCTGGCGGCGATCGTCAGTCGGCTCCCGGGACGCGGCGATGACTGAGGAGCGCCGCATCGACGACACGGACGGCATGCACGAGCGGCTCGCCGCGCAGGCCGCGCTCGACGCGGTGCCCGCGATCGGTGCGGCATGGCGTCCCCCGCAATCGACGGCGTTCGCGATCTCCGCCGTGATCACCTGCGTCGCGCCGATTCCGGCATTCGCGACCCCGTTGCACGGCGGCACGATCGGTGGCATCGCCGCGGGCGCGATCCTGGCGCTCTTCGTCGTCGCGGCGCTCTGGCCGGCCGGTCGCGATGACTGAGCCGCATCCGCGAATGCGCCTCGATGACACCTTCGCCGGCGCGATCCGCTTCTCGATGATGGCTGCCCTGCGCGATGGCGTGGAGATGGACTTCGCGACGCTCGCGCACGTGCTGCAGGCGAACGACTCCGCGGTGAGCAAGGCGATCGCCGCGCTGTCGGACGCCGGCTACGTCGTCAGCAGGAAGGGGCAGGTTGGCACCCGGCCGCGTACCTGGGTGCGCGCCACAGCGTCCGGTGAGCGGGCGTTCGAGGCGCACGTGCAGGCGCTGAGGGACATCGTCGCCGGTGGCAGACCCGACATCTGATCCCGCTCGCGATCGGCATCCGCGCGAGAAACCACGTCCTGCGCGAGACATCACATCAGACGTCGTCTCTCGTGCAGGAGGTGGTTCTCGCGGCGCAGCGGACGCGACGGCGTGGTCAGCGCCGGATCAGCGACACCGGACGGCGGCGGATCACAAGCGCCACGGATCCCGCGAGCAGCAGCGCGCAGACCGCCATGATCAGCAGACTCGGCGTCCAGGTGCCGGTCGCGTCGTGGACGACGCCGAGCAGCAGGCTTCCGATGCCGGCGACGGCATAGCCCGCGCCCTGGGCGATCGCCGAGAGGATCCCCGCGGACGACTCGTCGGCGGCGAGGCTGACGAGCAGCCCCATGGCGAGCCCGAAGCCGGCGTTCTGCACGATCCCGAGCACCGTCACGACCACCGGATCATGACCGCCGTCCAGGGCGAACCACACGAAGCCCGCCGCCATGACGAGACCGAGGCCGGGACCGAACCAGGTCAGTATCCGGCGCCGGCGCGCGATCACCGGCGCCACCAGGGTCGGCACGAGCCCGATCAGGCTGAACCAGCCCAGGAGCCCGCCCGCGGCCGCCCGCGATTCGCCGTGCGAGGACAGCATCAACGGAAGCCAGGTGGTGACGGCGAAGTACAGCAGCGCCTGCAGCGAGAAGACCGCCGTCATCACGGCGACGGACACCCGTGCCTCGGCGGGAATGGAGACCGGCTCCCGGATCGGCGCGGTGGCCGCCGATCCGCGGCCCACGGCGAGCATCGCCAGCGCGGCGAGCACCGCGAGCACGCTCCAGGCGGCGAGGGCCGGGCGCAGGCCGAACGCCTCATCCAGGGGCACGGCGAGTCCGGCGCCGAGCGCCGCGCCGATGCCGAAGGACATGCTGCTGAGGCCCACCCAGAGCCCGCTCGCGCCGAGCGCCTTGAGGTACGGCGGCAGCAGCGTCGCGGCGACCATGATCGCCGCCCCCGCGAGGAACGTGCCCGGCAGCAGCATCCACCCGCTGAGGACGCGCAGCACGAGGCCCGCGGCGAGCGCCGACATCGCGCCGAGGATCGCGCGGGTCGTCCCGAACCGCCGCGCCAGCAGCGGCCCGAGCAACGCGGTGAGACCGAAGGCGATCACGGGAAGCGTCGCGAGGAGGCTGCGCTCCACTCCGCCCAGGCCGAACTCGCTCGTCGCCTGATCCAGCAGCGCGGAGACCGAGGTGATCGCCGGTCTCAGATTGACGCCGACGAGGAGCGCGGCGCCGAGCGCGAGGGCTCGGGCGGCGGTCCCCGTCGGCGCGGGCCGGGCGCGGCCCCCCGCGCGCCCGGCCGGGACGACATGGCCGTCGACCCGATCAGCTCGCGAGGACACGGAGCCCATCGGCGACGACGCGTCCGTCGTGCAGGACGGTCCGGTCGGTGCCGCGGTCCATCACGGCGCTGGTGGGGGTCTGCCCGTCCACGAGCAGCAGGTCGGCCCGGTCGCCGATCGCCGTGCCGGGGCGGTCCTTCGCTCCCGCCAGGCGCGGCACGTCGTGCGACATGATGGCGGCTCCGCCCATCGTCGCGATGGCCAGGCACATCTCGATGTGCTCGTCGCGGCGGAAGTTGTTGGTGAACGCGAGCTGCCAGGTGCGGTCCAGCATGTCGCCGTTGCCGTAGGGGCTCCAGTAGTCGCGCTGGCCGTCCTCGCCGAGCCCGAAGCGCACGCCCGCCTCGGTGAGGGCGACGAGCGAGAGCTGGTTGCGCGCGGCCGGGGCGACGCTCGCCATGGCGATGTCGAGTTCGGCGAACTCCTCGATCAGGCGGCGACTCGTGGCCTCGTCCACGCCGCCGAGCTCGTAGGCGTGCGACAGGGTGACCTTGCCCTGCATGCCCAGAGCCCGCACCCGCTCGAGCACGAGGTCGGTGCTGAACACGCCGAGGTGTCCGGGTTCGTGCAGGTGGATGTCCACCTCGACCTGGTACTTCTCGGCGAGACCGAACACGACGTCGAGGTGGCGCACCGGGTCGCGGTCGAGCTGGGAGGGGTCGATCCCGCCCATGACGTCGGCGCCCTGCTTGAGGGACTCCTCGAGATAGTCGACGGTGCCCTCCTCGAGCAGGATCCCGGCCTGCGGGAACGTCATGACCTGCACTTCGGCGGCTCCGGCGAACTTCTCCTTGGCGGCCATCACCGAGTCGAACTTCTCCAGCTTGCAGTCCACGTCGACCTGCGCGTACGACCGGACCCGGGTGGTGCCGCGCGCGATCATCGTCTCCAGGGTCCCGGCGACGATCTCGGCATGGGGCACGTCGGTGTTGCGCCAGTTGCGGCGGTCGTTCATCATCATCGCCCACACCCCGGGGGCGCCCGTGTGCTCCCGGAACGGAAGCCCGATGCGCGAGGAGTCCAGGTGCACGTGCACGTCGCTGAACGAGGGCAGCAGCAGCCGGCCGCGACCGTCGACGTCTCCTGCCCCGAGCGGGACGCTCTCATCGTGGGGGCGCACGGCGGCGATGCGGCCGTCCTCGATCACGACGTCGGATGCGGGGCCGCCCCAGGGGCGGGCGTCACGAATCAGCAAGGATCTTCCTCTCTTCGGGGGAGCTCGCCGCGAACGCGGCGGCCTCGGCGGGGTGGTGGCAGGCGACGGCGCCGGTGGGCACCTGCTCCACGCACATCCTCTTCCTCTCCTCGTCGAGGAGGGCGAACACGGGGCAGCGCGTGCGGAACACGCAGCCGCTCGGCGGGTTCGACGGGTGCGGCAGGTCTCCGGACAGGCGGATGCGTCCGCTGCGGTCGGCGTTCGGGTCCGGCGAGGGCACCGACGACAGCAGCGACTGCGTGTAGGGATGCCGGGGCGCGTCGAACACCTCGTCCCTGGTGCCGATCTCCATGATCTTCCCGAGGTACATCACGGCCACATCGTTCGCGAAGTGCTTGACGACGGAGAGGTCGTGGGCGATGAACACGTAGGAGATCCCGGTGTCGTCCTGGATGTCCTGGAGCAGGTTGATCACCTGCGCCTGCACCGACACGTCCAGCGCCGAGACGGGCTCGTCGCAGATCACCACGTCGGGTTCGAGCGCGAGCGCGCGGGCGATCCCGACGCGCTGCTTCTGCCCGCCGGAGAACTCATGAGGGAAGCGGTTGTAGTGCTCCGGCCGCAGCCCGACGCGATCCATGAGCGACTGCACGCGCACCTTCAGGCCCTCCTTCGGGGCGATGCCCTGCGCGCGCAGCGGCGCGGCGATCGCGGCGCCCACGCTCTGTCGGGGGTTCAGCGACGATGCCGGATTCTGGAACACCATCTGCACCCGCCGGCGGAAGTCCTGCAGCTCGGACCCGGTGAGCCCCGCGACGTCGGCGCCGTCGAGTCGGATGCTGCCGGCGGTCGGCGTCAGCAGGCGCATGAGCAGGCGGCCCGTCGTCGACTTGCCGCACCCGGACTCGCCGACGAGGCCCAGCGTCTGGCCGCGCTCGAGGCTGAACGAGACCCCGTCGACGGCGCGCACGGTGCTCTTCGGGCGGAGGAAGCCCTTCGACACGGAGAAGTGCTTGGTGAGGGACTCGACCTGCAGCAGCGGTGCGCTCATCGTGCGGCCTCCGTCATCGTGGGGGCGCCGGGGGCATCCGCGACGCCGAGGTTCTCGGACAGGTGGCACCGGGAGCGGTGCGATCCGGCCCCGTGCAGCTCCGGCCGCTCGGTGATGCAGCGATCCCCGGGCACCAGGTGCCGCACCGGGCAGCGCTCGGCGAACAGGCAGCCCTGCGGAAGGTTCAGCAGAGAGGGCGGGAACCCCGGGATCGGCGTGAGCCTGCCGGCGTCGTCCGCCATCGAGGGCATCGAGGCGAGCAGCCCCTTCGTGTACGGGTGGGCGGTGTGCGCGAACGCGTCCTGCACCGTGGCGTGCTCGACGCACTGACCGCCGTACATGACGACGACGCGCTGGCAGACCTCGGCGACGACGCCGAGGTCGTGCGTGACGTAGACGACCGCGGATCCGGTCTCCTGCTGGAGCGAGGCGATGAGGTCCAGGATCTGCGCCTGGACGGTCACGTCCAGTGCCGTGGTGGGCTCGTCGGCGATGAGGAGCTCCGGCTCGCAGATCAGGGCCATCGCGATCATCGCACGCTGCCGCATGCCGCCCGAGAACTCGTGCGGGTAGGAGTCGTAGCGGGAGACCGGATCCGGGATCCCGACCCGCGCGAGCATGTCGATCGCCTGGGCCCTGGCCGCCTTCGCGCTCACGGCGTTGTGCACGCGGTACGCCTCGGCGATCTGCGTGCCGACCGTGTAGAAGGGGTGCATGGCCGACAGCGGATCCTGGAAGATCATGCCGATCTTGCGGCCCCGGTAGGGGCGCATCTCGTTCTCGCTGAGCGGCACGAGGTCGGTCCCCTCGAAGAGGATCTGCCCGCTGACCCGCGCGCTGGTCCCCTTGAGCAGTCCCATCAGGGTCTGGCTGGTGACCGTCTTGCCGGATCCGGATTCGCCCACGATGCCGATCGTGTCGCCGCGCTCGAGGGTGAGATCCATGCCGTTGACGGCGTGCACGAGCCCGTCGTCCGTGGGGAAGTCCACCCGCAGGTCGCGGATGTCCAGGAAGGGGGAGGCCATCAGCTGATCCTCACTCTGGGGTCGATGCCGGCGTAGACCAGGTCGACGATGACGTTGGCGGTGATGATGAAGAACGCGGCGAGCATGGTGATCGCCATCGTCACGGGCAGGTCGCCGGCCACGGCCGCGTGCACCGCGGTGAATCCGAGGCCGGGGACGGAGAAGATCTGCTCGGTGAGCACGGCGCCGCCGAGGAGCGCGCCGATGTCGAGGCCGAGCATCGTGACGATCGGGGTGATGCCGGCGCGGACGCCGTGCCGGAACACGATGGCGCGCCGTCCGAGACCCTTGGCGCGGGCGGTGCGCATGAAGTCCTCGCCGAACGTCTCGATCATGTTGTTGCGGGTGATGCGGATGTACTGCGCGCTGAACAGCACCGCGAGCGCGATCCAGGGCAGCAGGTAGTTCGTGAACCAGGCGGCCGGGCCCTCGGGGCCGGCGGGGCTGAAGATCTGGTTGCTGGTGAACGGCAGCCAGTGCAGGGTGCTGACGAAGACGAGCAGCAGCAGGAGACCGGTGACGGGGATCGGCAGCGAGACCCCCACCGAGGCGGCGCCGACGATGATCTTGTCCGTCGGCCTGCCCTTGCGCAGCGCAGCCAGCAGGCCGAGCCCCACGCCGGCGATCGTCCACAGCACGACGGCGCCGACCGCGATCGACAGCGTGTACGGGAGGGCGCGGGCGAGCACGTCGGTGACGTTCTCGTTGGTCTGGAAAGACTTGCCCAGGCACGGCCAGGCGCAGAGCTGCTCCGCGCCGGGGGCGCCGATCATCCGCGGGCCGATGAAGCCGGAGAGGTAGGCGAAGTACTGCACGAAGAAGGGCTTGTCCATGCCGAGCGCGATGCGCGCCTGCTCGATGCGCTCGGGCGTGCACTCCTGCCCGCAGGCGGCCGCCGCGGGGTCGGAGGGGCCGATCTGGAAGAGCGCGAACGTGACGAAGCTCACGACGAGGAGAAGGATGACGAGGCCCGCCACGCGGCGGACGAGGAATCCGAACATTGCTGTCCCGTGCGGGGCCGGCCGATGCTGCCGGCCGGCCCCGTCCTTTCAGGGGTGAGGCGTCAGTTCTTGACGCCGACGGTGGACAGGTCGATGCTTCCGAAGAAGTACCCGACCTGGGCGTTCTGGATCTTGGATCCGACGACGCTCGAGGTGTACGTGCGGAACAGCGGCACGATCGGGTAGGTCTCCATGGCCTTGTTGTAGAGCTTCGTCCACTCGGTGTTGAGCTCCTCGGACGAGCCGTTGGTGTCGCGCAGCTTGTACATCTCGCCCGAGATGGTGGGGTCGAAGTAGCGCGAGATGTTGCTGAACCCGTAGGTCGTGCCGTCCAGGCTCGGGCCGAGGTTCGGGTCGACCGTCGTGCGGGTCGATGCGGAGGCCGCGCCGCCGCACCAGCCGGCGCGCGCGATGTCCGGCATCTGGTCGCCTGCGAGGGTGGTGTAGTAGTTCGGCGCCGGGATCGCGACCATCTGCAGGTCGATGCCGAGCTCCTTGAAGTTCTGCTGCAGCACGGTGCCGAGGTTCTTGAACCGCTCGGTGGCGTTCGAGTAGCCGTAGGTGAGCGTCTTCGGCACGGTCTTGCCCTGCAGGAGCTTCTTCGCCTCGTCGAGCTTCGGCTTGCCGTTCGGGTCGAGGTCGATCGTCGGCGGGATCCAGCCCACCTGCGCGTCGTTCAGGTACGAGTTCGTCAGCTGGCCGAAGCGCTTGCCGCCGTACTGCACCTGGATCGCGGCGCGGTCCATCGCGAGCGCGAGAGCGTGGCGCACGTCCGGATCGGTGATCGTGGTGGTGTTCAGGTTCAGCACGTCGGTGCAGCCGAGCAGTCCGGCGGCGGTACGCGGCTTGATGGTCGCATCGGTGAGACGCGCCGCATCCGAGGCCTGCAGGGCGCCGTTCGAGTCCAGCGTGATCGCGGTCGGGTCGGAGTCGCTCAGGAGCTGCTGGCTGATCGTCGCCTGCGCCGTGGACAGCGAGAAGGAGAACGTGTCGGGCAGGGCCGTGCGGTTCTCATCGGTCTTCGCGTCCCAGTTCGGGTTGCGCACGAGCTTGAGCTCGCGGCCGCGGTCGTAGCTCGAGATCATGTACGGCCCCGACGAGATCGGGTGGTTCGTGTAGTCGAGCTTGGTGTCCTTCGCCTGCGGCACCGGGGCGCTGTTGGAGCGCGATGCGAGCGAGGGGAAGTCGGGGTACGGCTGCTTCAGGTGGAAGATCACGGTCTTCGCGTCCGGGGTCTCCACGGCGGCGAGGTCTCCGCCGGTGTACGGGCCCTTGTAGGTGTCCGCGTCGAGGACCGCGTTCAGCTCCTGCGGGGCCTGGGTGTAGACGTCGCGGGCGAAGGTGCGCTCGATGCCGTACTTGATGTCGGCGGAGGTGATCGGGGATCCGTCCTCGTACTTGAGGCCGTCCTTGAGCGTGTACGTCCAGGTGAGGCCGTCCGAGGAGACCTTGCCGAGGTCGGTCGCGAGATCGGGGACGATCTTCGGCGGCTGGCCGGCCGTCTCCTTGGCCATGGTCAGCGTGCGGTAGTAGAGCTGACCGACGTTGGCGGTCTGGACGTAGTTGCTGTTGCCCGGGTCGAGCGTCTGGAAGTCGCTCGACATCAGCACGTTGACGTTTCCGCCCTTGGTGCTGAAGCCCTCGTTCACGACGTGCGGGGCGTAGGGGTTGTTCGCGTTCGAGGAGCCGGACGCGGAGCCGCTCGGCGCGGATCCGGCCGCGCAGCCGGTCACGGCGAGCGCGACGGCCACGACGGAGGCGGCGAACAGGGGACGACTGTGTCTCATGGTGCTTCTTTTCTCGGGGTGGGTGGTGGGGCGAACTAGGGGTCAGCTGCGCGAGGCCTTGGGATCCAGCGCATCGCGCACGGCGTCGCCGAGCAGGTTGAACGCGAGGACCGTGATGACCAGCGCGATGCCGGGGACGAACAGGAACCAGGGATCGACGAGGTACCAGTTGCCGGACTGGGCGGCGTTGAGCATCTGTCCCCAGGACGGCGTCGGATCCTTGACGCCGACTCCGAGGAAGGAGAGCGCGGCCTCGGCCGAGATGTTCGTGGGGATCATCATGGTCGCGTAGACGAGCACGACGCCGGACACGTTCGGGATGACCTGGGTGAACAGGATCGTGCGCTTGGATGCGCCGTAGGAGCGCGCGGCCTCGATGTACTCCTGCTCCCGGATGCTGAGCACCTGGCCGCGGACGACGCGGGCGAGATACGCCCAGCCGAAGAATCCCAGGATGATCACGAGGGAGGCGATCGGTACGAAGCTGCCCTGCCCGAGTGCGGTGCCCCGCAGGCGGGACTGCAGGATGGGCGTGAGCGAGAGCACCAGGAGCAGGTGCGGGAAGGCGAGGAACAGGTCGATCAGGCGGCTGATGACCATGTCGACCTTCCCGCCGAAGAAGCCGGCGGCCGCGCCCAGGATCGTTCCCAGCACGACCGAGACCAGCGTCGCCAGCAGCGCGATCGTCAGTGACACCTGGGCGCCGTAGGCGAGCCGTGCGAAGAGGTCGCGGCCGAGACCCGGTTCGACGCCGAGCCAGTGCTGGGCGGACGGATAGATGAACTGCGGCAGCGGCAGGCCCGGGGTGTTGAAGTCGTCCAGCATGTCGGGGCCGGTGTGCGTCGTGAACGGGTCCTGGCCCTCGATCGCGGTGAGGACCGGTGCGAGGAGCGCGAACAGGATGATCGCGACGACGACGCCGAGCGACACGAGCGCGATCTTGCTGCGCTTGATGCGCAGCCAGGCCGTCCCGAGGAGGGAGCGGCCGGTGGCGATCTTCGGCATGATGACGGCCTCGGTCTTCGGGGCCGTCGGCAGGGTGTCCGTCACGATCTTCCTTGATGCTCGGGGACGGGGGTTGCTGGAATTGTATACCAAACCAGTAGGATATGTATACCAAACGAAAGCCATCTCTGACCAATCCCCGTCGTTTCGGGGGCATCTCGCGGAGAAAGCTCGGCTTTTGGATACCAATCGACTCTCGGGAGAATGAGACCTGTGCGCACCCTGATCACCGCCGATCATGTCCTTGCCTTCGACGGCACAGCCCCCGTCGAGCTGCGCGACGGCGCGGTCGTCATCGAGGGGGAGCGGATCGCGTTCGTCGGCCCCCGGGCGGAGGCGCCGCGCGACGTCGAGCGCACGATGGAGCTCGGCGAGAGCCTGCTCATGCCCGGGCTGATCGACCTGGACGCCCTCACCGACATCGACCACCTGATCCTCGACTCGTGGTCCACCGCGGAGCACGCCCGGCGCCTGCAGTGGTCCGCGGACTACCTCCTGCGCCGGCGCCATGTCTTCGACACGGCCCAGCGCCGGCGCATCCGCGAGATCGCGCTCGTACAGCTCGCCCTGCACGGCATCACCAGCTACATGCCGATCGCCTCCGAGGTGCACTCGGTCTGGGCGGAGACCGCCGACGACTTCCTGGCGATGGCGGAGTATTCGCGCACGCTCGGGCTGCGCGGATTCCTCGGGCCGTCCTATCGCTCGGGCGTCAACGTCGTGCGGGACGGACAGCGCGACATCGCGTTCGACGAGGCGGAGGGGGTCGCGGGCCTCGCCGAGGCGATCCGCTTCCACGACACGGTCCGGTCCTGGAGGGATCCGCTGCTCACGCCCGTGTTCCTGCCCTGCCGCATCGAGACGCTGACCCCCGAGCTGCTCGCCGCGACCGCGGACGCGGCGCGGCAGCGCGGAGCACTGGTCCGCCTGCACGCCCTCCAGGGCGATTTCGAACGGGACTGGATCCTCGAGCGCTACGGCTGCACCCCGCTCGAGCTGATCCGCGCGCAGGGGCTGCTGGACGACCGGCTGATCATCCCGCACGGCGTCTTCCTCGACGTCAATCCCCGGGTGTGGGGCGAGGACCGCGGCGATCTCGCGACGCTCGTCGACGCCGGCGTCTCGATCGTGCACTGTCCGCTCACGAACGCGCGCTACGGCTCCGAGCTGGAGACGTTCGGGCGCTACCGTGACGCGGGGCTGAACATCTCGCTGGGCACCGACTCGTTCCCGCCCGACCTCATCCGCGGCATCGACACCGGCGTGTCCGTCGCGAAGGTGCAGAACCGCTCGCTGGCCGCCGGGGACCTCGCCGGCTACATCGAGGCCGCGACGCTCGGCGGCGCGAGGGCGCTGCACCGCCCGGATCTCGGGCGCATCGCCGAGGGCGCGTCCGCCGACCTCACGGCCTTCCGGTTGTCGGATGTGCGCTTCGGGCCGATCGAGGACCCGCTGCGCAACCTCGTGCTGGCCGGAAGCGCGCGGGACGCGTGCCTTACGATGGTCGCGGGCCGGGTCGTGATGCGCGACGGAGCGATCGACGGCGTCGACCTGCACGCCGTCCGCGACGACGCACAGGCGCTGTTCGATGTGATGCGCGCCGGGTACGACGAGCGCGATCACCTCGGCGGCGGGGGACTGTTCCCGCCCGTGTTCCGGCGGATGGGGGAGAGGATGGGCGATGGAGAGCGGTCCTGAGGCGGAGCACGCGGCGCTCGCGCTCGCCGATCGCGTCTACCGCGACGTCCTGCGCTCCATCATCGAGGGCGAGACGGCGCCCGGCGCCTGGTTGAAGGAGCGCGAGCTCTCCGAGCGCTTCGAGGTGTCCCGCATCCCCGTCCGCCAGGCGCTGCAGCGCCTCGAGGCCGAGGGGTTCGTCATCGCGTCCCGACACAGGGGCGCGAACGTCACGCCGCTCACCCGCGCCGACGTGCACGACCTCTTCGACACCCGCCTCTGCTTCGAGCCGTTCGCCGCGCAGCGCGCAGCGGAGCGCGTGCGCGACGGGGCGGAGAGCATCGACCGGCTGGACGAGCTGCACGAGGCGGCGTCCGTCGCGGATCCCCAGATCGCACGGGCGGCGAGCATCGATTTCCATTCCGAGGTCGTCCGCCTCAGCGGCAGCCGCCTGCTGCTGCGCAGTCTCGGTCCCCTCGCGGGGCGCATGGAGTGGGTGTTTCGGCTGACCAGGGAGGCCAGGGACCGGGAGCAGACCGACGAGCACGTCGACCTCGTCGAGGCGATCGCGCACGGACGCGGCTCGCTCGCGGCGGCGCTGATGTACGCGCACATCGAGATGAGCAGGGAGCCCGTGCTCGCTCAGCTGGACGGAGTCCTGGACGGCTGACCCCCTCCGCGCCGTGGATCAGGCCGGTGCGCCGACCAGGTCCGCGTGGTGGATCGCGGCGACGTCGGGGTGCGCGCGCAGGCGCGACTTCAGCGCGTTCTCGCCGTACAGCGCGTGGATCGGATTCGCGGGATCCTTGGTGACTCCGCGCGCCTGGGCGGCGAGCTCGGCGGGAAGCTCGATGAGCGGCAGGCGGGCGTCGAGGGCGGGATTGAAGAAGAAGGGGATCGAGATCCGCTCCTCGGGAGCCTTCGGCGAGACCACGCGATGGTTCGTCGCCTTGAGGTAGCCGTCGGTGGCGTACTCCAGGAGCTCGCCGATGTTGACGACGAACGCGCCGTCGACCGGAGGAGCGTCGACCCAGGTGCCGTCGCGCTCGACCTGGAGGCCGCCCTTGCCCGGCTCCACCCACAGCAGGGTGAGCACGCCGGAGTCCTTGTGCGCACCGACCCCCTGCTGCGGCTCCGGCTCGTGGGAGCCCGGGTAACGGACGATCTTGATGAGCGTCGACGGATCGCCGAAGTTCGACTCGAAGTAGTCCTCCGCCGCGCCGAGCGCGAGCGCCCAGGCCCGCAGCAGCTTGCGCGCGACGCCGGAGAGGTGCTCGTGCCACTCCGCGACGACCTCCCGCAGCTCGGGCTGCGCCTCGGGCCACAGGTTCGGGCCGATCAGCCGGTTGTAGCCGGGGCCTCCGTGGACCGCGGTCCGCTCGGGACCGATGTCGATCTGCTCGCGCCAGTCCACCGCACCCTGGGTGCGCTCGCCGCCGATGCGCGTGTAGCCGCGGAAATGCGGGCTCTTCACGTTCTCGATCGCCAGCTTGTCGTCCTCCGGCAGCGCGAAGAAGTCTTTCGCCGCCCGGTGCAGGCGCCGCTCGAGCTCGTCGGTGACCCCGGTGCCGGTCAGGTAGAAGAACCCGACGTCGTGGGTCGCCGCGCGCAGGTCGTCGCGGAATCGGGCCGCCGCCTCCTCTCCGGCGTCGAGCTGGGACAGATCGAGGATCGGGAGGTTCAGTTCGGCCATGAGGCGAGGCTAGGTCCGGGTGGCCGGCCCCGGCGCGAATGTTGCCGAGGATTACTCCGGGCCCGGGCGGCACGGCCGTCGCGGGGCCGTCCGTCACAGAGCGACGCCCACGATGCGGAAACGCGGAGGACGGGTGCTACGCTTTCTGAGGTAAGGGATGCCTTACCTCAGAAACGTCAGGAATAGCCCCTCCCGTGTTCGCCACCTTCCTCATCGGCCTTCGTGAAGGCCTCGAAGCCGCGCTCGTCGTCGGCATCCTCGTCGCCTACCTGAAGCGCCTCGACCGCAGGGACGTGCTTCCCCGGCTCTGGACGGGCGTCGGCGCCGCCGTGCTCCTCGCCCTGGCCATCGGCGCGGTGCTCACGTTCGGCGCTTACGCGCTCACCTTCCAGGGGCAGGAGATCATCGGCGGCACGCTGTCGCTGGTCACGGTCGCCATGGTCACCTGGATGATCTTCTGGATGCGCAAGGCCGGCCGCACGATGAAGGCGACACTGCACGGGGGCGTGGATCGCGCCCTCGAGGCGGGCACCGTCTGGGCGCTCGTCCTGGTCGGCTTCGTCTCGGTCGCACGCGAGGGCGTGGAGACCACCCTCCTGCTCTGGTCGATGGTGCAGTCCTTCGGCGACGCCCCTTCCGCCATCCTCGGGGCGGCACTCGGCCTCGTCGTCGCCGTGCTCGCCGGCTGGCTGCTGGCCCGCGGCGCGGTGCGCCTGGACCTGTCCCGCTTCTTCACCTGGACCGGCGGCTTCCTCGTCATCATCGCGGCGGGCGTCCTCGCCTACGCGATCAGCGACCTGCAGGAGGCGGGCGTCGTGCCGGGGCCGTTCACGTCGGCGGCGCCGCTCGACGCCTCGGGCGCCGTGCTCGTGGGCTGGGCAGGGCTGCCGTTCGGCTGGGCGTTCGACGTCACCTCCGCCATCCGCCCAGACAGCGCGCTCGCCGTCCTGCTGCAGGCCACGGTCGGCTTCATGCCGAGGATGAGCTGGATCCAGGTCATCGCCTGGGCCCTCTACCTCCTGGTCGTCGGCACGCTGTTCGTGCGCGGCCTGCGCCGCCCTGCGTCGCGTGCCGCGGCGCCCTCCGATTCCCCGTCCACCGCCGCAGGAGCGGCTTCCGGCGCGCCCGTCGCCGCGGAGCACGCCGCCCGGGTCGCCTCGCCGACCGCCACTCCCGAAGGAGCCTCATGACCCTCGCCCGCCGATCGATCGCCGTCCTCGGCGCCGCCGCCCTCGGCCTCGCCCTCACCGGGTGCGTCGCCAAGGCGGACGTGTCCGCCGCCGGACGCCTCACCGTCTCGTCGACGGCCGACGGGTGCGCCGTCTCGGCCGGCACCGCGACCAGCGGCACGCTCGCCTTCGACGTGAGCAACAAGGGCGACGAGGTCACCGAGTTCTACCTGCTCGCCGAGGACGGGGTCCGGATCGTCGGCGAGGTGGAGAACGTCGCTCCGGGAGCATCCCGGACCCTCACCGTCGTCGCGCAGCCCGGCAAGTACTTCACGGTCTGCAAGCCCGGGATGATCGGCTCCGGGGTCGGCAAGACGGCGTTCGCCGTGACCGGCGAGAAGGTCTCCGAAGCCGGTGGCGACGCCGCGCAGAAGAAGAAGGCTGTCGACCTGTACGCGGCCTTCGTCAAGGACCAGGTCGGCCAGCTTCTCCCCGCGGCGAAGACCTTCGCAGAGGCCTATCGCACGGGGGACGACGCGGCCGCGAAGGCCCAGTTCTCCGTCGTGCGCTCCTACTACGAGCGGATCGAGCCGGTCGCCGACAAGCTCGGGACGCTGGATCCGCGGCTCGACTTCCGGGAGCTCGACGCCAAGGCCGACGGGATCGACTGGACCGGCTTCCACCGCATCGAGAAGGACCTGTGGGTTCCCGCCGCCGGTGCGATGAACTCCGACGGCACCACCCCTGCGAACCTGGACTGGGCGCCCTCCACGCCCGAGCAGCGCGGTGCCTTCGCCGACAAGCTCGTCGCCGACCTGCAGGAGCTGTACGACCACGTCCACTCCGACGCCTTCCTCAAGGATCTGGATGCGCAGGGCATCGCCGGCATCTCGAACGGCGCGATCTCGCTGCTGGACGAGGTCGCCAACGGCAAGATCACCGGCGAGGAGGACTGGTGGTCGGGAACCGACCTGTCCGACTTCGCCGCGAACGTCGAGGGCTCGAAGATGGCGTTCTCGCTGGTCAGGGACTTTGCGGACGGCAAGGGCGACGAGGGGCGCAAGCTGGTCGCGCAGATCGACCGCGGCTTCTCCGCGCTCGAGGCCGAGCTGGCCGTGCACGGCTCGCTGAAGGACGGCTTCGCCCCGTACTCGACCGTGACCGAGACGCAGAAGCGCGACCTCACCGACCTTCTGAACGCGCTCGCCGAGCCGCT
Organism: Microbacterium sp. USTB-Y; assembly: GCF_023703415.1. Taxonomy (GTDB): domain Bacteria; phylum Actinomycetota; class Actinomycetes; order Actinomycetales; family Microbacteriaceae; genus Microbacterium. The sequence goes on along the minus strand of NZ_JAGMTU010000004.1, from coordinate 83,091 downwards.
CTCCAAGCTCACCAGCACGATCCTGGGCTGAGATGACCGCGCCTGAGTCCGAGGAGGGGCGCACCCCTTCGCCCGAGCCCGCGGAGGGGAGCGCCGCCGAGGGGTCCGATCGTCGCGGCATCAGCCGTCGCGGCCTGATCGGATGGGCGCTCGGCAGCGGTGTCGCCGGCATCGCCGTCGGTGCGGGCGGTGCGGCCGCCGTCGCCGCCACCGGCGTGCTGGGCGGATCGGCCCCCGCGGACGAGTACGCGTTCGAGGGCGCCCGCCAGGCGGGGATCACGACGCGCGTGCAGGAGCACCTGCACTTCGCGAGCTTCGACATGATGCCGCGGGCGAGCCGGGACGACCTGATCTCACTGCTGCAGGACTGGAGCTATGCGGCCTCGCGGCTCACGAAGGGCCTGGACGTCAGCGCGTCCGGGGCGGTCGGGGGATCTCCGGAGGCGCCGCCGGACGACACCGGGGAGGCCCAGGGGCTCACCGCCGCGGGGCTCACGATCACGTTCGGGCTCGGCCCCTCGCTGTTCCTCGCGGAGGGGGACCGCTTCGGGATCGCCGCGCGGCGGCCACCGGTGCTCACCGACCTGCCGGGTTTCGTCGGCGATGCGCTGGACGCCGCCTACACGGGCGGGGATCTGTGCATCCAGGCCTGCGCCGACGACCCGCAGGTCGCCGTGCACGCGGTGCGCAATCTGAGCCGGATCGCGTTCGGGCGGGCACGGCTGCGCTGGTCGCAACTCGGCTTCGGGCGCACGTCGCGCACGTCCGCCGACCAGCAGACGCCGCGCAACCTGTTCGGCTACAAGGACGGCACCGCCAACATCCTCTCCGACGATGCGGCGGCCCTCGACGAGCACGTGTGGGTGGCGGAGAAGGACGAGCCCGCGTGGATGGCCGGCGGCTCCTACCTGGTGGCCCGCAAGATCGCGATGCTCGTGGAGACCTGGGATCGGCTCCGCCTCGCCGAGCAGGACCGCACGATCGGCCGCGCCAAGGGCAGCGGCGCTCCGCTCTCCGGCGGCGGGGAGATGACGGAGCCGAAGTTCGCCGGGCATGCGATCGACGAGAACTCGCACGTCCGGCTCGCACATCCCACGGTCAACGACGGCATCAGGATCCTGCGGCGGGGCTACAACTACGTCGACGGCAACAGCGACCTCGGGCGCCTCGACGCGGGGCTGTTCTTCCTGTCCTATCAGCGCTCGCCGGAGCAGTTCGTCACCCTGCAGAAGCGCCTGTCGCCCGACCTCATGAGCGAGTACATCCGCCACATCGGCTCGGGTGTCTGGGCGATCCCGCCCGGTGCGGAGAAGGGCTCGTACGTCGGCGCCGGCCTCTTCGCCTGAGGCCTGTCCGGCAGCTCGCATCTCCCTCCGCCCGCTTCCCTCCGTCCCCTGAGCGATGCGCGTCCGGGGAGCGGATGACGGACAGGGAAGGGGAAGCCGGGATGGATGATGTCCGGGATCCGGGGAATACTTCTCGAAGGACGGCGTTTCACCAGATATATTCAAGTGAATAGAAATCTGAAGGAGACACAGTGAGCGAGTCGAGCACCTGGTCGGGCATGCAGTTCGGCCTCATGTCGGTCAGCGACATCACCCGCAACCCGGTCACGGGGGAGACCCCGAGCGAGCGCGAGCGGATCCAGAACACCCTCACGATCGCCAAGCACGCCGAAGAGGTCGGCCTCGACGTCTTCGCGATCGGCGAGCACCACAACCCGCCGTTCTGGTCGTCGAGCCCCACGACGTTCCTCGCCGCGCTCGCCGCGCAGACCGAGCGTCTCATCGTCTCCACCTCGACCACGCTCATCACCACGAACGACCCGGTGAAGATCGCGGAGGACTACGCGATGCTGCAGCACGTCTCCGGCGGCCGCATGGACCTCATGATGGGCCGCGGCAACACGGGCCCGGTGTACCCGTGGTTCGGCAAGGACATCCGGCAGGGGCTGCCCCTCGCGATCGAGAACTACGCGCTGCTGCACGAGCTGTGGACGAAGGACGTCGTGGACTGGGAGGGCAAGTTCCGCACCTCGCTGCAGGGCTTCACCTCCACCCCGCGCCCGCTCGACGGCATCGCCCCGTTCGTCTGGCACGGCTCCATCCGCACGCCGGAGATCGCAGAGCAGGCCGCGTACTACGGCGACGGGTTCTTCGCGAACAACATCTTCTGGCCGAAGGAGCACTACCAGCGCCTCATCGAGCTGTATCGGCAGCGCTTCGCGCACTACGGTCACGGCACCCCGGAGCAGGCGATCGTGGGGCTCGGCGGCCAGGCGTTCATCCGCCCGAACTCCCAGGACGCGGTGAACGAGTTCCGTCCCTACTTCGACAACGCCCCGGTCTACGGCCACGGGCCGTCGATGGAGGACTTCACCGAGATGACGCCCCTCACCGTCGGATCCCCGCAGCAGGTCATCGACCGCTACGCCGCGATGCGCGACCACTACGGCGACTACCAGCGCCAGCTCTTCCTCATGGACCACGCGGGGCTCCCGCTGAAGATCGTGCTCGAGCAGCTCGACCTGCTGGGCGGCGAGGTCGTGCCGGTGCTCCGCAAGGAGCTGGCGCAGAACCGCCCCGATACGGCGCCGGACGCGCCGACCCATGCCGCGCGCGTCAAGGCCGTGTACGGCGACGGGCCCTCTCGCGAGGCGCGCCCCGGTGCGAACCGCGGCGACAACCTCACCGCGGGGTCGCCGTACCAGGACGGCGGCGCGGTCCCGGCCGCGGCGGGCTCGTCGTTCGGAGCCGCGGCCACGAAGGGGGCGAACTGAGATGGGCGCCCGTCGCATCGCGGTGATCTCCGCAGGGCTCAGCAACCCGTCGTCCACGCGCATGCTGGCCGACCGCCTCGCGGCCGAGACCGCGCACCGGCTCACCGAGCTGGGCTCCGAGGTGAGCGTCGACGTGATCGAGCTGCGCGATCTCGCGCACGACATCACGAACAACCTGCTCACCGGATTCGCCCCGCCCGCGCTGGACTCGGCCATCAACACGGTCGTCTCGGCCGACGGCCTGATCGCCGTCACGCCGATCTTCTCGACGAGCTACTCCGGGCTGTTCAAGTCCTTCATCGACGTCCTCGACCCGGATGCGCTCTCCGGCAAGCCCGTGCTGATCGGGGCCAACGCCGGCACGGCGCGGCACTCGCTCGCGATCGACTACGCGATCCGCCCGCTGTTCACCTACCTGCACGCGGAGCCCGTGCCGACGGGGGTCTTCGCCGCCTCGAGCGACTGGGGGGCGAATGCCGACGAGGTCGCGCCGCTCAGCACGCGCGTCGAGCGCGGCGCGCGGGAGCTCGCGGAGGCGATGGCCCGGCGGGAGCCCGCGGCCGACAAGGATCCCTTCGATCCGGGCAACTACCTCGGCGAAGGGCGCTCGTTCGGGCACCTGCTCGGCGGTCTCGCAGGGGAGTAGGGCCGCGCAGCGCGCAGGGGCATGACGCCGCAGGGAATGTCCGTGGGGCATCCTAGGGTGGCGTCATGCCCCTTCTCTCTGCGTTCGACTCCCTTCCCGGTCGGCTCGACGGATCCCTCCTCCGTGCCGGAGACGACGGGTTCGACGCCGCCCGCCGCCCGTGGAACCTCTCGATCGATCAGCTGCCGGCGGCCGTCTCAGCCCCGGCGGGGCTCGACGACCTGCGCCTGATCCTCGCGGCCGCGCGCGAGGCGGGAACGCCTCTCGCCGTTCAGCCGAGCGGGCACGGCGCCTCCGGGGACCTGTCCGGCGCGGTGATCGTGCGCACGGCGGCCTTCGACCGGCTCGAGATCGATCACGACGCCGGAGTCGTGGTGGTCGGCAGCGGCGTGCGCTGGGGCGCCGTCGTCGACGCGCTCGAGGGCAGCGGATGGGCGGCGCCCGCGGGGACGAGCCCCGTCGTCTCCGTCGCGGGCTACACGCTCGGCGGCGGGCACTCCTGGTTCAGCCGCACGGCGGGTCTCGGATCCGACAACCTGCGCGCCGCGTGGGTGCTGCGGCCTGACGGCACGCACGAGCGCATCGACGACGGCAGCGACCCCGAGGCGATGTGGGCGCTGCGCGGGGCGGGCGGCGTCGTCGGGATCGTCACCGCGCTCGAGATCGACCTCGTCCGCGCCCCGGCGCAGTGGGGCGCCGCGCTGACCTTCGACGCGGCGGACACCGCCGCCGTGATCCGCGCCGTGCGGGATCTCGCCGCGGTGGCGCCCGCGACGCTCAACGTGTTCGTGAACTCGATGCGGATGCCGGACGTCCCGATGCTGCCCGAGGCGATCCGCGGCAAGAGCTTCCTGACCGTCCAGGCGCTGTCCGCCGACGGCGCGGCCGACGCGCTGCTCGACGGCGTCCGTCGTTCAGGCGCCGTGCAGCGGGAGACCGCAGGCCCGACCTCGCTCGCCGCCCTCGCCGCGGCCTCGGGGGAGCCGACCGAGCCGACCGCGGGCCGGGGCGCCTCCGTCGCGCTCGATCGACTGGACGACGCGACGATCGACGCCCTGGCGGAGTTCCGTCAGGCGCCCGAGCAGGCGCCGATCGTCGGGATCGACCTGCGCATGCTGGGCGGAGCGCTCGACGCACCGCGACGATCCGGGTTCGCCTCGCTCGCCTCAGCCTCGTGGCTCCTGCACGCGCTCGTGCCGAACTTCCCCGGGGCGCCGACCGAGCCCGGCGATGCGAGCATCGCGGGGCTGGTCGACCTGCTCGCGCCGGCGGTCGCCGATCGGACGGTGCCGACGTTCCTCACGCCGGGGCAGACGCTCGAGCGCTGCGCCACGGACTCCGACCTCGATCGGCTCCGGGCGGTGCGGGCGAGCGCCGACCCCGACGCCGTCCTGCACGAGGGACGCCTGCCGCGCTGAGATCCGTCCTCGGCGACGGCGGGCGTGCCTGAGCCAGGCCTCGTGAGTCGGTCAGCCGATCGCGGCGAGGCTCTGCACGGTGGCGGATACGGCCTCGGCGAGCTCCCGGCCCTTCACGGAGAAGTGCCGGCGGAAGTAGTCCTGGTGCTCGTCGTGCTCGTGGAAGTGATGCGGGGTGAGCACCGCGGAGAACACCGGGACGTCGGTGCTGAGCTGCACGCGCATGAGCGCGTCGACGACGGATCCGGCGACGAAGTCGTGCCGGTAGATGCCGCCGTCCACGACGAGGGCGCTCGTGGCGATGGCGTCGTAGCGACCGGTGCGGGCGAGGCGCTGCGCGTGCAGCGGGATCTCGAACGCCCCGGGAACGCGGAACACGTCGACCTGGTCGATGCCGAGCTCGGCGAGGCGCTCGGTGAAGGCGGAAACGGCCTGTTCGACGATCTCGGCGTGCCACTGCGCGGCGACGATGGCGATTCTGGGCATGGTGGACTGCTCCTTCTGTCCTCTCTCATCCGGACTGTGACCGTCGGCTCCGGAATCGCACCGGATCGGCGGTCCCCACCATGGGGACCGTTCGCGGGCTCGCGCGGACCATGCCGCGACACCGCCGGTGGGGACTCTCACCCCGCCCTGAGGACAGGACGACGCTATCACCGCGGTGAGGGCGCGCCGACCACGGCGACGGGCGGGGCGGTCAGTGTGAAGCCGTTCCCGTTCCGGCCAGGCGGTACGCGGTCTCCGGACGTCCCGGCGCCCCGTAGCGCGGGGCGCGGATCGCGATCTGCTGGGCGACGAGGTGCTCCAGGTAGCGTCGCGCGGTGACCCGCGAGACGCCCACGAGGGGTGCGGCCTCCGCCGCCGAGAGGTCGCCGTGGGCGCGCAGCACGGCGGTCACCGTCTGCAGCGTCTCGACCGCGAGTCCCTTCGGGAGGGCGATCGTCCCGGTCGTCGGCCCGCCGATCAGGGCGTCGATCTCCTCCTGGCTGGCGGCTCCGGCGAGGGCGATCGCGCGCTCGTGCCGGTCGCGGTACTGCAGCAGGCGTTCGCGGAAGACGGCGAACGGGAACGGCTTGAGCAGATACTGGGCGACGCCGAGCGCCGACATCCGCCGCACGGCCTCGACATCGCGGACACTCGTCACCGCGATCACGTCGATCGCGCTCCCGGCTCCGCGGATGCGCCGCAGGACGTCGATGCCGGATCCGTCCGGCATCGTGAGGTCCAGCAGCACCAGGTCGATCCGCTCCGCCTCCGTGGTCAGCGCGCTGAGCGCGGCGCGGACGCCGGTGCACTCGCCGACGACCTCGAAGCCGTCGAGCCGTGCGAGGTACGCCGCGTGCAGCTCGAGCGTGAGCGGATCGTCGTCGACGAGCAGGACGCCGATCATCCGGATCTCCTCTCCGACGGCGCACCCGGCAGCGTGACACGGAACGCGGTCGGGTCTGCGGACAGCTCGACCCTCCCGCCGGCGGCGGTCACGATGTCGCGGACGAGGGCCAGTCCGACGCCGCGCCCCGTGCGGTCGCTCGGCTTGGTGGAGTAGCCGTGCTCGAAGATGCGCTCCCGGTCGTCCGCGGGGACTCCGGGGCCCCCGTCCGCGACGGTGATCGCGACGGCGCCGCCGTCCGCCGCCGTCACGTCCACCCGCACCCAGCGGTCGGCGCCCGTCCCAGCCTGACGCGCGGCGTCGAGGGCGTTGTCGATGAGGTTGCCGACCACGGCGACGGCGTCGACCGGGGGCAGATCCGCACGGGGAGCGGCCGGATCCACCTGGACCTGCCAGCGCACGCCGCGTTCCTTCGCCTGGGAGGCCTTGCCGAGCAGCAGCGCGCCGAGCGTCGGATCCCCGTCCCGCAGCGTCATCTGGTCGATCACCGACTGGCTCTGCAGGGAGGATTCGGACAGCAACGCGATCGCCTCGTCGCGGCGGTCGAGCTCGAGCAGAGACAGCGCCGTGTGCAGGCGGTTGCCGTGTTCGTGGGTCTGCGCGCGCAGCGCCTCGCCGAGCGTGCGCACCGACTCGTACCCGGCCACGGCCTCGCGCACATCGCGGGCATCCAGATCGCCCGTGATGCGCCGTGTCGCGAGCCGGGCGAGCACGGCCCCGATCGCGCCCAGGGCCACGACGGCGAGGGTCAGCAGCACGATCACGGGCAGGCGTCGCAGCAGCGCCCCGGCGAGCGACTCCACGGTCACGCCCGCCGACACCCAGCCGACGATCGCGCCGTCCGCGTCGTGGACCGGGGCGATCGTGCGCACGGACGGCCCGAGCGTCCCCGTGTACTGCTCGGTGAGGGGACGACCGTCGGCGGGGATCGTGCCCAGGTACTTCTCGCCGATCCGGGCGGGATCCGGATGCGTCAGGCGCACGCCGTCGCGGTCCATCACGGTGATGAAGTCGAGCCCGGCGCCGGTGCGGGCGGACTCGACGTACGCGCGCAGACCCCCCGCCGCCGTGGGGCGGTCGGCGGCGGTCACGGCGGCCTCGATCTCCGGTGCCGCGGCGAGCGCCTGCGCGATCGCCGCGGTGACGTGCTCGGCCTCCTGCCGCGCCGAGGTCTGCGCCTCCCAGGTGAGGAACGCCCCGATCGCGGCGCCGATCAGCAGCACGGATCCGATCAGGAGCGCGAACACGCGTGATGCCGCACTGCGCACTCCGCCGCGTCTTGTCGTCGCCATCGCCGATCCCGACCTCCTCAGCCAGTATGCGCGAGCTCCCCGGACCAGCGGCGGCCCGGAGCGGATCCGAGCCGGTTTCAATACGACCAGAACTCGCCGGGCAGAGCCGCGGATCCGCACGATGGTCGGCACAGCCCGCCCGCAGGGGTGCGGGCTTCAGGTTCACTCAGCGGAGGCGATGATGGCTCTCACCGAAGGTTTCACTCTCCCGCGGCACGACTGGCGCCGCGGCAAGAACTCCTGGGACAAGCACACCTGGCTCTATGTGTCCGTGCTCATCGCGGTGGCCCTCGGGATCGCCGTGGGGCTCGTGTTCCCGCAGTTCGCGCAGGGTCTCGAACCCATCGGCAAGGGATTCGTGAGCCTCATCAAGATGATGATCGCGCCGATCATCTTCTGCACGATCGTGATCGGCGTCGGATCCATCGCGAAGGCGGCGACGGTCGGCAAGATCGGCGGGCTCGCGCTCGTCTACTTCATGGTGATGTCGACGTTCGCCCTCGCGATCGGGCTGGTCGTCGGCAACATCATCCATCCCGGCGAGGGGCTGCACATGGCGGGCGCGACCTATGAGGCCGCGACGACCGAGGCGAAGACGACGCAGGACTTCATCCTCGGCATCATCCCCGCCACGTTCTTCGGCGCCTTCACCGGCGAGAGCGTGCTGCAGGTGCTCTTCATCGCGCTGCTCGTCGGGTTCGCGCTGCAGGGGCTGGGGGAGCGCGGCGCGCCCATCATGACGGCGATCAAGCACCTGCAGACGCTCGTGTTCCGCGTGCTCGGGATGATCCTGTGGCTCGCCCCGCTCGGCGCGTTCGGCGCGATCGCCGCCGTGGTCGGAAAGACGGGCGTTGCGGCGATCTGGAGCCTCGGGATCCTCCTCGGTGCGTTCTACCTGACCTGCATCGTGTTCATCGTCGTGGTGCTGGGCGGGATCCTGATGCTCGTCGCGCGGGTGAACATCTTCCAGCTCATGAAGTACCTGGCGCGCGAGTACCTGCTGATCGTCGGCACCTCGTCCTCCGAGTCGGCGCTGCCTCGCCTGATCGCGAAGATGGAGCACCTCGGGGTCGCGAAGCCCGTCGTCGGCATCACGGTGCCGACCGGCTACTCGTTCAACCTCGACGGCACGGCGATCTACCTCACGATGGCGTCCCTGTTCATCGCGACGGGCCTCGGCCAGCCGATGTCGATCCCCGAGCAGATCGGCCTCCTCGTCTTCATGATCATCGCGAGCAAGGGCGCCGCGGGCGTCACCGGCGCCGGGCTCGCGACGCTGGCGGGCGGCCTGCAGGCGTACCGGCCCGACCTCGTGAACGGCGTGGGCGTGATCGTGGGCATCGACCGCTTCATGTCGGAGGGCCGCGCGCTGACCAACTTCACCGGCAACGCGGTCGCCACGATCCTCATCGGCACCTGGACGAAGCAGATCGATGCGGAGCAGGTGCGCGCGGTCCTCTCGGGTGCGCGGCCGTTCGACGAGTCGACCCTGGACGGCGTCGGGCACGACGCGCCCTCTGCCGCGCTCGGCCGCGGTGAGGCGGAGGCGGTCAGCACCGAGACGCTCGGACATGCCGCCGTGGACGAGATGGCCGCCAAGCAGGAGCGGGCACGCGCTCGCGCCGGGCGCGGCTGACCCGGATCGCCCGCTGAGGCCGGGCCGGGGCGCCGACGACGCCCCGCCCCGGCCGTCGCGTGCCTCGCCGTCGCGGCCGAGGCGCTAGCGTCGGAGCATGCCCGTCGTCCAGGCCGCCGTCGTCGTCCCGATCTCCCCCGACCTGGCCTTCGCGGTCTCGCAGACGACGGGGGAGGTACGACGCCGCTGGGACGGCTTCATCCACGCGCAGCACTTCCTCGACGGTGCGACGACCCCGGCGAAGGGCGTGCGCACCTTCACCCGGCAGAGGTTCGGCCTCGCCATGACCACCCACTACGTCTCCTACGCCCCGCCGACGACCGTGGGGATGGTGATGGAGCGCGGGCCGTGGTTCCTCCGCACGCTCGGTGCGGGCTGGCGCTTCGAACCGGTGGACGGCGGCACGCGCGCCGTCTGGAAGTACAGTTTCACCTGCCGACCCGCGTGGCTCGCCCCCGTCGCGGAACGCATCGGCACCGTCGTCCTGGGACGGGAGATCCGCCGCAGGATCGCCGGTTTCGCGCGCGGCTGTGCGGATCCGGTCGTCCTCGACGCCGCCCGCGCGGCGCGGGCTCGTCCCTGAGGACTGCTCAGTACCAGTTGTTCGAGACCTCGTGCGCCCAGGCGCCGCAGGGGGACCCGTACCGGTCCTGGATGTAGTTCAGCCCCCAGTCGATCTGGGTGTTCCCGTTGGTGCGCCAGTCGGGGCCGGCCGCCGCCAGCTTCTCGGCGGGCAGGGCCTGCGGGATCCCGTAGGCATCGCTGTCGGGGTTGAGCGCGTCCGCACGCCAGCTGGACTCCTGCATCCACAGGCGGTACAGGCAGGGGAACTGATCCTGGCCCCAGCCGTAGTTGCCGAGCTGCCCGGCGGCGTAAGCCTGGGCGCCGGCCGGGTCGACGTTCACCCCGCCCCCGCCGAGGTCGGTGGATCCGCCTCCGGAGCCGCCCGAGGAGCCGCCGCCGGAACCCGCGGCCGCGGCCGCGGCGGCCGCCTCGCGCTGCAGCTCGGCCTGGCGCTCCTGCTCGGCCACCTGCTGGCCGAGCCGGTAGCGGCGCTCGACGTCCGCCGTGGTGTTCTTCAGCGCGGCGAGCTGTTGATAGAGCGTCGTGACGTGGCCCTGCAGGTCCTGGACCGCGGCGGCCTCGGCATCCGCGGCCGCTTTCGCCTCCCGGGCGGCCTGCTCCGCCGCCGTCGCCCGCTGATCGCGTGCCGTGCGCGCCGTCTGCGCCTGATCCCGCAGCGTGGCCGCAACCCCCTGCTCCGCGAGAGCGCGTGCGCCGAGAGTGCTCCACGTCGCGTCCAGGCGCTGCATGACCCCGAGCCGGGTGAGCAGCTGATCCGGATCCGAAGCGGTCAGGAGGCGTACGGAGAGCGGCGCAGCGGTCTCCGTCCGGGCCCGGCCGGCGATGATCGTGCCCACCTGTTCGTGCGTGCGCTCGGCCGCCGCAGTGGCGTCGGCCGCCTGTGCGGTCAGCTGATCGGCGCGCTTCGCGGCGGCATCGGCGTCGGCTCGCGCGGCGTCGGAGGCCTGGGCCGCCTTCATCGCGGCGGTCGAGGCGTCCGCCGCCTTCTGCTGCGTTCCCGCGAGCGCGTCGTTCACTTTGGCGATCTCGTCCTGCGTGGCCTGTTCGTCGCCCTGCGCGTTCTGCACGTCCTGCCAGGACGGGTAGTCGTCCGCGTACGCCGGCGCCGCGACCATCGGGCCCGCCACGAGCGTCGAGGTCGCCAGGATCGCGGCGAGCAGGCGCGCGGCGCGGCCCCTTCGCGAGGGAGCGGCGGTTCGGGACGGATCGCTCACCTTTCGACCGTAACCCGGTTGCCTGTGGATCGGAACTGCGACGGCACGGACCGGTCTCGGGGGCCGCATGCGGAGGGGCGCCGACGGCGATGCGTCGGCGCCCCTTACCGGGTGGATCCGGGCATCAGCCGCTCTTGCGGCGGAACTCGCGCTTGGTCTGCGCGGCGTGTGTGCCGTGCACGGCGGAGTCGCCGTCCAGATGCGCCTCGCCCCGATGCTGCTGGGCGTTCTTCTTCTCGAGCGCCTCCTTGAACTTGCGCTTCATGTCCGCAGCGGCGGTGTCGTCGGTACTCATGCGCGCCAGCCTAGGGCGTGCGTCCCGACAGGGCCATCGTCGCCGCGGCTCGTCGCCGGTCGCGTGCCGGTCCCGAGGACGGCATCGTCGGCGGAGGACGCGGCGGCAGACGATCGGTGACCGGGTGCCGTGCATCCGGTGAACACTGCGCGATGATCGCCGATCCGGGCGCCTCCGGAGCCGGCGGGGCGGGATCCTGATCACGTGAGAGCAGCGATCGTGACGGAATCCTTCCTCCCGCACATGAACGGCGTGACCGGGAGCGTCCTGCAGATCCTCCGCCATCTCGAGCGTCACGGACATGAGGCCCGTGTGTACGCGCCCGCGGCCGCGGACATGCCGCGCATGATCGGGCACGCGCGGATTGAGCCGATCCCGTCGGTCGCCCTGCCCGGCTACCGCACCGTGCGGGTGGGCACCTCGAGCGCGCACCGGCTGTCCGTCGCGCTGGCCCGCTTCGAGCCCGACGTCGTGCACCTCGCGTCGCCCTTCGCGCTGGGCTGGCGCGGTGCGCTCGCCGCGGAGCGCATCGGGGTGCCGTCGGTCGCGGCGTACCAGACCGACGTCGCCGCCTACGCCGCCCGCTACGGAGTGGCCCTCACCACCGCGCTCGCCGAAGCGCACATCGCGCGTCTGCACCGTCGGGCGACGCTGACCCTCGCTCCGTCGTCGGAGTCCGAGGAGCAGCTCGCCCGTCTCGGCGTCGACCGGGTGCGTCGCTGGGGCAGGGGAGTGGACGCCGAACGCTTCCACCCCGATCGGCGGGTGGCGGACTGGGAGCACCGGGGCGGGTCGGACGTCGTCGTCGGCTACGTCGGGCGGCTGGCGCCGGAGAAGCAGGTGGAGGATCTGCGCGTGCTCGCCGACCTCCCCGGGGTGCGGCTCGTGATCGTAGGCGACGGACCCGCCCGTCCCCGTCTCGAGGCGCTGCTGCCCGGCGCGCTCTTCCTGGGGCACCTCGGCGGGGCCGAGCTCGCCCGGGCGATGGCGTCCTTCGACGTCTTCGTGCATCCGGGGGAGAGCGAGACCTTCGGTCAGACGCTGCAGGAGGCCCACGCGAGCGGGATCCCGGTGGTCGCGACGGGCCGGGGCGGCCCGCTCGACCTCGTGCGGAAGGGGATCGACGGCTGGCTCTACCGCCCGGGCGATCTCGAGGATCTGCGCGAGCGGGTGCGGGATCTCGCCGGTGACGCCTGCAAACGGCAGGCGTTCGGCCGCGCGGGTCGCGAGGCGGTCGAGGGGCGCAGCTGGAGCGCCGTGTGCGACCAGCTCCTCGGGCACTTCGCCGAGGCGCAGGAGCTGCACAGGGCCGACGCGGGCCTCCGCGCTCCCCGGGCGGTGCGACCCGAGCCCGCGCCGGCGGGGGAGCGCAAGCACTGGCGCCGCTATGTCGCGCTCGGCGACTCGCTGACCGAGGGCCTGTGCGATCCGGGGCCCGACGGCGCACTGCGCGGCTGGGCGGATCGGCTCGCTCTGCTGCTGGCTGCCCGGGAACCGCTGGACTACGCGAACCTCGCGATCCGCTCGAAGCGCGTCGAGGACGTCTGCGGCACGCAGCTGCAGCGCGCCCTCGAGCTGCGCCCGGATCTCGCGTCGATCCTCGTCGGCGCGAACGACCTGGTGAAGCGGCGCGCCTCGATCCCGCGGCTCGCGGCGCGTCTCGAGGACGCCGTGCGGCAGCTGCGCGAGGCGGGCGCCGACGTCCTGGTCGTCACGGCGTTCCTGCCGGGCAACCCGGCGGCGCGGATCTACGCCCGCCGGTTCTCCGCCTGGGCCACGGCGCTCGCGGGCATCGCCCGCCGCCAGGGCGCGATCCTGCTGGACACCGACCTGCATCCGCAGCTCGCCGAGAGGCCGAACTGGGGGGAGGACCTCGTGCACCTCTCCAGTCGAGGGCACCGCTTCCTCGCCTATCGGGCCGGCGGCGTGCTCGGCGTGGCCCTCGCGGACGAGCTCGGCGCGCTGGACGAGGCCCTGCACGCGTCGGAGCGCACCGGGGCCGGCGTGTGGTGGCGTCGGCATGCGCTCCCCTGGGTGTGGCGGCGTCTGCATGGACGGGCCGCGGGCGACGGACGCAGCGCGAAGCACCACGACTACGTGCGCCTCGGCCGCGAGCGGGGAGTGCGGGAGCCGAGCGAGGTCTGATCGGCTGCGCGGCGGGAGAGGCCGGGGCAGCTGTTGCGCCGCGCGCTGATAGGATCGAACAGGATGCCTCTGTGCGCATCCGTCCATGCTCGCGCTCCACACGGGAGAGCGAGCCTAAACAAAGAAGGAGAGACCTCTTGGAAGGTCCTGAAATCACTGCCACCGAGGCCGTTCTCGACAACGGCCGCTTCGGCACCCGCACCGTCCGCTTCGAGACGGGCCGTCTCGCGCAGCAGGCGCAGGGCGCGGTCGCCGCTTACCTCGACGAGGAGACGATGCTCCTCTCGGCCACGAGCGCGGGCAAGTCGCCGCGCGAGGGCTTCGACTTCTTCCCGCTGACCGTCGACGTCGAGGAGCGCTCGTACGCCGCGGGCAAGATCCCCGGCTCGTTCTTCCGTCGCGAGGGCCGTCCGTCCACCGAGGCGATCCTCGTCTGCCGTCTGATCGACCGTCCGCTGCGTCCGTCGTTCGTCGACGGCCTGCGCAACGAGGTGCAGATCGTCATCACCGTCCTGAGCATCGCTCCGGGCGAGTACTACGACGCGCTCGCGATCAACGCGGCGTCCGCGTCGACCCAGATCTCGGGCCTGCCGTTCTCCGGCCCCGTGGCCGGTGTGCGCCTCGCGTTCATCCCCGGCCACGGCGAGCACGCGGACCAGTGGGTCGCGTTCCCCAACGCGGAGCAGGTCGAGCAGGCCGTCTTCGACCTCGTCGTCGCGGGCCGCGTGGTCACCAAGGGTGACGGCAGCACCGACGTCGCGATCATGATGGTGGAGGCCGAGGCGACCGAGGGTAGCTGGAACCTGATCAAGGCCGGCGCCACCAAGCCCAGCGAGGACATCGTCGCGCAGGGTCTCGAGGCGGCCAAGCCGTTCCTCAAGCAGCTCGTCGAGGCGCAGGCACAGCTCGCCGCCACGGCGTCGAAGGAGCCGGGCGTGTACCCGGTCTTCCTGCCGTACAGCGAGGAGACGTTCGACTTCGTCTCGTCGCGCGCCTTCGCCGAGCTCGTCGACGTCTACCAGATCGCCGACAAGCAGGAGCGCCAGAACGCCGACGACGCGATCAAGGACCGTGTCAAGGCCGAGCTGGTCGCCGCCGTCGAGGCCGGCGAGCAGCCGGAGATCGCCCTCAGCGAGTTCTCCGCCGCCTACAAGTCCGTCACGAAGAAGATCGTGCGCGGCCGGATCCTCACCGAGGGCGTCCGCATCGACGGTCGCGGCCTCGCGGACATCCGCCCGCTCGACGCCGAGGTGCAGGTCATCCCGCGCGTGCACGGCTCCGCGATCTTCCAGCGCGGCGAGACCCAGATCCTGGGCGTCACCACGCTCAACATGCTCAAGATGGAGCAGCAGATCGACTCGCTGTCGCCCACCACGAGCAAGCGCTACATGCACCACTACAACTTCCCGCCCTACTCGACCGGCGAGACCGGCCGCGTGGGTTCGCCGAAGCGTCGCGAGATCGGGCACGGCTTCCTCGCCGAGCGCGCCCTCGTGCCGGTGCTGCCGAGCCGCGAAGAGTTCCCCTACGCGATCCGTCAGGTCTCCGAGGCGCTCAGCTCCAACGGATCCACCTCGATGGGATCCGTCTGCGCCTCGACCCTGTCGCTGCTGAACGCGGGTGTGCCGCTGCGCGCCCCCGTCGCCGGCATCGCGATGGGCCTCGTGTCCGACCAGGTCGACGGCGAGACCCGCTACGCGGCGCTCACCGACATCCTGGGCGCCGAGGACGCGCTCGGCGACATGGACTTCAAGGTCGCCGGCACGAGCGAGTTCGTCACCGCGATCCAGCTGGACACCAAGCTCGACGGCATCCCCTCCGAGGTGCTCGCCGGCGCGCTGACCCAGGCCAAGGACGCGCGTCTGACGATCCTCAACGTGCTCAACGCCGCGATCGACAGCCCGGACGAGATGGCGCCGACCGCGCCGCGCGTGATCAGCGTGCAGATCCCGGTCGACAAGATCGGCGAGCTGATCGGCCCGAAGGGCAAGACGATCAACGCGATCCAGGACGAGACCGGCGCGCAGATCTCCATCGAGGAGGACGGCACCGTCTACATCGGCGCGACCGACGGCCCGTCGGCCGAGGCCGCCCGTGCCCAGGTGAACGCGATCGCCAACCCGACCAACCCCGAGGTCGGTGAGCAGTTCCTCGGCACGGTCGTCAAGATCGCGACCTTCGGCGCGTTCGTCTCCCTGCTCCCGGGCAAGGACGGCCTCCTGCACGTCACCGAGGTGCGCAAGCTCGCCGGTGGCAAGCGCGTGGAGAACGTCGACGACGTGCTCTCCGTCGGCCAGAAGATCCTCGTGAAGATCACGAAGATCGACGACCGCGGCAAGCTCTCGCTCGAGCCCGTCATCGACGAGGCTCCGGCCGAGGCTGCGGAGCCGGTCGCCGAGACCGCCGAGGCCTGATTCCTCACGAAAAGGCCCGTCATGTCCGCCGAAGGGGGGACATGGCGGGCCTTTTCGCGTCTTCGTGACCGAACCGTTATCCATTGTTCGCCTCCCGGCCGTCTCAATGAACGGAAGCGTCCGAGGCCTCCCTTACTCTCGTAGGGAACGCACCGGGGGGTGCGTTCGAAGCACAGCGCAGCAGACACGGGGGTGATCGCATGCGTCTCTTCAGTGTCGGACCCGGATCCGCGACCGGCGGTGCCGCGCCTGCCGTCGCGACCGCGCCCGCCGTCACGACGCCGCCTGCCGTGGTGCCGCCGCATCCGTCCGCCCCGATCCCCGTGGTCGGACCCGGCATCGGCACGAGCCTGCGCGTGCCGATCGGCGAGACAGGCATCCGCACCTTCCCATTGATCCTGGGCGGCGCGGAGTTCGGCTGGAACACCGACGCCGACACCGCCCTGCGCATTCTCGACCGCTACGCCGAGTTCGGCGGCAACGCGGTGCACACCGCCGACAGCTTCGCCGCGGGGCGCAGCGAGCACATCATCGGGCGCTGGCTCGCGTCGCGGCGCAACCGCGACGACATCGTGCTGAGCGTGCGCGTGGGCGGTCACCCCGACAACCCCGGCATCGGCGCGGTGAACCTCGTCCGCGCGGTGGAGGCCTCGCTGAACCGGCTCGGAGTCGAGTGCATCGACGTGCTCTACCTCGACGGCACGGTCGACGACGGCAGCGCCCTCGAGGACACCCTCGCCACGGCGGAGTGGCTGGTCGAGACCGGCAAGGTGCGCCTGCTGGGAGCCTTCGGGTTCACCCCGGAGCGTCTGGTCGAGGCCCGGATCCTCGCCTCGGCGGGGTACCCGCGCATCGAGGTGCTGGACGAGCCGTATAACCTGCTGCGCCGCCAGGGCTTCGAGGGCGACCTGCGACTGGTCGCCGCGGCCCAGGGGCTCGCGGTGACGCCCTCGCACGCCCTCGAGCACGGCTTCCTCTCGGGGCGCCACCGTTCGAAGCAGGCCCTGCAGGGCGTGCGCGGCATGCAGTTGCGCGGCAACATCAACCGCCGCGGAATCAAGGTGCTGCGGGCTCTCGACATCGCGGCGGACGAGCTGCAGGTGCCCGTTGCGGCGGTGGCGATCGGCTGGCTGCTCGCGCAGCGCACGGTCACCGCCCCCATCGTCAACGCCTTCGCGACCGACCAGGTGGATGAGCTCATGCAGGGCGCGGGTGTCGCGCTGGGGCGGGCGCAGCTGGCCGAACTCACCCGGGCGGCGAGCTGATCCGGTCCGTGTCCGATCCGTGACATAGGCTGGAAGCACCCCGACCACGGAGTCGGCGACGAGGCGAGCGGTTGTGACGCATTACATCTATCTGGTCCGGCACGGCGAACATCAGGACGCCGAGCACGGTCTCGCCGACGGCCCCCTCTCGCCGCGCGGTCGCCGTCAGGCCGAGCTGATCGCCGACCGCCTGTCCGGGCTCCCGCTCGACGCGATCTGGCATTCTCCGCTGCTCCGCGCCGCCGAGACGGCGAGGGCGATCTCCGAGCGGATCCCCTCGGTCGAGGCTGAGCCGTCCGCGCTGCTGTTCGACTGCGTGCCCACCGGCATGACGGAGGAGACACCAGCCGTCTTCGAGCCCTTCTTCGGATCCGTCACCGATGCGGAGATCGAGGCCGGCAGGGCGCAGATGGATGACGCCGTCAACGAGTACCTGGTCCGCAAGCCCGGTGACGTCCACGAGGTGCTCATCACGCACAACTTCGTGATCGGCTGGTTCGTCCGCGAGGTGCTCGAGGCGCCGGACTGGCGCTGGATGACGCTCAACCAGGCGAACTGCGGACTCACCGTGATCTCGCAGAAGCAGGGCCGCCCGTGGACCCTGCTCGCGCACAACGACCTGAGCCATCTGCCTGTGGAGCTGCGCACCGGCCTGCCGGATCCCCTCGCGGTCTGACCTCACAACCGTGGACGCGGCGCTTGCGCGGCGCATGTTCGTGACGATCCGCACGGCCTGTCACGATCAGCACACGAGTTCGCCGGATCCGTGTGCTGATCGTCACCACGTGTGCTGATCGTGACGGGCGAGGACGGCCCGCCGCGTCGCGCCGGGATCAGCTGATGCGCTCCCAGTCGGCGATCGGACCCGGCTCGACGATGAAGAGCGGATGCGGATCCGGGAGCGCACGGGTGCGCCACCGCTCCCAGAGGTCCGGGTTGCGGACCTCGAGCTTGCGCAGCAGGTGCCCCCACTCGTACTCGAGCTGACCGTGGGCGACGGGGATCCGCTCCACGGGACCGGTCTTGAGGATCTTCTCCCGCGCGAACCGGTAGCCGCGTGCGTCGGCCTCGTCCACCACTGCGGAGAGGTAGTCGCCGATCGCCGCGAGCGGATCCCGCACGGCGCGGAACCGCTGCAGCTGCGGGTGGTTCGCATAGCCGCGCCGCGTCGGGTCCGCGATCACCGCCTGCGCGAGCAGTCCCTCGCGCCAGCACGCCGTGAGCGCCTGCCGATCGTAGTAGCGGGGGTGAACAGACCACAGCCTCACGCGTGCGCCTCCAGATCCTTCCGATACCAACGGGTCGCGTTGGGATTCTCGTTGTAACGGGGGATCTCGGCGAAGCCGCTGTTGCGGTAGAGGTGGCCGGCCGCCTCGAGCGTGTGGTGGGTGTCGAGCACGAGGGCGCCGGCCCCGAATCCGCGAGCGCGGCGTTCCAACTCCTCGAGCAGCAGGCGCCCCCAGCCGCGACCGCGCGTCTCCGGGCTCAGGAACACGTGTTTGATCTCGAACACGTCCGGCGCGCCGTCGGGCATCGCGACGCGGCGGATCCCGCCGCAGCCCACGATCGCGTCGTCGTCTTCGAGAAGCAGGAAGACGCCGTCAGGATCCTGGAACGCCGCGGCCTTCGGATATGTAGGGGAGTAGGTGCCACCGGGGAACTCCGCGGCCCGCAGGGTGAAGTAGGCGACCAGCACGGCGTGCGCGTCGGCATCCTCGGGGGATGCGATCCGGAACGTGGGCATGCTCCGACGTTATGCCCTCGACGCGCCCCGGACCGCACCAGCCGCGCGGAGGAGCCGCGTCCGCCGCCCTGAATAGACTGTGGACATGACGACGCGCGTGGCCCTGGTGGGCGCCTCCGGCAAGCTCGGCACCATCATCGGCGATGTGATCGCGCAGCTGGACGGGTTCGAGCTCGGCGCGGTGCTCGGCTCGAACAGCACGATGGACGAGCTCGACGGCGCCGACCTCGTGGTCGATGCGACCACGCCGGCCTCCAGCGTCGAGATCGTGCGCGCCGCGGTCGACCGCGGCATCAACCTCCTCGTCGCGACCTCGGGGTGGTCTGCCGACCGCATCGCCCAGGTGCGGCCGGCCATCGACGCCGCCGGCACGGGAGCGCTGTTCGTGCCCAACTTCTCGCTGGGATCCGTGCTGGGCACGGCGCTGGCCGCCCTCGCCGCTCCGTTCTTCGGGTCCGTCGAGATCATCGAGGCGCACCAGCACACGAAGATCGACTCGCCCAGCGGCACGGCGGTGCGCACTGCGGAACTGATCGCGGCGGCCCGCTCCGAGCAGGGGCCCGTCGATGCGCCGCACGTCGACCAGCGCGCGCGCGGCCAGCAGGTCGCCGGCGTCCCGGTGCACTCGCTGCGCCGGCCCGGCGTGCTCGCCAAGCAGGAGGTCATCCTTTCGGGCCCGGGGGAGTCGCTCACGATCGTGCACGACACCGTGCAGTCGGCGGCGGCGTACGCCCCCGGGATCCGCCTCGCCCTGCCGTACGCCCGTGATCTGCGCGGTGTGGTCGTGGGCCTGGAGAACGTGATCGATCTGGGGATCCGGCCGCGCGCATGACCGCGCGCATCGGCGTGCTCGGCCCGGTGCGGATCGCGGATCGCGACGCCGGAGGCACGCCCATGCGCGCTCTGCTGACGGCGCTCGTCCTGGCGGGCACCGGCACCACGCGATCCGTGCCCGCGCTGGCCGACGAGGTCTGGGGGGACGACCAGCCGCAGAACCCGAAGGCGGCCCTGCAGACGCTCGTCTCCCGGGCCAGGGCGCTCGCCGGGCCGGACGCCATCGCGAGCGCTCCGGGAGGCTATGCCCTGGGCACCGATGACACCGACCTCCAGTCCGCGCGCCGTCTGCGCGCCGAGGCGGAGACACTCGACGACGGCGATCCCGACCGCGTCCGGTTGCTGCGCGCGGCCCTCGCCCTGTGGCGGGGCGAGCCCGGCGCGGACCTCGCGGGGGCTCCGATCGCGGAGGAGCTCGCGGCGCACACGCAGGGCCTGCAGGCCGCACTCCGCGGCTGCCTCGCCGCCTCGCTCGTGGCCGCTGGGCAGGCGGCGGAGGGCATCGGGATCCTCGAGGAACTCGCTGCGGCCCATCCGCTCGATGAGACGGCTCAGGCCGCGCTGATGACGGCACTCGCCGACGACGGCAGGGTCCCTGAGGCCCTCGGCGTCTTCGCACGGCTGCGCGCCGCCCTCGCCGACGCGCTGGGCAGCTCGCCCGGCCCCGAGCTCGTCGAGCTGAACGCGCGGCTGCTGCGCGGGCGGGACGAGGGGCCGCGGGTGCGGATCGGTGTGCAGTCCGCCCCGAACGAGCTCATCGGCCGCGACGGAGCGCTGGCGAGCGCGCGCGTCCTGCTGCGCACCGCACGGCTCGTGACCATCATGGGCGCGGGCGGACTGGGCAAGACCCGGCTCGCGCAGGCACTGGCGGCGGAGTCGCCGGCGCCCGCCGTGGTCGTCGTCCCGCTCGCCGGTGTGCGCACCGACGGGGGCGTGCCGCTGGCGGTCGCCGCCGCCCTGGGAATCAGCGAGAACGCCCCCGGCGGCAGGCTCTCGGAGCAGCGTCCGCGTCCCGACCTCGGCGCCCGCATCATCGCCGCTCTCGGTGAGCGGACGACGCTCCTGGTCCTGGACAACTGCGAGCAGGTGATCGACGGTGTCGCGCGCTGGTCGGCGGATCTGCTGGCCATGGTGCCGTCGTTGCGGATCCTGACCACCAGCCGCACCCCGCTCGCGATCGCCGCGGAGCGCGTGCTTCCGCTGGAGCCGCTGGGGATCGAGGCGACGCAGGATGCACCGGCCGTGCGCCTCTTCGTGGAGCGTGCGCAGGCCGCACGTCCGGGAGCGACGCTCGATCTCGAGGTCGTCGCGCGCCTGTGTGCACGTCTGGACGGGCTGCCGCTCGCGATCGAGCTCGCTGCGGCGCGGGTGCGCACGATGACGCCCGAGCAGATCGAACGGCGGCTGGAGAACCGGTTCGCGCTGCTGACCACCGGTGACCGTTCGGCTCCCGAGCGCCACCGCACGCTGGAGGCCGTGATCGAGTGGAGCTGGGATCTGCTCTCGCCGGAGGCGCGGCAGGCGCTCGCGCTGCTGTCCGTGCTTCCCGGCGGCTTCTCGGCGGAGACCGCCGACGCCGTCCTGACCGCTGCGTCCGACGATGTGCTGGAGGGACTCGTCTCGCAGTCGCTGCTGAACGTCGTGGAGATCGGCGACGGCGACGTGCGCTTCCGCATGCTGGAGACCGTGCGCGAGTTCGGACACGACCGGCTGGTCGAGATCGGCGCCGAGCAGGACGCGTGGGAGGCCGTGGTCGCATGGGCGCTCGCCTTCGTCGCCGCGCACGGTGCGAGGACGCGGGCGTTCCCCGCGGGCCTGACCGCGCGGGCGCACCTCGCGATCACGCGCGAGCACGACAACCTCGTGCATGTGCTGCGGCACCTGGTCGCGGAGCGGCGCGGCCGCGACGCGGTGCGTCTGTTCACCGTCCTCGGTCAGTCCTGGTTCATCCGCGGCTCCTTCACCGAGTTCATCGGCTATGCGGGGCCGATGATCGAGATCGTTGACGCTCTGCCGGCCGGGGACGTCGAGCCCGACCTGCAGGTCATGGCCGTCGTGATGGCCTCGCTCGGCTGCATGATCAGCGGGGACCCCCTCGCCGCGCGCGGACTCGCCTTCGTCGCCCGTGCCGTGCGCGCAGCCGGCGACGCGCTCGCACCGGCCTGGCAACTGCTGTCGGACGCGCTGCTCTCCGTGGGCCGGGGCGCGCCGATGGGGTCGTTGCCCGAGGGGCCGCAGAGGTCGGATCCGCGCGCGCAGCTGGCCGCGGACGTGCTGCGCTCGCACCGCGCAGAGAACGACGGCGAGGCGGAGGAGGCGATGGAAGCCGCCCGCAGCGCCTGGCAGCGGGCGCGCAGCCTCGACGAGCGGTGGGCGGAGGGCATGGCCGCCGACCTCGCCGCCCAGCTGGCCGCGCAGTCGGCCCGTCCGGCCGAGGCGATGACCTGGATCCAGCGTGCGGGCGCCGTGTTCGCCGAGTTCGAAGCGCAGGATCAGATCGACCACCAGGAGTGGGTGCGCGGAGGCGCGCTGCTCTGCCTGGGCCGCGGCGACGAGGCCCGAGCGCTGTTCAGCCGGCTCGTCGAAGAAGGGGGCCTCAGCCAGGACGGCGTGGAACTGGGGTCGATCGGTCTGTACGGGCTCGCGGAGGCCGACCTCCTGGAGGGGCGCAGGGCCGACGCGACCGAGGGCTTCCGCCGGGCGATGGCGGCTTTCGCCGATCCCGTGCACCGTCGCTCGCCCTGGTACCTGATGGCGCTGTCGGGGTATGTCTCGGCGGCCGTGCGGGAGCTCGAGGTGCCGGAGGCGGAGCTGGCCGTGTGGGAGCGGCGGCTGCGCACGCGCACCATCGCCGCCTGCCGGCTGCGCCGGGAGGGCGTGGACCGGCCGGTGCTCGGTACGGCCCTGATCGGATGGTCGGCCTGGGCGATCCGGCAGCCGGAGCTCATCGGACGGGGGACAGCGGCCGTCGCGCTCGCCGAGGTGCTCGGCGGGCGGCAGAACATGCCGAGTCTCAGCCTCGCCGTGCATCTCGCGGATGCGGAGAGGATCGCCGGATCCGCGGAGGTCGCCGAGGCCCGGGCGGACGCGGCGGCACTGGATCCTGACGAGAGGGTGGCGCGCGGCCTCGCCGTGCTGGGCGCTCGCTGAGCACGGCGCGCTCGCTGAGCACGGCGCGCGGAGAGCGGGGCCGCCCAGCGCCGAGGGGCGCCCTCCGAGAGGAGGACGCCCCGTGACGAGCCCTGTTCAGGCCTTGCGCATGTACGCCCGCACGGTGAGCGGCGCGAAGATCGCGACGATCACCACGGCGCCGAGGAGTGACACCCAGGCGTCGGCACCGAACGCGCCCGTGTTGACCAGATCGCGCACGGCGGTCACGAGATGCGAGACCGGGTTGACGTTCACGAACCACTGCAGCCAGCTCGGCATCGTGTCGACCGGGACGAACGCGTTGGAGAGGAACGTGAGCGGGAACAGGATGAGCATCGAGATGCCCTGCACGCTCGACGCGGTCCGGGCGATGACGCCGGCGAAGGCGAAGATCCAGCTGATCGCCCAGGAGCACGCGATCACCAGCAGGCCGGCGGCGACGACAGCGCCGAGACCGCCCGCCGGACGGAAGCCCATGATGAAACCCATCGTGAACGTCAGCACGGTGGCGATGCCGTAACGGATCGTGTCGGCCAGCAGCGCCCCGGACAGCGGCGCGATACGCGCGATCGGCAGCGAGCGGAAGCGGTCGAACACGCCCTTGTCCATGTCCTCGCGCAGCTGCACGCCGGTCACGACCGAGGTCGTGATCACGGTCTGCACGAGGATCCCGGGGATGATCACGGGCAGGTAGTTCGTGACGTCGCCGGAGATCGCTCCACCGAAGATGTAGGTGAACATCAGGGTGAACAGGATCGGCTGCAGGGTCACGTCGACCAGCTGCTCCGGGGTCCTGCGGATCTTGATGAGGCCGCGGGCCGCCATGGTGACGGTGTTGCGCAGCGTCAGGGACAGGCTCGGGCGCGGGGCCGGCCGGCGCTCGGAAGCGGGGACGATACGACCGGCGACAGGGGAGAGAGTGCTCATGCGCGGACCTCCTGGTTCTGTGCGGCGGTGGGATCCCCGGCGGGCTCCTCCTCCGCCGGGTGGCCGGTGATGGTGAGGAACACCTCGTCGAGGGTGGGCTTCTGCACGCTCACCTCCGCGAGACCGATCCCGGCCTCGCGGAACGTGATCAGCAGATCGGCGATCCGGTCGGGGTCGGCCATCGGAGCGGTGATGCGGGATGCCTCGGGCGAGAGGACGCCGCGGACGCCGAGGGTCTGCTCGATCGCGCGCAGCGCGTCGGCCGTGTCGGCGGCGTCGCGGACGCGGAGCTGCAGCGAAGAGGTGCCGACGGAGGCCTTGAGGTCGTCCGGTGTGCCCTCCGCCACGACCTTGCCCCGGTCGATCACGGCGATGCGGTCGGCGAGCTGGTCGGCCTCGTCGAGGTACTGCGTCGTCAGCAGCACGGTGGATCCGGTGCTCACGAGCTCGCGGATCGTGTCCCACATCTGCCCGCGCGTGCGCGGATCGAGGCCGGTGGTCGGCTCATCGAGGAAGATCAGCGGCGGCTGCGCGAGGAGCGAGGCGGCGAGGTCGAGGCGCCGCCGCATGCCGCCGGAGAAGTTCTGCAGCGGACGCTTCGCCGCCTCGGACAACCCGAACCGATCGAGGAGATCCGCGGACTTCGCCTTCGCCTCGCTGCGGCTCAGACCCAGCAGACGGGAGAAGATCATGAGGTTCTCGGTCGCGGAGAGCGTCTCGTCGACCGAGGCGAACTGCCCGGTGACGCCGATGAGCTGCCGCACAACGTGCGGCTCTCGGACGACGTCGTGCCCGAACACGCGGCCGGTGCCGCCGTCCGGACGCAGCAGCGTCGCGAGCATGTTGATGGTGGTCGTCTTGCCGGCGCCGTTCGGGCCGAGGACGCCGTAGACGGCGCCGGTGCGCACCTGCAGGTCGACGCCGTCGACCGCGCGGTTCGCACCGAACACCTTCACGAGTCCGTCGGCCTCGAGGGCCCAGTCGGTGGTGGAGTTCGTCATGTTCCGAGCATCCGGCCCGCCGCTTTCGGACCGCTGTCGTGTCGCTGTCGTACGCTGTCCGGCGCTGTCCGCGGCGGTGCCGTCGAGCGTCGGCCCCCCGGGAGCGGGCCTGTCGCCGGCGCCGGACGCGATGGCGCGCCGACCTAGGATGGAGAGATGGGATCCCGGATCGGCGTCGCCGTCATGGCCGCGCTCCTCGTGCTGTACATCGCACTCGTCGGCTGGCGCGCGGTGGTGCTGCTCGGGTCGGGGCAGGCGCTCGGGATCACCATGGGCGCAGCCCTGCTCGTGATGCCGCTGATCGGAGCATGGGCGCTGGTGCGCGAGCTGCAGTTCGGCCTCGCGGCCGACCGCCTCGGCCGCACGCTGAACGACGAGGGCGGGATGCCGGAGGCGCCGGAGCACCTGCGCTCGAACGGGCGCCTGCTGCCCGAGGACGCCGACCGTCTCCTGGCGGAGTACGGCGCAGCCGCCGAGGCGGGCCCGGAGGACTGGCGCGCGCAGTACCGCCTGGGCGTGGTCCAGGATGCGGCCGGTCGGCGGAAGGATGCGCGCGCCGCGATCCGCGCCGCGATCCGACTCGCGAAGTAGGTGCTCCGCCGTCCTCGGGCGACGGCGGGCCACCGGTCTCGCGGACCGCGGCGCAGGACCGGTCTCTGATGCGAAAGGGCCGCGCCTCCGAGGAGGCACGGCCCTTCGAGGTTCGCGAGGCGTTCAGGCCAGGGTCGCCTCGAGCGTGATCTCGATGCCCGACAGCGCGGCGGAGACGGGGCAGCCCACCTTCGCCTCCTGAGCGAGGCGCTGGAAGGTCTCGGCGTCGAGGCCGGGGACCGTCGCGTTCACGTTGAGGTGGCTGCCGGTGATGCCGACGCCGGGCTTGAACGTGACGGACGCGGTCGTGTCGACCCGCTCCGCAGGGGTGCCGTTTCCGGCCAGCGCGTGCGAGAGCGCCATGCTGAAGCAGGAGGAGTGCGCGGCGGCGATGAGCTCCTCGGGCGTGGTCGTGGTCTCGGACCCCTCGGAACGGGCCTTCCAGTTCAGGGGGAACGTGCCCAGGTGCGAGGAGGAGAAGGAGACGGATCCCTCGCCTTCGATGAGACTTCCGGTCCAGGTGGCAGCGGCTTCGCTCGTGACGGACATGGGATCCTCCGATCGGAATGGGTGAGACTGCCAGCCTATCGACCGGGCCCGGAGGGATCCGTACTTCTCAGGGAAGTCGCGGCGCCCGGCCCAGGATGCCCGCGCGCTGGAGCAGCAGGTAGAGCTGGCAGCCCAGGCAGAGGCCGAAGGCCGCGTTCAGGAAGGCAGCCACGAACGCCATCGCGGTGGCGATGGGCAGCGCCCACGGCACGCCGAGCAGATGCAGCAGCAGCCCGACCGTCACGACGAACAGGCCCACGCCCTGGGCGAAGCGCGGCGGGCGCGGGTCCTCCAGCTCGGCCGGAGGATCCAGGCGCGGGCGGACGAGTGTGCGGAACAGCAGGCTCCACGGCTGGGTGCGCGGCGAGAGCACGCCCCAGAGGAAGAGCAGCGCGATCACGAGGGTGAGCAGGAACGCCGGCTGGGCGGCGCGCAGCAGCAGGATCTGAAGCCAGAACGGGCGGCCGGCGATGAAAGCGAAGTCACCGGAGGCGTAGGTGGCGTCCGCGAGCGGCTGATACGCGAACCAGCCGAAGGAGATCGTGGCAGGTGGCGATCCTGCGACGAGTCCCAGCACGGTCGCGACGAGGAGCAGGGCGGAGGTGATCCACGCGGCGAAGCGCGGGCCGCGGGGATCGATGCCGGCGGGAGCGGTCATGGACGGGCCTCCTGAGGAGTCGTGGCGGCGAGCGCGGCGAGCACGTCGGCCCGCGCGGGCACGCCGGTGAAACGGGAGCGGATCCTGCCCTCCGGATCGACGACGAGCGTGGTCGGCGTCGAGAGCACCTTGTATCGCGCGGCGAGGTCGGAGCGCGAGGTGAGGTCGACCTCCGCCAGCACGACGCCGGCGCGCTCGTCGGCGACGGAGCCGAGCATGCGCCGCACCTGCGGGCAGCGTGCGCAGAACTCGGTGCTGAACTGCACCAGCGTCGCCTGGGACCCGAGCGGTCGCATGAGGTCGGCGGGATCCACGTGCCGGTCGCCGTGCACGACCACGGCCCGGCCGTCCCGCCGGCGCAGGAGCAGACCGGCCACGACGGTCGCCGCGAGCAGCGCGGCGCCGATGACGAGGGCGATCGGCAGGGACATGCTCCGAGGCTACGTCCGAGTCGGCAGGGCAGGGGCGGATATGACGGTTCGAGTCAGCGTGCTCCCGCCCGCCGCCGCTCGCCCGCCGGTACGCTGAAAGCCATGAGCGCCACGACCCCCACGCCGTACGAAGACCTGCTCCGCGACGTGCTGGCCACGGGCACGCACAAGGACGATCGCACCGGCACGGGAACGACCAGCGTGTTCGGGCGCCAGATCCGCTTCGATCTCTCACAGGGCTTCCCGCTGATCACCACCAAGCGCGTGCACTTCAAGTCGATCGCGTACGAGCTGCTCTGGTTCCTGCGCGGCGACTCGAACGTGCGCTGGCTGCAGGAGCACGGCGTCACCATCTGGGACGAGTGGGCCGACGCCGACGGCGACCTCGGACCGGTGTACGGAGTGCAGTGGCGTTCCTGGCCGACGCCCGACGGCGGGCACATCGACCAGCTGCAGCAGGTGATCGACCAGATCCGGAACTCGCCGGATTCGCGCCGCATCATCGTCTCGGCCTGGAACCCGGCGGACATCCCCGACATGGCGCTCGCCCCCTGCCACGCCCTGTTCCAGTTCTACGTGGCCGACGGCAAGCTGTCCTGCCAGCTCTACCAGCGCAGCGCCGATCTCTTCCTCGGCGTGCCGTTCAACATCGCCTCCTACGCGCTGCTCACCCTCATGGTGGCGCAGCAGACCGGCCTCGAGCCGGGCGACTTCGTGTGGACCGGCGGCGACTGCCACATCTACGACAACCACCTCGAGCAGGTGCGCGAGCAGCTCACCCGGGACCCCTACCCGTACCCGACGCTGCGGATCACCCGGAAGCCGGACTCGATCTTCGACTACGCGTACGAGGACTTCTCCGTCGAGGACTACCGGCACCACCCGGCGATCCGGGCGGCGGTGGCGGTGTGATCGCCGGAACGCGCATCGGGCTGATCTGGGCGGAGGCGGAGGACGGCGTGATCGGCGCCGGCGGCACCATGCCCTGGCACGTGCCGGAGGACCTCGCCCACTTCAAGGAGGTCACCCTCGGAGCCCCCGTGGTCATGGGTCGGCGCACCTGGGAGTCCCTTCCCGAGCGGTTCCGTCCGCTACCGGGACGCGAGAACGTCGTCATCACGCGGCAGACGGGATGGCGCTCCGACGGCGCGCGCACCGCAGGATCGGTCGCCGACGGCCTCGCCGGTCTCGACGAGGCCTGGGTGATCGGGGGCGGCGAGATCTTCCGCGAGGTGATCGGCCATGCCGACCGTCTCGAGGTGACCGAGCTCGACCTCGATGTGCCCGGCGACGCCTTCGCTCCGTCGCGCGAGGGGTTCCGCCTCGTCTCGGAGGGGGAGTGGCAGACCAGCCGGACCGGGATCCGCTTCCGTTTCCTCGGCTACCAGCGCTGACCGCATCCCCGTTCCGACAGGAGGACCCGTATGCCCGTCGCCCTCATCACCGGCGCCAGCGCAGGACTCGGTGCCGAGTTCGCCCGTCAGCTCGCCGACCGCGGTGCGGACCTCGTGCTGGTCGCCCGGTCGGATGACGCGCTGCAGGCGCTCGCCGCCGAGCTGCGCGCGAGCCATGGCGTCGCCGTCGAGGTGTTCCTCGCCGACCTCGCCGAGGAGTCGGACGTCGATCGCGTGGCGCAGCGGATCGCCGACGCGGCACGCCCGATCGACCTGCTCGTGAACAACGCAGGGTTCGGGCTGCCGCTGCACTTCGCCGACAACGACATCGCGGACGAGGTGCGGCACCTGCGCGTCCACGTCGAGGCGCCGATGCGGCTCATGCACGCGGCCCTGGGGGTCATGCGTGGCCGCGGCGGACGGATCATCAACGTCGCCTCGGTGGCCGGATTCATCTCGCGGTCGACGTACTCCGCGTGCAAGGCGTGGCTCATCGGATTCAGTCGCTGGGCGAACGGCGAGTACGCGCGCGACGGCGTCACGGTCACCGCGCTCTGCCCCGGGTTCGTGCACACGACCTTCCACTCCCGGATGGGCCTCGGCGCCGGACAGGAAGGGGTGCCGCGGTTCCTCTGGCTGGATGCCCCCTTCGTCGTCCGCCAGGGACTGCGCGCCGCCGCGCAGGGCAGATCCGTCGTGATCCCGTCGCTGCGCTACAAGGCGGTCATCCTCGGTTCGCGACTGGTCCCGCGTTCGCTCACGACGCGCATCGCCCGCCGCGGCCGCATGTAGTCCGCCGAACCTCTCGCGCGGATCCGGGCCGTTCTGCAGGGAGCTTCCGTGTTCTGCAGGGCCGTAAGCCCGAACCGCCCACCAACGCCGCGTCTTTCTGCGGAAAGGGCGACGGTGGGCGGCCCCAGACCCTGCACATTGACCTACCCTCCCTGCACAACGGCTTGCTCGCCGTCCCTCCATTCGTCCTCCACAGCTCGGCCTTCGGACGAGTTGTCCACCGATCGCGTGATCGGCAACCGGCGCGCCTGTGCAGGCGGGCAACATCGAGCGGGTGTCGATCGAACGAGTTCTGGCCGGGTACGGCGGCGTGGCGCGCCGCGCACAGCTCGAGAGCCACGGGATCCGCCGGGCGGCGATCGCCCGGGCGATCGCCGACGGCGGGGTCATCCTCGTGCGCAAGGGCGTCTACGCACTCGCGCACGTCGATGCGGACGTGCTGACTGCGGCCAGGCACGGAGGTGAAGTCGGCTGTGCGGGGGCGCTCCGGCAGCGGGGAGTGTGGATCCTGGACGATGCCGAGGAGGGGAGTGCGGCGCCGTCCTCTCGACCCCACGTCTGGATCGGTCCATCCGGTCGACAGCACCGACATGCCGCTTGCCGGTGCCGGACGCATCACGAGACGGGGGAGCGCGGCGTTGGGTTCGGCTTCGTGGATGTGCTCCTCGCACTGATGCAGTTCGCGTGCTGCGCCTCGCCCGAGGCGTTCTTCGTCGCTGTCGAGTCGTCGCTGCATCTCGGCCTGATCGGCTTGGCCGGCGTGCAACGCCTGCGCGAGAGTCTTCCGACGCGCTTCCACGAGCTCCTCGACCTCGCTGACGACCGTTCGGAGAGCGGATTGGAATCTCTGCTGAAGCTGCGCCTGCGACGCTGCGGAATCACCCTGGCGGCCCAGGTGCAGATCGACGGTGTCGGTCGTGTCGACTTCGTGCTCGGCGGCCGTATCATCCTCGAAGTCGACGGGCGTCTCAACCACGATGGCGCGTCACACCGGCACAAGGACCTGATGCGCGACGCCAGGGCTGCCGCTCAGGGGTATGAGACCCTGCGGTTCGACTACGCGATGATCGTGCATGACTGGCCGACCGTTCTCGCGGCCATCGAGGGGCGGCTCGCCGCGCTCGGGGCCGTTGTGCAGGGAGCCTCCGTCGTTGCGCAGGGTCGTTGAGCAGATCGGTGGATCTCCCGGGCGAGATTCCGCGGGGCGTCAGCGGAGCGCGACGCGGCGTCCCTGCAGAACGCCCTACCCGCCCTGCACATCGGCGTCCGCGGCAGCGGCACCCGTGCCGCCTGCACAGCGGCCCGCATCGGCGTGGCGGCCTGCACTCGGCTCAGGTGAAGCGGCCGAGACGGATCCCCGCGTACGCGAGGGCGGCGATCGTCTCGCCGTCGCGGATGCGTCCATCGGCCACCATCGCGAGCGCCTCGGCGAACGGCACCCACGCCAGTTCGTCGATGCCCTCTTCGGCCTGCGTGAGCGTGCTGTCCTCGGCCTGGCGCAGGCCCCGGGCGAGGAAGACGTGCTCCGGCGCCACGGTCACCCCGTTGAGGGCGTTCATCGTGCCGATCGGCGTCCACTCGTCCGCTTCGAGTCCGGTCTCCTCGAGCAGTTCGCGGCGTGCGGCGACGAGCGGATCCTCGCCGTCGGTGCCCCCGGCGGGCACTTCGATCGAGCGTCCGGTCGTGTAGCGGTCGATCGTGACCAGGCACACCCGGTCCTCCGTGTCGAGGGCGACGACGAAGACGGCCGGATTCTTCAGCGCGACGACCCCGTAGATCCCGTCGCCCGCGGGTCCCGAGACCTGATCCTCGCGGACGGAGATCCAGCGATTGTCGTAGACGATGCGCGATTCCCGCGTGTGCCAGGCCATGGCGGGAGCCTAGCCGCCGTGCCCGGGCGTCCAGGACCGCGAGCGCGCCTAGGCTCGGAGCATGGGCTGGTTCGGGAAGAAGAAGGATCCGCTGGACGCGAACGAGATGCTCCGGCGGTACAACGCGCAGGAGGCCGAGCGCCTCGCCGCGGCCGGGATCGCTCCGAGCGCGGGAATCGCCTCGGTTGCGGGCACGGTCTCGACCGGCGGGGGCTCCGAGTTCGTCGTGGAGGACGTCTTCACGATCACGGGGCGCGGGCAGGTCGCCACAGGCAGGACCACGACGGGCGCGATGCGCACGGGCGACCGGGTGGTGGTCCTCCGCGGATCCGCGCAGTCGGGCGTCAGCACCATCACCGGGATCGAGATGTTCCGGAAGAAGGCCGATGAGGCGCCGGTGGGCGTCGCCGCCGGACTGCTCCTCAAGCCGAGCGTCGACCTCGCCCGTGGAGACGTCATCCGGGTGACGCCGACAGCGTGAGGCCGCCCCGAGCAGATACGCTGGAGGCATGACGCACACGGGCAATCCCTTCGGACAGGTGCTCGTCGCCCTCATCACCCCGATGACGGCCGACGGCGAGGTCGACTGGCCTTCCGTCGAGAAGCACATCGACCGCGTCATCTCGGACGGTGCGGACGGCATCGTCGTCACCGGCACCACGGGGGAGACCTCGACCCTCACCGACGCGGAGAAGCTGCGCCTGGTGGAGGTCGGCAAGGACGTCGCCGCCGGGCGCGCGAAGATCATCACGGGCGGTGGGTCCAACGAGACCGCGCACGCGATCGAGCTCTACAAGGCCAGCGAGAAGGCCGGCGCGGACGGCATCATGATCGTCACGCCGTACTACAACAAGCCCACCCAGGCCGGCATCCTGACCCACTTCCGCCTCGTCGCGGACGCGACCGATCTGCCGGTGATCCTCTACGACATCCCCGGGCGCACGGGTGTGCCGATCAAGTACGAGACGATCCTGCGCCTCGCCAAGCACCCCAACATCCTCGCCGTGAAGGACGCCAAGGGCGACTTCTCCGAGGTCAGCCGGGTGCTCAACCAGACCGACCTCATGTACTTCTCCGGCGACGACTCGAACGTGCTCCCGCACCTGTCGATCGGCGCGACCGGCCTCATCGGCGTGACGGCGAACATCACCTCGGCGCCGTACCGCGCGATCGTCGACGCGGTGAACCGGGGCGATCTCGCCGCGGCCACCGCCGAGCACAAGCGCCTGGAGCCGCTCGTGCGCGCCGCGATGACGCACGTGCCCGGCACGGTGTCGGCGAAGTACATCCTGCACGGCCTCGGCCGCATCACGAGCCCCCGCGTCCGCCTGCCCCTCGTGGGGCCGGAGGAGTGGGAGGCCGCTCTCATCGAGGACGAGCTCGCGCTCGTCAAGGACATCCCGGGCGCGGACTTCTCCGACTTCCGCCCCGACCGCAATGCCGCCGCCGGCGGCGCCCTCCCCAAGGTGCACGGCACGACCCGATGAGGGCGTGGCCGACGGGCATCGGGCCCGGACAGGACGGATCCGCGCGGAACGCGCACTCGGATCCGCTCCTATTCGGCGGGGGGACCACGAACATCGGGCGCGCCGCGCGCCCCGCCTAGGAGGCACCACATGACCATTCCCCTCGCCGAGCCCGAGACGCTCGCACCCGGCACGCTCCGCGTCACGCCCCTGGGCGGACTCGGGGAGGTCGGCCGCAACATGACGATCTTCGAGTACGACGGCAAGATCCTCGTGGTCGACTGCGGCGTGCTCTTCCCCGAGGAGCACCAGCCGGGCGTCGACCTGATCCTGCCCGACTTCGAGCCGATCAAGGACCGCCTGGACGACATCGTCGGGGTCGTGCTCACCCACGGTCACGAGGACCACATCGGCGCCGTCCCCTACCTGCTGCGTCTCAAGGCCGACATCCCCCTGATCGGGTCCGGGCTCACCCTCGCCCTCGTCGAGGCGAAGCTCAAGGAGCACCGCATCAAGCCCTTCACCCTCACGGTGAAGGAGGGCCAGCGCGAGCAGGTCGGGCCGTTCGACCTCGAGTTCGTGGCGGTCAACCACTCCATCCCCGACGCGCTCGCCGTCGCGATCCGCACGCCGGCAGGAATGGTGCTCGCCACCGGCGACTTCAAGATGGACCAGCTGCCGCTGGACGGCCGCATCACGGATCTGCGGGCTTTCGCGCGTCTGGGCGAGGAGGGCGTGGATCTGTTCCTCGTCGACTCCACGAACGCCGACGTGCCGGGCTTCACGCCCACGGAGCGCTCGATCGGTCCGGTGCTGGACCAGGTGATCGGCAAGGCTCCGCGCCGCGTGATCGTCGCGAGCTTCTCCAGCCACGTGCACCGCGTGCAGCAGGTCATCGACGCCGCGCACGCGCACGGCCGCCGGGTGGCCTTCCTCGGGCGCTCGATGGTGCGCAACATGACGATCGCGGAGCAGCTCGGCTACCTCAAGGTGCCCGACGGCGTGCTCATCGACTACAAGAAGGCGCGCGACCTGCCCGACGATCAGATCGTCTACATGTCGACGGGGTCGCAGGGCGAGCCGATGGCGGTGCTCAGCCGCATGGCCAACCTCGATCACGCGATCGAGCCGGGCCCCGGCGACACGGTGATCCTCGCCTCGAGCCTCATCCCCGGCAACGAGAACGCCGTCTACCGCGTCATCGACGGCCTGACCAAGCTCGGCGCGAACGTCGTGCACAAGGCCAACGCCCGCGTGCACGTCTCGGGCCACGCCGCAGCCGGCGAGCTGATCTACTGCTACAACATCCTGAAGCCGAAGAACGTGCTCCCCGTGCACGGCGAGTACCGTCATCTGATCGCGAACGCCAAGCTCGCGCAGGACACCGGCATCGACGCCGAGCGCACCATCGTCGGATCCAACGGAACCGTGATCGACCTCAAGGACGGCGTCGCGCGCGTCGCCGGACAGCTCGACATCGGCTTCGTGTACGTGGACGGCTCCACCGTCGGCGAGATCACCGACGCGGATCTGAAGGACCGGCGGATCCTCGGCGAGGAGGGCTTCGTGTCCGTCATCGTCGTGGTCGACTCCACGACCGGGCGGATCATCTCGGGTCCGGAGATCCACGCCCGGGGTGTGGCGGAGGACGACTCGGTCTTCGACGACGTCGCCCCGAAGATCGTCGCGGCCCTCAAGGAGGCGGCGGGCAACGGCGTGCGGGACAACCACGCGCTGTCGCAGATCGTGCGGCGCACGATCGGGCGCTGGGTGAACCAGAAGCTGCGTCGCCGGCCCATGATCGTGCCGCTCGTCATCGAGGCCTGATCGAGCGCCGGCCCTCACGCAGGGTCTGTGCGGCTCTGGTGCGGCCGTAGGCCCGCAATCCCGCGGAATGCCGCGTCATTGCGGGCCGATGCCGGTCCGCGGGCCTAGCGTGGAAGCATGCCCAGGAGTTCCTCTGCGACCAAGAGCGCGGCCGACAAGCCCTCGACGCGCAGTCGCTCCACGTCCGGGGCGAAGCCGCGTGCCCAGGCCAAGGCGGCGCCCGCCCCGAGGAAGTACGTCGACGAGCCGGACAAGCCGCCGGTGGCGGTGCGCGCCTGGACCGGGCTCGCGCACGGCGTCGGGGGTCTGTTCCGCGCCTTCGGGCTGGAGACCCTGGAGAAGGACCAGCGCCGGGACGGGTTCCCGTTCCTGCTCGTGCTCCTCGCCGTCGCCGGAGCCGTCAACGAGTGGTTCTTCATCGGCAGCGCCGTCGCGTCCAACATCAGCGCCTACTCGGTGGGGGCGC
Organism: Microbacterium sp. USTB-Y; assembly: GCF_023703415.1. Classification (GTDB taxonomy): domain Bacteria; phylum Actinomycetota; class Actinomycetes; order Actinomycetales; family Microbacteriaceae; genus Microbacterium. The sequence continues at coordinate 48,311 of NZ_JAGMTU010000004.1, read as the reverse complement.
TGATCGGGCGCGCCGCCTTCATCATGCCCGTACTGCTTCTCCTGCTCGCCGGCTGGCTGTTCCGCCACCCGTCGTCCGTGCACGACAACGGACGGATCGGGATCGGCTTCGGCCTGTTCGTCGTGGCCCTCGCGGGCTTCTGCCACATCGCCGGCGGCATGCCGCAGCCGCGCCAGGGCATGGTCTCGCTGAGCGCCGCCGGGGGATTGTTCGGCTGGCTCCTGGGGCAGCCGCTCAGCTACCTGACGACGATCCCCGCCTACATCGTGCTGTCGCTGCTGGCCGCGCTCAGTGTGCTGATCCTCACCAAGACCCCGCCGAACCGGATCGGACAGCGGCTCGGCGACCTGTACGCCTGGATGTTCGACGCGGAGCGCGCGCCGAAGGCGGCACCGGCCGAGGACGCCGTCGTCGACGAGGCGGAGAAGGTCGACGACCCCGACGTGCTGCCCTGGTGGCGGCGGAACAAGACGGGGCGTGAAGAGGATCCGGACGGCGGAGCCGGGTCGCAGGATCTCACCGAGCTGCTCACGGCTCAGGACGACACCCCCACCGTCGCCCAGGCGACGGCCTATGACCAGGCGGTCATCAAAGACGACGACCCGTACGACGCCGCGACCGAGGTGCTCACCGACGTGCGCGCTGTCGCCGACTCCCTCGCGGAGCAGCAGAGCACGGCCCTGCTCGACGACGGGGACACCGGTGAACTCGAGCTGGCGGGCTTCGACGGCTTCGGCACAGATGGACCCGGGGATCACGGTCTGCAGGCCCCGCTGGCGCCGTACATCCTCCCGTCGCCGGGGGCGCTCAAGGCGGGTCCGCCGTCGGTGGCCCGCTCCGAGGCGAACGACCGCGTCGTCGAGCAGATCACCAACGTGCTCACGCAGTTCAACGTCGATGCGAAGGTCACCGGCTTCTCGCGCGGTCCGACGGTGACGCAGTACGAGGTCGAGGTCGGGCACGGCGTCAAGGTCGAGAAGATCCTGCAGCTGAGCAACAACTTCGCCTATGCCGTCGCGTCCAACGATGTCCGCATCCTCTCGCCCATCCCGGGCAAGAGCGCGATCGGCATCGAGATCCCCAACGCCGACCGCGAGACCGTGGCCCTCGGTGACGTGCTGCGCTCCGCGGCCGCCCAGAAGAGCACGCACCCCCTGACGATCGGCGTCGGCAAGGACGTCGGCGGCAACTTCGTCGTCGCGAACCTCGCCAAGATGCCCCACCTGCTCGTGGCCGGATCCACCGGATCCGGAAAGTCGAGCTTCGTGAACTCGATGATCACCAGCCTGCTCATGCGGGCGCGGCCGGCCGACGTGCGCATGGTGCTCATCGACCCGAAGCGCGTCGAGCTCACGAGCTATGCGGGCGTCCCGCACCTCATCACGCCCATCATCACGAACCCGAAGAAGGCCGCCGAGGCGCTGCAGTGGGTCGTGAAGGAGATGGACATGCGGTACGACGACCTTGCGTCGTTCGGGTTCCGCCACATCGACGACTTCAACCGCGCGGTGCGCGCCGGCGAGGTCGAGGTCCCGCCGGGCAGCGAGCGGGTGCTCAAGCCCTACCCGTACCTCCTCGTGGTGGTCGACGAGCTCGCCGACCTCATGATGGTCGCCCCGCGCGACGTCGAGGACTCGATCGTGCGCATCACCCAGCTCGCCCGGGCGAGCGGCATCCACCTGGTGCTCGCGACCCAGCGACCCAGCGTCGACGTCGTCACGGGCCTGATCAAGGCCAACGTGCCGTCCCGTCTCGCGTTCGCGGTGACGAGCGTCACCGACAGCCGCGTCATCCTGGACAGCCCGGGAGCCGACAAGCTGATCGGACAGGGCGACGCGCTCTTCTCCCCGATGGGATCCTCCAAGCCCTTCCGCCTGCAGGGCGCTTGGGTCGATGAGAGCGAGATCGACGCGGTCGTCAAGCACGTCACCGGCCAGGCACGCCCGGAGTACCGTCCGGACGTGGCCGAGGCGGTCGAGGGCAAGAAGAAGGAGGTCGACGAGGACATCGGCGACGACCTCGAGCTCCTGCTCGCCGCTGCCGAGCTCATCGTGTCGTCGCAGTTCGGGTCCACCTCGATGCTCCAGCGGAAGCTGCGGGTCGGGTTCGCCAAGGCGGGGCGCCTCATGGACCTCCTCGAGTCGCGGGAGATCGTCGGCCCGTCCGAGGGATCCAAGGCCCGTGACGTGCTGGTGACCCCCGAGCAGCTGCCCGGTGTGCTGGCGCGGCTGCGGGGAGACGACGCACCCGCCGCACCCGCGCCGGCCGCTCCCGTCCCTGCTGCCGCGCCCGCAGCGGCGCTGCCCCCGCGTCCGGCGGACCCGGTCCCCGCGTCGTCGGGGCCCGGCTTCGACCGCTACGGCGAGGATCCGCTGGAGGCGCAGTACCGCGGTCTCCCGGAGGTCGAGGCGGAGTCTGATGAGGACGCCTGGGGCCTGACGGGGCGCGACTGATGGCGATCCCGCGTCAGCTGCCGAACGCGATCACGGTCGCCCGGATCCCGCTCGCCGTCGTCTTCTTCGTGCTGCTCCTGCTCGGCGGCACGTACGGGGCGAGCCAGCCGGTGTTGCGCTGGGTGGCCGCCGGGCTGTTCATCCTCGCGATCTCGACCGACTGGGTCGACGGCTATCTCGCCCGCAAGTACGACCTGGTCAGCGACTTCGGCAAGCTCTGGGATCCGATCGCCGACAAGCTGCTCACCGGAGCCGGGTTCATCGGCCTCGCCATCCTCGGCGAGGTGTGGTGGTGGCTGGTGCTGATCATCCTCATCCGGGAGTGGGGGATCACGATCCACCGCTTCACGATCGTCAAGGAGCATGTCGTCGCGGCGGCCTGGATGGGCAAGATCAAGACGACCGTGCAGGGGATCGCCCTGTCCTGGGCGCTGCTGCCGCTGCAGGCGTGGATCGGTCTTCCGGCGTGGACGATCATGACGACGGTGCTCATGGTCGCCGCGCTGATCCTGACGATCCTCAGCGGCATCGACTACGTCGTCGCTCAGGTGCGCGGTTCTCGGACTGATCGCGAGACCGGCGTCTGATGGACGGCGTCGCGCCCCGGGCCGCGGTCGTGCTGGACGCGCTGCGGGAGCGGGGCATGACCCTGGCGGTCGCGGAATCGCTCACCGGTGGGGCGCTGTGCGCCGCGATCGTCGCCGTCCCCGGCGCGTCCGACGTGCTCAACGGTGCGGTGGTCGCCTACGCCACGCCGGTCAAGTCCTCGCTGCTCGGCGTCGATCCGGAGCTGCTCGAAGCCCGCGGGCCCGTCGATCCGGACGTGGCCCGGCAGATGGCGATCGGGGCGCGTGCGGCCCTCGCTGTCGACGGGCGGCCGGCGGACGCCGGTCTCGCCACCACGGGAGTCGCCGGACCCACGGCGCAGGGCGGGCAGCCCGTTGGCACCGTGCACATCGGCGTGAGCGTGGGGGAGCGCGTGCTGAGCCGTCGGTTCCTGTTCGCGGGCGACCGCGCCGCGATCCGGGCGGCGACCGTGGAGGCGGCGCTCGAACTGCTTCTCGAGACGGTGACGGACGACGGATCCGGCCAGGGCGCGCCCGGCGTCCCGCAGCGGGAATAGAGTGCTTCTGGATGAAGTTGAGTCGAGTGTGCTCACATTCAATGCACAGGACGAAACAGTAGTGTCGAACATGTCAGGTCGGGTTAGACTGACCATCCGATCCGGCGGTTCCGCCGGGGCGATGGGGGAGAGGAGGTCCCGATGATTCTCGTACGACAGGAGATCGGCGACGTGCTGCGGGACTTCCGTCTGCAGAAGGGCCGCACCCTCCGCCAGGTCGCAGGAAAGGCATCCGTCGCGCTCGGGTACCTCAGCGAGGTCGAGCGCGGGCAGAAGGAGGCCTCCAGCGAGATCCTCGCTTCGGTCGCCGAAGCGCTCGACGTCCCCATCTCGACGATCATGCGCGAGGTCGGTGATCGCATCGCCGTGCTCGAGGGGCTGCAGGTCATCCCGGACGTGGTCCCGGACGACCTGGTGGCCTCGGTCGAGTCCGAGCTCTCGCTGCGCTGACCGGATGCGGAGAAGCGAGTTCCTCCGCGCGGTCGACGCGGAGTTCGGGACGCGTGGTGCTGCGCTCGTGGCTGATCTGGTGCTGACGGCCGTCGGCGGACGGACCGCCGTGCAGGCCATGGAAGCGGGTGTGCCCCCGCGCGAGGTGTGGCTGGCGCTGTGCGCCGAGACCGATGTTCCCGACTCTCGACGGCACGGCGTGGGCCGGCTCGAGCCGAAGCGTCGTTGATCGACCGCCGGTTCGTCCGGTGTTCGATCGGTTTCGCTGTTCCGTCGGCGTGTCGTCGAAGACATGTTCGAGGTGGGCGTATCGTCCTGCACAGATGATCTCGTGATCGGCATCTGCACGATTCCCGGGACCTTCGGCTCGATGTCGGTGGCCCCTCCTAACGTGTTCGACATGACCACGAGGTCATACGCCTTGTCGGAGAGCTCGCCCCAGCCGGGGCGGCCGCGACAGCCTACAGGCGGCAGTTCACGAGCACGAAGGAGCACGACATGCCCTCTCCCGCAGACCGCGAGAAGTCCCTCGAGACCGCACTCGCCCAGATCGACAAGCAGTTCGGAAAGGGCTCGGTCATGCGGCTGGGCAGCGACGAGCGCGCTCCTGTCGCCGTGATCCCCACCGGCTCCATCGCGCTCGACGTCGCGCTCGGTGTCGGTGGACTGCCGCGGGGCCGGATCGTGGAGATCTACGGTCCGGAGTCCTCGGGTAAGACGACGCTCACGCTGCACGCGATCGCCAACGCGCAGCGCGCCGGCGGCATCGCCGCGTTCGTGGACGCGGAGCACGCCCTCGACCCCGAGTACGCCAAGAAGCTCGGCGTCGACATCGACGCGCTGCTCGTCTCCCAGCCCGACACCGGCGAGCAGGCGCTCGAGATCGCCGACATGCTCGTGCGCTCGGGAGCCATCGACCTCATCGTCATCGACTCGGTGGCGGCCCTGGTGCCGCGTGCGGAGATCGAGGGCGAGATGGGCGACTCGCACGTGGGCCTTCAGGCGCGACTGATGTCGCAGGCGCTGCGCAAGCTCACCGGTGGGCTGAACCAGACCAACACCACGATGATCTTCATCAACCAGCTGCGCGAGAAGATCGGCGTGTTCTTCGGCTCGCCGGAGACCACCGCGGGAGGCAAGGCGCTCAAGTTCTACGCCTCGGTGCGCCTCGACATCCGCCGCATCGAGACGCTCAAGGACGGCGCGGAGGCGGTCGGAAACCGTACGCGCGTCAAGGTCGTGAAGAACAAGATGGCTCCGCCGTTCAAGCAGGCCGAGTTCGACATCCTCTACGGTGTGGGCATCTCTCGCGAGGGAAGCCTCATCGACTTCGGCGTCGATCACGGCATCGTGAAGAAGTCGGGCGCCTGGTACACCTACGACGGCGACCAGCTCGGCCAGGGCAAGGAGAACGCCCGCAACTTCCTGCTGAAGAACCCCGACATCGCCGAGACGATCGAGACGCAGATCAAGCAGAAGCTCGGCATCGGCGGCGCGTCGGCTCCCGCCGCGGCCGCCGACGAGCTGGCTCAGCGTCGTCCGGCCTGATCATGCGTCGACGGGGCTCAGCGACCGTGCTTCGACGGAGCTCGGCAACCGGAGTGAGCCGTGAGCGATGAGAGGGGCGGGGCGCCGTCCGAGGACGAGCGCCTCGCCCCCGTCATCCCGCTCTTCGGTGCGAGGAGCGGGGGAGCGCCGGCTGACGGCAGAGCCGCGGATGGGCGCCCCGCGGGCCGTCCCACGGCGGACGAATGGCGCTCGACCTGGGCTGATGAGTCCGCAGCGGTACGGCGCGGACCCGGTCCACGCCACCCGGCCGCCGTGGCGCTCGCCTCTGCTGAGACCCCTGCCGCGTCGTCGGAAGCGCCGGCATCGTCGGCGCGCCGCGGTCTGCGTGCGATCGGCGGGCACAGCACCGGATCAGAAGACGCGTCGGAGGATCCGGTGGTCGATGCGAGCGAGGTCCTCGTGCGCAAGCTCCGTTCCAAGCAGCTTTCGAGCCGGGAGGCGCGGGAGGTGCTCCGCGAGCAGGGCGTGCCGGCCGACCTCCGGGACGACATCGTCGCCGACTTCGAGCGGCGGGGCTATCTCGACGATGCGTCGCTCGCCGAGCTCCTCGTGACCTCGGGGTCGCAGCGGAAGGGGCAGGGACGTGTCGCGATCGCGCGAACTCTGAACCAGCGAGGGATTCCGCGAGAGATCGGCGACGAAGCTCTGGCCGTCTTGGACGACGACGATGCCGAGCGGGCACTCGACTACGCCCGGACGAAGGTCTCCAGCCTGCGCCGATACGACGAGGACACGGCGGTGCGCCGGCTCGTGGGGCAGCTGTCCCGTCGGGGGTATGGCGGGAGCATCGCTCTGACGGCGGCGCGCACGGCGTGGCGAGAGACCCAGCGCGGTGGCGGTGTGGGCAGGGTGCGTTTCGAGGAGACGTGAGGCCGTGGCGTCCGGCGGGCCGGAGCGGCTTCGGCTCGGACGAGGCGCGGGTCCGATTCCCGCCTGGCGAAAGTAGAATGGCAGGCACTATGACCATTCCCCTCTCAGAGCCCACGATCATCGCGCCCTCCGATGCGGCGCTCGATGAGGCCGGGCGCGCGCGCACTTACGAGGTGCGCACCTTCGGCTGCCAGATGAACGTGCACGACTCCGAGCGGCTGTCCGGCTCGCTGGAGAGCGCGGGCTACGTGCGTGCCGGCGCGGACGACGAGGCCGACATCGTCATCATCAACACGTGCGCGGTGCGCGACAACGCCGCGGGCAAGTTGTACGGCACGCTGGGGCACCTCAAGAGCCGCAAGGACAAGCACGACGGCATGCAGATCGCCGTCGGCGGCTGCCTCGCCCAGATGGACAAGCAGGCGGTGCTCGACAAGGCGCCGTGGGTCGATGTGGTCTTCGGCACCCACAACATGGGCTCGCTGCCGGGACTGCTCGAGCGGGCCCGTCACAACGGCGAGGCGGAGCTGGAGATCCTCGAGTCCCTCGAGGTGTTCCCCTCCACGCTGCCGACCCGGCGTGATTCGGCGCACAGCGGGTGGGTCTCGATCTCCGTCGGCTGCAACAACACCTGCACCTTCTGCATCGTGCCGAGCCTGCGCGGCAAGGAGAAGGACCGCCGCCCGGGCGACATCCTGAACGAGATCCGTCTGCTCGTCGAGGACGGCGCGATCGAGGTCACGCTGCTCGGACAGAACGTGAACTCCTACGGTGTCGAGTTCGGCGACCGGCAGGCTTTCGGCAAGCTGCTCCGTGCGGCGGGCGAGATCGACGGACTGGAGCGGATCCGGTTCACCAGCCCGCACCCGGCGGCCTTCACCGACGACGTCATCGACGCCATGGCCGAGACGCCGAACGTGATGCCGCAGCTGCACATGCCGCTGCAGTCCGGCAGCGACCGGATCCTGCGCGCGATGCGTCGCTCCTACCGCAGCGACCGCTTCCTCGGGATCCTCGATCGCGTGCGCGCGAAGATCCCGAACGCGGCGATCTCGACCGACATCATCGTCGGCTTCCCCGGCGAGACCGAGGAGGACTTCGAGGAAACGATGCGCGTGGTGGAACAGGCGCGCTTCGCGAGCGCGTTCACCTTCCAGTACTCGATCCGCGAGGGAACGCCTGCCGCGACGATGGAGGACCAGATCCCCAAGGAGATCGTGCAGGCGCGCTACGACCGCCTGATCGCCCTCCAGGAGCGCATCTCGCTCGAGGAGAACCAGAAGCAGCTCGGCCGCGAGGTCGAGGTGCTCGTCTCCGTCGGCGAGGGCAAGAAGGACGCGGAGACGCACCGCCTCACGGGGCGCGCCCAGGACAACCGGCTCGTGCACTTCGAGCTCCCGGAGGGATCGGACCGCCCCCGCCCGGGCGATGTCGTCACCGTCACCGTCACGCACGCCGCCCCCTTCCACCTGCTCGCGGACGCGCCGGACGGCGCCCCGCTGCGGATCCGGCGCACTCGCGGGGGCGATGCCTGGGACCGTGCGCAGTCGGAGTCGTGCGCGGTGCCGGCGGCTCCCGCGGCAGACGGGAAGCCCCGCGCGGTGTCGCTGGGCCTGCCGACGCTCCGCGCCGGCGTGTGACCGCGCCGGCAGCCGGGCCGCGGTCGGAACCGGTGGACGACGTCCGTCGGCATGCACCGCGGCTCTGGGCCGTCGTCGGGGCGACCGGAACGGGCAAGAGCGACCTCTCGCTCGACCTCGCCGAGGCCCTCGCCGCGCGCGGTCGTCGCGCCGAGATCGTCAACGCCGATGCGATGCAGCTGTACCGCGGCATGGACGTCGGCACGGCCAAGCTCCCCGTCGACGAGCGGCGCGGCATTCCGCATCACCTGTTCGACGTGCTCGACGTCACCGCCGAGGCGGCGGTGGCGTGGTACCAGCCTCGGGCACGCGAGGCGATCCGGCAGATCCACGCGCGGGGTGCGGAGGCGATCCTCGTCGGCGGATCCGGTCTCTACGTTTCCAGCGTGATCTACGACTTCCGTTTCCCGCCGCGCGACGCGGGACTCCGCGCCCGTCTCGAGGCGGAGCTGGAGGAGCACGGGACGGGGCCGCTGCTGGCGCGTCTGCACGCGCAGGATCCGCAGACGGCCGCCCGGATCGACCCGCACAACGGCCGGCGCATCGTGCGCGCTCTCGAAGTTCTCGCCCAGGGGGAGCGCACGCACGGTGCGGCGCTTCCCGAGCAGCCCGCGCTGTGGCTTCCCGGATCCCGGGTGCTGGCACTGGGCGTGGAACGCGCCGCCCTGGTGCCGCGGCTGGATCGCCGGGTGGAGCGGATGTGGGAGCAGGGCATGCTCGCCGAGGTCGAGCGCCTGCGTGAGGCGGGCCTCGAGAACGGCACGACGGCACGCCGGGCGATCGGCTATGCACAGGCCCTGGCGCAGCTCGAGGGGAAGCTCACGCAGGAGCAGGCGATCGCCGAGACCCAGGCGCTCACCCGGCGGTATGCGCGACGTCAGGTCTCGTGGTTCCGCCGGTACGCGGAGGCCGAGTGGCTCGATGCGCTCGGCGGGATCGATGCGGACGCGATCGTGGAGGAGAGCACGGATGAGTGAGAGCTTCGAGATCAGGGCCTTCGGACGACCCGACACGGACGCGGTCGTCGCGCTCTGGGAGGACGCCGGGCTCACCCGGCCGTGGAACGATCCCCGCGCCGACATCGAGCGAAAGCTCGCGGTGCAGCCGGAGCTCTTCCTGGTCGCGGAGGAGGGGGAGCACCACGGCGGTGCGCCGCGGATCGTCGGTTCGGTGATGGCGGGGTACGACGGGCATCGAGGATGGCTCTACTACCTCGCGAGTGCGTCCGACCGTCGCGGCGCGGGTATCGGCCGGGCTCTCGTCGTCGAAGCCGAACGGCTCCTCCTCGGGATGGGGTGCCCCAAGGTCCAGCTCATGGTCCGCCCGGGGAACGAGCAGGTGCTCGGCTTCTACGACGCGCTGGGCTATGAGCGCTTCGATGTCGGCAACACCGGTAAGCGCCTCATCCACGACGTCTGAGCGGGCGGCCGTTCGGCGGATTCTGCTCAGAGCGGATCCGCTCGCGACGCCGCAGGCCGCGTGCCTAGCATGGCGCCATGACCGCCCTGCCGGAGTCCCCCCGCATCGACCGTACGCCCAAGCACGAGGGGCCTCCGCAGCGCGGTCCCGAGCCGGAGCGGCTCTGGCGCACGGTGGTGGGCGAGCTGCTGCGCGATGCGAGGGCGGACCGGGGCGAGACCCTCGCCGAAACCGCCCAGCGCGCCGGTGTCTCCCCGCAGTACCTGTCGGAGATGGAGCGCGGTCGCAAGGAGGCATCGAGCGAGATGCTCGCCGCCGTGTCCGGAGCGCTCGAACTGACGCTGCTCGATCTCACGCTCGGAGTCGCCGAGCGGATCTCCCCGGAGACGGCCGCGCCGGTGCGCGCGACCGCCCAGCCGGCGCGCGCCTGCTACGCGCTGGCGGCCTGACCCGGATCATCTCCGGGCAGCGCGCTCCGCGGGGGCGGGGCCTGCTCCACCACCTGGTCCACGAGACCGTAGGCGCGGGCTCCCGGCGCCGTCAGCACCAGATCCCGGTCCGTATCCGCACGCAGGCGCTCCGGACTCTGCCCGGTGTGCGCCACGAGGATCTGCTCCAGGCTGTCGCGCACGCGGACGACCTCGTCGGCCTGCAGGATGAGGTCGGGGATGGTGCCGCGCCCCTGGGCGGCCGGCTGATGCAGGATGACTCGGGCGTGCGGGAGAGCCGCGCGTTTGCCGGCCGCTCCTGCGGCGAGCAGGACCGCGCCGACCGCCACCGCCTGTCCGACGCAGAACGTCGCGACATCCGAGCGGATGAACCGCATGGTGTCGTACACGGCGAGCATCGCGCTCGGATCGCCGCCCTCGCAGTTGATGTAGAGCTGGATGTCGCGGTCGCTCCCGGTCGAGTCGAGGTGCAGCAGCTGGGCCACGAGCACGTTCGCGACGTCGGCGTCGAGCGGAGTGCCGAGATAGATGACCCGCTCGGCGAGCAGGTGCGAGTAGACGTCGAGTACGCGGTCTCCGCGCGGCGACGTGGCGATCACGTTCGGGACGAGGAACGATGCCATCTCAGGCTCCTTGTGCGGTCAGGCCGACGCTGCGGCGGGTGATCGGCGGCAGCACCGCTGCGAATCCGGTGGCGATCTCGTCGATGAAGCCGTAGGCGAGCGCCTCCTCGGCGCTGTACCAGCGGTCGTGCAGGGAGTCCTCGAAGACGCGGTCCAGCGGCTGTCCGGTGTCCTGGGCGATGAGGCCGAGCACGGTGTCTCGGGTGTGCCGGAGATCGGCGGCCTGCAGCTCGACGTCGACGGCGGTGCCGCCGATCCCCGCCGAACCCTGATGCAGCAGGATCCGGCTGTGCGGGAGAGCGCGGCGCTTGCCCTTCGTCCCGGCCGAGAGCAGGAACTGGCCGGCACTGCAGGCGAGCCCGAAGGCGACGGTGGCGACGTCGCAGGGCACCGTGCGCATCAGGTCGCGGATCGCGAGCATCGCAGGGACGGATCCGCCCGGGGAATGGATCCACAGCGTGATGTCGGCATCCGGGTCCTCGGCGGCGAGGGCGAGCAGCTGCGTCATGAGCAGCACGCCGTTGTCGTCGTCCAGCACGCCGTCGAGCACGAGCACCCGTCGGGCGAACAGCATCCGACGCGTGTCGGCGTCGAAGAGGTTGCGGGGCATGTCATCGGTCATGCAGGAAGCCTCGCCCGCCTGGGGCGGGCGCCGCCACCGGATCTGCCTCGAGCGGATCCGCCCGAAGCAGAGAGGGCGCTCCGCGCAAGGGGCGGGAGCGGACGGGCGCCGGTGCGCGCCGCCTTAGAATCGACGCATGGTCGCATTCACCAAGGGGCACGGCACGGGCAACGACTTCGTCATCATCGCCGACCCCGACGGCGCCCTCGAGTTCCGGGCCGAGCAGGTCGCCGCGCTCTGCGACCGGCACTTCGGGATCGGCGCCGACGGGCTGCTGCGCGTCGTGCGCTCCGCGGCCCTTCCGGAGGGGGCCCGCGCCCTCAGTGAGAACCCGGCCGCCGAGTGGTTCATGGACTACCGCAACGCCGATGGATCCATCGCCGAGATGTGCGGCAACGGCGTCCGCGTGTTCGCCCACTACCTGCTGCGCACCGGCCTCGCCGAGCTCGAGGAGGGCGGCACCCTCGCGATCGGCACACGAGCCGGCGTGCGCGAGGTCACCCGCAGTGCCGAGGGGTATCGCGTGGACATCGGCGCCTGGCGGCTCTCGGGGCATGACCCCCTGGCCCGGGCCGTCGGCCTGAGCGTGCCGCGTCCCGGCCTCGGCATCGACGTCGGCAACCCGCACGTCGTCGTCGCGATCGCGTCCGATGAGGAGCTCGACGGCCTCGAACTGACCCACGGACCCGAGCTCGCGCCGATGCCCGAGCACGGTGCGAACGTCGAGTTCGTCGTGCCGGCGGAGCCCCTGGTGCAGGACGGAGCCGGGCGGGTGCGCATGCGGGTGTTCGAGCGGGGCGTGGGGGAGACCCTGAGCTGCGGCACCGGCGTCGCCGCGACCGCGCTCGCCGTGCGCCACTGGGCCGGAGCGGGAGCCCCGGACGAGTGGCTGGTCGAGGTTCCCGGAGGAACGCTCCGAGTGACCATGGCTCCGGGCGCAGACGGCGAGCACGTGCTCCTGTCCGGGCCTGCGCAGCTCGCGTTCTCGGGGGAGATCGAACTCGCCTGATCGGGTCGGCCGGGGCTTAAGGCAGCTCGATGCCCTCGGTACGGGGCATGCCGTGCCGTCGGACCTTGAGGACGCGGAAGCCGCGGCCGGTCGTCGCCCGCCACACGCTGTAGCCTTCGTCGAACGTCGCCGCCAGCCAGCGCTGCAGCGAGTCGGCGCCGAGGTTGCGGCTCACCACGAACCAGCCGTCCGCCCGCTCGTCCAGTCGGGGGATCCAGCGCTCCAGCAGGTCGTGCAGCTCGCTCTTGCCGACGCGGATGGGCGGGTTGGAGCGGATGGTGCGGAAGGTCACGTCGGCGGGAACATCGTCGGGCGTCACGGCGTTGACATTGTCGAGACCGAGTTCCGCGGCGTTGCGCCGGACCAGATCCAGCGCGCGCTCGTTCACGTCGACGGCCCAGACGGTCGCATGCGGCGCGGCGAGGGCGAGCGACAGCGAGATCGGACCCCAGCCGCACCCGAGATCGAGCAGATGCCCGCCGGGCGGCGGGGGTGGGGTGTTGGCGAGGAGCACTGAGGTGCCGACATCCACGTGGTCGGGGCTGAAGACTCCGGCCGCGGTGGTGAGTTCGACTTCTCGGCCCGCAAGGTTCACCTTGATCCTGCGGAGGTTCTCGGGGCTGGCGGGGGCCGCAGTGAAGTAGTGGTCCGAGCCCATGGAGCGAGCGTAGCGGACACTCGCAGCTAAAGTTAAGGCGCCCGTCCGAATCGGCGGGCAGGAGAAAGGTGCGGATGACGCAGTCCACGACACATGATGAGCACGGCGACGCGGTCGATCGCGTTCTGGCCGCCGCGGAACGACGGGCGGAATCGCACGTGTTCGGTTCCGCGCAGGCGCTGCAGGACACGGCCACCACCGGTCACGACTCGGCGGACGGCGAGCAATGGGACCTGGAGGAACGGCATGCGCTCCGTCGCGTGGCCGGTCTCTCGACCGAGCTCGAGGACGTCACCGAGGTCGAGTACCGCCAGCTCCGGCTGGAGAACGTGGTGCTCGTCGGCGTGTACCCCCAGGGTGCACAGGATGACGCGGAGAACTCGCTGCGCGAGCTCGCCGCGCTGGCGGAGACCGCCGGTGCTGTGGTCCTCGACGGGCTGCTGCAGCGTCGACCGCATCCGGATCCCGCGACGTACCTCGGCCGCGGCAAGGCCCAGGAGCTCAAGGACATCGTGGCCGCGGTCGGCGCAGACACGGTGATCGCCGACACCGAGCTGGCCGCGTCCCAGCGACGCGCGCTGGAGGACGTCGTCAAGGTGAAGGTCATCGACCGGACGACGGTGATCCTCGACATCTTCAGCCAGCACGCGAAGAGCCGCGAGGGACGCGCTCAGGTCGAACTGGCGCAGCTCGAGTACCTGCTCCCGCGCCTGCGCGGCTGGGGTGACTCGATGAGCCGCCAGGCGGGTGGTCAGGTCGGCGCCGGTGGCGCAGGCATGGGATCGCGCGGACCCGGTGAGACGAAGATCGAGCTCGACCGTCGCCGCATCCGCACCCGGATGGCGATGTTGCGCAAGCAGATCCGCGACTTCACGCCGGCCCGCGAGGCCAAGCGCGCTGAGCGCAAGCGCCACACGATTCCGTCCGTGGCGATCGCCGGGTACACCAACGCCGGCAAGTCGAGCCTGCTCAATGCGCTCACGAGCGCGGGCGTGCTCGTCGAGAACGCGCTGTTCGCCACCCTCGACGCGACAGTGCGTCGGGCCGAGACGGCGGACGGGCGTGTCTACACGCTCACCGACACCGTCGGGTTCGTGCGCAACCTCCCGCACCAGCTCGTCGAGGCGTTCCGCTCGACGCTCGAAGAGGTCGCCGACGCCGACGTCATCGTCCACGTCGTCGACGGATCCCACCCGGATCCGGCCGGTCAGATCAAGACCGTCCGGGACGTGATGGGCGACGTCGGTGCGCGGAGCATCCCCGAGATCATCGTGTTCAACAAGGCGGATCTGCTGGACGACGACGAGCGGATGGTGCTGCGCGGGCTCGTGCCCGGGGCGCACTTCGTCTCGTCGCGCAGTGGCGAGGGCGTGGCCGAACTGCGCGCCGCGATCGACGAGGCGCTGCCGAAGCCCGCGGTGGAGATCCGTGCCGTGGTGCCGTACGACCGGGGAGACCTGGTCGCCGCGGTGCACGAGACCGGTCTGCTGCTGGAGGTCGCGCACGAGGAGGAGGGCACTCGGATCCACGCTCACGTGGGCGAGCGCCTGGCCGCGGAGCTCGCACCGTTCGTCGCCTGACCGGGGTCGGCGCGGGGCCGGCTCAGGCGGCGACGAACCGCGCCTCGACGGTCGCGGAGACCGCGATGTCATCGCCCTGCAGCTCGAGACCGCCGCCGCCCGACGGGGGAGCCGCGAAGGCGCGCATCGCCTTCGGGGCCATGTCCGCCGAACCGTGGTCGGTGATGAGACCCGCATCGGCGATCTCGATCGGTTCGACCTTCGCAAGTCCCAGTGCCGTCGCGTAGGCGCCGGCGCGTGTGACCGCCGTTCGCACCGCCTCCGCAGCCACCTCCTGCTCCACCCTGGCGCGCGTCTGCGGCGTGAGGATCCATTCGGTGCCGTTGACGGCGATGCCGTCGCCGGCCGACACTTCGGCGACCCAGGTGGAGAGGGCGGCGAAGTCGACGAAGACCGCGGAGAAGTCGACGGAGGCGTGGTGCACGAGGGCGAGCCGCGTCCCGTCGTTGCTCCACGGTCGCTCCGACCGCACGGCCAGGCGACGGCTCGACCACTCCTCGACGGCGCCGGCATCCTTCTGCGCCGCGATGCCCTCGCGCACAGGCTCGGCGAGGGCCAGCGTGCGGTTGACGACGGTCTCGCGATCGGGTCCGTCCCAGGCGACGGACAGACTGACGATGGCGCGCTCGGGTGCGACCCGCACCTCGTGCTCGCCGCGGACGGTGATGACGACCTCGCTCATGCCGCGACTCTACGGCACGTGATCGCGGCGGCGGGTGCCGCGAAGTCGCCGCCGCGGCGTGGAATGGCGCGGACTCCGCAACCGTTGTACTCTGGGTAGCTCGGGCGCTTCGGCGTCCGCCGGTAATTCCACAGTGCGACAGCGGCTCCTTCGCAAGAAGGTCCACGGGGCTGATCGGTTTCGACAGCGCCTGTGAATCCACGAGAAGCGGGCCGAGGATGCAGGGTTATCTCGTGAACGCTCCCTGCAAAACAATAAGTGCCAATGCAAAGCGCACTGACTTCGCCCTCGCTGCGTAAGCGAGCCCGATAGTCCGTCAGGCCGTATGTGATTCCGATACGGATCCTGGCGTCATCTAGGAATCTTGCTGCGCGACGGCGTCTGGACGTCGCGTGGGACTCTTCCCAGGCTGGGCTTGTCGACTTAGGTGTCTGTGACAAAGGTCGGAGCCGAGCAGAACGTCTGCACAGACTGCGCCCGGAGAAGGCGTGGAGACTCAGCGTTGGACGGGGGTTCGATTCCCCCCAGCTCCACCACGGGCTCCGCTCGTCAGAACCACACCGCTGTCGCCGTGAGAAGCCTCCGGGATCCGTGCCATCGGCACGGATCCCGGAGGCTTCTTCGTGCGCGCCTCAGATCCGGCGCAGCCGAGCGATCACGAAGCGGCCGCGCAGCGTGCAGGTCATACCGGGCTCGAGCAGGGCGGCATCGAGGCGTGCGAGGGGGCGGTCGTCGATCGCGCCGTCGTCGTCGAGAGCGATCAGCGTCGTCGGGCCGCCGGGCTCGGCGCTCACGGTCGTAGCATCGATGACCTCCACCGTCGAGTCCCAGGCGTCCCGCCGCGTCATGACGTTCAGATCGAGGAATCCGGCCTCGCGCGGCGTCGCGGAGACCTCGTCCTCGCCGTCGAAGGCGATGACGTCGTCGACCGCGAGCGTCTCGGCCCGGCCGTTGATCACGAGGTCCACCGCACCAGGGCCGAGCGCGACCTGCCCCCGGCGCACGCCGGGGTAGGCGCTGTACGGCTGCGTGCCGGTGATCTCCGCGATGCTGATCCGCCAGGTCCACGCGTCCGTGGCGTCGGCGTCGTCGAACAGCGTCCGGGTGATCCCGAGACCGTTCTTCCACGCCCGCGGGGTGAGGGCGGAGTACTCGAGGATCGGAACCGTCATGATGCCGATCGTAGTTTCTGCCCGGGATCCCTGCGAGGAAGCAGGCGCCTCAGGTCATCCGCGTCACGACGACGTAGACGAGGATCGCGGCGACGATCACTCCGCCGATGATCGCCGAGCGGGTCTTCGAGGCCTGCTGGGCGGACGTCTTCTGCTTGCCGCGGGCGCGCCGCACGGCCGCGGAGTCGGCGCCGAGGACGCGTTCCATGGCGGGGATGTTGGTGCGGTAGATCCGCAGCGCCTCGCGATGCCGCCCGAGCGAGATCAGCGTCTCCGCGCGATCGTCCGTGGCGTCGAGCGTGATCGCGTGCTCGGCGCCGAGCGTGCCGGCGCCCGTCTTCGCGGCGTCGTCGTAGGCCGCGAGCGCCTCGGGGAAGCGCCGGGCCTCGGCCAGTCGCCGGCCGAGCCAGATGCGCAGCTGCACGGCCCGCTCGGGGTTCGATCCGGCGCCGTCGGCGACCTCGATCGCGCGCTGCTGCACGACGGCCATCTCATCGACGCGGCCCAGGTGCGAGAGGGCGAGACTGTGGTCGTTCAAGGCGTCGGCGAGCGCCCACGGATCGCCGGGCAGCAGACGCTCGAGCTGCGGCACGATCCGGGCGTAGGCCTCGGCGGCCTCGCGGTACGCGCCGAGGCGCTTCGAGCACTCGGCGGCGCCGCGCTCGGCACGCAGCCAGTCGATGCCGGCGGTGTCGCTCAGCACCTCGCGGGCGCGGCTGTACTCGACGAGGGCATCGCCGTAGCGATTCTGCCGCGCGAGATGGTCGGCATAGCGCAGTGCGGCGAGTCCGGGTGACGCACTGCCGTCGTCGGAAGCGCGACTCGTCGAGGCGAACCCGGCGCTGACCTGAGCGGCGAGGACATCCCGCTCCTCCTGGGCGTCGCCGAGACGGGCAAGGATCCCGTCCAGGTCGCGGATCCGGCTCAGCGTCTGCGGGTCCGTATCGCCGAGGACCTCTCGCGTCTCCGCGACGACGCGTTCGCTCAGCTCCCTGGCACGGTGCAGGTCACCCGCATCGGCCACGGCACCGGCGAGCGCGGACAGTGTGCTCAGCGTGTGCGGATCGCGAGCGCCGAGAGCAGCGGTGCGCCGGGCGAGAACGGCTTCGAAGCGGCGGACCGCGTCGGCGAACCGACCGAGATGCCTCTCCTCCAGGGCGCGGTTGTGCAAGGTGATCAGGGTGTCCCGATGCTCCGTGCCGAGGATGCGCGACTGCAGCGCGTACAGCCGATCGTAGGTCGCGGCCGCCTCGGCATCCCGGTCGAGTTGGCAGGCGGCGAGAGCGAGGTTGCCGATGACGCGGCCGGCCTGTGCGGTGTCGGCGGATCCGCCGGCCTCCAGCCGGGCGAGCACGGGCCGCAGCAGCGCCTCCGCCTCGGCGGGGCGATCGTTGCGCAGATGCACCGCGGCGAGGTCGATCGCATGGCCGACGTCGCCTGAGGCGTCATAGAGTGCGCGCATCTCGGCGGCGGCCTCGTCGCTGCGCCCCAGATCCTGCAGCGCGAGGGCGCGGACGTCGCGGAGTTCGGAGACGGCCTGCGGGGATGCGCCGTCGTGCTGTGCGATCTCGATCGCGTCGGCGAGCAGCTCTTCGCTCTCGGCATTGCGTCCGATGCCGCGCAGCGTCGCGCCGAGTGCGTATCGGGATTGTGCGAGCCGGGTGGCGGCGGTGCGGAGATCCTCCGCCGTCGAGGCCTCCGCCGCGAGGCTCGACTCCAGTTCGAGAGACCGTTCGAAGGGGGCGAGAGCCTCGGAGCCGCGGCCGGCATCGCGCAGCGCCGAGCCGAGGCGGTCGCGCAGATCGATCTCGCTCCGGCGGCCGGCGGGGCCGAGTCCGCGAAGGCGCTCCGCGCCGGTCTGCAGCGCGTCCAGGGCTTCGGGGGAGTGCGCGTCGTGCCACCGGGACAGATCGGTCCAGGCGTGCGCGAGCTCGCTCGCGAGCTGGTACGGGGTCGCCAGGGATGGATCCGGATCCGCGGTGGGACTCGAATCCGCCTCGGACGCGACATCGGCGGAGCGCAGCTCTTCGACGGCACGATCCAGATGCGCGCACCGCTCGACGGCTGCGGCGAGGGCGGTCTCCGGAGGGGCGGACGACGCGTCCCGCTCCGTCGCCGCACGCAGGACCCGGGACAGGAGGTCTCGCGAGCGCAGCGCGAGCGAGGCGCGCGACGGGCGATCGACCGTATCGTCGACGATCTCGCGGGCTTCGGCGATGAGCCCCGGCCACCCACGAAGGCCGTCTGCGCGGTCGAGCTGCACCTCGACGGCCATCATCCGGGAGGTGAGCACCTCATCGGAGCCGGGGCCGAACCGCGCGGTCTCGAGCACGGCGATCCGGCGCACCAGCGGCAGCGGGTCCTCCGCGGGGGCGCCGTCGCGGGCGAGCACGCGCAGAGGGTTGATGCGGAACCTCATGGCGTCCAGGGTGAGCGCATCGTCCTCGCCGCGCTGCCGCTGCAGCGCCGGGATCAGCAGGGCGAGGTCGGCATCGGCCCCGGCCGTGTCGCCCGACCAGTAGCGGGTCCTCGCTCGCCACCACCAGGCGTCCAGCGTCGCCGGAGCATCCATCCCGAGCAGGGCGCGGCGTCCGTCCAGCACCTGTCCCCAGAGCAGGGCGGACTGTTCGTCCTCGTCCCGCCGGGACAGCTCGGCGGCCTTCGCCGCGAGCGCGGTCAGATGATTCTCGCCGCGCTCGTCTGCTGCGGCGGCCCGGGCGATGAGCAGGTCGTAGGCGAGCAGCCCCTCCGCCTCGTTCATCCGGGAGAGCAGTTGTGCCCGCCGGTCCAGCAGCCAGAGCACGCGTCCGTGCGCGCCGCCCAGCACCTGCTCGCCTTCGGCGATGAGGGCGTCGAGAGCGGCGACGGTGCCGGCGGAGGCGAGGTCCCCGCCGACCAGCTGCTCCGCGGCGCGGGCATGCAGGTGGTCGTCGAAGAGGTCTTCGCGATCCTCATCCCCAAGACCCTGATCCGCGAGCGCACCCTCGCAGACCTCGGCAAGAGTGCGGTAGAGCTCTCTGGCCTCGTCCTCACGCCCGAGTTCGTCCAGGCCGTGGGCCAGGCCGCGCAGCGCGCTGCGGTGCGCGGAACCGCCTTCCCCCTCGGTCATCAGTGCTTGCGGGAGCAGTTCGCGGAACGCGTCGAGCGCCCGGGCGATGCGCACCGTGTCGCGGCTGGAGACGTCGGACCACGCGGACTGGAGCGCATCTGCCATCACACTCTCGACAGTAGAAGGCTGCGGGGTGCCGGGCAACTCGCCCGGCGTCCGGGAGTGAGCCGAGCGTCAGGCGAAGGATCCGACGACGATCGTGATCAGCTCCGGGGGTTGATCAGGATCAGCCCCTGCTTCGTGTCGGAGACGGAGACCCAGCCGCGGCCGAACAGATAGGTCATACCGTAGCCCTCGGCGTCCCTGCTGAGCGTGGTGCGCGGATCCGCCGTGACGTACACGCCGCGGTCGCTGTCCTCGCGGACCCATCCCTCCGAGACCAGCTCGGCCTCCCGAGCGGCGGCATCGGCGCCCGAGATCGGCGCCCAGCCGTAGAGCAGGCCGTGATCCGATGCTGTGGACGGATCCGCCCACAGGCAGGCGATGCCGCCCGGGACCGGATCCGGGCCGAACGCGAAGTCGCGCTGCATCGCCGACCAGCCCTGCGCATGCAGAGCGGCGACGGTGTCGGCGGGGATGAGCGTCTCGCAGCTCAACGGGCGCGGCGACGCGGCGGGGACATCGGTGGCGGCCGGCGTCGGGGACGATGCCGAACGGGTGGGCTCGTCCGACGCGCGCGACGCGGAAGAGGCTGACGGGGCAGGGGAGGGAGTCCCGGTGCAGGCGGTGGTCGCGGCGAGCACGCCGAGCGACACCGCCGCGACGGCCAGTGCGCGCGTGGAGAACCGCATATCAGCGAGCGGCCGCCGCAGGCGGCTCTGCGGCTCCGTGCAGCTGCGCGAGGAACGCCTCGTGCAGCACCCCGTTCGTGGCGAGCGCCGAGCGTCCGGAGAGCGTCGCGGTCCCGTCGTAGGCGGTGGCGGCGCCGCCCGCCTCGGCGACGATCGCGAAGGCCGCCGCGATGTCGTACTCCTTGACGTCGAACTCGGCGACCATGTCGATGCGGCCCTCGGCGAGCATCATGTAGGAGAACACGTCGCCGTAGGCGCGGTCGCGCCACACGCGGCGGCTCAGCGCGATGAGCTCGTCGAGGTGGCCCGCCTCGTCCCACTGGGCGATGCTCTGGAAGCTGACGCTCGCGTCGTCGAGGCTCGCGACGTCCGACACGCGGATCGGGCGCGGCTCCGCATCCGTGGAGGCTGCCCACGCGCCGAGGCCGGGCGCGGCCCACCAGCGGCGCCCCAGGGCCGGCATGCTGACCACGCCGACGCGGGCGACGCCGTCGACGGCGAGGCTGATCATGGTGCCCCACATCGGCACCCCGCGAAGGAAGTTCGCCGTGCCGTCGATCGGATCGATGATCCACTGCCGGTGCGCATCGCCCGAGGTGCCGAACTCCTCGCCGAGGATCCCGTCCTCCGGGCGCTCTGCCTGCAGGATCTCCCGGATCGCGCGCTCGGTCGCCAGATCCGCATCGGTCACGTGCGAGCGGTCGGCCTTGAGCGAGACGCTCAGATCGGCGGCGTCGAAACGGGGCAGTGACTGCCCGTCGGCGGCGTCGGCAAGGCGGAGAGCGAGGTCGAGGTCGCTCTGGAAGTCGGCAGCGGCGCGGGTCTCAGACACGCCTCCAGGATACTGGCGCGCAGTGGCCGAACTCTGGGCGCACGCGGCCCAGAGCGCACTCCGGGCCGACGACACGCCAGGGATACACGGAGAGCAGCCGCCGATTTCGCTTCCGTCCGAACCGCTGGTAATGTGATTCCTCGGCCGGGGAACCGGCCCGCCGAGCACCTCTAGCTCAATCGGCAGAGCAACTGACTCTTAATCAGTGGGTTCTGGGTTCGAGTCCCAGGGGGTGCACCAGCGAGGAAGGCCCGGTCGGAAGAGATTCCGACCGGGCCTTCTGCGTGTCTGCGGTGCTCAGTAGACTCGCGCCCATGACGGATGGGGAGGGGACCGCGGCGAGCCCGTGGCGGCTGCGCACGGCGCCGGGTTCGAGCGAGTACACGATGCACCGCGACGGCGACGAACTCGTCTGCCAGGTCGGGTCGACGACGCTGAAGTATCAGGCGCGCTCCATCGAGGATCTGCATTCTTGGCTCCAGGCCCAGGGGGACTGGGTCCCGCTGGGGGCGGCAGACGAGCAGAAGCCGGCTGCGGAGGGAACCGTGGAGGCGTTCGGCCGGGCGGAGGACAACCCGGTCGGCGGCTGGTACGGGCTGCGCAAGGGGTACCGCGGACGCTTCGGGATGTACCTGCCGCCGCTGCTCGAGCGGCTCGGGCTGGTCGAGCTGGAGCACAACGCGCGGAACAACCGCGTGCGCGCGCTCTGAGCACGTCGCGCGGTCGGGACGGGTTCAGATCCCGTCGGCCTCGCCGTCGGGATAGTCGACGAACGCGAACGCGGATCCGTCCGGCGCCCAGCAGGGCACGTTGATCGTGCCCTGACCGCCGAGGAGCTCGACGATCGTCGTCGGCTCCGCCCAGGAGTCGACGGAGACCAGGCGCAGCTCGACCCTGAGGTCTGCGGGATGCCCTGTGGTGCCGGGCGGGTAGCTGAGGTAGACCGCGACATCCCCCGACGGCGCGACGTGCGGGAACCAGTTCACGCGCTCGTCGAAGGTCAGCTGTTCGAGCTCGGTGCCGTCGGGGCGCACCCGCGCCAGCTGCGCGTGCCCCGGAGCGGGGGAGAACTGCTCGGTGTTGAAGACGATCCACTCGCCGTCCGGCGTCCAGGCGCAGCCGTCCGCGGGCCCCGGATGCGTGGTGACGGCGACGTCGTCCCGTCCGTCGACCCCGATCGTGTGGATCGTCGCCGACGCCCACCAGTTCCCGCCGTCGGGGTCGAGCCGCACATAACCGAGGCGTGCACCGTCGGGGCTGACGCCGTGCAGGAAGTGCATCCCGCCGTCGTCCGGCGTGACCCGGTGCGCCGGTCCGCCTTCGATCGGGACGGACCAGATGTGCCAGTCCTGGGCGGAGGCGAACACGGTGCTGCCATCCGGCGAGAGCACGTGGTCGTTGTTCGCCTCGGGGAGCCCGATCGCCGCGAGGGGCGCCGGCTCGCCCGTGCCGTCGGCGGGGAGCAGCCAGAGCCGCCCGTCGCCGTTCACGAGGAGCCGCCCGTCGGCGGTCCAGTTCGGCGCCTCGTACCGCCGCGTCGTGGACGCGTGGACCGTGCGGGTCGTTCCCGTCGCGCGATCCCACACCCGGATCCGAGCGGACTGGCCCGGCCGCAGCCCGCCCTCGGGCGCGGGGTCCTGCGCGGTCGTCATCGGCGGGATCCGATCAGACCACGCGCACCGAGAGCAGCTGATACCCCTCGGGCACCTTGGCCTCGAGTGCCGTCATGTCGTCGGCCTCGATCTCCTGCAGGCCGTCGCGACGGACGATCGTGCCCTCTGCCGTGAGGATCGTGTCCTTCTTCGCCATCGCGACCGGGGCCGAGGCGAGCTGCCATCCCGCAGGGGTCTCGGCGGCCAGCAGATCCTGGATCTCGTCGAGCTCCTCGGCCTGCACGGTGTGGGTCTTGGATTCGACGGGGCGGATGACACCGATGAGCATGACTCCAGCGTATGCCCCGGCGCGGACGACGAAGCCCGCCCCGCGCACCATCGTGCGGGGCGGGCGGTTCGCGGCGCCTTCGGGTGGCGCAGATCCTCAGGCGGCGTCGCCGATGAGGATCGCTTCCGCATCCTCGGCGACATCGTGCGAACCGCGGTCGATGTGCGCGAGCGCACGACGGCCGAGCAGCACCACGAGCGCCGCGATGAGCACCGACACGCCGGCGAACAGGTACGGGACGGTGTCGCCCCAGAGGTGCGAGAGGAGCGCGGCGAGGGGAGGAGCGACGGCGCCGCCGATGAAGCGCACCGCCGAGTAGGCCGAGGAGGCGACCGAGCGGGGCAGGTCCGTCGCCTCCATGACGGCCTCGGTGAGCACCGTGTTCATGATACCGAGGAGCAGTCCGCCGACGATGATGCAGATCACCAGAGCCATCGGGATCGCGACCAGGATCCCCGCGACGATGAGGTCGAGGGCCAGCAGCGGCAGCACGAACAGGATGATCCGGGTGATCGGCATGCGCCGCAGCAGGATCGGCGCGACCCAGACGCTCGTGACCGCCAGCGCGATGCCCCAGCCGAAGAAGGTGAGGCCGATGCCGATCGCGCTGAAGCCGAGCGGGAACGGCGAGAACGCCAGCAGCACGAAGAAGCCGATGTTGTAGAACAGGGCGGCGACCGCGAGCACGCCCAGCGCGGGCCGCCCGAGCGCCTTGAACGGTGCGGAGAACGGCACGGGCTGGCGCTTCTCGAACGGGCCGCGCAGCAGCGTGAGCACCGCGATGAAGCCGATCGCCATGAGCACGACCACGCCGAAGAACGGACCCTGCCAGGCGACCTCGCCGAGCAGGCCGCCGAGGAGCGGGCCGATCGCGATGCCGAGGCCCAGGGCCGCCTCGTACAGGATGATCGCCGCGCTGGATCCGCCGCTCGCGGCTCCCACGATCGTGGCGAGCGCGGTCGAGATGAACAGCGCGTTGCCCAGGCCCCAGCCGGCCCGGAAGCCGATGATGGCGTCGACGCTTCCGCTGAGCGCGCAGAAGAGCGCGAAGACGACGATGAGGGCGAGGCCGACCAGGAGCGTGGCCTTGGCGCCGATCCGGCTGGAGATCCAGCTGGTGAACAGCATCGCCACGCCCGTGACGAGCAGGTAGCTCGTGAACAGCAGCTCGGTCTGCACCGGCGTCGCCTTCAGCGACTCGGCGATCGCGGGCAGGATCGGGTCGACCAGACCGATCCCCATGAACGCGACGACGCAGGCGAAGGCGACGGCCCACACTTGTGCGGGCTGCCTCCAGATCGATGCCGGGGAAGCGGTGGTGCTCAACGTGCTGTCCTTTCCAGAAGCGAGTGGGTGTGCAGGATCTCCGCGGCGCGGGCCAGGTGCTGCCAGTCCGTGTCGTCGAGATCGCTGAATCGCGGGGCGAGGATCCGCTGCAGCTCGTCGCGCCAGGCGTGCAGGGCGCTGCGTCCCGCCGCCGTGATCGTGACCACGGTGGCGCGGGAGTCCTCGGGGTCGGGGGAGCGGAGCACGAGGCCCTCGTGCTCCAGCTGTCCGATCATGCGGGTCATCCCTGGCTGCGTGGTGCGGCTGGCCTTCGCCAGCTCTCCCACGCGCTGTCCATCCCTGCCGTCGAGCAGGCTGAGGGCCCGCCACTGGGCGGCAGGAGCGTCGTTTCCGGCCTCCTGTGCCGCGATGCGGGTGAGCGCGTGCGTCGAGAAGACGATCGACTGCAGGATCTCGCCGTGATTCATAACTGAAGTATATATCCGAGGGTATGTAAATGGCAAGCGTCACGCCGTCGACGCACCTGCGTCGCTCAGCGGGAGGCGCGGCCGGCGATGCGTGCGGACAGCTGGTGCGCGTGCGCGAGAAGGGTGCGGCCGAGCGTCGGCAGGCGATCCGGACCGAAGCGGAACTCGACGCCGGTGAGGCTCAGTGCCCACTCCGGGCGCCCGTCGCGGTCGAACACCGCGGCGCCCATGCCCCAGCTGCCCTCGACGATGAGGCCGGGATTGACCGCGTACCCGCGCGCCTTGGTCTCCGCAAGCCGTCGGCGCAACGGCGTCGCGGCGTGCGTTCGGCCCCAGCGCTCGCCGAGCTCGGGGTGGCGTTCGAGATAGGCATCCACATCGTGGTCGGGGAGGAAGGAGAGGATCGCGAGGCCGGCGCTGGCGACGCCGAGGGGGAACCGCACACCCTCGCTGAGCACGAAGGAGCGGATGGGGAAGGCGCCCTCCTCGCGCAGCAGGCAGACGGTCTCGTCCGCCCTGCGCACCGAGAGGAACGCGCTCTCCTCGGTCTTCACGGCGAGCGAGCGCACGATGTCGCGCGCGATCTCGGTGATGTCATAGCGCGTCGCGGCCACTGTTCCCATGAGGTACAGCTCGGGACCGGGCATCCACAGGGCGGTGTGCGGATCCTGGTCCACGAGCCCCTCGGCGCGCAGGGCGGAGAGCAGCCGATGTGCGGTCGAGCGGCTGAGGCCCGAGGTCTCCGCGAGTCGCTGCAGCGACGCACCGTCCGGCGATGCGGTGACGAGGCGGAGCAGTCCGGCGGCGCGGGCGATCGCCTGCGCGCCCGGCACGGTGCGGCGGGACGAGGGCGTCTGTTCCACGATGTGGACGCTACCGAACGCAGCGCCCACATCGCAAGCGCCGGGTTGAGCGGCTCCGCGCCGAAGCGCAGAGTGTGAGGAGGAACACACGAAGGAGTGGCGAGTGATCGACAAGCAATGGGCGTCGGCCGCGGAGGCGGTCGCCGACATCCCCGACGGTGCGTCGCTCGCCGTCGGCGGGTTCGGGCTGTCCGGCAATCCGAGCGCGCTCATCGGGGCCCTGCTCGCACAGGGCACCTCCGGTCTCAGCGTGGTCAGCAACAACTGCGGAGTGGACGACTGGGGCCTCGGGCTGCTGCTGGGTGCGCACCGCATCCGCAAGATGACCTCGTCGTACGTCGGGGAGAACAAGGAGTTCGAGCGCCAGTTCCTCTCCGGGGAGCTCGAGCTCGAACTGACCCCGCAGGGCACGCTCGCCGAGAAGCTGCGCGCCGGCGGATCCGGCATCGCCGCGTTCTTCACGCAGACCGGCGTCGGCACCCAGGTGGCCGAGGGCGGCCTGCCGCGGCGCTATGCCGCCGACGGCTCGGTGGAGGTCGCGTCGCCCGCCAAGGACGTGCGCACCTTCGAGATGCACGGGCAGCCCCGCGAGTTCGTGCTCGAGGAGGCGATCACCACGGACTACGCACTCGTGCACGCGGCGCTCGGCGACCGGCACGGCAACCTGATCTTCAACAAGGCCGCCCGCAACTTCAACCCGCTCGCAGCGATGGCCGGCCGCGTCTGCATCGCGCAGGTCGAACGGCTCGTCGAGCCGGGGGAGCTGGATCCGGATCGCGTGCACCTGCCCGGCGTCTTCGTGCACCGGGTGGTCGAGGTCGGATCCGACATCGAGAAGCGCATCGAGCGGCGCACCGTGCGCCCTTCGACGGGCGCGGGGACCGGATCCGACTCCGGGAACAGGGAGGCCTGACATGGCTCTGACACGGGACGAGATGGCGGCGCGCGCCGCCCGAGAGCTGTCCGACGGCTCGTACGTGAACCTCGGCATCGGGCTGCCCACGCTCGTGCCCAACCACGTGCCCGACGGGGTGACGGTGGTGCTGCAGTCCGAGAACGGCATTCTCGGCGTCGGCCCCTATCCCGAGGAGCAGGCGGTCGACCCCGACCTCATCAATGCGGGCAAGGAGACCGTCACCACCCTGCCCGGTGCGGCGTTCTTCGACTCAGGGCTCAGCTTCGGCATGATCCGCGGCGGCAAGATCGACGCCGCGATCCTCGGCGCGATGCAGGTGAGCGCCACCGGGGATCTGGCCAACTGGATGATCCCCGGGAAGATGGTCAAGGGTCCCGGCGGCGCGATGGATCTCGTGCACGGTGCGGGACGGGTGATCGTGCTGATGGAGCACGTCGCCAGGGACGGGTCGGCGAAGATCGTCGACGAGTGCTCCCTGCCGCTCACCGGCCGCGCGGTCGTGCACCGGATCATCACCGATCTGGCCGTGATCGACGTCACACCCGAGGGGCTGCGCCTCGTGGAGCTCGCGCCCGGGGTGAGCGTGCAGGATGTGAAGGATGCGACCCAGCCCCCGCTGCTCGTCGCCGAGGGACTGGAGTGATCATGAGTGCAGAGGACATCGTCATCGTGGCTGCGGCGCGCACGCCGCAGGGCCGCTTGAAGGGGCAGCTGGCGTCGTTCACCGCGCCGCAGCTCGGAGCCCTGGCGATCCGGGGCGCGCTGGAGCAGGGCGGGGTGGACGCGGCGGACGTCGACGCGGTCATCGTCGGCCAGGTCCTGGCCGCGGGGTCGGGGCAGAACGCCGCCCGGCAGGCCGCGATCGGAGCCGGCATCGGATGGGACGTGCCGGCGCACTCGGTGAACAAGGTGTGCCTGTCGGGGCTCACCGCGATCATCGACGCCACCCGCATGATCCGCACCGGCGACGCGCGCACCGTGGTCGCGGCCGGCATGGAGTCGATGACCCGCGCACCGCACCTGCTGATGGGCTCGCGCGACGGCTGGACTTACGGGTCCGTCGAAGTCCTCGACCACATGGCCTACGACGGTCTCACCGATGCCTACGACGCCGAGAGCATGGGCGCGTCGACCGAGCGGCACAACCCGCGCTTCGGCCTCACCCGCGAGGCGCAGGACGAGGTCGCGGCCCGCTCGCACCAGCGCGCCGCCGCAGCACGCGAGGCGGGGGTGTTCGACGCGGAGATCGTGCCGGTCACCGTGCCCCAGCGCCGCGGCGAGCCCCTGGTCCTGACGGCGGACGAGGGCATCAGGCCGGAGACGACCGTCGAGACGCTCGCCGGGCTCCGTCCGGCGTTCGCCGAAGGCGGGTCGATCACCGCGGGCAACTCCTCGCAGATCTCCGACGGCGCTTCGGCGGTCGTCGTCACCACGCGCGCCGAGGCCGAGGCCCACGGCTGGCCGGTGCTCGTCACGGTCGGCGCCAGCGGACAGACCGCGGGCCCCGACAACTCACTGCAGGAGCAGCCGGCGCACGCCATCCAGCGCGCCCTCGACAAGCAGGGGATCACGG
This sequence comes from Microbacterium sp. USTB-Y, assembly GCF_023703415.1. Classification (GTDB taxonomy): domain Bacteria; phylum Actinomycetota; class Actinomycetes; order Actinomycetales; family Microbacteriaceae; genus Microbacterium. Next base: position 20,213 of record NZ_JAGMTU010000004.1, on the reverse strand, counting down.
CGGCGGACGTCGACCTGGTCGAGATCAACGAGGCGTTCGGGGCCGTGGTCGCCCGCTCGGAGGCGGTGCTCGGCCTGGATCCGCAGATCGTCAACGTCCACGGCGGCGGCATCGCGATCGGCCACCCGATCGGCGCGAGCGGCAACCGGCTCGCCGTGCACATGGCCCACGAACTGGTGCGTCGCGGATCGGGCACCGCCGTGGTGGCGCTCTGCGGCGGAGGCGGTCAGGGCGAGGCGCTGATCCTCACCCGCTGAGGAACCGCTCCCGTAGGATCGGCGCATGACGACGATCCGTGCGCTCACGGCGGCCGACCGGGACGACTGGCTGCCCCTGTGGCAGGCGTACCTGACGTTCTACGAGACCCCGCTCGCGGGGGACGTCACCGCGTCGACCTTCGCCCGGATCGTGGATCCCGCCGGCGACATCCACGGGGCGATCGCGCGCGACGACGACGGCCGCGCGGTGGGCATCGTGCACTGGCTCGCGCACCCCTCGACCTGGTCGACGAGCCACTACACGTATCTCGAGGACCTGTTCGTCGACCCCTCGGTCCGCGGCGGCGGCGTGGGACGCGCTCTGATCGCGCATGTGACCGAGGCGGCGCGGGCGGCCGGCAGCGACAAGGTCTACTGGCTCACCGCCGAGACCAACACGACGGCGCGGGGCCTCTACGACCGGGTCGCCTCCCGCAGCGGGTTCATCCACTACGAGATCGAGCTGGTCTGATCGAACCCGGGCCCCTACTTCTGAGCCTTGCGCTCGGCCTTCTCCTCGGCCTTGAGCGCCTTCTTGGCCCGCTTGAACTGCACCGGCGCGACGGGCGAGTCGGCGGACACCATCTCGCCGCGCTCGTCACGACGGAAGTCGACGATGGCGCCGATCGCGAGCGCGATCGTGATGCCCCAGCTCAGCCAGGCGAGGACCGCGCGCCAGGTGATCGGCGCGTCCCGCGTTCCGCGCAGCAGCGCGATGCCGCTCGTGATCGCCCCGAAGAGACCGCTCGCGAAGAGGTAGTTGCGCATACGACCACGCTACCCTGGTGACATCACCGTTGTGCATTACCGGCCGCCGGCTCTTCCGGCGGAAAGCGGCGGCACCTGACTGCGTCTCCTCCCGCGGCGACGCCAGAGACCTCTCCCGCCATGACTTCGCACACCTCGTCCACTCCGGTCCACCCGAGCCTCTTCCGCCGGGTCGGGCTGTCGTATTTCCTCATCGCCTTCATCGCCCGGCTTCCCTTCGCGATGATGGTCGTCGGGGTGCTCACCGTCGTCGTCGCCGCCCGCGAGTCGGTGGCGCTCGGCGGACTCACCTCCGCGGCCGTGGGCATCGGCACCGCCTGCTTCGGTCCGCTGCTGGGCGCCGCGGCCGACCGTCGCGGGCAGCGGATCGTGCTCGGCCTCATCTCCGTCGCCAACGCCGCGGCGCTGATCGGGTTCACGTTCGTCGTCTACTCACCGGCGCCCGAGCCGCTCGTGCTGCTCAGCGCGTTCGCGATCGGCGCCACCGCACCGCAGGTCTCGCCGATGTCGCGGTCGCGCCTGGTCACGATCATCGCCGAGCGGGTTCCTGCCGAGCGTCGCGCCCGCACCACGTCGTCGACGATGTCGTACGAGTCGGCCGCCGACGAGACGGTGTTCGTGTTCGGCCCTTTCCTCGTGGGCGTGCTCGCCACGGCCATCGCGCCCTGGATGCCCCTCGTGATCGCCGCCGCCCTCATCCTCGTGTTCGTGGGCGCTTTCGCCCTGCATCCGACCGCCGCACACGTCTCCGCGCAGCGCGGCGCCGACGGGCACGCGACCTCGCGTGTCTCGGAGCTGTTCCGCCCTCGGCTGATGATCGTGGTGGTGGGCATGCTCGGGGTCGGCGTGTTCTTCGGCGCCATGCTCACCTCGCTCACCGCGTTCATGACGGAGCACGGCCGGGCCGAGGAGGCGGGCCTGCTCTACGGCGCGCTGGGCGTCGGGTCCGCGATCCTCGCGCTCGGCGTCGCGTTCCTGCCGGCACGGTTCACGCTCGCCGCGCGCTGGCTCGTCTTCGCCGGCGTGCTGTTCGGCGGCAGCCTGATGCTGCCCTGGGTGCACGACGTGGGGGCGATGCTGATCGCCCTGACGGTGATGGGCTGCGGGATCGGCCCGACCCTGGTGACCCAGTTCAGCCTGGGCGCGGCGTTCGGCCCCGCCGATCGATCCGCCACCGTGATGACGATGCTCGGCTCGGCGATGGTGGTCGGTCAGGCGATCGGCGCCGTCACCGCCGGCCAGGTCGCCGATGCCGGCGGTGCGCAGACGGCCCTCGTGCTGCCGGTCGCCGCCGCTGCGCTGGTGCTGGTCGCCGGCGTGGCGAACGCGCTGCGGGCGCGCTCGCGCCGCGCCGCGGACTGACGCGCACCGCCGGTCGGCGTCGGTTGGCTAGCCTGGAGATGCAGCCCCCGCTGCCGTGAGGAGCGTTCCATGCCTTCGTCCACACCGACCGCGCCGTTCGTGATCGTCGCCAACCGTCTTCCCGTCGACCGGGTGCACGGTCCCGACGGCTCCGAGGTCTGGCGGCGTTCGCCCGGCGGCCTCGTGGCCGCGCTCGAGCCCGTCATGCAGGCCGTCGACGGGGCGTGGGTGGGGTGGGCCGGGCAACCGGATCTGGAGCTCGACCCGTTCACGGAGGACGGGATCCGCCTGCTCCCCGTGTCGCTGTCGGCCCAGGAGGTCGAGGAGTTCTACGAGGGCTTCTCGAACGACACGATCTGGCCGCTGTATCACGACGTCATCGCGCCGCCGCAGTTCCACCGGGAGTGGTGGGACGCCTACGTCCGGGTGAACCGGCGCTTCGCCGAGCGGGCGGCCCAGGCCGTGTCCGAGGGCGGAACGGTCTGGGTGCACGACTATCAGCTCCAGCTGGTGCCCGCGATGCTGCGCGAGCGCCGTCCCGATCTCACCATCGGGTACTTCCACCACATCCCGTTCCCCGCGCACGGCCTGTACGCGCAGCTGCCCTGGCGCGATCAGGTGCTCCAGGGGCTGCTGGGCGCCGATGTCGTGGGCTTCCAGCGGGCGCAGGACGCCACGAACTTCCTGACGGCCGTGCGCCGCAGGCTGAGGCTGGACGTCAAGGGATCCACGGTGTCCGTGCCCTACGGCGGCGCGCGCACGTCCGTCGCCCAGGCGTTCCCGATCTCCATCGACACGACGCCGTACCTCGAACTCGCGGCGCGCCCGGACGTGCGTGCTCGGGCCGCCGAGATCCGCGAGGGACTCGGCAACCCGAAGAAGATCCTGCTCGGGGTGGACCGCCTCGACTACACCAAGGGGATCCGGCACCGGATCAAGGCGTTCGGCGAGCTGCTGGATCAGGGGCGCATCTCCGTCGAGGACGTCACTCTCGTGCAGGTCGCCAGCCCCAGTCGGGAGCGGGTCGACGCCTATGTGCAGCTGCGGGACGAGATCGAGCTCGCCGTCGCGCGGATCAACGGCGACCACGACACGATCGACCACACGGCGATCCGCTACCTGCACCAGGGCTTCCCGCGCGAGGAGATGGTCGCGCTCTACCTCGCCGCCGACGCGATGCTCGTCACCGCCCTCCGCGACGGCATGAACCTCGTCGCCAAGGAGTACGTCGCCACCCGCGGCGACCACCGCGGGGTGCTCGTGCTCAGCGAGTTCACCGGTGCCGCCGACGAGCTGCGCCAGGCGGTGCTGGTCAACCCGCACGACATCGAGGGGCTCAAGGACGCGATCATGCAGGCCGTCGAGATGCCTCCGCGCGAGCAGGCGCGCCGCATGCGGGCGCTGCGCAAACGGGTGCTGGAGAACGACGTGAACGCCTGGTCGCAGGAGTTCCTCACCGCCCTCGAGGACGTACGGAGCACGCGATGACCCGCGACTGGACCCCCGGAGACCTCGATCCCGCCCTCGCGGCGATCGCCCGCACGCCGCGCCTGCTGGTCGCGCTCGACTTCGACGGCACCGTCTCGCCGCACGTCGCGGACCCGATGTCGGCCCGGGCGCTGCCGGCGGCCGTCGCCGCCGTGGGGCGTCTCGCCGCACTGCCGCAGACCTTCGTCGCCTACGCGTCCGGGCGCAGCCTGCACGACCTCCGCGAGATCACCGAGCACGAGGACGGCTCGCCGATCCTGCTCGCCGGATCCCACGGCGCGCAGTTCTGGTTCCCGGACACGGGGGAGGAGACGGACCTCTCCTCCGAGCCCGCCGATCAGGCGGAGGTCGTCGCCGAGCTGCGCGCGCTGATCGCCGATCTCGACGGCGTGGTCCACGAGCCGAAGACCTTCGGCTTCGGCGTGCACACGCGCACGGCGGCGCCCGGGCAGGAGGAGATCGCGTTCCTGCGCGTGGAGAAGTGGGCCTCCGAGCGCATCCCCTCGTGGCGCCGTCGCACGGGGCACCATCTGCGCGAGTTCTCCTGGCGGGCCGAGGGCAAGGACGCGGCGCTCGCGCGCCTTCGGACGCACGTGCAGGCGACCGGCGTGCTCTTCGCCGGCGACGACGTCACCGACGAGGACGGGATGCGCACGCTCGGCAGTGAGGACCTGGGCGTGCGGATCGGCGCGGGCGAGACGGCCGCGGGACTGCGCGTCGCCGATCCCGCCGCGTTCGCGGGTCTCCTCGACGCCCTGGCCGACGCCAGGGCGAGCGCGCAATAGACTTCTTCCATGCGCGCGCAGGACGAACACGGTCGTCCGTTCGTCGTGCGCATCCGCGTCCTGGCCCGCGAGGATCATGCGTTAGGCTTGACGCACGTTCGATGCGTGATCGGCACAACCGGATCACGGATCGGACGCAGAGCTCCGGCGGTCTCGCAGTCCGTCGGGCGCGATGGTGATCTGATTCGGGTCGATATCGCGGCTCGTGCTCTCGGCCCACTCGCCGGGACGCCTGAGCCGGGCTCCTACCGCGACGATGTTCGTCGCGACGTCGAGCCGACTTCCCCGCGCTGCACCCGAGGCGTTCCAGCCCAGCATTCCCGACCCCTGCGGCCCGCTCCCCGCGGACCGGGTCGGAGAGTCGTCCGCGACGGGGCATCGTCCCGCCGCTTCCGCCGATCGTTCATCACCGCAAGGAACCTTCATGACCGCTGATACCGCTCCAGCCGTCCCTCGTCCGCCTGCCCGCCCGGCGGCGGCCCCTGTCCTCACCGGCGCGCAGGCCGTCGTCCGCTCCCTCGAGCTCCTCGGGGTCACGGATGTGTTCGGCATCCCCGGCGGCGCGATCATGGAGGTCTACGACCCGCTGATGGCGTCGACCGAGCTGCGTCACATCCTCGTGCGTCACGAGCAGGGCGGCGGTCACGCCGCCGAGGGCTACGCCACCGCCTCCGGGAAGGTCGGCGTCACCATCGCGACCTCCGGTCCCGGGGCGACCAACCTCGTCACCGCGATCGCGGACGCCTACATGGACTCCATCCCGATCGTCGCGATCACCGGACAGGTGTTCTCCCGGCTGATGGGCACGGATGCGTTCCAGGAGGCGGACATCGTCGGCATCACCATGCCGATCACCAAGCACTCGATCCTCGTCAAGCGTCCGGAGGACATCCCGGGCGCCATCGCCGCGGCGTTCGAGATCGCCGCGACCGGTCGTCCCGGGCCCGTCCTGGTGGACATCACCAAGGACGCGCAGCAGGCGACGGCGCCCTTCGTGTGGCCGCCGAAGTACGACCTGCCCGGCTACCGTCCCGTGACGAAGGCGCACGGCAAGCAGATCCAGGCCGCGGCGACCCTGCTCGCAGAGGCCAAGAAGCCGGTGCTCTACGTCGGCGGCGGCATCATCCGCGGCAACGCCTCGGAGGAGCTGCTGACCCTCGCCGAGCTCACCGGCGCTCCCGTCGTGACCACGCTGATGGCGCGTGGCGCGTTCCCCGACTCGCACCCGCAGCACGTCGGCATGCCCGGCATGCACGGCACGGTGCCGGCGGTGCTCGCGCTGCAGGAGGCCGATCTGCTCGTGGCCCTCGGCACCCGGTTCGACGACCGCGTGACGGGCAAGGCCGAGCTGTTCGCCCCGAACGCGAAGGTCGTCCACGTCGACATCGACCCGGCCGAGATCTCCAAGATCCGCACCGCCGACGTGCCCATCGTGGGCGGCGTGCGCGAGGTCATCACGGATCTCGAGGCCGCGTTCCGCGGGCTCACCGGTGGCGCCAAGGGCGACATCGAGGAGTGGTGGGCCTACCTCGACGGGCTGCGTGCCGAGTTCCCGCTCGGCTACACGCCGCCCGAGGACGGCCTGATGTCCCCGCAGCACGTGATCCAGCGGATCGGCGAGCTCACCGGCCCCGAGGCGGTCTACGCCGCAGGCGTCGGCCAGCATCAGATGTGGGCGGCGCAGTTCATCAAGTACGAGCGCCCCAACTCCTGGCTGAACTCCGGCGGTGCCGGCACCATGGGCTACGCCGTGCCGGCGGCCATGGGCGCCAAGGTCGCCGAGCCCGACCGCGTGGTCTGGGCGATCGACGGCGACGGCTGCTTCCAGATGACCAACCAGGAGCTCGCGACCTGCGTCATCAACGACATCCCGATCAAGGTCGCGATCATCAACAACTCCTCCCTGGGCATGGTCCGCCAGTGGCAGACCCTGTTCTACGAGGGCCGGCACTCGAACACCGACCTGAACACCGGGCACGGGACGATCCGGATCCCCGACTTCGTCAAGCTCGCCGAGGCCTACGGCTGCCTCGCGATCCGGGTGGAGAAGGAGGAGGAGATCGACGCCGCCATCAAGCTCGCCCTCGAGACGAACGATCGCCCCGTCGTGATCGACTTCGTCGTCAGCGCGGATGCCATGGTGTGGCCGATGGTGCCGCAGGGCGTCAGCAACAGCTACATCCAGTACGCGCGCGACCACGCGCCCGCTTTCGACGAGGAGGACTGATCCATGTCCACGCATGTGCTGAGCCTCCTGGTGGAGGACACCCCGGGTATCCTGACCCGCGTCGCCGGACTGTTCGCGCGCCGCGGCTTCAACATCGAGTCGCTCGCCGTGGGCGTGACGGAGGTGCCGGGCATCTCCCGGATCACGGTCGTCGTCGACGTCGAGGAGTTCCCGCTCGAGCAGGTGACCAAGCAGCTGAACAAGCTGATCAACGTCATCAAGATCGTCGAGCTGGAGCAGAGCGCCTCCGTGCAGCGTGAGCACATGCTCATCAAGGTGCGCACGGACAACAACAGCCGTTCGAACGTGCTCGAGGTCGTGAACCTCTTCCGCGCGTCCGTCGTCGACTACGCGCCCGAGGCGCTCGTGGTCGAGGTCACGGGCGACAAGGGCAAGGTCGACGCGCTGCTGCGCGCACTCGAGCCGTTCGGCATCAAGGAGCTCGCCCAGTCGGGCCTGCTCGCGATCGGCCGCGGCGGCAAGAGCATCACGGAGCGCGTGCTGCGCAGCTGACCCCCGCCGGCCCCTGAGCCCGTCGACGGGGCCGGCAGCAGAACTTCCCAGAACCCCAACAAGGAGAAACACACAGTGAGCACCGAGATCTTCTACGACGCAGACGCGGACCTGTCGATCATCCAGAACAAGAAGGTCGCGATCGTCGGCTACGGCTCCCAGGGCCACGCGCACGCGATGAACCTGCGCGACAGCGGCGTCGAGGTCGCGATCGCCCTCAAGGAGGGCTCGCGCTCGATCGCCAAGGCCGAGGAGGCCGGCTTCCCCGTCAAGACCGTCGCCGAGGCGACCCAGTGGGCCGACCTCATCATGATCCTCGCGCCGGACCAGCACCAGCGCGGCATCTACAGCGAGTCGATCGCGCCGAACCTCACCGCGGGCAAGACCCTCGCGTTCGCGCACGGGTTCAACATCCGCTTCGGCTACATCGACGCTCCCGAGGGCGTCGATGTGATCCTCATCGCCCCGAAGGCCCCGGGTCACACCGTGCGCCGCGAGTTCGTCGCCGGCCGCGGCATCCCGGACATCATCGCCGTGGAGCGCGACGCGTCGGGCAACGCCTGGGCGACCGCCCTCTCGTACGCGAAGGCGATCGGCGGCACCCGCGCCGGCGTCATCAAGACCACCTTCACCGAGGAGACCGAGACCGACCTGTTCGGCGAGCAGGCCGTGCTCTGCGGTGGCATGAGCCACCTCGTGCAGGCGGGCTTCGAGACCCTCACCGAGGCGGGCTACCAGCCGCAGATCGCCTACTTCGAGGTGCTGCACGAGCTCAAGCTCATCGTCGACCTGATGTGGGAGGGCGGCATCGCCAAGCAGCGCTGGTCGATCTCCGACACCGCCGAGTTCGGCGACTACGTCTCCGGTCCGCGCATCATCGACGCCGGTGTGAAGGAGCGCATGAAGGAGGTCCTCGCGGACATCCAGTCCGGCGCCTTCGCGACCCGCTTCATCGAGGACCAGGACAACGGCGCGACCGAGTTCCTCGCCCTTCGCGAGAAGGAGCAGGGGCACCCGATCGAGGCCACCGGCAAGGAGCTGCGTGCGCTCTTCGCCTGGAAGTCGCAGGACGAGGACTACGTCGAGGGCAGCGCCGCGCGCTGACCCACGGCTGACGAGAGAACGGGCGTCCCTTCGGGGGCGCCCGTTCTGTCATCTGTTCCGAGGACGCCGAGCCCGGTCGCGCTGCGCGCGTCCTCGCTCGACGACTCCGGGGCGCGCTACGCCGGGAAGACCACGCCCTCGCCGACCACGCGCAGGGCGATGCGCTGGCCGGGGCGGGTGAGGGCCGGGTTGGCGTGCCGGATGACGATCACCGGCGGCTCCGCATCGAGGCGGGGATCCGCGCCGGCGCGGGGCTCCAGCCGGATCCGCGCCGACGTCTCCGACCCGAAGTAGACGCCCGACTCGACGGTCGCCCGGATCGGAGAGTCGGCGACGAGCTGCACCTGCTCCGGGCGCAGCATGAGCTGCACATGCCCCTGGACCGGTGGATTCCGCACCGGCACGTAGCCCAGCGCGCAGGACGCGAGGGATCCGTCCAGCCAGGCGTCCAGCACGATCGCCTCGCCGAGGAACTCCGCCACCCCGCGGTCCGCCGGACGCGTGTACACGACGAACGGGTGCCCCGTCTGCACGAGGCGGCCGTCGCGCATCACGGCCACCTGGTCGGAGAAGCTCAGCGCCTCGGACTGGTCGTGCGTGACGAGGATGGTCGTCGTGCCGGCATCGGTCAGGATCCGGGCCACCGCCTCCCGCGTCGCGGCGCGCAGTCCGGTGTCGAGGGCGGAGAACGGCTCGTCCAGCAGCATCAGCTCGGGCTCGCGGGCGAGCGCCCGGGCGATCGCGACGCGCTGCTGCTGTCCGCCCGAGAGCTGGTCCGGGCGGCGATCCGCCACGTCCTGCGGCAGGGCGACGAGAGCCAGCAGCTCAGCCACCCGCCGATCCCGGGCGGCGCGGCCGAGGTCGTCGAGGCCGAAGGAGATGTTGCGCGCGACCGAGAGATGCGGGAACAGGCCGCCGTCCTGCGTCACGTAGCCGATGTCGCGGCGATGGACGGGAACCCAGGTATCGGGACCCGCGACGGAGCGGGATCCCAGCACGACCTCGCCCTGCTCCGGGCGCTCGAAACCGGCGATGATGCGCAGCAGGGTGGTCTTGCCCGACCCCGAGGCGCCGACGATCGCGGTGATCCCGCCCTTCTGCACAGCGAGGTCGACGCCGTGCAGCACGCGATGCCCGCCGTACGACGCAGTGACGCCGGCCACCTGCAGGTGCGCGGTGGGCAGGGGGCCGGTCCCGGGCGAGGGCACGGCGCCGAGCGATCCGAGGTTGCGTGCGGTCATGCGTTCTCCGCGGTCGAGGGGGCGGGCGTCGTCGAACTGCCGGGGGAGGCGTCGGCGGTGGAGAGCACCGCGGACTGCCGGAAGAGCAGATAGGTCATGGGGGCGGAGAGCAGGATCAGGAGCGTCGCGTACGGCGCGGCACCCGCGAAGTCGATCTCGCTGGACAGGCTCCAGAACCGTGTGGCGAGCGTCTGCACGCCGATCGGCGAGAGCAGCAGGGTCGCGGTCAGCTCCCCGGCCACCGCGAGGAACACCATCGCCAGGGCGGCGGCCGTCGCGGGCGCCACCAGGCGCAGCGTGACCCCGAAGAAGGCCCGCAGCGGCCGACGGCCGAGCGCCTGCGCCGCTTCCTCGAGGCTCTGCGGCGCCTGTGCGATGCCCGCCTGGAGCGGCACCAGTGCGCGGGGAAGGAAGAGGAGGGCATAGGCGAGGAGCAGCAGTGCCGTCGTCTGGTACAGCGCCGGCACGAAGAAGAGCGAGACCGTGACGAGTGCGAGCGCGAGCACGATGCCCGGCATGGAGCTGGTGATGTAGTTCGTGCGCTCCAGCAGCCGGCTGAGCGCGCCGGGACGGCGCACGGCGAGCCAGGACAGCGGGAACGCAGCGACGACGGTGACCACACCGCCGCCGAGCGCGAGAGCGAGCGTCTGCAGCAGGGTCGGCACCAGATCGGGCGCCGTCCAGACCGCGGTGCCGCCGTAGGCCAGCCAGCCGCCGATGACGACCGCGGGCACACCGAGCGCGGCGACGCCGAGGGCGAGCAGGGCGACCTGGGCCGGGAGCTGCCACCCGCGCAGCCGGATCCGTCGGGGCGGCGCTGCCGTACCCGATCCGATCCGTGCGTAGCGGGCGCGTCCGCGGGCGCGGCTCTCCAGCAGCAGCAGCGCGAAGCAGAGCAGCATGAGCACGCCGGACAGCATGCTCCCCGCCGACCCGTTGAACGTGGAGCGGTACTGATCCATGATCGCGGTCGTGAACGTGTCGAAGCGGATCAGGGCGAACGCGCCGTACTCGCTGAGCAGGTGCAGCCCCACGAGCAGCGCGCCGCCGAGCAGCGCGAGGCGCAGCTGCGGCAGCACGGTCCCGAAGAACACGCGCACCGGACCGCGGCCGAGGCTCGCCGCGGCCTGCTCGAGGGAGGGATCCAGGCGCGCGAGCGCGGCGCGCACCGGGAGGTACACGAGCGGGAAGTAGGACAGCGTCGCCAGCAGCACGCCGGATCCGAGTCCGGCGAGCGAGGGGACCGCGGAGACCCAGGCGTAGGAGTTCACGAACGCGGGGATCGCGAGCGGCATCGCGAGCACCGCGCCCCACGCCCCGGCGCCCGCGAGCGACGTCCGTTCGACGAGCCACGCGCCGCCGACCCCGATCACGGCACACAGTGGCACGGTGATCGCGACGAGCAGCACGGTGTTCGTCAGCAGCTCGCCGACCCGTGGGCGGAAGATCAGCGCCGCCGACTCGGCCCAGCCGATCTGGGCCGCGGTCGTGACGACGAAGAGCAGCGGAAGCAGCGAGAGCGCCGCGACCACGACGCCGGCGGTGATCACGACCCAGGATCCGGCTCCCCGGGAGACGCCGCGGGGCGGCCGGAGCCGTTGCGCTCCGACCGCCCGTCGGGAAGTGGTCGTGGTGGTGATGTCTGCGCCCTAGAGCAGGCCCGCCTGGGTCATCAGATCGGTGACCTGCTTGGAGTTCAGCGTAGCCGGGTCGATGGTCGGCGCCTGCAGGTCCTCGAGGGGAACGAGCTTCGGGTTCGCGGCGACCCCGGATCCGACCGGGTACTCGAACGAGGTTCCGGTCTGCAGGATCTTCTGGCCCTCGGTGCCCGTCACGAACGCGAGGAACTTCTGCGCTGCGGCCTGGTGCTTGCTCGACTTCAGCACGCCGCCCCCGGACACCGAGACGAACGCACCCGGATCCTGGTTCTTGAAGTAGTGCAGCTGCACGTTCTTCGAGTTCTCTCCGGTCGCCGCCTGATCGCCGAACCAGTAGTAGTGGTAGATCACCGCGCCGTCGATCTCACCGGCGTTGACCGCCTTCATCGCGGTGGAGTTGCCCTTGTAGGCGACCGAGTTGGTCTTCATGGCCTTCAGCCACTCCTCGGCGGCGTCGGCGCCCTTGAGCTGCACGAGCGCCGAGACGATGGCCTGGAAGTCGGCGCCGGAGGGCGATGCGGCCCAGCGGCCCTTCCAGGACGGGTCGGCGAGATCCATCAGCGACTTCGGCAGCTGCGCCTCGGTGAGCTTCGACGTGTTGTAGGCGAACACGGTCGAGCGGGCCGCGATGCCGACCCACTTGCCGGAGGACGGGCGGTACTCCGTCGGGACGTTCTTCAGCGCCTCGTCGCCCGGCGACGCGAACAGGCCCGCCTTCTCGACGGCCGACATCGACGGCGAGTTCTCGGTGAGGAACACGTCGGCGGGGGAGCGATCGCCCTCCTGGATGAGCTGCTGGGACATCTCGGTGTCGTCGCCGTTGCGCACCTGGACCTTGATGCCGGTCGCCGTCGTGAACGCATCGGTCCACGACTTCGTGAGCTCTTCGTGCTGCGCGTTGTAGATCGTGATGGTCTGCCCGGCGAGGTTATCGCCGCCGGTGCTCGCGGCGGGCGTGGAGCCGCCGCCGCTGCAGGCGGTCAAGGCCAGGGCGACGGCGGAGGCTGCTGCCGCAGCGGAGAGCAGGCGGAGGGAACGGTTCACGGAGAGTCCTTCGTGGCGGGGGTGATGCGGAGGTCGCGAATCACATCGTAGGTAAGGCAAGCCTCACTCACCAACCTGATGACATTCCTGAGAACCGTGCGAGGTCTGCCTGAACGGGCGACAGGGCGATCAGCCCACGCCGTAGAACCTCGCCGCGTTGCCCCAGAGGACGGCGTCGGCGTCGAGGCCTCGGGCCGCCGCCCACTCCACCACCGTCTCGGCCCAGAGCCCGCGGCTCTCCGCCCGGTACTCGCACGCCTCGCCGGTGATCGCCGAGACGGGCCAGTCGCTGCCCCAGAGCAGGCGGTCGGATCCGAACGCGTCGGCGGCCGCATCGAGGAAGGGGATCACCTGGGCCGGGCTCCAGAGGCCTCCGGCTTCCGCGGGCAGCCCGGAGAGCTTCACGGCGACCCGCGGATGCGCCGCCAGTGCGCGCAGGTCGCGCAGCCAGCCGGCGTCGGGGCGGAGCGGATCCGCGGCGGTGCCGACGGACGGCTTCCCGAGATGGTCCAGCACGATCGGCAGCGCAGGCACCGCCCCGGCGAGATCGGAGACGTCGGGGAGTTGGTGGGCGCGCACGCAGGCGTCGAAGCGGAGCCCGCGCGCGGCCACGGCGGCGGCACCCGCACGGAAGGCGTCGTGGCGGGCGGTGCCGTCGGGCTCGTCCTGGAGGTTGTGCCGCACGCCGACGACCCCGGTGAGGCCGACGAGCGCGTCGAGATGCGCGGTCGTCTGCTCGCCCCGGTCGAGCCGTGCCCCCGCCACGATGCCGATCACGCCGGTGCGCGCGGCGGTCTCGGAGACCCAGCGCACCTCGTCGAGGAACTCCGCCTCGACGCACTCCGCCTGCACGAAGATCGCCGCAGCCCGCTCGGCGCCGGTGAGGGACGCCTTGGCGAGCTCCTCGGCGGCGTACCGCTGAGCCAGCGGTCCGTCGAGCCAGGTGTAGTCGAGGCGGGAGGGATCCCACAGGTGCAGGTGGGAGTCGAGGAGACGCATGGTGACATTCTTTCGCAGATCGCGGCCCGTGTGGCGCAGACATCCGATGTTCGCTCCAGCGCCTAGGATGACGCCATGGCAGTCACCGACGAGGCGATCGAGAAGATCAAGGCGATGATCGTGTCGGGCGAGCTCGGCCCCGGCGATCGGCTGCCGCCGGAGAAGGAACTCGCCGAGCGCCTCGGCCTGAGCCGCAACTCGATGCGCGAGGCGGTCAAGGCGCTCGAGGTGATCCGCGTCCTCGACGTGCGCCGCGGGGACGGCACCTATGTGACGAGTCTCGAGCCGCACCTCCTCCTCGAGGCGATCAGCTTCGTCGTCGACATGCACGACGACGACTCCCTGCTCGAGCTGTTCGCGGTGCGTCGCATGCTGGAGTCCCAGGCGACCGGCCTCGCTGCGACCCACGGCGATGATGAGGCGATCGCGACGCTGCAGGCGGAGATCGACGGGGTCGACGCCGCCGTCTCGATCGACGACCTCGTGGCTCACGACATCCGCTTCCACCGCGAGATCGTGCAGATGACCGGCAACGGCTATCTCGCGAGCCTCATCGACAGCCTGTCGAGCCAGACCATCCGTGCCCGGGTCTGGCGCGGGCTCACCGAGCAGGGGGCGGTCGAGCGCACGCTGTCCGAGCATCGCGCCATCGCCGATGCGATCGCGCAGCACGACCCCGCCCTCGCGACCTCGCTCGCCACCGCGCACATCGCGGGCGTCGAGCGCTGGCTGCGCCAGGCTGCCCAGGCCTGAGTCCGTTCCCACCGCTCGCGGCGGCTCGAACCGCTCCCGTCGCAGAAGATGTCGTTCTGAACGCCGGTCAGCGACATCTTCTGCGACGGGAGCAGCTCTTCTGCGACGGGAGCAGCGGAAGCCGGTGGGGGAGCCGGCCGAAGCGGCCCCGGAGCCCGGCTACTCGGCGCGCAGGCGCAGCTGGGCCATGCCGCCGTCGACCTCGATGGAGGTGCCGGTGGTGGATCCGGAGGTCGGGCTGACGAGGTACAGCACGGCGCCGGCGACCTCGTCCGGCGACACCAGGCGACCGTGCGGCTGGCGGGCGTTGAGCGCGGCGCGCTCCGCGGCGGGGTCGGAGGCGGAGTCGAGCAGCCGTCCCACCCACGGGGTGTCGGCGGTGCCAGGGTTGACCGCGTTGACGCGGATCCCCTCGCGGAGATGATCCGCCGCCATCGCCCGGGTGAGCGCGGACACGGCGCCCTTCGAGGCGGAGTAGAGCGCGCGCTGCGGCAGCCCCGTGGTCGAGGCGATCGAGGCGGTGTTGCAGATCGCGGCGGCCGGGGACTTCCGCAGCCAGGGCAGTGCCGCGGCGGAGACGCGGGCGATGCCCGTCACGTTGATCGAGAGCACGCGCGCCCACTCGTCGTCGCCGTTCGCGGCGACGTCGCCCTGTGCGCCGATCCCGGCGTTGTTCACCACGATGTCGATGCGGCCGAAGCGCTCGCCGATGGCGGCGACGGCCGCGTCCACGCTCGCCCGGTCCGACACGTCGGCCGTGAAGGCGGCGAAGCGCGGATCCGCGCCGGTCACGTCGCGGTCGAGCACCGCGACCTCGGCGCCCTGCTCGTGCAGCTGCGCGGCGATCGCCGCGCCGATCCCCGATGCGCCGCCCGTGACGATCGCGACGAGCCCTTCCACCTGACCGGTCATGCCTGTGCCTCCCATGCGATGAATTCCTGACGCTGGCTCCCCAGCCCCTCGATGTCGATCTCGACGACGTCCCCGGCGCGGAGGTACGGGAACTTCCCGCCGAACGCGACGCCCTGCGGGGTGCCCGTGAGGATGAGGTCCCCGGGCTCGAGGGTCATGTACTGCGAGATGTGGTGCACGATCTCCGCGACGGGGAAGATCATGTCGTTCGTGTTCGAGTCCTGCCGCGGCTCGCCGTTCACGAAGCTGCGCAGCCGCAGGTTCTGCACGTCGACCTCGTCGGGGGTCACGAGCCACGGCCCGGTCGGGTTGAACCCGAAGGCCGCCTTGCCCTTGGACCACTGCCCGCCGGAGACCTCCATCTGGAAGGCCCGCTCCGAGACGTCGTTGCACACCACGTATCCGGCGATGTGCGCCGCGGAGTCGGCGGGGGAGTCGAGGTAGGCGGCGCGGGATCCGATCACGACGCCGAGCTCCACCTCCCAGTCCGTCTTCTCGCTGCCGCGCGGGATCGTCACCGCGTCGTCGGGACCCACGACGGTGTTCGGCGTCTTCAGGAACAGGATCGGCACGGTGGGCGGCTCCGCGCCCGACTCGCGGGCGTGGGCGGCGTAGTTCTGCCCGACGCAGATCACGGCGCTGGGGCGCGCGATCGGCGCTCCGATGCGCTGCGCGACGGCGTCGGCCAGTTCGGGGAGGGCTCCGGCATCCAGGGCGGCACGCGTGCGGCCCACCGGGTCGGCGGCGAGGAAGTCGCCGTTCACATCGGAGGTCACGGGCCGAAGATCGTAGGTACGGCCCTCGGCGATGACGACCGGGATCTCGGATCCGGGGTCGCCCAGACGCGCGAACTTCATGATTCTCCTGCCTTCTCAGAGGGATGGGTGGATCCGCCGCCGGAACGACGTGAGCGGATGCATCCCGCGTTGACAGTATAGACATCCGATGTTTACACTCCAACTGTCGGGGCCCATGACGGCCTTCCGCGCCACCGCCCCGACTTCGGCCCAGAACAGGAGAACCGTGAGCCGCATCGTCGCGCTGGAGACCAGCGACATCCGATTCCCCACCTCGCTCAGCCTCGACGGCTCCGACGCGATGAACCCCGACCCCGACTACTCCGCGGCCTACGTGATCGTGCGAACCGACGCGGCCGACGGCATCGACGGGCACGCGTTCGTGTTCACGATCGGCCGCGGCAACGACGTGCAGGTCGCGGGCATCGACGCGCTCGCCGGGCATCTCGTGGGCCGCGAGCTGGAGCCGCTGCTCGACGACATGGGCGGCACGTTCCGGGAGATCATCGGCGACTCGCAGCTGCGCTGGCTCGGCCCGGAGAAGGGCGTCATGCACATGGCGATCGGCGCCGTGATCAACGCGCTGTGGGACATCAAGGCCAAGCGCGCAGGGCTTCCGCTCTGGCAGCTCCTCTCCCGGATGACGCCGGAGCAGCTCGTCGATCTCGTCGACTTCCGCTACCTCACCAACGCGCTCACCCGCGAGGACGCCCTGGCGATCCTGCGCGCCGCCGAGCCCGGCCGCGCCGAGCGGGAGCAGCAGTTGCTCGCGACTGGGTACCCGGGCTACACGACGAGTCCCGGCTGGCTGGGCTACTCGGACGAGAAGCTCGAGCGCCTCGCCCGGGAGGCGATGGCCGACGGGTTCACGCAGATCAAGCTCAAGGTCGGCGCCGACCTCGACGACGACATCCGGCGGTTCCGCAAGGCCCGCGAGGTGTGCGGCCCCGACTTCCCGATCGCGATCGACGCCAACCAGCGCTGGGAGGTCTCCGAGGCGATCGCCTGGGTGAACGCGCTCGCCGAGTTCCGTCCCGCGTGGATCGAGGAGCCGACGAGCCCCGACGACGTGCTCGGGCACGCCGAGATCGCCCGTGGCGTGGCGCCGATCCGCGTCGCGACCGGCGAGCACGCGCAGAACCGGATGATCTTCAAGCAGCTGCTGCAGGCCGAGGCCATCCAGGTCATGCAGATCGACGCGGTGCGCGTGGCCGGCGTGAACGAGAACATCGCGAACCTGCTGCTCGCCGCGAAGTTCGGCGTGCCGGTGTGCCCGCACGCCGGCGGCGTCGGCCTGTGCGAGGCCGTGCAGCACCTCTCCATGTTCGACTTCGTCGCCGTCTCCGGAAGCCGCGAAGGGCGCATGATCGAGTACGTGGACCACCTGCACGAGCACTTCGCGGTGCCGACCGACATCCGCGGCGGTTCCTACACGGCTCCGACGGAGCCCGGCAACGGCATGGAGATGAAGGCGGCGAGCCGCGCGGAGTTCACCTGGACCGGCGAGCACCGGGAGGCGGGCGCGCATGTCTGAGTCCGTCGACGCCACGACGCGGCCCGGCGTCCCGGCTCTGGGATACGGCGCCGCGAACGTCGGCAACCTGTTCCGCGCGCTGACCGACGACGAGGCCTGGGCCGTGCTGGACGCGGCCTGGGAGAGCGGGATCCGCCTCTACGACACGGCCCCGCACTACGGGCTCGGGCTCTCGGAGCGACGTCTCGGCGCCTTCCTGCAGACCAAGCCGCGTGACGAGTACGTGCTCTCCACCAAGGCGGGCCGCCTGCTCCGTCCGAATCCCGGCCACGTCGCGGGCGGTCTCGACACCGACAACGACTTCTTCGTGCCGGACGACCTGCAGCGCGTCTGGGACTTCTCGGACGCGGGGATCCGCGCGAGCCTCGACGAGTCGCGCGAGCGCCTCGGGATCGAGCGCATCGACATCCTCTACCTGCACGACCCGGAACGGCACGACCTGGATCTGGCGCTCTCCGAGGCGTTCCCCGCGCTCGAGGCGCTGCGTGCCCAGGGGGAGGTCGGCCGGATCGGCATCGGATCCATGACGGCCGCGGCCCTGACCGCCGCGGTGCGCTCCGCCGACCTCGACACGATCATGGTCGCCGGGCGCTACACCCTGCTCGAGCAGCCTGCGGCGGCGGACGTGATCCCGGCCTGCGCCGAGCGCGGGACCGACATCGTCGCCGCCTCGGTCTTCAACTCGGGCCTGCTCGCGCAGAGCGAGCCGCGCCGCGACGGTCGCTACGAGTACGGCGCGCTGCCGGAGGAGCTCTGGCAGCGTCTCACCCGGATCGCGGACATCTGCCGCGCGCACGGGGTCCCGCTGCCCGCGGCCGCGATACAGTACCCGCTGCAGTCCCCGGTCGTGACGTCGGTCGTGGTGGGCGGGAGCCGTCCGGAGCAGCTGCGCCAGAACGCGCAGCTCGCCGCCCTCGACATCCCCGCGGACCTCTGGCGCGAGCTCGCGGCCGAAGCTCTCATCCCTTCCTGAACAGGAGTCCTCATGCTCGAAGGAATCGACCCCCTGCTCACCGGTGAGCTGCTGCTGCACCTCGACCGGATGGGACACTCCGACGCGGTCGTCGTGGCCGACGCGCACTTCCCGGCGTGGGCGCTCGGCGCGCGCGTGGTCGATCTGCCCGGCACCACGACGCCGGCCGTGGTCGCCGCGATCCGCTCGGTGCTGCCCCTCGACGACGCCCCGGGCATGGACCTCATGGAGTCGGCCGACGCGACGGTGCTCGACGTGCAGCGGGAGCTCATGGCGGCCGCCGGCACGGACGAGGAGACCACGCGCTTCGTGGAGCGCTTCGCGTACTACGACGTCGCGCAGGGGGCCTACCTCATGGTGCGCACGGGGGAGACCCGCAAGTACGGCAACGCGCTGCTGCGCAAGGGCGTCGTCGGGCACCCCTCCGCCTGAACCGCACCCACCCGAGGATCGAGGAAGAGGCAGAGATGCGACAGCAGTGGTTCGATGAGGCCCGGTTCGGGATGTTCGTGCATTTCGGCCTCTACAGCGGGGCCGCCCGGCACGAATGGGTGCAGAACTACGAGCGCCTGACGGCGGAGGAGTATCGCGCCTACTTCGACCACTTCGACCCCGACCTGTTCGACGCGACCGCGCTCGCGCGTCGTGCGAAGGCGACGGGGATGGGCTACGTCGTGCTCACCACGAAGCACCACGACGGGTTCTGCCTCTGGGACTCGGCGCTCACCGACTACACGTCGATGACGGCGTGCGGGCGTGATCTGGTGCGCGAGTACGTCGACGCCCTGCGCGCCAAGGGACTGCGGGTGGGGCTGTACCACTCGCTCATCGACTGGCATCACCCGGACTTCACGGTGGATGGGAACCACCCTCGCCGTGCCGACGCGATCGAGCACGAGCGCAACCGCGCGCGGGACATGGATCGCTACCGCGCGTACCTGCACGGGCAGGTGCGCGAGCTGCTCACCCGGTACGGCGACATCGACTACCTGTTCTTCGACTTCACCTACCCCGAGGAGAAGGACGGCTGGGCGGGGAAGGGGCCGGCGGATTGGGACGCGGAGACGCTCCTGGCGCTCTGCCGCGAGCTGCAGCCGCAGATGCTCGTGAACGACCGGCTCGGGATCCCCGCCGACTTCGTGACGCCGGAGCAGTACCAGCCGACCGCCCCGATCGTCGTGGAGGGCGTCCCCCAGGTGTGGGAGGCGTGCCAGACGATCAACGGATCCTGGGGCTATCACCGCGACAACCACGATCAGAAGTCCGCCGTGCTGCTGGCCCAGATGCTCGCGGACTCCGTGGCGATGGACGGCAACATGCTGCTCAACGTCGGCCCGGACGGCCGGGGGAGCATCGCGCCGCGCGACGAGGCCGTGCTCGCCGAGCTGGGCGAGTGGATGCGCCTGCACCGCGACGCGATCGTCGGCGCGGGCCATGCGCCCTTCGCCGCGCCGCGCGAGGGCGTCTACACGCGGCGGGGCGACCGCCTCTACCTGCACCTGTTCTCCTGGCCGCTCGGCTACGTGCACCTCGAGGGGCTCGCGGACCGCGTCACGTACGCGCGTCTGCTGAACGACGGATCCTGGCTGAAGACCTCGGTGACGGATCCGCACCAGCAGGCGTCGCTCATGACTCCGGCGGGGGAGCAGGAGGGCACGCTCACCGTGCACCTGCCCGTGCGGCGCCCCGACGTGCTCATCCCGGTCATCGAGCTGACCCTCGCGCCCGTGGCCGCAGCCCCCCCCCCCCGGGGGCCGGGGGCCGGGGGGCCCACCCCCACGGCCCGCGCGCCGCCCCC